>NZ_SNVV01000006.1:129369-235287 GCF_004361735.1 Azoarcus indigens | reverse complement strand
GAGATTGAAGTGTTTTACCTGCCGAGCTACTCGCCGGAGCTCAATCCGGATGAGTATCTGAATGCCGACTTGAAGGCTCGCATGAACGCGGGCGAGCCCGTTCGGACACCAGAGGCGATGCAAAGCAAACTGCTCGGGCATCTGCGAAGCCTGCAAAAACAGCCTGAACGGATTCGGTCGTACTTCAAACACGAAGAGATTCGCTATGCCGCCTGAGCTGTTTGGTAATTTGTTGCCGGGTTAATATCTGGATCGTGGAAAACATACCGAAAGTCAGTGTCTGCATTCCGACCTACAACGGCGCCCGGTATCTCCCGGGAGCCATTGCATCGGTCCTGGCACAGACATATCAAGACTTTGAAGTCGTCATTGTCGACAATGCGTCCTCGGATTCGTCTGCCGAGCTGCTGACGGAACTGGCCAAGCAGTCCGAGAAGATCCACGTCTTTCACAATGCACGCAATCTTGGCCTAGCGGGAAATCTCAACCGATGCGCTGAACTGGCCCGCGGGCAGTTCATCAAGTATTTGTGCGTGGATGATCTGCTGCTGCCGGATTGCCTCGCGCTGCTGGTTCAGGGGCTGCAAGCTCATCCTGAAGCGGTGCTGGCCTGTGGTGGACGCATCAGCATCACCGATGAAGGCAAAGCCTTTGGCCTGCGTCATTATGCCGCGCAAGACGGCGTCGTCCCCGGGAACATGGTGATGAGCCGCTGCCTGTACAGCCGCAACTACATCGGCGAGCCGACCGCCGTCCTCTTTCGTAAGCCCGACATGCAATTCGGCTTTCGTGAAGAATTGCCCCAATTGATGGACATGGAACTGTGGTTGCGGATGCTGCAAACAGGTTCCCTGTTGAATATTGCGGCACCGGTCTGCTCGATTCGTTTCCATGCCGGACAGATGACCCTCAAAAACATTCGTTCTGGTGCCCTGGTGCAGGACAATGTCCGTGTTTTCACGGAATTTTCCAACCGCACCGACCTGCAGGTCACGCCCATGCTGGCACTGCGACACAAAATTCTAATGACATATCGTGTATGGGTGTCTCGAAAATTCATTACGGCCCAGACAAAGCGGGACGTGCTGCGCCGCTTCGGCAGCCGCCTGGCCTACCCCTTCATGCCCATCCTGTCGTCGCTGCTTCTGGCCAAGCGCAAGTTCTCGAAAAAGACGGGATAGGCACTATGGCCACACAATGTTGAAACCCTCCATCATCACGGCGGCGTTTAACGCCGCCAGCACCATTGAGGCGGCGCTGCGCAGCGTCGCGTCGCAGACGCACCCTGATGTCGAACACCTGGTCATCGATGGGGGATCCAACGACGGCACTCAGGCCATCGTGACCTCTCACAGCCAGCGCGTTTCGACATTTTTCTCAGAGCCGGACCGCGGCATTTACGATGCTATGAACAAAGGCCTGATGCGGGCGAGTGGCGATTTCATCGGCTTTTTGAATGCCGATGACGTCTATGCCCATGCCGATGTGCTGAATCGGGTCGCTCAAACCATGGAACAGCAGAATCTGGACGTGCTCTATGGCGACGTGGCCTTCTACCGTTCGGATGAACCAGGCAAGATAGTGCGTCGCTATTCGTCGGCGCGGTTCAGGCCGGACCGCATCGCCTGGGGCTGGATGCCGGCGCACCCGGGTCTCTTCGTCAAGCGTGATCTTTTTCTGAAGACTGGGCCATTCAGAACTGATTTCCGGATTGCTGGTGATTTCGAATTCGTGGCGCGCCTCTTCCTGCAACAGAACCCACGCTATCTTTACTTGCCTGAAGTGCTGGTGAACATGAGTCTGGGTGGGGTCAGCACGGGTGGATGGCGCAGTACGGTGCTGCTCAATAAAGAGGTGTTACGTGCCTGCCGCGACAATGGTATCCAGACCAATATGCTCAAGATCCTGTCCAAGTATCCAGTTAAGGTGCTGGAGCACCTACGCAAATGACGTTTTGATGCGCCATCTGTAAAGTGAGGCAAATATCATAACGATACTGGTAATGGGTAAGTATTTCTTCTGACTGACTTTTGGCGCCAGCGGTATGCTCGCCCTGGGAACTGACTTGAGCACAGAGACTGTTTTTCTTGTGCGCATGCGCTCGCGGCGAGGAAAATGCCGATATCAAAGCGTGTTAGATATGGGCACCTTGAAAACCTTGTTACTAACCTTCTAGAAAGTAATGTCAGATAAGAGCGTACTGGCACTCGGGCTGAAGGAAGAACGATTTGACGAGGCTCGGAAGCCGTTGAATCCGACGCAGCGCGCCCAGCGCCAGCCGCTTCATTTCGTCTTTGTCCTGCACCAGGCGCTTGGAGACCTGACGCTTCACATGCGCCCAGACCTGTTCGTCGGGATTGAGTTGGGGCGAGTAGGGCGGCAGGTAGAAGAGCTTGAGTTGCCCTTTCAGGCTCTCGACGTAGGCCCGAACCAGTTTGGCCTTGTGAATGGGGTGCCCGTTGACGATCACGAAGACCGGCTTGTCGGCACCGATCATCAGGCGCTTGAGAAACTCGCGAAACAGCGTAGCGGTGACCGAACCGTCGTGGAGCATGAAGCGAAACTCGCCCTGCGGGCTCACCGCCGAAATCATGTTCAGCGAGAAGCGCCGCCCGGTGACCTCGACCACCGGCGTCTGCCCGCGCGGCGCCCACGTCGTGCCGGTGTGGTAATCGGAACGGATTCCCGACTCGTCGGCGAAGTAGATCGTCGCGCCCGCCGCACGCGCTTCCGCGCGAATCGCCGGGTAGGTTTCCGACTCCCATTGCCGCACCAGCGCGGCGTCCTGTTGCCATGCTTGGTAGAGCGGCTTCTGGGCGCTGAATCCGAGCACCTTCATGAGTCGGCTGACCGTGGCGATCGACAACGCCTTGCCGAACTGCCGGTTGATCAGCGCGCGGATCAGCGACAGCGTCCACAGCCCAAACTCGAACTTGTACTGCAGCGGCGTGTGGTCGCGAACGGCCTGAGCGAGCCAGCGCATCTGCTCCGCGCTCACCTTCGACGGACGCCCCGGGATCGGCTTTGCAAGCAGCGCGTTCTGCCCGCCGCTGGCGAAGTCGGCCAGCCACCGAAAGACACTGCGCACGTTCACGCCCAAGGCGGCCGCTACGCTTTGCGCTGTCTGCCCTTCGCGAACCGCCTTGATGGCCTGTTGGCGCATGACCTGAAGCGAGTGGTGGTCGATCGCGCGACCGTCCGAGTTCCGTTTGCATTTCATGCGCGTATTGTCTCATGAAGTGACAATACTTACGAGAAGGTTAGTATGTCCACCCTTGGTAAAATTTCGGGGTCCTGAACTCGGCTGCAGCTTGTAACGTGAAACCACGCACAGCCGTCAAGACTGATCTGTTCGCCGATGAACATCACCGCAAGAAGATCGACTCGCTCGGCGACCCGGTGGTCGAGATCGAGTCGCACATTGACTTTGGGGCGTTGGCGGCCGAGGTTGATGGGGTGGCACCGCGTCCGGTGAGTGCCCAGAGAGGACGCCCGCCGTACCCGACCGAGACGATGGTGCGGATTCTGGTCTTGAAGCGCCTGTACAACCTGGCCGATGAGCAGATGGAGTACCAGTTGCTGGACCGCATGAGCTACAAGTGCTTCTGTGGCCTGGTGAACGCAATCAACGTTCCGGACCGGACCACGGTGTGGACCTTCGAGAGCCGGATCGGCGAGCCGGGTGCGAAGGTGCTCTTCGATGGCGTCTCCGCGCAGTTGCTCAAGAAGGGCTTCATCGCGCGCGGCGGTCAGATCATCGACGCCACCCTGGTGCCGGCGCCCAAGCAGCACGGCAGCCGCGGCGAGAAGGTGCTGATTGAGCAAGGGGCGATGCCCGCCGACTGGAAGCCCGTAAAGCGGCGCCAGAAGGACACCGACGTGACCTGGCCCAAGAAGCACGGCAAGACCACTTCGGCTACAAGCTCTCGATCATCATCGGCAAGGAGTACAAGATCATCCTCCGGATCGAGACTGACACCGCCAGTACGCACGACAGCCAGCACGTTGAGAACGTCTTCGATGCGGGCAACACGAGCCGCGACGTCTATGCCGACCGGGGCTATCCGTCCGAGGGGCGTGAAGCATGGCTGAAGGGCAACGGCTTCCGGAACCAGATCCAGAGGGAGGGCAAGCGCAACAAGCCGCTGTCCGAGTGCCAACAGCGGCGCAACAAGCGGATTGCCAAGACGCGTGCGCGGGTCGAGCATGTGTTCGGTGCCATCGAACAGATGGGCGGCAAGCTGCTTCGTACCACCGGTCAGGCGCGGGCGAACTTTGCCATGACGATGATGGCCGCCTGCTACAACTTGAAGCGGTTGGTCTATTTCAGAAAGGCCGGAATCGAGCCCTTCTGACGCCCGAAGTGGGCTGAATCGCCGACTCGCGAGGCGAGTCGAAGCAAAGGCGGGGCAACGTCGCCGGAAAAGCCGTCGTGTTGTCGGAGAAGTTGAACTGAATTCGGTCGCGATCATCGTTGCGCGCCGGGATTCACTGAAAACCTCGGGTTATTCGAGGCGCCCCTTTTAGTAGATCTCGCGGTGGCCAATTCCTGCTTGAGGTCACCCGCAATTGCCGGGGGGCTGTGGTGGCCCGGTGCGGGGAGAGATGCCGCTTGGCCAAAATGGATCGGGGTTTCGAGCTTGAAGCCGGGCGGCCCGCAAACACACCATCCGAGGTGATTTATTAACGACGGTCATTGGCAAATCCCCGGTGGTGTTGTACTCACCGGCGGAAGTGGTTTCATCGGGAGGGAGGTTGCATCGCAACTGAGGGCGCGGGGGCGGGAGGTCCTGGCACTGTCGACCCGTGATCGCCCCGAACTCGGTGTTGTGCGAGGACCTGCCCTTACCGCCGATGCGGATTGGTCTGAGGCGCTCCGTGGGGCGCACGCTGTCATACATGCTGCTGCCCGCGTGCATGTGATGAACGATGCCAGTCCAGACCCTCTCGCTGAGTTTCGTGCCGTCAACGTGGAGGGAACCCTGCGCTTGGCTCAGCAGGCGGTGGAGGCAGGGGTTAAGCAATTCGTATTCGTCAGTTCCATTAAGGTTAATGGTGAGAGAACCATGCCGGGGCGGCCATTCATCGAGGATGACCCGGCGGCACCGGAAGATCCGTACAGTATTTCCAAGCATGAGGCGGAGGTGGGCGTACGGGCGCTGGCTGCCGGCAGCGGCATGAGCGTGACCGTCGTAAGGCCGCCCTTGGTCTATGGCCCGGGTGTCAAAGCGAATTTCGAACGCATGATGAACTGGGTGGCGCGAGGGGTTCCGCTGCCACTGGGCTGTATTGAGAACAGGCGCTCATTCGTCGGGCTGACGAACCTGGCGGACCTGTTATGCCTCTGCGCCACGCATCCCGCGGCAGAAGGGCGAACCTTTCTCGCTGCGGATGGGGAAGATCTCTCCACCACCGAGTTGCTGCTGCGTTTGGGGCGGGCTCTGGGGCGTCCTGCGCGCCTTCTCCCTGTGCCCCCGGTTGTTCTGGCGGGCTGCGCGAGAGCGATCGGAAAGGCGGAAGTGGCGGGGCGCTTGCTGGATTCCTTGCAGGTAGACGCGTCTGCGGCGCGCAGAATCCTCGGTTGGAAGCCGCCACGCACTGTTGACGAGGAACTGGAGGCCACCGCTCGGCATTTTCTGGCCACCCGGTACTGAGCGCAGGGCGCTATGGAAAGCCCTAGGGAAAAGGCGATCCATCGGCAGAGGTCGAGGCCTTTTTTGCCGGCCGAGACATTTCGCGCTTACTGCTGCAGGCGGAGCGCTGTCTTCCACAGATTGGCTACCGCCAGCCTGTACTGTTTGCGTCGGTTGGCGTGCCAGTTCATGCCGGGACCTTCGCGCGAGACGCCTTTCTCCTCCAGCGTGACCTTCTCCCGCGCGGATTCGATGTCGCTTCCTGCGATGTGCCGGGGCTGCTGGCTGGAGAGCATGGGGAAGGCGCAGTACTGCTTGAACTGGCGTCGGTATAGCGTATCGATGCCTATGCCTTCGAAGCGGTAATGCAGCAGCTTTTCGCTGGCAGCGCGGGAAATGATGTAGGCATGGGCGCCCGCGGCGCGGCAGCGTGCGATACCCGGTGTCCACGTCAGCCACAGTTTGCCCAGGATTACGCCGAGGTGCAGTAACTCGGGATGCCGCGTGCGGAGGAAGCGGTTGAGGCGGGAAATCGTCTTGGGCGGAAACGCCTCCAGCGTGGCGTCATCTTCCAGCACCAGAGCGTTTTTGTAGTTGCGTTCGACCACGATGCGGGCGCAGCGCTGGTGGGAGTGGAAGCAGCCCCGCTGGGCGTCTTCCTCGTCCTTGTCCACCAGCACGAATTCAATCTCCAGCCCGCTTTTGCGGAACTCATCCAGGATCATCGCCCGTCTGTCTTCCCGGTGGCGAAGGCTGATGCAAAGTACAGCGTCCACATCCAATTGAGGGTGGGTGGTACGTCGCGGAGAGAGGGGCATTTGAAAGGGGGCGATTTGCTGGAGCGGCGCGATTGTAGCACCCGCCGCTGACGGAGACGCTTCGCTGGGCGGGGTATAATCCGCCGCTTCACCTGTTGATTTATCGGCCTTATACGGCTGCTGTCCCCTGACGAGGTTTGCCTTTGTCCCTAACCGTTCTCGGCCTTTCCGGCGCCCTGACCCACGATCCTTCCGCAGCGCTCTACATCGACGGCAAGCTGGTCGCCGCGGCGGAGGAGGAGCGCTTTGTGCGCGACAAGCACGCGAAGAACCGGATGCCCTACGAGTCGGCGCGCTTCTGCCTGGATTTCGCGGGAATCAAGCCCAAGGACGTCGACATCGTGGCGATCCCCTTCGCGCCGATCAGTCTGGCCGACAAGGCCCGCTGGCATTACGCGAAGCGCTATTGGTACGCGCCGGACCGGGGGCTGGATGCGATCCTGATGGGCAATCGCCGCTTCTACCGCTATCGCAGACGCATCCAGTGGTGCCTGCAGCAGTTGGGTTTCGATCTGAAGAAGGTCGAACTGGTGCCGGTCGAGCACCACCTCACCCACGCCTCCAGCGCTTACCACTGCTCCGGTTTCAAGGAGAAGACGGCGATCATGGGCATTGACGGCAAGGGCGAGTACGCCACCACCTTCTTCGGCTGGGGCGAGAACGGCAGGATCCACAAGATCAAGGAGTTCTACGACCCGGATTCGCTCGGTGGCCTGTACGGCGCGCTCACTGAGTACCTCGGCTTCGACATGCTCGACGGCGAGTACAAAGTGATGGGCATGGCGCCCTATGGCGACGCGGAGAAGTACGATTTTTCCCGCCTGGCCGAGTTCGAGAACGGCGAACTGGTAATCAACACCGACTACGCCAACGTGATCGGTTTCCGCCGCTACAAGGAGAAGGGCAAGGGCTACTATTTCTCGCCCAAGCTCATCGACTGGCTGGGCCCCAAGCGCGAAGGCGATGTCGCCGACGATCCCTACATCCACTATGCGGCCAGTATCCAGAAGCTGTTCGAGGATCTCGCGCTGCAGATGATGGATTACTACCTCGGCGACATCCTGCGCGAGACCGGCAAGCTGGCTTTTGCCGGCGGCGGGGCGCTCAACGTCAAGCTCAACCAGAAGATCATCGCCCGGCCGGAGGTGAAGGAGCTGTTCGTGCAGCCGGCCTCCGGCGACTCCGGGACGGCGGTGGGTGCGGCTTCTTACGTGTCCCAGGCGCGCGGCGTGCCGGTCGAGAAGATGGAGCATGTGTATCTCGGCCCCAGCTACACCAACGAGGAGGTCATCGCCGCTTGCGCCAAGCACGCGGCGAGGCCGGCGTGGCAGAAGATAGAGGCGGTGCCTGAGCGCATCGCCCGTATTCTCGCTGCCGGCCAGCCGGTCGCGTGGTTCCAGGGGCGGATGGAGTTCGGCCCGCGTGCGCTGGGCGGGCGTTCGATCCTAGGCTGCCCGAGTGCGCCGGGGGTGGCAGACCGTATCAACGAGCAGATCAAGTTCCGTGAGCGCTGGCGGCCCTTCTGCCCCAGCATGCTGGATACCGTCGGCCCCCAGATGCTGCAGACGGAGCATCCCTCGCCCTTCATGACCTTTACCTTCGAGGTCGCCGAGGAATGGAAGGAGCGGGTGCCGGAAGTGGTGCACGAGGACGGCACCGCCCGCGCCCAGGTGCTGCGGCGCGAGTTCAATCCCCGCTACTACGATCTGATGGTCGAGCTGGAGAAGCTGACCGGAAACGGCGTGGCGCTGAACACCTCGCTCAACCGGCGCGGCGAACCGATGATCTGCTCGCCCACGGACGCGCTGAACATGTTCTTCGGCTCCGACCTGCAGTATCTGATCATGGAAGACATCCTGGTGGTGAAGGACGGCGCCGACGCTGCACTGGGTCTGGCGTGAGCGATCTGGCTGGCCCCCGCATCCTGCAGTTCTGCCACTGCCACTACGGCCCCTTCGCCGATGTGGCGCGGCAGTACGCGGTGCTGTTCCGCGATACTCCCTACCAAGTCACCACGGTCTACCTGACGGATCCGCCCGATGAAACGGTGGCGGCACAATCCGCTTCGGATGAAGTCATTTTCTTCGACTACGACGGCCGCGACGTGCGCGGCCTCAAGCTGGACGCGATGCGCAGGCTGCGCGAGATCGTCGCCGCGCGTGACGTGCGGCTGATCCTCGCCCACCGCTTCAAGCCCATCCACATTGCCTGCTGGGGCACTTCGCTGCCGGTGATCGGCGTGCACCACGCTTTCGGCGATTACGAACGCCTGACGCACAAGCTGTTCGCCCGCTGCTTCCACAAACGGCTAGGGCTGCTCGGCGTCTCGGACGCCATCCGCGACGATATTCGCCGCGGCGTGCCGTCCTGGCCGGCGGACCGGATCGAAACGTTGCACAACCGCATCGATGTGGATGCGGTACGCGGTGGATTGCTGACCCGCGCCGCGGCAAGGGAGCGCCTCGGCCTGCCGCAGGAGGCCTTCGTCATCGGCAACGTCGGCCGCCTGCACCCGGACAAGGACCAAGCGACCCTGCTGCGCGCCTTCGCCCGCGCCCGCAATGCGCTCCCGGCCGGGGCGCTGCTGGTCATCCTCGGCAAGGGCAGGCTGGAGCAGACGCTCAAGGCGCAGGCTGCCGAGCTGGGAATCGCGGAGCAGGTCCGCTTCCTCGGCCAACTTCCCGAAGCCTGGAAGGCTTTCCCCGCGTTCGACGTGTTTGCGCTGAGCTCCGATCATGAGCCCTTCGGCATGGTGCTGCTGGAGGCGATGGCGGCGGAGGTGCCGGTGATCGCCACGAATTGCGGCGGTGCGCCGGAAGTCGTCGGGGAGTGCGGTGCCCTGTTTCAGTTGGGAGATGACGCCGCCCTTGCCATGCTCCTGCTTGAGCAGGCCGCCTGGCAGCCCGAACGGCGCCGGGCTGCAACACAGACCGCCTTGGCGCGGGTGCGCACGGCCTTTTCGGATGAGGCCGCACGCAGCCGCTTCTTTGCTCTCCCGATGGTGCGAGCGGTGCTCGGCCCTACGAATCACGCATGACTACCCGAGAACCCTCGATTTGCTTCGTCATCCCGTATTTTGGCCGCTGGCCGTTCTGGATGCCGTTCTTCCTTGCCAGCTGCCGGGCGAACCCCACGGTGGACTGGCTGTTGTTCTCCGACTGCGGCGAGCTGGAGGGACTGCCGCCCAACGTGCGCGTCGTCTCGGTCAGCTACGCGGATTATTGCGTCCGGGTGGCGGGTGCCCTCGGTATTCCCTTCGCGCCATCCAGCCCCTACAAACTGTGTGACCTCAAGCCCGCACTCGGCTACATCCATCAAGCGGATCTGGCTGGCTACGATTTCTGGGCTTTCGGCGATCTCGATCTGATCCTGGGGGATCTGCGGGCTTATTTCACTGCCGGGAGGCTGGCGCGCAAGGACCTGTTTTCCACTCATGAACGGCGCATTTCCGGTCATTGTTGCCTGGTGCGCAATACGCGGGAAATGCGGGAGCTATTCTTCCGCGTGCCCGATTGGCAGGCGCGCCTGAGTGCGCCGGAGCACCTGGGATTCGACGAGGGCGCCTTCAGCCGGATATTCATCCGGCGCAAGAACTGGCCGCGCATGCTGGCCCGTCTTGCGGCGCAATTGAATCCGTGGTTCCGGCGCGCGGAATTCATCGAGTCATACAGTACTCCGGATGCCAAACTGCCCTGGGTGGATGGCACGCGGAACTACCCGAAGCGTTGGTTCTGGCGCGACGGAGCGTTGACCAACGACCGCGACGGCGAGCGTCGTTTCCCCTACGTGCATTTCCTGATGTGGAAGGGCGACGAATGGAAGCGCATCCCCGCCGCCGATATCGCCGCTTATCCCCAAGTCGCGCGCCTGCCGGCATGGCAGGTCAGTACCAGCGGCTTTGCTCCGCTTGAGCCGTCCTAACCGAAGATGAAAGTCCTTTTCCTGCTGCAAAAGGAGCAGCGTGTCATTCTGGATCGCCTGTACCAGAGTGTCGCTGCCCACTGTGACTGCGAATTGCGTTGGCTCGACGACGACGAGCAGGCTGACCTGCGTCGCTATTTCGCCGAAAAGGTGGAGACGTCGCGCTACCAGCGCATCCTGTTCTTCCTGCGCTTCAAGAAGGAGATGCGTCAGGCCGCGTTCATCCGGAGCGTGCCGAACCTGGTGATCCTGGAGCATGACGCCTGGCAGAACTACTTCCCCTGCAAGTACCGTGGCAAGTTCAGCCGTCATTACCGTCGGTTGCCGGCCGCCCGGGTGATCTGCTCCGGCTTCGGCGTGAGCCGGAAACTGCAGGCGGAAGGGGTGGATGCGGTGTTCGTGCCCAAGGGCTACGACCAGGAGTTGTTAGGCAACCTCGGGGGCGAGCGCGACATCGAACTGGGTTTCGTCGGCAGCACCAAGAGCGGGATCTACAAGGAGCGCAAAGCGATGCTCGAGGAGATCGGCCGCTGCGAGCCGCTGCAGGCGGTGAGGACCAATTCGGGCGACGATTACCTGGCCATGCTGAACCGCATCCGTTTTTTCGTCAGCGCGGACGTGGGCATGGGCGAATACATGATCAAGAATTTCGAGGCCATGGCCTGCGGTTGCGTGCTGTGCGCCTACGACCAGGGGAACGAGGAGAATGCCGCCCTGGGCTTCGCCGACATGGAGAACCTCGTCCTTTACCGCTCGGTGGCGGAACTCCGGGAGAAGCTCGCCCGCTTGCGAAACGATCCGGCGCTGGCCTCGCGGATTGCTGCGGCTGGGCAGGCGCTGGTGGAGCGGGACTACAGCTTCGAGCGCATCGGCGAGCGCGTCGCCCAGGCGCTGCAACCCGCATTGCGTCCGGCCCAGCCGCCAGGCTGGCTGGAGGCCCTGAGACTGAGGCTGGGGTGGTGACATGAATGTTCAGGACAAGGCCGGTCCGCTGGTAACGGTAATCATCGCTTCCTATAACCATGGGCCTTACATCGAAGCCGCGATCGAGAGCGTGCTTAACCAGACCTACTCGCCGATCGAACTGCTGGTGGTGGACGATGGCTCCACCGACGACAGCGTCTCGCGCATCCGGGGCCTGCAGGCGAAGCACGGCTTCGATTTCCGTGAGCAGCGCAATCAAGGGCTCACTCGCACGCTGAACGACGCAATCGCGCGTGCCCAGGGCATATACGTCGCGCCTTTCGGTTCGGATGACATCATGCTGCCCACGCGCATCGCCGTGCAGGTCGCCTACATGGCCGACAAGCCGGAGGTAGGGCTGTGCGGAGGCAACATCGAGTTCATCCATGCCGATGGCAGCCCCTACCCGGATGCAGAGCAGAAGCAGCGCGATCTCGGCCCCCAGCACATTGATTTCGACGACGTTTTTCTCCAGCGCAAGCCCATCCCGCCGACTGCTACCCTCATGTTCCGCAAGGAGGCGCTGGAGAAGGTCGGCGGCTTCAACCCCGATATTCGACTCGAGGATGTCTATATCTGGCTCAAGCTGACCGCCGCCGGCTATTACATCGACCGTATTCCGGTGCTGATGGCGCAATATCGCAAGCACGCCACCAACACCTACAAGAACCTGCGTTTCATGAGTGACAGCTTGCTGCGCACCTACGGCGAGTATGCCGCCCACCCGGCCTACGACGCGGTACGCAGCCGCCTGCTGAACTCGCTGTTCCTCAAGGCCGCCGGCAGGGACAAGGCGCTTGCGCGCGAACTGCTGGGTCAATTGCCGCTGCGTGGCTGGACGCTCAAGACGGTGCGCGGCGTAGTGCGCTACCTGTTCTCGCGGGCCCCCTGAACCGGTCCCCCTGGCTTGCCCTTCCACGGCCAGGAGCTGCGGCGGCGCCTGACGCCTGGCCTTACCCTCGCCGAACTGGTTCCGCTCCTTCCGCCTGCTCGTTCCGCCGGGCTTCGATGCAGGCCGCAGCAAGCAAGGACAAGGGAATCCAGATGAGGAACCAGTGCTCCTTGGGGCGGGAAAGGTAGGAAATCCCCTCCGTCAGGCTGGCGGTAAAGCCCGACGCAAGGGCCACCGCACAGACCACCACCGCCGGGTGCTGCCGGTAGCGCCAGGCGCTCCAGGCTGCGGCGAAGTGCATGCCCAGCCACAGGGCGAGTCCGATGATGCCCTCTTGGCGCAGCACGGCCAGCAGCATGTTGTGGGTATCCGGAAAGCGCTCCGTGACTCCAGGCACTGTTAGCATGATATATGAGTCATAGCCGTAACCTAGCCAGGGGCGTTGCCGGATTTCGCTCAGGGCTTGCTCCCAGATCTGCGGGCGCAGCGAAAGGCCTCGTTGAGTTATCACCTCGGGTGCCACAAGGACGATAGCAAGGGTTCCGACCACCAGGATGGCACACGCGACGGCGCCTCGACGATTGGGCCAGAGGGCGCTTGCTGTTACCACGGCGGCGGAGCCCGCCGCTAAGCCGCCGCGGGAGCCCGTCGCCAGGATCGCCGCGATGAATACCAGTAGGGCAAAGACTCGCCAAGGCCGTCTTCCGACGCCCTCGATAATGAGGGTGCTTATCGTGATTGCGAGAAAGAAACCGAATACATGGGCGGTGAGGATTGGGTTGGATAGTGCTCGGTAGCCGTCGAGGCGACTCTCATCACTATTAAAGAACAAGAACAGCGCTAGCAGCCCGCCGATGCTGGCTACCGCCGTGGCCAGCCGGACGACGTTCGACAGGCGGAGCGGATTGCTCAAGGCGAGTTGTGTGGCCGCCAAGAACAGCAGCGCAATGTAGAGCGGGCGCTTCAGCATGGAGCCCACCGACTTGTCCGTGTCCGACCAGGCGATGCTGAGCATCACGTAAGCGGAGAAGGCGAGGAAGCCGAGGAAGATCGGCGAGCGCAGCAAGGCCGTCAGAGCGTCGCGTTGGTGGAAAAGAAGCAGGAAGGCCGGAAAGGCGACCAGGCTGTAGAACAGCGTGTGGTACTCCGGCCGCTCCGCCGCCCAGAGCATGCCGGTCAGGAGCACCAGCAGGCCGGTGGGCAGCACGTACTCCTGCAGCCATCCCGCCCAGCGGGCGCCGAAGGGGTGAGGCGGCGGAGCGATTCCCTTGCCGCGGGAGGGAAGCCTGGCATCCATGGATATTGTTTTGAGTGTGGGTGGATCGAGTGTTTGCCATTGCGCCGCCAGGAACAAGCCGGCATTTGCTTCAATTTGCTAGTGGGGCGCGTCCAGCAGGCCCTGCGCCTTCAGGTGCGCGGTGATCCTGGCGGCATTGCTGCCTAGCAGCATGCGCAGCAGAGGATTCCGCAGCCAGGCGGCCGGGGCGGCTTTCGCGTCCCGCTCCCGCAGATTGATCGCAGCCTTCTCCCACCACACCGGACCGCAGGCGCGGTCGAACTCGTTGGGATAGGGATAGCAGCCGTACAGCAGTTCCCGGGCGAACTGCCGCTGGGCGCGGGGCAGCAGACAGGTGATCAGCTTCATGCGCAGGCGGGTTGGCGACGGTGGCCGCGGGAGTTCGCTGCTGATCCGGAAGGTGTCCGCCAGCGCATCGGGGTTCAGCAGGCGGTCCCGGTGCTTCTGCAGCCAGGCGTCGATCTTGGCGCGGAAAAGCGCTTTCCGGCTCCAGTAATGGTGGATGTCGTCCGCACAGTCCTTCAAGGTCAGGCCCGCGGCCCTGCAGGCGACGGCAAGGACGAACTCTTCGAGCGTGTAAGCCCCCTGGGCGTGTGGAAAGAGCTCGTCCATCAAGGCCAGCGAGTGGTCCAGGAGACAGGCGTCCTCCCGGCACAGGCCTATTACGCCGGAGTTGAGCATGGGCATGCCGTCGTCTGCCTGGCCCCGTTGTTGCAGCCGGGAGGCCAGGGCGACGTACAGCGTCTCCTCCCGCCGCTCGCCGTAGGCAGGGCCGATGCGGTTACAGAGCAGCGCGCCCGGCTGGAGGTAGGAGAACAGGACGCTGGGAGAGGTGTGGAAGAAGGTATCGGTGTCGATCAGGATCGCCCGTTCGGCCGCGCGCAGGGCCTCCCGCAGCACGGCGTGCTTGGCGCGGAAGTGATAGCCATGCGGGCCGCGCCAGGCTTGCAGCTGCTCGGGCGACAGTGCCTGTACGGCGACAGGCAGTCCTTGGTAGGGCTCGGGGCGGTCGGTCCAGACCTGGATGTCGATGCGCTCGCCCGCGCCGCTGTCGCGGGCGAGCTGGGCACAGGCGCTGGCGATGCTGAACAGGGCTTCGCGGTGGTAAGTGTCCGCGCCATAGACGATGTAGAGCAGGGATTGGGTCATCGAGGTGATTCAGGCGGAGAGTTTGAAGCCCGAGGCGTGGTTGTAGCTGGTGAGAAACTTGCCATCGGCGCACAGCCAGGCGGTCTCTTCCGGGTAACGCAGCAGATGCTTGAGATTGCGCTTGCGCAGCAGATATCCCAGCGCGCGCTGGCGGGTCGTCATGTCGGCGACATCGATGAGGCCCAGCTCGCCATCGGGTGTGAGCACGATATTGCCCAGATGGAGCGAGCGGAAATAGACACCCAGCCGGTGCAGGCGGGCGACGAAACTGCCGATCTGTTCCCGCAGCCGGCAGGCCTCCGCCTCAGGCGGCGGAGCCTGCTTCAACAGGCGCCGCAGCGTCTCCCCGACCAGGGGGCGGTAGTGCACCGCGTCGCGCTCGATGTGGGGAATGCGGTAGAGGGCGAGGATGTGGGGGCAGGGGATGCCCCGCGCATGCAAGGCCTGGACGTTGTCGGCAAAGCGGCGGACGTAGGGATAGAAGGCTGCCGAGCTCAGCAGGCGCTTGCGCCGGAACAGCTTGATGTAGCTCTGATCGGGCAGCAGCAGCACCTTGTCGCCGTAGCGGTCGGCTTCGATGACGAGGGCGCCTTCGCGCAGCTTCAGGTAATCCTCGTATCCGAGGCTATGCAGTGCAGCCTGTGTTCTCATGGGGCGGGATTCTATCCCGGCGGCGCTACGGTGGTGCCAACGGGGGCGTGGTAGCATCCGCCGTTTCGCAGTTCGGCCTTTCTTCCATGCCTACCGCAGATGCGTTCGTCGCGTCCACCCTCAGGATCTATCTTCGTCTGCTGGGTTACGTGCGTCCGTACGCCGGCCAGTTTGCAATCAGCATTGCCGGCTTCATCGTCTTCGCCTCGTCCCAGCCCATGCTGGCGGGCATCCTCAAGTATTTCGTCGACGGGCTGAACAATCCGGAGGCGGTGCTTCCCGGCCTGCCCATGCTCGAAGGCCTGCCGCTGATGCAGGCGGTGCCCCTGCTGATCGTGCTCATCGCCGCCTGGCAGGGCGTGGGTTCCTATCTGGGTAACTACTTCCTCGCCAAGGTCTCGCTCGGCCTGGTGCATGACCTGCGGCTGGCCTTGTTCGACAGCCTGCTGCTGCTGCCCAACCGCTACTTCGACAACCACAACTCCGGCCACCTGATCTCCCGCATCACCTTCAACGTCACCATGGTCACCGGCGCGGCCACGGATGCGATCAAGGTGGTGATACGCGAAGGCCTCACCGTGGTCTTCCTGTTCGGCTACCTGCTGTGGATGAACTGGAAGCTGACGCTGGTGATGGTTGCCATCCTGCCGCTGATCGCGGTGATGGTGAACAGCGCCAGCCGCAAGTTCCGGAAGCAGAGCAAGAAGATCCAGGTGGCGATGGGCGACGTGACCCACATCGCCTCCGAGACCATACAGGGCTACCGGGTGGTGCGCAGCTTCGGCGGCGAGCAGTACGAGTCGGATCGTTTCAAGGCCGCCAGCGAAGACAACACCCGCAAGCAGCTGAAGATGGTGAAGACCGGCGCCACCTACACGCCCATGCTGCAGCTGGTGACCTACACCGCGATGGCGGTGCTGCTGTTCCTGGTGCTGTGGCTGCGCGGCGAATCCACCGTGGGTGACCTGGTGGCCTACATCACCGCGGCCGGCCTGTTGCCCAAGCCCATACGCCAGCTCTCCGAGGTCAGCTCCACCGTGCAGAAGGGCGTGGCCGGTGCTGAGAGCATCTTCGAGCAGTTGGACGAAGCGCCGGAAGAGGACAAGGGGACGGTGACACGCGAGCGCGTTGCCGGCCGGCTGACGGTGCGCAAGCTGAGCTTCCGCTACCCCGGCACCGAGCGGGTGGTGCTGAACGAGGTGAGCTTCGAGGTGGAGCCGGGGCAGATGGTGGCGCTGGTCGGGCGCTCGGGCAGCGGCAAGACCACGCTGGCCAGCCTGGTGCCGCGCTTCTACCAGCATGACCAGGGCGACATCCTGGTCGATGGCGTGCCGGTGCAGGACTACACCCTGCGCAACCTGCGCCGCCACATCGCGCTGGTGAGCCAGCAGGTGAACCTGTTCAACGACACGGTGGCCAACAACATCGCCTACGGTGACCTGGCCGACACACCGCGGGAGGCCATCGTGGCGGCGGCGGAGGCGGCTTATGCCAAGGAATTCATCGACCGCCTGCCGGAGGGCTTCGACACCCTGATAGGCGAGAACGGCGTGATGCTCTCCGGTGGCCAGCGCCAGCGCCTGGCGATCGCCCGCGCGCTGCTGAAGGATGCGCCCATCCTGATCCTGGACGAGGCCACCTCGGCGCTGGACACCGAGTCCGAGCGCCACATCCAGGCGGCGCTGGACCGCGCCATGAGCGGCCGCACAACGCTGGTGATCGCCCACCGCCTGTCCACCATCGAGAAGGCGGATCTCATCCTGGTGATGGACCAGGGCCGCATCGTCGAGCGCGGCTCTCATGCCGAGCTACTGGCCGCCGGTGGCGCTTATGCCCGCTTGCACGCGATGCAGTTCCATGAGGAGGGCGCGGCGGCGGGCTGAGCTGCGGCCTGCGCCAACGCCGCTCACAGGCCCGAAGGTTGTCAGCGGCGAGCCGAGGCTGGCGCTTCCGGGCGCGGCAGAAACGGCGGGCATCCTGTCCGCCAGATTTCACCCTCGAACCCGGATTTCCCGATTCGAACTCGCCCGCCGCCGGCAGCGGGCCGGCTCAGGCCGCAGGTGGCAGATTCGTGTCCAGCCAGCGGTACAGCTCGCTGTCCGCCGGCCAGTTGCGCAGCAGGCGCTGGCGGTCGCGGCGCCAGGCGCGAGCATAGCTGGCGGGCTTGCGATGCTGGCGCATGGCGTCCAGGTCGATGAGCTGGATGTCGCGGCCGTCCCAGAGCAGGTTGGTGGCCTTGAGGTCGCCGTGGCTGATGCGCTCCCGGTGCAGGGTGGCGAACAGGGTGCGCAGGGCGGCGGCCTCGGCGGCCGGCGGGGCGGAGGTGGGCCGCAGGTGGCTCAGCAGGTCTACGCCGGCGCAGAACTCGTTGACCAGCCAGGCGCGGCCGCGTAACGGGCCATGCCGTTCCTCGACCAGCGCCAGCGGCGCCGGCGTCGGGATGCCGAACAGGCGCAGGCGGTGGCCTTCGCGCCAGGAGTGCCAGCCGCGGCTGGGGCGCCACAGGCGCGACAGAGCATGGCGCAGGCTCTTCAGGTTGTAGCGTTTCACCACCACCGGCCGGCCGTCGATGTTCACCTGGGCCACGGTGCAGGTATTGCCGCGCTTGAGCAGGCGGCCGCCGTCCATGCGCCGGTCCGGCTCGGCGAGCAGCGGTTCCAGTTGCTCGGCGGCGGCGCGCCACACCGCGGTGAAGCGGCGGAAGCGCTTATCCACCTTGAACAGCGAGCAGTCGCGGCCG
Source organism: Azoarcus indigens (assembly GCF_004361735.1). Taxonomy (GTDB): domain Bacteria; phylum Pseudomonadota; class Gammaproteobacteria; order Burkholderiales; family Rhodocyclaceae; genus Azoarcus; species Azoarcus indigens. Next base: position 217,223 of record NZ_SNVV01000006.1, on the reverse strand, counting down.
GCCTTGGAAAGGTAGTCGCGCAGGCGCCAGGCGCGTTCGGCGACCAGCGCGCTGCCGAGCGCCCGCTCGCCGGGCGCAGCGGCATTGCTGGCGCGGTAGGCGGCCAGCAGCGGTGCCAGGTCCTCGTCCCAGGTGCGCGGCAGCTGGGCGATCAGCATGGCGAGGTCGCGCGCGGCGGTGCTCTCCTCCAATGGGCTGGCGTGGCGGCGCACCGCGTCGCCGTCTATCAGGTAGAGCTGGCCCTCATGGCGCAGGAAGTTGCCGAAATGCAGGTCGTCATGGCTGAGGCCGGCGGCATGCAACTGGCCGAGCAGGGCGAAAGCCGGTGCCAGCAGGGCCAGCGCCTCCGGTGCGCCAGGCGTGCCGTCGGCCAGGGCGCGCCAGGCGTCCAGCAGGGTGTCGGCGCCGTCGAGGAATTCGGTGAACAGGGCGCGGCCGCCGCCAGGCAGGGCGAGCATGCCCAGGGCCGGCGGCGTGGGAATGCCGGCCGCGGCGAGGGCGGCGATGCCCTCGTGCTCCCGCTGCGAATGGCGGGCGCTGCCGGCATCCACGAAGAGCTTGGCCAGCACCCGGCGGCCGTCCAGTTCGCCGCCGACGAGGCGGGCCTCTCCGACGATGCGTTTGCCCGGCAGCACCCGCAGCAAACGCTGCATCCACAACTCCCTGGCCTGCGGGCCGAAAGCCGGGGTCAGGGCAAGGCGAAAGGGCGCTGGCGGCTGGCGGCCGGCGGCGCGCAGGGTGGCGGCATCCACCAGGGGCGGAAGCTGGGCGGCGGTGTTCATCTGCGGGCGGCCTTGCGCCGGTGGCGGTCGAGAATGCGGCGGGCCAGGCGTTTGCCGGCGGCGTCCAGCCGGTCGCGGCCGAGGTAGCGCAGCAGGAAGCGCAGGCGGTCGGTGGCGGGCAGACGGTCGGCGTGGCGGTTCAGGGCGTCGAGGTCGCGGGCGCGGTCATGGGCGCCCAGCCACAGCGGGCGGGTCTTTTCCAGGTCGATCAGGCGGGCTTCGTCTTGCGCGGCCGTCGTGCCCAGGCGGATGAAGAGATGCTTGGGGTAGAGGCAGTTGTGCACCTGGCCGCGCTTGTGCAGGGTGCGCACCAGCACGGCGGCGGCGTCCAGCACCCGGCGGCGGGTGTCGCGGCCGAGCCGGGGCCAGTCCTGCAGCCAGGCGTCCAGCGGGCGATAGTCGTCCAGCGCGCGGGTGATCAGCATGGCGCATACCTTGCCGCCCAGCTTGCGCTGGCCGAAAAAGGCGGCCTGCAGCGCCGGAATGCCGGCCTGCGCGTAGCGGCGGATGTTGCGGAATTCGCGGGCGAAGGTGGCTTCGCCCAGCGGGTGCAGCGGGCTGCGGCTGAGGTGGTCGATCTGGCGCTTGAGGTAGAAGGCGTGGCGGCGGCCGGCTTCGTCCGCCAGTTCCAGCCGGCTGACGCTGCTCCAGCCGCCGCGGCCGGTGTTGGGTGCGTCCACGCTGTCCAGCTCCAGTGCCCACAGGCTGCCGAAACTATCCAGGCCGTGGCGGGTGAACAGCGGGCGCAGATCGTCGGCCAGGTAAAAGGTCACTGCTTACTCCCGCCCCTGGAAGAAGGTCAGCACCCGGCGCAGGCGCTGCTTGTCCCCCGCGTCCAGCCGGCGCTTGCCGGCGTAGTCGAGGTAGAAGCGCAGGCGCTGGGTACGGCTCAGGCTGTACTTGGCGACCTTGTCCAGGCAGGCGAGGTCCTTGACGATGCGGTAGCGCAGGAAGGGGCCGTGCCAGAACCCGCCGGAGGGGCAGTCGATCAGGTAGAGCCGCGGCGGCTCGCTGTCATCCACCAGCAGGTTGCGCCATTTGAGGTCGTTGTGGGCGAAGCCGTGGCTGTGCATCTCGCGGGTGATGGCGGCGAGCTGGTGGGAGATGCCTGCGATCCAGCCGCGGTCGGCCAGTCGCGGGTCATTGTTCAGGACCAGCAGCTTGAGGTCTTCGGTGCGCGGCAGTTCGGCGGTGATGAGCGCGCCACGGCGGAAACCGCCCCAGCGGCGTTCCTCGCCCCAGGCGACCACCACCGCGGTGGGAATGCCCCAGGCGGCGAAGTGGCGCAGGTTCTCCCATTCGGCGCGCACCCGGGTGCGGCCTAGCCAGCGCCGCAGCGGGTTCTTGCCGGCGCCGTGGTAGCGCTTGACGTAGTAGCGGCGGCCGCCGACGACCACCCGCAGCACCTGGCTCAGCGGGTCGCGGGCAACCTGTTCGCCATCGAGGGCGAACACCGCCTCCAGCGTGGCAAAGGCCTGGGCGGCGGCGGGGTCCAGGCCGCTGGTGGCGAGTTGCCAGTCGTTCATTTCTGCAGCGCCGGCCGACTGGCGAACTTGCGTTCGTAGCGCAGCTTGAGGCGGGCGGCTTCCTTCTCCAGGTGGCGCAGCAGCGGCTGCTCGTGCTTGAGCGTTTCGCGCAGCGGGCCGGGGAAGTAGTCGCGCAGGAAGCGCAGCTTGTCACGGCGGGTGAGGCCGATGTCCAGCGCCGAGAAGTAGAGCGCGGAGAGGTCCTTGTCGCGCCAGCGCCGCGGTGTCTGCGGCCGGATCTGGGCGCGGTGCAGGTCGATCACCGACAGCCGCAGCCGCTGCGGCGTGGGGGGCGGGTCGAGGTGCAGCAGGAAGTGGCAGAGGTAGAAGTCGCGGTGGTTCATGCCGCCTTCGTGCATGCGCCGGGCGATGCGGGCCACCTCGGCCACCAGCGCGCGCTTGAGCGCCGGCGCGGGCGGCGACTGGCGCCACTCGCGGGTGTAGGCGTCCAGGTCTACCGCCGGCTCGATGGCGGCGGTGACGAGGAAGGATTCGCGTTTGGCCGGACCGTTGCCGCGCTCGCCGTAGGCGATGGCGTCCATGGTCGGTACCCGCAGCGCGTGGCAGGTCTGGATGGCCCGCCACTCGTTGCTTGCGCCGAGAATGGGCGCGCGCAGGCGCAGCAGCTCGCCGGCGATGCGGCCCCAGCCCACGCCCTGCTGCAGCTTGAGGTAGTAGCCGCGGCCGTCGATCTCGAAGCGCAGCGTGCGGCGCCCCTCCAGGTCACGCACCACCGCGCCGGACGCGGCTTCGCGGCCGAGCGCCACGGCGGCGGCGAAGGCGTCGGTATCGCCCCACAGGGTGGACAGCGGCGGGGTGAGGACGAGCTGGTTCATCCGCGTTTGCCCACGATGAGGTCGGCCGCGCGCTCCGGCAGGCTGTAGAGGTCGCTGCGGTCGGCGAAGGCGAGGGCATTGGCTTGCCAGGCGGCGCGGGCGGCATCGTCGCCCAGCATGCGCGCCAGCGCCGCGTCCAGGTCGGCCTGGGCGAAGGGCTGCGGCACGATGAGGCCGGCGTCGGCGTCGGTGATGTAGTGGGCGTAGCCGCAGGCGGCGCTGGCCAGCACCGGCAGGCCGGCGACCAGGGCTTCCAGCAGCACGGTGCCGGTGTTCTCGTGCCGCGCCGGGTGCAGCAGCAGGTCGGCGCCGAGCAGGAAGCGCGGCACGTCGTCGCGGCCGCCGGGCAGGTGGACGCGCTCACCCACGCCCAGTGCGCGGGCGCGTTCCTGGAAGGGGCGGGCATCGTCGGCGCCGATGGCGACCAGCCGGGTGCGCCGCTTCAGCGCCTCCGGCAGCGCGGCCAGCGCGGCGATGCTGCGGTCCAGGCCCTTGCGCGGAAAGTCGGAACCGATCTGCACCAGCAGGAAGTCGTCGGTGGCGAGGCCGAACTCGCTGGCGAAGCGCGCGCGCGCCTGGGCGCGCAGTTCGGCGGCGTTCGGCGGTGCGCGGCGGTCGGCGGCGATGCCGGGCGGCAGCAGGTGGAAGCGCCGCGCCGGCGTGCCGTAGTACTTGGCGAACAGCGGCTGCTGGGTGGTGGAGATCATCAGGATCTCGGTGTGGCTTTCCGGCGCGAACACTGCCCGCTCGTAGGCGGAGAAGTGGCGGTAGCGCGGGCTGTAGCGGTACAGCGGCTTGCGCAGGGTGCGCGCCTTGTCCTCGAAGCAGGGGTCGGCGGCGTAGTAGAGGTCCAGCCCGGGCATCTTGTTGAAGCCGACCACCCGGTCCACCGGGCGGCGCGCCAGGTCTGCCTCCACCCAGCGGGTGAAGCGGGCGTAGCGGCGGATGCTGGACCAGCCGCTGGCCGGCACCTTCACCAGTTCGAAGCCCGGCGGGACCTCGCCGTTCCACTCCAGGTGATAGACGCGGATCGCGTGGCCGCGCGCCTGGCAGGCGAGGGCGATGCGCAGGAAGTCGCGCTGCAGGCCGCCGTAGGGGAAATACTTGTAGAGGCAGAAGGCGAGTTGCATCAGGCGTGTTCCGGGGCGGCGATGGCGCGCAGTTCGTTCCAGACCCGGGCGGGGGCCAGGCGGGTGAAGCATAAGGGCTGTTCGTGCGCGAGGTCGAAGCGGGCGCGGTCTTCGGCGGTCGGCGTGTAGCCGCAATTGCGCTTGAGGCAGGGCGCGCAGGGGAAATCCGAGGCCAGGTGGCGCTGGCTGCGGCCCCAGGCGCCGGTGTAGCCGGGGTTGGTGGCGCCGAACAGCGACAGCGTGGGCACCTCCAGCGCGGCGGCGAGGTGGCCCAGGCCGGTATCCACCGCCACGCAGGCGCGGGCGCCGGCGAGTTCGGCGGCGATGTCGGCGAGCTTGAGCCGCGGCAGCACCTGCGCGCCCGGCAGGCCGTCGGCGATGCCTTGGGCGCGGGCCAACTCCGCCTCGCTGCCCCAGGGCAGGTGCACCGCCCAGCCGCTGGCGGCGGCCTGTTCGGCCAGTTGGCGCCAGTAGCGCTCTGGCCAGTGCTTGGTGGGCCAGGTGGTGCCGTGCAGGAAGACGAGGTAGGGCGTTTCCGCCTGCGGCTTGTGGCTGGCGGCGGCGAGTACGCGATTGCGCTCCAGGCCATAGTCGCCCTCGTGTTCCGCGTTCGGCGGCAGCGGGTAGCCCAGCGCCTGGGCGAACAGCTCGCGCACCCGCAGCACCGCGTGGCGGCCCCAGGGCACAGTGTGGCGGTGGCGGTAGAACAGGCTGGCCAGCGGTTCGCGGGCGGAGTTGCGCGCCAGGCCGTGCACCGGGCCGTCGGCGCGGCGGCTCAACCAGGCGCTCTTCAGCAGGCCCTGGGCGTCGATCACCGCGTCGTAACGGCAGGCGGTGAGCGCATGGCTGAAGGCCTGCCATTCGCCGCTGCGGCGGGCCTTCAGCGGATGCTTGCGCCAGCGCCGCAGCGCCACCGGGATGATCTTGTCCACCGCCGGATGCCAGGCGGGGATCTCGGCGAAGGCCTCTTCCACCACCCAGTCGAAGCGCAGGCCGGTGATGGCGCGCGCGGCGTCGGTCACCGCCGGCAGGGTGTGGATGACGTCGCCCAGCGACGAGGTCTTGACGATGAGTACCCGCACGCTTGCCTCAGCCGACGGCGCGGCGCAGGAAGACCGGCTTGGCGCCGCCGGCGACCACGCTGTCCAGCGCCGTCAGCACGCTGTCCGGGGTGATGTCGGTCAGGCAGCGGGTGTGGCCAAGCGGACAGGTGCGCTCGAAACAGGGCGAGCACTCCAGCCGCAGCGTGCGTATCGCCACCCGCTCGGCCAGCGGCGGCGTGTGCTCCGGGCTGGAGGAGCCGAAGATGGCGACCAGCGGCACGCCCAGCGCGGCGGCCACGTGCATCAGGCCGGAGTCGTTGGTCACCGCGGCGCTGGCCATGCCCAGCAGGTCCACCGCGTCGCCCAGCCTGGTGTTGCCGGCGAGGTTGTGCACGCCGGGGTTGCCGGCGGCGATCTCGTCGCCCGCCGGCCTGTCCTTGGCCGAGCCCAGCACCCACACCTGCTGGCCGCGGGCCACCAGCCGGCGCGCCAGTTCGGCGAAGTGGGGCAGCGGCCATTGCTTGGCCGGGCCGTATTCGGCGCCGGGCATGAAGGCCACCGCCGGCTGGTGCAGCGGCAGGCCCAGCTCGGCGCGCAGGCGTTCCTGGTTGGTGGCGTCCGCTACCAGCGTGGGCAGCGGGAAAGGCTCCGGCAGCGGTGCGCCGGCCGGGCGGGCGAGGGCGACGAAGCGCTGTACCGTCATCGGCAGTGCGGCCTTGTCCAGGGAGCGCAGGTCGTTCAGCAGGCCGTAGCGCATCTCGCCGCGGAAGCCGGTGCGGCGCGGAATGCGGGCGAAGAAGGGTATCAGCGCGGATTTCAGCGAGCCCGGCAGCACGACGGCCTGGGCGTAGCCCTCGGTGGCCAGCTCGCGGCCCAGGCGCCAGCGCACCGCCAGGCCGAAGTCGCCGTGGCCCAGCGGCATGGCGATGCCGCGGCGCACTTGCGGCATGCGTTCCAGGATGGGGAGCGACCAGCCGGGCGCGAGCACGTCGATGTCGCAGCGCTCGCCGCCGCCGAGGGCGACGAACAGGCTCTGCGCCATCACCATGTCGCCCACCCAGGAGGGGCCGACGACAAGAATGCGCGGCCTGTCCGACCGCCCGGCTGCGCTCATCGGGTTCAGCTCCGCGCCGCCAGCCAGTCGAGGTAGCGGGGCACGCCGGTTTCCACGTCCATGAAGGGGCGGTCGTAGCCGGCCTTGCGCAGGGCGTCCATGTCGGCCTCGGTGAAGCTCTGGTAGCGGCCGCGCAGGTGGTCGGGGAAGGGAATGTAGTCGATGCCGCCGCCTTCGGTGCCGTGCGCCTTGCCCCAGCGGATGGCGGCGCGGGCGACGTCGTTGAAGCTCTGCGCGCGGCCGGTGCCGAGGTTGAAGATGCCCTTCACCGCGGGGTTTTCCAGCAGCCACAGGTTGACCGCCACGACGTCGTCCACATGGATGAAGTCGCGCCGCTGTTCGCCCGGGCCGTAGCCGTCGGAGCCTTCGAACAGGCGTACCCGGCCGGATTCGTTCAGCTGGTTGTGGAAGTGGAAGGCGACGCTGGCCATGCTGCCCTTGTGCTGCTCGCGCGGACCGTAGACGTTGAAGTAGCGCAGGCCGACCACCTGGGATTCCAGGTTCTCCAGCTGCGGCCGCAGGTGGCAGTCGAACAGGAACTTGGAGTAGGCGTACATGTTCAGCGGCCGCTCGTAGCTGCGCGCCTCGCGGAAGGTCGGGCCCATGCCGTAGACCGAGGCGGAGGAGGCGTAGATCAGCGGCACTTTGCGCGCCACGCACCAAGCCAGCAGGGCCTTGGTGTATTCGTAGTTCACTTTCATGACGAAGCGGCCGTCCCACTCGGTGGTGGCGGAGCAGGCGCCTTCGTGGAACACGGCTTCGACCTTGCCGAAGTCCTCGCCGGTCTGCAGGCGGGCGAGGAAGTCGTCCTTGTCCATGTAGTCGTGGATGTCGGTATCGGCCAGGTTGAGGCATTTGCGGCCGTCGGAGAGATCGTCCACGACGAGGATGTCGGTGTAGCCGCGGGCATTGAGGCCGCAGACGATGTTGCTGCCGATGAAGCCGGCGCCGCCGGTAACGATGATCATGATGGGCTCCTGATATTCAACGGTCGGCGGGGCCGCCGCTGGCGGCCGCCGCGAGTTCGGCGAGGCTGACGGTGGCGGTGCCCAGCTTGCCGACGACGATGCCGGCGGCGGCGTTCGCCAGCGCGGTGGCTTCCGCCAGCGGCAGGCCGCAGGCGAGGCCGGCGCCCAGCACCGCGACCACGGTGTCGCCGGCACCGGTAACGTCGAACACGTCGCGGGCGCGGGTGGGCAGGTGCAGCGGCGGGCGCCCCCGCTCCAGCAGGCTCATTCCGCGTTCGGAGCGGGTGACCAGCAGCGCGTCCAGCGCCAGCGCGTCGCGCAGGGCTTCGCCGCGCTTCACCAGTTCGGCGTCGTCCGCGCAGTGGCCGACCACCGCCTCGAATTCGGACAGGTTGGGGGTGATGACGGTGGCGCCGCGATAGCGGGCGAAGTCGGTGCCCTTGGGGTCCACCACCACCGGAGTGCCGGCCTTGCGCGCGGCGGCGATCAACTCTGCGACGCCGGCCAGCGTGCCCTTGCCGTAGTCGGACAGCACGCTGGCGCCGGCCGTCGGCAGTGCGGCCTCGAAGGCCTGGGCAATGCCGGCGGACTCCAGTGCGGCGAAGCTGTCCTCGAAGTCCAGCCGGATCAGCTGCTGGTGGCGGCTGATGATGCGCAGCTTGGTGATCGTGGGGTGCTGCGGCGCTTCCAGCAGCCGGCAGGCGACGCCGCCCTGCTCCAGCCGCGTGCGCAGCAGCCCGGCGGCCTCGTCGCGGCCGACCAGGCCGACCAGCTCCACCGGCATGCCCAGCGAGGCGCTGTTGAGCGCCACGTTGCCGGCGCCGCCGGCGCGGAATTCGTCGCCTTCCACCTTGACCACCGGCACCGGCGCTTCCGGCGAGATCCGGGTGGTCGAGCCGTGCCAGTAACGATCCAGCATGACATCGCCAACAACGACGAGGCGACCGGCGGAGAAGTCGGGCAGGGTGACTTGCATTGCGGAGAGCGGAGGCAGGGCGATGGACAGTTCGCGATTATCCCATGAAGCGGTGAAAACGCGGTGCGGGCGGCCGATTCGCGGTGGGCGCGGGGCTTTCCGGTCCATCGCTGGCGGCCCGGGCGGGGTGCCGGGAGGTGGGGGAGGTGGCGTGCCCGCGCTTCGAGGCGGTCTTGTCGCCGGCCAAGGCGCTCAGCCGGCGCTTGTTTGGGCGCGGGCCGGGTTCAGCGATTGAACCACTTCAGCGTCACGCCCCAGTCCTCCACGTCCAGCCGGGTGGCGAGTCCGCAGCCGAAGTCCAGCGTCAGCCAGCGTTCCGGCGGCAGGCCGAGCAGGCGGCCGGCGATGGCGCGCAGCGGGCCGCCATGGGCGATGACGACCCGCGCGGCGGCGGGCACGGCCAGCGCTTCGTCCAGCCAGGCATGGACGCGGGCTGCCATCTCGCGGGCGGATTCGCCGCCGGGGGCGCGGAAGCCCAGTGGATCGGCCACCCAGCCGTCCAGCGCGCTGCCGATGTCGTCGTAGCGGCAGCCTTCCCAATCGCCGAAGTGCATTTCCCGCAGGCGTTCGTCCACCTGGGGCTGACCCAGCGCCTCGGCCAGCAGGCGGGCGCGGCGCAGCGGGCTGGCGTGCAGCTGGTAGGCGGCGGGCAGCAGCGGGCGCAGGCGGGCGGCGGCGAGTTCCGCCGGTTCGGCGAGGTCGAGGTCGCTGCAGCCGTAACAGACGCCGGCCGCCACTGCAGGCCTGGGGTGGCGGATCAGATGTAGTTCCATGCGGCGAGGATGCCCAGGTAGCAGGCCAGCTCCGCTGCCTGCTGGACGGCGCCCAGGCAGTCGCCGGTATGGCCGCCGAGGCGGCGCAGGAAGAGGCGGATGAGCCAGAGGGTGGCCGCGGCGGCGGCCAGCAGCGCGCCCAGCGCCTCCAGCGGCGCGAGCAGCAACAGCGGCAGGAGGCCGCAACCCGTGGCCACGGCGAGGTCGGCCGGCGCCAGCGGCCGGGCGACGGCGCGCGACTTGGCGCTGTCGTCGGCGCGCACATAGGGCAGCAGGTGCATCACCACGGTGGCGGCGAGTCGGGACAGTGGATGGGCGACCAGCAGGGCGAGGGCGACGTCGCCATCGGCATCGCCGCCGAGTTCGATCAGCGCCACTGCCTTGGCCAGCAGCATCAGCGTGAGGCCGATGGCGCCGTAGCTGCCCAGCCGGGAGTCTTTCATGATGGTCAGCGCCTGCGCCTTGTCCCAGCCGCCGCCGAGGCCGTCACAGGTGTCGGCCAGGCCGTCCTCGTGGAAGGCGCCGGTGAGGCGGATGCCGAGCGCGGTGCTGAGGACGACGGCCAGCGAGGGCGGCAGGATCTGGGCCATCAGCAGATAGCCGGCAGCGACGAGGCCGCCCACTACCCAGCCCACCAGCGGAAAGTAGCGCGCCGCCTGCGTCAGCTGCTCCGGCGCCCAGCCCACCCAGGCCGGCACCGGCAGCCGGGTGAAGAAGCCGAGGGCGATGAAGAAGAGTTCCAGCTGGCGGCGCATGGCGGGCGTCGGGTCGGGGCGCGGGCGTTCAGGCCTTGTCGCTGACGCCGGCGGACTCGAAGCTCGCCATCTCGTTGAGGAAGTTTGCCGCCGCCTGCACCAGCGGGAAGGCCAGCGCGGCGCCGGTGCCTTCGCCCAGGCGCAGGTCCAGGTCCATCAGCGGTTCGACGCCGAGGTGGGCGAGCTGGCGGGCGTGGCCGGGTTCGCGCGAGCGGTGGGCGAACACGCAGTAGGGCAGGATCTGCGGCGCGATGGCGTGGGCGACCAGCAGCGCCGAGGTGACGATGAAACCGTCGATCAGCAGCAGCATGCGCTTCTCCGCCGCGCCCAGCATGGCGCCGGCCATCATCGCGATCTCGAAGCCGCCGTATTCGGCCAGCGCCGCCTGCGGGTCGCTCGGGCGGCCGCCGCGCACCAGGGCGCGGGCCAGCAGCTCGCGCTTGCGCGCCAGGCCGGCGTCGTCCAGCCCGGTGCCGCGGCCCACCAGCAGGGCCAGCGCGGCCTCGGCATCCTCACCTGGGGTGGTGCCGATGAGGCAGTGGGACAGCAGCGAGGCGGCGGCGGTGTTGCCTATGCCCATCTCGCCGAAGCCGACGCAGTTGCAGCCATTGCGCGCCAGCGCGTGGGCCAGCTCGCGGCCACGGGCGAGGGCCGCGTCGCGCTGCGCCGGCGTCATCGCCGCCTGTTCCAGGTAATTGGCGGTGCCGGCGCCGATCTTGGCGTCCACCAGGCCGGGGCGCTTGCCGAAGTCGTGGGCGACGCCGGCATCCACCACGGTGAGGCCCAGTTCCAGCTGGCGGGCGAAGACGTTGATGGCGGCGCCGCCGGTGAGAAAGTTCTCCACCATCTGCCAGGTGACGTCCTGCGGATAGGCGGACACGCCGGCGCGGGCGGCGCCGTGGTCGCCGGCGAAGACGAGGATGTGCGGCTGGCTCAGCATGGGTTCCACCCGGCCCTGCACCTGGCCGATCTGCAGCGCCAGCGCCTCCAGGCGGCCGAGGGCGCCCAGCGGCTTGGTCTTCCTGTCGATGCGGTGCTGCAGGGTGGCGGCGAGGGCGGGGTCTAGGGCGGGAATGGTGTAGGTCATCGCGGTGCGGGCGGAGGGCGGAGAAACGGTGGACGCTGCCGGGCGGAGCCGGCAGGTGGCGGGCGGCGGCCGGTCGAAAGCGCGGATTGTACCCGCCGCGGCCGCGGCCAGCTGCGGTGGCTGGCGCCGCGGCGAGGCTTGCATCTATCATCCGGCGCTGGTGTGCGGCGCAGCAGCGCCCGCGCCATTCAAAACAAACAAGCAGTGAAAGGGAGAGTTTGCATGTCCGACGCCACCTATGCCGTGGTCTTCACCGGCGAGATCGCCGACGGGTTCGACAGGGAGGAGGTCAAGGCCGGCTTCGGGCGCCTGTTCGGCCTGGGCGCCGAGCGCCTGGAGCAGTTGTTCTCGCACCCGCGGGTGGTGCTGAAGCAGGGGCTGCTGCGGGAGGAGGCGGAGCGCTATCTGGCGACCCTGGGCGGGATAGGCGCGCTGGCCTCGCTGGAGCCGCTGGCCGCGGCAGCCCGGGTGGCGCCGGCCGCGCAGGAGGAAGTGCCGACCCCGCCGGCGCGGGCGGCGGAGCCCGCTGCCGCCACCGCCGCCGCGTCAGTTGCCGCCGCGGCGGCCTCCCCCGCCGGGGGCATGCAGGCCGAGGCGCCGGCCGCAGCGGCGCCGGTCGCCGCCCCTTCGCCGGCCGGCCCCTTCGCCGGGACGCCGGCGGCGGCCGTGCAAAAGGGTGATGGTTTCCGCGAGCTGCCCTTCGAGTTCACCGGCAAGGGCGGCGAGTTCTTCCGCATCTGGATCGTGAACCTGCTGCTCTCCATCATCACCCTGGGCATCTACTCCGCCTGGGCCAAGGTGCGCACCCAGCGCTACTTCTATGGCAACACCCAGCTGGATGGCAGCAGCTTCGAGTACCTGGCGGACCCGATCAAGATCCTCAAGGGCCGCATCATCGCCTTCGTGCTGCTGGTGATCTACGGCGCCTCGGACTTGGTGTCGCCCGTCTTCAGCGCGATCTGCGCGCTGCTGCTGTTCATCGGCATGCCGTGGATCATCGTGCGCAGCCTGAGCTTCCGTAACCACAACAGCGCCTGGCGCGGTGTGCGTTTCGGTTTTGATGGCCGGGTGGGCACGTCGGCCAAGGTCTTCCTGATGTGGCCGCTGCTCGGCATGCTCACATTGGGCCTGCTGTTTCCGCTGGCGATGAAGCACCAGCAGCGCTTCCTCGTCGGCAACAGCCGCTATGGCTCCACGCGCTTCGATTTCTCCGCCGGGACCAAGCGTTTCTACGCCCTTGTGGGGCTCGGGCTGTTGATCGCGGTTTGCGGTTTCGGGCTGGCCTTCGTGCTTGGCCTTGCCTTCGGGCCGCTCGGCATGCTGGGCGGGATGGCGACCTATCTGGCGATCTTCGTCTATTTCAACGTTGCCACCACCAACCTGATCTATGGCAGCACCAGCCTGGCCGGGCATCAGTTGAGTGCCCATTACAACTACGGCTCCTATGCCGGACTGATGATCACCAACCTGGTCTGCATGGTGCTCACTTTCGGGTTGTTCTACCCGTGGGCCAAGGTGCGCACCGCGCGCTACGCGGCCGAGCACATCAGCCTGCTGGCAGCGGGCGATCTGGATGGCTTCATCGCCGACCAGCGCAGCGGCGCCTCCGCCACCGGTGGCGAGATCGGCGATCTGTTCGATATCGATATCGGTCTCTGACCAGCGGATGCGTGAGTCGTGAGCGACCACATCAAGGGATTGTTCTTCGACGGCGGCAGCTCGCGCCGGGTCGCCGCCACCCTCGGCCTGGCAGAAGGGGCGCTGACGGTGCGGGACGACAGCGGCGCGGCGCTGGCCGGCCCGCAGCCGCTGGCGCAGGTCGAGGTCTCGTCCCGCCTCGGCAACATGCCGCGCTTCCTGCGTTTCAGTGGCGGCGGCGCTTTCGAGACGGCCGACAACGATGCGGTGGACGCGCTGCTGGCCGAGGTACGGCCGCACCACGGCCTGGCTCACCGGCTGGAGTCCCGCCTGCGCTATGCGCTGCTGGGCGTGGTGGTGACGCTGCTCTTCATCTGGGGCGGGGTGCGCTTCGGCATTCCGGCGCTGGCGGAGGCGACCGCCTTCTCGCTGTCGCCGGAGGTCAGCCGCCACATGGGCGACGGTGCGCTGGCCTTGCTGGATCGTGGACCGTTCTCGCCCAGCAAGCTCGCCGACGAGGAGCAGGCGCGGCTGCGCGCCCGTTTCGCGCCTTTCATCCAGCGGGTGGACCCGGCGCTCGCCATCACCGTGGAATTCCGCGACGCGGAGGACACGCTGGGCCCGAACGCGCTGGCGCTGCCCTCCGGCACCATCGTGTTCACCGATCAGCTGGTGCAGCTGGCGGAGGACGACGAGGAGCTGATCGCGGTGCTCGCGCACGAGATCGGCCATATCGACCGCCGCCACGCGCTGCGCCGGGTGATCCAGGGCTCGGCGCTGGGCCTGGTGGTGATGGCGGTGACCGGCGACGTGTCCTCGGTGACCGGCGCGGTGGCGGCGGTGCCGGTGATCCTCACCGAGCTGGGCTATTCGCGTGAATTCGAACGCGAGGCCGATCGCTACGCGGTGCGCATGCTGGGCGAAGCCAGCATTCCGGTATCGCGCTTCGCCTCCATCCTCAGCCGGCTGGAAAGCAGCCATCGCTGCGGTGAGGGTAGCGAGAGCGAGGGTGGCAAAAGCGACGGCGACAACAGTGACGAGGCGGGCGACAAGGAATGCGCCGGCCTGGAAGAGGACAGCCGCTGGCAGGGCTACCTCGCCACCCATCCGGCGACCGCCGAGCGCTTGAAAGATCTCGCGCCCTGATCCGCAACCCCGGCCGGCGCCGCGCGCTGGCCGGGGTTGCGGCTGCCGTCCTCAGCTTCCCTTCAGCACCAGCGGCAAGCCCGCGGCAACGAAAGTGACCCGCGGGCAGATCGCCGCCACCGCCTGATTCAGCCGCCCCGCCTCGTCGCGGAACAGCCGCCCCAACGGCGTTTCCGGCACCAGGCCGAGGCCGACCTCGTTGGCCACCAGCAGGATGCGGCCCGGCAGCGAGCCCAACACCGCCAGCAGCGCCTCACGCTCGCGGCGGAACAGCGGCAATTGGTCCGCCTCCGCCGGCTCGGGCAGCTTTTCCGCGCCGGCCAGCAGGTTGGCCAGCCACAGCGTCAGGCAATCCACCACCACGCAACGGTCCGCCGCCGCCTCGGCGCGCAGCGCCGCCGCCAGCGCCAGCGGCGCTTCCACCGTGCGCCAGCCGGCGGGGCGGTCGGCCTGGTGGCGGCGGATGCGCGCCGCCATCTCGGCATCGCCGGCGGTGGCGGTGGCGATCACCGTCACTGCCAGGCCGCTGGCGGCGGCCAGGGTCTCGGCATGGCGGCTCTTGCCCGAACGGGCGCCACCCAGGATCAGTTCGCAGTGCATGGGAATTCCGTTCAAGGCTGCTCGGCGAGGGGCCGAAACGGTATCATCCGCCCCCGGGCCCCGGAAGGGGCCCCGCGTTTCAGGTGCCCGGCTGCGGTTCTCGCCGCCGGGGTAAACGGGAAACAGGTGCGCGGCGCTGCCGCCGCAATGCCTGTGCTGCCCCCGCAACGGTAAGCGAACGCAAGGTGTGTCAGATGCCACTGGGCGAAAGCCTGGGAAGGCGGCGCACCGGGTCCGGCCTTGGGCCGGACGGTTCGTGAGCCCGGATACCGGCCTGCGCGCGAATGGCGGATGGGCCGCGGTGGGCGGACGGAGGCGCGATCCCGCGCTCCGCATGCAACCCGGCGCATCCATGTGCGTATCACCATGGCGTGCGGGGACGCGGGCCATGGCGCTGGGAGTTTCCCCTGATGAAGTTCCGCCTTGCCGCCGCCGCGTCGCTGTATGCGCTCGGCCTTCCGCCTGCCGTGCTTGCCGCCGATGAAGCGCTGGCGCCAGTCATCGTCACCGCCACCCGCATCGAGATGAAGGACAGCGATGCGCCCTACGCTTCCGAGGTCCATCGCCGCGAAGACATCGAGCGCGCCGGCGCCACCACGCTGGTCGATTACCTGGCGCGCTACTCCTCGCTGCAGGTGCTGCCCAACTACGGCAACCGCTACTCGCCGGCGCTCAACATGCGCGGCTACGGCATCACCGACGGCTACCAGAACGTGGTCGTCACCGTGGATGGCCGCCGCCTGAACAATGTGGACATGGTGCCGCAGCTGCTGGGCTCGGTTTCGCTGGCGGACGTGGACCGCATCGAGATCACCAAGGGCAGCGGCTCGGTGCTGTTCGGCGACGGTGCCACCGCCGGCACCATCCAGATCCACACCCGGCCGCGGGATGGCGCCACGGTGGATCTCTTCGGCGGCAGCAACGGCAGCCGCGGCGCCTCGCTCAGCGCCGGCCTGGTGCGCGAGCGTTTTTCCCTCTCCGCCAGCGCCGAGCGCAACCGCGACGACGGCGCCGGCGACAAGGACGCGACCGGCCACCGGGATGCCTCCCGCGCCGACATCTGGCGCGTCGGCATCGACGGCAAGCCGGTGGATGAGCTGAAGCTGCGGCTGGATGCGGGCGAGTCGCGCATCGACACCCGCTACCCGAACAGCCTGACGCTGGCGCAATTCAAGGACGATCCGGCGCAGATCGTCGGCAACTACACCCACCAGAAATTCAACACCCATTACTGGAGCGTGGGCGGGGATTACGACTTCAGCAGTCGCTGGCGCCTGTCTGCCGACCATCACGACGAAAGCCGTTACTCCGAGTGGGTGAATTCGGGCTCGGAGTCCGACTCCCGCTACCTGAGCGACGAAATCTCGCTGCAGTTCCGTGGCGACAAGCTGGCGGTGACCGCTGGCGCCCAACTCTTCGATGCCGTGCGCAAGGGCTCGGACAACGATACCGACAAGCGCAACCGCGCGCTCTTCCTCCAGGCCCAGTATTCCTTTGATCGCCTGACGCTGTCGGCCGGCGCGCGTGGCGAGCAGGTGCGTTACCGCTATCGGCCGGATGCGGGCGAGCACCTGGAGGCGAATGAGCGCTTCTCATCCTGGGATGTCGGCTTCAATTACCGGTTGAATGAGGCGCTGTCGGTGTTCGGCAATTACAACGATGCGCATCAGACGCCGGACATCGACCGGTTCTTCAATTGGCCATTCGGCGGCGGGCCGACCGTCTTCAATGGCTTCATCGACCCCGCCCACGCCCGAACGCTGACGCTGGGCCTCAATCACAGCACGGCGACGAACCGCCTCAAGCTGGCGGTGTTCCATGCGCGCCTGCATAACGAGATCTTCCTGGATCCATACACCTTCAATAACACCAGTCTCGACCGCTCGCGCAAGTTCGGCATCGAAGTCCAGGACAGCTGGCAGATCGCCCGCGCCGTCGCGGCGAACCTGAACTACAGCTGGACCCGCGCCCTCATCGACCGCGACGATGCCAGCGGCGGCGCCTTCAACGGCAAGGAGCTGCCCGGCGTGCCGCGCCACAGCCTGGTGGCCGGGCTGGCGGTGGACGTGGTCGAAGGCGGCCGCCTCTATGTCTCCCACACCTGGCGCAGCCGCGCCTGGGCGGCGGGCGATTTCGACAACAACAACAGCCAGCGCCAGCGCGCCTACCAATCCACCGACCTCAGCTACCGCCAGCAGATCACCAGGCAGGTCGAGCTGTACGGTGCGGTCAGCAACCTGTTCGAGCATGAGAACGGGATGTGGGTGGACGACGACCAGATCTACCCGGTGGATTACTCCCGCACCTGGAAGCTGGGCGCGCGCATCTCCTTCTGACCCACCGTTTCCGCCACCGCGCGCAGCGCATGCTCCCCCGGGCTGCGTTGCGCGCCTGTCGCCGCCCTTGTCCGGCGACCTTCCCCGTTCCATCCGCGGCGCCACCGCCGCCCAGGCTTTCCAGAACAATGAAGACCCGTTTCTCCGCTATCACGCTGGCGCTCGCCGCCGCACTGCCTTTCCCTTCCCCTGTCTCCGCCGCGGACGAGCCTGCGCTCGAAGCCGTCGTCGTCACCGCCACCCGTCAGCAGCGCCGCGCCGAGGACAGCCTCGCCAGCGTCGAAGTCATCAGCCGCGAAGACATCGAGCGCGCCGGCCATTCCTCCTTGGTGGATGTGCTGCAGGCCACGCCCGGCGTGCAGGTGACCGCCAACGGCGGCCCCGGCTCCAATGCCAACGTCTACATCCGCGGCTCCGAGGCGCGCCACACCCTGCTGCTGGTGGATGGCATCCGCGTCGGCTCCGCCAGTTCCGGCAGCGCCACCTTCGAGGCCATTCCGCTGGCCATGATCGAGCGCATCGAGATCCTGCGCGGCCCGGCCAGCGCCCTCTACGGCTCCGAAGCCATAGGCGGCGTGGTGCAGATCTTCACCCGCCGCGGCCAGCGCGGTTTCCAGCCGGAAGTGGCGGTGGGCTATGGCAGCGACAACACCTTCAAGGGCGCGGTGACGCTGGCCGGCGGCGTGGACCGGCTGCGCTACAGCCTGTCGGCCGGCAAGGAGCGCAGCGACGGCTACAACGCCAAGCGCGATCCCGCCTATTGGCGCAGCGGCACGCGCACCTCCTACTGGGCGGACGACGACGGCTATCGCAACGACAGCGCCAGCGGCTCGCTCTCCATCGGCTTCCGCGAGCGCGACGAGCTCGGGCTCAACTTCACCCACAGCGCTTCGCGCAGCTGGTACGACGCCTCCGCGTTGAGCTACTACGACTCCTACCTGGACAAGACCGCCAGCACCCTGGGAGCCCACCTGCGCACCCAGCTGAGCGCCACATGGACCAGCACCCTGCGGCTGAGCCAGAGCGAGGACAAGCTGCTCACCCGCGCCAGCGCCGCCGCGCCCAGCCGCAGCCAGACGGTGCAGGACCAGCTGGGCTGGCAGAACGACATCGACCTGCCGCTGGGCCGCCTGCTGCTGGCCTACGAACATGTCGAAACCCGGCTGGACAGCACCACCGTCTACCGCGAGAACGAGCGCCGGGTGAACTCCCTGCTGGCGGGCTGGACGGCGGATATCGACGTACACCATTTGCAGATCAACCTGCGTCATGACGACAATTCGCAATTCGGCGCCAAGACCACCGGCCTGCTGGCCTACGGCTACGACCTCACGCCCGAATGGCGGCTGCGCGGCAGTGTGGCGACCGCCTTCAACGCACCCACCTTCAACCAGCTCTACTGGCCGATGAGTTCGCCCACCAGCTACTACGGCAACCCGGACCTGAAGCCGGAAGAAGCGCTGAACCGGGAGCTGGGCCTGCGCTGGAGCCGCGGCGCCCACATGGTCGAACTGAGCTACTTCGATAACAAGGTGAAGAACCTGATCACGAACAACCCGAACCCGGCGCAATCCGGCCAGCAGGTGAACATCGGCGAAGCCCGGCTCAAGGGCCTCGAGCTGGGCTACACCCTGGCGCTGGGCGGCTTCAATCTCGGCGCTGGCGCGGATTTCCTCGACGCCAAGGATGAAGACACCGGCCTGCGCCTCACGCGCCGCGCCCGGCGCTCCGGCTTCCTGCGCCTGTCGCAGACGGTGGACCGCTTCGACTGGGGCATCGAACTCAACGGCGCCGGCCGGCGCTACGACAATGCCGCCAACACCGTCGAACTGCACGGCTACGCCATCCTCGGCGCCTACGCCGGCTACCGCATCGGGCGCGACTGGAAGGTGGAAGTGCGCGGCAACAACCTGCTGGACAAGGATTACGAGCTTGCCCGCGGCTATCGCACGCCCGGCGCCAGCGCCTTCATCAACCTGCGCTACGCGCCGCGCTGAGACTAGATGAGGCCAGACGGAGCCGACATGGCCGCCAACCCCGCCCTCGCCGCAGCCCGCCGCAGCCTGCCCGGCCGCTCCCGCGCCTGGCTGGTGCTGGCGGTGCTGCTGCCGGGGGCGGCGGCCGCTTTCGCCTGGGCGCTGACGGCCGGCGAGCTCTCCATTCCACTGGCCGACGTCGCCGGCGCCCTGGCCGGTGCCGGCGACGACATGGCCGCCCGCGTCGTCCGCGAGCTGCGCCTGCCGCGCGCTCTGGCCACCTTCGCCTGCGGCGGCCTGCTGGCGCTGGCCGGCGCGCTGATGCAGGTGCTGCTGCGCAATCCGCTGGCCGAGCCCTATGTGCTGGGGATTTCCGGCGGCGCGGCGGTGGGCGCGCTGGGCGCGATCACGCTGGGCGCGGCCACCTTCATCGTCCATGCCGGCGCCTTCGCCGGCGCGCTGGCGGCGATGCTGCTGGTGTTCGGGCTGGCGCACGGCGACGGCAGCTGGACGCAGACGCGGCTGCTGCTCACCGGCGTCATCGTCGCTGCCGGCTGCGGCGCGGTGGTGACGCTGATGCTGGCGCTGGCGCCGGCCACCCAGGCGCAGTCCATGCTGTTCTGGCTGATGGGCGACGCCAGTAGCGCCAACCGGCCGTGGCCGGCGCTGGTGCTGCTGATCGCCGGCCTGCTGCTGGTGCTGCCGCTGGCGCGCGACCTCAACGTGCTGGTGCGCGGCGAGCTGGCAGCGCAGGCCCTGGGCGTGCGGGTGCGGCGGCTGCGCTACGCGCTCTACCTGCTGGCCTCGCTGTTCACCGCGGCGGCGGTGTCGCTGGTGGGCACGGTGGGCTTCGTCGGCCTCATCGTGCCCCACCTGGTGCGCCTGCTGCTGGGCAACGACCAGCGGGTGCTGCTGCCGGTGGCGGCGCTGGCCGGCGGCACCCTGCTGCTGGCGGCGGATACCGCGGCGCGCACCGCGATGGCGCCCATGCAGCTGCCGGTGGGCGTGCTCACCGCGCTGATCGGCGTGCCGGCCTTCCTCTTCCTGCTGGCGCGCCATCCGGGGCGATGACGATGCTGATGCCCGCTGCCACGCAGAACCCGCTGCTGCAGGCCGATGGCCTGGGTGTGCGCATCGGCGAGCGCTGGCTGTGCCGCGACCTCGACCTGCTGCTGCAGCCCGGCGAATGCCTGGCGGTGATAGGCGCCAACGGCGCCGGCAAGACCACCCTGTTGCACACCCTGGCAGGGCTGCGGCCGGCGGCGGCCGGGCAGCTGGCGCTGGCGGGCCGCGCCCTGCAGCACTGGCCGCTGCGCGAACTCGCCCGCTTCCGCGGCCTGCTCGCCCAGCAGCAGCCGGACCACTTCACCGCCAGCGTGCTGGAAACCGTGCTGGTCGGCCGCCATCCCCACCTCGGCCGCTGGGATTGGGAAGGCGCCGAGGACGAGCGCCTCGCCCGTGCCGCGCTGGCGGAAGTTGGCCTGGAGGGCATGGCGGCGCGCGACATCCTCAGCCTCTCCGGCGGTGAGCGCCAGCGGGTGGCCCTTGCCGCGCTGCTGGCCCAGGCGCCGGCGCTCTTTCTGCTCGACGAACCGCTGAACCACCTCGACCTGCGCTACCAGATCGCGGTGCTGACGCTGTTCCGCCGCCTCGCCGAGGCGGGCCGTGGCGTGGTGATGGTGCTGCACGACATCAATCTCGCCGCCCGCTTCGCCGACCGCATCGTGCTGCTGGACGGCCACGGCGGCGCCTGCGCCGGCAGCCGCGACGAAGTGCTGCAACCGGCGTTGCTGGAGGCCGCTTTCGGCCATCCGCTGCGGCGGGTGGAGGTAGAAGGGCGGGTGTTGTTCATTCCCGCCTGAGCGGCGGCAAGGGCCACGCGTGCGCCGAACCCGGCACCGGGATAAAGCGGTGGCGGGCGGAGGTCGAATCGGGCATGGTGTGCGCCCCGCGAGCCGCGCGGGTGCAAGCGGTGCCGCCTGGCTGCGGCCCAGGAGTTGCGAATATGTCCTCATCCGAACTGCCCTCTCTGCCCTTTGGCCGCCCCGGCCCCTTGCCTGGCCAGGTCTACCTGGTCGGCGCCGGCCCGGGCGATCCCGAACTGTTGACCCTGCGCGGCGCTCGCCTGCTGGCCGCTGCCGACGTGGTGGTCTACGACAACCTGGTCGCGCCCGCCATCGTCGACCTGGCGCCGGCCGCCGCCGAGCGCATCTACGTCGGCAAGAAGGCCGCCGACCACACCCTGCCGCAGTCGGAGATCAACGCCCTGCTGGTGCGGCTGGCGCAGGCCGGCAAGCGGGTGCTGCGGCTGAAGGGCGGCGATCCCTTCATCTTCGGCCGTGGCGGCGAGGAGATGGAGGCGCTGGTCGAGGCCGGGCTGACGGTGGAGGTGGTGCCCGGCGTCACCGCCGCCGCCGGCATCGCGGCCTACGCCGGCATTCCGCTCACCCACCGGGATCATGCCCAGTCGGTGGTGTTCACCACCGGCTTCCTCAAGGACGGCGCGCTGGATCTGGACTGGACCCTGCTCGCCCGGCCGGGCCAGACGCTGGTGATCTACATGGGCATCTCGCGGCTGGCGGAGATCTGCGCTGGCCTGGTTGCCCACGGCCTGGCGCCGGACACCCCGGCCGGTGTCATCGCGCGCGGCACCACGCCAGCGCAGCGGGTGGTGGTGGCCGACCTGACGACGCTGGCGGCGCGGGTGGCGGAGGCCGGCATACGGCCGCCGGCGCTTACCGTGGTCGGCGGCGTGGTCGGGTTCTACCCGCGGCTGGCCTGGTTCGAGGCCGGCGGCGCCGTGAGCGGTGCCGGAGATGAGGCGGCCGCCGGTAAGCAGGCCGCTCCGGGCTGCACCGCGGTACACGCCGGCGAACTGCGGGCCGGCAGCGAACGCAAATGACGCCCGGCACGCCAGAGGCCGGGCCACTACGCTGCCCGGCGCTGTTCATCGCCGCGCCCGCTTCCGGCCAGGGCAAGACCACCGTCACCGCCGCGCTCGCCCGCCTGCATGCGCGCCAGGGGCGGCGGGTGCGGGTGTTCAAGTGCGGGCCGGACTTCCTCGATCCGCAGATCCACGCCGCCGCCAGCGGCGCGCCGGTCTACAACCTGGACCTCGGCATGTGCGGCGAGGCGGACGCCGCCTGGCGGCTGGCCGCGGCGGCGCGGGAGGCGGAGCTGATCCTGGTCGAGGGCGTCATGGGCCTGTACGACGGCCGGCCCTCGGGCGCCGACATCGCTTGCCGCTTCGGCCTGCCGGTGCTGGCGGTGGTAGACGCCCGCGCCATGGCGCAAACCTTCGGCGCGGTGGCCCACGGCCTTGCCACCTTCCGCCCCGGCCTGCCCTTTTCGGGTGTGCTGGCCAACCAGGTGGCCGGCGAGCGCCATGCCGAACTGCTGCGCGCGGCGCTGCCGGCCGGCATGCGCTGGTACGGCGCGCTGGGCCGCGACCTGGATGCGGCGCTGCCGGAACGCCACCTCGGCCTGCTGCAGGCGGCGGAGATCGCCGACCTTACCGTCCGGCTGGACAGGCTGGCGGATGCGCTGGCTGCGACCGGCGCGGCGGCGTTGCCGCCGGCGGTGAGCTTCGCCGAAGCGCCACCGCCGCTGCCGCCGCCAATGCTGGCCGGCCGCCGCATCGCCATCGCCCGCGATGCCGCCCACGGCTTCATCTATCCGGCCAACCTCAATCTGCTGCAGGCCATGGGCGCGCAGCTGTGCTTCTTCTCGCCGCTGGCCGGCGAGGCGCTGCCGGCGTGCGACGCGCTGTGGCTGCCCGGCGGTTACCCGGAGCTGCATGCGGCGGCGCTGTCCGCCAGGCAGGACTACCACGCGGCGCTCCAGGCGCATGTGGCCGCCGGCAAGCCGCTGCTGGCCGAGTGCGGCGGCATGATGGGCTTGTTCGACCAGCTGGTGGACAAGGCCGGCGCGCGCCACGCGATGGCGGGCCTGCTGCCCGGCGCGGCGCTGATGCAGCCGCGGCTGACGGCGCTGGGCACGCAAGCGGTGGATCTGCCTGAGGGCGAGTTGCGCGGCCACACTTTCCACTACTCCCGCAGCGAGACGCCGCTGGCGCCGCTGGCCCAGGCGCGCACGCCGGATGGCCGCGTCGGCGAGGCGGTGTATAGGCGGGGGCGGCTCACCGCCAGCTATCTGCACTTCTACTTCCCGTCCGGCCCGGCGGCGGCGGCGCGGCTGTTCCTGTAACGGCGGAGGCGGGCCGCAGCGTTCAGATCGTCTGGTAGAGCGCGCTGCGCGCCTCCGGCTCGGCATGCGGCTGGCAGGCCAGCGCGTGGGCGAGCAGGCGCTGGTGGGCCTGGGCTTCGTCCAGCGCACCGGTGTCGATCTCGCATTCCGCGTCCAGCGGCACTTCATAGGGGCTGTCCAGGCCGGTGAAGTTGCTCAGCCGCTTTTCCCGCGCCGCGCGGTACAGGCCCTTGGGGTCGCGTGCCGCGCAGACCTCGAAGCGGGTGCTCACATGCACACAGCTGAACTGGCCCGGCGGGAAGAGGGCGCGGGCGGCGGCACGGTCGGCGCGGAAGGGCGAGATGGCGGCGACGATGACGACCAGCCCGGCGTCCACCATCAGCCGCGCCACCTCCGCCAGGCGGCGGACGTTCTCGCTGCGCGCGGCGTCCGACATGCCGAGATCGCGGCACAGGCCCTGGCGCAGGTTGTCGCCGTCCAGCACGAAGGTGTGCAGGCCGCGCCGGTGCAGGGCCTGCTCCAGCTTGTTGGCCAGCGTGGACTTGCCGGCGCCGGACAGGCCGGTGAGCCAGATGCAGTGCGGCAACTGTCCCTTGGCCGCGGCACGCAGCGCCGGCGAGAGGGACAGGGCGTAGGGGCGGATGGGCGGCGGCGCGCCTTTCGGATCATGCATAGCCGAGCAGCTCGTAGTCGCGTTCATAGGCGCGCCGCACCAGTCGCCGGGTGCCGTCGGAGCAGAAGCTGCGCGCCGGTGCGGCGTCGCGGTGGCGGGTGGCGTTCACATGCGGCAGCGGCAGATCGACCCCGAGGCGGGTGGATAGCGTCCGGTAGTCCTGCACCAGGGTCTCGTGGCGGCCGAGGAAGTCGACGCCGATCCCGCCCAGGGAGTCGGTGAGGAAGTCGGTCTGCGGCACGAAGTGGATCTGGCGGCGCAGGTTCTCCGGATGCAGCCAGCGGCTGACGAAGTCGTCGAAGTCGCGGTAGCGCAGCATCAGCTCCTGCGCCTGCTTGTCGCGCCTGGCGGCGCCGTGCACCCGCAGGTAAGCGAAGGCGGAGTAGGCGCGCTCCAGCGGGTCGCGGACGAAGGCGAACTTGAAGCTCCTGGCGTAGTGCTCCGGGAACTGCTGCTCGTACCAGTAGAGCGGGATGTGACCGTCCGCACTGTTGTCGAACAAGGCCTGGCAGATGCTGCTGCCGGCGCACTTGGGCACATGGATGAAGAGGCAGTTGCGGCGGGCGAAGGCTGCGGGGAAGGCGACGCGGGAGGAGAGGACGCGGTTGACCAGCTGGCGGTCCACGACGGGCATGCGTCCGAGCAGGAATTGCCGCTCCCGCTTGGGCATCAGTTTCCAGGAAAGGCGTTGCAGCATGGTGGCGCGGTCTGAAGAATCCGGAAGCGCGTCACGCTAGCAAGGCTGTCACCGCCTTGAGTTTTCCGCTGTGTATGGGTTTTGAAATGATTCCTGTAAAAGCTTAACGCAGTGACGGGGTGGCGGAGGCGGTCGAAACGCCGTCAGGCAGGGTATGCCGGAGGGCGTGGTGATGGTTGTCGCGTACCGGGCGAATGCCTTTGCTGATGCGGGATATGGCGCGCAGGACATCTTCCGGACGGCGTAACCGAAATGAAGGCGATCGCTCATCGGCGTGCCGGCGGCGGCTTCATCCTGCAAGCCGCCGCGTGAGCCGGCATTCACATTCGGTTACGCAACTTTCAGGAGATCGTCGGCGAGGGCAGGCTGATGTGATAGCCCTGGGCATAGTCGATGCCTATGTCCTGGAGCAACTCGAGGATCTCTGCCGATTCGACGAACTCGGCGATGGTGAGGATGCCCAGCTCCCGGCACAGGTTGGCGAGGTTGCGCACCAGCGCCCGGTCCACCGCCGATTCGACGATGTTGCGCACGAAGGCGCCGTCTATCTTCACGAACTCGAAGTGCAGCTCGCGCAGGTAGTGGAAGGAGTTGTAGCCGCTGCCGAAGTCGTCCAGGGCGAAGGCGAAGCCTTTCTTGCGCAGCTTGGCGAGGAATTTGCGCATATTGGTCATGTCGCCGATGGCGTCCCGCTCCAGGATCTCGAACACCACCCGGTGGGGCGGGATCTCCAGTTGGTGGCACAGCTCCTCGGCGTAGTTGAGGATGCCGCGGCCCTGGATCTCCTGCGCCGACAGGTTGATGAACACCCGCTGCGCCGCTTGCCCGGTCTTGATGCGGGCGGAACTCGCCTCCAGCACCTGGGTGATGATGTTGCGGTCCAGCTCGCGGCCCAGGCCGTACTTCTCGATGGTGTCGATGAAGGCGCCGGCGGCGGTGGTGCTGCCGTCGGTCTCGCGCAGCCGGGCCACCACCTCGCAGGCAAAGGTCTCGCCGCTGCGGCAGTCCACGATGCGCTGGTAGAAGGGCACGATGCGGCCCTCGCGCAGCGCGGCGCGCAGCTTCTCGGCGTACTCCCGGGTGCTGCGGGTGGCCTGCAGGCGGTCGGGCATCGCGTCCAGCGTGCAGGCGCCGTCCTTGCCCAGCTCCTTGGCGCGGTAGAGGGCGATGTCCACGCCGGCGAGCAGGTCGGTCTCGGTACGGGCGTCGTGCGGGAACACGGTGATGCCGATGGAGACGGTGATGTGGAAGCGCGAGCCGTTGGGGCCGGTGAACACGCAGTCGCGCAACGCGCCGCCCAGCTTCTCCGCCACCGCCACCGCGCCCTCGCGGCCAGTCTCCATCAGCAGGATGGCGAACTCGTCGCCGCCGATGCGGGTGGCAAGGTCGCCCTTGCGCACATGGGCGCGCAGGATTTCGGCGACGCGGCACAGCACCTGGTCGCCCACCGGGTGGCCGTAGGAGTCGTTCACATCCTTGAAGTCATCCAGGTCCAGCAGCAGCAGGGCGAATTCGTGGTCGTGCCGCTCGGAGCGGCCGATCTCGTACTCCAGCATGTTGTTGAACTGGCGCCGGTTGTACAGCCCGGTGAGCGGGTCGTGCACCGAGTAATACTCCAGCTCCGCCAGGGTGCGCGACAGGATCTTGCTGGAGCCGACCACCATCACCATCACCGCCAGGATGGAGCGCACCACGCTCTCCTCGCGCGGATTCAGCTGCGCGGAGGCGAGGTAGGTGACGCCCAGCAGGCCGGCGAGTTGGGTGGAGTGGTCCGGCACCCGCACGGTGATCATCTGGTCGGCGCGCAGCGCGCTCATCTCGCGGCCGCGCTGCACTTCGAACTCCTCGTAGTCCAGCGGCGAGTCCGGCGGCAGGCCGAGGCTCTCGATCATGCTGCGGACGAGCTGCTGGCGGATGTTCTTGCGGCAGTCCTCGTTGCAGCTGCCGAAGTAATACACGTACAGCACCAGGCCGTGCTCTTCGGCGAAGGCGACGAAGAAGACGTCGAAGGGAAAGATGGTGTGGAAGTCGCTCAGGATGGACTGGACGAACTCCTTCCATTGGCCGATGCGCTCGTGCGACAGGATGATCTGCTCCAGCACCCGGCTCTGGCGCTCCAGCAACTCGCGCTCCACCAGCGAGTTGAGCAGCAGGCGGAACATGTCGTCGAACTCGGCGATGATGTCGCGCAGGTCGTCGCTGCCGGCCTGGCTCTGGCGCGCGCGTTCGGTCAGCAGCAGGTCGAAGCTGCCGCGCAGGCGGCCGAGCATGTCCTGCACCCGGCCCATCAGGGCGGTGGTCTCGGAACCGGCCGGCAGCTGCGCGGCGGCGTCCAGTACCTGGCTGACTTCGCCGTGTTTCTCGCGGATGAGATCGCCCAGCGCGGCGCCGAAAGCGCTGCTGCGGGTCTGATTCTCAAGCAGGCTGGCGAGGCGGCCGATGACGCGCAGGCGCAGGGCTTGCAGGTCCACCGGCGCGACGGTGGCCGAGGGGACCGCCATGGGGAGGTCTTGCATCGCCCCTTACTCCCGCACGAAGCGGCCGCGGGGCTGCAGCAGGTCCACGCCGCAGCGCAGTTCCCGCAGCCAGGCGAGGAAGGCCGGCACCGCCGCGCCGCGATAGACCGGGCCGTGCTGGGGGGCGATCACGTCGATCTCCAGGTCGGCGATGGTGTCCAGCCAGCAGCGGATGGCGTGGTTGGAGCACATGTAGCGGCGGTGGAAGTCGGCGATGTAGGGCAGGTGGGCATCGAAATCGTCGACGAAGGCGTCGTCCTGCTCGTTGGGCAGCATGGCGGCGCCGATGTCGCCGCTGAAGAGGATGCGCGAGGCGGGGTCGTAGACGTTGATCTGGCCTTCGGAGTGCAGGAAGTGGGCCGGCACGATGCGCACCGTGTAACCGGGCGCGATCTCCCAGTCCATGCCTTCGTCGGGCACGCCGACGAAGCGCGACATGTCGCGCAGGCCGTAATGCGGCAGGAAGCGCAGCCAGATGCGGGAGGCCAGCACCCGGGCGCGGGTCAGCTCCATCCAGGTGGAAAGGCCGCCGACGATGTCGGGGTCCTGATGCGACAGCACGATGGTGCCGACCTGTTCCGGGCGCACATAGCCGAGCATCTCGGCCAGCACCTGGGGCATCACACCGAAGCCGCCGGGATCCAGCAGCGCGCCGTGGCCCTCGTGCTCGATGAGGTACTGGTTGGAGCGGATACCGTCTTCCTCGCCCGGCTCGCTTTCATTCAACAGTACGAAACGGTGCTTGCCGTCGTCGAACAGTTCGACGTTTCTCATCCTTGCATGGTCTCCGTGGTGGGAAGGCCGGCGCAGCCTGCGACATACGCCGAATGGAAAGCGTTAGACCCTATCCGACGAATGGATTTATTACAACGGAGATACCGCAGCTTTCGTTACAAATGCCGCAGCCGGACGCGATTTCAGTCCTGCAGGCGCTGCTAGACTCTTTCGCCCCGGGTCGAACGACCTGCCTCCCCCGGAGCCCGCCATGCGTATAACGAGAACTCATGCCATCGTCCTGGCTGCCACGCTGCCGCTGCTGCTGGTTGACATCGCAACCGCCGCCGCGCCCAAGCGTGCCGGCAGCTGCGAGGTGCGCAACGAGGACATCAACTTCTTCCGCGACAACGGCCTCACCGTGAAGCTCAGCAGCAAACTGCAGTTCAACAAGGTGCTGCTGCGGGAGAAGATCAATGCCAAGGTCACCGGCGGCGTGGCCATGCTGTCGGGGCGGGTCAGCTCCCGCTCCATGGTCGAGCTGGCCGGCAGCCTCGCGGCCGATACCGGCGGCATCCGTTGCGTGCAGAACTACCTGGAAGTGGGCCCGCCGCTGCCGGAAGCGGAACGGCCGGTATGAGGCGTGGCGGACTTCACGGTCCGCAGCCTGTCCGTGCCGGGATACGCACCGGCCGGCGGTGGCGCGCTTGACGCCGCCGCCGGCCATCGGCTAGGGTTGTGCCCCATGAACGCGAGCAAGGCCGTTCCGGCCATCTCCTTCGCTCTCCTGCTGCTGCCGGCGCTCCCCGCGCTGGGCCTGCTGCTGCGCGGCCCGCGCAGCTAAAAAATACCCCCCTCCTGTCGTTTTCCTGTGCCGCCCCGTCGGGCGGCCGAGTCCATTCGGGCCCGGTGCGTGATGTGGCGCAAGTTTTCCTCCCGGAGCAAGCCATGTTCAACCTCGATTCCCTGCTACGACTGCGACCCGGTTGCCGGACCACGAGCCAACGGCCGTCCGGCAGCCAACCCGCCGCGCAGGCCGCCGCGCATGCACTGAACGCAGTCCGACCTCGAATGCAAAGGAATCGACCATGTTGAAGCAGCCCGAAACCAAGTACCGTCCGTTCAACCCCTTCCCCGGCGGCAAGCCGCTCGCCGACCGGAGCTGGCCGGATCGCAGCATCACCCGCCCGCCGGTGTGGATGAGCACCGACCTGCGCGACGGCAACCAGGCCTTGTTCGAGCCGATGAACAGCGAGCGCAAGATGCGCATGTTCAAGATGCTGGTGGAGATCGGCCTCAAGGAAATCGAGGTGGCCTTCCCGGCGGCCTCCCAGACCGACTTCGACTTCGTCCGCGAGCTCATCGAAGGCGGTCATATTCCCGACGACGTCACCATCGAGGTGCTCACCCAGGCGCGCCCGCACCTCATCGAGCGCACCTTCGAGTCCCTCCGCGGCGCCAGGCGCGCCATCGTGCACGTCTATAGCGCCACCGCGCCCAACTTCCGTCGCATCGTGTTCGAGCAGGACAAGGCCGGCACCAAGGCACTGGCGGTGGAAAGCGCCAGGTTCTTCCTCGAGATGGCGGCGCGCCAGCCGGAAACCGATTTCACCTTCCAGTACAGCCCGGAAGTGTTCTCCGGCACCGAGCTGGAGTTCGCCGTCGAGGTTGCCAACGCGGTGATCGAGGTGTGGCAGCCGACGCCGCAGAAGAAATGCATCATCAACCTGCCGGCGACGGTGGAGATGAGCACGCCCAACGTCTATGCCGACCAGATCGAGTGGATGCACCGCCACCTCGCCCGCCGCGACAGCGTGCTGCTTTCCGTGCATCCGCATAACGACCGCGGCACCGCAGTGGCTGCCGCCGAACTCGCGGTGATGGCCGGCGCCGACCGCGTCGAAGGCTGCCTCTTCGGCAATGGCGAGCGCACCGGCAACGTGGACCTCGTCACCCTCGCACTCAACCTCTACAGCCAGGGCGTGCATCCCGGCCTGGACTTTTCCCGCATCAACGAAGTGGCGCGCACGGTGGAGCACTGCACCCAGTTGCCCATCCACCCGCGCCATCCCTATGTCGGCGACCTCGTCTTCACCGCCTTCTCCGGTTCGCACCAGGATGCGATCAAGAAGGGCTTCGCCGTGCAGCAGCCGGACACGATCTGGGAAGTGCCCTACCTCCCGGTGGATCCGGCCGACCTCGGTCGCAGCTATGAATCCATCATTCGGGTGAACAGCCAGTCCGGCAAGGGCGGCATCGCCTACCTGCTCGAAACCGAATACGGCATGGTGATGCCGCGCCGGCTCCAGGTGGAATTCTCTTCCGCCATCCAGCGCATCACCGACGAAACGGGCACCGAAGTCAGCGCCGCCGACATCTGGAACGCCTTCGAGGCCGAGTACCTGTCCTTGAAGTCGCCGCTCGCCTATGTCGAGCATCACCTCGCCGAGCACGGCGGCCAGCAGGGCGTGAGCCTGACGGTGGAAGAGGGCGGCGTGCGCCGGGTGTTGCGTGGCGTCGGCAACGGCCCGATAGACGCGGCCTTGAACGCACTCGACGCTGGCGCGGTGCTGCTCGGCTATGAAGAGCGCGCCATCGGCCAGGGCTCCGATGCGCGCGCGGTGGCCTTCGTGGAACTGGCCGGCAGCGACGGCAGCGGCGCCACCTTCGGCGTCGGCATCCACGCCAACATCGTCACCGCGTCCATCCTCGCCATCCTTTCCGGCATCGACCGCCTTGCCGCCCGCGGCGTGGTCGCGGCGCCGGCGGTGGCCAAGGTCGGCAGCTGAGGCTGGTTCGCGGATAGCCGGTAGCGTTCCGGCCGCTAGCAATCGCCCGCATCCCGGGCGTGTCGGCGGCAGGAAAGCGGGGCGCAAGAGAAAAGCCGGAGGCGGCATCGTCGCCTCCGGCTTTTTTCCATCCGGGCGCCAGGGGTTATGCTCTACCCATGAAACCGGTACCCGAAGACCCCGTATTACGCGGCACCGCGGCCGAGCAGACCCGTGCAAGGCCCCCCGCCGACGCTCTCCCCGACTATCTGGCCCGCACCTACACCTGGGCCTATCTCAATCCCCGCAACCTGCGGCTGCTGGATCGCATGCCGGTGGTCAACGCCATCCTGTGGGGTAATGCGAACCGGCTGATGCAGGCCGCCGTAGCCGAATTCGAACCCGGCCAGCGGGTGCTGCAGGCTGCCTGCGTGTATGGCGATTTCTCGATGCGGCTGGCGCGCCGATTGGGCGATGGAGGTCGCCTGGAGGTGGTGGATGTGGCGCCGGTGCAGGTGGAAAACCTGTGGCGCAAGGCCGCCGGGAAATGCCGGCTGGAGGTCCGCGTCGGCGATCTCGCGGCGGAGGCCACGCTGGCGGGGGAGCCCCCTTTCGATGGCGTGTGCTGCTTTTTCCTGCTGCATGAAGTGCCGGCGCCGGAGCGGGCGCGCATCGTGCACAACCTGCTGGGCGCGCTGCGGCCGGGTGGCCGCATCGTCTTCGTCGATTATCACCAGCCCGCGAGCTGGAACCCGCTGCGGCCAGCGATGGCGGCGGTGTTCCGCTGGCTGGAGCCGTATGCGCCGTCGCTGCTGCGGGCGGACATCACCGCGCTGTCGCCGCTGGGCGCGGGCTTCGTCTGGCGCAGGCGCAGCCTGTTCGGCGGCCTGTACCAGATCGTGGTCGGCGAGCGTCCCGGCTGAGGGCGCCCGCCGCCGGGCTCAGCGGTTGCCGTTGCCCGGCTTGGCCGAGAACAGCGCGGCGCGCTGGCCGCGGTTGCCGTCGCGGCCGCCATTGTTGCGCGCGGGCTGGGCGCGGTTGCCATTCACATCCGGGCGACGGTTGTTGTCGATGCGGTTGCCATCCACGTCAGGCCGTTGCGGTGCTACGCGGTTGCCGTCGATCTCGCCACGCTGGCGCTGGGCGGGGGCGCGGTTGCCATCCACTTCGCCGCGCGGGCGGTCGCTGCGCTGGCTGCTGTTGCCGTTACGGCCCTGGCGGTTGCCGGCGTGCGGACGATCGCCATTGGGGCGGTCACCCTGGGTACGTTCGCCATTCGGACGGCCGCCAGCCGGGCGGGTGCCACCGCCGTTGCCGCGGCTCTCACCGCGGCCCTGGCCTTGACCCTGGCGCTGACCTTGCCCCTGGCCTTGGCCGCGGCGGCCGCCACGTTCCTGGCCGCGACGCTCGCCGCGTTCTTCTTCCACCGGTTCCGGCGTGGCCGAGGGCACGAAGCCTTCGGCAGTGGCGCGGTCGACCCGGCGGCGGATGAGGCGCTCGATGGCGGTCAGCAGCTTGGTCTCCTCCGGATCGACCAGCGAAATCGCGTGGCCTTCGGCGCCGGCACGGCCGGTGCGGCCGATGCGGTGCACATAGTCTTCCGGCACGTTCGGCAGTTCGAAGTTCACCACCTGCGGCAGCTGGTCGATGTCCAGGCCGCGGGCGGCGATGTCGGTGGCGACCAGCACCGGCAGCGAGCCGTCCTTGAACTGGGACAGCGCACGGGTGCGGGCACCCTGGCTCTTGTTGCCGTGGATGGCGGCGGCCGGGATGTCATGCCGGCTCAGGTACTCGGCCAGCTTGTTGGCGCCGTGCTTGGTGCGGGTGAACACCAGCACCTGGAACCATTGCTTTTCCTTGATGAGCCAGGCGAGAAGCTCGCGCTTCTGCTTCTGGCCGATCATGTATACCGCCTGCTCCACCCGCTCCGAGGCGGTGTTGCGCGGTGCCACTTCGACACAGCCCGGGTTGTGCAGCAGGCCGTTGGCCAGTTCGCGGATCTCGTCGGAGAAGGTGGCGGAGAACAGCAGGTTCTGGCGCTGCTTGGGCAGCAGGGCCAGGACCTTGCGGATGTCGCGGATGAAGCCCATGTCCAGCATGCGGTCGGCTTCGTCCAGCACCAGGATCTCGACGCCGGAGAGGTCCAGGGTCTTCTGGCCAACGTGGTCGAGCAGGCGGCCGGGCGTGGCCACCAGGATGTCGACGCGCTTCTTCAGCGCGCTGATCTGCGGATTGATGTTCACGCCGCCGAACATGACCATGGAGGTCAGCGGCACGTGCTTGCCGTAGGTCTGCACCGATTCCTCGACCTGGGCGGCGAGTTCGCGCGTCGGCGTGAGGATGAGGCAGCGCGGCCGGCCCGGCTGGACCTGCTTCGGCCGGCTGGACAACAGGTGCAGCAGCGGCAGGGTGAAGCCGGCGGTCTTGCCGGTGCCGGTCTGGGCGGCGGCGAGCAGGTCGCCGCCGGCGATAACGAGGGGGATGGCCTTTGCCTGGATCGGGGTGGGCGCGGTGTAGCCGGTGTCGGCAATGGCGCGCAGCAAGGGCTCGGCGAGGCCGAGTCCGGCAAAGGTGATTTCAGCAGTCATGCAGCAGTGCTCCAGCGACGGCCTGTCGCTCGAAGCCGAGAGACACCAATCGAGGCGGGCGGGAAAGGGGACCGGAAGGGTCGTTTGAGAAGAAGCCGCGATCGATTGGCCAGGACCGCGGAGGCGGCGAATGATAGCGGTTTCGCTGCCCGCTGGCGAGTTGGGGTGCTGCTGATGCAGTGCGGTGGACGCATCACCGACAGGTAACAGGCGGGTAACAAAATACGCCTCTATTGCTTTTGGACAATATCTGTGCTGCGCTGCGGACGCTATAGTCCGCTCCGGTCCCGAAAATGCTTGGAGACGAGCGATGCCCGCCGTCCTTTCCCGTTTATCCCCGATCCGTTCGCGGCTCGCCCTGCGCCTGGGCGCGGTCGCCGCCACCGGGTTGGCGGCGGTGCTCTTCTTCGCAGCCTGCGCGTTATCGATGCAATTGGCCGGCCTGTGGTTGGCCTGGGAGGCGCTGGGCGAGGGGCTGGGCTTCCTCGCTTTCGCCTGGGGATTGCTGGCGCTGCTGTCCGGCGCCTTCTTCGTGATTGCGCTGCACCTGCTGTGGGTACCCTTGCCGCCGCCATCCGGCATCCTGCTGCCACGCGCCGCGGCCGATTCCTTCTACCGCCTCATAGACCGCATCGGCGGCCGGCTGGGCGCGGGCGACATTCACGGCGTATGGATCACCGGCGAGATGAACGCCGCGGTGGTACAGCGCGCGAGCTGGGGTGGCTTCGGCCCCATCCGCACCCATCTGCTGGTCGGCCTGCCGCTGGCCCACAGCCTGTCGCGCCACCAGCTTGCCGCGGTGCTGGCCCACGAGTTCTCCCACCTGGCATTGCAGCGGCAGGGTGCCGGCGCCTGGCTGGCGCACTTCCGCGCCTGGTGGCTGCGCGTGCTGGAGCGGGCCTGCTTGGTCTGCCCGGTGGCGGCGCCGTCGCTGGACGTGACCTTCCGCCGCTACTACCGCGACATGGTGCGGCTGTCCCGCCTGGAAGAGTTCGAGGCGGACGCCATGGCGGCTGAGATGGTCGGCCCGGCGGTGCTGGGCCAGACACTGGTGGAAGTGACGCTGAAGGAGCGCTTCCTCAGCCAGGATTACTGGCCGATGGTGATGGCTCACGGCGCCGCGCAGAACCCGCCTTCGATCCGCCCCTACCGTGAGATGGGGTTGGGCGTGGCGGCTGGCTTCCTGCGCCCGGTGGCAGCCAGGATGACGGCGATGGCGCTGGTCGACAGCGAGCGCGACGGCGATTTCCTCCACCCCACGCTGGCCGAGCGCCTGCGTGCATTGGGCGTGGGCGCGGAGGTTGCCGCCGAGGACATGCCCTCGGCCGCCAGCCACTATTTCGCGCCGCTGCTGCCCAGCCTGGCGTGGGTGTTCGACCGCGCCTGGTGGCAGGACATGCGCCGCATGTTGCGCGGCGAGCGCAAGGGCCGCGCCGCGCAGGAAGACGGCGAAGCCTGAGCGCCGTGCTTTCTCCGGCCTAGCGGCGCGCGCGCGCCTCTTCCAGCTGGGCGCACAGCCGCGAAGCGCCATCCAGTATCCGTGGCGTGTGCCGCTGTATCAGCTCCGGCGGGATGAAGAACAGATTGCCCCGCTGGCTGGCCGTCAGCCTGTCCCAGTTCTTCCACTGATCCAGCCATTCCGGCCGCGCCTCGCCCATGCCGCTGGCGACGATGGCCTCCGGGTTGGCCGCCAGCACCGCCTCGGTGCCTACGGTGGGCGCCAGCTGCGGCAGCCCGGCGAACACGTTCTCGCCGCCGCATAGCGCGATCACCTTGGAAATCAGGTGCTCGCCATTCACCGTCATCAGCGGCTGGTTCCAGATCTGGTAGAAGGTGCGCACCGGCGGCCGCTGTCCATAGCGCTTCTGCAGCATGGCCTGGCGTTCACGGAAGGCGGCCGCCGCATGGAAGGCGCTGAGCTGGGTGCCGGCGAGGCGGCCCAGGGTCTCCAGGCTGCTCGCCACGTCCTCCAGGCTGCGGGGTTCATTCACGTACACCGGAATGCCCAGCGCGCTGAGTCGGTCGAGGTTGCCGCCGCGGTTACCGGTCTTCCAGGCGACGACCAGGTCAGGTTTCAAGGCCGCCACCGCTTCCAGATCCACGTTGTTGTAGCCGCCCACCTGCGGTAGCCGGGTTGCCGCTTCCGGGTAGTCGCTGTAGTTCACCGCGCCCACCACCTTGTCGCCCGCACCCGCGGCAAACAGCAGCTCGGTGACGTGGGGGGCGAGGCTGACGATGCGCTTGGCCGGCGCGGCGAGGCGCAGCTGGCGGCCGGCGTCGTCGGTGACGACGATCTCGGCATGGGCGGCGGACGCTGCGAGGCCGGCGCTCAGCGCCAGGATGGCGAGGGCGGCGCGGGGGCGGAAGCAAAGGCTCACTTGGGGCTCTCGATCAGGGGACGGAGTTCATACAGTGCCCCGGCCAGGCGGGCGAGGGCGGTGGCATCGCCCGGCAAGCCGAAACGCAGGCCGGCGGGCTGTTCGAAGTGGCGCACCAGGATGCCGCGGCGGGCGAGGGCGTGCTGGAGTTCGGCGGCGCGCGGATGCGGCACCCAGCGGAACAGCGGGCAGCCGTTTCCCCCCGGCAGGCCGGCGGCGCGCAGGACTTTGTCCAGGGCGGAGGCGGCGTTGGCGAGGCGCCGGGAGTTGGTCTGCTGCCAGCCGCGGTCGCTCAATGCGGCCCGCGCGGCATGGCGGGCCGGGCCGCTGACGGCCCACGGCCCCAGCTTTCCGACCAGCGCTGCGCGCAGCGTGGCGGGGGCGAGCACGAAGCCGACGCGGGCGCCGGCAAGACCGAAGAACTTGCCCAGCGAGCGCAGCACCACCAGGTTGTCGCCGCGCCCCACCGCTGGGGCCAGGCTGTCTTCCTCTGTGCAGTCGATGAAGGCCTCGTCCACCACCATCCAACCGCCGCGTTGGGCGAGACGGTGCTGCCATTCCAGCAGGCGCTCGCGCGGGTGGCGGTGGCCGGTGGGGTTGTTGGGGCTGACCAGCAGCAGCAGGTCGGTGTCGTCCAGCACCTGCTCTATGGCCTTGGCGTCGCCCGCCGGGCAGCGGTGCTCAATGCGTGCTTCCCAGGCGGCGGCGTGTTCCGCGTAGCTGGGCAGGGCCAACGTGACCCGGCGGGCGGGCAGCAGGTCGGGCAGGGCCTGGATGGCGGCCTGGGAGCCGGCGACCGGCAGCGCTTCGGCACCGTAATAGTGGCGGGCGGCGGCTTCCAGGCCGTCCTCCTCTTCCGGCAGGCGCTGCCAGACGGCGGTCGGCACCGGCGGCACCGGGTAGGCGTAGGGGCTGATGCCGGTGGAGAGGTCCAGCCAGCGTTCGACGGGGATGCCGTGCGTCTGCGCCGCGGCGCGCAGGCGGCCGCCGTGTTCAAGCACCGGCCCGCTCCAGGATGACCGCGAGCAGGCCGGCAAGGCTCAGCCACAGCAGGATGCCGCGGCGGACCAGGGCGACGGCCGCGCGTATCGAGCCCGCATCCGGCGCCTGGCCGCCACCCAGCGGCGGGCGTTGTTCCAGCTGGCCGTGATAGATCGCGGCACCGCCCAGGGCGACGCCCAGCGCACCGGCGCCGGCGGCCATCACTGGGCCGGCGTTGGGGCTGTCCCAGGCCGGCGCCTGGCTGCGCCAGCAGGCGAGCGCGGCGCGGGTGCGGCCGAGCAGGGCATAGGTGAGCGCGGTAAGGCGGGCGGGCAGGGCGTTGAGCAGATCGTCGACGCGGGCGGCGATGCGGCCGAAGGCGAGGTAGCGGGCGTTGCGGTAGCCCCACATCGCGTCCAGCGTGTTGGCGAGGCGGAACAGCAGCGCCGCCGGGCCGCCGCCGATGAGGAACCAGAACAGCGCGCCGAATACCGCGTCGTTGCCGTTCTCCAGCACCGATTCGGTGGCGGCGCGGGCGACGCCGGCTTCGTCCAGTGCGCGGGTGTCGCGGCTGACGATCCAGCTCACCCGCTCGCGCGCCTGCGGCAGGTTGCCGGCCGCCAGCGGTGCGGCAATGGCTTCCGCATGTTCGGCCAGGCTGCGGCCGCCGAGGGCGAGGTAGAGCAGCAGGATGTCCACCGCCCAGTGCGCCTGCGGATGCAGGCTGCGCAGCAGCAGCGCAAGCCCTACCCAGGGTGCGACCGCGGCCAGCCAGGCGAGCAGGCCGAGCGCGAGCTCGCGGCGGTGGCTGTCGCCCGGCCGCCGCAGCTGGCCTTCGATGGTCTTCGCCCAGTTGCCGAAGCCCACCAGCGGATGCCAGCGCCGCGGCTCGCCAAACAGGCGGTCTGCCAGCAGGCTGGCGGCGAGCTTGATGACGAGGAGGGCGAAGGCGGACATCGGCGGCGGGTTTGCGGCGGGGGCTGTTGTAGTGGGGCGAGCGGCGATGGCGGGACTGGAGGGCTGGCTGGGAACGCGGGGCTGGGTGGTGCGCCAGGGGGCACCGCTGGGCTGAATCCACCTCGCATCCACGCGCGGAGCGCCGCTGCGCGGCCCGTACGCGCGATAATCCCGCCCCTCGACGAGGCAGGAGATTCTACGCGATGTCCAAGGCTGCGGCCCTGATGGTGCAGGGCACGACTTCCGACGCCGGCAAGAGCACGCTGGTGGCCGGGCTGGCGCGGGCGCTGCGCCGGCGCGGGCTGCGGGTGGCGCCGTTCAAGCCGCAGAACATGGCGCTGAATTCGGCGGTGACGGTGGATGGCGGCGAGATCGGCCGCGCCCAGGCGCTGCAGGCGCTGGCCGCCGGCGTGCCGGCGCACACCGACTTCAACCCGGTGCTGCTCAAGCCTTCGTCGGACATCGGCGCCCAGGTCATCATTCACGGCAAGGCGGTGGCCGATCTCTCGGCGCGCGATTATCACCGCTACAAGCCGACCGCGATGGCGGCGGTGCTGGCCTCCTGGCGGCGGCTGGAGGCGGCCTACGACTGCGTGCTGGTCGAGGGCGCCGGCAGCCCGGCGGAGATCAATCTGCGCGACCGCGACATCGCCAACATGGGCTTCGCCGAGGCGGCGGACGTGCCGGTGATCCTGGTGGCGGACATCGACCGCGGCGGCGTCTTCGCCCACCTGGTCGGCACGCTGGAGCTGCTGTCGCCGTCGGAGCAGGCGCGGGTGAAGGGCTTCGTCGTCAATCGCTTCCGCGGCGACATTGGCCTGCTGCAGTCCGGCCTGGACTGGCTGGAAGCGAGGACGGGGCGGCCGGTGCTGGGCGTGCTGCCCTATCTGCATGGCCTCTTCCTCGACGCCGAGGATGCGGTGGCCGGCGGCGGCGTGGCGCCGGAGCAGGCGGCGCTGCGGGTGGTGGCGCCGGTGTATCCGCGGGTATCCAACCACACCGATCTGGACGCGCTGCGCCTGCATCCCCAGGTGGATTTCCAGTGGGTGGGGCCGGGCCAGCCGATTCCGCCGGCCGACCTCATCGTGCTGCCGGGTTCCAAGAGCGTGCAGTCCGACCTCGCCTGGCTGCGTGCCCAGGGCTGGGAGGCGGCGATACGCCGGCATCTGCGCTACGGCGGCAAGCTGATCGGCATCTGCGGCGGCTTCCAGATGCTGGGCACGGCGCTGGACGATCCGCTGGGCCTGGAAGGCCGACCGGCGCGGGTGGCCGGCCTCGGCCTGCTGGACATGGAGACGGTGCTGGAGCGGGAGAAGCAGCTGGCCAACGTCGCCGGCACGCTGGCCCTGCCGGGCGCGCCGGCGGTGAGCGGCTACGAGATCCACATGGGCGTGAGCCGCGGCCCGGCGCTGGCGCGGCCGGCGGTGGAGCTAGGCGGCCGCAGCGATGGCGCGCTGTCGGAGGACGGTCAGGTGCTGGGCAGCTATCTGCACGGCTTGTTCGACCATCCGGATGCGCTGGCCGCGCTGCTGGGCTGGGCCGGGGCGCAGGCGCTGGCGCGGGTCGATCTGGCGGCGCGACGGGAGGCGGACCTGGACAGGCTGGCGGATACGGTGGAGCGGCACATGGATGTGGCTGCGCTGCTGGAGGCGGCGGGAGAGGCGCGGCGGCCGGCTTGAGCGGGCGGCTGCGTCGCGGTTGACGGGGTTGTGCGGCAGGCGGGTGTAAATGCCGCGCTGGCTCGTCTGTCCGTCCGCTCGGCAGGAGGCCCGTTCGCCCTGCGCCTTCTGGCTGACCGGGCGCCGCTCAGCGGCCGCTGAACACGGGCTTGCGCTTCTCCAGGAAGGCGGCCAGGCCTTCGCGGTAATCCTCGGTGTCCAGGAAATCGAAGGCGGCGCGCTTTTCCGCCCCGCTCAGTGGGGCGGCCGACTGCAGCCGGCGCGCCCAGGCCTTGTGGGCGCGGGCAACGCCGGGCGCGCCGGCGGCGATGCGGCGGGCGCTGGCCTGGGCTTCGCCGAATACCGCCTCGTCGCCGACGACGCGGGTGAGCAGCCCTTTCTGCAGCGCCTCCGCCGCGCTCAGGATGCGGCCCTCCAACAGGATCTCCAGCACCACCGCCGGGCCGGCCAGCGCCAGCAGGCCGGCCATCTCACCCGGGTACATCGAGAAGCCCAGTTTGTTGATCGGTGCGCCGAAGCGGGCGGACTCGCCAGCGATGCGCAGGTCGCAGCAGCCGGCGATCTCCAGCCCGCCGCCGATGCAGGCGCCGCTGATCGCCGCCACCGTCGGCACCGGGCAGTCGCGCACCGCGGCCAGTGCGGCGGCGACGCCATCCTCGTGGTAGCGCAGGGCGTCATCCACCGTGGCGCGCACGCGGAGAAATTCCTCGATGTCGCCGCCGGCGGCGAAAGCCTGGTTGCCAGCGCCGCGCAGGATCACGCAGCGCAGCCCCGGCTCGGCCGACAGCGTCTGCATGCTGGCGCGCAGGCCGTGCCACATGGCCAGGTCCACCGCATTGAGCTTGGCCGGGTTGGACAGGGTGACGGTGGCGATGCCGTCCACGGTTTCGGTCAGGATGCTTCCGCTCATCTTCAGGTCCGCGCAGGGATGTGGGTGGGGCGGCGCAGGAGCGCCGTGGCGGGCGCCGTACGCCTTCGTATGGGCCGGGTATGATAGCCGACTCGCCATCCCGCGCGATGAGGCGGTGGCCGGCCCGCGTCGGCCGCGAGGGGGCGGCTGTGGGCTCCGGCGGCGGGGCGCATGTCGATGCAAGCGGCGGGAATCCCGGCGCTGCGCCGCCGTCCAATCCGGAACCTGCATCCCGAACAGAGAGGAAACAGCATGGCCAGCAGCCGTATCGAAACCGATTCCATGGGGCCGGTGGAAGTCGCCGCCGACCGCTACTGGGGCGCGCAGACGCAGCGCTCGGTGCACAACTTCCCGATAGGCGTCAGCCGTTTCCGCTGGCAGCGGCCGATGATCCGCGCCTTCGGCCTGCTGAAGAAGGCCGCCGCCCAGGCCAACGCCGAGTTGGGCGAGTTGCCGGAGCCCATCGCCGCGCAGATCGTGCGCGCGGCGGACGAGGTCATCGCCGGCGCGCTGGACGATCACTTCCCGCTGGTGGTGTTCCAGACCGGCTCCGGCACCCAGTCCAACATGAACGCCAACGAGGTGATCGCCAACCGCGCCATCGAACTGGCTGGCGGCGAGCTGGGCAGCAAGTCGCCGGTGCATCCTAACGACCACGTCAATCGCGGGCAGTCGTCCAACGACACCTTTCCGACCGCGATGCATCTGGCGGTGGTGGGCGAGCTGCACGAGCGCCTCTTCCCCGAGGTGACCGCGCTGCGCGACACCCTGGCCGAACGCGCCGCCGCCTTTCGCGACGTGGTCAAGACCGGCCGCACCCATTTGCAGGACGCCACGCCGGTAACCTTGGGCCAGGAGATAGGCGCCTGGGTGGCGCAGATCGACTTCGGCCTTGCCGCGGTGCATGCGGCGCTGCCGGGGCTGCACGACCTCGCCATCGGCGGCACCGCCGTCGGCACCGGGCTGAACGCCCATCCGCGCTTCGGCGACAGCGCCGCCGCCATCCTCGCCCGCCTCACCG
Source organism: Azoarcus indigens (assembly GCF_004361735.1). Taxonomy (GTDB): domain Bacteria; phylum Pseudomonadota; class Gammaproteobacteria; order Burkholderiales; family Rhodocyclaceae; genus Azoarcus; species Azoarcus indigens. Next base: position 176,449 of record NZ_SNVV01000006.1, on the reverse strand, counting down.
GCCAGCCCTTCCGCAGCGCGCCGGACAAGTTCTTTGCCCTGTCCGCCCATGACGCCCTGGTGCAGACGTCGGCGGCGCTGCGCACCCTGGCCGGCGGGCTGATGAAGATGGCCAATGACGTGCGCTGGCTCGCCAGCGGGCCGCGCTGCGGCATCGGCGAACTGCGCATCCCGGAGAATGAGCCGGGCTCGTCGATCATGCCGGGCAAGGTCAACCCCACCCAGTGCGAGGCGCTCACCATGGTCTGCGCCCAGGTGTTCGGCAACGACGCCACGGTGGCCTTCGCCGGCACCCAGGGCAACTTCCAGCTCAACGTCTACAAGCCGGTAATGGCGCACAACGTGCTGGAGAGCATCGCCCTGCTGGCCGACGCCTGCGCTGCCTTCCGCGAGCATTGCGCTGTCGGCATAGAGCCGGACTACGCGCGCATCCAGGCGCATCTGGAGGCCAACCTGATGCTGGTCACCGCGCTCAACCGCCACATCGGCTACGACCGCGCCGCCGAGATTGCCAAGAGGGCGCACCACGAGGGCCTCAGCCTGCGCGAGGCGGCGCTCGCCAGCGGTTATGTGAACGAAGAGCAGTACGCCCGCTGGGTGGTGCCGGCGGACATGACGGGCGCGTCGGCGCAGACGGGCTGAAGGGCGCGGTGATAGACTCCAGGCGGGTACCGCCGCTCCGGCCGGATGCCGGAAAGGGTGGTCCCGCAAGGAGTCCTTCCCGTGTCTTTGTTCAACAATCTGCTGCTCATCCTGCTTCTCATCGCCGTCAGCGCCTTCTTCTCGCTGTCGGAAATCTCACTGGCCGCGTCGCGCAAGATCAAGCTGCGGCTGATGGCCGACGGCGGCCACGCCGGCGCCGCTCGGGTCCTGCAACTGCAGGACAGCCCAGGCAACTTCTTCACCGTGGTGCAGATCGGCCTCAACGCGGTGGCCATCCTCGGCGGCATCGTGGGCGACCAGGCGCTGTCGCCCTACGTCGAGGCGGCGCTGGTGTCGGTGTATGACGGCCCGGCGCTGGGCACCGCCAGCTTCATCATCTCCTTCATCTTCGTCACCTCGCTGTTCGTGCTCTTCGCCGACCTGATGCCCAAGCGCCTGTCCATGGTGCGGCCGGAGCGGGTGGCGGTGGCCATCGTGCGGCCGATGCAGCTGTGCATGTGGCTGTTCGCGCCGCTGGTGTGGGTGTTCAACGGCCTCGCCAACTGGCTGTTCCGCCTGCTCGGCGTTCCCAACGCGCGGCCGGACGACATCACCGCCGACGACATCGTCGCCATGGCGGATGCCGGCGCCCAGGCCGGCGTGCTGCTGAAGCAGGAGCAGCACCTGATCACCAACGTGTTCGAGCTGGATTCGCGCATCGTGCCGTCGGCGATGACCGCGCGCGAGAGCATCGTCTATCTCACTTTGGGCGAGTCGGAGGAGAGCATACGGCGCAAGATCGCCGAGCACCCGCACGGTAAGTTCCCGGTGTGCGAGAGCACCATAGACAGCGTGATCGGCTATGTGGACGTGAAGGACATCCTGCCGCGCATCGTCACCGGGCAGGACCTGTCGCTGCGCACCCAGCCCATCGTGCGCAAGGTGCTGATGCTGCCGGACACGCTGACGCTGTTCGAGGCGCTGGAGCGCTTCCGCGACGACAAGGAAGGCTTCGGCCTGGTGGTCAATGAATATGCGCTGGTGGTCGGCCTGCTGACGCTGCAGGACGTGATGAACACGGTGATGGGTGACCTGGTGAGCCCCTTCCAGGAAGAGCTGATCGTGCAGCGCGACGACCATTCCTGGCTGATCGACGGGGTGACGCCCATCGAGGACGTGATGCAGGCGCTGCACATCGAGGTCTTCGAGGGCTTCCAGAACTACGAGACCATCGCCGGCTTCCTGATGTACATGCTGCGCAAGGTGCCCAAGCGCACCGACTTCGTGCGCTACCACGGCTACAAGTTCGAGGTGGTGGACATCGACAACTACCGCATCGACCAGGTGCTGGTGACGCGTGAAGAGGGCGCGGCCGCGCCTGTCACGGCGGGCTGAGGCGTTTCCGCCAGGCGTTCAGCGGCAGGGTTTCAGGCGGCGCGGTTACGCGCCTCGGCGATGCGGGCCAGCGCCGCGCGGCCGCTGCTGATGTGCTCGCGCATGCGCGCCTCGGCTGCTTCCGCATCGCGGGCGAGCAGGGCGTCCAGGATGCCACGGTGCTCGGCCAGGGACTGCTCCAGCCGGCCTTCCGAGAACAGCGAGTGGTGGCGCGACAGCTTGATGACCTTGCGCAGATCCTCGATCACCTGCAGCAGCCAGCGGTTGTCCGCCAGCGACTGGACGCGGTGGTGGAAGGCCTGGTTGGCCTCGAAGAAGCGGTCGATGTCCTCGGCCTCCGCGGCGCGTTCCAGGTCCCGGTGTATGTCCTGGAGTTCCTCGAGTTCCGCGGCGCTGGCGCGGGCGGCGGAACTGCGGGCGCATTCGCCTTCCAGCAGCGCCATGATGGTAAAGACCTCATCCAGGTCGCGTTCCGAGATCTCGGTCACATAACAGCCCCGGCGCGGCTTCAGCGTCACCAGCCCCTCGGAGGCCAGCACCTTCAGCGCCTCGCGCAGGGGCGTGCGGGAGATGCCGTACTGCTCCGCCAGCGCTTGTTCGTCTACCCAGGTGCCGGGCGGCAGTTCGTGGGAGAAGATGCGCTGGCGCAGTCGTTCAGCGACTTCCTGGTACAGCGCGAGCGGAGCGATGCGGGACGCGGTCATGGCGTGGAAACGGCAGGGCTGGCGAAACGGGACGCGCAAGGATAACCGCTTCCGTGCCCGATCTCACCCTGGCGTTGCATTCATAATTATGGATACAGTATTATCTGCCGCCAACCGAAGTCAAGGTGGTTTCCGTTGTGCGGCGTAGCATGGGAGGCCTCGCGGCAGTCAATGCCAGGGGTACATGAGAGGGACTGCGCCGCACGGGAGCGTCGGCGGCCGTCTGCGGGAATATCCGCGGACGGCCTCGTCGTCGCATCCTGCTTCGCAGTGGCCGGCCTGGTGCCTGGCCTGGCGGAGCGGATGCCTACGTATGCGGTGCCAAGCGAGCGCGGAGGATGTCCGCGTTCCATGCGAATCTGCTGGGTCGTCCAGGAGCGGCCCTAGTACCGGAGAGCTTTGCCATGTCGAACGCCAACCCGCCCCTCTATCCGCAGCCTGACCTCGAGGCCTGGAACAAGGCGGCCGCCAAGCAGGCGCCGAACGGGGATCTGCAGAAGCTGAACTGGGTGACGCCGGAAGGGCTGACGGTGAAGCCGCTCTACACCGCCGCCGACACCGCCGGCCTGCCACACGCCGACACCCTGCCGGGCTTCGAGCCCTTCCTGCGCGGGCCCCAGCCCACCATGTACGCGGTGAAGCCCTGGACCATCCGCCAGTACGCCGGCTTCTCCACCGCCGAGGCCTCCAATGCCTTCTACCGCAAGGCGCTGGCCGCCGGCGGCCAGGGTGTGTCGGTGGCTTTCGACCTCGCCACCCACCGCGGCTACGACTCCGACCATCCGCGCGTCACCGGCGACGTCGGCAAGGCCGGGGTGGCGATCGACTCGGTGGAGGACATGAAGATCCTGTTCGACGGTATTCCGCTGGACAAGATCTCGGTGTCCATGACCATGAACGGCGCGGTGCTGCCCATCCTGGCAGGCTACATCGTCGCCGCCGAAGAGCAGGGCGTGGCCCAGGAGAAGCTGTCGGGGACCATACAGAACGACATCCTCAAGGAGTTCATGGTCCGAAACACCTACATCTATCCGCCCACGCCGTCGATGAAGATCATCGCCGACATCTTCGGCTACACCGCGCAGCACATGCCGAAGTTCAACTCCATCTCCATCTCCGGCTATCACATCCAGGAGGCGGGGGCGAACCAGGCGATCGAGCTGGCCTTCACCCTGGCGGACGGCCTGGAGTACGTGCGCACAGGCATCGCCAGCGGCATGGACGTGGATACCTTCGCCGGCCGCCTGTCCTTCTTCTGGGCGGTGGGCATGAACTTCTACCTCGAGATCGCCAAGATGCGGGCGGCGCGCCTGCTGTGGTGGCGCATCATGAAGCAGTTCGAGCCCAAGAGCCCGAAGTCCATGATGCTGCGCACCCACTCGCAGACCTCCGGTTGGTCGCTCACCGAGCAGGACCCGTACAACAACGTGGTGCGCACCACCATCGAGGCGATGGCGGCGGTGTTCGGTGGCACCCAGTCGCTGCACACCAACGCGCTGGACGAAGCCATCGCGCTGCCCACCGAGTTCTCCGCCCGCATCGCGCGCAATACCCAGATCATCATCCAGGAAGAGACCCACATCTGTAACGTCGTCGACCCCTGGGCCGGCTCCTACATGATGGAGAAGCTCACCCAAGACATGGCGGACAAGGCCTGGGCGCTGATCGAGGAGATCGAGGCCATGGGCGGCATGACCAAGGCGGTCGAGTCCGGCTGGGCCAAGATGAAGGTGGAGGAGTGCGCCGCCGAGAAGCAGGCGCGCATCGATTCGGGCAAGGACGTCATCGTCGGCGTGAACAAGTACAAGCTCGCCAAGGAAGACCCGATCGAGATCCTGGACATCGACAACCACGCGGTGCGCGAGGCGCAGATCGCGCGCCTGAACAAGATCCGCGAAAGCCGCGATGGCGCCGCGGTGCAGGCCGCGCTGGATGCGCTGACGCGCTGCGCCGAAACCGGCGACGGCAACTTGCTCGACCTCAGCGTGAAGGCCATCCGCTTGCGTGCTACCGTGGGCGAGGTGTCGGACGCGCTGGAGAAGATCTTCGGCCGCTACCGCGCCAACCCCCAGGCCGTGTCCGGCGTCTATGGAGCCGTCGTGGAAGAGCAGGAAGACTGGAAGGCGCTGAAGGGCGAGATCGAGGCTTTCGTCGCCGACGAAGGTCGCCGGCCGCGCATCATGATCGCCAAGTTGGGCCAGGACGGCCACGACCGCGGCGCCAAGGTGGTGGCCTCGGCCTTCGCCGACCTCGGCTTCGACATCGACATCGGCCCGCTCTTCCAGACCCCGGAAGAGGCCGCCCGCCATGCGGTGGAGAACGATGTGCACGCGGTCGGCTGCTCCAGCCTCGCCGCCGGCCACAAGACCCTGGTGCCGCAGATCATCGCCGAGCTGAAGAAGCTGGGCGCGGACGACATCATCACCTTCGTCGGCGGCGTCATCCCGGCGCAGGACTACGACGCCCTCTACGCCGCAGGCGCCAAGGGCATCTTCGGCCCCGGCACGCCGATCCCGGTGGCGGCGCGCGAAGTGTTGAAGCAGATCCGCGCCGCGCGGATTGCGGCCTGAGCACGGGCCTCGGGTTCAAGGCCGTCCGGAGTTGCCGCATCCCGGTATGAATTCCGCCGAAAGACCACCCGGCCAGGGCATCACGCTGGATGCCGCCGACCGCACGCTGGTGGCGGGCGTGCTCGCCCGCCAGCTGCGGCCGCTGGCGAAGACCATCACCCTGGTCGAATCCCAGCGCGAGGATCACAAGCTGCGTGCCCGCGCGGTGCTGGAGGCCTTGCTGCCGGCCAGCGGCGGCGCGGTGCGCATCGGCATTTCCGGCGTGCCGGGCGTGGGCAAGTCCACCTTCATCGAGGCGCTGGGGCTGTACCTGATCGGCCAGGGGCATCGCATCGCGGTGCTGGCGGTCGATCCGTCCTCCACGCTCACCGGCGGCTCCATCCTCGGCGACAAGACGCGCATGGAGCTGCTGTCGCGCGAGACCGCCGCCTTCATCCGCCCCAGCCCTTCGGCCGGCTCGCTCGGCGGCGTGGCGGAGAAGACGCGGGAGACCATGTTGGTGTGCGAGGCGGCCGGCTTCGACGTGATCATCGTCGAGACGGTGGGCGTCGGCCAGTCGGAGACCGCGGTGGCCGGCATGACCGACATGTTCTGCCTGCTGCAGCTGCCCAACGCCGGCGACGATCTGCAGGCGATGAAGAAGGGCATCGTCGAGCTGGCGGATCTCATCGTGGTGAACAAGGCGGACATCGATGCCGCCGCCGCCACCCGCGCCAAGGCCCAGCTGCAGACCGCGCTGCACCTGCTGCGGCCGGCCAGCCCGAACTGGAGCCCGCCGGTGCTGACGCTGTCGGCGTTGCAGAAGGAAGGCGTGGAAGCTTTTTGGCGCACGGTGGGCGAGTATTGCGACATCATGCGGCGCAGCGGCGAGTTCGACAGCCGCCGCCGCAACCAGGCCCTGGCCTGGATGTGGGAATTGATAGACGCCGGCCTGCGCAGCCGCTTCCGCGGCGACGGCCAGGTGCGCGAGGCGCTGCCGCGGCTGGCGGCGGCGGTGCAGGCGGGAGAGACCACGCCGGCTGCTGCCGCGCTGACCCTGCTCGGCTACCTTGGTTGAGGCGGGGAAGGGCATGGTCACGCAGCCGCCGGCGCAGCCACCCATTCGGTAATCGGTAACACGGAAACAGCGTCACCCGGTGCGGAGTCGTGCCGGCAACGGAATCGACAGGAGACCTTCTATGCACGAAATCATCCGCCGGCTGGACGAGAGCCGCGCCGCCGCCCGTCTCGGCGGCGGCCAGCGGCGCATCGACGCCCAGCATGCCAAGGGCAAGTTGAGCGCACGCGAGCGCATCGAGCTGCTGCTGGACGAGGGCAGCTTCGAAGAGTGGGACATGTTCAAGGAGCACCGCTGCACCGATTTCGGCATGGCGGATGCCGAGAAGATTCCGGGCGACGGCGTGGTCACCGGCTACGGAACTGTCAATGGCCGGCTGGTGTTCGTCTTCAGCCAGGATTTCACCGTGTTCGGCGGCTCGCTGTCCGAGACGCATGCGCAGAAGATCTGCAAGGTCATGGACCACGCGCTCAAGGTGGGCGCGCCGGTGATCGGCCTCAACGACTCCGGTGGCGCGCGCATCCAGGAAGGGGTGGATTCCCTCGGCGGCTATGCCGACGTGTTCCAGCGCAACGTCATGGCCTCCGGCGTGATCCCGCAGATCTCCATGATCATGGGCCCCTGCGCTGGCGGCGCGGTGTATTCGCCGTCGATGACCGACTTCATCTTCATGGTCAAGGATTCCTCCTACATGTTCGTCACCGGCCCGGAAGTGGTGAAGACGGTGACGCATGAGGAAGTGACCGCCGAGGAACTGGGCGGCGCGGTGACCCATACCAGCAAGTCCGGTGTCGCCGACCTCGCCTTCGAGAACGACGTCGAGGCGCTGGGCATGCTGCGCCGCTTCATCGACTTCCTGCCGCTGTCCAACCGCGAGAAGGCGCCGGTGCGGCCCACCACCGACCTGGCCGACCGCATGGACGAGTCGCTGGACACCCTGGTGCCGTCCAACCCCAACCAGCCCTATGACATGAAGGAGCTGATCACCAAGGTGGTGGACGAGGGCGACTTCTTCGAGCTGCAGCCGGATTACGCCAAGAACATCGTCATCGGCTTCGGTCGCATGGAAGGGCAGACGGTGGGCATCGTCGCCAACCAGCCGCTGGTGCTGGCTGGTTGCCTGGACATCAAGAGCTCGATCAAGGCGGCGCGCTTCGTGCGCTTCTGCGATGCCTTCAACATCCCGGTGGTGACTTTCGTGGATGTGCCCGGCTTCATGCCCGGCACCGCCCAGGAATACGGCGGCATCATCAAGCACGGCGCCAAGCTGCTCTACGCCTATGCCGAATGCACTGTGCCCAAGATCACCGTGATTACCCGCAAGGCCTACGGCGGCGCCTACGATGTGATGAGTTCCAAGCACCTGCGCGGCGATGTGAACCTCGCCTGGCCGACCGCCGAGATCGCGGTGATGGGCCCCAAGGGCGCGGTGGAGATCATCTTCCGCGAAGAGAAGAACGACCCGGAGAAGATCGCGAAGCGCGAGGCGGAGTACAAGGAGAAGTTCGCCAACCCCTTCGTCGCCGCCCACCGCGGCTTCATCGACGACGTCATCATGCCGCATGCCACCCGCAAGCGTATCTGCCGCTCGCTGGCGATGCTGCGCGACAAGCAGCTGGAAAACCCGTGGCGCAAGCACGGCAACATTCCGCTCTGAGCCTTGGGGGAAGAAAAAGCATGTTCAAGAAGAACCTGATCGCGAATCGCGGTGACCAGCCGCGCAGCGGCGCAGCGACGCAGTCACATCGGCTGGCATGCAAGGCATGCCGTGGCGATTTCACCGCGGAGACCACGCATGTTTAAGAAGATCCTGATCGCGAATCGCGGTGAAATCGCCTGCCGCGTGATCAAGACTGCCCGCAAGATGGGCATCAAGACGGTGGCGGTGTATTCCGAGGCGGACAAGGACGCCCTGCATGTGGACCTCGCCGACGAGGCGGTCTGCATCGGGCCGGCGGCATCCAAGGAGTCCTACCTGGTGATGGACAAGATCATCGCCGCCTGCAAGCAGACCGGCGCCGAGGCGGTGCATCCGGGCTACGGCTTCCTGTCGGAGAATGAGGCCTTCTCCCGCCGGCTGGAAGAGGAAGGCATCGTCTTCATCGGTCCGAAGCACTACTCGGTCGCCAAGATGGGCGACAAGATCGAATCCAAGAAGCTGGCCAAGGCCGCCGGCGTCAGCACCATTCCCGGCTACAACGATGCCATCGCCGGGCCGGAGCAGGCGGTGGAGATCGCCAAGGGCATCGGCTACCCGGTGATGATCAAGGCCTCCGCCGGCGGTGGCGGCAAGGGCCTGCGAGTCGCGTTCAACGACCAGGAAGCCTTCGAGGGCTTCGCCTCCTGCCAGAACGAAGCGCGCAACAGCTTCGGCGACGATCGGGTGTTCATCGAGAAGTTCGTCGAGGAGCCGCGCCACATCGAGATCCAGGTGCTGGCCGACGCCCACGGCAACACCCTCTACCTGCACGAGCGCGAATGCTCCATCCAGCGCCGTCACCAGAAGGTGATCGAAGAGGCGCCCAGCCCCTTCCTCGATCCCGCCACCCGCAAGGCCATGGGCGAGCAGGCGGTGGCGCTGGCGAAGGCGGTGGAATACCAGTCCGCCGGCACGGTGGAGTTCGTCGTCGGCAAGGACAAGTCCTTCTACTTCCTGGAGATGAACACCCGGTTGCAGGTGGAGCACCCGGTCACCGAGTTCATCACCGGGCTGGACCTGGTGGAGCAGATGATCCGCGTCGCCGCCGGCGAGAAGCTGTCCTTCACTCAAGAACAGATTCCGCTGAAAGGCTGGGCGATGGAATGCCGCATCAACGCCGAAGATCCCTTCCGCGGCTTCCTGCCCTCAACCGGCCGGCTGGTGCGCTTCCAGCCGCCGGCCGAGGTCGAGGGCGCGGTGCGGGTGGATACCGGCGTCTATGACGGTGGCGAGATCTCGATGTTCTACGACTCGATGATCGCCAAGCTGATCACTCACGGCGCGGACCGCGACCAGGCCATTGCCCGAATGCGCGAGGCGCTGGACGCCTTCCTGATCCGCGGCATCAGCTCCAACATCCCCTTCCAGGCGGCGCTGATGCAGCATCCGCGCTTCGTCTCCGGCAACTTCAACACCGGCTTCATCGCCGAGGAGTACCCGAAGGGCTTCGACGCCTCCATGGTGCCGCACGACGATCCGGCGCTGTTCGTCGCCGTGGCCGCAGCCATGCACCGCGCCTACCAGGACCGGGCGGCGCAGATCAGCGGCCAGATGCCCGGCCACGAGCGGGTGGTGAAGGACGACTACATCGTCATCCGCGGCGAGGAGCGCTGCCCGGTGACGGTGGTGCCGGCGGCCGAAGGCTACGCGGTGAGCCACCGCGGCGAGACTTACGCGTTGCGCACCAGGTGGAAGTTCGGCGAGCTGCTGTTCGCCGGCAGCCTGAACGGCAAGCCCTTCACCATGCAGGTGGAGCGCGCCGGCCTCAAGTACCGCCTGTCCCACGCCGGCAGCCAAGCCGTCTGCATGGTGATGAGCGTGTCCGCCGCCGCGCTGCAGGCGTTGATGCCGGTGAAGCTGCCGCCCGACCTCTCCAAGTTCCTGCTGTCGCCCATGCCCGGCCTGCTGCGCGAGGTCGCGGTGAGCGAGGGCCAGGAGGTCAAGGCCGGCGAGAAACTGGCGGTGATCGAGGCGATGAAGATGGAGAATGTGCTCAAGGCCGAGCAGGACGGCAAGGTGCGCAAGGTGGTAGCCAGCCCTGGCGCCAGCCTGGCGGTGGACGAGGTCATCATCGAGTTCGAGTAAGGCCGCCTGTTGCCAAGCCGATGGCGCCCCTGAACAGGGGACGCCACCTGAAAAGCCCGCGTCGTGCGGGCTTTTTTTTGCGGTGGGGGGGCGCACGGGCGGCCAGCCGGTGGCCGGGCTGTTTCATCCATCGGCCGGCTGCCGGGCGGCGTCTGCCACGGTGCGCCAGCCGATACCGGGGTGAAATCCATTTCGGCATAGATTATTTGCGCAAAGATAATTGTGCGAATATAATTCGCCGGCTTGCCGCCGCCCGCCTCTTGCGTGGCGGTCCCGCTTCACCGCCAGCGTGCGCGCCCGCCCGGCTCTGCCCGGCCTCCTTTCCCCGCGCCGCTGCCGGTCAAACCCGTTCCCCGAACCGCTTCCGGCCGCGTCCTTCCCGTCGCGCCGGTGAGGGGTGCCCGGCTCAACGAGGAGGTTCCATGACAGCTCAGCTGCAGACTGCGGCACGCCAGTGGCCAGTCGCCCGTGGCGATGTGATCGCCCCCCAGCCTTTCAAGGTCTACACCCAGCGCGACCTGGAGCGCATCGCTCCACTGGCGGCGATGTCCGAAGAAGCCCGCTTCGAGATGAAGGTGGTGTCCACCGTGCTGCCCTTCCGGGTGAACCAGTACGTGATCGACGAACTGATCGACTGGAATGACACCCCCGCCGACCCCATCTTCCAGCTCACCTTCCCTCAGCGCGGCATGCTCACCGAAGGCCATTACGAGTGGATCGCCGAGCTTTACCGGCGCGATGCCGACAAGGCCGAGATCGACGCGGCGGTGCAGGAGATCCGTCTGGAGCTCAACCCGCACCCGGCCGACCAGATGGAGATGAACATGCCGCGCGACGAAGTCGGCGAGCGGCTGGACGGCATGCAGCACAAGTACCGCGAAACCGTGCTGTTCTTCCCCAGCCAGGGCCAGACCTGCCACAGCTACTGCACCTTCTGCTTCCGCTGGGCCCAGTTCGTCGGCGACAAGGCGCTGCGCATCGCCGCCTCCGAGGCGCAGCGGCTGCACGCCTACTTGCGCAAGCAGCCGGCGGTCACCGACCTGCTGTTCACCGGCGGCGACCCGATGGTGATGAAGACCAAGCACCTCGCCGGCTATCTGGAGCCCTTGCTGACCCCGGAGTTCGGACACATCCAGACCATACGCATCGGCACCAAGGCGCTCAGCTTCTGGCCGCACCGTTTCCTCGGCGCCGACGATGCGGACGAACTGGTCCGCCTGCTGGAACGTATGGTCAAGGCCGGCAAGCATGTCGCGCTGATGGCGCACTACAACCATTGGCGCGAGCTGGAGACGCCGGCCGCACGGGCCGCCATCCGCCGCATCCGCGACACCGGCGCGGTGATCCGCGGCCAGGGGCCGCTGATCGCCCATATCAATGACAACCCGGCAGTGTGGGCGCGGCTGTGGCAGACCCAGGTGCGCTTGGGCATCGTGCCCTACTACATGTTCGTCGAGCGCGACACCGGCGCCCGCCACTACTTCGAAGTGCCGCTGGCGCGCGCCTGGGAGATCTACCGCGAGGCGATGCAGCAGGTCTCCGGCCTCGCCCGCACCGCACGCGGCCCCAGCATGTCCGCCAGCCCGGGCAAGGTCGAGATCCAGGGCGTCACCGAGATCGGCGGCGAGAAGGTTTTCGTGCTGCGCTTCATCCAGGGTCGCAACCCGGACTGGGTGCAGCGCCCCTTCTTCGCCCGCTATGACCCGGAAGCCACCTGGCTGAACCACCTGCGGCCAGCCTTCGGCGAGGAGAAGTGGTTCTGGGAGGAGGAGTACGAGGCGCTGCGCGAGGACAGGCTGGCCGTCGCTGCCTGAGCCGGCGCCACCCGGCCGGGCGGCTTTCCGGCCGGCCCTCCGGCCATCTCCATGCCCTACGACAAAGCCCGCCGCAAGGCGGGCTTTGTCTGTCTATACCACGCCGCGCCCCCGCCACATAATGCAGGGCGGCCGGCAGCCAGCCGGCGGGACCGGACGAGAGCGGAGGCCACCATGCGGCTGGGCAGGGAAAGCGACAACGTCGAAGACAGGCGCGGCTCGGGCGGAGGCGGCGCCGGCCGGCTCGGGCTGGGCGGCCTCATCCTGGCACTGGCGGCGCTCTACTTCGGCGTCGATCCGGCGGTGGTGATGCAGATCGCCGGCCTGGCCGGGCAGGGCAGCAACGTCTCCGCGCCGGCCTCCGGCGAGGCGCCCACCGACGAGGCCGGCCGCTTCGTCTCCATGGTGCTGGCGGATACCGAGGACACCTGGGGCCCCCTGTTCGCCGCCAACGGCCGCCGCTACGAAGCGCCGGTGCTGGTGTTGTTCTCCGGCTCCACCCGCAGCGCCTGTGGCGTTGGCCAGGCGGCGATGGGGCCTTTCTACTGCCCGATGGATCAAAAGCTCTACATCGACCTTTCCTTCTACGAAGAGCTGAAGCGGCGCTACCGCGCGCCCGGCGACTTCGCCCAGGCCTACGTGATCGCCCACGAGGTTGGCCACCATGTGCAGAACCTGCTCGGCATCTCGGCCAAGGTGCAGGAAGCGCGCCAGCGCCTGAACGAGCGTGAGGGCAATCGGCTGTCGGTGCGGCTGGAACTGCAGGCCGACTGCCTGGCAGGCGTCTGGGCCTACCACGCCGACCGCGCCCGCCAGATCCTGGAGAGCGGCGACGTGGAGGAAGCGCTGAGCGCAGCCGCCGCCATCGGCGACGACCGCCTGCAACAGCAGGGCCGCGGCTATGTCGTGCCGGACAGCTTCACCCACGGCAGCTCCGCCCAGCGGGTGCGCTGGTTCCGCACCGGCCTGGAACAGGGCAGCCTGCGCGCCTGCGACACTTTCGCCGCCGGCGCGGCGGTGAACTGAAAGGGCTTGAGGAAAGCGGCCGCTGAAGGGCGACCCGGCCGCGCTGAAGTCTTGCGCGGGAGGCTGCGTCCGCTGTCCCGCGGAGCTGCCAGTCGTCGGATTTCAGCCCGCCAGCGTGGCGTAGGCCTGGATCACCTCAGGCGGGGCCTGCACCAGTTCCACCAGTACGCCTTCGCCGCCGATGGGGAACTCCTCGTTGCCCTTGGGATGCAGGAAGGTGATGTCGTAGCCGGCGGCACCGCGGCGGATGCCGCCGGGAGCGAAGCGCACGCCCTGGGCCGTCAGCCATTCCACGCAGCGCGGCAGGTCGTCCACCCACAGGCCGACATGGTTGAGCGGGGTCGCATGTACCGCCGGCTTCTTCTCCGGGTCCAGCGGCTGCATCAGGTCCACCTCGACCTTGAACGGCCCCTTGCCCATGGCGCAGATGTCCTCGTCCACGTTTTCCCGCTCGGAGGAAAAGCTGCCCTGAACTTCCAGCCCCAGCATGTCCACCCACAGGCTGCGCAGCTTCTCCTTGCTGGTACCGCCGATGGCGACCTGCTGGATGCCGAGGATCTTGAACGGGCGCTGGGACATGGGATACTCCGGAACTGGATTAAGAATTCATAATTATAGAGGGCTGGGGTGATAGCCGTGCAAGAGCCCGCTCGATCCGCCGGAACGCGGCAGCGTCCTGCTGCCGGGCCTGGGGGCCGCCTGAGCCGCATTCACTCCCAGCTCACCTGTGCCGACAGTAGATAGCCCGCCCCGTACACCGTGCGGATCAGCTTCGGGTTCTGCGGGTCGTCGTCCAGCTTGCGGCGCAGGCGGGAGATGCGCACGTCTATGCTGCGGTCGAAGGGATCGACCTCGCGCTCGCCCAGCAGCTGCTCGCGCGACAGGATCTTGTTCGGCCGCCGCAGCATCAGCGCCAGCAGGCCGGCTTCGGCGGCGGAGAGGCCGATCTCGCGGCCGTCGGCGGCCACCAGCACATGGCGGCCGTTGTCGAAGGCCCAGCCGGAGAAGCGGGCGAGGGTGCGTTCGGCGCTGGCTTCCGGCGGCGCGGCGCGCTGGTAGCGGCGCAGGATGGAGCGCACCCGGGCGACCAGCTCGCGCGGCTCGAAGGGCTTCACCAGGTAGTCATCCGCGCCCAGTTCCAGGCCCAGCACCCGGTCGGTGACGTCGTTGCGGCCGGTGAGGATGAGCACCGCGCAGGGGCTGTTCTCCTGCAGTTCGCGCACCACCTGCATGCCGTCCATGTCGGGCAGGCCGAGGTCCACGATGCACAGGTCGGGCGCCGACTGGCGGGCGCGGGACAGCAGCTGGCGGCCGGTGGAGAGGTGCTCGGCGCGGAAGCCGTATTCGGCCAGTGCGGCACAGATCAGGCGGGCGATCTCGGGTTCGTCCTCCAGCACGAACAGCGTCGGCGGTGTGCTGGACGGGGAGGTGGCCGCGGATGTTTCGGGGCGGGTGGTGTTCATGATGGACCGTTTTCCTCCAGGGAGAGAATGGCGCTTCCTTGGGTGCTCCCCGCGGCGGTGATGGCCTCCGCCAGGGCTTCGGCGAGCGCGGCGGGATCGAAGGGCTTGCGCAGCACCGGCAGCTCGACGCCGGCACGGCTCACCGCGTTGCCGCTGGCATAGCCGGTTATCAGCAGGATGGGCAGCTCCGGTCGCAGCGCGCGGGCGCGGCCAGCCAGCTCCGGGCCGCCGATGCCGCCGGGCATCACCGTGTCGCTGATCAGTACCGCGATGTCCGGCACCGCTTCCAGCAGGGCCAGCGCCTCGATGCCGTTGCCGGCTTCCAGCACCGCATGGCCGAGGCCGAGCAACTGCAGGCGGATGACCTTGCGCACCTCCGGCTCGTCCTCCACCAGCAGTACCGGGCCGGGCAGCTTTGCCGGCTGCCCGGGGGCGGACGACGGAGAGGGCGCGGGCGCCGGCGGCGGTGCCATCGGCAGCACGAAGCGCACATTGGTGCCGCGCCCGGGCGTGCTGAGGATGCGGATGTTGCCGCCGGACTGGCGCAGGAAGCCGTACACCATCGCCAGCCCCAGGCCGCTGCCGCCGCCGAAGGGCTTGGTGGTGAAGAAGGGCTCGAACACCCGCGGCAGCAGCGCCGGGTCTATGCCGCAGCCGGTGTCGGAGATGTCGATCTGCACGTAGTCGCCGGGCGCCACCTCGACCAGGTGGGCGATGCCCTCGTCCAGCTTCCGGCTGGAGACGGCGATGGTCAGCTCGCCGCCCTCGGGCATGGCGTCGCGGGCGTTGAGCGCCAGGTTGAGGATGGCGTTCTCCAACTGGTGCGGATCGACCAGCGCATGCAGCGGCTCGCCCGGCAGCCGCAGCCTTACCTTGATGGTCTCCGCCAGCGAGCGCACCAGCAGGTGGGACATGTTGTGCACCAGCACGCCGACTTCCACCGCGGTGGGCTCCAGCGTCTGCCGGCGGGAGAAGCTGAGCAGGCGCTTGATCAGTTCGGCGCCGCGGCGGGCGGCCTGCATCGCCGGCTCCAGGTATTCCGGCCGGGCGCTGGCCTCGGCCTGAATGGCGGAGAGGTTGCCGATGATGATGGTGAGCAGGTTGTTGAAGTCGTGCGCCAGGCCGCCGGTGAGCTGGCCGACCGCTTCCATCTTCTGCGCCTGGATCAGCGCCGCCTGGTTGGCCTTCTGCTCGGTGATGTCGGTGGACATGACGAAGAGGCCGGCCACCTCGCCATCGGCGCCGGCCTCGGGCACCAGCACGCTGCGGGCGTGCACCGTGTGGCCGCCGGCGCTCTTGCGGCTGTATTCGTAGGACACGCGCTCGCCGCCGTGCGCCCGTTCGAGGTGGGGATGGATCTGGGCATAGGCGTCCTCGCCGAAGATCTCGCGGATGCTGCGGCCGACGATCTCGTCCTTGCCGCAGCCGAACCATTCGGCATAACCGCGGTTGGCGAACTGGTAGATGTCCTCGCGATCGACGTAGGCGATCAGCGCCGGGATGGAGTCCACGATGAGCTGCAGCCGTGTCTCGCTGCGGCGCAGGGCGCCGGCGATCTGCTCCACCTCGGCCTTGGCCTGTGCCAGTTGGGCATTGGCCTCGGCGAGCTGGGCATTGGCTTCCGCCAGCTGGCTGTTGGCCTGCTCCAGTTCGGCGGTGCGGGCGCGCACCCGGGCTTCCAGCGAGGCATTCTGTTGCTGGATCAGCGCCTCGTAGCGGCGCTGCTCGGTGATGTCGGTCCACAGCGAGACGAAGCCGAGGTTGGGAATCGGCACGCCGCGTATCGACAGGATCTTGCCGTTGGGGCGCGCACGCTCGGTGTAATGCGGCTGGAAGGCGCGGGCGGCGGCAACGCGCTGGGCGACCAGGGCGTCGATGTCGCCCGGTCCGTATTCGCCGCGCTCGGCGTTGTAGCGGATGAAGGCCTCGAAGGGGGTGCCGACCTCGGCCAGGGATTCCGGCAGTTCCAGCAGGGCGAGGAAAGCCTTGTTCCAGGCTACCAGCCGCGGGCCGGAGTCGAATACCGCCAGGCCCTGGTCCAGCAGGTCCAGGCCGGCCAGCAGCAGATCGTACTGGCGGCGCTGCTCGGGGGTGTCAGTGCTAGTCGCCATGAGTGGCGGGTCTCCATCCACTGGATCTTGTTTTATGCGGCCATGGTTGCACATTCGCCCGCGGGCGGGAACCCGCGGGGCGGGTGATGCCAGGGCCGACGATGGCCCAGGCCGACGATGGCCCAGGCCGACGACTCAGCCCGGCGGCGCCGTCTGCGCTGGCTCCGCCTGCGCCAGCTGGCGGCGGAAGCGTTCCGGCGACAGGCCGGTCCAGCCGACCACCGCGCGGTAGAAGGCGGAGGGGTCCGCGTAGCCGAGATCGGCGGCGAGGTCGGCGATGGGCTGGCGGCTCTTGGCCAGGCGGGCGAGGGCGAGGTCGCGGCGCAGCGCGTCCTTGATGGTGCGGAAGCCGGAGCCTTCCTCCTCCAGCCGGCGATGCAGGCTGCGCGGCGACAGGTGCAGGCTGCGGGCGACGTCTTCCAGTGTCGGGTTGTCCGGCAGGGCGGCACGCAGCAGGTCGCGCACCCGCAGCACCATCTCGCGGTCGCGGCGGTAGAGCATGGTGATGCGGCCGGGCGCACCGTCGAGGAAGGCGGCCAGCGCGGCCTCGTCGCGGCGCAGCGGCAGGTCGAGCAGATTGCGCTTGAAGCGGGCGGACAGCACTTCGCCGCCGAAGCTGGAGTGTTCGGTATAGACCAGGGCGTAGTCGTCCGCATGCGCCGGCCGGGCGTAGGGGAAGCGCACCGCGTCCAGCGCCAGGCCGCGGCCGGCGAACCAGCTGGCCACGCCATGTACCAGGCGCAGCAGCCATTCGAAGGCGAACACCCGCGCGGGCGCGTCGGGATGGTCGGTCAGCGCACGGGTTTCGGCGATGCGCAACTCGGCGTGCTCTGCATGCCGATGCAGGCTCAACGCCAGATCGGGCAGCACCAGCCGCAGGAAGCGGGCGGCGCGTTCCAGCGCTTCGCCCAAGGTGGCGGCGCCCAGCATGCCGCGGCACAGGAACTCGAAACAGCCGGGCGCGAGCGGGCGGGAGAACAGGCCGAAGCCCTCATCGCCCAGCTCGGCGACGATGAGGTTGTAGAGCGCGGCGTAGCGGTCCAGCGCCACCCGGTCCTCCGCGCCGGCCAGGGTGATGCCGGCGGCGGCCAGCAGCGGTGCAGGGTCCAGCCCGCGCTGGCGCATGCCGGCCAGCATGCCTGTGACGAAGCCGGCGGCGACCGTGGCCCGCGGCCGTGCCGGCGGCGTGGCGCTGCGGGGGTGATCAGCACTCGTTCGGGTGTGCGGCATGGCGGGGAAGGCGGGCCGAGGGTGGGGCGATTGTGCGCCTGGGGCGCGGGAGGGAACAACTGGCGGTTTGTGCAATTCCAGCTGGAGAGGCTATCCGCTTCCGGGAGAAGTGGCTGCAATAAAGGGAAAGGAAGGCCGCCTGGATATCGGGGAATGCATGGCGGAATTCGCACGATTCCCGTCCGCGCCGGCAATGGCAATCCCGCGGGGCCGCTCCTAGCATGGAAGGAGAAACCATATAAGGGAGCAGGAGACATGACCGACCTCAGCGTTGCCCGCAAGCTCACGCCCTATCGTCCCGTCAACAAGGTGCGCTTCGTTACCGCGGCGGCGCTGTTCGACGGCCACGATGCCTCCATCAACATCATGCGCCGCATCCTGCAGGCCACCGGCGCCGAGGTGATCCACCTCGGCCACAACCGCTCGGTGGGCGAGATCGTCGCCGCGGCGCTGCAGGAGGATGTGCAGGGTATCGCCATCACCAGCTACCAGGGCGGCCACGTCGAGTTCTTCAAGTACATGCTGGACCTGCTGCGTGAGCAGGGCGCCGGCGGCATCAAGGTGTTCGGCGGCGGCGGCGGCGTCATCGTGCCGGCGGAGATCCGCGAGCTGCACGACTACGGCGTCAGCCGCATCTACTCGCCGGAGGACGGCGCCAGCCTCGGCCTGCAGGGCATGATCAACGACCTGGTGGAGCGCTGCGACTTCAACCTCGGCGCCGCCGCTCCCACCGCGCCGGAAGCCATCCTCGCCGGCCTGGCCGATGGCGACCGCGCCGCCCGCCTGCGCCACTTGGCGCGCCTCATCACCGCGCTGGAGAACGGCGCCTGCAGCGAGGCGGCACGCCGGGCGCTGCTCGACGCCGCCGCCGGGCAGCGCATTCCGGCGCTGGGCATCACCGGTACCGGCGGCGCCGGCAAGAGCTCGCTCACCGACGAGCTGGTACGCCGCTTCCGCCTCGACCAGCAGGACGGCCTGCGCATCGCCCTGATCTCCATCGACCCCTCGCGCAAGCGCACCGGCGGCGCGCTGCTGGGCGACCGCATCCGCATGAACGCGATCGACCATCCCAACATCTTCATGCGCTCGCTGGCGACGCGGGAGACCGGCTCCGAGGTTTCCGCCGCACTGCCGGAGGTCATCGCCGCCTGCCGCCTGGCCGGCTTCGACCTGGTGATCGTGGAAACCTCCGGCATCGGCCAGGGCGACGCCGCCATCGTGCCCTTCGTCGATCTCTCCCTCTATGTGATGACGCCCGAATTCGGCGCCGCCAGCCAGCTGGAGAAGATAGACATGCTGGACTTCGCCGACTTCATCGCCATCAACAAGTTCGACCGCAAGGGCGCGGAGGACGCCCTGCGCGACGTGCGCAAGCAGTACCAGCGCAACCGCGAGTTGTTCGCCCAGGCGACGGAGGAAATGCCGGTGTTCGGCACCATGGCCAGCCGCTTCAACGACGACGGCGTTACCGCGCTTTACCACGCCCTGCTGCCGCGGCTGCGCGAGCAGGGGCTGGAGGCCGGTGCCGGCTGCCTGCCGGCGGTGGCGGTGAAAGCCTCTTCCCGCAGCCGCGCGGTGGTGCCGGCGGAGCGCAGCCGCTACCTCGCCGAGGTGGCCGATAGCCTGCGCGGCTATCACCGCATGGTGGCGGCGCAGGCCCGCATCGCCCGCGAGCGCCAGGCGCTGCGCACCAGCCGGCAGTTGCTGGAGGCCGCCGGCAAGGCCGCGGACGACGTCGCCGCCCTGCATGCCGCCAAGGAGCGGGAACTGCTGCCGCAGGCGCGCGCCCTGCTCGACGGCTGGCCGGAAACCCGCCGCCGCTACGAGGCGGACGACTACGTGGTGAAGGTGCGCGACAAGGAAAGCCGCACCCCGCTCTACACCGAATCCCTGTCCGGCAACCGCATCCGCAAGGTCGCGCTGCCCGCCTTCGAGGACGAAGGCGAGCTGCTGCGCTTCCTCATGAAGGAGAACCTGCCTGGGGCCTTCCCCTACACCGCTGGCGTCTTTCCCTTCAAGCGCGAGGGCGAGGACCCGACGCGGATGTTCGCCGGCGAGGGCGATGCCTTCCGCACCAACCGCCGTTTCCACGCCCTGTCGGAGGGCATGCCGGCGCACCGCCTCAGCACCGCCTTCGACTCGGTGACGCTGTACGGCTGCGACCCCGACCTGCGGCCGGACATCTACGGCAAGGTCGGCAACTCCGGCGTCTCCATCGCCACGCTGGACGACATGAAGGTGCTCTACGAAGGCTTCGACCTGTGCGCGCCCAGCACCTCGGTGTCGATGACCATCAACGGCCCGGCGCCGGTCATCCTCGCCTTCTTCTTCAACACCGCCATCGACCAGCAGCTCGCCGCCTTCGAGGCCGCGCGCGGCCGCGCGCCGGACGCCGGCGAGCTTGCCGCCCTGCGCGCCCGCACCCTGGCCACGGTGCGCGGCACGGTGCAGGCCGACATCCTCAAGGAGGATCAGGGCCAGAACACCTGCATCTTCTCCACCGAGTTCGCGCTGAAGATGATGGGCGACATCCAGGAATACTTCGTGCGCCACAAGGTGCAGAACTTCTACTCGGTGTCGATCTCCGGCTACCACATCGCCGAAGCCGGCGCCAACCCCATCAGCCAGCTCGCCTTCACGCTGGCCAACGGCTTCACCTACGTCGAGAGCTACCTCGCCCGCGGCATGCACATCGACGATTTCGCGCCCAACCTCAGCTTCTTCTTCAGCAACGGCATGGACCCGGAATACACCGTGATCGGCCGCGTCGCCCGCCGTATCTGGGCGGTGGCGATGCGGGACAGATACGGCGCCAACGAACGCAGCCAGAAGCTCAAGTACCACGTGCAGACCTCAGGCCGCTCGCTGCACGCGCAGGAGATGGACTTCAACGACATCCGCACCACGCTGCAGGCGCTGATCGCCATCTACGACAACTGCAACAGCCTGCACACCAACGCCTATGACGAAGCCATCACCACGCCCACCGAGGAAAGCGTGCGCCGGGCGATGGCGATACAGCTCATCATCAACCGCGAGTGGGGCCTGGCGAAGAACGAGAACCCTGGCCAGGGCAGCTTCATCATCGACGACCTGACCGACCTGGTGGAGGAGGCGGTGCTAAAGGAGTTCGAGGCCATCGCCAGCCGCGGCGGCGTGCTCGGCGCGATGGAAACCGGCTACCAGCGCGGCCGCATCCAGGAGGAATCCCTGCTCTACGAGCACCGCAAGCACGACGGCAGCTACCCCATCATCGGCGTGAACACCTTCCTCAACCCGCATGCCAAGGCGGCGCAGGAAGTCGTGCTCGCCCGTTCCACCGAAGAGGAAAAGCGCAGCCAACTCGCCCGCCTGGCCGCCTTCCAGGAAACCCATCGCGACGAGGCGCCGCAGTGGCTGGCGCGGCTGCGCGACACGGTGATCGCCGACGGCAATGTGTTCGAGGTGCTGATGGACGCGGTGCGCCACTGCTCGCTGGGCCAGATCACCCAGGCGCTGTACGAGGTCGGCGGGCAATACCGAAGGAATATGTGACGCTTGGAGAACGCTTCCAGCAAAGACGGCGCTACGGCGCCGTTTTTGATTTCAATGACATGGTCCGCGCGCCGGGAACAATTCCCTACATTCCACAAACAGTTGCGCAAAAAAGTGCTGTCACAGTAAGGACAATCAAAAGACGACGCCGCCGGTCCCGCACCGCTGCGGCGGACGACAAGCCCGACCGCGAGCGGGCTGGAGACGAGCAGGGCCACACCAAAGGAGAACGGAGATGTCCGCATCCCACGGGCACGCCGCGCTTGCCGCCCCCCTGGATACCTTTCCCCGCCTGTTGATGCACCACGCCCGGGTCCGCCCGGTGCGGCCGGCGATGCGGGAGAAGGAATACGGCATCTGGCAGACATACAGCTGGGCCGAGGTGGCGAAGAACGTCCGCGCCATCGCCAGCGGGCTGGCGGCGCTCGGCTTCCGCCGCGGCGACCGGCTGGCGGTGATAGGCGACAACCGGCCGCGGCTGTACTGGGCGGTGGCCGCCTGCCAGTGCCTGGGCGGCATTCCGGTGATGCTCTACCAGGATGCGGTGGCGCAGGAAATGGTCTACGTGCTGCAGGACGCCGAGATCCGCTTCGCGGTGGTGGAAGACCAGGAGCAGGTGGACAAGCTGCTGGAGATCGCCGCCGAGGTGCCCTTCCTCGAACACGTGCTTTACGACGACCCGCGTGGCCTGCGCCACTACACCGAGGCGCAGCTGCTGGCGCTGGATGCGGTGCAGGCGCGCGGCGCCGCCCGCGACGCCGGGCAGCCGGCCTTCATCGACGGCGAGATCGACAAGGGCGCGGCCGACGACGTGTCGGTGATGCTCTACACCTCAGGCACCACCGGCAAGCCCAAGGGCGTATGCCAGACGCACGGCGCCTTCATCGCCGCGGCGCGCGGCGGCACCGGCTTCGACCGCCTGGGCGAAGGCGAGGACATCCTCTCCTACCTGCCGATGGCCTGGGTGGGCGACCACCTGTTCTCCTTCGCCCAGGCCATGGTCGCCGGCTTCACCATCAACTGCCCGGAGTCGGCGGAGACGGTGATGACCGACATGCGCGAGATCGGCCCCACCTACTACTTCGCGCCGCCGCGGGTGTTCGAGAACCTGCTGACCCAGGTGATGATCCGCATGGAGGATGCCGCGCGGCCCAAGCGCTGGCTGTTTCACCACTTCATGGCGGTCGCCCGCCGCCACGGCGCCGAGCTGCTGGACGGCAGGCCGGTGGGGCTGGCGGCGCGGCTGCACTACGCGCTGGGGCGGCTGCTGATCTACGGCCCGCTGAAGAACGTGCTGGGCATGAGCCGCATCCGCGTCGCCTACACCGCCGGCGCCGCCATCGGCCCGGACCTGTTCCGCTTCTACCGCTCCATCGGCGTGAACCTGAAGCAGCTCTACGGCCAGACCGAGACCTGCGCCTACGTCTGCCTGCAGCCGGACGGCGAGATCAAGCTGGACTCGGTAGGCAAGCCGGCGCCGGCGGTGGAGGTGAAGCTGGCCGACAACGGCGAGATCCTGGTGCGCGGCCCCATGCTGCTGAAGGCCTACTACAAGCGGGCGGAGGCCACCGCCGAGGCACTGGACGCCGAGGGCTACTTCCAGACCGGCGACGCCGGCTTCTTCGACGACGACGGCCACCTCAAGATCATCGACCGCGCCAAGGACGTCGGCCGGCTGGCCAATGGCGCGCTGTTCGCGCCCAACTACGTCGAGAACAAGCTCAAGTTCTTCCCCTACATCAAGGAGGCGGTGAGCTTCGGCAACCAGCGCGACTTCGTCGCCGCCTTCATCAACATCGACCTGGAAGCGGTGGGTAACTGGGCGGAGCGCCGCGGCATGGCCTACGCCGGCTACACCGACCTCGCCGCGCGGCCGGAGGTGTATGCGCTGATCCGCGACTGCGTGGAGCAGGTGAATGCCGACCTCGCCGCCGACGCCCGCATGGCTGGCGCCCAGGTGCGCCGCTTCCTGGTGCTGCACAAGGAGCTGGACGCCGACGACGGCGAGCTCACCCGCACGCGCAAGGTCAGGCGCAACTTCATCGCCGAGAAGTACGCGGTGCTGATCGCCGCGCTCTACGAGGGCAAGGCCAGCCAGTACATCGAGACCCAGGTGCAGTATGAGGACGGCCGCCTCGGCAGCATCGCCGCCGAGCTGCGCATCGAGGAGGCGGATGTGGTCGCGGCCGGCAGCGGCCTGCGGCAGGCGGCCTGAGGCGCGGATCGCAGCAACAGGGGAAGCACCGGGAACCGAACGGAAGGGCAGTGCCGGAAGCCGCGGCCGTCGCCCGGGGAATGGAGAAGGAGCCCATGAGGATGAACGACATCGCCAGCGCGGTGCGCGAGCAGGCGCCGCCGGCCGGCCATGCCGGCCGCATCGGCGGCGTGGTGCTGGACCTGCAGGGCATCTCGCTGTCCTTCGGCGGGGTGAAGGCGCTCACCGACATCAGCTTCGACGTCCGCGAGCACGAGATCCGCTCCATCATCGGCCCCAATGGCGCCGGCAAGAGCTCCATGCTCAACGTCATCAACGGCGTCTATCACCCGCAGCAGGGCCGCATCCTGTTCCGCGGCGAGGAACGCCGGCGCATGGAGCCGCATCGCGCCGCCGCCCAGGGCATCGCCCGCACCTTCCAGAACATCGCCCTGTTCAAGGGCATGAGCGTGCTGGACAACATCATGACCGGCCGCAACCTCAAGATGCGCTGCGGCCTGCTGCGCCACGCCCTGTACTGGGGCCCGGCGCAGCGGGAGGAGATCGCCCATCGCCTGAAGGTGGAGGAGATCATCGACTTCCTCGAGATCCAGGGCATACGCAAGACTCCGGTCGGCCGCCTGCCCTACGGCCTGCAGAAGCGGGTGGAACTGGGCCGCGCGCTGGCCGCCGAGCCGTCGCTGCTGCTGCTGGACGAGCCGATGGCCGGCATGAATGTGGAGGAGAAACAGGACATGTGCCGCTTCATCCTGGATGTGAACGACCAGTTCGGCACCACCATCGTGCTCATCGAGCATGACATGGGCGTGGTCATGGACATCTCCGACCGGGTGGTGGTGCTGGACTACGGCCGCAAGATCGGCGACGGCCCGCCGGACGAGGTGAAGCGCAATCCGGAGGTGATCGCGGCCTACCTGGGGGCGGCGCATTGAGGGGGCGGCGGTAGTGCAGGGCCAGGTTTTCGCCCCATCCTCCGCGGGGGAGCGCCCGTCAGGGCGCAAGCGCTTGCTTGGGCGAGGGTGCCTCTTTTCCCCTGCCCCGCGCGGGGAGGGGGGAGAAAAACAGGGCGGATGGGCAGGGCGTTGCAAGGAAAGGCCCTAGACAGACTCGGGGCGAGCGGCGCTAGGTAAGTGATGGCTGGTGAATCTCCGGCGGGCGGGGCCAAAGCCGATCGCCGTTGAGCCGTCAGTGTTTCGCGCACTGGGGGCCTGCCAGCCGACCCCCAGAGCCACTCTCCCCGGCTTTCATGCCCATACAGGAGAAAAGCGACATGCAGTTCTTCTTCGAAGTGCTGATCGGCGGACTGCTTTCCGGCGTGCTGTATGCGCTGGTAGCGCTGGGCTTCGTGCTCATCTACAAGGCCTCGGGCGTGTTCAACTTTGCCCAGGGGGCGATGGTGTTCTTCGCCGCGCTGAGCTTCGTCGGCTTCCAGGAAGTGCTGCAGCGCTGGGGGCTGCCGGCGGCGCCGGCGTTCTGGCTGGCCTTCGTGCTGACGCTGGGGGCGATGGTGGTGCTGGGCATCCTCACCGAGCGCATCGTGCTGCGGCCGCTGGTGAACCAGCCGCCCATCACCCTGTTCATGGCCACCATAGGCCTCACCTACCTGGTGGAAGGCATCGCCCAGGGCATCTGGGGCGCCAACGTGCGCGGGCTGGACCTGGGCATCGCCGACGAGCCGGTGGAGTGGGTGATGGAGAGCGCCGGCCTGCTGGTGTCGCGCTTCGACGTTTTCGCCGCGGCAATGGCCGGCGCGCTGGTGCTGTCGCTGGCGCTGTTCTTCCAATACACCCGCACCGGCCGCGCCCTGCGCGCGGTGGCGGACGACCACCAGGCGGCGCTTTCCATCGGCATTCCGCTGCAGCGCATCTGGGCCATCGTGTGGGCGGTGGCCGGCTTCGTCGCCCTGGTCGCCGGGCTGATCTGGGGCGCGCGCAACGGCGTGCAGTTCGCCCTCACCTACACCGCGCTGAAGGCGCTGCCGGTACTGATCCTGGGCGGTTTCACCTCGGTGCCGGGCGCCATCGTCGGCGGCCTCATCGTCGGCGCCTCGGAGAAGCTGGCTGAGGTGTACATCGGGCCCATGGTGGGCGGCGGCATCGAATCCTGGTTCCCGTACGTGCTGGCGCTGGCCTTCCTGCTGCTGCGGCCGGAGGGGCTGTTCGGCGAGAAGCACATCGACCGGGTGTAGCCGGCGAGCACCAACAGACAAGGGCGCCAGCAGCCGCCCAGGGAGCGCGAGACCATGCTTTACCGTGAAGCGGGCCAGTTCAAGGCCAGTTACCAGGCGGACCAGCAGATCTTCCCCATCCGGCAGGATCGAGTTGGCTTTTCCCTGGTGCTCGCCTTCTTCTTCCTGCTGGTGCCGGCGGTGGCCAACCAGTACTGGCTGCAGGCCATCCTGATTCCAGTGCTGATCTTCTCGCTGGCGGCGCTGGGGCTGAACATCCTCACCGGCTACGCCGGCCAGCTGTCGCTGGGCTCGGCGGCCTTCATGGCGGTGGGCGCCTTCGCCGCCTACAACTTCATGCTGCGGGTGCCGGGCATGCCCTTCCTGCTGGCGCTGGTGCTGGGCGGGCTGTGCGCGGCGGCGGTGGGCGTGGCCTTCGGCCTGCCCAGCCTGCGCATCAAGGGCTTCTACCTGGCGGTGGCGACGCTGGCGGCGCAGTTCTTCATCATCTGGGCGCTGACCAAGTTTCCCTGGTTCTCCAACCATTCCGCCTCCGGCGTCATCAGCACCCAGGCGGTGGTCATCCTCGGCTACGCCTTCGACACGCCGGCGAGCAAGTACCTGCTGACGCTGTCGGTGGTGGCGCTGCTGGCGCTGCTGGCGAAGAACATGGTGCGCAGCTCCACCGGCCGCGCCTGGATGGCGGTGCGCGACATGGACGTGGCGGCGGAGGTGATAGGCATACGGCCGCTGCACGCCAAGCTGAGCGCCTTCGCCGTGTCCTCCTTCTACTGCGGCGTGGCCGGCGCGCTCTACGCCTACACCTACCTGGGCACGGTGGAGCCGGAGGGCTTCAACCTGGATCTGTCGTTCAAGATCCTGTTCATGATCATCATCGGCGGCGTCGGCTCCATCCTCGGCGCTTTCCTCGGCGCGGCCTTCATCGTGCTGCTGCCCATCTTCCTGGACAACATCATCCCGCAGCTCTTCGGCGGCCTGCTGTCGTCCAGCTTCTCGTCCAACCTGCAACTGATCGTGTTCGGCGGGCTGATCATCTTCTTCCTGATCGTGGAGCCGCACGGCCTCGCCCGGCTGTGGCAGATCGGCAAGGAGAAGCTGCGGCTGTGGCCCTTCCCCCATTGAATCCGCGGCCGGCGCGCGGCGCCGGCCCGCCGGTGGCATGTAGTCCATACCGATAAAGAGGAGACAAGCATGGAGAAGACGCACCGCGCCCGCCGGGGCGCACCGCTGGCGGCGCTGGCCGCCGGTTTGCTGATCGCGCTGCCGGCGCTGGCTCAGGAGCAGTTCATCGGCCTGCCGAGTTATCGCGTCGGCCCCTATGCCGCAGGCGGTTCCGGCATCTACGGCGGCTGGATCGACTACATGACGCTGATCAATGAGCGCGATGGCGGCATCAACGGCGTCAAGCTCACCTGGGAAGAGTGCGAGACCGAGTACAACAACGCCCGCGGCGTGGAGTGCTACGAGCGCCTGAAGGGCAAGGGGCCGACCGGCAATACCACCTTCCAGCCGCTGTCCACCGGCATCACCTACTCGGTGCTGGAGAAAGTGGCGCAGGACAAGATCCCGATGGTGACCATAGGCTACGGCCGCACCGATGCGGCCGACGGCCGCGTCTTCCCCTGGGTGTTCCCGATGATCTCGACCTACTGGTCGCAGGCCTCCGGCATGGTGAAGTTCATCGGCGGCAAGGTGGGCGGGCTGGAGCAGCTGAAGGGCAAGAAGATCGTCTATCTCTATCACGACTCGGCCTTCGGCAAGGAAGGCATTCCGCTGATGGAGCAGTCGGCGCAGAAATACGGCTTCACGCTGAAGCAGATCCCGGTCGCCCACCCGGGCAACGAGCAGCAGGCGCAGTGGCTGCAGATCCGCCAGGAAAAGCCGGACTACGTGATCCTGTGGGGCTGGGGGGTGATGAACCCGACCGCGCTGCGGGCGGCGGCGCGCAGCGGCTATCCGCGCGACCGTATCGTCGGCGGCTGGTGGTCCGGCTCGGAGGAGGACACGATTCCCGCCGGCGACGCCGCCAAGGGCTACATCTCCGCCAACCTCTCCGGTGTGGGCACCGGCTTCCCGGTGATCCAGGAGGTGCAGAAGCATGTGTATGCCAGGAACAAGGGCAACATGGAGGACAAGAACCGCGTCGGCAGCGTGTATTACAACCGCGGCATCGTGCACGGCATCCTCACCGTGGAGGCCATACGCACCGCCCAGCAGAAGTTCGGCGCCGGCAAGCCGATGACCGGCGAGCAGGTGCGCTGGGGTTTCGAGCACCTCAATCTGGATGCCGACCATCTCGCCAGGCTGGGCGCCACCGGCCTGCTGCCGGAGCTGAAGGTGAGCTGCGCCGACCACGAGGGCGCCGGCAAGGTGAAGTTCCAGCAGTGGGACGGCAGCAAGTGGCTGCCGCTGACCGACTGGATAGAGGCCGATCGCGCGCAGGTGCGTGGGCTGATCGAGGCTTCCGCCGGCGCCTACGCCAAGGAGAAGGGCGTCACCCCGCGCGACTGCAGTAAGGAGCCGTAGCCGCCAGCGCGGTGGCCCGGCGCTCGCCGCGTCGTACCGCCGCGCCCTGCCTCAGTTGCCCGACCTTCTCCCACCTTCCACCGAGAGTTCCCCATGAGCACGGATGCCGCCGTCCCTTATCTGGAGATCAACAACGTCGAGGTCATCTACGATCATGTCATCCTGGTATTGAAGGGCGTGTCGCTGAAGGTGCCGCGCGGCGGCATCGTCGCCCTGCTGGGGGCGAACGGTGCCGGCAAGTCCACCACGCTGAAGTCCATCTCCAACCTGCTGCGCGCCGAACGCGGCGAGGTCACCAAGGGCAGCATCCACTTCAAGGGCGACCGGGTGGACCGGATGACACCCAGCGATCTGGTGAAGCGCGGCGTGATCCAGGTGATGGAAGGCCGTCACTGCTTCGCCCACCTCAGCGTGGAGGAAAACCTGCTGGCCGGCGCCTACACCCGCGGCCACGCGCGGGCGGAAATCCGCGCCGGGCTGGAGAAGGTCTATCACTACTTCCCGCGGCTGAAGCAGCGCCGCGGCTCGCAGGCCGGCTACACCTCCGGCGGCGAGCAGCAGATGTGCGCCATCGGCCGCGCGCTGATGGCGCGGCCGGAGATGATCCTGCTGGACGAGCCTTCCATGGGGCTGGCGCCGCAGATCGTCGAGGAGATCTTCGAGATTGTGAAGGACCTCAACCGCAGCGAAGGCGTGGGTTTCCTGCTCGCCGAGCAGAACACCCTGGTGGCGCTGCGCTATGCCGACTTCGGCTACATCCTGGAAAACGGCCGGGTGGTGATGGAAGGCGCCGCCGCCGAGCTGGCCGCCAACGAAGACGTGAAGGAGTTCTACCTCGGCCTGTCCGGCGAAGGCCGCAAAAGCTTCCGCGACGTGAAGCACTACCGCCGGCGCAAACGCTGGCTGTCCTGAACGCGGCGCCATCGCCGCTTTCCCTTTCCTGCCGGAGCCCCCATGGAGCACTACGACGCCCGAGAAACCCGCGATCCCGCGCAACGGGAAAGCGAGCTGTGCGCCCGCCTGCCGGCGCTGATCGCCCACGCCCAGACGCATGCGCCGGCCTGCGCCCGCCTGCTTGCCGGCGTGGATGCGGAGGCGGTGAGCAGCCGCGAGGCGCTGGCCCGCCTGCCGGTGACGCGCAAATCCGAGCTGGTGGAGCTGCAGCGCGCGGCCCGGCCCTTCGGCGGCTTCGCCGCGGTCAGCTGGGGGCGCGCCTGCCCGCGGGTGTTCGCCTCGCCCGGGCCGCTGTACGAGCCGGAGGGCGCTCGCGCCGACTACTATCGCCTCGCCCGCGCGCTGTTCGCTGCCGGTTTCCGCGAGGGCGACCTGGTGCACAACACCTTCTCCTACCACATGACGCCGGCCGGCTCGATGATGGAGGGGGCCGCCCATGCGCTGGGCTGCACCGTGTTCCCCGCCGGCATCGGGCAGACCGAGCAGCAGCTGGCCGCCATCGTCGACTTGCAGCCCAATGCCTACATCGGCACGCCCTCCTTCCTGCGCATCCTGCTGGACAAGGCGGCGGAGCAAGGTGCGGCGCTGCCCTTCGCCAAGGCGCTGGTTTCCGGCGAAGCCTTTCCGCCCAGCCTGCGCGAACGCTTCGCCGCCGCCGGCATCACCGCCCGGCAAGCCTATGCCACCGCCGACATTGGCCTCATCGCCTACGAAACCCCGGCGCAGGACGGGCTGGTGCTGGACGAGGACGTGCTGCTGGAGATCGTGCGCCCCGGCACCGGTGACCCGCTGCCGCCGGGCGAGGTCGGCGAGGTGGTGGTGACCAGCTTCAACCCGGACTATCCGCTGATCCGCTTCGGCACCGGCGACCTTTCCGCTGTGCTGCCGGGCGCCTCGTCCTGCGGCC
Source organism: Azoarcus indigens (assembly GCF_004361735.1). Taxonomy (GTDB): domain Bacteria; phylum Pseudomonadota; class Gammaproteobacteria; order Burkholderiales; family Rhodocyclaceae; genus Azoarcus; species Azoarcus indigens. The sequence continues at coordinate 146,330 of NZ_SNVV01000006.1, read as the reverse complement.
GCAGCAATCAGCGCATCCACGGCTGGCTGGGGCGGGCGGACCAGACGACCAAGGTGAAGGGCATGTTCGTCCACCCTGGCCAGATCGCCGAGGTGGCGAAGCGCCATCCCGGACTGGGGCGGCTGCGGCTGGTGGTGGATAACCCGCAGCAGATCGACCGCATGACCCTGCACTGCGAGTTCGGCGGCGCGGTGTCGGCAGGGTTTGGCGAGGCAATCGCCGCCAGCCTGCGCGAGTTGACCAAGCTGCGCGGTGAAGTCAGCTTCTGCGCGCCCGGCAGCCTGGCCAACGACGGCAAGCTGATAGACGACATCCGCCGCTACGAATGAGGCGGGGGCGGTGGCCTCCGCGCCGAGCGCTGCCGCTTGAGCCCCGCCCGGCTTGTGCCGGGCCGCGGAACACCGTAGAACAGCGACTTTCCCCGTCACCTCGTCTGCCGAAATGCAAAGCCTGCTGCTGCTGTTGCCGGATTTCTCCCTGATCGTTCTCGGCGCGGTGCTGAGGCAGGTGATGCTGAACGAGGCGGCCTTCTGGCCCAGCGTCGAGAAGCTGGTCTATTTCATCCTCTTCCCGGCGCTGCTGTTCAACGCGATGGCGACCGCCGACATCGACCCGGATGGCACGCTGCCGCTGTTCTTCAGCGGGCTGGGGCTGATGCTGTCCGGCTTCGCCCTGGCCTGGCTGGGGCGGCCGCTGATGGGCCTGTCGCCGCTGGCATTCGCCTCGCGGATGCAGTGCGCCTACCGCTTCAATACCTACATCGCCATCGCGCTGGCCGGCAAGCTGCATGGCCCGGCAGGCGTGGCGACCATGGGCGCGCTGTGCGGCACCATGGTGCCTTTCGCCAACATCTTCGCGGTGAGCCAGCTCGCCCGCCACGGTCAGACCAACATGCTGAGCGAGATCGCCCGCAACCCGCTGGTGATCGCCACCGTGGCCGGCCTGATATGGAATCTCGGTGGCCTGCCGCTGCCGGATGCCGCCGCCTCCTTCCTCAAGCGCCTGGGCGACGCCGCGGTGGCACTGGGGCTGCTGGCGGTGGGCGCCGCGCTGCGCTGGGGCAAGGCCGAGGGCCGGCTGGCCGGTTCGGTATGGCTGCTGGTGGTGAAGCTGATGCTGTTGCCGGCGATTGCCTGGGGGCTGGGGCGCCAGCTCGGCCTGGAGGGTGTGCCCTTCGACATCCTGGTGCTGTTTGCCGCATTGCCCACCGCCAGCTCGGCCTACATCCTGGCGATGCGCATGGGCGGAGACGGGCCGGGCGTGGCCTGGCTGATCTCCGCCTCCACCCTGCTGGCAATCATCTCGCTGACTTTCTGGCTGCAGCTGCTCTGAACTTGCCTTGCTCCGCGCGGAGCCAGGGGAAACGGCGCGAGGGGCTGGGGAGGCCTTCGGCAGGGGGGGCTGCCTGGGCCGCTTGACGCTCCCGGGCGGCGTTTACTCGCCGGCCGCGGTACGGCGCTTGCCCTCGGGAGCGGTGGTGTCGCCGGCCTCCCCGGTATCCGCCGCCTTGTTGTCCTGGACGCCGCTCATGAGGTTCCAGGGCCACATCGCCGCCGCGGCGAAGGGATTGGCTTCGCCGGCGTCGCCTTTTTCCGCGGCGTTCTTGGCCTGCTGGCTCATGGCCTTCACCGCGGCGAGGGCGGCGCGCTGCAACTCCAGGCCCTGGGTGGTCATCTGCAGCATGTTGAGGTTCATCTTGAGCCAGCCCTCGACCGCCTTGAGGTCGGCGATGCGCTTGTCCAGCTCATCGAGGTCCAGCGTCGGGGTGACCATGCCGGGGAAGGAGAAGCCCATGTTGTTCCACAGGCTGCGCACGAAATCGAGAGGGTCCTGGCTGGATGGGTCCTGAGACATCGTCGTGCTCCCGCAGGGTTGAGGTCGTTCCATCTTACCCGATGCGCCCGGCATCCGTTGTCGTAAAAGCCGGGGCGGCGCGATCGCTCAGACCGGGTTGCGCAGGCGGTTGATCAGGGCGCGCAGCCGGGCCGGCCGCACCGGCTTGTGCAGCAACGGCACGCCGGCCTCCTGGGCGAGGGCCTGGGTGTCGGCGCCGGTGTCGCCGCTGATCAGGATGGCGGGCAATTGTTCGCCCAGCAGCTCGCGTACCGCGCGGACCATGTCTATGCCGTTGCGCGGGCCGTGCAGGCGGAAGTCGCTGATCAGCAGGTCGGGGTGGCGGCTGTCGGCAAGCATTGCCAGCAAGTCGTCCGGCGTGCTGGCAGGAATGACCTCGCAGCCCCAGGAGCTGAGCAGGCCTTCCATGCCGGCGCAGGCGAGCGGGTCGTCGTCCAGCAGTGCAATGCAGATGTCCTGGAGGTCGCCCGGCGCACGGCCGCCGTCTTCCTCCTGCGTGGGCGCCGGCGGCTGAGCCATCGGCATGTCCACCGTGAAGACCGAGCCGCGCCCCGGGGTGGAGCGCAGGCCCAGGCCGTGGCCGAGCAGGTCAGCCAGTTTGCGCACGATGGCCAGGCCCAGCCCCAGGCCTTTGTCGCGGGCGCGCTCGTTGTTATCCAGCTGGACGAACTCCTGGAAGATGATTTCCTGCGCGTCCGGCGGAATGCCGATGCCGCTGTCGCGCACTTCCACATGGATGCGCTTGCCGCGCTTGCGGGCGGCGATGAGGATGCGGCCGGCCGGCGTGTAGCGGACGGCGTTGCTCACCAGGTTGGTGACGATGCGCTCGAACAGCACCGGGTCGCTGTCCACCCACCAGTCGTTGGTGCGCACCTTCAGTTGCAGTCCCCGCTCCTCGGCGGAGGAGCGCTGCTCGGCGGCGATGCGCAGCAGCACCGGCTGCAGTGCAAAGGGGCGGATGTTGGGCTGGAGCACGCCCGCGTCAAGCTTGGAGATGTCCAGCAGGCTGTCGAGCAGATTCTCCATGGCCTCGGCGGACGCGGCGATGCGCTGCACCAGCCGCCGGCTCTGCGGCGCGTGGGCGTGCTGGCCGAGTTCGGTGATGAAGAGGCCGAGGGCGTGCATGGGCTGGCGCAGATCGTGGCTGGCGGCGGCGAGAAAGCGGGACTTGGCGAGGTTGGCGGTCTCGGCCTCCTCCTTGCGGGCGCGCAGCTCGGCGGTGGCCTCCTCGATGCGGCGGGCGAGGTCTTCATGGGCCGAGGCCAGTTTCTCGGCCATTTCGTTCACGCCCTCGGCCAGCTTGCGCAGGCTGCCGCCGCCCATCAGCGGTACCCGTTCGCCCAGCTTGCCCTGGCCGATGCGGGCAACGGTATGCGCCACCACCCGGATGGGGCCGCTGACGCCGCGGCTCAGATGGCTGGCCAGCAACAGGCTGCCGACCAACACCAGCAGCACCGAACCCGCGCCGGCCCACAGCATTTCATCCCGCTTGCCGTGCAGGTGCTTCAGCGATAGCTCCAGCACCACGCTGCCCAGCGGGGCCTCGCCGAGATGGACCGCCGCGCCCAGGGTGATGGCGGTGAAGCCATCGTCAAGTTCCAGCCGGTTGGGCCGGATGGGCTCGATGATGCGCAGCGTCGGGCCCTTGATCATGGTGGATGGCTCCAGCACCGCGCTGGTGGGCAGCGGCGGCAGCTGGCCGTCCAGCATGCCGCTGCGCGCCAGGGTTTCGCCGTTGCGGTCTACGATGCTGACGCCGACGATGTCGTCTTCTGCCAGCACTGCGCTGGCGAGCTGCTGCAGGGCGTCGCGGTTGCCGGAGAACACCGCGTATTCGCTGGCGGCGGCGAGCTGGCGGGCGAAGGCGGTGCCACGCGCGGTCAGTGCTTCGTCCATGTCCGCCAGCCGCGAGGTGGTGAAGAACACGGTCAGCACCACCGCCAGCGCCAGCATCGGCACCACCGCGGCAACCATGACCCGGGCGCGCACGCCCCAGCGGGCGATCATGGCCGGCCTTCCCTGCGGGCGAGTTCGTTGCCCAGCCGCTCGGCGCTGTCCAGCTGTATGCCCAGCGAGCGGGCGACGTTGGTATTGACCGCGACTTCGAACTGCCGTGGTGGCCTCGGCGGCGGCAAGGTTTCACCGGAGAGCACCTTCTGCACGGTCTCGGCCGCCTGCTGGCCGATCTGCTCCGGTGTCGAATACAGGCCGAGAAGGGCGCCGGCGCGGACGTAGGCGGAGGAGAAGCCGACCACCGGCGAACGGTGGCGGTAGGCGGTGAGCAGCACGTTCTGCACGGTGAAACTGTTGAACACCTGTGCATCCGGGCTGGCGATGAGCACCGCCGGCTCGGCGAGCACCCGCTGCAGCGCCGGGTAGAGATCGCGGTCGGCGGTGACGTTGGCTTCCCGCACCTCCAGCTGGCGTTCCCGGGCAAGCTCGCCCAGGCGCAGATTGAGCGCCTCGCTGTCGCTGCCGGTGAGCAGGGCGATGCGTTTCCAGTCCGGCAGCGCCAGGCGGATGAGGGCGATCTGGCGCTCGGCCGGCTGGTCCAGCAGGATGGCAGAGACCGTGGCGCCGCTCTTGGGCATGTTGGGCAGGCGGGAGTAGGCGCTGCTGGGCAACAGGGTATGCAGCACCGGTTGCCGTGGCGACAGCCCCGCTACCACCCGGGCCGCCTGCGTGCCTATGGTGACGATCATGCGGCTGCCCTCCAGCCGTTGCGCCGCCAGCTCCTCCCAGCCCTGCTCCTCGATCTCGACCCAGGGCATTGTCCGTTGCAGTTGTGAGCGCAGGGCCGCGCTGGCTTCAGCGTAAGCGCCGTCGCTCGAGCTGTTGACGATGATCAGTGGCGGCGCCGCCCATCCCGGCCCCGCCATTGCCCCCAGCGCAAGGCTGGCGACGAGGCGGCAGAGGAAAAGGCGGAGGGCGGCGTGCATGGGCTTAGATCTCTAGCCTCAGCGTCGCGTAGGCGGCCGGGCCGGTCTTGATCCAGGGGACGTACTCCGCATGGTGAGCGCCGATGTTGCTGATCGTCACCGCCAGCTCGGCGCGGGTGGTGCCGATGTCCAGCCGCCGGGCGACACGCAGGTCGGTACGCTGGTAGGCCGGCAGGCTGTCGTCTTCGTCGCGGTACCAGGCCATGGCGCCGACGTAATGATGGGCGACGCTGAAGTGCCAGTTGGGCCACGGCGCCCAGCCGGCGAGGACGGAGGCGGAGGCGCGGGGGGCGGAGTTCTTATAGAACGGCTTGCTTTGGATGTCTTGCTCGTTGGTGCTGATCTCGATGCGGCTGTAGTTCAGGCCAAGCCAACTGGTTGCGGCCGGTCGCCACAGCAGTGCTAATTCAGCGCCATGAATACTAACTTTGCGATTGCCTATGGGTTGCTTAGCCTCACCGTCATCCATGGGTGGAGGTGGGAATAGAGGAGAAGGATTGCTCTGGAAATGCGTGAGTCGGTCCAACTTCTCCTCAAACACGCGGACGTCTAGCGAGGTGCGCCACCGTTCTAGTTCTGCGAGATAACCTATTTCCCGAAAGCGAAGCCGCTCTGGGGCCAGGGTTTCGCTGGGAGGTTGATAAGCTTGTCTGAGGAGAATGACTCCGTTCCCGTAGAAGCGCGCATCTCCTTCTTGCTCGAAAGGAAAGGGCTGCCGATAAGCTCGGCCAATAGCTACACGCAGCGTATGTTCTGGCGTTAATAAATAGTTGATACCTAAGCGGGGGGACAGTTGGGCCGAGTTATAGTCGTCCTCTTCCGCCATTGCGCCCAGGTTTATCAGCCAGCGATCCGACGCGCGCCATTCCAGGTTGCCGAACAGGCGGCGGCTGGTATAAGTGATGGCCTTGCCGGGATAGAAATACTGCGGTGCATCTATCTTGTCCTCGCGCTGCCCTAGCCCCCAAACGACACGGATATCGTCTCTTGGAGAAAAGGTGTGCTCAAGCTCGAGTTCGTCTCGCTCGACCGTATATCCGAAGTCAACGCCGACGTTGATCGTAGCCCAGGAGGGTAACTGGGGAAATTCTGCTGAGGTGATCAGAACCCCATATTCATCCTTTAATCGCTCGCTTTGGTGAAGATAACTAAGCGTTAGCTCCTCCTGGGCATCAGGCAGCCAATGCCATCGTATCTGCCCAAATGAAGAACTGCTGCGTTGGTCGCGGGGAGGGTCAGATAACTCCCCGGCGGTGCCGGCCCGATTGTCGAAGCGCACGCCGCCGGCGTGGATCTCCACCCGGTGGGTGGCGGCGGGCTGCCAGTCCATGCGCAGGTCCGCCCGGTGCTTCTGCCAGTTGTCTTCCAGGCCCCGGGTGCCGTCGTCGCTCTCCCGGCCCATGCCCAGGCGGACGTTCAGCGGGCCGAACTGCTGGGCGATGCTGACCTGGCGATCGCGGATGCCGTTCTCACCCTGGGTGAGGCGCATCCGCAACCCGGGCGTGTCCGCCGCTGGCCGGGTGATGATGTTGACCACGCCCATGAAAGCTTGGCTGCCGAAGGCTGTGGCATTCGAGCCGCGAAAGACCTCGATGCGCTCGATATCGTCGATGTCAACGGTGAGCTTGTGCCATTCCACCCCGCTGAGGAAATAAGGGGAGTAGAGGGAGCGGCCGTCCACCCGCACCAGCATGCGGCGCGGATTGTCGTCGGCCAGCCCGTGATAGGCGGTCAATGGCCTGAAGGCGTTGGCTTCCCCGACCTGGAAACCGGGTACCCAGCGCAGCAGTTCAGCTACCGAGCGGGCGCCCGAGGCACGGATCATGTCGCGGTCGATGACGGTGATTGCGCCGGGTGCCTCCCGCGTGGGCTGGGCCAGTCGGGAGGCTGACAGGACAACGGGCAGATCACCGAGATAGGCGTCTTCCGGCGCATCGCCGAGTGCCATGCCGGACGCCTGCGCAACCGACAAAGCCCCCAGGGCTCCGTATAGCACGCCCCACCAGCCGAATCGGCGCAGGCTGGAGGCAGGGCAGGGGTGAGACTGGAGCATCGGCAAATGTCGGTTAAATGGGCAGGGTCGGATTTTCTCCCGTTTTGCGCCGTCCTGATAGTGGGAGCGAACACGAGGGGTCTCATGATCATGCTATGCTTGGCGCATGGCGCGCGTGGCGATGCCGGAATCCAGTGGAGCGAGCAGTGACGAAGATTCTCATCGTTGAAGATCATGCCCTGGTCAGAGAGGCTATGGCCCAGAGTCTGGGGCGGCTTGAACCGGGTATCGAATGCGTAGAGGCCAAGGGCGCGGATGAGGCCCTGGCCCAATTGGAGAAAGGGAGCGATTGGGATCTGGCCATCATCGATCTGATGCTGCCGGACATGAACGGCTTCTCGCTGCTGGCGGTGCTGGCCAAGCGTTTTCCCGACGTGCCCGCCATTGTCGTTTCAGCGATGGATGACGAGGCCTCGGTGCGGCGTGCGATCAAGGGCGGCGCTTCCGGTTTCGTCTCCAAGGCGAGCTCGGGCGAAACCCTGCTGCAGGCGGTACGCGTGGTGCTGGATGGCGGCGTACATACGCCCGATGCCGGCAGCGGCGCCGCCGGCAAGCGCAGTGGCGCGCCGGTCAGCGAGCGCTTTGGCCTGACCGCCGCTCAGACGCGGGTGCTGGAGTTGCTGGCGCAGGGCAAGACCAACCGTGAGATCGCCGATCTGCTGGGGCTTTCCGAAGGCACGGTCAAGGTCCACATGTCTGCCATTTTCCGCGCCCTTGGCGTTTCCAATCGGGCCCAGGCGCTGGTAGTCATCGCGCGCCACGGGGCTCGACTCTGACGCGGCTCGCTGCGGCGGCGGTAAAAGCTCAACAAGAAGCGGCCACTGCCGGCTGGGCGGTGGCCGCTTCTTGTGCTTGTTGCGCAGATTCTCAGTGGGAGCGGCGCTCGCCGTAGCCCAGCCGCATCGGCATTTCCGAGGCCGGCAGGCGTTCGGCCTCTTCTTCGCCAGCCTCCTTGCCAGGCACTTCGGTGTAGTCGATTTCCAGCACCTCCAGTACTTGCCGCGCGATCGAGCGGCAGGCGTTGGCGAGTGGCGTCGGCAACTGGTCAGGCACCTGCTTCTGCAGCAGCAGCTTGGAGGAGGAGAGTGCGCCGACCGGGCGCAGGATGCGGTGGCGATAGGCGCCCATGAGCTGGGCAACGTTGCGGTCTGCCGCTTCCCGTTGCCACGAGTTGCTTGGCCATTGGGAGGGGACGGCATAGGCGCGGGGGAACATTTCCAGGTCGCGCACGACGGTGCGGATGTCCTCGTGCGATTCGCGGAAGGGCAGCAACACGATGTCGGACAGCGCATACAGCTTGCGGTCCATCTCTGTGCGGTTGCCGCCGCCGTCTATCACGCCTATCCAGTCTTCTAGCGTGCGCAGCTTGTCCACCACCTTGGTCAGGGCGTCGCGAGTGCGGGCGTCGGCGGTGATGTAGCGCCGCCCTTCGGGGGAGAGCGGCTCGCGGGAGGTGTCGGTCAGCACGCAGGCGGAGCGTTGGCCCAGTAGCCCGAGACCCTGGCACAGCATGTGCGACAGCGTCGTCTTGCCGGTTCCACCCTTGTTGCCGATCACGCAGATGATCTCAGCCATGAATCGATTCCTCAGCTCGCGGCGCTTGCTCGCCGCACCATGCCATTATCGGCGCGGGCCTGTATGGACCTGAGCCGGAAAAGCGGCGATTCGTGCCGCTATTTCCCGGCTTCTGCCGTCGGTGCGCGATAACAGTAGAGCCGGGTGTGGCGACGGTCGTTCACTTCGACGACGATGTCGGGCTCGCGTTCGGGAACAGGGAAGCTGTTGCTGACGAGCAGCGCGCCGGCCTTCATTTCCTGCACGGCCTTGCGCCATACGGCGGCCATCGGAACCGGGGAGAGGAAGGCGTATATCACATCGTAGTCGCCCCAGGGATGGGCGAAAAGGTCGGCACGGCGCCAGGAGATGGCGGGCGCGCGGCACAGCAGGCGGCCGAGCAGCCAGGGGCCGGGAGCGGTTTCAACGCCGGTCAGCGCGCAGTCCGGCCGCAGGGCGGCGACATGGCGCAGCACGGTGCCGGTGCCGGCGCCGATGTCCAGCAGGCGGGCCGGTTGGCCTACAGGAAGCAGGCCGGCCAGCGCGGCGGCGGTGGAGCGGTTGCTGAGATAGAGCGGGACTTGCGTGCGGAAGCTGCTCCAGTAGATAACGGCCAGGGCCAGGAAGGCGGCGAGATACCAGCCGGGATGAAGTTCCATCCGCAGCGCCAGCAGCGCCAGTGGCAGGAAGGCGAGATGGATGGGCAGCCACCAGCGTGCGCTGCGCAGCAGGGCGGCGATGATCGCGGCGCTGACCGCCTGTGCGCCGGCCAGCGTCCACAGCGAGGCGGGCATGAGCCCGCTGCGGGCGAGCAGGTAGGCCGTTACGGCGCCACCGAGTTGGGCGCAGAGCGCCTTGAGGCTGGCTGGCATAGAGGGGCAGCGTTCAGAGGGTGAGGGTTGCGGCCGGAGAGGCGCTGGCGATAAGCCGCGAGTCCGCGAACAATCAATGTGCCTCGCCGCGCCCGCTGGATCATAGCTTCCGCGGAGCGCGGCGAGGAGATCGTCGCTGCTTTCAGGCTGCCCGCGTAGTGACCGCTGCGGGGTTGCGCCATTGCGTGAGGAGCCTGGCGCGTTTGACCGCCGCTTCTTCCATCGCCTTCTGCTTCACCAGGCCGAAGCCGCGTATGCCTTCGGGCAGGCGGGCGAGGGCGCAGGCGAGTTGCAGGCGATCAGCGTTGAGCCTGCCGAGGATCTCGACTACGTCCTTCTCATACTCCGCGATCAACGCGCGCTCGGCCTTGCGCTCGGCGCTGTAGCCGAAGACGTCCCACCGGCTGCCGCGCAGTTTCTTCATGCGGGCAAGCAGGCGGAAGAGCTTCAGCATGCCGGCGCCGTAGCTGCGTTTGGCGATGCGTCCGGTGCGCGGATCGGGGCGCGCAAGCAGGGGCGGGGCCAGGTGGAAGCGCAGGGTGTAGTCGCCGCTGAAGGTGGCGGACAGCTTTTCGTGGAAGGCGGGCTCGGTGTAGAGGCGGGCGACTTCGTACTCATCCTTGTAGGCGAGCACGGAGAAGTAGTTGCGGGCGACCGCTTCCGCCAGCGCGTTGCCGTCCGGCCCGATCTGCCTGTGTACGGCTTCGCGCACCCGCTCGACCAGCCTTTGATAGCGTTCCGCGTAGGCGGCGTCCTGGTAGGCGCGTAGATAGGCGGCGCGGCGGGCGATGACTTCGTCCAGGTCGGGCGGATGCAGCGGCTGGGCGGGCGTCGGGCGCAGGCGGCGCATGACTGCGTCCAGGTCGTTGGCGGCGCGGCGGCCCCAGAGGAAGGCGCGTTTGTTCATGTCCACCGCGACCGCGTTGAGTTCGATTGCGGTGGTCAACGCCGTGAGGCTGACCGGCACCATGCCTTTCTGCCAGGCGTAACCGAGGAGGAAGAGGTTGGTGGCGATGGCGTCGCCGAGCAGCGCGGTGGCTAGGGAGCGGGCGGGGATGAAATGGGCGGCCCCCGGCAGGGTGGCGTCGGCGATGGCGGCTTCCATGCGCGGCAGCGGGAATTGCCAGTCGGGTTTGTGGGTGAAGTCGGAGGTGGGGGTTTCGGCGGTGTCCACCACCGCCCGGGTGCGGTCTGCCGCCATTTTGCCCAGCGCTTCGACGCTGGCGCTGACCACCGCGTCGCCACCGATCACGCAGTCCGCCTCGCCGGCGGCGATGCGCACCGCGTGCAGCGCCTCCGGCGTGTCGGCGATGCGCACATGGCTGAACACCGAGCCGCCTTTCTGCGCCAGGCCGGTCATGTCGAGCACGGTGACGCCCTTGCCGTCCAGGTGGGCGGCCATGCCGATGAGCGCGCCGACGGTGACGATGCCGGTGCCGCCGACGCCGGTGACCAGCAGGCCATAGGGCCGGGCGGTGGCTGGCAGCGCTGGCTCGGGCAGGGCGGCGGGAGCGGTTTCGCCGTCCGCCAGCGAGTGGTCTTTGCGCAGGCTGCCGCCTTCCACGGTGACGAAGGACGGGCAGAAGCCGGCCAGACAGGAATAGTCCTTGTTGCAGGAGGATTGGTCTATTTCCCGCTTGCGGCCGAACTCGGTCTCCAGCGGCAGGATGGCCATGCAGTTCGACTGATCGCCGCAGTCGCCGCAGCCCTCGCACACCGCTTCGTTGATGAAGACCCGCCGGGCCGGATCGGGGTAAGTGCCGCGCTTGCGTCGGCGGCGCTTTTCCGCGGCGCAGGTCTGGTCGTAGATGAGGGCGGACACGCCGCGGCAACTGCGCAGTTCGCGCTGGATGGCGTCCAGTTCGTCGCGGTGGCGTATCGGCACATGAGGGAGGTCGGCCGGGCCATAGGGGCGTTCGCTACCGTCGGTGACGACGACGATGGTGTGCACGCCTTCTGCCTGCAACTGACGGACGATGCGCGGCACAGTGAGCTTGCCATCCACTGGCTGGCCGCCGGTCATTGCCACCGCGTCGTTGAACAGGATCTTGTAGGTGATGTTCACCCGTGCCGCGACTGCCTGCCGGATCGCCAGCAGGCCGGAATGGAAGTAAGTGCCGTCGCCCAGGTTGGCGAAGAGGTGCGGCTCGTCGACAAAGGGCGCCTGGCCAACCCAGGGCACGCCTTCGCCGCCCATCTGGGTGAAGGTGCCGGTATGGCGCTCCGGCATCCAGGTGACCATGTAGTGGCAACCGATGCCGGCCATGGCGCGGCTGCCTTCGGGCACCTTGGTGGAGGTGTTGTGCGGACAGCCGGGGCAGAAGGTGGGCACGCGGTCGATGGAGAAGCTGCGTGCGGCCAGCGCCCGCTCCTTGGCTTCGAGGAAGTCCAGCCGGGCACGTATGGTGTCGGAGGTGAAGAAGCGGCCGATGCGGGCGGCGATGGCGCGGGCGATCAGCGTTGGCGTGAGTTCGCCGGCGGCGGGGAGCAGCCAGTCGCCGTGGTCCACTGTGCCGTCGGCGCGGGCGATGCGGGCCCATTCGCCCTTTTCGTCGAACTTGCCGATGACCCGCGGCCGCACATCCTCCCGCCAGTTGTAGAGTTCCTCCTTCAACTGGTACTCGATCAGCTGGCGCTTCTCCTCGACGACCAGGATCTCCTCCAGCCCTTCGGCGAAGCGGCGCACGCCGTCCGACTCCAGCGGCCACACCATGCCGACCTTGTACAGCCGCAGGCCGATGGCGGTGGCCAGCGCTTCGTCGATGCCGAGGTCGTCCAGCGCCTGGCGCACGTCCAGGTAGCTCTTGCCGGCGGTGATGATGCCCAGCCGTGGCGCCGGCGTGTCGATGACGATGCGGTTCAGCCGGTTGGCGCGCGCATAGGCCAGCGCGGCGTAGAGCTTGTAGTGGAGAAGGCGCTTTTCCTGCACCAGCGGCGGGTCCGGCCAGCGGATGTTGAGGCCGTCCGGCGGCAGCGGGAAGTCGTCCGGAATCGTCACCCCTACCCGCTGGGGATCCACATCCACCGAGGCGGAGGTTTCCACCGTGTCGGCCAGCGCCTTGAACGCCACCCAGCAGCCGGAGTAGCGCGACAGGGCGAAGCCATGCACGCCGTAGTCGATGTACTCCTGCACGCCGGCGGGGGCGAGCACCGGCATCATCATCGACTTGAAGAAGTGGTCGGTCTGGTGCGGCAGGGTGGAAGACTTGGCGGCGTGGTCGTCGCCGGCCACCACCAGCACGCCGCCGTGCCTGGCACTGCCGGCGGCGTTGGCGTGGCGGAACACGTCGCCGCAGCGGTCCACCCCCGGCCCCTTGCCGTACCACAGGCCGAACACGCCGTCGTACTTGGCGGCAGGGGAGAGTGCAACTTGCTGAGAGCCCCACACCGCGGTGGCGGCAAGGTCTTCATTGACGCCGGGCTGGAAGACGATGTGGTGGTCGGCGAGGTGGTGCTTGGCCTTCCACAGCGTCTGGTCCAGGCCGCCCAGCGGGGAGCCGCGGTAGCCGGAGACGAAGCCGGCGGTGTTGAGTCCGGCGGCGAGGTCGCGCTCGCGCTGGATCATCAGCAGCCGCACCAAGGCCTGATAGCCGCTGAGATAGACGCGGCCGGCTACGGTGGTGTACTTGTCCTCCAGGCTGGCATGGAGGGGCGTGTGGGGATCGGCTTCGGCCATGGCTGTCTCCTTCCTGTCCGAAAAATCTTGTTCTTGGACCTGGGGCGGGAAGCTGCCTTGTGGGCGCCGCCGCCTTGATGCGAGACGTTCCGTTTTTTGTTGCCTGGTGCTGCCTGGCCGGTCGCCCGCCGTGCCATCCTGGGCTGCGGCGGGCGCCGGTTCAATCCTTGGATACCCGTAGCCGGCGACGGGTTCAGACGAGCGGCGTGGCCTGTTGCGGGGGCGGCAGGATCTTGCCGGGGTTGAGGAGATCCTGCGGATCCAGTGCACGCTTCACCAAGCGCATTGCATCCAGCGCGGCTTCGCCGTGTTCGGCGAGCATGAAATCCTGCTTGCCGATGCCCACGCCGTGCTCGCCGGTGCAGGTGCCGCCCAGCGCCAGCGCGCGCTCGACGATGCGCCGGTTCAGCGCTTCGGCGCGCTCGATCTCGTCCGCATCCTTGGGATCGACCAGGATCACCGTATGGAAATTGCCGTCGCCCACATGGCCGACGATGGGCGCGATGAGACCGGTGGCGTCGATGTCGGCGCGCACGCCGGTCACGCATTCCGCCAGCTTGGAGATGGGCACGCAGACGTCGGTGGTGATGCCGCGGCAGCCGGGACGCAGGTTGATGCTGGCGAAATAGACGTCGTGCCGCGCGGCCCACAGGCGGCTGCGGTCTTCCGGCCGGCTGGCCCAGTCGAAATCCAGACCGCCGTGTTCGCGGGCGATTTCCTGCACCGTCTGCGCCTGCTCGTCCACGCCGGCGGGCGAGCCGTGGAACTCGAAGAAGAGCATGGGGGCTTCGCGCAGCGTGGTCTTGCTGTAGCGGTTGATGGCCTGCACGGTAAGGGTGTCGACCAGTTCTATGCGGGCCACGGGCACGCCCAGTTGTATGGTCTGGATGACGGTGTTCACCGCCGCGGCCAGATCGGGGAAGGCACAGACGGCGGCGGATACCGCTTCGGGCAGCGGATGCAGCCGCACGGTTAGCTCGGTGATCAGGCCCAGGGTGCCTTCGGAGCCGATCAGCAGATGGGTGAGGTCGTAGCCGGCGGAGGACTTACGCGCCCGGCCGCCGGTACGGATGGCACGGCCATCGGCGAGTACCGCGGTCAGCCCCAGGATGTTCTCCCGGATGGTGCCGTAGCGCACCGCGTTGGTTCCGGAGGCTCGGGTGGCTGCCATGCCGCCCAGGCTGGCGTCCGCGCCGGGGTCGATAGGGAAGAACAGGCCGCTGCCGTGCAACTCGGCGTTGAGCTGCTTACGGGTGACGCCCGGCTGGACGACCACGTACATGTCCTCGCCGTGAATGGCGAGCACCTTGTTCATCTCGGAGAAGTCCACCGTGATGCCGCCGCGGATGGCGAGGATATGCCCTTCCAGCGAGCTGCCGGCACCGTAGGGCACGATGGGCACGCCATAGGCGCGGCAGGCGTCGACGATGGCGGTGACTTCTTCGGTGCTACTGGGAAAGACGACCGCGTCCGGTGCGGCGTCCGGGAAGTGGGATTCGTCATGCCCGTGGTGGGCGCGCACGCCTTCTGATGTGGTAAAGCGGGTGCCGAAGCGGGCACTCATCTGTTCGATGAAGGCCGGCGGCAGCGGCAGGCGCGCTTCGGGATGGGGCGCGTTCATGGTTGTCTCCGTTCTTGGGTCCGAGCCCTGGATTATCGTTCTTTTCCCGCAGGGCCGCGGGAATGCGCACGCCTCCGCGCTTGCGCAGCGGAGGCGTGCGGGTACTCGTCGGAGGGGTCAGGCTGCGCGGTCTTCGAGTACGCCGCGGCGCACCTGGTCAAGCTCGATGGAGTCGAACAAGGCCTTGAAGTTGCCCTCGCCGAAACCGTCGTCGCCCTTGCGCTGGATGATCTCGAAGAAGATCGGCCCGATCACGGTCTCGGTGAAGATCTGCAGCAGGCGGCCGCCATCGGCGGTGGGGGCGCCGTCGATCAGGATGCGGTTACGGCGCAGCCGTTCCAGGTCCTCGCCGTGGCCGGGCAGACGGGTGTCGACCGCCTCGTAGTAGGTTTCAGGTGTATCCAGGAAGGTCACGCCATTGGCGCGCATGCCTTCGACGGTCTCATAGACGTTGTCGGTGGTCAGCGCGATGTGCTGGATGCCCTCGCCTTTGTAGGCATGCAGGAATTCCTCGATCTGGCTCTTGTCGTCGGCCGATTCGTTGATCGGAATGCGGATCTTGCCGCAGGGGCTGACCATGGCGCGCGACTTCAGGCCGGTGAGCTTGCCTTCGATGTCGAAGTACTTCAGCTCGCGGAAATTGAAGATGCGCTGGTAGAAGCCGGACCAAACATCCATGCGGCCGCGATGCACGTTGTGGGTGAGGTGGTCGATATCGACCAGTCCGTAGCCGCGCGGATTGCGTTCCACCCCGGGCAGCCAGTTGAAGTCGATGTCGTAGATGGAGACGTCGCGATAGCGGTCGACCAGGTAGATCAGGCTGCCGCCTATGCCCTTGATCGCGGGGATGTTCAGTTCCATCGCGCCGGCTGCACCGGGGTGCGCTTCGGCGCCCGCCGCAAGCGCCGCCTCGAAGGCCGCCGCGGCATTCTCAACCCGTAGCGCGATCGCGCAGGCGGAGGGGCCGTGCACCCGGGCGAAAGCCTGGGCAAAGCTGGAGGGCTCAGCGTTCAGGATGAAGTTGATATTGCCTTGCCGGTACAGAGTGACATTCTTGGCGCGATGGCGAGCAACCGGCTGAAAGCCCAACTGGCGGAAAAGGGCGTCCAACTGCGCCGGATCTTCCGCGGTGTATTCGACGAACTCAAAGCCGTCGGTGCCTAGCGGATTGCCGCGCAGTGCGGCGGTCGGGGTGGGGCTGTTCATGGCTTGTCTCCTGCCTGGTCTGGTGTATGTATGAAGAGCAAGCTTAGGCGCAGCACTCAGCAATTCGCTTGCGAAATGGCCCGGCTGGCGAATAAATTTTGGCAGTTCATTGCGCAGAAGGTGGCTTTGAAGATGGATCGTATCGACCTCAAGATTCTCGAAGCGCTGCAGCAGGACGGACGCCTGAGCAACGCCGATCTGGCGCAGCGGGTTTCGCTTTCCCCTTCTCCCTGCCTGCGTCGGGTGAAGCAGTTGGAGGAGAGCGGGGTGATCAAGCGCTATGTCGCTCTGCTCGATGCCGCCAAACTGGGCTTGGGTCTGCAGGCTTATGTCACCGTGACCCTGGAGAAACGGCGGGACAGCCAGATCCAGGCTTTCCATGCCGCGGTTTCTTCGTGGCCGGAGGTGCTGGGCTGTTACGCCCTCACCGGAGACATGGACTATCTGCTGCAGGTGGTGGCGGACGACCTGGAACACTTTTCCCGCTTCCTGATGGATAGGCTGCTGAAGCAGGAGGGAGTGGCAAACGTAAAATCCAGCTTTGTGCTGCAGGCGATCAAAAACACAACGGCGCTGTCACTCCAGGAGCGCCTTCTTTGATCTTTGCGAAAAAGGGCCAAGAAGGGTTTGACAAAGTTTTTTGATGCCTCTATAGTGCGGCGCTTCTCGCTTGGAGGGGTTCCCGAGCGGTCAAAGGGATCAGACTGTAAATCTGACGGCACTGCCTTCGAAGGTTCGAATCCTTCCCCCTCCACCAGTAGTTATGTCGTTCCGCTGTGCTGTTCATGCGGTCGGCGGCGGTTGATGCGAGTCGGCTGCAAGTCGTGTTCAAGTGAAGCGGGTGTAGCTCAATGGTAGAGCAGAAGCCTTCCAAGCTTACGACGAGGGTTCGATTCCCTTCACCCGCTCCAAGTGCAGTTTCGGAGCCCATGTAGCTCAGTGGTAGAGCACTCCCTTGGTAAGGGAGAGGCCACGTGTTCAATCCACGTCATGGGCACCACTCATTTTCTGCCTGGCCGGGCGGGTGGCGCTAGTCCCCCAGTCCGGTTTTCTGATTCTGATTTAAGGGTGTCGATATGGCGAAAGGTAAGTTTGAGCGGACGAAGCCGCACGTGAACGTAGGCACGATCGGCCACGTTGACCACGGCAAGACGACGCTGACGGCGGCGATCACGACGATTCTGTC
>NZ_SNVV01000006.1:0-129276 GCF_004361735.1 Azoarcus indigens | reverse complement strand
AGGTAAGTTTGAGCGGACGAAGCCGCACGTGAACGTAGGCACGATCGGCCACGTTGACCACGGCAAGACGACGCTGACGGCGGCGATCACGACGATTCTGTCGAAGAAGTTCGGTGGCGAGGCGAAGGCCTACGATCAGATCGATGCGGCGCCGGAAGAGAAGGCTCGCGGCATCACGATCAACACCGCGCACGTCGAGTACGAGACGGCTACCCGTCACTACGCCCACGTGGATTGCCCGGGTCACGCCGACTACGTGAAGAACATGATTACCGGAGCGGCGCAGATGGACGGCGCGATCCTGGTGTGTTCGGCCGCTGACGGCCCGATGCCTCAGACTCGTGAGCACATCCTGCTGGCCCGCCAGGTCGGTGTGCCGTACATCATCGTCTTCCTGAACAAGTGCGACATGGTCGACGACGAAGAGCTGCTCGAACTGGTCGAAATGGAAGTGCGCGAGCTGCTGTCCAAGTACGACTTCCCGGGCGACGACATCCCCATCGTCAAGGGCTCCGCGCTGAAGGCGCTGGAAGGTGACCAGTCCGACATCGGCGAACCGGCGATCTTCCGCCTGGCCGACGCCCTGGATAGCTACATCCCGACCCCGGAACGTGCCATCGACAAGCCCTTCCTGCTGCCGATCGAAGACGTGTTCTCCATCTCGGGTCGAGGTACTGTGGTGACCGGTCGTGTCGAGCGCGGCATCGTGAAGGTTGGCGAAGAAATCGAAATCGTCGGCATCAAGCCCACCGTCAAGACCACCTGCACCGGCGTGGAAATGTTCCGCAAGCTGCTGGACCAGGGTCAGGCGGGTGACAACGTCGGCGTGCTGCTGCGCGGCACCAAGCGTGAAGACGTCGAGCGTGGTCAGGTGCTGTGCAAGCCGGGTTCCATCACCCCGCACACCCACTTCACGGGCGAAATCTACGTGCTGTCGAAGGAAGAGGGTGGTCGTCACACTCCGTTCTTCAACAACTACCGTCCGCAGTTCTACTTCCGTACCACGGACGTGACCGGTTCCATCGCGCTGCCGGAAGGCACCGAGATGGTGATGCCGGGCGACAACGTGTCGATCACCGTGAAGCTGATCGCCCCGATCGCCATGGAAGAAGGCCTGCGCTTCGCGATCCGCGAAGGTGGCCGTACCGTCGGCGCCGGTGTCGTCGCCAAGATCATCGAGTAATCCTTAGTCGATTGCTGGATGGGGAAGCGCACTCGAAAGGGTGCGCTTTGTAGTCTCTGCTGCAGGGGCATAGCTCAATTGGCAGAGCGTCGGTCTCCAAAACCGAAGGTTGGGGGTTCGATTCCCTCTGCCCCTGCCAAATTATCCGGAAGTCATTGTTCCGATGGCCGATAAGTTGAAGTTCGCGCTGGCTTTGGCGCTGGTCGCGGCCGGCGTGGTCGGCTTCTATCTGCTCTCCGAGCAGCCCTTGGTGCTGCGTGTCCTGTCGGTTCTGGCCGGTTTGGGTGCTGGTGTTGCCGTGGCTTGGTTCTCCGAGCCGGGGCGCCGCTTCGTCGAGTTTGCTCGCGAAGCGGTAGTCGAGACAAAGAAAGTCGTATGGCCCAGTCGTAAGGAAACCGTTCAGACGACGGGCTTGGTGTTCGCCTTCGTGGTTGTGATGGCGATCTTTCTGTGGCTGACGGACAAGAGCCTGGAGTGGGTGCTGTACGACCTCGTTCTGGGTTGGAAATGATCATGGCGAAGCGCTGGTACGTGGTTCACGCCTATTCGGGCTTCGAGAAGTCGGTTCAGCGGGCGTTGGTTGACCGCATCGCGCGAGCCGGCATGCAGGATTTCTTTGGCCAGATCCTGGTTCCGGTCGAAGAAGTCGTGGAAATGAAGGGCGGCCAGAAGAGCATCTCCGAGCGTAAGTTTTTCCCGGGCTATGTGCTTGTGGAAATGGAGATGAACGACGAGAGCTGGCATCTGGTGAAATCGACCTCCAAGGTCACTGGCTTTGTCGGTGGTACCGCCAATAAGCCCACCCCGATCTCCGAGAAGGAGGTCGAAAAAATCATGCAGCAAATGCAAGAGGGTGTGGACAAGCCGCGTCCCAAGGTTCTCTTCGAGACTGGAGAGGTGGTTCGCGTGAAGGAAGGTCCGTTCACCGACTTCCATGGTTCCGTTGAAGATGTGAACTATGAAAAGAGCAAGCTGCGTGTTTCCGTGACCATTTTTGGTCGGGCGACGCCAGTGGAATTGGATTTCGCCCAGGTCGAGAAGACCTGAGGCTGATGAGGCGGGCACGTGAGTGCCCGCTTTTTGCCCGTTGACGCGGGTAAATGGAGGAGCGTCGGCTCAGGCCGGCGCGCTAGTACTCAATCTAGGAGTGTGCCGCAATGGCAAAGAAAATCATTGGCTACATTAAGCTGCAGGTGCCGGCCGGCAAGGCCAACCCCAGCCCCCCGATTGGTCCCGCGCTGGGTCAGCGCGGTCTGAACATCATGGAATTCTGCAAGGCCTTCAATGCCAAGACTCAGGGCATGGAGCCGGGCCTGCCGATTCCGGTGGTGATCACAGCCTTCGCGGACAAGAGCTTCACCTTCATCATGAAGACGCCGCCGGCGACCGTCCTGATCAAGAAGGCGGCCGGTGTCCAGAAGGGTTCGCCGAAACCTCATACCGATAAGGTCGGCTCCATCAGCCGCGCTCAAGTCGAAGAAATCGCCAAGGGCAAGATGCCTGACCTTACTGCTGCCGACCTCGAGGCTGCCGTGCGTACCATCGCCGGTTCCGCTCGCAGCATGGGCATCACCGTGGAGGGCCTGTAATCATGGCGAAAGTTTCTAAGCGTGTTCAGGCGCTGCGCGCCAAGATCGACCGTAACCGTACTTACCCGGTGGCCGAGGCGCTGGCGCTGGTGAAGGAATGTGCCACAGCCAAGTTCGACGAGTCGATCGACATCGCCGTCAATCTCGGCGTCGATGCACGTAAGTCGGATCAGGTCGTCCGTGGCTCCGTCGTTCTGCCTGCCGGTACCGGCAAGACCGTGCGCGTGGCCGTGTTTGCCCAGGGCGACAAGGCTGAGGCCGCTCGTGCCGCTGGTGCGGATGTCGTCGGGTTCGACGACCTCGCCGAGCAGGTGAAGGCTGGCAACATTGCGTTTGACCTCTGCATCGCTACGCCGGATGCCATGCGCGTGGTTGGTCAACTGGGTCAGATCCTTGGTCCGCGTGGCCTGATGCCGAACCCGAAGGTCGGTACCGTGACCATGGATGTCACCACTGCCGTCAAGAATGCCAAGGCTGGTCAGGTCCAGTACCGTACCGACAAGGCTGGCCTGGTTCACGCCACCATCGGCCGTGCTTCCTTTGGCGTCGAAGCGCTGCAGCAGAATCTCAACGCTTTCGTCGATGCTCTGGTTAAGGCACGTCCGGCTGCTGCCAAGGGCGTGTATCTGCGTCGTATCGCGCTGTCCAGCACCATGGGCAGTGGCGTTCGCGTTGAAACGAGTACCGTTTCCGCCTGAGGCGGGGAATAAAGAACTTTGGGACACGCTTGTGCTTCGGCGCGGGCGTGGATCGTCAAAGACCGCAGGTGCAGTCGCTTCGGCGGCCGCTTAATTGTCCCGGTGACGCCTGCGCAGACGGTGTGCCCAGAACAGGATTGGCTGAAGCAAGGCCGCTCTCCTGATCCAGGTCGCCGTGGGTGCGAACCGCTAACAGCGGTTCGTGTGTGGACTTGAAAGGAGGAAGGACCCATGGGTCTCAATCTCGATGACAAGAAAGCCGTAGTGGCAGAGGTGTCGGCACAAGTGGCCAACGCCCAGACCATCGCGGTGGCCGAGTATCGCGGCATCGCGGTGGGCGATCTCACCTCGCTGCGTGCGAAGGCCCGCGAGTCTGGCGTTTACCTGCGTGTGCTGAAGAACACCCTGGTGCGTCGCGCGATCGCCGATACCCCGTTCGCCGATCTGGCTGACCAGCTTACTGGTCCGCTGATCTATGGCATTTCGGAAGATCCGGTTGCTGCCGCCAAGGTGCTCAACGACTTTGCGAAGGGCAATGACAAGCTGGTGCTGAAGGCCGGTTCCTATGCGGGCAAGACGCTCGACAAGGCCGGTGTGCAGGCGCTCGCTTCCATCCCGAGCCGCGAAGAGTTGCTCGCCAAGCTGCTGGGCGTCATGCAGGCGCCGGTCTCCGGCTTCGCCGGTGCGCTCGCCGCCCTCGCCAAGAAGCGCGAGGAAGAAGGCGCCGCCGCCTGAGCCTCAGGCACTACAGTTTTCAGAATAGTTTCGATTTTGGAGTGATTTGATATGGCTATCAGCAAAGAAGACATCCTCGAAGCCGTTGGCTCGATGACCGTTATGGAATTGAACGACCTGGTCAAGGCGTTCGAAGAGAAGTTCGGCGTTTCCGCTGCTGCCCTGGCTGTGGCTGCTCCGGGTGGCGGTGGCGCCGCTGCCCCGGCTGCTGAAGAGAAGACCGAGTTCGACGTGATCCTGACCGCCGCTGGCGAGAAGAAGGTCGAAGTCATCAAGGTCGTCCGTGCCGCTACCGGTCTCGGCCTGAAGGAAGCCAAGGACGTCGTCGACGGCGCCCCGAAGGCTGTGAAGGAAGGCGTGTCCAAGGCCGACGCCGAGGCGCTGAAGAAGCAACTGGAAGACGCTGGCGCCAAGGTCGAGATCAAGTAATACTCGCCTTTCCAGCAGGGCTGGCGCTCCTAGGGGTGCCAGCCCTTTCGTGCTTTGTACTGAAGCATGAGGCCAGAACAAAGCGCCCCCGGAAGTGTTGCAGTTTTTTTCAGATATCTAGGCAACCGCGGGCGCTGTGTTCTGTCTTTTCGAAGTTCGACCTCTAGCCGGAGCATTCATGGCGTATTCCTACACTGAGAAGAAGCGTATCCGCAAGAGCTTCGCCAAGCGCGCGGCCGTGCTCGATGCGCCTTTCCTGCTCGCCACCCAAATCGAGTCGTTCGCCTCGTTCCTGCAAGCGGAAACGTTGCCCGAAACGCGTCAAAACCAGGGCTTGCAGGCTGCGTTCACCTCGATTTTCCCGATCTCCAGCCATAGCGGGAACGCCCGGCTGGAGTTCGTCCAGTACATGCTGGGCGAGCCGGCGTTCGATGTGAAGGAATGCCAACAGCGCGGTCTGACCTTTGCGTCGCCGCTGCGTGCGCGTGTCCGCCTGGTCATCATGGACCGCGAAGCGCCGAAGGAAACCATCAAGGAAGTTAAGGAGCAGGAAGTCTACATGGGCGAGATTCCGCTCATGACGGATACCGGCTCCTTTGTCATCAATGGTACCGAGCGGGTCATCGTCTCCCAGCTGCACCGTTCTCCGGGCGTGTTTTTCGAGCACGACCGTGGCAAGACCCATTCCTCCGGCAAGCTGCTGTTTTCCGCGCGCATCATTCCATATCGGGGTTCCTGGCTGGACTTCGAGTTCGATCCCAAGGACTACCTGTACTTCCGCGTCGACCGTAGGCGCAAGATGCCGGTGACCATCCTGCTGCGTTCCATTGGAATGACGCCGGAGGAGATCCTTGAGACCTTCCACGACTTCGACGCATTCCAACTGGCTCCGGAAGGCGCTCAGTTCGAACTGGTGCCGGATCGCCTGCGCGGGGAAGTGGCCCGCTTCGACATCGTCACGCCGGACGGCAAGGTAATCGTGGCGCGCGACAAGCGCATCACCGCGAAGCACATCCGGGAACTGGACCAGGCCGGTGTCAAGACCATCGCGGTGCCGGACGACTTCCTGCTGGGTCGCGTGATCGCCAAGAACGTCGTGGATGCGGAAACCGGCGAGCTGGTCGCCCGTGCCAACGACGAGATCACCGAAGATCTGCTCGGCAAGCTGCGCGACGCCCGGGTAGTTGATCTGCAGACCCTGTACATCAACGACCTCGACCGCGGCGGCTACATCTCCCAGACGCTGCGCATCGATGAGACCGCCGACCAGTGGGCCGCCAAGGTTGCGATCTACCGCATGATGCGCCCGGGCGAGCCGCCCACCGAGGACGCGGTGGAAGCCCTGTTCCAGGGGTTGTTCTATGCGGAAGAACGCTACGACCTGTCCTCCGTCGGCCGCATGAAGTTCAATCGTCGTGCCTATCCCGAGAAGATCGACGACAAGGCGCCGGGCTGGCTGAAGCGTTTCTACGAGAAGGTCGGGCCCCACGGCGAGGAAGGTGTTGGCGTGCTGGCCAACGAAGACATCCTGGCCGTGATCGGCGTGCTGGTCGAGTTGCGCAATGGCCGCGGCGAGATCGACGACATCGACCACCTTGGCAACCGTCGCGTGCGTTCCGTCGGCGAGCTGGCAGAAAACCAGTTCCGTGCCGGTCTGGTCCGTGTCGAGCGGGCGGTGAAGGAGCGCCTGTCCCAGGCTGAGTCCGACAACCTGATGCCCCATGACCTGATCAACGCCAAGCCGATCTCGGCCGCGATCAAGGAGTTTTTCGGCTCCAGCCAGCTCTCCCAGTTCATGGACCAGACCAATCCGCTGTCCGAGATCACCCACAAGCGCCGTGTTTCCGCGCTGGGCCCGGGCGGTCTGACCCGCGAGCGTGCCGGCTTCGAAGTCCGCGACGTGCACCCGACCCACTACGGCCGCGTGTGCCCGATCGAGACGCCGGAAGGTCCGAACATTGGCCTGATCAACTCGCTGGCCGTTTATGCCCGCACCAACCGTCACGGCTTCCTCGAGACGCCGTACCGCAAGGTGGCGGACGGCAAGGTCACCAACCAGATCGACTTCCTGTCCGCGATTGAGGAAGGCCAGTACGTGATCGCCCAGGCCAACGCCGAAATCGCCGGTGACGGGTCCCTGGCGGGCGACCTGGTTTCCTGCCGCCACAAGGGCGAGTTCACGCTGGCGACCGCCGATCAGGTCCAGTACATGGATGTGGCCCCGGGCCAGATCGTGTCCGTCGCAGCCTCGCTGATTCCGTTCCTGGAGCATGACGACGCGAACCGTGCGTTGATGGGCGCCAACATGCAGCGTCAGGCGGTTCCCTGCCTGCGTCCGGAGAAGCCGCTGGTCGGTACCGGCATCGAGCGCACCGTGGCGGTGGACTCGGGCACCGCGGTGCAGGCGAAGCGTGGCGGCCTGGTCGACTACGTCGATGCCCAGCGTATCGTGGTGCGGGTGAACGATGCCGAAACCCTTGCGGGTGAAGTCGGTGTCGACATCTACAACATGATCAAGTACACCCGTTCCAACCAGAACACCAACATCAACCAGCGTCCTGTGGTGAAGGTGGGCGACCGCATCGCCAAGGGCGACGTAATCGCCGACGGCGCCTCCACCGACTTGGGTGAATTGGCGCTCGGCCAGAACATGCTGGTCGCGTTCATGCCGTGGAACGGCTACAACTTCGAAGACTCGATCCTGATCTCCGAGCGCGTGGTTGCCGACGACCGCTTCACCTCGATCCACATCGAGGAACTGACCGTGGTTGCGCGCGATACCAAACTGGGGCCCGAGGAAATCACCCGCGACATCGCGTCGCTGGGCGAAGCCCAACTGTCCCGTCTGGACGAGTCCGGTATTGTCTATATCGGTGCCGAAGTCGAAGCCGGCGACGTGCTGGTCGGCAAGGTCACGCCCAAGGGCGAAACCCAGCTGACGCCGGAGGAGAAGCTGCTGCGTGCGATCTTCGGCGAGAAGGCGTCCGACGTTAAGGACACCTCGCTGCGCGTGCCGTCCGGCATGACCGGCACCGTCATCGACGTGCAGGTCTTCACCCGTGAGGGCATCGAGCGCGACAAGCGCGCCCAGTCCATCATCGACGATCAACTGCGCAGCTTCAAGACCGATCTGGCCGACCAGATGCGCATCGTGGAGCGGGACGCCTTCGCGCGTATCCAGCGCATGATCGTCGGTCAGAAGGCCAACGGCGGTCCGAAGAAGCTGAGCAAGGGCACTGCGATCACCGTCGAGTACCTGGACACGCTGGAGCCCTACCACTGGTTCGACATCCGCATGGCGGACGAAGAGCTGGCAATCCAGCTTGAAGCCATCCGCGAAGGGCTGGAAAAAACCCGTAAGGACTTCGAGCAGGCCTTCGAGATCAAGAAGAAGAAGCTCACTCAGGGCGACGAATTGCCCCCGGGCGTGCAGAAGATGGTCAAGGTCTACCTGGCGGTGAAGCGCCGTCTGCAGCCGGGCGACAAGATGGCAGGCCGTCACGGCAATAAGGGTGTGGTGTCCAAGATCGTTCCGGTCGAAGACATGCCCTACATGGAAGATGGCACCCCGGTCGATATCGTGCTCAACCCCTTGGGCGTGCCCTCGCGGATGAACATCGGTCAGATCCTGGAAACCCACCTTGGGTGGGCGGCCAAGGGCCTGGGCCAGCGCCTGGACAAGATGCTGCGTGCGAATGCAGCCGCCAGTGAAGTGCGCGGTCTGCTGGAGGAGATCTACAACGGCAGCGGCAAGCCGGAAGACTTCTCCGGCTTCAGCGACGAAGACGTCGTCGAACTGGCCTCGAACCTGAAGAAGGGCGTGCCCTTTGCGACTCCGGTGTTCGACGGAGCCAAGGAAGAAGAGATCTCCAAGATGCTGGAACTGGCCGGCCTGCCGGTCGGCGGCCAGGTGACGCTGTTCGACGGCCGCACCGGCGAGCCCTTCGAGCGCAAGGTGACCGTTGGTTACAAGCACGTGCTGAAACTGCACCACTTGGTCGATGACAAGATGCACGCCCGTTCCACCGGCCCGTACTCGCTGGTGACCCAGCAGCCGCTGGGCGGCAAGGCGCAGTTCGGCGGTCAGCGTTTCGGGGAAATGGAGGTTTGGGCGCTCGAAGCTTACGGCGCGGCATATACCTTGCAGGAGATGTTGACGGTCAAGTCGGACGACGTTACCGGCCGTACCAAGGTGTACGAAAACATCGTCAAGGGCGAACACAAGATCGACTCCGGGATGCCCGAGTCCTTCAACGTGCTGGTGAAGGAAATTCGTTCCCTGGCGATCGACATCGATCTGGACCGCGATTGAACCCGCACATTGCGCAACCCGCATGTGCCGGATGGAGTGATACATGAAGAGCCTGCTCGCTGACCTGTTCAAGCAAACCCTGCCGAACGAGGAAGAGTTCGAAGCGATTACGATCGGCCTCGCCTCGCCGGACAAGATCCGGTCGTGGTCCTATGGCGAAGTCAAGAAGCCGGAGACGATCAACTACCGTACCTTCAAGCCCGAGCGCGACGGCCTGTTCTGCGCCAAGATCTTCGGGCCGGTGAAGGACTACGAGTGCCTGTGCGGCAAGTACAAGCGCCTGAAGCACCGCGGCGTGATCTGCGAGAAGTGCGGCGTCGAAGTGACCCTGTCCAAGGTGCGCCGCGAGCGCATGGGTCACATCGAGCTCGCCAGCGTCGTTGCCCACATCTGGTTCCTGAAGAGCCTGCCCAGCCGTCTGGGCATGGTGCTGGACATGACCCTGCGCGATATCGAGCGCGTGCTGTACTTCGAAGCCTTTGTCGTCGTTGAGCCGGGCATGACGCCGCTCAACCGGGGTCAGTTGCTGACTGAGGACGACTACCTGGCGAAGGTGGAAGAGTACGGCGATGACTTCGACGCCGTGATGGGCGCCGAAGGCATCCGTGAACTGCTGCGCACATTGGATGTGAATCTCGAGATCGAGAAGCTGCGTGGCGATCTCGAAACCACCAACTCCGAAGCCAAGATCAAGAAGTTCTCCAAGCGCCTGAAGGTGCTGGAGGCCTTCCAGCAGTCAGGCATCAAGCCGGAATGGATGATCCTGGAGGTGCTGCCGGTACTGCCGCCGGACCTGCGTCCGCTGGTTCCGCTGGACGGTGGCCGCTTCGCCACCTCCGACCTGAACGACCTCTATCGCCGCGTTATCAACCGGAACAACCGCCTGAAGCGGCTGCTGGAGCTGAAGGCCCCGGACATCATCGTCCGCAACGAGAAGCGCATGCTGCAGGAGTCGGTGGACTCCCTGCTGGACAATGGCCGCCGTGGCAAGGCGATGACCGGTGCCAATAAGCGTCCGTTGAAGTCGCTGGCCGACATGATCAAGGGCAAGGGCGGTCGTTTCCGTCAGAACCTGCTGGGCAAGCGGGTCGACTACTCCGGCCGTTCCGTCATTACCGTGGGCCCGCAGCTCAAACTGCACCAGTGCGGCCTGCCGAAGCTGATGGCGCTGGAACTGTTCAAGCCCTTCATCTTCAACAAGCTGGAGCTGATGGGGCTGGCCACGACCATCAAGCAGGCGAAGAAGATGGTGGAGTCCCAGGAGCCGGTGGTGTGGGACATCCTGGAAGAGGTGATCCGCGAGCATCCGGTGATGCTGAACCGCGCGCCCACCCTGCACCGCCTCGGCATTCAGGCTTTCGAGCCGGTGTTGATCGAAGGCAAGGCGATCCAGCTGCACCCGCTGGTCTGCGTGGCCTTCAACGCCGACTTTGACGGCGACCAGATGGCGGTCCACGTTCCCCTGTCGCTGGAAGCGCAGATGGAAGCCCGCACGCTGATGCTAGCCTCCAACAACGTGCTGTCGCCTGCCAACGGCGACCCCATCATCGTTCCGTCGCAGGACATCGTGCTGGGCCTGTACTACGCTACCCGCGAGGGGGTGAACGTACCGGGTGAAGGCATGCTGTTCGCCGACGTCGGTGAGGTGAAGCGCGCCTACGAATCGGGGCAGATTTCGCTGCACGCCCGGGTCACTGTGCGGCTGAAGGAGTTCGACCGGGGCCCCGAGGGCGAGCGTCTGGAGCGCGTGGTGCGCCATAACACCACCGCCGGTCGCGCGATCCTGTCGGAGATCCTGCCGGCCGGGCTGCCTTTCAGCGTCATCGACAAGCCGTTGAAGAAGAAGGAAATCTCCAAGCTGATCAACGCTTCCTTCCGCCGCTGCGGTCTGCGCGCGACGGTGATCTTCGCCGATCAGCTGATGCAGTTCGGTTACCGGCTGGCGACGCGCGCCGGTATCTCCATCGCGGTGAAGGACATGTTGGTCCCGAACCTGAAGGAGGACCTGATCCGCGCGGCCGAATCCGAGGTCAAGGAAATCGCCCAGCAGTACACCTCCGGTCTGGTGACCGATGGCGAGCGCTACAACAAGGTCGTTGATATCTGGGGCCGCTGCGGCGACCAGGTAGCGAAGGCGATGATGGAGCAACTCGGCCAGGAAGAGGTGACCAACCGCGAGGGCGCGACGGTCAAGCAGGAGTCCTTCAACTCCATCTACATGATGGCGGACTCGGGCGCGCGGGGTTCCGCCGCCCAGATCCGCCAGCTCGCCGGCATGCGCGGCCTGATGGCCAAGCCGGACGGCTCCATCATCGAAACCCCGATCACCACCAACTTCCGTGAAGGTCTGAACGTTCTGCAGTACTTCATCTCGACTCACGGCGCCCGTAAGGGGCTGGCCGATACCGCGCTGAAGACCGCGAACTCCGGCTACCTGACCCGGCGTCTGGTGGACGTGACTCAAGATCTGGTGGTCATCGAGGACGATTGCGGCACCCGTGAGGGCTTCAACATGAAGGCCCTGATCGAAGGTGGTGAAGTCGTCGAGCCACTGCGCGAGCGTATCCTGGGCCGGGTCTGCGCTGAGGACGTGGTCAATCCGGACACCCAGGAAACCGCCATTGAGGCCGGCACGCTGCTGGACGAAGATGCCGTCGAGCTGATTGAAAGCCTGGGCGTGGATGAGGTCAAGGTTCGCACGCCGCTGACCTGCGAGACCCGCTATGGCCTGTGCGCCAAATGCTACGGCCGGGATCTGGGCCGTGGCAGCATGGTCAATGCCGGCGAGGCCGTTGGCGTGATCGCCGCGCAGTCGATCGGTGAGCCGGGTACGCAGCTGACGATGCGGACCTTCCACGTCGGCGGTGCAGCCTCGCGGGCCGCGGCTGCCAGCGGTGTCGAGGCCAAGTCGGCCGGTACCATCCGCTTCGCCGGCAACATGCGCTACGTTTCCAACGCCAAGGGCGAGAAGGTCGTCATTGCCCGTTCGGCCGAACTGGTGGTTGCGGACGACATGGGGCGTGAGCGTGAGCGTCACAAACTGCCGTACGGCGCGACGCTTGCGGTGGATGACGGTGCAACGGTCAAGGCTGGCGCGCAGCTGGCGAGTTGGGACCCGCACACCCGACCCATCGTTACCGAGTACAGCGGTATCGTGAAGTTCGAGAACGTGGAAGAGGGGGCCACCGTAGCCAAGCAGATCGACGAGGTGACAGGTCTGTCCACGCTGGTGGTCATCGACTCCAAGCGCCGCTCCAGTTCGGGCTCCGCCAAGGGTGTGCGGCCGCAGGTGAAGCTGTTCGATGAGCAGGGCCAGGAAGTGAAGATCACGGGTACCGATCACCCGGTTACCATCACCTTCCAGGTCGGCTCGCTGATCACCGTCAAGGACGGCCAGCAGGTGAGCGTGGGTGATGTGCTGGCGCGTATCCCGCAGGAATCCGCCAAGACCCGCGACATTACCGGTGGTCTTCCGCGTGTTGCCGAGCTGTTCGAAGCCCGCTCGCCCAAGGATGCAGGGCTGCTGGCCGAGTACACCGGTACCGTTTCCTTCGGCAAGGACACCAAGGGCAAGCAGCGCCTGGTGATCACCGAACCGGATGGCACGGTGCACGAGTTCCTGATCCCGAAGGACAAGCACCTGATGGTCCACGACGGTCAGGTGGTGAACAAGGGGGAACTCATCGTCGACGGCCCTGCCGATCCGCACGACATCCTGCGCCTGCAGGGCATCGGCGAACTGGCGCGTTATATCATCGATGAAGTGCAGGACGTGTACCGTCTGCAAGGCGTGAAGATCAACGACAAGCACATCGAGGTGATCGTTCGCCAGATGCTGCGCCGTGTTGTGATCACTGATCCGGGCGATACCAAGTTCATCCGTGAAGAGCAGGTCGAGCGTTCCGAAGTGCTGGACGAAAACGACCGTATCAGCGCGGAAGGCAAGCTGCCGGCTCAGTACGAGAATGTGCTGCTGGGTATCACGAAGGCCTCGCTGTCCACCGACTCCTTCATCTCCGCGGCTTCGTTCCAGGAAACGACCCGCGTGTTGACGGAGGCCGCGATCATGGGCAAACGCGACGAACTCCGCGGTCTGAAGGAGAACGTCATCGTGGGCCGCTTGATTCCGGCGGGTACGGGTCTGGCCTATCACCGCAGCCGCAAGTCGCAGGCGATCGGCGACGATCTCGGCGCCGAGCATGCCTGGGCGCCGGTGGAGCCTGTTGTCGAAGCGCCGCAGGACATTCAGGCGAGTTGACTTTCGTTTTGTCTCCGGCCTAAAATCCGGCCTCTTTTTGTGGACTGACCAATCGTAGTCAGTCGCAGCCGGAATAAACCGCCCGAGGCGGCCCGTGGTGGGCTGCCTCGGTTTTTTGGGAAATTCTTAAGCTATGCCAACAATCAATCAGCTGGTCCGCAAGCCGCGGCAGATGGAGGTCACCAAGAGCAAGGTGCCTGCGCTGGAGGCTTGCCCGCAGAAGCGTGGTGTCTGCACCCGCGTCTATACCACGACTCCGAAGAAGCCGAACTCCGCGCTGCGTAAGGTGGCGAAGGTTCGTCTGACCAACGGTTTCGAGGTCATCTCCTACATCGGCGGCGAAGGTCACAATCTGCAGGAGCACTCCGTGGTCCTGATTCGTGGCGGCCGCGTGAAGGACTTGCCGGGTGTGCGTTATCACATCGTGCGTGGCTCCCTCGATCTGCAGGGCGTCAAGGACCGGAAGCAATCGCGCTCCAAGTACGGTGCCAAGCGCCCGAAGAAAGCCTGATTGTCGGCAAAAAATTAGCGAGAGGTTGTCATGCCGCGTCGTCGTGAAGTACCCAAGCGTGAAGTTCTGCCGGATCCGAAATTCGGTTCCCAGGATGTTTCCAAGTTCATCAATGTGATCATGCAGGCGGGCAAGAAGTCCGTCGCCGAGCGCATTGTCTATGGTGCCTTCGAGCACATCACCAGCAAGGCCAGCAAGGACCCGCTGGAGGTCTTCGCGGCCGCAGTTGCGAATGTCAAGCCGGTGGTTGAGGTAAAGAGCCGTCGTGTTGGTGGTGCCAACTATCAGGTGCCTGTTGAGGTTCGTCCCTCTCGGCGTATGGCGCTGTCCATGCGCTGGCTGCGTGAGGCGGCTCGTAAACGGGCGGAGAAGTCGATGGCCCAGCGTCTGGCGGGTGAGTTGCTGGAAGCGGCGGAAGGTCGCGGCGCGGCGATGAAGAAGCGCGAAGAAGTGCACCGCATGGCCGAAGCCAACAAGGCGTTCTCGCACTACCGCTTCTGATTTGTTCGGTGAGCGGTATATCGGGCCCTGCGAAGGGCTCGATTGTTTTGTAACGCAATAATCAGATCGGCGCGGTCTCCGCGGGATCTCTCCAAGGCAGGAAAAGTATCGTGGCTCGCAAGACTCCTATCGAGCGCTACCGCAACATCGGTATCTCCGCTCACATCGACGCCGGCAAGACGACTACGACCGAGCGCATCCTCTATTACACCGGTGTGAATCACAAGATCGGTGAAGTGCATGATGGCGCCGCGACCATGGACTGGATGGCGCAGGAGCAGGAGCGTGGCATCACCATCACCTCCGCTGCGACCACCTGCTTCTGGAAGGGCATGGATCTCTCCCTGCCGGAGCATCGCTTCAACATCATCGACACCCCGGGGCACGTGGACTTCACCATCGAAGTCGAGCGCTCGATGCGCGTGCTGGACGGCGCCTGCATGGTGTATTGCGCTGTCGGTGGCGTGCAGCCGCAGTCCGAGACAGTGTGGCGTCAGGCGACCAAGTACAAGGTTCCCCGTCTCGCTTTCGTGAACAAGATGGACCGCTCCGGTGCTAACTTCTTCAAGGTCGTGGACCAGATGAAGACGCGCCTGAAAGCGAATCCGGTGCCTATCGTGATCCCCATCGGGGCCGAAGACACGTTCACTGGTGTCGTCGATCTGATCAAGATGAAGGCGATCATCTGGGACGAGGCTTCGCAGGGCATGAAGTTCGAATACCGCGACATCCCCTCCGAGCTGCAGGCTGATGCCGAATCCTGGCGCGAGCAGATGGTCGAGGCGGCTGCCGAGGCTTCCGAAGAGCTCATGAACACCTATCTCGAGAACGGCGAGCTGTCCGAAGAGCAGATCAAGCTGGGTCTGCGCACGCGCACCATCGCGTGTGAGATCCAGCCGATGCTGTGCGGCACTGCGTTCAAGAACAAGGGCGTGCAGCGCATGCTGGACGCGGTTATCGAGTTCCTGCCCTCGCCTGTGGATATTCCGCCGGTCGCGGGCACCGACGACAACGAAGCGGAAGTGGTCCGCAAGGCCGATGACGGTGAGAAGTTCTCGGCGCTGGCGTTCAAGCTGATGACCGACCCGTTCGTAGGCCAGCTGACCTTCGTGCGCGTTTACTCCGGCGTGCTGAGCTCCGGCGAAACGGTGCTGAACTCCGTCAAGGGCAAGAAGGAGCGCATCGGCCGCATCCTGCAGATGCACGCCAACGAGCGTGAGGAAATCAAGGAAGTGCTGGCTGGCGACATCGCTGCCTGCGTGGGTTTGAAGGAAGTGACCACGGGTGAGACTTTGTGCGATCCGTCTGCCCCCATCATCCTGGAGCGCATGGTGTTTCCGGATCCGGTGATCCACGTTGCCGTCGAGCCGAAGACCAAGGGCGACCAGGAGAAGATGGGTATTGCGCTGGGGCGCCTGGCTGCTGAGGATCCGTCCTTCCGCGTGCGTACCGACGAAGAGTCTGGTCAGACCATCATTTCCGGGATGGGTGAACTGCACCTCGAGATCATCGTTGACCGCATGAAGCGCGAGTTCAACGTCGAGGCGAACGTCGGTGCGCCGCAGGTTGCCTATCGCGAAGCGATTCGCAAGTCTGTCGAGCAGGAAGGCAAGTTCGTCAAGCAGTCCGGCGGTCGTGGTCAGTACGGTCACGTCTGGATCAAGCTGGAGCCGAACGAGACTGGCAAGGGTTACGAGTTCGTTGATGCCATCAAGGGTGGCGTGGTCCCGCGCGAGTACATTCCTGCGGTCGACAAGGGGCTGCAGGACACGCTGCCGAATGGCGTGCTGGCCGGGTTCCCGGTGGTGGATGTGAAAGTCACGCTGTTCGATGGCTCCTACCACGATGTGGACTCGAACGAGAATGCGTTCAAGATGGCTGCGTCAATGGCGTTCAAGGACGCGATGCGCAAGGCTAACCCGGTGTTGCTCGAGCCGATGATGGCTGTCGTGGTTGAAACGCCGGAGGACTACATGGGTAACGTCATGGGCGATCTTTCCGGTCGTCGCGGCATCGTTCAGGGTATGGACGACCTGCCTGGCGGCATGAAGGAGATCAAGGCTGAGGTGCCGCTGGCCGAGATGTTCGGCTACGCCACCCAGCTGCGGTCGCTCTCCCAGGGGCGCGCGACCTACTCCATGGAGTTCAAGCACTACTCCGAGGCGCCCAAGAGTGTCGCCGAAGCAGTCATCAACAATCGCAAGTAATAACTAAGAGCTACGAGGAAGAGCAATGGCTAAGGGTAAGTTTGAGCGGACGAAGCCGCACGTGAACGTAGGCACGATCGGCCACGTTGACCACGGCAAGACGACGCTGACGGCGGCGATCACGACGATTCTGTCGAAGAAGTTCGGTGGCGAGGCGAAGGCCTACGATCAGATCGATGCGGCGCCGGAAGAGAAGGCTCGCGGCATCACGATCAACACCGCGCACGTCGAGTACGAGACGGCTACCCGTCACTACGCCCACGTGGATTGCCCGGGTCACGCCGACTACGTGAAGAACATGATTACCGGAGCGGCGCAGATGGACGGCGCGATCCTGGTGTGTTCGGCCGCTGATGGCCCGATGCCGCAGACCCGCGAGCACATTCTGCTGGCCCGCCAGGTCGGTGTGCCGTACATCATCGTCTTCCTGAACAAGTGCGACATGGTCGACGACGAAGAGCTGCTCGAACTGGTCGAAATGGAAGTGCGCGAGCTGCTGTCCAAGTACGACTTCCCGGGCGACGACATCCCCATCGTCAAGGGCTCCGCGCTGAAGGCGCTGGAAGGTGACCAGTCCGACATCGGCGAACCGGCGATCTTCCGCCTGGCCGACGCCCTGGATAGCTACATCCCGACCCCGGAACGTGCCATCGACAAGCCCTTCCTGCTGCCGATCGAAGACGTGTTCTCCATCTCGGGTCGAGGTACTGTGGTGACCGGTCGTGTCGAGCGCGGCATCGTGAAGGTTGGCGAAGAAATCGAAATCGTCGGCATCAAGCCCACCGTCAAGACCACCTGCACCGGCGTGGAAATGTTCCGCAAGCTGCTGGATCAGGGTCAGGCGGGTGACAACGTCGGCGTGCTGCTGCGCGGCACCAAGCGTGAAGACGTCGAGCGTGGTCAGGTGCTGTGCAAGCCGGGTTCCATCACCCCGCACACCCACTTCACGGGCGAAATCTACGTGCTGTCGAAGGAAGAGGGTGGTCGTCACACTCCGTTCTTCAACAACTACCGTCCGCAGTTCTACTTCCGTACCACGGACGTGACCGGTTCCATCGCGCTGCCGGAAGGCACCGAGATGGTGATGCCGGGCGACAACGTGTCGATCACCGTGAAGCTGATCGCCCCGATCGCCATGGAAGAAGGCCTGCGCTTCGCGATCCGCGAAGGTGGCCGTACCGTCGGCGCCGGTGTCGTCGCCAAGATCATCGAGTAATTTCTATCCGAGGCGACCTTCGGGTCGCCTCATCGCTCTTTGGAATAAATCATGCAGAATCAGAAAATCCGCATCCGTCTGAAAGCCTTCGACTATCGCCTGATTGACCAGTCTGCGCTGGAAATCGTCGAGACCGCGAAGCGTACCGGTGCGGTTGTGCGCGGTCCCGTTCCGCTGCCCACCCGTATCGAGCGTTTCAACCTGCTGCGTTCGCCGCACGTGAACAAGGCGTCCCGAGATCAGATGGAAATCCGTACCCATCAGCGTCTGATGGACATCATCGACCCCACCGATAAGACGGTGGATGCGCTGATGAAGCTGGATCTCCCGGCGGGTGTGGATGTCGAGATCAAGCTCCAGTAAGCAGTCCGCTTGCAGGGTTTTGAAAAAGGCCGGTATAATCCGGCCTTTGTGCCTATTGGCGCAATAATTTGAGCGACCCCGGTCAATCGCAACCGGGAATCAGGAGAAAAAAATGAGTCTAGGCCTTGTTGGACGCAAGGTCGGCATGACTCGCATTTTTGCCGAGGATGGTCGTTCCATTCCGGTGACTGTGCTTGACGTGTCCGACAATCGCGTGTCCCAGATCAAGACGCCTGAATCAGACGGCTATGCCGCGGTTCAGGTCGCATTCGGCAAGCGTCGTGCTAGCCGTCTGGTCAAAGCTGCGGCGGGTCACCTTGCCAAGGCCGGTGTCGAGCCGAGCCGGGGTCTCAAGGAGTTCCGTGTCGAGGGTGAGCAACTCGCCGGTTTCAAGGCGGGGGATGTCATCTCCGCGGAGATCTTTTCCGTTGGTCAAAAGGTTGATGTGACGGGTGTATCGATCGGTAAGGGTTTCTCTGGTCCGATCAAGCGTCATAACTTCTCTTCTAACCGTGCTTCCCACGGTAACTCCATTTCCCACAACTCGCCGGGCTCCATTGGTATGGCGCAGGATCCGGGTCGCGTTTTCCCGGGTAAGCGCATGGCTGGCCAGTACGGCGCTGCTCAGCGCACCACGCAAGGGCTGGAAGTGGTTCGTGTGGATGCCGAGCGTCAGCTTCTGCTGATCAAGGGTGCGGTGCCTGGTGCCAAGGGCGGCGACGTTGTCGTTCGTCCGGCGGTCAAGGCCTAAGGGGAGTTACGCAATGGAATTGAAACTCTTGAACGATCAGGGGCAGGCGGCGGCTACGCTGCAGGCTTCCGATACCCTGTTCGGGCGCGACTACAACGAAGCGCTGGTCCATCAGGTGGTTACCGCCTACATGGCGAACGCCCGCTCCGGCAATCGCGCCCAGAAGGGGCGGTCCGAAGTCTCCAAGTCGACGCGTAAGCCTTTCCGTCAGAAGGGTACGGGTAACGCGCGTGCCGGTATGGCGTCCAGCCCGCTGTGGCGTGGCGGCGGCAAGATCTTTCCGAACTCGCCTGACGAGAACTTCAGCCAGAAGGTCAACCGCAAGATGTATCGGGCTGGTGTGGCTTCCATTCTTTCTCAGCTGGCGCGTGAAGATCGCTTGGCGGTGGTGGAGAGCTTCAGCGTCGAGGCGCCGAAGACCCGCCTGCTGACCCAGAAGCTGAAGGGCATGGGTTTGGAGTCGGTGCTTGTGATTACCGACGAAGTCGATGAGAACCTGTTCCTGTCTGCCCGCAACCTGCATAAGGTTCTGGTGCTCGAGGTCCAGGAAGCCGATCCGGTGTCGCTGGTTCGTTTTCCCAAGGTCCTGGTGACCAAGGGTGCGCTGGCGAAGATGGAGGAAGCCTGGCAATGAGCGCAATCAATCAGGAGCGTTTGCTGCAGGTGCTGCTGGCGCCGCAGATCTCCGAAAAGGCGACTTTCATCGCCGAGAAGAATGAGCAGGTTGTTTTCAAGGTGGCTTCCACCGCAACCAAGCCTGAAGTGAAGGCGGCTGTCGAGTTGCTGTTCAAGGTTGAAGTGAAGTCGGTCCAGATCGCGAATGTGAAGGGCAAGACCAAGCGCTTCGGCCGCTCCATCGGTCGGCGCAAGGACTGGAAGAAGGCGTTTGTCTGCCTGAAGCCTGGCCAAGAAATCAACTTTGCGGCTGGGGAGTAATTGATCATGGCACTGGTAAAACTCAAGCCGACATCCGCAGGCCGTCGTGCGATGGTCAAGGTTGTCAACCCTGACCTGTACAAGGGCCGCCCGTTCGATGGTCTGATCGAGAAGAAGACCAAGAATGCCGGTCGTAACAACGGCGGTCGAGTGACCGTTCGTCACCAGGGTGGCGGCCACAAGCAGCACTATCGGGTGATTGATTTCCGTCGCAACAAGGATGGAGTCGTCGCCAAGGTCGAGCGTCTGGAATACGACCCCAACCGCTCTGCGAACATCGCGTTGCTCTGCTATGCCGATGGCGAGCGCCGATACATCATTGCTCCGCGTGGTGTCGAGGTCGGCCAGCAGATCGTGAGTGGCGCCGAGGCGCCGATCAAGCCGGGTAACGCCCTGCCGATCCGCAACATCCCGGTGGGCTCCACCATTCACTGCGTCGAGATGATGCCGGGTAAGGGGGCTCAGCTCGCCCGTGCTGCCGGTACCTCGGTCCAGCTGCTGGCGCGCGAAGGGGTGTATGCCCAGCTGCGTCTGCGCTCCGGTGAAATCCGTCGCGTGCACGTCGAGTGCCGCGCGACCATCGGTGAGGTGGGGAACGAAGAGCATAGCCTGCGCAAGATCGGCAAGGCGGGCGCGAACCGCTGGCGCGGCATCCGTCCGACCGTTCGCGGCGTGGCGATGAACCCGGTGGATCACCCGCACGGTGGTGGCGAAGGTCGCACCGGCGAGGGCCGTGTTCCGGTCAGCCCGTGGGGGCAGCCCACCAAGGGCTACCGTACTCGCCGCAACAAGCGCACTGACACGATGATCGTGCAGCGTCGTCACAAGCGTTAAGGGGTAACAGATGGCTCGTTCTATCAAGAAAGGCCCGTTCATCGACGCGCACCTCCTCAAGAAGGTGGACGCCGCACGGGCGAGCAATGACAAGCGTCCGATCAAGACCTGGTCTCGCCGTTCCACGGTGCTGCCCGACTTCGTCGGCCTGACGATCGCTGTGCATAACGGCCGTCAGCACATCCCGGTGTATGTGTCCGAGAACATGGTCGGCCACAAACTGGGCGAATTTGCGCTGACGCGTACCTTCAAGGGTCACGCCGCCAGCAAGAAAGCGAAGAGGTAAGAAGACATGGAAACCAAAGCCGTTCTCCGTGGCGTGCGCCTGTCGGCCCAGAAGGGCCGTCTGGTTGCCGACCTGGTGCGGGGCAAGTCGGTCGACCAAGCTCTGAACATCCTCGCTTTCTCTCCCAAGCGTGGTGCAAAGATCATCCGCAAGGTTGTCGAATCCGCTATCGCGAATGCCGAGCACAACGACGGTGCCGACATTGATGCGCTGAAGGTCAAGACGATCTACGTGGAAGAGGGTGCGACGCTGAAGCGTTTCACTGCTCGCGCAAAGGGCCGGGGCAACCGCATTCTCAAGCCCACCTGCCACATCTACGTGTCTGTCGGCGAGTAAGGAGTATTCATGGGTCAGAAAATTCATCCCACCGGATTCCGTCTCGCTGTCACGCGCGATTGGGGTTCCCGCTGGTTTGCTTCCAGCCAGGATTTCTCGAAGATGCTGCACGAGGATCTCAAGGTCCGCGACTACCTGAAGAAGCGCCTGGCGCACGCTTCGGTTGGCCGTGTAATCATCGAGCGTCCGGCCAAGAATGCGCGCGTCACGCTCTACAGTGCGCGTCCGGGTGTCGTTATCGGCAAGAAGGGCGAGGACATCGAAGCGCTGAAGCGCGATCTGCAGAAGATCGTCGGTGTGCCGGTTCATGTGAACATCGAGGAAGTGCGTAAGCCTGAAATCGATGCCAAGCTGATCGCGGACTCCATCGCCCAGCAGCTCGAGAAGCGCATCATGTTCCGTCGCGCCATGAAGCGTGCGATGCAGAACGCCATGCGTCTTGGCGCCCAAGGCATCAAGATCATGAGTTCCGGTCGCCTGAATGGCGCCGAGATCGCTCGTACCGAGTGGTATCGCGAAGGTCGCGTGCCGCTGCACACCCTGCGCGCCAACATCGACTACGGTGTTTCCGAGGCGCATACGACCTATGGTGTGATTGGCATCAAGGTCTGGGTTTTCAAAGGCGAAATGCTTGGTCGCAACGAGCAGCCGGTGGCTGCCGAGCCTGAAGCCGACAATCGCCGTGGTCGCCGGGGTGCCCCGCGTGACGGCGAAGGCCGTCCGGGTCGCCGTCCTGCCCGCCGGGGTGGCGACGGCCAGGGCCGGCAAGAAGAAAGCAGGAGTGAATAATGCTGCAGCCCTCGAGAAGAAAGTATCGGAAGGAGCAGAAGGGCCGTAACACCGGGCTTGCTACGCGCGGTGCCAAGGTCAGCTTCGGCGAGTACGGGCTCAAGGCGGTGGGCCGTGGTCGGCTGACTGCGCGCCAGATTGAGTCTGCGCGTCGCGCGATGACCCGCCACATCAAGCGGGGCGGTCGGATCTGGATCCGGATTTTCCCGGACAAGCCGATCTCCAAGAAGCCCGCTGAGGTTCGGATGGGTAACGGTAAGGGCAACCCCGAGTACTGGGTCGCTGAGATCCAGCCCGGCAAGGTGCTCTACGAAATGGATGGCGTGGACGAAGCGCTCGCGCGTGAGGCATTCCGGCTTGCAGCCGCTAAGCTTCCGCTGGAGACGGTGTTCGTTACTCGCCAAGTGGGGTAAGCATGAAAGCGAGTGAACTCCGCGCCAAGGGCGCAGAAGAACTGAACCAGGAGTTGCTTGAGTTGTTGAAGGCCCAGTTCTCGCTGCGGATGCAGCTGGCGACTCAGCAACTTAGCAACACGAGTCAACTCGGGAAGGTGCGTCGCGACATCGCGCGTGTCCGGACCATCCTGCGCGAGAAGGCGGGTCAGCAATGAGCGAGCAGCAAGTTCAGAAGGTTCGCCGCGCCCTGGTGGGGCGTGTGGTCAGCGACAAGATGGATAAAACGGTGACCGTTCTGGTTGAGCGGCGCGTCAAGCACCCTCTGTACAGCAAGATCATTACCCGCTCTGCCAAATACCATGCTCACGTCGAGAATGGCGAGGCAGTGCAGGGTGATCTGGTGGAAATCGAGGAGTGCCGTCCGCTCTCCCGTACCAAGACCTGGCGTGTGACCCGGGTCGTTGAGAAGGCCCGCGTGATCTGAATTCGGGATCGCGAGCCGGTATTTGAAAACAGCTTGGCGCTGCGGCGTCAAGCTGTTATACTTTTAAATCTTTGCTCCGGTGCTCGCTCGGGGCATTCCACCCTGACGGGTTCCAAGACTGACCGCGGTGCGGGATAAGTTGGAGATAAATTCATGATTCAAATGCAGTCCAGGCTGGATGTCGCCG
Organism: Azoarcus indigens; assembly: GCF_004361735.1. Taxonomy (GTDB): domain Bacteria; phylum Pseudomonadota; class Gammaproteobacteria; order Burkholderiales; family Rhodocyclaceae; genus Azoarcus; species Azoarcus indigens. Next base: position 106,276 of record NZ_SNVV01000006.1, on the reverse strand, counting down.
ATAACACCGGTGCGCGTTCGGTTATGTGCATCAAGGTGCTCGGTGGTTCCAAGCGCCGTTATGCCGGCATTGGCGACATCATCAAGGTCACCATCAAGGATGCCGCGCCGCGTGGTCGTGTGAAGAAGGGCGACGTTTATAACGCCGTCGTTGTTCGTACCGCCAAGGGTGTGCGTCGCCCCGATGGTTCGCTGGTGAAGTTCGACAACAACGCCGCGGTTCTCCTGAACAACAAGCTCGAGCCGATCGGTACCCGTATCTTCGGGCCGGTTACTCGTGAGCTGCGCTCCGAGCGGTTCATGAAGATCGTCTCGCTGGCGCCTGAAGTGCTCTGAGGAGTCGGTAGATGAACAAGATCCGCAAGGGTGACGAAGTCATTGTGCTGGCTGGCAAAGATCGCGGTCGCCGCGGTACGGTGCTGCGCCGCGTGGATGACGAGCATGTCGTGGTCGAGGGCGTGAATCGCGTCAAGAAGCACGTTCGTCCGAATCCGCTCAAGGGCGAAGTCGGTGGCATCGTCGAGAAGGACATGCCTATCCATATTTCCAATGTCGCGCTGTTCAATCCGGCGTCCCAGAAGGGCGATCGCGTCGGGGTGAAGGTGCTTGAGGATGGCCGCAAGGTCCGCGTCTTCAAGTCGAACGGCGAGCTGGTTGATGCCTAAGGAGTAACGATGGCTCGCTTGCAACAGTTCTACAAGGATTCTGTGGTTCCCGATCTGCAAAAGCAGTTCGGCTACAAGTCCGTCATGGAAGTGCCGCGCATCACCAAGATCACTCTGAACATGGGTGTGGGTGAGGCGGTTGGTGACAAGAAGGTGCTGGAGAACGCGATCGGCGACATGACCAAGATTGCTGGTCAGAAGCCGGTGTCGACGAAGGCGCGTAAGTCCATCGCGGGCTTCAAGATCCGTGAAGGCTACCCGATTGGTTGCATGGTGACCCTGCGCGGTCCCCAGATGTTCGAGTTTCTGGATCGTCTGATTACCATCGCTCTGCCGCGAGTGCGTGACTTCCGCGGTATTGCTGCGAAGGGCTTCGACGGCCGTGGCAACTACAACCTGGGCGTTAAAGAGCAGATCATCTTCCCGGAAATCGAGTACGACAAGATCGATGCGCTGCGCGGGATGAACATCAGCATCACCACGACCGCGAAGAATGACCAGGAAGCCCGTGCCCTGCTCGGCGCTTTCAAGTTCCCGTTCAAGAATTGAGGCTGACATGGCGAAACTCGCTCTGATCAATCGTGAAGAGAAGCGTCGCAAGCTGGTTGAGAAGTTTGCCGCCAAGCGTGCTGCGCTGATCGCTCAGATCAAGGACACGAAACTGTCCGACGAAGAACGCATGTCTGCGCGCCTGGCGCTGCAGCAGCTCCCGCGCAACGCCAGTCCGTCTCGTCAGCGCAACCGGTGCAGCCTGACCGGCCGTCCGCGTGGGGTGTTCCGCAAGTTCGGTCTGTGCCGTAACAAGCTGCGTGAAATTGCTTTCCGCGGCGAAGTTCCTGGCATGACCAAGGCGAGCTGGTAAGGAGAATTCAAAGATGAGTATGTCCGATCCGATCGCCGACATGCTGACGCGCATCCGCAACGGGCAACAGGCCCAGAAGGTGAGCGTGAGCATGCCCTCCTCGAAGCTCAAGGTGGCGATCGCCAAGGTGCTGAAGGATGAGGGTTACATCGATGACTTTTCGGTGCGGGAAGAGAGCGGCAAGGCTGCGCTCGATGTCGCGCTGAAGTACTACGCCGGCCGGCCTGTGATTGAGCGCATCGAGCGCGTCAGCCGCCCTGGTCTGCGAGTGTACAAGGGGAGCAACGATCTGCCGCGCGTCATGAACGGCCTGGGCGTTGCCATTGTTTCCACGCCCAAGGGCGTGATGACCGATCGTGCCGCCCGCGCTAGCCGGGTTGGTGGCGAAGTCATCTGCCTGGTCGCCTAAGGGGAGCGCAATGTCTCGTGTAGCGAAGAATCCGGTCGCGATCCCGAAGGGCGTTGAAGTCACCATCTCCGCCGCTGAGATCGCGATCAAAGGGCCGCTGGGTACGCTGCGCCAGTCCATTCATCCTGCTGTTAGCGTGGAGAAGGATGGTGAGGCCATCGTTTGCAAGGCAAAGGACGGCGCGGATAACGCCCGTGCGATGTCCGGTACCGTTCGTGCCTTGGTGAATAACATGGTGAACGGCGTGACCAAGGGTTTTGAGCGCAAGCTCACGCTGGTTGGCGTTGGTTACCGTGCCCAGGCTCAAGGTGACAAGCTGAATCTTTCGCTGGGTTTCTCCCATCCGGTGGTGCATCAGATGCCCGCCGGCGTGAAGGTTGAGACGCCCTCCCAGACCGAAGTCGTGATCAAGGGTATCGACAAGCAGCAGGTCGGTCAGGTCGCGGCCGAGGTGCGGGCCTACCGCTCTCCCGAACCCTACAAGGGCAAGGGCGTCCGTTATTCGGATGAGGTGGTGGTGCTCAAGGAAACCAAGAAGAAGTAAGGCGGTTCGTCATGAACAAGAAAGAAACTCGTCTTCGCCGTGCGCGCAAAACCCGCGCCAAGCTCGCGGAGCTCAAGGCGGTACGCCTCGCCGTGTTCCGTTCCAACAGCCACATCTACGCGCAGGTGATTTCCGGTTGCGGTTCCCGCGTCCTGGCTGCCGCGTCGACCGTGGAGCCTGCCGTCCGTGCGCAGGTCGCCAACGGTGGCAACAAGCAAGCGGCCGAAGTGGTCGGCAAATTGATTGCCGAGCGCGCCAAGGCTGCCGGGATCGAGACGGTCGCGTTCGACCGCTCGGGCTTCCTGTATCACGGCCGCGTGAAGGCGCTGGCTGAGGCTGCCCGCGAAGGCGGTCTGAAGTTCTAAGCGAGGATTCGTATGGCTAAGCAGCAAACCAAACGCGCGCAGGCCTCCGAGGAGCGCGATGACGGTCTTCGCGAGAAGATGGTTGCGATCAACCGCGTCACCAAGGTGGTGAAGGGCGGTCGTATCCTCGGCTTCGCGGCACTGACCGTAGTGGGCGACGGTGACGGCGGAATCGGCATGGGCAAGGGCAAGTCCCGCGAAGTGCCGGTCGCCGTGCAAAAGGCGATGGACGAAGCTCGTCGCAAGATGACCAAGGTGGCGTTGAAGAACGGCACGCTGCAGCACACGGTTATCGGCAAGCATGGCGCCGCTTCGGTGCTGATGCAGCCGGCGCCTGGCGGTACCGGCATCATCGCTGGTGGTCCGATGCGCGCAGTGTTCGAAGTGATGGGTGTCACCGACATCATCTGCAAGTGCATTGGCTCGACCAATCCGTACAACGTCGTGCGTGCCACCATCAACGGCCTGCTGGCGATCAACACTCCGGCTGAGATTGCTGCCAAGCGCGGCAAGACAGTCGAAGAGATCCTGGGGTAAGCCATGTCCGACAAGAAGATCAAGGTCACGCTGGTCAAGAGCGTGATCGGCACCAAGCAGTCCCACCGCGCTACCGTGCGCGGTCTGGGTCTGCGTCGGCTCAACCACACGGTGGAGCTGATCGATACCCCGGCCGTCCGGGGCATGATCAACAAGGTGTCCTACCTGGTTAAGTGCGAGGGCTGAGATGCGCCTGAATACCATCAAACCCGGTGCCGGCTCCAAGTCGGCCCGTCGCCGTGTCGGTCGCGGCATGGGCAGCGGTCTGGGCAAGACCTGCGGTCGCGGCCACAAGGGTCAGAAATCCCGCGCTGGCGGTTTCCACAAGGTTGGCTTCGAAGGCGGTCAGATGCCTTTGCAGCGCCGCCTGCCGAAGCGGGGTTTCGTTTCGTTGACGCGTGACCGTAACGTCGAAGTGCGTCTGTCCGAACTGGCCAAGCTCCCGGTTGAAGAAGTCGATCTGCTGGTGTTGAAGCAGGCTGGCGTGATTCCTGCCGACGCGCTCTCCGCCAAGGTAGTGCTGTCCGGCGAGATTGCGAAGAAGGTGGTGCTGCGCGGCGTCGGGGCAACCCGAGGAGCGCGTGCCGCCATCGAGGCGGCCGGCGGCTCTTTCGCCGAGTAAGCAAGGGTAACGATTGTGGCGAATCCTGCAGCCACGCTGGGAAATACCGGGCGGTTCGGCGACCTCAAGCGTCGCCTGCTGTTCCTCGTGGGCGCGCTGATTGTTTATCGCATCGGCGCGCACATTCCGGTCCCCGGCATCGATCCCGAGCGATTGGCCGAACTCTTCCAGTCTCAGGCCGGCGGCATTCTCGGTGTATTCAACCTGTTCTCGGGTGGTGCGCTTTCGCGCTTTACCATTTTCGCCCTCGGGATCATGCCCTACATTTCTGCGTCGATCATCATGCAGCTGATGACGGTGGCTGTTCCGCAGTTGGAGGCGCTGAAGAAGGAGGGCGAGGCGGGACGTCGGAAGATAACGCAGTACACTCGCTACGGCACCTTGGTGCTGGCTTTGGCTCAGTCGCTCGGGATCGCTATCGCGCTCGAGGGCCAGCCCGGCTTGGTGCTGGATCCGGGCTTGCTGTTCCGTTTTGTGACCGTGGCGACGCTGGTTACCGGCACTATGTTCCTCATGTGGCTGGGTGAGCAGATCACTGAGCGCGGCGTGGGGAACGGGATTTCCATCATCATTTTCGCGGGCATTGCTGCAGGCCTGCCGAATGCGATCGGTGGTTTGTTCGAGCTGGTGAGAACGGGTGCGATGCATCCCTTCACTGCGCTGTTCATCTGCGTGCTGGTAGTTCTGGTGACGGGTTTCGTTGTGTTCGTTGAGCGCGGTCAGCGGAAAATCCTGGTGAACTATGCGAAGCGCCAGGTGGGGAACAAGATCTACGGTGGACAAAGTTCTCATCTGCCGTTGAAGCTGAATATGTCGGGAGTGATTCCGCCCATCTTCGCTTCGAGCATCATTCTGTTCCCGGCAACGCTGGGGCAGTGGTTTGGCTCTTCGGAAGGCATGTACTGGTTGCGGGACATCGCTTCCACTCTGTCTCCGGGGCAGCCTATCTACGTGATGCTGTACGCGCTGGCAATCGTCTTCTTCTGCTTTTTCTACACGGCGCTGGTTTTCAACGCCCGTGAGACGGCGGACAACCTGAAGAAGAGTGGTGCGTTCGTCCCTGGCATCCGGCCGGGTGATCAGACCGCTCGGTACATCGACAAGATTCTGATGCGGCTGACGCTGGCTGGTGCGGTCTATATCACGCTGGTGTGCCTGTTGCCGGAGTTCCTGATCCTCAAGTGGAACGTGCCGTTCTACTTCGGTGGGACATCGCTGCTGATCATCGTGGTGGTGACAATGGACTTCATGTCGCAGGTGCAGGCTTACGTGATGTCGCACCAGTACGAGAGTCTGTTGAAGAAGGCTAATTTCAAAGGTGCGGGACTCCCGATCAGGTAACCCATGGCCAAGGAAGACGTCATCGAGATGCAAGGGGAGGTCACGGAAAATCTTCCCAACGCAACGTTCAGGGTAAAGCTCGAAAACGGTCACATGGTGCTGGGGCACATCTCTGGAAAGATGCGGATGCACTACATCCGCATTCTCCCGGGAGACAAGGTGACGGTGCAGCTCACGCCTTATGACCTGACCAAGGGCCGGATCGTGTTCCGGACCAAGTGAATAAGTAGAGATACAGGAGCAAGAACATGCGAGTTCAAGCGTCAGTCAAGCGGCTCTGCCGCAACTGCAAGATCATTCGCCGTAAGGGTGTCGTGCGTGTCATCTGCACCGATCCCCGTCATAAGCAACGCCAGGGTTGATCTAGTCAATCCTCGGTATTAAAATTTAATGTTTCGCGTTTTGGGGTAAACGGATGGCCCGTATTGCTGGGGTAAACATTCCCAACCACAAGCATGCCGAGATTGCGCTGACCGCCATCTATGGGATCGGCCGTACGCGTGCTCAGAAAATCTGCGACGCAGCTGGCGTGGTTCGGTCGGCCAAGATCAAGGATCTGACCGAGTCCGACATGGAAAAGCTGCGTGACGAGGTTGGCCGCTTTGTGGTTGAAGGCGACCTGCGTCGTGAAGTCACCATGAACATCAAGCGTTTGATGGACCTCGGTTGCTACCGTGGTGTTCGTCATCGTCGCGGCCTGCCGGTGCGCGGTCAGCGCACCCAGACCAATGCGCGCACCCGTAAGGGCCCGCGCAAGGCAATCGCCGGCAAGAAGTGATAGGGACGAATAATGGCTAAGAGTGCAACGAAGGTCCGGAAGAAGGTCAAGAAGAACGTCGCGGAAGGTATCGCGCACGTTCACGCTAGCTTCAACAACACCATCATCACCATTACCGATCGTCAGGGCAATGCGCTGTCCTGGGCGACTTCCGGTGGTGCTGGCTTCAAGGGCTCGCGCAAGAGCACCCCGTTTGCGGCTCAGGTCGCGGCCGAGGCTGCTGGCAAGGCCGCGCAGGAGTGCGGCGTCAAGAATCTGGAAGTGCGGATCAAGGGGCCTGGTCCCGGCCGCGAATCCGCAGTGCGTGCGCTGAATGCGCTGGGGATGAAGATCTCCAGCATCACGGACATCACGCCGATCCCGCACAACGGCTGCCGTCCGCCGAAGAAGCGCCGTATCTGACAAGGAGTTGAAACGTGGCTCGTAATCTCGATCCCAAGTGCCGTCAGTGCCGTCGCGAGGGCGAAAAGCTGTTCCTGAAGGGTGAGAAGTGTTTCACCGACAAGTGTTCCGTTGAGCGTCGCGCGTATGCTCCTGGCCAGCATGGCCAGCGCTCGGGCCAGCGTCTGTCTGGCTACGGCGTGCAACTGCGTGAGAAGCAGAAGATCCGCCGTCTCTATGGCGTGCTGGAAGCTCAGTTCCGCAAGGTCTACGCCGAAGCCGATCGCCGTCGCGGTCAGACCGGTGAGAACCTCCTGCAATTGCTGGAAGGTCGCCTGGATTCGGTGGCTTATCGCATGGGTTTCGGTGCCTCCAGAGCAGAAGCTCGCCAAGTCGTGCGTCACAACGGTGTGCTGGTGAACGGCAAGCGGGTAAACATCCCGTCCTACACCGTACGTCCAGGCGACATCATCGAACTGTCCGATCGCGCCAAGGCGCATCTGCGAGTCAAGGCCGCTCTCGAGGCTGCCGAGTCCCGTGGGTTCCCCGAGTGGATTGAAGTTGATGCGAAGGCGGCCAAGGGTGTGTTCAAGGCCTATCCGCAGCGTGCGGAACTGCCTGCGACCATCAATGAAGGCCTGGTCGTGGAACTGTACTCCCGTTAATCGGGCGTGCTAAGTCTGTCCTAGTACCGAGGAACTGCTGATGCAAAGCAATGCACTGCTGAAACCGCGCATCATCGACGTCCAGAGCATTTCTCCTGTGCAGGCACGGGTGACGATGGAGCCGTTCGAGCGTGGCTTCGGACATACCCTGGGGAATGCGCTGCGGCGCATCCTCCTTTCCTCGCTGCCGGGTCATGCGGCGACGGAAGTGTCGATCGAAGGTGTGCTGCACGAGTACTCCACGCTCGACGGCATGCGCGAAGACATCGTCGACCTGCTGTTGAATCTCAAGGGCGTGGTGCTCAAGCTGCATAACCGCAGCGAAACGGTGCTGCGTCTGGCCAAGTCGGGCGAAGGCGTCGTCAAGGCGGGGGATATCGAGATCGGGCACGATGTCGAAATCATCAATCCGGAGCACGTCATTGCGCACTTGGCGCCGGGCGGCAAGCTTGATCTGCAGATCAAGGTCGAGGAAGGCCGGGGTTATGTCCCCGGCAATGCTCGCCCCGTCAGCGGCGAGAGCAAGACCATCGGTCGCATCATGCTGGACGCTTCGTTCAGCCCGGTGCGCCGGGTGAGCTACCTGGTTGAAAGCGCCCGTGTGGAGCAACGTACTGATCTGGACCGTCTGGTGATCGACATCGAGACCAACGGTGCGGTGGATCCTGAAGAAGCCATCCGTTACGCCGCTCGCGTGTTGATGGACCAACTTTCCGTGTTCGCCGATCTGGAAGGTACTCCGGCCTCGGTGGAGCCGCCCAAGCAACAGTCCATTGACCCGGTGCTGCTGCGCCCGGTTGATGATCTGGAACTGACTGTTCGTTCGGCGAATTGCCTGAAGGCCGAGAACATCTACTACATCGGCGATCTCATTCAGCGCACGGAAACCGAGCTGCTGAAGACCCCCAATCTGGGTCGGAAGTCGCTGAACGAGATCAAGGAAGTGCTGGCCTCCCGCGGCCTCACCCTTGGCATGAAACTGGAAAACTGGCCGCCGGCCGGGCTCGAGAAGCTCGGTTGACCGGCGGGAAGTGAGGAAAAGAAATGCGTCACCGCAACGGTCTTCGCAAGCTTAACCGGACCAGCAGCCACCGTCAGGCGATGTTCCGGAACATGGCCAACGCGCTTCTGCGCCACGAAGTCATCAAGACCACTCTGCCCAAGGCCAAGGAACTGCGGCGCGTGGTAGAGCCGATGATCACTCTGGGTAAAAAGCCCAGCCTGTCCAATCGCCGTCTGGCTTTCAACCGTCTGCGCGACCGCGACATGGTCGTCAAGCTGTTCGACGAGCTGGGCCCGCGCTACGCTAGCCGCAACGGTGGCTACCTGCGCATCCTAAAGTTCGGTTTCCGCGACGGCGACAATGCGCCGATGGCGCTGGTCGAACTGCTGGATCGTCCGGAAGGCGAGGCGGTTGATCAGGCAGCCGCTGCTGCGTGATTGGCGTAAGCAAACCGCTTGAATGAAGAAAGGTCGGGGACTCCCGGCCTTTTTTTATTTCTGCAACGAATTTTTTCCAGATGCAGCGTAATTCAGTTCAGGAGAAATCGATGGCGCGGATATTGGTAACCGGTGCGGCGGGCTACATCGGATCCCACACGTGTCTGGAGTTGCTCCAGGCAGGTTTTGAGGTTGTGGCGCTGGATGACCTGTCAAACAGCAGCCCGGTGGCTCTGGAGCGGGTGGCTGCGCTCGCCGACAAGCAGTTTGCTGCGGTACATATCTGCGACGTTAGGGATGAACAGGCCTTGCGCGGGATCTTTGCGGAAGCGGCTATCGACGCAGTGATCCACTTCGCAGCCAAGAAGGCGGTCGGAGAGTCGGTTCGGCTGCCATTGGCCTATTACGAGAACAATTTGGGCGGGGTGCTGGCACTGACCCGGGTGATGGGCGAATTCGGCGTGAAGCGCCTGGTATTCAGTTCGTCGGCGACGGTTTACGGCGATCCGGCGAGTGTTCCGATCAAAGAGGACTTTCCCACGTCGGCGACCAATCCCTACGGGCGCACGAAGCTGATGAGTGAGGAGATTCTGCGCGATGTCGGAGTTGCCGACCCCGAATGGAAAATCGTGCTGCTGCGCTACTTCAATCCGGTAGGGGCGCATGAGAGCGGGCAGATCGGCGAGGACCCCAACGGTCTGCCAAACAATCTCATGCCCTACGTCAGCCAGGTGGCGGTCGGTCGTCTGAAGGAACTGCACGTGTTCGGTGGCGATTACCCTACGCCCGATGGCACCGGCGTGCGGGATTACATCCACGTTGTGGACCTTGCCCAGGGGCATGTGGCCGCACTGCAGCGGATGAAGGATCTGTCCACTGTAACGACGCTGAACCTGGGGACGGGCCGTGGTTATAGTGTGCTCGAGGTAGTCGAGGCTTTCAGTTCGGCTTCCGGCCGGCAGGTGCCTTACCGCATCGTAGATCGGCGCGCGGGTGATGTGGCTGAGTGCTGGGCGGATCCGGCTTTTGCCGCCAAGGTGCTGGGCTGGCGGGCCCAACGGGGACTGACCGAGATGTGCGCGGACTCCTGGCGGTGGCAGAGCGCCAACCCCGAGGGCTATCCGAAGTCCTGACGCTTACCAGTTGCGTTTGATGCGGTTGCGGTACTGCACATCGTGGGGCAGTACCCGCTGCATTTCTTCCAGATGGTTCAACAAGATAGTGTAGGCCTCGGCGAGAGTGTCTTGGCCTAGATGGGGAAGTTCGCTGTGGCGGGCGGTCATGCGAACAACCTGCTCTATGGTCTGGCGGCGCTGTTTTTCTTCCGAGGGCAGAAACACGCCGAGATTGCTCGCCAGCAGGGTCTTCAGGAACTTGGCTCGCCGCTCGATGCGCTGCAGGAAGCGCGCCCGATGGTCAATCTGTAGTTCCGCCATTGCCGCTGCCGCCTATTTCTTTTGGACGAGTTCGATGGTCGTCCTCTCCTGGCCCGGCTGCAAGTGCCGACGGAGGGGCGGCGCTCCCCGACGTATCAGCGGCGAGCAAGCAGGGGGGCAAGGTAGCGACCTGTATGGCTGCCGGGACTAGCGGCAACGGCTTCTGGCGGTCCCTCGCAGAGGATGCAGCCGCCGCCGGCGCCGCCCTCCGGGCCTAGGTCGATCAGCCAGTCCGCGGTCTTGATCACGTCCAGGTTGTGCTCGATGACGACGATGGTGTTGCCGTGGTCGCGCAGGCGGTGGAGGACCTGGAGCAGAAGTTCGATGTCCTGGAAATGCAGGCCGGTGGTGGGTTCATCCAGGATGTACAGGGTGCGCCCGGTGTCACGCTTGGACAACTCCAGCGCCAGTTTGACCCGCTGCGCCTCGCCGCCGGACAGGGTGGTCGCGCTCTGGCCCAGGCGGATGTAGCCCAGGCCGACGTCCATGAGGGTCTCCAACTTGCGCGCGACCGCCGGTACCGGGCGGAAAAACTCCAGCGCCTGTTCCACCGTCATGTCCAGCACTTCGTAGATGGTCCTGCCCTTGTAGCGGATCTCCAGGGTTTCGCGGTTGTAGCGCTTTCCATGGCAGACGTCGCAGGGCACGTACATATCGGGCAGGAAGTGCATCTCTACCTTGATCATGCCGTCGCCCTGACAGGCTTCGCAGCGGCCGCCCTTGACGTTGAAGGAGAAGCGGCCCGGCCCGTAACCGCGGGCGCGCGCCTCCGGCACGCCAGCGAAGAGCTCGCGTATCGGGGTCAGCAGGCCGGTGTAGGTGGCCGGGTTGGAGCGGGGCGTGCGGCCGATGGGCGATTGGTCGACGTTGATGACCTTGTCGAAGGCATCCAGGCCCTCGACCTGATCGTAAGGCGCGGCTTCCACGCTGGAGCCGTTCAGGTGGCGAGCGGCGAGTGCCGCCAGGGTGTCGTTGATCAGAGTGGACTTGCCGGAGCCGGAGACCCCGGTGACGCAGGTTAGCAGGCCGACAGGCAGCTTCAGCGTAACGCTCTTGAGGTTGTTGCCGCGGGCGCCGGTGAGACGCAGCATGCGTTCGGGATCCGGTGTGCGCCGCTCGCCGGGAACGGCGATGCTGCGCTGGCCGGAGAGGTAGGCGCCGGTCAGCGAATCCGGGTTGGAGATGACCGCCTCCGGCGTGCCGGCCGCGACGATGCGGCCGCCGTGCTCGCCGGCACCAGGGCCCATGTCCACCAGATAGTCGGCGCTGCGGATGGCGTCCTCGTCGTGCTCGACCACGATCACCGTGTTGCCGAGATCGCGGAGGCGGCCCAGGGTGACGAGCAAGCGGTCATTGTCGCGTTGGTGCAGGCCAATGGAAGGCTCGTCCAGCACATACATCACGCCGGTGAGGCCGGAGCCGATCTGGCTGGCGAGCCGGATGCGCTGCGCTTCTCCGCCGGAGAGCGTATCCGCTGAGCGATCCAGCGAGAGGTAATCCAGGCCGACGTCGATCAGGAAGCTGAGGCGGTCGGAGATTTCCTTGACGATCTTGTCTGCCACCTGAGCGCGGTGACCACTCAGCTGCAGGGTGTCGAAGAAGTGCTTGCACTGGCCCAGCGGCAGCCGGCTCACCGAGGGCAGCGGCTTGTCGCCGATCAGCACGTGCCGGGCTTCGGAGCGCAGCCGGGTGCCGTGGCACACAGGGCAGGGCTGAGTGGCGCGGTACTTGGCCAGCTCCTCGCGCACGGCGAGGGAGTCGGTCTCGCGGTAGCGCCGTTCGAGGTTGGGAATGATGCCCTCGAAGGGGTGTTCCTTGCTGACCATGCGACCGTTGTCGGAGAGGTAGCGGAAGGCCACCTTGGTCTTGCCGGAGCCGTGCAGCACGGTGTCGCGGATGTCGGCGGGCAGTTCTTCGAAGGGCGTGTCCACGTCGAACTGGTAGTGGGCCGCGAGGCTGGCCAGCATCTGGAAGTAGAACTGGTTGCGCCTGTCCCAGCCGCGGATGGCGCCGGCGGCGAGGGAGAGCTGCGGGTGTGCCACGACCCGCAACGGGTCGAAGAAATCGACTTGGCCTAGGCCATCGCACTTCGGACAGGCGCCGGCCGGGTTGTTGAAGGAAAACAGCCGCGGCTCCAGTTCGGCCAGCGCGAAGCTGCATACCGGGCAGGCGAAGCGGGTGGAGAAGAGGTGCTCCTTGCCGCTGTCCATCTCCAGCGCAATGGCCCGGCCATCGGCATGTGTCAGCGCGGTCTCGAAGGACTCGGCGAGGCGGCTGCGCAGATCGCCGCGGACCTTGAGGCGGTCTATCACCACCTCGACGTTGTGGCGACGCCCCTTCTCCAGCGGCGGCATCGCATCCAGCTCGAAGACCTCGCCATCCACCCGCGCCCGTACAAAGCCCTGGGCGCGTAGTTCGGAGAACAGGTCATGCTGCTCGCCTTTGCGGCCGGTTACCACCGGCGCCAGGATCATCAGCTTGGTGTCCTCCGGCAGAGCGAGGACGTGGTCCACCATCTGCGACACGCTCTGCGCCTCCAGCGCATGCTCCGGGTGGTCCGGGCAGTGGGGCGTGCCGGCGCGCGCGTAGAGCAGGCGCAGGTAGTCGTGGATCTCGGTGACGGTGCCGACGGTGGAGCGCGGGTTGTGGCTGGTGGCCTTCTGCTCGATGGAGATCGCGGGCGACAGGCCCTCGATGAGATCCACGTCGGGCTTCTCCATCAGCTGCAGGAACTGGCGGGCGTAGGCGGAGAGCGATTCCACATAGCGCCGCTGCCCCTCGGCGTAAAGGGTGTCGAAGGCCAGCGAGGATTTGCCCGAGCCGGACAGCCCGGTGATCACGGTCAGCCGGTTACGCGGCAGATCCAGGTTCACATTCTTGAGATTGTGGGTGCGGGCACCGCGGATGCGGATTTCGTCCATGGGCGGCTGCTCGGGAGGAGGGCGGAGGGCAACGTTGGACTATAAGAGAGAAGGGCGCCGTGGGCCAATGTTAGAATGCGTTCTTTTGTCTACCGCCAGCATGTCTTCCTCTGCGCGCGATTCGATGACGGCCGCTGAACGCCGGGCCGGTATCAGCCTGGCGGTGATCTTCGCGCTGCGGATGTTCGGCCTGTTCCTGATCCTGCCGGTCTTTTCCGCCCACGCGCAGCACATTCCGGGCGGCGACAACCTCACGCTGGTCGGCCTCGCCATCGGCGCCTACGGCCTGACCCAGGCCTGTCTGCAGATCGCTTACGGCGCCGCGTCAGACCGCTTCGGTCGCAAGCCGGTGATCTTCTTCGGCCTGCTGCTGTTCGCCGTCGGCAGCGTGGTCGCCGCCTGTGCGGACGGTATCTACGGCATCATCGCCGGCCGGGTGCTGCAGGGCGCGGGCGCGATTTCCGCTGCGGTTACCGCGCTGGCCGCCGATCTCACCCGCGACCAGCACCGCACCAAGGTGATGGCGATGATAGGTTCCAGCATCGGTCTGGTATTCGCCCTCTCGCTGGTGGGCGCGCCGCTGCTGTATGCCTGGGTTGGCATGAGCGGCCTGTTTTGGCTCACCGCCGCGCTGGCCCTGTGTGCGATGGCGGTGCTGGGCTGGGTGGTGCCCGGGGCGCCGCAGGTGCCCAGGGCCAATGCAGGCCGCTTCGTCGATGTGCTGCGCGACGGGCAATTGATGCGGCTCAACATCGGCGTTTTCGTGCTGCACCTGATTCAGACCACGATGTGGGTCATGGTGCCGGCGGCGCTGATCTCCACCGCCGGCCTGCCGGTGGCCGAGCACTGGAAGGTGTATCTGCCGGCGGTGCTGGTGTCCTTCGTCTTCATGGTGCCGGCCATCATTTTCGCCGAGCGCTACAACCGCATGAAGCTGGTGTTCAATACTGCGGTAGCGCTGCTGGTGGTCGTGCAGCTCGGTTTCTATGCCTTCGGCCACGGGGTCTATGCGCTGGGCCTCTGGCTGACCTTGTTCTTCATTGCCTTCAACGTGTTGGAGGCCACGCAGCCATCCTGGATCTCGCGCATCGCGCCGGCGGATGCCAAGGGGACCGCGCTGGGCGTCTACAATACGCTGCAATCCACCGGACTTTTCCTCGGCGGTGCGCTGGGCGGCTGGCTGGCGCAACACCAGGGACCGGCGGCCGTCTTCCTGTCCTGTGGCGGGCTCGCGCTGCTGTGGCTGGCCCTGGCGGCAACAATGAACCCCCCGCCCGTGCGCGTCGTTCCGGCCGCAAGCGGCGGCTGAAAGAACCTGATGATTGCCCGGCGCGGGCGGTCTGCATCTCGAAATCAAAGGAGAACCGATGGCTTCCGTTAACAAAGTGATTCTGGTCGGCAACCTGGGGGCTGATCCGGAAAGCCGTTTTGCCCCGTCGGGCGACGCGATCTGCAATATCCGCCTCGCCACGACTGAAAGCTGGCGCGACAAGGCCAGTGGCGAGCGCCGTGAGGCCACCGAGTGGCACCGGGTCAGCTTCTACGGCAAGCTGGCCGAGATCGCCGGGCAGTACCTGCGCAAGGGCAGCCAGGTTTATATCGAGGGCAGCCTGCGCACCCGCAAGTGGCAGGACCAGAGCGGTCAGGATCGCTATACCACCGAGATCCGCGCCGACGAGATGAAGATGCTGGGTCGCCGTGAAGGTGGCGACGCCCCGATGCGTGGGGGCGACAGTGGCGGTTATGGTGGTGGCTACGATGCACCGGCGCCGCAGCAGTCCCGCGCGCCGGCACCGGCCTCCCGCCCCGCGCCGGCCAGCAACGCCAACAGCAACAGCGGTGGTTTCGGCGATTTCGACGACGACATCCCGTTCTGATCCCATTCCTGCCGGATGCAAGGGCCCGCGGCCGATGGCTGAGGGCCCTTTGTTTTTTCGGCTTGCCGTTTTGCCGGCCAGTGCGTGCTGCTCCAGGCACCCTGGCAGGCGACCCCTTGTCCGGTTGGCATCGCCGAAAGCGCGTTGGGGCGTCGGTCTGCATTACACTCGATAATCGAAACGCAAGTTGCTGCAGGCGCGCGGACTGCTTGCCTGCGGCCTGTTCCCTACCGTAGCCGCTCGCGGCACGTGACGAGGAGTGGTGCCGGAGCGTGGAGCGTCGTCGTTTTCTCGCCACCTTGCCTGCCTTGCCGATCAGCGCGACGCTGCCGCTTGCGCTGTCTGGCTGCGCTCTCACTCGCCCCCCCTTGTTGGTGGGGGCTTGCCCCTGGCCTGGCACAGCCAGCCTGAGGCTGGCGGAGTCCGAGGCGCTGCTGCCTCCCGCTTGTGCCCGTCTGCTCGATTTCCCCAATGCTTCCATGGTACTGGCGGCCTTTCGCAACGGCAGCCTGGACGCGGCGGTGGTGACGCTGGATGAAGCCCTGCTGCTGGCTGCACACGATCAGGCGCCGCGGCTGGTCTGCGTGGTAGATTTTTCCGAGGGCGCGAGCGGTCTGCTGACGCGGCCTCCGGCCGAAGGCCTGGGCTCCCTGCGGGGTGCCCGCGTTGGCGTCGAAACGGAAGCAGGAGGTGCCTACCTGGTCGCGAAGGCGCTGGAGCGCGCCGGCATTGGACTCGATGAAGTGGTCTTCGTGCCGTTGCCGCTGGATCGGCATGAAGATGCTTACCTTGAACGGCGGGTGGATGCGCTGGTCAGTGCCGAGCCGGTGCGTTCCCGCTTGCTGGCCCTGGGCGCGCGCGAGTTGTTCTCTACCCGGGAGATGGCCGGGGAGCTCGCGAACGTGATCGTGGTCCGCGAACTGCAGCTTGCCAGCCGCCGGGCCGATGTCCGTTGTCTGATCGCTGGCCACTTCGCCGGGCGTGAGCGCTTGTTGGCAGACCCGCGAGCCGCCGCGCAGGCGCTGGGACCGCGAGCCGGCCTGCCGCCGGAAGCCTTCAGCCTCGCCTTGCAGGGCCTGCGCCTGCCGGATCCTGCGGAGAACCGCCGCCTTTTTGCCAGCGGCGAGCTGGCCGAGGTCCTTGGACAGGTGGCGCTCACGCTGCACAACTACCGCTTGCTGCATGCCCAGGTGCCTGGAGAGAGCCTGCTCGATTCCAGCCTGATCGAGGAGGTATGAGGTGGTCAGCTACCTGCCCCTGCGCCAATTGCTGCTTGGCATCGTTCTGGTGTTCGGCGTGCTGGTGGCTGCCGGCCAGTTTGCCTTCATCCTGAACAGCTATTCGGAAGATGCGCGTACCCGGGTG
Source organism: Azoarcus indigens (assembly GCF_004361735.1). Taxonomy (GTDB): domain Bacteria; phylum Pseudomonadota; class Gammaproteobacteria; order Burkholderiales; family Rhodocyclaceae; genus Azoarcus; species Azoarcus indigens. The sequence goes on along the minus strand of NZ_SNVV01000006.1, from coordinate 90,069 downwards.
GAGATGATCGCCCGTCATTCCGGCGGCACCCTGGCGGCCAACCTGGAGGCGGCACTGGCCGAGGGAGAGGGCCGCTATGCGCGCCAGCTGGTGGCGCAGAGGGTGACCCTGCCGCACCTGGTCTATGCCGCCTTCGTCGGTAGCGGCGAGCGTATTGTCGCCGCCACCAGGCCGGGGCTGGAGGGGCACACGCTGGCGGAGGTCGGCTTGCCGGCGCCGCCATCGGCGCTGGTGAGTGCGGCGCGACGCACCTTGGCCGGTCAGGTGGCGGGCGATCGAGGCAGCGACCGGCTGTGGGGTGTCTTCCCGGTGCGGCTGCCGGCGCCGGTGGGGCAGATCCGCTCCACCCAGGCGGGCTACGCGGTGATCCTGATGGATACCGGCGCGCTGCTGCGCTCGGCCCGCCAGCAGGCCTTGCGGCAAAGCCTGATCGTCCTCCTGCCCATCCTGCTGTTGTCGCTCGGCATCGGCGCGCTGGTGAAGGTGCTGCTGACCGACCGCATCGAGCAACTGCTGGCTTACACCCGCTCCCAGGCGCGTGGCGGCAATCTGCCGCGGCCAGTGTCAGGCAGCGACGAGTTGGGTTTGCTCGGGCGCCAGCTGTCTTCGCTGATGCGCGAGGTGCTGGATTCGCGTGACTACCACGTCCGCCTGCTGGACCGCATGCCCAACCCCATCTGGCGCGCGGACGCGGCGGGGGCCTTCGATTACTTCAACCAGGCCTGGCTGTCCTCCACCGGGCGCGAGTTGGCGCAGGAGCTTGGTGAAGGCTGGCTGGCGGGGATGCATCCGGACGACCTCGCCAGCTGGCGGCAGATTTTCCGCGCTGCGCTGTCGGCACGCCGGCCGTTCTCCACCGAGTACCGCCTGCGTTTCCGCAATGGCGATTACCACTGGATGGCGAGCCATGCCGAGCCCATCCTCGGCGGGGACGGCCGTTTCCTCGGCTACATCGGCAGTTGCTTCGACCTGCAGCAGGATCGCGACGCCGCTGCCGCCATCGCCGCGAGCGAGGCGCGTTTCCGCGGGCTGGTCGAGCGCACCCTGGTCGGCGTCTACCTCGTTCGCGATGGCCGCATGACCTATGCCAATCCGCGGCTGGCCGAGTGGTTCGGCTATGAGGTGGAGGAGATCATCGACCTCCCCATTGCCCGCCTGGTGCATCCGAACGACCTGCCGCGGGTGACCGAGCAACTGCGACGCCGGACCGCCGGCGAGGTGGACTTTGTCCAGTACGAGTTCCGCGGCATGCGGCGCGACGGCAGTTCTTTCCCGGTGGAGGTGTATGGCAGCCGGATCGACTACGAGGGCGGCCCGGCTGTCATCGGCGCCTTGCTGGATCTTACCAATCGCTACCGCGACCAAGCGGCGCTGAAAGCCGCGGCCGCCGTGGTGGAAGCCAGCCCGACGGTGCTGTTCCGGTGGAGGCTGTCACCCGGCTGGCCGGTCGCCTACGTTTCCGAGAACGTCCATCGCTGGGGGTACAGCACTAGCCAGCTGACGGCGGAGGATTTCCGCTTCATCGACCTGGTGCATCCGGACGATAGGGAGCGCGTCGAGCAACCGGGCGCCGAGGGAGACAGCCTCCTGCGGGAGTACCGCATCCGCACCGGCGACGGCAGGTACATCTGGGTGGAAGAGCGTGGCAGCCTGCAGCGCGATGCCGACGGCCAGTTGGCCGAGCGCACCGGCCTGCTCACCGATGTCACCGAACGCCATCGTACCGATGCAGCGATGCGCGAACTCAACGCCGAACTGGAAGCGCGGGTGGAGCAGCGTACTGCGCAGTTGGCCGTGCTGAACAAGGAGCTGGAGACCTTCGCCTACTCCGTGTCCCACGACCTCAAGGCACCATTGCGTGGCATCGACGGCTACAGCCACCTGCTGATGGAGGATTACGCCGGCCAACTGGACGAGGAGGGAAAACTTTTCATCCGCCATATCCGCTCCGGCGTGAAGCAGATGGCACGGCTGATCGACGACCTGCTCGCATACTCCCGCATGGAGCGCCGCACCTTGCAGCGGACCGAGGTAAACCTGCCCGACATGGTGCGTGGCATACTCGCTGAACGGGCCGCAGAGCTGGAAAGCGGCCATACCCGCATCGAAGTGGACGTGCCGGAGCTGAGGGTGCAGGCGGACCCCGACGGTCTGGCGCAAGTTCTGCGAAATCTCGTTGATAACGCTCTCAAGTACTCAAAGGATGCCGCTTCTCCCGAAGTCCGTATTTCGGCGCGGGCGGAGGGAGAGCGCTGTCATGTACGTGTCCAGGACAATGGAATCGGATTCGACATGAAATTCCACGACCGCATTTTCGAGATATTCCAGCGTCTGCAGCGGGCGGAGGACTACGCCGGCACCGGGGTTGGCCTCGCCATCGTGCGCAAGGCCGTCCAGCGCATGGGCGGCCGGGTGTGGGCCGAGGGCGCGGTGGGGCAGGGCGCCACCTTCCACCTGGAGCTGCCGTTATGAGCGACGTGCTGCCCACCGCTCGCCCTATCCTGCTGGTCGAGGACAATCCGGCCGACCTGGACCTCACCCGCCGTGCCTTCAACCGGCGACATCTGGTGAACCCGCTGCTGGTCGCCCGCGATGGCCAGGAAGCGCTGGATTTCCTGCCGCGCTGGAGCGCCGGCGAGCCGCTGCCGCTGGTGGTGTTGCTGGATCTCAAGCTGCCCAAGGTTCATGGTCTGGACGTGCTGCGCCAGTACAAACGCGAAGAGGTATCGCGCAGCGTGCCGGTGGTGGTGCTCACGACCTCGGACGAGGACGCCGACATCGAGACCGCCTATACCCTGGGCGCCAACTCCTACATCCTGAAACCGGTCGATTTCGACAAGTTCACCCAGGTTGCAAGCCAGATCGAGCTCTACTGGTGCGCGCTCAACAAGCCCGCCCGGGCTTGAGGCGGCGGCCGAGGGTACGGATGAAAGTCCTTTACGTCGAAGACAATCCGGTCGATGCCGATCTGGTCTGCCGGGGGCTTGGGCGCGGCATGCCCGCCGCGGTGCTCGAACTGGCGAGCAGCGTGGCGCGCGGCATGGAGCGGCTCAAGCTGGAGTCCGGCTACGACGTGGTGGTGGCCGACCTTGCCCTGCCCGACGGCAGCGGCATGGACCTGTTGAACTGGGTGCGGGAGCAGCGGCTGCCGCTGGCCTTCGTGGTGCTCACCGGCTCGGGCGACCAGGGCGCCGCTGTGGCGGCCCTGAAGGCGGGAGCGGACGACTACCTGGTCAAGGATGGCGACTACCTGGAGCGACTGCCGCGCACGCTGGAGGTGGCGCTGAACCGCTCGCGCGCCGAGCAGGCCCATCGCAGCCGGCCTATCCGGGTGCTCTACGCCGAGCACCACCGTTTCGACATCGACCTCACCCGGCGGCACCTCCTGCAGAGCGCGCCCCATCTGCGCATCCACAATGTGGCGACCGCGGATGAAGTCCTCGCCAAGCTGCCGACCGCTCCGGGGCTGTCCTGCGATTACGACGTGGTGCTGCTCGATTTCCTGTTGCCCGGCATGAACGCGCTGGACATCACCAAGGTGCTGCGCGAGGAGCGCGGGCTGGACCTGCCCATCGTCATGGTCACCGGCCAGGGTAGCGAAGAGATCGCCGCCCAGGCGCTGCGCCTGGGCGTGTCCGACTACCTGGTGAAGCACGACAGCTATCTGCACGAACTGCCGCTGGTGCTGGACAAGGTGTTCCGTGAGGCCGAGCTTATGCGCGAGCGCGCAGCGTTGCGCCGGACCAGCGAGCGTCTGCAGGAAGTGCTCGCCACCAGCCCGTCGGTGAATTACACGATGGAGTTGCGCGATGGCACCTGGCAGCTCACCTGGATCAGCGACAACCTGGCCCGCCTCACCGGTCACGAGACGGCCGCTGCGCTGCGGCCGGGGTGGTGGGCGAGCTGTCTGCACCCAGCCGAGCAGACGCTGGCGGGCACCTTGCCGGTGGACTTGCACGCCGGCGACCAGCGCGTGCGCGAGTACCGCTTCCTTCGCAGCGACGGCGAGACGATGTGGCTGCGGGATGAAGGCAGGCTGGTGCGGGACAGCGAAGGGGCGCCCCGGCGCATCGTCGGCGTGTGGAGCGACATCAGCGAGCAGCGCATCGCCACCGAGCGCTTGAGGCTGAACGCAGCGGTGATAGAGAGCACCCACGATGGCGTGCTCATCACCGACCTCGAAGGACGCATCGTCTCGGTCAATCGGGCTTTCACGGTTGTCACCGGCTATGAGCGGGATGAAGTCATCGGCCGCAATCCGCGCTTCCTTCAATCCGGCCGTCACGACCGCAACTACTACCAGGCGATGTGGGCGGCACTGACCGCAACCGGCTACTGGCAGGGCGAGTTGTGGAACCGCCGCCGCAACGGCGAGCTGTATCCGGAGTGGCTCACCCTGAACGCGGTGCGCAACGAGGCGGGGGAAGTCAGCCACTACGTCGGCGTGTTCACCGACATCAGCAAGCTCAAGCAGACCGAGGCCAGGCTGGATTACCTCGCCCATCACGACCCGCTCACCGATCTGCCCAACCGCCTGCTGGTGCTCTCGCGCCTGGAGCATGCCTTGGAGGTCGCCCAGCGCCGCGGCAAGCGGGTGGCGGTGATGTTTCTCGACCTCGACCGCTTCAAGACGGTAAACGACAGCCTCGGCCATTCGGTGGGCGATGAGCTGCTGTGCGAGGTGGCCGGCCGCCTGCGCCGCCGGCTGCGCGATGAGGACACCCTGGGCCGTCTGGGCGGCGACGAGTTCATGGTGCTGCTGGAGCAGGTGGAGACGCCCGGGGATGCAGCCGTCGTGGCGCAGAACCTGATCGAGGAGCTGGCCGAGCCTTTCTCCCTTTCGTCCGGCCACGAGGTGTTCATCCACGTCAGCGTCGGCATCAGCCTGTATCCGGACGATGGCTGGGAATTCATGGAGCTGGTGCGCAACGCGGATGCGGCGATGTACCGGGCCAAGAGCCAGGGCCGCAACACCTACGGCTTCTACACCGAAGACCTGACCCGCTATGCCAGCCAGCGCCTGGACCTGGAAACCCGCCTGCGCCGGGCGCTGGCGCAGGCGGAATTCGTTGTCTTCTATCAGCCGGTGCTGTCGGTGGCCGACGGTCGCCTGCTGGGCGCCGAGGCGCTGGTGCGCTGGCAGCCGGCGGGGGAGGCGATGATCTCGCCGGCGGAATTCATTCCCATCGCCGAGGAAACCGGCCTCATCCTGCCGCTGGGCGAATGGGTGCTGCGCGAGGCCTGTCGCCAGGCGCAGGCCTGGATTTCCGCCGGCCTTGCTTTCGGTTCGATGGCGGTCAACCTGTCCGCGGCCCAGTTCAAGCGCCAGGATGTGGGCGCCATGCTGCGCGAAGTGCTGGAGGAAACCGGCCTGCCGGCCGGGCGGCTGGAACTGGAGATCACCGAGAGCAACCTGATGGATCAGGGCGAGCGGGCGGCGGCAATGCTGGATCGCCTGAAGGAGCTGGGCCTGCGGCTGGCCATCGACGACTTCGGCACCGGCTATTCCAGCCTCGCCTACCTCAAGCGCTTCGCCATCGACAAACTCAAGATCGACCGCAGCTTCGTCAAGGACCTGGCCGATGACCGCAACGACCTCGCGATTGCCGCCGCGGTGGTCGCCATGGCGAGGGCCCTGGAGATCAGCGTGCAGGCGGAAGGGGTGGAAACCGCCTCCCAGCTTGCGCTGCTGGCGACGCTGGGCTGTGGCGCCTACCAGGGCTACCTCTGCAGCCCGCCGGTGCCGGCGGCGGAGTTCGAGGCGCGTTTCCTCCGCCACCGCTGATCTCGCGGTTGCGCCGCCCTGCGCCGCCGGGAGGGCGGCCCGGCGGCGAGCCGCCCCGCGTCAGCGTGCGTCCAAGGCCCGCCGCATCCGCGCCAGCGCCTCATCCAGCGTCGCCCGCGGGCAACCGAAGTTGAGCCGCAGGAAGCCGGGCAGCCCGAAGGGGCGGCCGTCGGACAGGCCGACGCCCGCGGCCTCGAAGAAGGCCGCCGGATCTGCCAGGCCGCTGTCGCGACAATCCAGCCAGGCGAGATAGGTCGCCTCCGGCCGGTTGGTGCGCAGGCCCGGCATGGCCGCCACCGCCTCCATCACCCGTTCGCGGTTGCCGCGCAGGTAGTCGAGCAGCGCGCTGCGCCAGGCGCCGCCGTCTCGATAGGCCGCTTCGGTGGCCACCAGCCCCAGCACGTTCACATGCGGCACGATGCCGCGCATTGCCCGCCGGTAGCGGGACCGCAGGCCGGCGTCCGGAATGATGGCGAAGGCGCAATAGAGCGCAGGGATGTTCCAGGTCTTGGAGGGCGCCATCAGCGTGATGCTGCGGCGGGCGATCTCCGGATTGAGCGCGGCCAGCGGAACATGCGGCTTGTCCTCGTCCAGCACGAGGCCGCAATGGATCTCGTCGCTGCAGACCACCAGGTCCCGGCGTTCGGCGAGGTCGGCCAGCCACTGCAACTCTTCCTGGTCGAACACCCGGCCCACCGGGTTGTGCGGGCTGCATAGCATGAACAGGCGGGTGTCTCCTGCCAGCGCTTGCTCGGTCGCCAGCCTGTCCCACTCCCAGCGGGTCGGGCCTTCGATCAGCGGTGCGGTGATCAGCCGGCGCTCGCTGTTGTCCGGTGCTGACAGGAAGGGGGGATAGACCGGCGTGGCGGTGAACACGCTGTCCCCCGGCTGGCCGACGGCGCGGCAGGCGAGGTTGAAGCCGGTGACCACGCCCGGCAGCCAAATCAGCCATTCCGGCTCGATCTGCCACGCATGGTCGCGAGCGAGGCCGGTGGTGACCGCTTCCGTCAGCGAGGGCCAGGCATCGGTGTAGCCGAAAATGCCGTGGTCCAGCCGCGCCCGCAGCGCCTCCAGCACGGCAGGCGGCGCAGTGAAGTCCATGTCCGCCACCCACAGCGGAAGGACGTCACGACCGGCATAGCGGCCCCACTTCTCGCCGGGAACGGTACGGCGGTCAGGTTGTCGGTCGAAATCGAAATCCATGGCGGGAACCGGGGCGGCGGTGGCGATAGGGGCGCACAGTTTAACGTCCCCTGTCCGCCGGCCGGCGCATTCCGCCCCTTGGGCAGCGTGGCCGGGGAGCGCTTTTTGTTACTCGGATAGAATCGGGCAAAACAGTTCGAAGGAGGGAGGAAGGCAATCGTGCATGATCTCTGTGCGCATCCCGACGGCATCTATACAGTGGACTCCGGTTACGGCCGGCCACTGCTTGCCGCCATCCACATCATCGTCCACCGTGGTCGCGCTGCGGTGGTGGATACCGGCTGCAACGCATCGGTGCCACGGGTATTGGCTGCCCTGGCCGGCCTGGGCGTGGCGCCGGACGCGGTCGAATGGGTAATGCTGACCCATGTTCACCTGGACCACGCAGGCGGTGCCGGCAGCCTGATGTGCGCGCTGCCCCGGGCCAGGCTGCTGGTCCATCCGCGGGGCGTTCCGCACATGGTCGACCCCACCCGGCTGTGGCAGGGAACCGCCGCGGTGTATGGGGCGGAGCGCGCCTTCTCGCTGTATGGCCGCCTGGTGCCGGTGGAGGAAGCGCGCATCGTCGCCGCGGTGGAGGGGCAGGCGCTGGAATTGGCGGGGCGCGTCTTCGAAGTGCTGGAAACGCCGGGGCACGCGCGCCATCACATCGCCATCTGGGATGCGCAGGCGCACTCCTTCTTCGCCGGCGATACCTTCGGCCTTTCCTACCGCGAGCTGGACGTCGATGGCCGCGCTTTCATCTTCCCCAGCACCACGCCTACCCAGTTTGATCCGAACGCGCTGCATGCATCGGTAAACCGCATGCTGTCGCGTTCGCCGCAGGCCATGTTCCTGACCCACTACAGCCGGGTGACCGACATCCCGCGACTGGCGGACGACCTGCACCGCCTCATCGACACCCAGGTCGCGGTGGCAAGGGCCGCTCGCGGAGATGGCGTGGCGCGCCATGTGGAAATCCTCGCCGGCCTGGAGCAGATCGTGCGGGAAGAGTCGGAGCGGCAGGGCTGGCTGCTGGCGGAGGATGCGGTGCTGGAGTTGCTGCGCGACGACCTGGAGCTGAATGCGCAGGGGCTGGGCGTCTGGCTGGACAGCCAGAAGGCCCGTTTGCCGGCGGCAGAGATCGTCTGATCATCCGGCCGCGGAGAGTTCGGGCGCCGTGCCTGGCTCCTGCCGGTCGCGCGCGGCACCGGCCGCCGACTGCAGGACTCGGTGGAGGCTCGGGGGTGGAGTAAGATCGCTCGGATCTCCCGTTCCCGCCTGTCTCCCATGTCGCTCCCGCTTGCTCCCGAACGTTCCCTGCCTTCCCTTGCGGGAGAGGCTGATCCCGCTCGCCGCTTCGGCGGACTGGACCGCCTCTATGGCGTGGGGGCGGTGGAGCGGTTGGCGCAGAGTCATGTCTGTGTCGTTGGCATAGGCGGCGTCGGCTCCTGGGTGGCGGAAGCACTGGCGCGCAGCGGTGTGGGCCGTCTGACCCTGGTCGATCTGGACAACGTCGCCGAGTCCAACATCAATCGCCAGATCCACGCATTGGACGGAACGCTGGGCCAGCCCAAGGTGCAGGCGATGGCGGAGCGCATTGCCGAGATCAATCCGGCTGCCCGGGTCGTCCAGGTGGAAGATTTCCTGACGCCGGAGAATGCGGCCGGGCTGCTGCAAGGCATGGACCATGTGGTGGACGCGATCGACAACGTGCGTGCCAAGGTCGCGATCGCCGCGGTGTGCCGCGCCCACGGCCTGCGGCTGGTGATGGCCGGTGGGGCAGGGGGGAAGGCGGATCCGACACGCATCCGCGTCGACGACCTCGCCCGCACCGAACAGGATCCCCTGCTTGCCAAGGTGAGGGCCGCGCTTCGCAAGAACCACGGATTTCCACGTGACCCCCGGCGCAAGTTCGGAATCGAAGCGGTGTATTCGGTGGAGCCGCTGCGCTATCCCATTGCCGCCTGTGCTCCCGGCCAGGCGCCGCAGGGGCTGGCCTGCGCCGGCTATGGTTCCAGCGTGGCGATGACCGCCAGCGTGGGCCTGTTCGCCGCGGCTCGGGTGCTGGGTCGGTTGGTGGAACAGGAGCCGCAGCCATGAGCGGGCGCCAGGGCGTGATCCTGTTCGGGCATGGCGCGCGCGATCCCGCCTGGGCCGGGCCGATGCAACGCATGCGCGAACGTATGCGAGCGCTCGCGCCGGAGCTGGAGGTAACGCTGGCCTTCCTGGAGTTGATGTCCCCCTCGCTAGCGGAGGCGGCAGAGGCCTTGATCGCCGGCGGCTGCCAGCGCCTGGTGATCCTGCCGGTATTCCTGGCACAAGGGGGCCATCTGAAGCGCGATCTGCCGGCGCTCCTGGCGGAACTTGCGGCCCGTCATCCGCAGGTGGAGTTCAAGCTGGAGCAGGCTGTGGGTGAGGCGGAGCCTGTCGTGGCGGCTATCGCGGATTACGCCTGCGCCTGCGCGCGCACGCCTTCGCGCTGATTTCGCCCGAATGCGGGCATATGTCCGCGATTCCCGGCGGGGCAGGCCGGCTACAATCGGGCATCGTCATCTGCGGGGTTGCCAATGAATGCTCGCTCCACTCCTCCGGATCGTCGGCTGGACCGGCGCATTCCCCTCGGTTGTTCCGCGTCCATCTTTTTGCCCAACGGCGAGGTGGTGGCGGCCGAGTGCGTGGAAATCAGTGTTGGCGGAATGACGATACGTGCGGCCTATGTGCCCGGGGAACTGGAGGTGATCGAGGTGGCCGTTGCCTCGCCCGGCGCCCAGCTCGACCGTCCGCCGCTGGTGACCCGCCTGCAGGTGAAGCGTTGCCACGCGGTTGGCGATGGCATCTACGAGATCGGCGGCGCCATCGTCCGCGTACTGGGCTGAACCGGGCGGAGCCGCGCGGCGTTCAATATTTCCCCGGCCTGCGCGGCAGGTGACCGCCCAGGGTGAAGCCGGCACGGAACAGGGCAGGCAGCAGGCGCCGGTTCTCGCGCCGGGCGCGGGCAAAACGTAGTAGCTCGGCATGCAGCGGCGCCTCGTTGGTGTAGGGCAGCAGCGGTTGGTTCTCGTCCACCTCCCCCCGGCGAACACACTCCTGCGCCAATGGTGCAAAGCGCAAATTCACTTCCAGATCGAACACATGCCGCTCGAGAAAGCGCACCAGTTCGAACAGCACCACGGTGGCTGTCAATACGAGGAAAGGAAAAACCGGAACAGAAGTGGTTTCGGTAACGCCTTCGCCTTCGGCGAGGGCAAAGCGCCCCACGGCAGTCACCAGCCCGAGGATGACCAGCAGATAGACGCTCAACCTTGAGGCGAATGCCCGGCGGCGGGCGTTCTCCCGTACGCGCATGTCGAAATGCAGCTTTTCCAACTGGCGGTAGTCTTCCGCGCTGCCCTTGAACCAGGAGGGCACACCCCGGCTCGCATTCGATTGCTCATACATGATGGCTCTCCTCGCGCGGACGTCGCTGTGTGCGGCGTTCCTGTTCGATGCAATACCGGTATCTGCGCCCCAACAATAGCAATGGATTCCATTTCTGCCAACGTGGGTATTGGCTGGGTGGTCGCTATCGTCCGGCGTACGGCGAGCGCACGCCAGAAAGGCATGCTGCGATGCGGTAAAGACGTAAGGAAAGCGTGAGGAAAAACTCAGCGGCGCCGCAGTAGTTGATGCACCGCCACTGCCGCGATGCCCAGCAGGCAGAGCAGGGACCAGTTGGCGATGGAGAGGCTGAGGAAGGTCCAGTCCACCACGCTGCAGTCGCCCGAGCCGCCAAAGATCATCGGCAGGGACTCGGCGAGGGGGAAGCTGTCCAGCATATAAGCCAGGTCGGGGCCGCACTCGGCGAATTCGGGCGGATAGAGTTGTATCCAGCTCTGCCTGGCGGCAACCCCGGCGCCGGCGAGGGCGGCGATCAGGATCAGTGCGATGTAGACCTTGCGGCCTGGCCGAGCCGGTCCGTGAATGCCGGCGATGAGCGACACCAGCGCAATGGCGACGAAGGCATAGCGCTGCATGATGCACATCGGGCAGGGCTGCAAGCCGACGGCGTGCTGGAGGTAGAGCCCGAAGCCCAGCAGGCCGAGGCAGACGAGGAAGAGGGCGAGGAAGGGGCCGCGTGGGTAAGGCAGGAAGGTGGCAGGCATGAGGGGCGTAGGTAAGAGATGAGAAGGGGCTGGGGCTAGTGGGCGCCGAAGTCGAGATGCTAGCGCCAGCCGGCGGCGAGCGCATTTCGTGCGTGTGGCGGATGGGAAAGTTCCCGGCGCGGACGCGGGATTAGTCCCGTACGGGGCTCAGCGCGGTCCCCAGCATGTCGAGGAAGGCGCGCGTCTTGGTTGGCATCAGCCGGCGTCCGGGGAACACGGCCCAGGCGGTGGCCGAGGGCAGGTTCCACTCGGGCAGGATGCGGCGCAATTCGTCCCGTCGTACGTGGGGTTGGGCGAAGTACTCGGGCACGGCAACGATGCCGGCGCCGGCGCGCGCCAGGCGGATCAGTAGTTCCGGCGAATTGGCGATGCTGCGGCCGGGCGGCGTGCCCGTCCATTCATGGTCGCCGCGGCGCAGGCACCAGGGCGCCGGTTCGCCATTGCGGCCGAGGAGGTGCAGGCAGTCGTGGCTCGCCAGCGCTTCTGGCGTTGCCGGCGCACCGCGGGTGGCGAGGTAGTTGGGCGAGGCATACAGCCCGGAGGGATAGATGGCGATGCGGCGGGCGGCCAGGTTGGCGTCGTCCGGCAGATCGCCCATGCGCAGGGCGAGGTCGAAATTCTCGCCCAGCAGGTCCACCCGCCGCGGCGACAGATCCAGTTCCAGCGTGACCCCCGGATGCAGGGCGACGAAGGCGGCCAGCATGTCCACCAGTAGCAGGTTGGCGAAGTCGCTGGGCATGGAGACGCGCAGCCGTCCGCTGGGCCGGGCCTGCCGGTGCTCCGCTAGCGCCGCGACCGCATCCACCTCCGCCGCTACCTGGCGGGCATGCTCCAGCAGGCTGTGGCCGAACTCGGTGAGGTTGAGGCGCCGGGTGGTGCGCTGGAGCAGGCGTTCGCCCAGCCGCTCCTCCAGCAGGCCGATGCGGCGGGAAACGGTGGACTTGGGCAGCTCCAGCCTTTCGGCGGCGCGGGTGAAGCTGCCGGCTTCGGCCACACGGGCAAATATCAGGAGGTCGTTGGCGTCGTATTGTTCCATTTTTGAGTCAATGTTATCCGATATGGCGGATTTATCCTTTCGGTGGTGAGTAATAAAGTGTGCTCCATGCAGCACCCCCCACCCGAACAAGGAGAGCAAAATGAACATCCTGCAAATCAATGCCAGCGCCCGCAGCGTCGGAGCCAATTCCACCCGTGTCGCCGAGCGCATCGTCGCCCGCCTGCGCGCGGCGAATCCGGATGCCAGCCTCACGGTCCGCGATCTGGCCGCCAACCCCCATCCGGTGCTGGACGAGGCCGCGCTGGGCGCGCTCTTCACGCCGGCCGAGCAGCGCAGCGCCGAGCAGGCCGCGCGGGTGGCGCTGGATGATGCGCTGATCGCCGAGATCCAGGCCGCGGATACCGTAGTGCTGGGGGTGCCGATGTACAACTTCGGAGTGCCGGTGCAGTTGAAGAACTGGATCGACGCCATTGCTCGCGCCCGCGTCACCTTCCGCTATACCGAGAACGGTGTGGAAGGCCTGCTGAAGGGCAAGAAGGTATATGTGGCGCTGGCCCGCGGCGGCCGCTATCGCGACACCCCGGCCGACAGCCAGGTGCCCTACCTCAAGACCGTGCTGGCTTTCCTTGGCATGACAGACGTCAGCTTCATCTACGCCGAAGGGCTGGCGCTGGGTGAAGAGGCAGCGGTCCAGGCCTTTGCCGAGGCGGAAGCGGACATGGACGCCGCCTTCGCCTGAACCCGTGTCGCACCCCTGAACAGGAGACCATCATGACGACCACGACAGAGACGATGCGGCCCGACACGGTGAATCGCTCCCGCGAGGTGGAGCGCCTGGTGGCCGGGCAGGCCACCTCGGACGGCGCCGGGGTGAAGCTCACCCGGGTGCTTACCCAGCCGCTGCAGCGCCGGCTGGACCCTTTCCTGATGCTGGATGCCTTTCGCAGCGATGATCCGGATGACTACATCGCCGGCTTTCCGGATCATCCGCACCGCGGCTTCGAAACGGTGACTTACATGATCGCCGGCCGCTTGAGGCACCGCGACAGCGCCGGCCATGAAGGGCTGCTGCAGAACGGCGGCGTGCAATGGATGACGGCCGGGCGAGGGGTGATCCACTCCGAGTTGCCGGAGCAGGAGGATGGCCTGATGGAAGGCTTCCAGCTGTGGCTGAACCTGCCGGCCGGGGACAAGATGAGGGACCCTTGGTACCGCGACTTCTCCGCCGCCGACCTGCCCGCCTTCACGACCGACGATGGCGCCGAGGTAACCGTCATCGCCGGTGCCAGCCACGGCGTGGAGGGGGCGGTGAGCCGCGAGGGCACCCAGCCGCTCTACCTGGACCTGCAACTGCCGGTGGGCGGCCGTTTCGCCCAGCGGCTGCCGGCCGGGCACAATGCCTTCCTCTACGTCTATCGCGGCGCGCTCACCGTCGCCGGGCGGGAGATCGGCGAGCGGCGGATGGCGGTGTTGGGGAACGCGGCGGACCGGGACGGTGTGGTGGTCGAAGCGGGCGCCGAGGGGGCGCGCCTGCTGCTCATCGCCGGCCGGCCGTTGAACGAGCCCATCGCCCAGTACGGTCCCTTCGTGATGAACACCGAACAGCAGATCTACGAAGCCCTGGCGGATTTCCGCGACGGACGTTTCGGCGGCTGATTCGCCGACCGCCCCGGCCAACGGCGCCCCGCGATGCTTCAAGGCACGCGGGGCGCCGCTTTTTCAGGGGCGGTGGAGGAGGGGCGATTGTCGTATCCCGGCCCCGGCTGCCATCCCGGCCGGAGCTTGTCGCAAAAGCGACAGCCCCGTTCCCGCAAGCGATTGAATTGGTGATGAAAAACGGATGGCATCCGGCTTGCTTCGAAGGGGGAAATCTTTCCCTCCAGGAGCCTAGCCATGCCCAAGCCGAAGAAGCACGTACTCGTCTGCGTCCAGGGGCGCCCGCCCGGCCATCCCCGCGGCTCCTGTCAGCAGAAGGGCTGCATGGATGTCTTCCAGGCTTTCCAGGAAGCCTTCCAGGCGCGCAACCTGTGGAATGACTTCGCGGTGACCAACACCGGCTGCCTCGGCCCCTGCATGAGCGGGCCCAGCGTGCTGGTCTATCCGGACGCGGTGATGTACGGCGGCGTGGCCGTCGGCGACGTGAGCGCCATCATCGACGAGCACCTGATCGGCGGCGCGCCGGTCGAGCGCCTGAAAGTGCCTGCGGAAATCTGGGGGTAAGGACATGGAAACGCCAATTCAGCCAGAAGCCCTGTCGGGCGAGCCGACCTACCCGCCCGGCACCATCGTGTTCGCGGTGGACGACATCCACAACGACGGCAGCCTGCCGGGCGTGCCCGAGGGCGAGTTGCTGGCCGCGGCCGGCACCCGCGGCGTGGTGGTGAAAGTGGGGCACATCGAGGAAGTGCTGGATGTGGAGGTGTTCGTCGTCCGCTTCGAAGCGGCGGACGGCGTGCTCGGGCCACCGGTGGGCTGCTTCGTCGAGGAGATCGGCCGGGAGGCCGGCGCCGCGGCGCCGGTTCTATCCTGAGCAAGCTGGAAGGGCGCATGCGCATCGCGGTCGCCACCCGCGAGTTCCTGGAAGTGTCCGGGCATGCGGGCAAGACGCGCGAATGGCTCATCTACGATTGCGCGCCCGGCTGCCCGCTGCCGGTGCCCGCGCGCATCACGCTGGAGAAGGCGCAGCTTTTCCACTACTTTGACGACGTCGGCCCGCATCCGCTGGATGGCGTCGACCTGGTGGTGGCGGGCAGCGCCGGCGACGGCTTCCTGCGCCACATGGCCAAGCGCGGCGCGGAAGTGTTGCTGACCGGCGAGAGCGAGCCGCAGGCGGCGCTGGAAAAGTTGATCGCAGGCGAGGCGCTGGCGGACACCCGCTTCGATCCGACACGGGCGCTGTGCGCACTGCGCGATCTCTTTTCCCGGCACTGAGCTCCAGCCGCTGACTTTCCTCCACGGTGGGCAGTGCCGACCAACCAGGAGTAGGGCTTCCATGCGTCATCCGGTTCTGAGCGATCAAGAGTTGGCGGCCCTGCTTGCCGACGACGTGCCCTGCGGCGATCTCACCACCGACAGCCTGCGCATCGGCGCGCGGCCGGCGCGGCTGAGCTTCTGCGCCCGTGGGCCGATGACGGTCTGTAGCGTGGAGGAGGCCGCCCGCCTGTTCGAACTCAACGGCGCGCGGGTGCGGCTCGAAGCCCGCTCGGGTGAAAGCCTGTCCTTCCAGGCGCCCATCCTCACCGTGGACGGCAGCGCGGAGGTGCTGCACCGCACCTGGAAGACCGCCCAGGTGCTGGTGGAGTGGGCCAGCGGCATCGCCAGCGTGGCCGCGGCCATCGTCCAGGCGGCCCAGCACAAGGGCAAGCGGGTGCCGGTGGCCTGCACCCGCAAGACGGTTCCCGGCACCAAGGCGCTGTCGGTGAAGGCGGTGCGCTGCGCCGGTGCCACCATGCACCGGCTGGGCCTTTCGGAGACCCTGCTGGTCTTCCCGGAGCATCGGCTGTACCTGGACGAGTCGCCGGCGGTGACGGTGGCGCGCCTGCGGGCGGCGGAGCCGGAGAAGAAGGTGGTGGTCGAGGTCGGCACGGTGGACGAGGCGCTGGCCTGGGCGCAGGCCGGCGCCCATGTAGTGCAGACCGAGAAATTCCCGCCGGACCGGGTTGCCGAGTGCCGCGCCGCGCTGGATGTGCGCCAGCTGCCTTGCCTGCTCGCCGCCGCCGGTGGTGTGAAGGCGGACAACGCCGAGGCCTATGTCGCGGCGGGGGCGGATCTGCTGGTCAGTTCGGCGCCCTTCTCGGCGCCGCCGCGGGACGTCAAGGTGCAGTTCTTCGGGGATATG
Source organism: Azoarcus indigens (assembly GCF_004361735.1). GTDB lineage: Bacteria > Pseudomonadota > Gammaproteobacteria > Burkholderiales > Rhodocyclaceae > Azoarcus > Azoarcus indigens. The sequence goes on along the minus strand of NZ_SNVV01000006.1, from coordinate 74,122 downwards.
TAGCCGGCCCCGTCGTCATGCAGGGCCAGGAGCTGGCTGCCATCCCTGGCGTGGCGGAGCCGAACTGCCGGGCGCATGAAACGGGGGGAGCGGAGCCGCTTCCCCTTCTTCGTTCACGGCGCCTTCGCCAGGGCCGCCAGGGCCGCCACCTGCGCCTGGATGGGGCCGGGCACCGGCTGCTCGCCGGCGAGCACCGCCTGGATCAGGCGCACGTTGTCGGCAATGGAGGGATTGTCCGGCAGGCCGGCCAGCGGCGGCGCGCCGCCTTCCTCGCCTTCCACGGCGATCCGGCCTTCACCGTGTTCGTACACGGCGAGCGTCGGGCAGCGGCGGGGGTTGGCGTAGATCTCCCCCTCGGTACCGCGCAGCAGCATTGCCGGCCCGGCGTCGGCACGCAGGAAGGCGTCCATGCGCTCGAGGTACTCCGGGTGCGTCACCGCTACCACCCGCACGCTGCGTCCGCGCGCCGGGTCCAGCAGCTTGGCCATGATGTGGCCGCTGCCGCGCAGGCCGAAGCGGGTGCGCAACGCCAGCAGGCGGTCCAGCCCCGGCAGCAGTTGTTCGACGCCGATGCAGGCGAGGCGGTGCTCGGCAAGCTGTGCGGAAGCGGCGACTGCGTCCGCCGCGCGCTCCAGGCCGAGGGCGGACAGCAACTCGAAGGGGCTGACGCGGGATTCGAAGTCGTGCCGGCCCTGGATCAGCACCGGCACGCCTTCGCGCGCCAGCAGCAGCGCCACCAGCGGCATCAGGTTGGGCTGGCGGCGGGCGCCGTTGTAGGTCGGCAGCACCACGCAACGCGGGCCGGGCGGCACGGCGACCTGGGCGGTGCGCGCGTCCATCGCCTGTTTGAAGCCCAGCAGTTCGTGCAGCGATTCGCTCTTCACCCGCAGTGCGATCAGGATGGCTCCCAGCTCCAGGTCCGGCACCTTGCCGTCCAGGATGTCGCCGAAAAGCGCGGCCGCGGCGGCCACGTCCAGAGGCCGCGCGCCCTTGGCGCCACGGGCGATTTCCTTGATGATTGGGGCGTAAGTCATGGCCGCATTATCCGCCCGGCGGCGCGCCCGCGGTAGCCGCGTGCGCGGTGGCCTCCCATCCCTCGCAAGGAGTGCAATCCCAATGGAAGTCGGATTCATCGGACTCGGCCTGATGGGCCGCCCCATGGCCCTCAATCTGCTCAAGGCCGGCCACAAGGTGCATGTGTGGACCCGCCGCCAGGAATCCATGGCGCCGCTGCTGGAAGCCGGTGCCCAGGGCCACGCCAGCGCGGCCGAGGTGGCGGCGCTGGTGGAGGTGACCATCTCCATGGTGGCCGATGCGCCGGACGTGGAGCAGGTGGCGCTGGGTGCCGGCGGCGTGGCCGAAGGCGCGCGGCCGGGGCTGGTGCACGTGGACATGAGCACCATCGCGCCGGCCGCGGCGCAGGCGGTGGCGGCGCGCATGGCGGAGAAGGGCATTGCCATGCTGGACGCGCCGGTGTCCGGCGGCGAGGTGGGCGCCATCGCCGCCACGCTGACCATCATGGTGGGCGGCGAGCAGGCCGCCTTCGACAAAGTGAAGCCGCTATTCGAGGCCATGGGCAAGTCGGTGACCCGCATCGGCGACTCCGGCGCCGGCCAGGTGGCCAAGGCCTGCAACCAGATCCTGACCGGCGTGGGCGTGGCGGCGGTGGCCGAGGCGCTGAATTTCGCCACCCGCAGCGGCGTGGACGCAGGCCGGGTGCGCGAGGCCTTGCTCGGTGGCTTCGCCTATTCGCGGGTGCTGGAGAACCACGGCCAGCGCATGCTGGACCGCAACTTCAAGCCCGGCTTCAAGGCCTGGATGCACCAGAAGGACATGCGCATCGTCATGGAAGAAGCGCATCGCCTCGGCCTCGCCCTGCCGGCGGCGGCGGCCACCGCGCAGATGTTCAACGCCATGGTGGGCAGCGGCCTGGGCGAGGACGACTCCATCGGCGTGCTCAAGCTGCTGGAGCGCATGAGCGGCGGGGCCGGCGAATGAAGCTGGGCTTCGTCGGCCTGGGGGCGATGGGGCGGCCGATGCTGGGCCACCTGATCGCCGCCGGGCACGAGCTGGCGGTGTGGGCGCGGCGGCCGGAAGCGGCGGCCGAGGCGGCCCGGGCCGGAGCCGCGGTGTGCGCCACACCGGCCGAGCTGGCGGCGCGCAGCGAGGTGGTGTTCTCCATCGTCACCACCGGCGCCGATGTGATCGAGGTGGCCTTCGGCGGGAACGGCCTCGCCGAAGGTTTCCGCCGCGGCGGCGTGCATGTGGACATGAGCACCACCTCGCCCACGGTCGCGCGCGAACTGGCCGGGCGCTACGCCGGGCTGGGCGTGGACTGGCTGGATGCGCCGGTTTCCGGCGGCGCGGCGGGCGCGCAGGCGGCCACGCTGGCCATCATGGCCGGCGGCGAAGCGGCGGTGCTCGCCCGGGTGCAGCCATTGCTGGCGACGCTGGGCAGCCGAGTGGTGCATGTGGGCCCGGCCGGCGCCGGCCAAGTGGCCAAGGCCTGCAACCAGATGGTCATGGTGTCCGCCATAGAGGCCTGCGCCGAGGCCATGCGGCTCGCCGCCGCCCACGGATTGGATGTCGCTGTGGTACGCCAGGCGTTGATGGGCGGCTCGGCGGCCTCGCGCATGCTGGAGGTGATGGGCGGGCGCATGGTGTCGCGGGATTTCTCCGCCGGCGTGGAGGCGTGGCTGCACCACAAGGACTTCGGCATCCTGCTGGGAGAGGCGCATCGCCTCGGCGTGCCGCTGCCGATCGCGGCGCAAGTGTGGCAGCAGCTCAACGCGCTGATGGCGCTGGGCTGGGGACAGGATGACACCGCCAGCCTGCTGCGGGTGCTGGAGTTGGCCGGCGGGACTTGAGTCCTTCTTGAAGCCCTTCTTGGGACGCGGGCCAGGGAGACGAAGAGCGCGCTACGTCGAACCGGAACGTAGCCGCCCCTCGCGGTGCGCCCCCTCTGCCTGGCGCTCTCCCGCGACGAAGAGGGAGTAAGGCGGCGAGCGCCAGCCGCGGCCGGGCAGGCTCATCCGCGCCGAGCGTGACCTCAGGCCGGCTCCACCGGCAGCGGCAGGCCGACCAGATGCGCGGCGCGCAGGCCGGCCAGCAGCGCGCTGATCTCCTCGCCCGGCAGCGGCCGGCTGGAGAGGAAGCCCTGGTAGATGTCGCACTGCCATTCGCGCAGCAGCCGCAACTGCGCCACGCTCTCCACGCCCTCGGCCACCACGGCCAGACGCAGGCTGTGGGCCATGGCGACCACGGTGCGGGCGATGGCGGCGTCGTCCGGCTCTTCGACGATGTCCTTGATGAAGGAGCGGTCGATCTTCAGCCGGTCTATGGGGAAGCGGCGCAGGTAGGCGAGGCTGGAGTAGCCGGTGCCGAAGTCGTCCACCGCGATCTGCAGCCCCAATGCCTTGCAGCGGTTGAGGATGTCGGAGCTGCGCTCGGGGTCGCGCATCACCAGGCTTTCGGTCAGCTCCAGCTCCAGCAGCCGCGCCGGCAGGCCGGTTTCCTCCAGCACCTGGGCGATCAGTTCCGGCAGCTTGCTCTGGTCGAACTGGCGGGCGGAGAGGTTGACCGCCACCGGCGCTTCCAGCAGGCCGGCTGTCCGCCAGGCCTGGGCCTGGGCGCAGGCGGCGCGCAGCACCCATTCGCCTATCGGCACGATGAGGCCGCTGTCCTCGGCGATGGGGATGAAGCGGTCCGGCGGCACCAGCCCGCGCTCCGGGCTGTTCCAGCGCAGCAGGGCCTCCATGCCGACGATTTCGCCGCTGGCCACATCCACCTGCGGCTGGTAGTGCAGCACGAAGGCCTGTTGTTCCAGCGCCTGGCGCAACTGGTTCTCGATCACCAGCCGCTCGGAAACGTGGCTGGAGAGCTGGCGGGTGTAGAAGCGGAAGCCGTTGCGGCCTTCCTCCTTGGCGGAGTACATGGCGGCGTCGGCGTGCTTGATCAGCGTTTCTTCGTCCGGACCATCGTCCGGATAGAGGGCGATGCCGATGCTGGGGGTGATGGTGAGCTGCTGGCCGCGCACGTCGAAGGGCCGGCGCAGGGCCTGCAGCACCCGCTCGGCGACCTCCGCCGCCTCGTTCCGCGATTCCAGTGCCGGCAGCAGGATGACGAACTCGTCGCCACCCATGCGCGCCACCGTGTCCTCGCCGCGCACGCAGGTCATGAAGCGCTGGGACACCGCCTGCAGCAGCAGGTCGCCGGCGTGGTGGCCGAGCGAATCGTTCACGTATTTGAAGCGGTCGAGGTCCAGGAACAGCAAGGCCAGCCGTTCGCCGCGGCGGCGGCAGGTGTCCAGCGCCTCGGTGAGGCGCAGGTTGAGCAGGCTGCGGTTGGGCAGTTCAGTGAGGGCGTCGTAGTGGGCGAGGAAGCGGATGCGCAGCTCTGCCGCCTTGCGGTGGGAGACGTCGGCGACGATGCCGAGATAGCCGAGCAGGTGGCCGTCCGCCTGCAGCGGCGAGATCGACAGGCTGGCGGGAAAGCGGCTGCCATCGCGCCGCTGCAGCGTCAGCTCGTGCGGCTCGACGATGCGGCTGCCGCGGCTCTCCGCCACCAGGCTGGGGAAGCCCTTGGTGTCGTAGCGGCTTTCCAGCCGCGCCATGTCGTCGTCCGGGTAGAAGGCCTGCAGCGTGAGGTGGCCGATGACCTCCGTCGCCGGCCAGCCGAAGATGCGCTCGGCGGCCGGGTTGAAGAGCTGGATCAGGCCCTTGGCGTCGGTCGAAATGATGGCGTACTCGGAGCAGTCCAGGATCGCGCTCTGCAGCGCCCCGTTCTTGCGCAGCGCGGCTTCGGAGCGCATGCGCTGGTCCACCTCCGCGCCCATCGCGGCGTTGCTGCGGGCGAGCTCGCGATTGGCCTGCTCCAGCGCGGCGGTCTGGCGCGCCACCTGCCGGCGGATGGCGCGGTTGCGGCTCTGCAGGACGAAGGCGAGGGCGGCGGCGAGCAGGCCCAGCAGCGGGGCGCCCACCTGCAGCGCCTGTACCGAGGGGCTGGGCTCCAGCGCGTAGTGGCCTGGCAACGGCGAGGCTTCCACCAGCCAGCTGCGCTCGCCGCCGTCTATCGCTTCCGCGTACACCATGGGCGCCGGGCGCAGGCCCGGGTCCTGGTACAGCGGCGTCGGCCGGCCGTTGGCGATCTCGATGATCTCCAGGCCGATGTCCAGCGCATCGCTGCGGTCGGCCAGCAGGCGGGCAATCTCCCGCCGGCCTTCCTCGCCGCCGGCCTGAATCGCCGGGGCCTGGAATTCCCGCCGCAGGCGGGCGATTTCCTGCGCTGCCAGCTGCTGGAAGCGCGACCAGGTGTGGGTCTGCTCCATCTCCAGCGCGCGGTCGCGGAAGTAGTCGATGCCGGTCCACACCAGCACGAACAGGGCCGCGGGCAGGGCGAGGTGGCAGGCGGTGGCGACCAGGCGGGAGAGGGCGGGGTGTGTCATCGGCGGATGGCGGCGGGCCTCAGCCCTCGCTGCCCGGCGCTCTCGGGCGGCCGTACCAGCGGAAGCGCTCTACCACGTCGGCCATCTCCTCCTCCGACAGCAATACCGGTGCGCCCAACTGGCAGGTGCGCCAGTACTGCTCGCACAGGGTTTCCAGCTCCACGGCCAAGGCCAGGGCGTGATCCAGATCGCGTCCCCAGACCACCATGCCGTGGTTGCCGAGCAGGCAGGCGCAGCGCTCCTGCAGCGCGGCGATGGCGGCGTCGGACAGGGCCTGGGTGCCGAAGGTGGCGTAGCTGGAGCAGCGCACCGTGCTGCCGCCGAAGCGGGCGATCATGTAGTGGAAGGGGGGGATGTCCCGCCGCTGACAGGCCAGCGCGGTGGCGAACGGGGGGTGGGCATGCAGCACCGCGCCGGCGGCGGGAAAGGCGGCGAAGATGTCGCGATGGAGCAGCCATTCGGAGGAGGGCGCGCGGCTGCCGCGGGCCTCGCCGGCGGCGGTGATCTCCACCAGGTCGTCGTCGCCACAGACCTCCGCGGCCATGCCGCTGGGGGTGACCAGGAAGCCGCCGCCGGCCAGGCGGACGCTGGCGTTGCCGGAGGTGCCGACGTTGAGCCGGGCCGCGCTCATTGCGCGGGCGGTGGCGAGCAACTGGCCGCGCAGGACGGCTTGCATGCTCACCGGACCGGTCCTCCATCGCTGCACTCCAGTACGCCGGCCTCGCCGCGCCGGCCGCCTGCACAGGCGTGGAGCGCCATCAGCCGACCCACGGCCTTCGGCAGTGGCCCGTTTTCCTCCGATGGCTTTCGGCAGCCGCTCATGCGGCCTCCGGGGCTGCGCGGTCGGTGTAGCGGCTCGCCAACTCCTGCGGGGCGATGGCACCGCGCTCGGTGATGATGGCGGTGATGAGCGCGGCTGGGGTGAGGTCGAACGCCGGGTTGAGCGCCGCAGTGTCGGCCGGCGCCAGCTGCAGCGTCCGCTCCTGGCCGTTCTCGTCCAGGCCGCGCAGGCTGCTCACTTCCCCGGCGCCGCGGTGCTCGATCGGGATGGCGGCGCCATCGGCGCAGGCGAAATCCAGCGTGGAATACGGCGCCGCAATGTAGAAGGGCACGTCGGCGGCCCTGGCGGCGAGAGCTTTCAGATAGGTGCCGACCTTGTTGGCGGTGTCGCCATTGGCGGCGATGCGGTCGGCACCGGTGATCACCAGGTCCACTTCGCCCCGGGCAAGCAGCAGGCCGGCGGCGTTGTCGGCGATCAGCGTGTGCGGTACGCCCGCTTCACGCAGTTCCCAGGCGGTGAGAAGCCCCTGGTTGCGCGGCCGGGTTTCGCTGACCAGCACATGTACCGGCAGGCCGGCGGCCTGGGCGGCATACACCGGCGCCAGCGCGGTGCCTGCGCCCAGCGTGGCCAGCCAGCCCGCGTTGCAGTGGGTCATCACGGTGAGCGTGCGTCCCGGCCGGCCGCTGGCCTGGCGCAGCAGGGCGAGGCCGTGCTCGCCTATGGCCTGGCAGGTGGCGGCGTCGTCGGCGCAGATGGCTTCCGCTTCCGCCCAGGCGGCCTCACGCCGTTGTGCCGGCGGCAGCGGCCGCAGCCTGGCCGCCATGCGGGCCAGTGCCCAGTGCAGGTTCACCGCGGTGGGCCGGGTGGCGCCGAGCAGGCGCAGGGCAGCCTCCAGCGTGTCGTCGTCGGCCGCTTCCTTCAGCGCCAGGGCGACACCGAAGGCGGCGGTGGCGCCGATCAGCGGTGCGCCGCGTACCTGCATGCTGCGGATGGCGTGGGCCGCGCCGGCGACGTCCTGCAGTTCGACCCAGGCTTGCCGGTAAGGAAGTGCAGTCTGGTCGAGGATCAGGACCCCGTCGCCATGTCGGCACAGGGTGGGTACGGGCTGAACAAACATGGAGGCGTGGATTCCGGCACAAGGCGGCCTGCGTGGTCGGCGCCGGCGCGTGGTCGCGCACGACGGCCAGCCTGTCTCCGGAGATATATCGTTTTCGTGGCCCGAGAATGTGCCAGCGCTGCGCCATCACCGCAAGCGCCGGCGTCCGCTTGCGGCCCGGGCCGGCAGTGGCCATGGCGGTCGCATCTTGCCAAAGTGGAATCGACCGTTCTCGGGCAGCGGGTTGGGTGACGGGAAGGCGGCGGCCTTGCCCCTTGCCGTCGCTCTGCGACAATGGCGCTCTTTTCCCGCCTGTGTCGTAACGCCATGCCCAGCTTTCCCGCGCCCATCGTTTCCCGCCTGCCGCACGTCGGTACCACCATCTTCACGGTGATGTCGAAGCTGGCGCAGGAGTGCGGGGCGATCAACCTGTCCCAGGGCTTTCCCGACTTCAACGCCGAGGACGCGCTGTTCGAGCGTGTTGCGCACTGGATGCGCGCCGGCCACAACCAGTATGCGCCGATGACCGGAATGCCGGCGCTGCGCCAGGCCATCGCGGACAAGATCGCCGCCCTGTACGGCACGGCATACGACGTGGATGCCGAAGTCACCGTTACCGCCGGCGCCACCCAGGCCTTGTTCACCGCGGTGACCGCCTGCGTGCGCCCCGGCGACGAGGTGATCGTGTTCGAGCCGGTGTACGACGCCTACGGCCCGGCGATCGAACTGGCCGGCGGCACCATCGTGCCCATCCGCCTTTCGGCGCCGGACTACCGGCCGGACTGGAACGCGATGGCGGCGGCCATCGGTCCGCGCACCCGCATGATCATGATCAACTCGCCGCACAACCCCACCGCCACCGTGTGGACGGCGGAGGACATGGAGCGGCTGGCGGCGCTGACCCGCGGCACCGGCATCGTGGTGCTGTCGGACGAGGTCTACGAGCACATCGTGTTCGACGGGGTCGCCCACCAGAGCTGCGCCCGCCACCCGGAGCTGGCGGTGCGCAGCATCATCGTCTCCAGCTTCGGCAAGACCTATCACGTCACCGGCTGGAAGGTGGGCTATGTGGTGGCGCCGCGCGAGCTGATGGCGGAGTTCCGCAAGGTGCACCAGTTCAACGTGTTCTCGGTGAATACCCCGGTGCAGCTGGCCCTCGCCGACTACATGGCCGACGCCGGCCGGCATCTGGCGCTGGCCGGCTTCTACCAGGAGAAGCGGGATTTCTTCCGCAACGCGCTGGCCGGCTCGCGGTTCGAGCTGCTGCCTTCCGCCGGTACCTACTTCCAGCTGGTGCGCTACGGCCGCATTTCGGATCAGGGCGATGCGGATTTCTGCCAGTGGCTGACGCGCGAAGTCGGCGTGGCCGCCATTCCGGTATCCGCCTTCTTCGCCGACGGCCGCGACGAGGGGGTGATCCGCTTCTGCTTCGCCAAGAACGAGGCCACGCTGACGGCGGCTTGCGAGCGGCTGTGCAAGGTGTGAGGGCGGCCTCCGATGGCTTGTTCGCCGGCGCTGCGGTTTGAATAGGTCGTTGAGCCAGCGATCGAGCGCGAAAGCAGTTCCCTCTCACGCAGGGGCAGGGGCTCCCCCTGCGACTTTCTCCAGCCATCAGGGCCGGCTGACGACTGACGGCCGGCGCTGCCGGGCGCCTTGGCGAGGGCAAGCCCGTCCCCGCCATCGCAGGGCGCGTCAGCTGGGCTGCCGGCAGCAGCCCTGTCCCTGATGCACAGCGGGGGAGGGGGAGCCGTCCACCGCGACAAGCGCCGCCGTAGCTCCATGCCGCGGCGGCTGTAATACCCCCGCCGGCGGAAGTGGGCATACGGCCCGCATGCTAAACTCCGCCGCTTCCCGCAACCCTTCCATCCGGCTCGCCTGGGCCTGCCTCCACCGTGCGCAATCTGCTTCTCTTCCTGCTGGTCCTGTTCGCGGTCTGGTGGATCCGGCGCAAGTTCGCCGCCATCGGCGCGGCGCGGCGTGGCGCGCAGGAGAACCGCCGCGAGCGCGGCGGCATCGCCGGGCCGGAGCGCATCCTGGAATGCGCCCACTGCGGCATCCACGTGCCCGAGAGCGAAGGGCTGGTCGAGCAGGGCCGCTTCTACTGCTGCGAGGCGCACCGGCGCCTGGGCGCGGGCAAGCGGGAGGACTGAGGCGTGACCGGTTCCGGCATCGCCGGCATCGACCTGCCCCGCTGGCGCTCGCTGCGCTACTTCAACATCTTCCGCCTGGTGCTCGCCGGGCTCTTCATCGTCGCCGGGCCTCAACTCAACCTCGGCGCGGATTATCCAACGGCCTACCTCGCCACCGCCTGGGCCTACCTCGGGCTGGTGCTCACGTTCGGCTTTCCCGATCTGTTCGAGCGCCTCGGCGTGGAGCGCGTCATCCGCCTGCAACTGCTCGTCGACGTCGTCGCCCTCAGCCTCATCATGTGGGCCAGCGGCGGCTATCGCAGCGGCATGCCGGTGCTGATGATGATCATGCTGGCGGGCGCCGGCCTGGTGGCCGAAGGGCGCATGGTGCTGTTCTTCGCCGCGCTCACCACCGTCGCGGTGCTCGGCGACAACGCCTGGCGCACGCTGGCCGGACGCGAGCCGGTGGATTTCCTGCAGCTCGGCATCGTCTGCATGGGCTTCTTCGGCATCGCGGTGGTCTCCCGGCTGCTGGCGCTGCGGGCCAAGGCCAATGCCTCGCTGGCGGCGGAGCGGGGCGAGGAGCTGGCGAAGCAGCAGTCGGTGAACGAACGCATCATCCGCGACATGCAGGATGGCGTGATCGTGCTGGGTGCGGATGGCCGCGTGCGCCAGGCCAACCCCCGGGCGGCCGCGCTGCTGGGCTTGTCCGCGCTGGAAGGCCTGCTGCTTGCCGATGTCGATCCCGTCTTCGCCGGCATCGCAGTGGAGTGCGGCGATGATGGCCGCCTGATGCGGCTGGGCCTGCCGGCGCGCCTGCTGCGCTGCCGGGTGGTCTGCGGCGAGCTGGGCACGCCGGCCGAGGGCGATACGCTGATCTACCTCACCGACTTCGAGGAGATCCAGCGCAAGCTGCAGCAGCTCAAGCTCGCCGCCCTCGGCCGCCTCACCGCCAGCATGGCGCACGAGATCCGCAACCCGCTGTCCGCGATCACCCAGGCCGCGGAACTGCTGCAGGATGAAAAGCGCACCGAGATGCAGGCGCGGCTGACCCGCATCGTCAACGACAACGCCCGCCGCATCGAACGCATGATCCGCGATGTGCTGGCGCTGGGCCGGCGTGAGCAGGCGGAGCCGGAGGCGGTGCCGCTGGCGGCCTTCATCGAGGAGCTCATCGCTGCCCACAGCCTCGCCGGCGAGGCGGAGCGGGCGGTGTATCGCATCGAAGTGGCGCCGGAGGTCACCCTGGCGCTGGACCGTGCCCATCTGCACCAGATCCTCGACAACCTGGTCGCCAATGCCCGCCGTTACTGCTCCAGCGGCGAAGGGGCGGTGCGTTTGTACGCCGAGCCCTTTCCGGACGGCCGGGTCGGGCTGCATGTGCGGGACGACGGCGCCGGCGTGCCGGACGAGGTGCGCGTCCATCTCTTCGAACCCTTCTTCACCACCCATCCCAAGGGCACCGGCCTCGGGCTCTACATCGCCCGGGAACTCGCCGAAGCCAACGACGCGACGCTGGAACTGGTGGGCGGCGAGGGCGGCGCGCATTTTCTGCTCATTGGCCGGGCGCGACCATGAGACGGCTTCATCCGCGAGCGGTGCCGGCTTGCGGCGGCCAAGGGCGGGTGGCTATCCTTTTTTCGTGTCCGCTCCGGGGCTGCACGCGTAGCGCGCATCGATCTCCCCGAGCTGGCGTAAGCACTCCTAACTCCAGGCCCCAGGGCGCTCCGCCGGGCCAGCCACAGCCATCCACACCATGACGATTCAAGAGCGACGCAACCGCCCCGCCGGCCCGGAAGTACTGGTGGTGGACGATGAAGAAGACATCCGCGAACTGCTGGAACTGTCGCTGCTGCGCATGGGGCTGGGCTGCGACACGGCGGGTTCGGTGGCCGAGGCCAGGGAACTGCTGGGGGCTCGCCGCTACCGCCTGTGCCTGACCGACATGCGCCTGCCCGATGGCGATGGACTGGACGTGGTGAAGCACATCCAGGGCAACCTGCCCGGCCTGCCGGTCGCGGTGATCACCGCCTTCGGCAGCATGGAAACCGCGATCCGGGCGCTCAAGCTGGGCGCCTTCGACTTCGTCACCAAGCCGGTCGAACTGAAGGCGCTGAAGGAACTGGTCGGCCACGCGCTGAAACTGGGAGGCGAGGCGGGCGTGGCGGCGGCAGGCGGGCGCAGTTTCATCGGCAGCTCGCCCGCCGTGGAGCAGCTACGCGGCCAGATCGAGAAGCTCGCGCGCAACCAGGCGCCGGTGTTCATTCACGGCGAGTCCGGCACCGGCAAGGAAGTCATCGCCCGCCTGATCCACAGCCTGGGCGCACGCGCGAAAGGGCCCTTCGTTCCGGTCAACTGCGGCGCAATTTCGCCGGAACTGATGGAGAGCGAATTCTTCGGCCACCGCCGCGGCAGCTTCACCGGCGCCACGGCCGACAAGGAGGGCCTGTTCCAGGCCGCCAACGGCGGCACCCTGTTCCTGGACGAGGTGGGCGAGCTGCCGCTGGCCATGCAGGTCAAACTGCTGCGCGCCATCCAGGAGCGCGCCGTCCGCCCGGTGGGCGCCCACGGAGAGGAGGCGGTGGACGTCCGCATCCTCTCCGCCTCCCACCGCGACCTCGCCCAACTGGTCAGCGAAAACCTCTTCCGGCAGGACCTCTACTTCCGCATCAACGTCATCACCCTAAGGGTGCCGCCGCTGAGGGAGCGGCGCGAGGACATTCCGGAACTCGCCGCCCATCTGCTGGCGCGCCTGGCCGCGCGGGACGGCAGCCCGGTCCGCTCGCTCACGCCCGCTGCGCTGGACGCCCTGACGTCCCATCCCTTTCCGGGCAACGTCCGCGAGCTGGAGAACCTGCTGGAGCGCGCCTGCGCGCTGTGTGAGGGGGAATGCATCGACATTGGCGATATCGAGCTCCATCCCACGGAAGGCTTGATGCACTCAATCGGCGCCTTCGAGCCATTCGGTGCGGATGAAGATGCCGACGCCGACAGCGATGATGAACGCATCCGGGTGTTGCGGGCCTTGGATGAAACCCGCTGGAATCGCTCAGCGGCAGCAAGAAGGCTGGGAATGACGCTCAGGCAGTTGCGGTATCGGTTGCAGAAGTGGGGGATGGAGTAGGAGTGCATTGGTGCCCAATGCACGAATTGCGTGCTGGTGTGTTAGGTCTGCTTTAACGCTTCATGGTTGTAACGTCGAGGAGCATGGATGGTTCCGTTGCTTGTTGATAGGAAAGGTGAGAAGGATGGTCCGCTAGCAATTGCTTTCTGTATGAGGTACGTCGGATTACCTTTCCAAAAACGACAAGGCCACTATTGCTAGCGGCCTTGTCGTTTAGTCAACCGTCAATCAACTCCGCTTCAAAACTGTCGTTGTATCATCCCGTCAGGCTTTGAGCAGATACCTATGCGGAAGAGGCATTAAGTCGGTGCAGTGCAGGTGCCAATGCTGTTCTTCGTTATGGAGCTCACAATTTCAGCTGGCTGGGTAACATTGGTCGCAATGCACCAAGTCACATTGGTATCGCCGAAGGTGGGCGTGAATGAAATTTTCTTGCTGTCGACGTCGGTGGATATGCCTGAGGCAAAGGTCAGCGTAATAACTCCATCAGTAACGGATGCCGCGGATACCTCCTTAGTGGCGGTAAAGGCGGGAATGGACGTAGGTGTGGCCGCGACGGTGGTGTCGCATGACGTAAGTGTTCCACCGGATTCTTGACCGCACATGGCAACAGCCGTCTTCAGGGAGTCCACTGCAGAGAGAGCATTGGCGACCTTTGCACGGATCGTATAGTTTTGATACTGCGGGATTGCAACGGCAGCCAGAATGCCGATGATCGCCACGACGATCATCAGTTCGATCAGGGTGAAGCCTTGTTGAACCTTTTTCATTTGTTGCTCCTTGGCAATGAAAACGAAGAACGGGTGCTTGATTCGTGTGCGGTCAGCTATCAGCAGATTGCATGCCAGCGGGAAAAATGGGGAAAACGCGCGGGAATTGCCGTCCGGGGGCATGGAATACGTCATTTGGTGACATGGGCGTTGAACGGCTTTGTCAAAAGTTGACAGTCGAGCAACCGGGCCGAGGTGCTCGCTCATGGTTGCGGTACGAGGCGGCGCCGCGGCACCCAGGCGCTACCCGTACAATTCCCCGTTTGTCGAGCCGGAGCTTCTTCGATGGACCAACGTTTGAGTCTGGACGCGGGCGGTTGGTGTCCGGCCTCGCTGGCGGTGGCGTCCCCCAACTTTGATGCCCGCCCGGAGGCAGGGAAGCCCAGCCTGCTGGTGGTTCACGCCATCAGCCTCCCCCCCGACCAGTTCGGTGGGCCCCACGTCGAACAATTATTTACCAACACCCTGGACCCGCTCGGGCATCCTTACTTCGCTCCGATCCACCACTTGCGCGTCTCGGCGCACTTCTTCATCCGGCGGGACGGGGCCTTGCTGCAGTTCGTGTCGACCGAGATGCGGGCCTGGCATGCGGGGGTGTCGTCCTGGAAGGGGCGGGAGCGGTGCAACGATTTTTCGATCGGGATCGAGCTGGAGGGGTGTGACACGCAGCCCTTCGAAGCCGGGCAGTACGCGCGCCTGGCGGCGTTGATCCAGGTCTTGCGGGAGCGCTATCCGATCGAGGCGGTGGTGGGGCATTCGGACATCGCCCCGGGGCGGAAAACCGATCCGGGGCCGTATTTCGAATGGGATAGATTGGCCGGCTTGTTGGAGGTGGAGGCAGGACGCCTGCCGGGCGACTTTGACAAAGCCCAGGAAAATCAATAGAATCCGCGTCCGCTGCGTTGCAGCATTGGTTTGAAATAGATTCGTAGTCAGGTTTTTTACGGTGCGGTGCCGCCTCACATCCCGTGAGGGCACAACTTCATGGACGTTCGCACCACGGAGTCCGTCGTCTGGTTGCGGCGATGGGCTTGAGACCTACTGGCGACCGAGCGCCTCGATCCGCTTGAGAAGGCTTACCGGCCATCTCGCGGTCCTTCCTCCCCTGTTACCGCAGGGGATTCGTTTGCGCCTTACCCGGGCGCTTGCATTCGGGCACTCCGGCCACAGCACGGAGGACACCATGGTTCACGCAACTCAAATCGCAGGCTGGGCCCGCAGGGCTGGCGCTTGCGTGCTTCATCTTGCCCACGGCGGGTTGTTGGCTGCGGGCATTGTCGGTGTATTGATCTTTGCCGCCGGGCGCCTTGAAACGGCTCCCGTGGGCTTCGAGGACGCAGCGCTGGGTTCCGCCCATGCCGCGCCTCTGGCGCAGGCTCCTGTTGCGCCGGCCCCGGTTGCGGTGGTGGATGAGCCCTCGCTTTCCAAGGAGATGCTGCGGGTCCGCGACTGGATCGCGCGCCGCTACAACGTTTCCACGGTGGCCCTGGAGCCCGTCCTGGCTGCGGCCGAGACTGCCGGCCGGGGCGTGGGGATAGATCCGCTGCTGATCGTGGCGGTGATGGCGGTGGAGTCCCGCTTCAATCCCTTTGCCGAGAGCCAGATGGGGGCTCAGGGCCTGATGCAGGTCATCCCGCGTTTCCATATGGACAAACTGGCTGCCGATGAAGGCGGCGAGGCCTTGTTCGATCCGGAAGTGAATGTGCGGGTGGGCACTCAGGTGCTGTATGAAGGCTTGCGCCGCTACGGCAGCATGCAGGCCGCGCTGCAGTACTACGGCGGTGCCTTGAGCGACCCGGAGGCTGCGTACGCGCGCAAGGTGATGGCGATCAAGCAGCGGCTTGTGACCGCGGCGGGGCGCCGGCCCGCTGCTGCTGGCGCTTGAGTTGAGCTTGCACGGCGGCTGAGGCTGGCTGCTCACCCTGCGGATGGCGTCCGTTCCGGCTTGCCCGTTCTGGGCGGGTGGAGCGGACGCCATTTTTCGCTTCGCGCCCCACTTCAGCCCAGGCAGCGGGCGATCCGGTCGACGGCTTCGCGCAGGCGGGCGCCATTGGTGGTGTAGGCGATGCGCAGGTGTTCCCGGGCGCGGTGTTCGCCGAAATCCAGCCCCGGCGTCAGCGCGACGCCGGCCTCTTCGATCAGGCGGCGTGCGAGGCTTTCGCTGTCGGGCGTCAGCGCGGAGGCATTGGCGTAGATGTAGAAGGCGCCTTGGGGCTCGGTGCCGATGTCGAAGCCGATCTGGCGCAGGGCGGGCAGCAGGATGTCGCGCCGCTCGGCAAAGGCCTGGCGACGTTCCTCCAGCAGATCCAGGGTGCCAGGGGCAAAGGCGGCCAGGGCAGCGTGCTGGGCGGGGGTGGAAGGGGAGATGAAGAAGTGCTGGGCGAGTTTCTCGATCTCCCGCACATGGCTTTGCGGGGCCACCAGCCAGCCCAGGCGCCAGCCGGTCATGCCGAAGTACTTGGAGAAGCTGTTCACGACGAAGAGCGTGTCGGATGCAGCAAGGGCGGGATTGGAAAGCACGGTGGAGGCGGGCACGCCATAGGTGAGCCCCTGGTAGATCTCGTCCACCAGAAGCAAGCCGTTGCGTTCGCTGACGCAGTCGTGCAACCGTGCCAAGGCTTCGGCCATGAGCAGGGTGCCGGTCGGATTGGCCGGGCTGGCGACCATGAGGCCGCGGGTGTGCGGCGTCCAGTTGGCCGCGATCTGGCTGCTTGTCGGTTGGTAGCCGGTGTCGGCATTGACCGCCAGCGCGACCGGTCGGCCTTCGAAGCTGCGGACCAGGTGCCGGTTCGACGGATAGCCGGGATCCGGCAGAAGCCATTCGTCGCCGGGATCGGTCGTGGCTGCCAGCGCGAGCATCAGCGCGCCGGAGGCGCCGCTGGTGATGATGATGCGCTCGGGCGGCACCTCGGCGCCGAAGCGATCCCGGTAGAAGCGGGCGATGGCCTCGCGCAGGCGCGGCAGGCCAAGCGCGGGGGTGTAATGCACCTCGCCGGTGGCGAGGAAGCGGGTGGCGGCTTCCACCACCGGAGGCGGGGTCGGGAAGTCGGGCTCGCCAACTTCCATATGGATGATGTCGCGCCCGGCGGCCTCCAGTTCCCGGGCGCGCCGCAGCAGCTCCATGACATGAAAAGGCTGGATATCGGCACAGCGGCGGGAAGGCATGGTGGATTACCTTGGGTGCGGGGAAGGCCGTGGCCTGTGAGGTTCAGGCTGCCTGATCCGTTGGCGGTTCCGCCATGTCCTCTCTTGTATCTGGCGGGCAGTGTCAGGGCTGAACGGAACTGGCGGCAGGCCCTCGGGTTAAAGGGCAAAAGAGCCGGCCCTGGTGCAGGGCTGCAACCAGGGCCGGGCGGGCAGGCTGCACCGGCGCCCGAGGCCGCCGGTGCGAAGACGCGGCTTACTCGGCCAGCGTCAGTTCGAACAGCTCGCGCTTCAGGGTGAGCTGGCGCGGCAGGCGATCCTGCAGCTTGTCGAACCATTCCTTGTGCAGGGCGAGTTCGCTCTTCCAGGCGTCGACATCCACTTGGGTCAGCGCATTGAATTGCTCGGCGGTGACTTCGGAACCGCTCCAGTCGATGTCCTCGAACTTGGGCATCCAGCCGAGGTTGGTTTCCTTGGCGGCGACGCGGCCACGCACCCGGTCCACGATCCACTTCAGCACGCGCATGTTCTCGCCGAAGCCGGGCCACATGAATTCGCCCTTCTCGTTCATGCGGAACCAGTTCACGCAGAAGATCTTCGGCGTCTGTTCGACCACGTGGCCCATCTTCAGCCAATGGTTGAAGTAGTCGCCCATGTGGTAGCCGCAGAAGGGCAGCATGGCGAAGGGGTCGCGGCGGACCACGCCTTGGGCGCCGAAGGCGGCGGCGGTGGTTTCCGAGCCCAGGGTGGCGGCCATGTAGACGCCGAAGTTCCAGTTGAAGGCCTGGTACACCAGCGGCACGGTGGTGGCGCGGCGGCCGCCGAAGATGAAGGCCGAAATCGGCACGCCTTGCGGGTTTTCCCAGTCCGGGTCAATGGACGGGCACTGGCTGGCCGGCGCGGTGAAGCGGGCATTCGGGTGCGCCGCCTTGCGGCCGGTTTCGCGGGCGATCTCCGGTGTCCAGTCTTTGCCCTGCCAGTCGACCAGGTGCGAGGGCGCTTCCTTGGTCATGCCTTCCCACCACACGTCGCCATCGTCGGTCAGCGCGACGTTGGTGAAGATGATGTTCTCCTTCAACGTGGCCATGGCGTTGAAGTTGGTTTTCTCGGAGGTGCCCGGGGCGACGCCGAAGTAGCCGGCTTCAGGGTTGATGGCGTAGAACTTGCCGTCCTTGCCCGGCTTGATCCAGGCAATGTCGTCGCCCACGGTGGTGATCTTCCAGCCGTTGAAGCTCCGCGGCGGGATCAGCATGGCGAAGTTGGTCTTGCCGCAGGCGGACGGGAAGGCGGCGGCGACGTAGGTCTTCTCGCCGTCCGGGGATTCCACGCCAAGGATCAGCATGTGCTCGGCCAGCCAGCCTTCGTCGCGCGCCATGGTGGAGGCGATGCGCAGAGCGAAGCACTTCTTGCCCAGCAGGGCGTTGCCGCCGTAGCCGGAGCCGTAGGACCAGATCTCGCGGGTTTCCGGGAAATGGACGATGTACTTGGTGGTGGGGTTGCACGGCCAGCGGCTGTCCTTCTCGCCGTGTGCCAGCGGGGCGCCGACGGTATGCACGCAAGGCACGAATTCGCCGTCGGTGCCGAGCACTTCGATGGCGCCCTTGCCCATGCGGGTCATGGTGCGCATGTTGGTGACCACGTAGGGGCTGTCGGAGATCTCGACGCCGATATGGGCGATCGGGCTGCCCAGCGGGCCCATGGAGAAGGGCACCACGTACATGGTGCGGCCGCGCATGGAGCCCTGGAACAGGCCGTTCAGCGTGCCGCGCATGGTGTCCGGATCTTCCCAGTTGTTGGTGGGGCCGGCGTCGTTCTTGTCCTTGGAGCAGATGAAGGTGCGGTCTTCGACGCGGGCGACGTCGGAGGGGTCGGACCAGGCGAGGTAGGAGTTCTTGCGCTTTTCCGGGTTGAGCTTGATCAGCATGCCGGATTCGACCATTTCGGCGCAGAGGCGGTCGTATTCCTCCTGGGAGCCGTCGCACCACACCACCCGCTCGGGTTGGGTCAGGGTGGCGATCCCGGCCACCCACTTCTTCAGCCCTTCATGGCGCACATAGGTGGGGGCGGCCGCAATGGCTGCGTCGGCGTAGCTTTGAGTCATGGTGTGAGGCTCTCCTGGTAGCGGAAGCAAAAAACTCTTCCCACCGGCCGGCCCCTCCTCCTCGACGGGTCGTTTCTATCGCCGGCGGTTTGTAGGGCGGCGCGGCGTGCCGGTCGCCGTCCCACTGTGTGTTATCGCGCCGAATCTGCTGCAGGTGTGCTGCGGAAAATACTAGGGTAAACCGCAGTCGGCGAAAGCCTAATATTATGCCACGGGCGCCGAAGGGGGGAGTACGCCAGCCTTTGTAACCAGGCTTGTCCCTTCCCGCGACAGGGGCTCCCCGATCTGGAGGCGCACCCCGCAATGTTGCGTTTCGCGCACGTTGCGCTAGCCTTCGGCTGCTCGCCAGGGTGCAGGGACCCGGCTACACCACAACCAAAATAGCGAGAATTCGACAGCGTCATGGATGAACTGATACGCGCGGCAGCGCTCGATTACCACCGCACTCCCCGTCCCGGAAAGATCTCGGTGACGCCCACCAAAGTCCTCACCAACCAGCGCGACCTGTCGCTGGCATATTCCCCCGGGGTTGCCGCCGCCTGCGACGCCATCGTCGAAGATCCCGCCGAGGCCGCCACCCTCACCGCCCGCTCCAACCTCATCGGCGTCATCACCAACGGTACCGCGGTGCTGGGCCTGGGCAACATCGGCCCGCTGGCGGCCAAGCCGGTGATGGAAGGCAAGGGCGTGCTGTTCAAGAAGTTCGCCGGCATCGATGTGTTCGACCTGGAAGTGGCCGAGCCCGACCCGGACAAGCTGGTGGACATGATCGCCGCGCTGGAGCCCACCTTCGGCGGCATCAACCTGGAGGACATCAAGGCGCCGGAGTGCTTCTACATCGAGAGCAAGCTGCGCGAGCGGATGAAGATCCCGGTCTTCCACGATGACCAGCACGGCACCGCCATCGTGGTTGGCGCGGCCATCCTCAACGGCCTGCAGATGCAGGGCAAGGACCTGAAGAAGGTGAAGCTGGTCACTTCCGGCGCCGGCGCCGCCGCGCTCGCCTGCCTGGGCCTGCTGGTGAAGCTGGGCGTGCCGGTGGAGAACATCTGGGTCACCGACCTCGAAGGCGTGGTGTACGAGGGCCGGACGGCGCTGATGGATCCGATCAAGGCGCGTTACGCGAAGAAGACCGACGCGCGCAAGCTCGCCGAAGTCATCGACGGCGCGGACGTGTTCCTTGGCCTGTCGGCCGGCGGCGTGCTGAAGTCCGAGATGGTGGCGAAGATGGCCGCCAAGCCCCTGATCCTGGCGCTGGCCAACCCGACGCCGGAGATCCTGCCGGAGGAGGTTAAGGCGGTGCGCGACGACGCCATCATCGCCACCGGTCGTTCGGACTATCCGAACCAGGTGAATAACGTCCTGTGCTTCCCCTTCATCTTCCGCGGCGCGCTGGACGTGGGCGCCACCACCATCACCGACGAGATGCAACTCGCCGCGGTGCGCGCCATCGCCGAACTGGCCCGCGCCGAGCAGAGCGACATCGTCGCCGCCGCCTACGGCGAGAAGGTGTCCGGCTTCGGCGCGGAATACATCATTCCGCGCCCCTTCGATCCGCGCCTCATCGTCAAGATCGCCCCGGCGGTGGCCATGGCCGCGGTTGCTTCCGGCGTCGCCACGCGGCCGATCACCGACTGGGACGCCTACCGCAGCCAGCTGAACAACTTCGTCTGGCACTCCGGCCTGCTGATGAAGCCGGTGTTCGCCGCGGCCAAGATGGCGCCCAAGCGCATCATCTTCTCCGAGGGTGAGTCCGAGAAGGTGCTGCGCGCGGTGCAGACGGTGGTGGACGAGGGCATGGCGCGCCCCATCCTCATCGGCCGGCCGGAGGTGGTGGCCAACAACATTGCCCGCTTCGGCCTGCGCATCCAGCCGGAAGCCGACTTCGAGCTGGTCAATCCCGAGTCGGATCCGCGCTTCAAGGAGCTGTGGACCCACTACCACCAGTTGATGGAACGCCAGGGCGTGTCGGTGGAGTACGCCAAGAAGGAAGTGCGCCGCCGCACCACGCTGATTGGCTCGCTGCTGCTCAAGTTCGGCTACGGCGACGGCCTCATCTGCGGCACCTACGGCATGCACCGGCTGCACCTGGAGTTCGTGGAGGCAGTGCTCGGCCGGCGCCCGGGGGTGAACCACTGCTACACCTTGAACGTGCTCAGCCTGCCGGAACGCACCCTGTTCCTCGCCGACACCTATGTGAACTACGACCCGACGCCGGAGCAGATCGTCGAGATGACCTGCCTGGCCGCCGAGGAGATGAAGCGCTTCGGTGTCGAGCCGCGTGTCGCCCTGCTGTCGCATTCCTCCTTCGGTTCGGCGGATTCGCCCACCGCCGAGAAGATGCGCGCCGCGCTGCGCCTGCTGCACGAGCGCCATCCGGACCTGCAGGTGGAAGGTGAGATGCACGGCGATTCGGCGCTGGATGCCAAGCTGCGTACCCAGATCTTCCCCAATGCCCGCATGCGCGAAGACGCCAACCTGCTGATCTTCCCGACGCTGGATGCCGCCAACATCGCCTTCAACCTGCTCAAGAGCGCCTCTGGCGAAGGCATGACGGTGGGGCCCATCCTGCTGGGGGCGGCCAAGCCGGTGCACATCCTCACGCCGTCGGCCACCGTGCGACGCATCATCAACATGACCGCGCTCACCGTGGTCGAAGCCGGCCAGCCCGGCGCCTGACGCCCGCGCGCGGACATGCCGTTTCCCCGTCCGCACGCTTATGCCAAGATCGCGCCCTTGTGGAGGGCGCGGCATGGGCGAGCGGGTGGATGGGGAGGCGGACGGGCGGGCGGCGCTGGTATTGACCGGGGGCGGCGCGCGCGCGGCCTACCAGGTCGGCGTGCTTGCCGCGATCCGTCAGATCCGCGGCCCGCGTCCGGGCAATCCCTTCCCCATCCTGTGTGGCACCTCGGCCGGTGGCATCAATGCCACCGCGCTGGCGGTGTATTCAGCCGATTTCGACCGCGCGGTACGGCGCCTGGCCTGGATCTGGCGCAACTTCCGCGTTCACCAGGTCTATCGCGTCGATCCGCTGGCGCTGCTCGGCAGCGGCCTGCGCTGGGGCAGCGCGCTTCTCACTGGTTGGGCGGTGCGGCAGACGCCGCGCTCCCTGCTGGACAACGAGCCGCTGCGCGACCTGCTGCAGCGGGCGCTGGATTTCTCCGCCATCGACCGCGCCATCGCCGCCGGCACCCTGCATGCGCTCAGCGTCACCGCCTCCGGCTACACCTCCGGCGAGAGCCTGGCCTTTTTCGAGGCCGCGCCCGCGGTGCAACCCTGGCGGCGGGCGCAGCGCGTAGGCGTGCGCGCCCTGCTCGGCGTGGATCACCTGATGGCGACCAGTGCCATTCCCTTCGTCTTTCCGGCGGTGCGGATCAACCGCGAGTACTTCGGCGATGGCTCCATGCGGCAATTGGCGCCCATCAGCCCGGCCATCCACCTGGGTGCGGATCGCATTCTGGTCATCGGTGCCGGCCGGCTGGCGGAAGAAGGGCGGCAGCGTACCGAGCACTATCCCTCGCCGGCGCAGGTCGCCGGCCATGCCATGTCCAGCATCTTCCTCGACGGCCTGGCGATGGACCTGGAGCGGATGACGCGCATCAACGCCACGCTCAACGCCTTCACCCCGGCACAACGGGCTGCTGCCGGCGTCAGCCTGCGACCCATCGAGACACTGGTGATTTCCCCCTCGCAGCGGCTGGACACCATCGCCAGCCGCCACCGCCACAGCCTGCCGCCGCTGCTGCGGACGGTGCTGAGCAGCATGGGCGTGATGCGACGGGACGGCTCCATGTTGCTCTCCTATCTTTTGTTCGAGCCGGAATACACCGGCGCGCTGATGGCGCTCGGCCACGCCGACACCATGGCGCGGCGGGACGAGGTAGCAGCCTTTCTCCGGCTCGGTGGGGCGTGACGGCGGACACGGGTGAATTCGTGCGACTCGTGTCATCGTCGGGGTAAACCCAGGCGTTAATGTGACAGTCGGTAAGCCGCTTTTTCGAAAGTGCTTCAAAAAAACTTGATATCTGTTTATTTTTGTTAAAAATTACATCACGAATCTTCGTGAAGCGCCGAACATGAAACCAAGAATCCTCATTGCCTTCCTGCTTGGCCTTTCGGTGGCCCAGGTCGGCATCAGCGGCGCTCACGCCGCCTCGGCCACTGCGAGCAAGCCGGCAGCGAAGAAGACCGCGGTCAAGAAAGCGGTGGTCAAACCCGCCCCGAAGAAGGCCGTGGCTAAGAACACCACCGCCACCGCGCGCAAGGTTTCCATCAAGCGCACGCCGGTTGCGCCTGCCGCTGACGAGGGCGAGCTGACGCTGGACGCTCACGGCAACCCGCAGCTGCGCTCCTCCGCCTTCTACGTGCTGAACGAAGCCACCGGCAACGTGCTGCTGGAGCGCAACAGCGCTTCCATCGTGCCCATTGCCTCCATCACCAAGCTGATGACCGCCATGGTGGTGCTGGAGGCTGGCCAGAGCCTGAGCGAGGAGCTGGTCATCTCCGAAGCGGACATCGACACCCTGAAGGGCACTGGCTCGCGGCTGGCCCTGGGCACCCGGCTGACGCGTGAGGAGATGCTGAACCTGGCGCTGATGTCCTCCGAGAACCGGGCGGCTTCGGCGCTGGCCCGCCACTATCCCGGCGGCATGCCGGCCTTCGTCGAGGCAATGAACGTGAAGGCCCGCCTGCTGGGTATGTGGGATACCCGCTTCCACGACAGTACCGGGCTGACGCCGGCCAACGTCTCCAGCCCGCGGGATCTGGCCAAGATGGTGGAGGCCGCGTCCTCCTACCCGCTGATCCGGGAGTTCTCCACCACGTCAGAACGCTATGTGGACATCAAGGGCCGCAGCCTGCGCTTCGGCAACACCAACGGCCTGGTGCGGAGCCCGGACTGGGAGATTGCGGTGTCCAAGACCGGCTACATCAATGAAGCTGGCCGCTGCCTGGTCATGAAGGCCTGGATGCACAAGCAGCCGGTGGTCATCGTGCTGATGGATTCCGTGGGCCGCTACACCCGCACCGCCGACGCCCAGCGTGTGCGCAAGTGGCTGGAGGCGGCGGGCGGCGAACGCTTCGTGGTCGCTGCCGGCGGCCATTCCAGCTGACGGACGGGTACGCATTCCCGGAATGCAAAACGCCGGACACTGTCCGGCGTTTTTGTTAGGGGTCAGAGCTTCAACCGAAGCATGCTCAGCGGGGCTTGTCCGCGCCGCTGTAGCCCAGCGCGCGCGAGATCTGCTCGGCGGTTTCCCGCACCAGCGGCGCCCAGTCGGGGTTGAAGCGCTCGGAAGGTGTGGACAGCGACAGGCCGGCGACCAGCTCGCCGCCATCGTCGCGGATGCCGGCGGCGATGCAGCGCACCCCGGCCTCCACCTCGTCCAGGTCGAAGGCCACGCTGTGGCGGCGCACCTTGTCCAGCTCCCGCTCCAGTGCGGGCAGCTGGGTGATGGAGGCTGGGGTGGAAGGCGGCAGGCCGGTGCGCTTGGCGTAGTCGCGGATACGATCCAGGCCGTCCTCCACCAGGAAGAGCTTGCCGGTGGCGGTGGTGTGCAACGGCGCGCGGGCGCCGACGATGTGCACCACCCGCACCGAGGAGCGGCCGCTGGACGTCC
Organism: Azoarcus indigens; assembly: GCF_004361735.1. Lineage (GTDB taxonomy): Bacteria > Pseudomonadota > Gammaproteobacteria > Burkholderiales > Rhodocyclaceae > Azoarcus > Azoarcus indigens. The sequence goes on along the minus strand of NZ_SNVV01000006.1, from coordinate 49,916 downwards.
GCTCCACATAGACGATCTCGTCGCCGTCGCGCACGCCCAGGTTCACGCTTTCGCCGGTGGCAGCGTGCAGCTTCAGCATCGCCGGCATCGCGGTCTCGCGCAGGGAGATGCGCGACTTCACCAGGCTGCCCAGCTCCAGCAGGCGGATGCCCAGCCGGTAGACGCCGGCATCGCCGCGTTCGACGAAGCCGCTCTGCGTCATCGCCCCCAGGATACGGTGGGCGGTAGAGGGGTGCAGTCCGGTTTCCAGCGCCAGCTGCTTCAGCGGCACCGGATCGGCATGGTGGGACAGCACATCGAGCAGCTTCATCATGCGCTCGATGACCTGGATGGGGCTCTTGGCTTCCGCGCCGTTGGCGGCGGTTGTCGTCTTGGTGGACACTTGGGCCTTGCGGGTTTGCGTAACCCGCGAATGGTAAAGCCCCGGCGTGATTTCGCCTAGTGAAACGAACGCCACCCCGGCCCGCCGGCCGGGCGTTTCGGTGCCTGGGCGCCAGCGCGGGTCACCGATGGAATCCTTGCGTCAACCTGGAGTACTGCATATGAGTCTGGCCATCGTCTGCCTTGAGCGCGATGCGGTGGGCGTGCCTTTCCCGCGCCCGGCCCTGGAACACGAGTGGACCGAGTATCCGGCCACCACCACCGCCGAACTGGTGCCGCGCCTGATGCAGGCCGACGTTGCCATCGTCAACAAGGTGAAGCTGGACGCGGAGGCCATTGCCCGCCTGCCGCGGCTGAAGATGGTGGCCATTGCCGCCACCGGCGCGGACAACGTCGATCTGGAGGCCTGCCGCGCCCGCGGCATCGTCGTCTCCAATGTGCGCGGCTACGCGGTGCATACCGTGCCGGAACATGCGCTGATGCTGATGCTCGCGCTGCGCCGCAACTTGTTCGCCTATGCCGCGGACGTGCGCAACGGCCGCTGGGCGGAGGCGGAGAACTTCTGCTTCTTCGACCACCCGATAGGCGATCTGCATGGTGCCACCCTGGGCATCGTCGGCCGTGGCGGTCTGGGCGAGGGCGTGGCCAGGCTGGCGAGCGCCTTCGGCATGAACATCCTCTACGCCGAGCACAAGGGAGCTGCGGTGCTGCGGCCGGGTTACTCCGCCTTCGACCAGGTGCTGGCGCAGGCCGATGTGTTGTCGCTCAACTGCCCGCTGAATGCCGCCACCCGCGGCCTGATCGGCGAGGCGGAACTGCGGGCGATGAAGCGCACTGCGGTGCTGGTGAACACCTCCCGCGGCGGCGTGGCGGACGAGCAGGCGCTGGCCGACGCCCTGCGCGCCGGAGTGATCGCCGGCGCCGCCACCGACGTGCTCTCCGCCGAGCCGCCGCGCAAGGGCAACCCCTTGCTGGCGGATGACGTTCCCAATCTCATCGTCACCCCGCACGTGGCCTGGGCCTCCCAGGGCGCCATGCAAGCGCTGGCGGCGCAGGCCATCGGCAACATCGAGGCCTACGCCGCCGGCGAGCCGCGCAATCGCCTCGCCTGAAGCGGGCGGCTGCCACCGGCGCTGGCAGCTGGTTTTTTGCCAAGGCGGCCATCGGCGGATCGGCTATATTCGGGCGCTTCCGCGCCCCCGAAACAAGAAATTACAAGGACTCCGCATGACCCCCAGCGTGTTGCAGATCGTTGGCACGGCGCTGTTCGCCATCGCCGTCGCCCACACCTTCCTCACCAAGTACTTCGAGCGTCTCGCTCACCTACAGCCGAACCATTCCGGCATCTGGCATCTGCTGGGCGAAGTCGAGGTGGTGTTCGGCTTCTGGGCCTTCGTGCTGTTGATATTCATGGCCTTTATCGGTGGCGCCGGCGAGGCGGCGAGCTACCTGGACGGGCTCAACTATACCGAGCCGGCCTTCGTCTTCGTCATCATGGTGGTGGCCGCCAGCCGTCCCATCCTGGAATTGTGCAAGGTCGGCGCACGGGCGCTGGCGCGCTACATCCCGCTGCAGGACGGGCTGGCCTTCTACTTCGTCTGCCTGTCGGTGCTGCCGTTGCTGGGTTCCTTCATCACCGAGCCGGCTGCGATGACGCTGGCGGCCCTGATGCTGCGCGACAACTTCTACGCCAAGGGCATTTCCCATCGGCTGAAGTACGTGACCCTGGGCGCGCTCTTCGTCAATGTCTCCATCGGCGGCACGCTCACCCATTTCGCTGCGCCCCCGGTGCTGATGGTGGCGGCCAAGTGGAACTGGGATCTGTGGTACATGCTGGGCCACTTTGGCTGGAAGGCGGCGATCGCGGTCTTCATCAACGCCGGCATCGCCACCCTGCTGTTCGCCCGTGAGCTGAAGACCTTGGAGGTGGATGCCAGCGCCGGCCAGCGCACCGTGCCGCGCACGCTGATCCTGCTGCACGTGCTCTTCCTCGTCGGCATCGTCTATTTCGCCCACCATCCGACGGTGTTCGTCGGTCTGTTCCTGCTCTTCCTCGGCGTGGCCGAGGGCTACAAGCACTACCACGACAGGCTGATGCTGCGCGAAGGCCTAATGGTCGGCTTCTTCCTCGCCGGCCTGGTCACGCTGGGCGCGCAGCAGCAGTGGTGGCTGCAGGACGTGCTGGCCGGCATGGACACCACCGCGCTCTACTTCGGCGCCACCGCGCTGACCGCCATCACCGACAATGCCGCGCTGACCTATCTGGGCTCGCTGGTGGAGGGTGTAGACGAGGCCTTCAAGTACTCGCTGGTAGCCGGCGCCGTCACCGGCGGCGGCCTCACCGTGATCGCCAACGCACCCAACCCGGCGGGTTTCGCCATCCTGCGCGGCCATTTCGACGATGAGGCGATCAATCCACTTGGGCTCTTGGTCACTGCTTTGCCGCCCACCATCGTCGCCATCCTCGCCTTCCAGATCCTTTAGCGCGGGACTGTAGCGAACTGGAACGGGGAGCCCGCGGGCTCCCCGTTTTCCTTGCAGGCGTGACCGTTTCGTTCGCCGCCCGCGGCCCGAGGGCGCATAATTGCGGCCGTTTCTTCCCACCGCGCCGTCCGGCGCGCCGAGGTTTCCCGTGACATCCGTACGCCGTAATCCACCCCAGCCGGTGCCGTCCCGCATTGCCGGTACGCTCAAGGTCCGCAAGCCTGCTACTGACCCGGCGGAACCCGACAACAGCGAGCAGCCCTCCCAAGCCCGGGCAGGCGGCGACAAGCCGGCCCGCGAGCGTGCCGCTCCTGCGCGCAACGAGCGCAGGGCCGAGGGCCGTGGCGAGGACAAGCGGGGCGGGGGGCGAGATGCTGCCGATGCCGGCCGTGGGGCACCGCGCGGCGGTGACCGCGCCGCAGCCGGTGGCGAGCGCCCGCGTGGTGCCCGACGCGAGGCGGAAGGCGATTTCCGCGCTCCGCGCCCTGCCGCGGATGAGCGCCGGGCTAGCACCGAGCGCAAGGAACGCGAGGGCGGTAGCGCTGGCCGTTCGCGTGGCGAGGGTTTCCGCTCCGAGGGGCCGCGCCGGGATCCTGGCTCTTCCGAAGGCCGCGGCCGCTTCGGTTCCGGTGGCCGGGGTGAGCGGGAGCAGGCGAACGATGAAAAGCCGCGTTTCGGCCGTCCGCGGGATGTGGATGCTTCCGCCGGCAAGCGCCCGTGGCAGGAAAGGAGCGGCGAGCGGGCGCAGGGCTCGCGGGAGCGCAGCTTCTCCGGTGGCGATGACGCCTTGCCACGGCAGCGTGATTCCGCCTGGGGCGAGCGTGCTCGGCCGGCCCGTGATGACAACCGGCGCCCCGACGGCGCGCCGCGCAGCCGTCAGGAGCCTGGTGATCGCGAGCGTTTCGCGCGTGACGACACGCGCAGTGGCCCGCCGCGGGAAGAAGGCCGGCGTCGCCCGGCGGATGAACAGAACCGCAACCGAGCGGGATGGGAGGAGCGCCCCCGCCGTTCTGCCGAGGAAGGCCGTGGCCGTTTCGGCGGCGAAGAGCGTTTCAGCCGTCCTGCCCGTCCCGAAGGCCGCGGTGCATCGGGAGAACAGCCAGGACGTGGCCGTGGCGACCGTGAAGACGGCCGTAGCCGTTTCGGTCGCGATGAGCACCCCGGCCGCGCCGGGCGTGTGGAAGGCGCTGGCCGTTTTGGTGGCGACGGGCGAGCCAACCGCCCGCCGCGCCAGGACGGCCGTGGCGCAAGCGTCGAGCAGGCGGGACGCGGCCGTGGCGAACGTGAGGATGGCCGTGGCCGCTTCGGCGGCGAGGAACGCCGTCCGCGTTTCGAGCGCGAAGCGCGCGCCGGTGGTCTTGACCGTGCCGGCGCGGGCGAGGAACGCCGGCCCAGGGCGCGCCCGGAGGCCGGGGACGAGCGCAAGGCGGACCAGCCTTTCGCCAAGCGTCCCCCGGCTGCCGAACCCGCCAGGCCGAAGCGCCCGATGGTGCCGCGTGAGGAAGGCGAGGCGGAGGGCGTGCGCCTGTCCAAGGTCATGGCCGAGCGTGGCATCTGTTCCCGGCGCGAGGCGGATGAGCTGATAGCGCGCGGCTGGGTGTTCGTGGACGGCCGCCGGGTGTCCGAGCTGGGTACGCGCATCGCGCCGGATGCCCGGGTGGATCTGGCGCCCGAGGCCAAGATGCAGCAGGCGCAGCGCGTCACCATCTTGCTGCACAAGCCGGTCGGCTATGTGTCTGGCCAGCCGGAGCCGGGCTATGAACCGGCGGTGTCGCTGATCGGCGCCGACAACCAGTTCGACCGCGACGTTTCCCAACGCTTCCACTACTCCCAGCTGAAGGGCCTGGCGCCGGCAGGCCGGCTGGACATCGACTCTACCGGCCTGCTGGTGCTGACGCAGGATGGCCGGGTTGCCCGCATGCTGATCGGCGAGAACTCCAAGGTCGAGAAGGAGTACTTGGTGCGGGTGGAAGGCGAACTCGTGCCGGATGGCCTCGCGCTGCTGCGCCACGGCCTGTCGCTGGACGACAAGCCGCTGCGCCCGGCCGAGGTGGAGTGGATCAACGACGACCAGCTGCGCTTCGTGCTGCGCGAAGGCCGCAAGCGCCAGATCCGCCGCATGTGCGAGCTGGTCGGCCTGAAGGTGGTTGGCCTGAAACGGGTGCGCATCGGCCGGGTGCGGCTGGGCGATCTGCCGCTCGGCCAGTGGCGCTACCTGCGCGCGGACGAGGCTTTCTAAAGCGCGGCCTTGCGCGCTTCATGCGCGGCCGGTGCGGCGGCGGGAATCTCCGCACCGTCCGGCGCGCGGCCGCTCACCCGGGTGAAGCAATCCTCCAGCGGGCAGACCTGGCCAGGCGGACACTCGTGTTCGCGGGCGCATTCGGCCTGGGTTTCGTCCAGCAGCACCATCTCCCTTACGACGGGGCAGCGGCCTATGGGAGAGTCGAAGAAGGACATGACGGTCTCCTCCGCCTGCCCCGGGCGCTGGCGGGCAGGGTTGTCGGTCGGCGGCGGCCACGGTGGGCGTTGCTGCCGGACGGCGGTCGGGAAGGCGTAGTTCCGCCCGGAAACCCGCTGTGCGTTCATTCCCGCGCCTTCAATTCAACTCTAGGTTGAGGCGGCGGGGCTTACCGGAGGAAAGCTAGCTTCCTTGACCTGGCGCAACCCGATCCGGGGGCGGCTGGGCGGGAAGCTTGTGCGGCGGCAGCAGGCGGTCGCAGCGGTTGCCGGTGTAGGGGCCGCGGTTGCGCTCGCGCTCCCAGCCGGGGCCGGGCGAGGCCTGGGCGCAGATGGTCTGGTTGTTGAGCTTGCTGCGCCACTGGTACCAGGGCGCGGGCGCGGCCGCCGTGGTGAGCGGCTGCAGCGCGGCGGCCGCGATGAGCAGCGCTGGCGGGATCGCGGCCAGACGCTGTGCCAGGGCGGGGGGAGGCGCCAGCCGGCGCCTGGTTTCATTCGGCACGCAGGGCCTCCACCGGATCGAGACGGGCGGCCGTGCGCGCCGGCATCACGCCGGCGACCAGGCCGATGAGGATGGCCAGCGCTTCCGCCAGCAGGGCGAAATGCCAGGGTGTGCTCACCGGCAGTGCCGGCAGCAGCAGGGCGGCGAGCTGGGCGAGGCCGGCGCCGATGGCGAGGCCGAGCAGGCCGCCCAGCGCCGCCAGCGCCACCGCTTCGCCGAGGAAGAGGCCGAGGATGGCGCGGCGGGTGGCGCCCAGCGCCACCATCAGCCCGATCTCGCCGGTGCGCTCGGCCACCGCGATGGTCATGATGGTGACGATGCCCACCGCGCCCACCAGCAGCGAGATGCCGCCCAGCACGCCGACCGCGGCGGTGAGGATGTCGAGAATGTTGGAGAGGCTGGCGAGCATGTCTTCCTGGGTGGTGAGGGTGAAATCCTCGCGGCCGTGGCGGTTCACCATGCGCCGCTTCACTTCCGCCGCCACGCGGGCGGCGGGAACGCCTTCCTCGTAGGTGAGGTTGATTTCCATTACCCCGTCCCGATTGTAGAGCGCCAGCGCCCGTGCGGTGGGGATGTAGGCGGTGTCGTCCAGATCCACGCCGAGGAACTGGCCCTTGGCCTCCATGACCCCGATCACCCGGTAGCGTTCCGTGCCGATCTGCACCCGCTGGCCGAGCGCGTTGCCGGCGCCGAACAGCTCCTGCTTCAGCTTGGCGCCCAGCACCACCAGCGCGCGGGCGCTGGCGGCGTCGTCCGGCGGCAGGAAGTGGCCGCTGCGCACCTTCATGGCGAACATGCGGTCCATCTGCGGCCCCACGCCCATCACCAGCGTGCGGCGCACCCGGCCCTGGGCGCGGATCTCGGAGTTGCCGGACACCGCCGGGGTGACGCCGGTGACGAAGGGCACCCGCGCCAGCACGGCGGCATCGTCCAGCGTCAGCTCGCGGGTGGTGGAGGGCAGGCCGGGCGGGCCGCCGCGGGCGCCCAGGCGGCCGGGGGTGAGCTTGATGATGTTGGTGCCGAACTGGGTGAATTCCTGCAGCACGAAGCGGTGCAGGCCCTCGCCGATGGCGGTGAGCAGGATCACCGCGGCGATGCCCACCGCGATGCCGAGCAGGGTGAGGAAGCTGCGCAGGCGCTGGGCGCTCAGGGCGCGCAGCGAAAGCTGGAAGAGGTCGGCCCAGCGCATGTGGCCGCCTAGCGCTTGGCCAGTGCCTGCACCGGGTCCAGCCGGGCGGCGCGGCGCGCCGGCAGCACGCCGAAGAGCAGGCCGGTGAGCAGGGCGGTGCCCAGGCCGGCGGCCACCGCCCAGTCGGGCGGCCAGGCCGGCAGCACCGGGTAGGCCAGGCGGATGCCCCAGGCGCCGAGCTGGCCGAGGCCGTAGCCGGCCAGCGCGCCGGCCAGCGACAGCAGCGCGGCCTCGACGAGGAAGGCGCGGCGGATGTCGCCGCCGGTGGCGCCCAGGGCCTTGAGCAGCCCGATCTCGCCGGTGCGCTGGGTGACCGCCACCAGCATCACGTTCATCACCAGGATGCCGGCCACCGCCAAGCTGATGGCGGCGATGCCGGCGACCGCCAGGGTGAGGGCGCCGAGGATGCGGTCGAAGGTGCCGAGCACCGCGTCCTGGGTGATCAGGGTGACGTCCAGCTCGCCCTCGCGGCGGCTGCGCAGGATGTCTTCCATCTGCCGTTGCGCCGCCGCCAGCGCGTCGCGGCCGCGCACTTCCACCATGATGCGGAACAGGGTGTTGGTGTTGAACATGGCCTGGGCGGTGGCGACCGGTACGATGACCAACTCATCGGTATTGAAGCCCAGGCCCTGGCCGGAGGCGGCCATCACGCCGACGACCCGCAGCCGGGTGTCGCCGACGCGGATCATGCGGCCGACCGCCGCTTCGTTGCCGAACAGTTCGCGCTTCAGCGTGCCGCCTATCACCGCCACCGCGCTGGCGTGGCCCAAGGATTCCTGCGGCAGGAAGCGGCCTTCGGCGAGGGCGAGGTGGCGCACGGCGAGATAGTCGGCGGTGGTGCCCAGCACCATGGTCTCGCGCAGCCGGCCGCCGACGGCGATCTCCGAATTGCCCACCGACAGCGGCGCAATCCGGCTCACCAGCGGCGCCCGCAGCAGCGCGCTGGCGTCGGCCAGGGTGAGGTCGCGCGGGGTGTTGGTGATGAAGCTGCCGGCATTGACGCCGCCGGTCTCGTTGCGGCCGGGCAGCACGATGACCAGGTTGGCGCCCAGCGAGGCGAACTCGCCGATCACATAGCGGCGGGCGCCGTCCCCCAGCGCGGTGAGCACCACCACCGCGGCCACGCCGATGGCCATTGCCAGCACCATCAGCGCGGTGCGCAGCGGGTAGGCGAAGGCGGCGCGGCCGGCGAAGCGCAGGGTGTCGGCCGGGCTCACCCGAGCGGCTCCGGCGCGGGGGGCGGCCGCTCGGCGCGGCTGCTCTGCCGCGCGCTGTCCGACTTCAGCTTGCCGTCCTCCATCATCAGCTGGCGGCGGGCGCGGCGGCCCATGGCCGGGTCGTGGGTGACGACGATGAGCGTGGTGCCGGCAGCGTTCAGCGCTTCCAGAAGCTGGGTGACTTCCTCACCGGTGTGGCGGTCCAGGTTGCCGGTGGGCTCGTCGGCCAGCAGCAGCGCCGGCTGCATGATGGTGGCGCGGGCGATGGCGACGCGCTGGCGCTGGCCGCCGGAGAGTTCGTCCGGCCGGTGGCGGGCGCGCTCCTCCAGACCGAAGTCGCGCAGCGCGCGCGCTACCCGCCGCTCCCGCTCGGCCGGGGCGATGCCGGCCAGGGTGAGCGGCAGGGCGATGTTCTCGGCGGCGCTGAGGCGCGGTACCAGGTGGAAGCTCTGGAACACGAAGCCGATGCGGCTGCGGCGCACCGCTGCCTGTTCGTCTGCGCTCAGGGTGGTGACGTCTCGGCCTTCCAGCCGGTAGTGGCCGGCGTCCGGCCGGTCCAGCAGGCCGAGCAGGTTGAGCAGGGTGGATTTGCCGGAGCCGGAGGGGCCCATGATGGCGACGTATTCGCCGGCCTCGATGGCGAGGGAGAGCGCGCTCAGCGCATGGACGCGGCTGTCGCCGACGGTGAAGCTGCGGTCTATGCCGGCCAGCTCTATCTGGGCCATGGCGGCGCGCTCAGCGGCCGGGGGCCGCCGGCTCGGCGACCGCATGCGCACCGGCGGCGACGCCGGCCCGCTCCAGCGAGGTGACAAGCCGATCGCCGGCGGCCAGGCCTTCCAGCACCTCGGTCTGCTCCCAGTTGGCGAGGCCGGTACGCAGGCCGCGCTCGGCGAGCACGCCATCGGCGCCCAGCACCAGCACCTTGTTGCCTTCGCGCAGCGCGGCGGTGGGAATGCGCAGCACGTCGGCGCGACGGTCGAGCACGATCTCGACGTCGGCGCTGTAGCCGACGAGCAGGCCGCGGGCTTCGTCCGGGTGGTCGAAATCCACGTCCACCTCCACCGTGCGCGCCTGTTTCTCCACCGCGGTGATGTAGGGCGCGATGCGCCGCACCGTGCCGGCGAAGTGGCGGCCCGGCAGGGCCTCGAAGCTGATGCGCACTGGCTGGCCGGGGCGGATGCGCGGGGCGTCCACCTCGTCCATCGGCGCCTTCACGTAGAGGCAGCTGTCGTCTATCAGGTCGATGGCGGGCGGGGTGGGCACGCCCGGCGGCGAGGGCGTGGCATATTCGCCGAGCTCGCCGGTGATCTTGGCCACGGTGCCGGAGAAGGGCGCCACCAGCACGGTGCGTTCGCGGTCGGTGGCGGTGGCGGCGAGCTGGGCTTCGGCGGTGGCGATGTCGGCGGCAGCGGCGGCGCAGGTGGCGCGGCGGGCGCGGGCCTCGGTACGGGCCTTCTCCTCCACGCTGGCGGAGACGAAGCCGCGCTGCACCAGCGTGGCCTGGCGCTCGGCTTCGCGCTCGGCGTTGGCGGCCAGGCTGCAGGCCTCGCGCTGGCGTTCGCGGGCGGCGCCTAGCTGGGCGCGATTGACTGCCATGCGCGCGTCCAGGTCGCGGTTCCACAGCCGCATCAACACCTGGCCGGCCTGCACGCGGTCGCCTTCCTTGACCAGCAGATCGTCGATCCGGCCGCCGACGATGGTGGACATGCGGGTGCGCTGACAGGCCTCGATCTCGCCGGCGCGGGTGTTGGACAGCGTGGCCTCCACCGGCCCGCGGCCGACTTCATGCACCACTACCGCCACCGGTTGCGGTCGTGACAGCCACCAGCCGGCGAGAACCAGCAGGGCGGCGGGGAGGGCGTAGGGCAGCAGGCGGCGGAGGGTGGGCATGGCGGTGGCTTTGCGGATGTGCTTGGCTGCGGCTCGGAGGTGGGGCTGTGGGTGAGGCGGCGTTTGCTCTCCGCCCCGGGAACAAGCGGGGAGCGTCCCCTTCAGGTTGCCCCCGCTGCGGACTGAACGCTGTCCGGCATTCTAATGCCGGCGTGCAGACGGCATGGCGCCGTGAGGGCTGGGCAGCGGCCGGGCCCGACAGCCGCCATAGACGGCGGCTGCCGCCGGACGCAAGAAGGCCGCGACGGGAATGCGTGCTGCCGTGCATTTCCGCCGCGGCCTTGTGCCGCTGGCTGTGAGCCGGGTTTGAGTCGGACCCGCCGCTGTCCGCTGCCTTAGCGCCCGCCCTTGGCCCAGGAGTCCTTCAGTGTCGCCGTGCGGTTGAACACCGGCGCGCCGGCGGTGGAGTCGCGGCGGTCGGCGACGAAGTAGCCGTGGCGCTCGAACTGGAAGCGGTCTTCCGCCGCGGCGCCCTTCAATGAGGGTTCCAGCCAGGCGGTGATGACGCGGCGGGAGTCCGGGTTGATGTCGTCGAGGAAGCTGCGCTCCAGTCCTTCGGCATCGCCCTCGCGGCGCTGACCAGGGTGCGGGTAGGCGAACAGGCGGTCGTACAGCCGCACTTCGGCCTGGTAGCCGTGGGCGGCGGAAACCCAGTGCAGGTTGCCCTTCACCTTGTAGTTGTCGGCGCCGGGGGTGCCGGACTTGGAGTCGGGCATGTACTCGGCGTAGACGGTGGTGATCTTGCCGTCGGCATCCTTGTCGCAGCCGGTGCACTTCACCACGTAGCCGTAGCGCAGGCGCACGGTGTTGCCGGGGTAGAGGCGGTGGAAGCCCTTCGCCGGCTCTTCCATGAAGTCTTCGCGCTCTATCCACAGCTCGCGGCCAAAGGGCATGTCGCGCTTGCCCAGCTCCGGCTTCAGCGGATGGTTGGGCGCCTGGCACAGCTCGGATGCGCCCTCGGCATAGTTGGTGAGCACCAGCTTCAGCGGATCGAGCACGGCGACGCGGCGTTCGGCGGCCTCGTTGAGGTGCTCGCGCATGCTTTCCTCGAGCACGCTCATGTCGATCCAGGAGTCCGACTTGGATACGCCGATGCGCTCGGCGAACAGGCGGAAGCCCTCCGGCGTGAAGCCGCGGCGGCGGGCGCCGATCAGCGTCGGCAGGCGGGGATCGTCCCAGCCATCCACATGGCCTTCCTCCACCAGCTGGATCAGCTTGCGTTTGGACAGCACCACGTAGGTGAGATTGAGGCGGGCGAACTCGATCTGCTGCGGCAGCGGGCGCGGGAAGTGGCCGGCCTCGGCGAGGGCGTCCAGCAGCCAGTCGTAGAAGGGGCGCTGGTCCTCGAACTCCAGGGTGCAGATGGAGTGGGTGATGTGCTCGATGGCGTCTTCGATCGGGTGGGCGAAGGTGTACAGCGGATAGATGCACCAGGCGTCGCCGGTGCGGTGGTGGGCCGCCTTGCGGATGCGGTAGATCACCGGGTCGCGCAGGTTGATGTTGGGGCTGGCCATGTCGATGCGGGCACGCAGCGCCAGGCTGCCCTCGGCGAACTCGCCGGCACGCATGCGGGCGAAGAGGTCCAGGTTCTCCTCCACGCTGCGGTTGCGCCACGGGCTGTCCTTGCCCGGCTCGGTGAGGGTGCCGCGCAGGGCGCGCATCTCGTCGGCGGAGAGGGCGTCCACATAGGCCTTGCCGGCGCGGATCAGCGACACCGCGCACTGGTACATGGTCTCGAAGTAGTCGGAGGCGTAGTACAGGTGCTTGCCCCAGTCGAAGCCCAGCCACTTCACCGCTTCGATGATGCCGTCTACGTACTCGGTCTCTTCCTTCTCCGGGTTGGTGTCGTCGAAACGCAGGTGGCAGGCGCCGGCGTAGGCTTCGGCGAGGCCGAAGTTGAGGCAGATGGACTTGGCGTGGCCGTAGTGCAGGTAGCCGTTGGGCTCGGGCGGGAAGCGCGTCTCGACGCGGCCCTGCCACTTGCCGGCGCGGTTGTCCTCGTCGATCAGGTTGCGGATGAAGTTGCTCGGCGCGACGGCGCCTTCCTTCTTGTCGTTCGGGTTCATCGGGTCGGAGGGAGTCTGGGCGGGCGCCGCGGCGCCGGATTGCGGATGGCCGGGATTGTAGCCGATCGCCCCCGGCCGCCGGCCGCTTCGTCCGCAAGGCGGGCGAGGGAGCGGCGGGAGCGCGCTGGCTATAATCTTTGCCCCAATATTCTGCTGCCGTCGCAGCCTGGCCGTCCTTCCATGCGGCTTCGAGCCCTGCGGCGGCCCGACCGGAGTTCCGATGACCGACGATTTCGCCATGCTCCAGGCCTGGCTGGAGCAGCGCCCCGCCGCCTATGCCCTGGCCGCCAGCTGTGTGCTGCTGCTGCTCGCCTGGCTGGCCAACTGGCTCACCCGCCACATCCTGCTGCGCGGCCTGCGCCGCATGCTGGACGACGGCTCGCCGCTGGCGCGCGACCCGGAGGCTGCGCCCATCCGCATCGTCAGCCGCCTCGCCAACGTCATCCCGGCGCTGGTGCTGGCGCTGGGCACGAAGGCGGTGCCCAATCTGCCGCCGGCGCTGGTTACCGTGGTGGAGAACGTCAGCAGTGCCTTCATCGTGCTCACGGTGGCGCTGGCGCTGGGCAATGCGCTCAACCTGGTCAACGCGCTCTACCAGCGGCGGCCGGATGCCCAGCTGCGGCCGATCAAGGGCTATGTGCAGGTGCTGAAGATCGTGGTGTACGTGGTGGCGGCCATCCTCATCGTCGCCAGCCTGGTGGACCGCTCGCCGCTGATCCTGCTCTCCGGCCTGGGGGCGATGGCGGCGGTGCTGCTGTTGATCTTCCAGGACACGCTGCTGTCGCTGGTGGCCAGCGTGCAGCTCAGCTCCAACGACATGGTGCGGATCGGCGACTGGATAGAGATGCCGCAGGTCAATGCCGATGGCGACGTCATCGACATCGCCCTGCACACGGTGAAGGTGCAGAACTGGGACAAGACCATCACCACCATCCCGACCAAGCGGATGATCTCCGACTCCTTCCGCAACTGGCGCGGCATGCGGGAGTCCGGCGGGCGCCGCATCAAGCGCAGCCTGTTCATCGACCAGCACAGCATCCGCTTCCTCACCGACGAGGAGCGCCGCCGGCTGGACCGTTTCGCCCTGCTGGACGGCTACCTGCCGGCCAAGGAGGCGGAGCTGGAGGCCTGGAACGCCAGCCTGCCCGGCGGCGAGCGTGACGTGGTGAACCGCCGCCGGGTCACCAACATCGGCACCTTCCGCGCCTACGTCGAGCGTTACCTGCGGCGCCATCCCGGCGTGCACCAGGGCATGACGCTGATGGTGCGCCAGCTCGCCCCGACCTCCGACGGCCTGCCGCTGGAGCTGTACTGCTTCGCCAACACCACGGCATGGGTGGCCTATGAAGGCACGCAGTCGGACATCTTCGACCACCTGCTGGCCATCTTGCCGGAGTTTGGCCTGCGGGTGTTCCAGCACCCCAGCGGGGCGGACATGCGCGGCTTCGGCGAGCAGCTGCGGCGGGAGTTCTCCGGGCCGGCGGGCTGAGGTACCAGGCGCGGCGGTCGCGTGCCGTCCGCCGCGCCTGGCGGGAACAGGTGGGCGAATGCAGCCGTGGGCTTCGGCACGGGATCCGGGGATGCCGTTTGCACCGCATTCCTGGGGGCTGCCCGGAGCAGCCCCATCGAAGAATCTCGCGGCAACCGGCCGCTCCCGGCTCCAGCCCGAACGGCAGTGGTAAATTGCGCCCATCCCTATGCATCGCCACCGTCTCCCGGAGCCTCGATGAATCTCACCGCTTTCGCCGCCGTCGGCATAGGCGCCGCCTGTGGCGCCTGGCTGCGCTGGGGGCTGGGCATGCTGCTCAATGCCCTGTTCGCGCCCATTCCGCTCGGTACCCTGGCGGCCAACCTGCTCGGCGGTCTGCTGATGGGGCTGGTGCTGGGCGCGGTGCACAGCTGGCCGGAGTTGCCGCCGGCGATCAAGCTGCTGCTCACCACCGGCTTCCTCGGCGGCCTCACCACTTTCTCCACCTTCTCCGCCGAAGGCTTCATGCTCGCCCAGCGCGGCGACTGGGCCTGGTTCGGTGTCTATCTGGTGGTGCACGTGGCCGGTTCGCTGCTGCTGACGGCGGCCGGATACGCGCTGTTCAACGCCTGGCGCGGCTGAGGAGCGAGGAACTGGTCACCCTTTGTTGCACTCGGTGCTGTTGGGTGAGACAGGGCGCTTACGTCCGCCACCTAGAATGATTCCCCCCAGCCGAACAAGAACGGAGGTATCCGCCATGATCAAGAAAAGCATACTGAGCCTCACCTGCATCGCCATCGCCGCCAGTGGTCTCTACGGCTGCGCCGGCATGAGCGAAACCCAGCGCGACACCGGCACCGGTGCTGCCATCGGAGCGGTAACCGGTGCAGTGCTGGGGCGGGCGACCTCGGGCAAAGGCAATCGCGGTGAAGCCACCGCCATCGGCGCTGCGGCGGGCGCGGCCATCGGCGCCGGTGGCGGCTACCTGTGGTCGCAGCGCATGCAGGCGCAGAAGGCTGAAATGGAGCGCGCCACCCAGGGCACCGGCGTCAGCGTGTCGCAGACCACCGACAACCAGCTCAAGCTCGACATCCCCAGCGACGTGTCCTTCGATACCGGCCGCTACGACATCAAGCCCAACATGCGGGCGGTGCTGGATCGCTTCGCCAGCAGCCTGACCCAGCACACGGTGACTACGGTGCGCATCGTCGGCCATACCGACAGCACCGGCAGCGACGCGGTGAACAACCCGCTGTCGGTGAACCGTGCCGCCGCGGTGCGCGACTACCTGGTGGACCGCGGCGTTGCCAGCAACCGCTTCAGCATCGACGGCCGCGGCTCGCGCGAACCGGTGGCGGACAACACCACCGCTGCCGGCCGGGCGATGAACCGGCGGGTGGAGATCTTCGTCGCCGAAGCGGCGCGCTGATCTGGCCGCTCGCGGTGCAGGAACGCGGGCCCCGGCAGGTCTTCCTGCCGGGGCCTTTCTCTTTCCGCGGGGGCAAAGTGGCGCGGGTGTCGGCGCCGCGCGCGCAGTCCAGTTTGAGCCCGGGATGGTATCGGAAAGGGGGCCTGGGCAAAGCCTTGCCCGGGCGGGCAATAGCTGGCCTGGGTTTTCCCAAGGAAGATCAAAGCGTTGTCGTGCAGCGGGCAAGCATTTGCCCATCTCTCTACCGGCTGGCGCCGGTCTGGCCTGCTGCATCGCTTGCCGGCCTTCCGCTTCGTGTCCGAGACCGGGCCGGACATCCGCGGCAAGCCTGGGAATGAATTCATTTGGTATAGATGTGGTACGCGTATTGCATTGATGGTGGCGCCGTTCCTGCGGCAGCAGGGCCAGCGGCTCCTCGCTTCCACTCATCAAGGACAGAATGCCATGCCAACTCCCGCTTACATCAGCATCCAGGGCAAGACCCAGGGCCACATCACCCAGGGCGCTTTCACCGCCGATTCGGTCGGCAACGTCTTCGTCGAAGGTCATGAAGACGAGATCCTGGTGCAGGAGATCAAGCACCGCATCGCCACCCCCACCGACCCGCAAAGCGGCCAGCCCTCAGGCCAGCGGGTGCACAAGCCCTTCATCTTCACCAGCGCCCTGAACAAGGCCACGCCGCTGATGTACCAGGCCCTGGCCTCCGGCGAGATGCTGCCCAAGGTGGAGGTGAAGTGGTACCGCACTTCCACCGAAGGCAAGCAGGAGCACTTCTTCACCACCCAGTTGGAAGACGCCACCGTGGTCGACATCGTCACCGTGATGCCGCATGCGCAGGATGCCAGCAAGGCCGAATACACCCAGCTGATCGAGGTGTCGATGGCCTACCGCAAGATCACCTGGACCCACGCCATCGCCGGCACCGAAGCCTCCGACGACTGGCGCAAGCCGCAGGAAGCCTGATCCCGGGGCTCTCGCCGTCCACGGCCGGCAGGGTGGCTTGCCGGCCCTACCGCATCCCGCGCGGCCGGAAGACCCCGGCTGGCCCACGCGCACTGCTTGATGCCTGCCATGCCCCACGAGAGCAGCACCCTCCTGCACGGCGACAGCCTCAAGGGCCAAGGCAGGATCGCCGGCGGGAACATCAAACTGGTCTCTCGGCCTCTTCGAAAAAATGCCGCGCATTCCCCTCGACCCCGCCGATCTGCCGCTCTCCGAATAGCGCCCCATCGGAACCCACATCGATGCTCATCAGCCCCCCTTTCCTTCAAGCCACCGCGTCTCAAGAGATAGACACGATCAGCGGCTGGCCATGGCCGCATAGCTCTACTTCTGGCTGCCCATGAAGATGGGGGAGTACCGCCGGCCCCCTTGCCGCCGCCAGCGGCGAGCCTGCGCCGCGTGCCGGCCTCTGGTTGAAAGCGGACCATCCACGGGTGCGCTGCCGCGTTATGGAAGGCGAACCGCTTCCCCTGGTCGATGGCCTTCCATGCAATGGCAATGGACTGAACAGCCGCCGCCGGGCATGCGGGCCGTCTCGGGCCAGCCTTGTCCCTATCCGGGCGTCTGGCATTGCGAGGATGTTCCCGTCGGTCCGCATGCGTTCGGGCATGGCGACCCCCTGCCACAACTACAGGGGCGCGATGTCGGCTGCTTCCTGGTGCGGGGCGGGCAGAGCGGGGGCGAGCTGATCAAGCGTCCGGCGGCAGCGGCGCCAGCAGGGCGGCGATATCCGCTTCGCCGAATTTGGCCAGCGCGTCAGCGTCTTCCGACAGCACGCTGGCGGCAAGCGCGGATTTGCGTTCCTGCAGGGCGACGATGCGTTCCTCTATGCTGCCGGCACAGACCAGCTTGAACACGAACACCGGCTTGTCCTGGCCGATGCGGTGGGCGCGGTCGGTGGCCTGGTTTTCCGCTGCGGGATTCCACCAGGGATCGTAGTGGATCACGGTGTCGGCGGCGGTGAGGTTGAGGCCGACGCCGCCAGCCTTGAGGCTGATGAGGAAGACCGGCGCACGGCCGCGCTGGAAGTCTTCCACCGGCACGCGGCGGTCGCGGGTTTCGCCGGTGAGGCTGACCCAGCCTATCTTGGCCTTGTCCAGCTCGGCGGCGATCAGCGCCAGCATCCGGGTGAACTGGGAGAAGACCAGGATGCGGCGCCCTTCGGCGATCAGCTCCGGCAGCAGGGACATCAGCATGTCCAGCTTGGCGTGCTCCTTGACGCGCGCGGCGGCCGGCGTCTGCAACAGCCGAGGGTCGCAGCAGACCTGGCGCAACTTGAGCAGGGCGTCGAGGATCACGATCTGGCTGCGGGCGTAGCCCTTGCCCGCGATTTCGCCGCGCACCTTCTCGTCCATGGCGGCGCGTACGGTTTCGTAGAGGTCGCGCTGGCCGCCTTCCAGGGCGATGCTGCGCACGATCACGGTCTTGTCGGGCAGTTCGCGCGCCACGTCCTCCTTGCGCCGGCGCAGGATGAAGGGCTTGATGCGGGCTGCGAGCAGGGCACGGCGCACGCCGTCGCCATGCTTCTCTATCGGTGTGCGCCAGGTCTTGGCGAAGTGTTTCTGGTCGCCGAGGAAGCCGGGCAGCAGCAGGTCGAACTGCGCCCAGAGTTCGCCCAGGTGGTTTTCCAGCGGCGTGCCGGTGAGGGCGAGGCGATGGCGTGCATTCAGTTGCCGCAGCACCTGGGCGCCCTTGCTGGCGGCGTTTTTCACCGTCTGCGCTTCGTCCAGGATCAGCAGGCTCCATTGCCGTGCCTGCAGGGCTTCGGCATCGCGCCACAGCAGCGGGTAGGTGGTGAGGGCGATGTCGGCTTCGTCCAGCTGGTCGAAGCGGTGCTGGCGCCGGTTGCCATGCAGGGCGAGCACCCGCAGCGAGGGGGCGAAGCGCGCGGCTTCGGCCTGCCAGTTGAATACCAGCGAGGTGGGTAGCACCACCAGCGCCGGCTGGGCGAGGCGGCCGGCGTTCTTCTCGGTGAGCAGGTGTGCGATGGTCTGCGCTGTTTTGCCCAGGCCCATGTCGTCGGCGAGGATGCCGGCGAGGTCATGGCGCAGCAGGTGCTGCAGCCAGGCCAGGCCTTCCAGCTGGTAAGGGCGCAGCTCGGCCTGGAAGCCGGTTGGCGTGGGAACCGCGACGAGGCCGCTGGCCTTGCTGAGGCGGGCGGCGAGCGCTTCCAGCAGGGCGGTGCCGCGGCCGGGCAGCTCCAGTGCGGCGAGGCGGCTGGCGTCCAGGCGGGAGACACGCAGGGTGGTGGAGGGCTGGTCGAAGAGATCCACCAGCGCCCGCACCAGGGGTTTCAGCCGGCCGGCGGGAAGGCGCAGGCGGCCGAGTTCCTCGTGGTGCAGCAGCACGGGCTCGCCGTCGTCTATCCCCTCCAGCCCACCGGACAGCCAGCGCGGGTCCAGCGCGAAAAGTTCGGCGAGCAGCGGCGCCAGCGCCACCGGCCGGCCTTGCACCTCTATGCCGGGCGAGATGTCCAGCCAGCCGTCGGCGGCCTCATCCACATCGAGGATGATGTCGTCGATGTCCAGCGCGCGGTGGCGGAAATCCGCCGGCATGTCGATTTCCCAGCCCGAGGCTTGCAGCGCGGGCAGGGCATCGGCGACGAAGTGTGGCCAGGCGGATTCGGAGGCCAGCCCTTGCATGCCGGGCGGTAGCGGCGTGATGCGGGGATGCAGCTTGGAGGGAGGGACGCGGGCGAAGCCCAGGCGGCTCAGGCGCTGCAGGGCGGCCGATTCCGCCTTTTCGTCATGCTGCAGGCGCACGCTGCGGCCATCGGCGAGGGCGTGATAGAGCGCGGTGTCGCCAGCGGGAACGGTGAGCGGGCCGTAGCGGAAGGCGATGGTGGCGTAGTCGAAAGCAGCGAGCGGGCCGCGCGGGTAGTCGCGGTAGGAGGCGCCAAATACCGGCAGCGTTGCCAGCGAGAGCACCGGCACCGGTGGGCCGGACAGGCGTAGCGGGGGGCCGCCGGCAGTACGCGGTTGTGGCAGCGAGGGGGCGAGTTCGGCAAGGGCGCCGGCGACCAGCTCGGTTTCCACCGGGGACAACGGTGGCAGCGCCAGCAGTTGGCCGAGCTGAGCAGGCGGAATGTCACAGCTGACTGGGCCTGCTTCCTGGCGCTCTTTGTCCAGATACCACGGCGGCTCGCTATTGAGAATGGCGGCGGCGGGAATGAACTGCAGCTGCGGAGCGACCCTGCCCTTGTCCACGCTCACCCACTCCAGTCTTCCTGGCCGGTTGCTGCCAAGGTGGAGCGCCGGGTTGTCCATGCGTTCGGCGTGAGCGCGGCCGCAATTGAGCAAATGTTCAAGCACGGCGGTGGCATGCCGGCCGGCGACCGGGTAGGCGTCGGTGGCGGTCCAGCCTCGAGGTCGCTGGGCCCATAGCAGACGCAGGATCTCGAGGTCCTGCTCGTTGACGAAGCTAGGCGGCGAGGCCAGCGCCCGTTCCAGGGACGCCCAGGGTTCATGGGCGCGAATGCCGCCGTCCTGACCGTTGCGTACCTTGTAGAAGGTCACTACGTACTGCTGCAGATGGCTGCGGTAGAGCAGGACGTAGTGCAGGGTGTGGAGGGAGGGCTTGGCGCGGGCCTTACCCGGTGCAGCGCTCTGGCGGAAGGCATCGACCCAGGCCAGCACTTCTGGGCTGGCGCGGTTGGGGTCCTGGCGCTGGGCCAGCCAGGCGAGCATGGCGGCAGCAGCGTGCTTGCAGTTGCGCCCCACCGGACAGGTGCATTGCGACAGCACATAGCGGCCGCGCCAGTTGTCGTCGCGTATCTGCACCACCACCCGGTAGGGCGCTGGCCGGGTGCCGCGCACCTTGGCGAGCAGCAGGCCGCCGTTGCGTTCCAGGCTGGAGACGTCGTCCAGATAGGGGCGAGCCTTGTCCACCTCGCGCTGGCCCAGCCAGTCGCTGATGTCGGATTCGGTGTAAGTGTCGAGGGCAGACATGCGGGTGCAGGAAGCTTAACCGCGAGATTGTAGCCGCCGTTGTCGGGGCCAAGAAGGGCACTATTGGGCGGTGCGACGCGGGCGGTGCCTGCGGCGGGCGGCAGGCGGACTGCTCCCTCGCTGCCCGGGCCTGCGGCGGACGAGGCGCACGGCCTGGAGGGAAAGTGCTTTGAGCCTCAAGCAAATGGTTTCCATTTGTGCCGGCTTTGTCGTCCTTCGAACACTAAGGGCATAATCCGCGTCCGCCGTTTGGCATAACTGGAGAATGAGGAATGGAACGTCGAGAGATGCTGCGTCACTGTCTGCTGGTGCTGGGCGTTTCGATGGCCGGGCCGGTGTCAGCCTTCGATCTCGGTCGCGCGCTCGGTGCTGCGAAATCCTTTACCGATGCGGCGACGGTGGATGACGGCGAGCTCATCGCCTATTACAGCCAGATGAGCCAGGAGATGGACGCCGGCAACGTGGTCGCGGCCGCCGACAGCCCCTATGGCAAGCGTCTCGCCAAGCTCACCCGCGGGCTGGAGAGCCATGATGGCCTGGACCTCAACTTCAAGGTCTATCTCACCGAGGACGTCAACGCCTTCGCCATGGGCGACGGCACGGTGCGGCTGTACAGCGGGCTGATGGACATGATGAGCGACGACGAAGTCCGCTACGTCATCGGCCACGAGATCGGCCACATCAAGGCCGGCCATTCCAAGAAGCGCATGCAGATGGCGCTGGCCACCGGCGGCCTGCGCCAGGCCGTGGCCGCCAGCGGCGGCGATGCCAGGAAGCTGGCCGACTCCCAGCTCGGGGCGCTGTTCGAGAACGTGGTGAAGTCGCAGCATTCCCAGTCCAACGAAAACGAGGCCGATGACTACGCCATGGGTTTCCTGCGCAGCCACGGTTACGACCGCCAGGCGGCGGTGAGCGCGCTGGAGAAGCTGGACAAGCTCTCCGGCGGTGGCGGTGGTGGCTGGTTGTCCACTCACCCGGCGCCGGCGGCGCGCGCGGCGCGGATGCGTACGCAGCTGGGTTGATCGCTGAAGGCCCCGGCTTCCTGTCGGCCGGGGCCGGTACTACTTCGTTCGCGCGGCAGCCGTGGAGCAGGCGGCGAGGCTTTCCTCCCATGAGCCTGCCTTTTTCGCAATCCCCACGTTTGCCAGAGTCCGCGAGCACCTGCATCTATATGGCATGAAATTGGCGGGGCGGCGAGTATCGCTCCTGTGGTTCCAGGTCCTGGCGGAACCGCGCTGATGCATGCGCTCTGGCTGAGGGCGAAGGCGCAGGGCGCCCATCCTGCCCGCAGCCGCCGGGCCCCGATTCCCTCCGGTTCGCTTCCGTGCAGTTGGCATTGCATCCTCTGTCACAGAGTCCGCTCGACGCCGTTCGCACATGCCCGCGTGCGACGAGCCGTCCAAAGGGCTGCCTGGCGAGCCGATGACGCTCCGCGCATCACCCTCTTCGCGCCGCTATTCCTCTCTTTGTTGCCACAAGTTCATTGACATATATGTTTTTGTCGAATGATAATTTTTCGTCATTAATGTAAGTGAATATTTCATTTTGCCGGCCATCCGGCAGGCGACACCCCCACGGTCCCCGTCTTCAGTCGTGCCGTCCAGGCGATCAAGGCTGCTTGTCCAGCCTTGGCCGCGCTGTACTCGTGCGCCGTACGCGCTTAGTGGAGGCCGGGTTTTGTTCGAAGAGGAAAGCAAAGAGATGGCGTACCTGAAGCATCGCAAGAAGGTTCTGGCGCTGGCCCTGTCGGCAATGGCATTGCCGGTGTCGGCGCAGACACTGGTTCTGGATAACGACAATCGCATCAACAGCAGCTGGACGACATACGGCGAACCGGTTCGCGTGACGGGGAGCTACAGCAGCAACGCGGGCGAGAACACGCCGGTGCGCTTCACCGACGACGTCTTCGAGCAGGGACTGACCCTGGATGCGACGATCACCTTGCGGGGCAATGACGTTTCGGGCGCCAGCCTGGAGTTCATGCAGATTCAGGGCGACTTGATCCACGCCGCAACTGGCCGGATCGAGATCGAGGACGTGGTTGCCGATCAGTACGACGATGGCGTGTGGGGACTGTCGGTGACGAGCGGCGAGATACTGGGCAAGCTCATCAACCATGGTTACATCGAAGTCCGCGCGGACGATGCTGAAGCTGCGGCGATAGAGCTTGGAAGCGAATGGGAGGAACTCAGTCTCGGCGGCATCGAGAACCATGGCTCCGTCGTGGCTCATGGACATGACGCAGTCGGACTGGCGGTCGAGAACGCGCACTTCGCCGCCTCGCCGGCCCACATCGTCAACACCGGCCTGATCCGGACAGACGACGCGGCGATCCGCATCAACGCCTTCACCATCGGCGATGAAGGCTCCTCGGGCACGCTGGTGATCCGGAACAGCGGCGACATCCTCTCCGCCGACGAGGCGATAGACGTCAATCCGCTTGCCGGCAACGTGAAACTCCTGTGGGACGCCGGCACCATCAGCGGTGATCTGTTCGGTCTCAGCGAAATCGTCGTCAGCGGCCAGGTGCACTTCAATGGCGAACTCCAGTTGGCGAACAGCGATCCGGACGACGGCGTGGCCGACATCCGGATGCGCGAAGGCGGCTGGGTGCGGGTGGGCGGGGCCAGCGCCGGCCACCTGGAATTCGGTGCGGCGCATTCCGCCATCGAGGGCAATCTCGGTGTTGCCGCCGGCTCCTCGCTGGACCTCAACCTGAGCGCAGCGACGAGCACCTCGGCGGCCATCGTCGCGGTATCCGGCACCGCCGAATTCGCCAGCGG
The DNA here is from genome assembly GCF_004361735.1 of Azoarcus indigens. Lineage (GTDB taxonomy): Bacteria > Pseudomonadota > Gammaproteobacteria > Burkholderiales > Rhodocyclaceae > Azoarcus > Azoarcus indigens. The sequence continues at coordinate 27,101 of NZ_SNVV01000006.1, read as the reverse complement.
TTCGCAGATCCGCCTCGCCGCCCAGGCCACCGATTTCCTCGCCGAAGGCAGCAGCTACACGTTGCTGGAAGCCGGCACGCTGCAGAACGGCGGCGTCAGCGTCATCAGCCGTTCGCTCCTGCTCGACGTCGATTCCTATGCGGTTCAGGGCAACAGCATCGTGGCGGTGGTCAGCCCCAAGGTTGGAGGTGAAGTCGGCGGCGTCATCGCAGAGATAGGCGGCAGCCAGAACGCCCAGCGCGCCGGCGCCGCCTTCAGCGATGTCGCCGGCCAGCTGGCGCAGCTAGCGCCCGACGATCCGCTCTTCCTTGCCTATGTGGCTGCATCGCAGGATCCGGCCGCGCTGAAGCGGCTGGTCGAACAGTTGCCGCCGGACGTCAACGGCGGCGCCAGCCATGCCGCCACCAGCGGCCAGGGCATCATCGGCAACGCCACCGGCAACCGCATGGGCGGTCTGCGTGGCGCTGCCTCCGGCGATGCGCTGAAAGATGTCGGCGCCTGGGCGCAGGTGCTCTACAGCGATGCCGACCAGGGCGTGCGCAGTGGCGTGGCCGGCTTCAACGCATACAGCAGCGGCATCGCCGTCGGGGCGGATGGCCGTCTGGGCGAAGCCTTCACCCTGGGCGCGGCCTACAGCTATCTGCACAGCGACGTCCGCAGCGATGGCGGCAACACCACCGATGTGGACGGCCATGCGCTGACGCTGTACGGCAGCTTCGAGCACGGCGCTTACTTCGTCGATGCCGGCCTGAGCTACGGCATCAACCGTAATGACAGCAAGCGCCATGTGGCCGGTACCACTGCGAAGGGTGACTACGACAGCGACGTGCTCGGCCTCAATCTGGCCGGCGGCTACACCTTCCGCCCGGGCAAGGGCTTGCTGGTCGAGCCGCGGCTGGCGGTGCGCTATGTGCGGGTGGATCTCGACAGCTACCGTGAGAAGGGCTCGGCGGCGGCGCTGCATGTGCAGCGCCAGCGCTACGAGGTGGCCGAACTGGGTGCCGGCGTCCGGCTGGCGGGCAGCTTCGAGGTGGGCAGCGGCACCCTGCGGCCGCAGGCGAAGCTGATGGCCTATCACGACTTCGCCGCCGACGAGGCGAAGTCCACCTCCACCTTCGTGCTCGGCAATACGCCCTTCGTGACCCACGGTGCGAAAGCCGTCCGCAACAGCTACGAAGTGGGCCTTGGCGTGGATTACCAGCAGCAGGCGCTGACCTTCTCGCTGGGCTACGACTACACCGGCAAGGCGGATTTCGACGCCCACACCCTCACCGCCAGGCTGCGCTACGACTTCTGAGCGAGGGCGGCCGTGGCGGCGCCATGGCTGTAGCGCCGCCTCCGGCAAGCAATACGGCAGCACAAAGAAAAACGGGCCGCAATCGCGGCCCGTTTCCTTTGCGTCAGAAGCCTGCAGCGTCACACGTTGCGATAGACCTCGGCGCCGCTCTTCACGAATTCCACCGCCTTCACCTCCATGCCCTTCTGCAGTGCCTCGGCTTCGTCCACCCCTTGCTGGGCGGCGAAGTCGCGCACGTCCTGGGTGATCTTCATCGAGCAGAAGTGCGGGCCGCACATGGAGCAGAAGTGGGCGACCTTGGCGGACTCCTTGGGCAGGGTCTCATCGTGGAATTCCTTGGCCTTGTCCGGATCCAGGCCGAGGTTGAACTGGTCTTCCCAGCGGAACTCGAAGCGCGCCTTGGAGAGGGCGTTGTCGCGGATCTGCGCCCCGGGGTGGCCCTTGGCGAGGTCCGCGGCGTGGGCGGCGAGCTTGTAGGTGATGATGCCTTCCTTCACGTCCTGCTTGTTCGGCAGGCCGAGGTGCTCCTTGGGCGTCACGTAGCACAGCATGGCGGTGCCGTACCAGCCTATGGTGGCGGCGCCGATGCCGCTGGTGATGTGGTCGTAGCCGGGGGCGATGTCGGTGGTCAGCGGCCCCAGCGTGTAGAAGGGCGCCTCCTTGCACTGCTCCAGCTGCAGATCCATGTTCTCCTTGATCATGTGCAGCGGCACATGGCCGGGGCCTTCGATCATCACCTGCACGTCGTGCTTCCAGGCGATGTCGGTGAGCTCGCCCAGGGTCTTCAGCTCGCCCAGCTGGGCTTCGTCGTTGGCATCATAGATGGAGCCGGGGCGCAGCCCGTCACCCAGCGAGAAGGCCACATCGTAGGCCTTCATGATTTCGCAGATGTCTTCGAAGTGGGTGTAGAGGAAGCTCTCCTTGTGATGCGCCAGACACCACTTGGCCATGATGGAGCCGCCGCGGGAGACGATGCCGGTCATGCGGTTGGCGGTGAGCGGGATGTAGCGCAGCAGCACGCCGGCGTGGATGGTGAAGTAGTCCACCCCTTGCTCGGCCTGCTCGATCAGGGTATCGCGGAAGATTTCCCAGGTGAGTTCCTCGGCGCGGCCGTTCACCTTTTCCAGCGCCTGGTAGATGGGCACGGTGCCGATGGGCACCGGCGAGTTGCGGATGATCCACTCGCGCGTCTCGTGGATGTTCTTGCCGGTGGACAGGTCCATCACCGTGTCGCCGCCCCAGCGGATGGACCAGGTCATCTTGTCCACTTCCTCGCTGATGGAGGAGCCCAGTGCCGAGTTGCCGATGTTGGCGTTGATCTTCACCAGGAAGTTGCGGCCGATGATCATCGGCTCGGTTTCCGGGTGGTTGATGTTGGCCGGGATGATGGCGCGGCCGCGGGCGACTTCTTCGCGCACGAATTCCGGCGTGATCTCGGCGGGGATGGCGGCGCCGAAATGCTGGCCCGGATGCTGGCGGGTCAGCAGGCCGGCCATCTTCTTGCCGGTGGGGCCGGCGGCCAGCAGGGACTCCATGTACTCCTTGCGGCGCAGGTTCTCGCGGATGGCGATGAACTCCATCTCCGGCGTGACGATGCCGCGGCGGGCGTAGTGCATCTGCGTTACGTTGCCACTGAGATTCGCGCCCGCCTTGGCGCGCAGCGGCTTGCGGTGCAGGCCGGGGAAGCGCAGCTCGTCGAGCGCGTGGTCGGCGGCGCGCTGGCGGCCGAACTCGGAGCTGAGGTCGGCGAGCTGCTCGGTGTCACCGCGCTCGGCGATCCAGCCGGCGCGCAGGGCCGGCAGGCCGGAGCGGATGTCGATGCGCGCCGCCGGGTCGGTGTAGGGCCCGGAACAGTCATACACGTAGATGGGCGGATTCGGCTCGGCACCGAAGGAGGCGGGCGTGTCGGACTGCGAGATCTCGCGCATCGGCACCCGGATGTCCGGGCGCGAGCCTTCCACGTAGATCTTGCGCGAGTTCGGCAGCGGCGCGATGGCGGCTTCGTCCACCTTGGCCTGAGTGGCGATGAATTGTTCCTTGGCGTTCATGCGGGTCTCCTGGGGCAGGACTGCTGGGGCGATACGCTGTTGCGGGTGCCGGGCATGCGGGCCGGCGCGGGCGTCAGCCGGTGAAACGGGAATGGAGCGGCTGCGGACGCGGCTCAGGCCGCGCGCCACATCGCGTGGAAGTGGTGTACCGGGCCGTGGCCGCTGCCGACACCGAGCTCGCCGGAACGCGCGATGGCGCCCAGCAGCCACTGGCGGGCCTGGCGTACCGCCGCCTCGACGCCGCGGAAGCCGCCTTCGTGGCGCGGCAGCAGCGCGGCGATGGCGGAGGACAGGCTGCAGCCGGTGCCGTGGGTGTTCCTGGTTTCGATGCGGGGCGAGGGCAGCTCGATCATGCGATCGCCGTCGAACAGCAGGTCGGTGACTTCGTTGCCCGGCAGGTGGCCGCCCTTGAGCAGCACCCAGCGCTCGCTGGAGAGCGGCAGCAACTCGCGTAGCCGCTCGGCGGCGCGGTACATCTCCTTGACCGTCTCCGGCGCGCGCTGCTCCAGCAGCACGCCGGCCTCCGGCAGGTTGGGCGTGATCAGGAAGGACTGCGGGAACAGCGCCTCGCGCATCGCTGCGATGGCGTTCTTCGCCAGCAGCGCGTCGCCGCTCTTGGCCACCATCACCGGGTCCAGCACCACGTTGCGCGCCTGCCAGTGGGCCAGGCGCTCGGCCACCGCGGCGGTCACCTCGGCGCTGCCCAGCATGCCGATCTTGGTGGCATGCAGGGCGACGTCGGCGAACAGGGTGTCGATCTGCAGGCGCAGGAAGTCGGTGGGCGGCACATGCACGCCGGCCACGCCCTGAGTGTTCTGCGCCGTCAGCGCGGCGATGACGCCACAGCCGTAGGCGCCGAGGGCGGAGAAGGCCTTGAGGTCCGCGAGCACGCCGGCACCGCCGCTGGGGTCTACGCCGGCGATGGTCAGAACGTTCGGGATACTGCTGGAGGAGGAAGGATGCGCTGCGCTTTGGCTCATGGTCGCGTTTCCCTACGCCGGTGCGAACCGGATCAGGTTGTGAGGGACTCTCTCAGCCCGCGCCGGGAATCGGCAGGGCACCCCTAACGGCAAGCGTCGGAAGATACTGGATGCGCCGGGGGCTGACAAGCTGGCCGGCGGCGGTGTCGGGCGGGAATATGGCGTTGTCAACGGGAGGCGGCGCGCGTGCGGGCCTGGCGTGGTCGTCGTGGCCTGCTGCCCGGGCTGGGGTTCTCGGCGGGGCGTGACGCCGCCCGGGTGAGGCCCGTCTTGCGCGGCGGCCTCAGGCTGCGAGGCCGTCGCTGTCGCCGGATTCGTTGGAGGACGGGCGGCTGATGGCCAGCGGCAGGTGCAGCACGAAGGTGGCGCCGCCCTCCTGGCCGGCCTGCGCCTCGGCCAGCGTCAGGTCGCCGCCGTGGCGGCGGGCGAACTCGCGCGCCAGGTGCAGGCCGAGGCCGGTGCCGGGTTTGGTGCTGACGCGGTCCTGCCGGTAATACTTGTCGAAGATGCGTTCCCGCTCGCCCTCGGGGATGCCGGGGCCCTGGTCGCTCACCTTCACTTCCACGAGATCGTCGACCACCGCCAGGCTCACGTTTACCGGGGCGCTGGCGGGGGAGTACTTGAGGGCGTTGTCGATCAGGTTGGAGATGGCGATGTCCAGCAGCTGCGGGTCGCCCAGCACGATCACCCCGCCGCGCGGCAACTGCAGGCCGACGCGCCCGCCGGCGTGTTCGCCGTAGCGCAGGCGCAGGTGGCGGGCGAGGTCCAGGTACTCCATGCGCGGGTTCATCGCCGCCGCGCCCAGGCGGTCCTCGGCCAGCAGGTTGTCGATGAGGCCGAGCAGGCGGCCGACGTTGCGCACGATCTTGGCCGGCTGCGGCAGCAGCTCCGGCGCCTGCTCCTGCAGGGCGCGGCTCAGGCGCTGGGCGCTCAGCTGTATGGTGGCGAGCGGGGTGCGGAACTCATGGGAAACCATGGAAAGGAAGCGACGCAGCGCGCCATTGGCCTGCTGTTCCGCCTCCAGCGCCTGCTGCAGCTTGCGCTCCACCGCGCGGCGCTCCGCCACCTCCTGGGTGAGCCGGCCGTTGGCGGCATCCAGGCTGCGGGTGCGCTCCTCCACCCGCTGCTCCAGCACCCGTTCGCTTTCCTGCGCCAGCCGCAGCGCGGTGGCCTGGGCATCGCGGCGTTCGCGCTCGGCCTCGAACACCCGCCGCACCAGCACGATGTTCAGCAGCACCACATGGATCAGGCTGCTGCCGTGCAGCAGCAGGGCCGGCGAGCCGGCGTCCAGGCCCAGTTCGCTGCCGACGATCACCACCACCAGGCTGAGCACCAGCGGCAGGAAGGCGAGGATGTAGAGGCGCAGCGGCGGGTAGCGGCGGTAGGTGTCGATGGCGGTGGACACCACCAGCGCCATGTGGCCCAGCATCACCAGGTGCAGGACCCCGCGCAACACCAGCCCGGGTTGCAGGACGATGGCCAGCGCGCCGAGGCAATAGGCCAGCACGATGGCGCGGTTCAGCTGCCAGCGCCGTGGGTAGCGGTGGCGCAGCTTGAGGGTGGTGGAGAAGTACAGGCCGCCCAGGGCCCACATCAGGCAGCCGCTCAGCGCATAGGCGAGGCGCATGTCCACCGGCCAGGGCAGCAGCAGGCCGGCGTAGCCGGAGGTGATGGCGGCGAACAGGCCGATGGCCGCCACCGTGCCGGCGTACAGCAGCTGGGCGGGGTCGCGCAGCCACAGCCAGAAGATGCCGTTGATGGCCACCACCAGCACCAGCATGCCGAGGTAGAAGCCGAAGCCGCCGGCGTCGCGGCTCACCTCCGCGAACAGGCCGGCGGGCTGGAACAGGCCGAGCTCGGCGCGCATCGAGGTGGTGGTGCTCACCTGCAGGTAATGGATGGCCGGCGCGTCTGCCGGCAGGTCCATGGTGAAGGAGAAACCGCGGTAGGAAAGGCCGTCGTCCTGGCGGGGGAGGGCGGCGCCCTGCCGCTGCAGCCGGAAGCCGCCGTCGCCGAGCGGCGAGTAGAGCGCCACCTCGCCCAGGTAGGGCGGTAGCACCGTCAGCATCCATTGGGCGGGGGCGTCGGCGGCGCGTTGCAGGCACAGGCGGAACCAGGTGCTGCCGCCGCCGCTGCGGGTATGCACGGCGCCGGCCACCGGGGCGAAGCCGGGCGCGGCCGTCACGCTGCCGATGTCCAGGCGCTTGCCGCGGTCGTCCACCGCCATCAGCCGGCCGGCCAGTGGCACGCTGCCGCGCAGGCCGTCGCCGGCCGTCAGCGCGGCGGCCTGGCAGTCTGCGGCCGGCGCCTGGGCGGCAGCGCTGCCCAGCGCCAGCAGGCCGAAGAGCAGGGCCAGGAGGCGCAGCCATGGCGCTTGCGGCAGGCGGGCTCGGCGGGGCGGGAGGTCGGCTGGCATCGTCAGGGGCGGTTGGTATGGCGGGTTGTCAGTCGGGCCGCGAATGGGGGGAAGATGGAACGGCAGGGCATGATGGCCGATGGCGGTGGCGGCGAACAAGGAAGTCCGTCGCAAAATGCCGTTTGGCGCGCCGTGCTCAAGTATCCCTGCCGGGTGTCGTTGTATTGTTCGAAGCCACCCGGACCGCTGCCGATGAAGCCCCTCCACCTGCTCGCCACCGCCTTGCTCCTGCCGCTTGCGCTGCCCGCTGCCGCCGACGATTGGCAGCTGGTGCTCAGCGACCGCGACCGGCGCATCGAGATAGACCGCGGCACCATCATCGACTCGGACCGCGGCACCAAGGTGGCCTGGGGCCGCATCGTGCTATCGCTGGAGGAGTCGCGCACCGCCGGCTACTCCACCATCAAGGCGCTCAACCGTTACGACTGCATGAACCGCAGCTTCCTCACGGTGAAGCGGGTGTTCATGGATTCGCTGGACAGGGTGATACGCGAGGAGGCCGCGGCCGATCAGGAGCCGGTGGCCATCACCCGCAACTCGGTGGACGAGCGTATGTGGCGAGAAGTCTGCCGCCCGCCCACGGTGTCTGAGCTGGACAAGGTGGCGCAGCAGGCCGCCCGTGCCGCGGCGCCTGCCGCGCCGGCCAAGGCAGAGGTGAAGGCGCCGCCGCAGCGGGCGACGCCGGCCACGCCGCCCAGCCGGGCAACGGTGCAGCAAGCACCGCGGCGGGCGGAAACCACGCCCTCCGGTGCCCGCGCGCTGGAGAACGCCCAGGTGGACCGGCCGGCGCCGGTGCGTTCCGCCCAGTTCCAGCCGAACGCGCAGGAGGCGCAGCCGGCCGCCGCCACCGAAGGCAGCGGCGAGGCGGCGACGCCGATGCCGCGCCAGCCGCAGCCCGCCGCCAGCCGGCCGACGCCGGCCGCCAGCACCGCCCCGCACGCCCCGGCGCAGCACCGGCCGGCGGTGGCCACCCATGCCGGCGCGCCGGCGAGCGGCCACGCCGCCGCGGCAGCGCCGGCCCAGCCCGCCCGCCCCACGGCGGTGCTCATGGCCGGCGAAGGCTGGCGCTACGACGGTGAGGCCGGCCCGGACAACTGGGGCAAGCTGCGGCCCGACTGGCGGCTGTGCGCCGAGGGCTTGCGGCAATCGCCGATAGACCTGCGCGACGGCGTGGCGGTGGACCTGGAGCCGGTGAAGTTCGACTACCGTCCGACCCGCTTCCGCATCGCCGACACCGGCAACACCCTGCGGGTGACGGTGGGCGAGGGCATGGGCATCGAGCTGCGCGGCCAGCGCTACGCGCTGGACTCCTTCACCATCCATCGGCCCTCGGAGGTGCGCATCGGCGGCCAGGCTTCCGACATGTCGGTGCAGTTCCTGCACCGGGATTTCGACGGCCGCATCGCCATCGTCTCGGTGCTGCTGGAGCGCGGCACCCAGCCCAATCCGCTGCTGCAGGCGGTGCTGAACAATCTGCCGCTGGAAAAGGGCAGCAACTACATGCCCGCCGGCATGATGGACCTGGGCGCCTTCCTGCCCGCCAGCCCGGCCCACTATCTCTACCTCGGTTCGTTATCCACGCCGCCTTGCACCGAGGGCGTGAGCTGGGTGGTGCTGAAGCAGCCGGTGCCGGTGTCGGACGAGCAGATCGCCATCTTCAGCCGCCTCTATCCGCGCAACATCCGCCCGCTGCAGCCCGGCAACGGCCGTTTGCTGCTCGAATCGCGCTGATTGCGTGCCCGGCGTGATGGATGCAACGGTACCCGTCCGCCGTGCCGGGTTAGGATGCCCGCCCGCGGGCGGAGCCTGCCCGTCCGGGCGGGGCCATCGCGGCGCCGCCCGGCAGCCATCTCCCCTTCGCCGTGTTGCGGCACTCGAATCTTGGTGGATATGAACGTCCTGGAAGACACGCGCCTAGGCGCTGGCATCCAGGTCTTCGTCGTCGAGGACGATGAAGACCTGCGCGAAGAGATCGGCCTCGGCCTGGGGGACTTCGGCTTCGCCGTGCAGACCTTTTCCGATCCGCGCGAGTTGTATCGCGGCATGCTGAAGTCGCGCTGCGACATCGTCGTGGTGGACATCGGCCTGCCGGGCGAGGATGGCTTTCGGTGACCGAGCACCTGCGCTCCATCAGCAACGTCGGCATCGTCATCCTGTCCGGCCGCCGCGGCGTGGAAGACCGGGTGCGCGGCCTGATGGGCGGCGCGGACGCCTGGCTGTCCAAGCCGGCGGACCTGCGCGAACTGGCGGTGACACTGGTGAGCGTGCGGCGGCGGATGGCGGTGGTCCCCGCCGGCGGCGAGGCCGAGCCGCAGCCGGTGCGCGCGCCGCAGCCGGCCGCGCCGGCGCCGGAGTGGGTGCTGACGGTGGATGGCTGGGCGCTGGTGTCGCCCGGCGGGCGCTCGGTGTCGCTGACGCCGTCGGAGCGGCTCTTCATCCAGTGCCTGTTCAACCAGGCCAACGAGGTGGTGCGGCGCGAAGTGCTGGTGGAGGCGATGGGCCACCGCCCCGACTACTACCTCAACCACCGGCTGGACATGCTGGTGAGCCGGCTGCGACGCAAGATCCAGAGCGAGACCGGCGAGGCACTGCCGCTGCGGGCGGTGCGCGGCTTCGGCTTCATCCTGTCGCGGCACCAGGTCAGCGGCTGAGGGCGCGGCCGGGCTCCGCCTGCCGTGGGCGGCCGCCGGCTTTGTTCGGATCAGGCCGGCTCGATCTGCCGGGCGCGGTATTCCTTCAGCCAGTGCTCGAAATCGTCCGGCGCCAGCGGCGGCGAGATGCCGTAGCCCTGCACATGGTCGCAACCCAGTTCAGCCAGCGCGGTGAGCTGTTCCGGCTTCTCCACGCCCTCGGCCACCACCCGGCGCCGGAAGGCGCGGGCCAGGCCGATCACGCCTTCGACGATGGCGCGGTCTTCCGGGTCATCCAGCATCTCGTTGATGAAGGAGCGGTCTATCTTCAGCGCCTGCACCGGCAGTTGCCGGCAGTAGGTGAGCGAGGAGTAGCCGGTGCCGAAGTCGTCCAGCGCGAAGCGGAAGCCGCGGCGGTTGCAGTCGCCGACGATGCGGCTGGCGCGTGACAGGTCCTGCAGCGCGGCGGTTTCCAGGATCTCGAACTCGATCAGGTGCGGGTCCAGCCCCGGGTGGCGTCCCAGGCGCTCGCTCAGCAGCAGGCCCAGCTCCTCCTGCTGTAGCAGCGGCGCGGAAACATTGACGCTGGCCGGCAGTTCGATGTCGTGGTGCTGCCATTCGGCGAGCTGCTCCAGCACCGCGTCCAGCACCCACTCATCCACTTCGCGGGCCAGCGCGGTGTCCTGGATGGCGAACAGGAAGGCGGCCGGCGGCAGCAGGCCGCGGGTGGGGTGCTGCCAGCGGATCAGGCCCTCGCAGCCCACCACCATGCGGTTGTCGATGGAGATCACCGGCTGGTAGTGGATGCGGAACTCGCCGCGCTTGAGGCCGTTGCGTATCTCCTGCTGCAGGTTCTTGCGCTTGTGGGACTGCACCTCGTCCACCGAGCCGAACAGCCGCCAGGCGTTGCGCCCGCCTTCCTTGGCGCGGTACATCGCCTGGTCGGCGTGGCGCAGCAGGGTGTCGGCGTCCTCGCCGTCGTCCGGGAACAGGCTCACGCCTATGCTGGCGCTGAGCGGGCTGCCTTCCAGCCCGGCCACCGGATGGGAGATGACCTCCAGCAGGCGGCCTAGCACCGTCTCCAGTTCGTCCGCGCTGGTGATGTCGCTCAGCAGCAGGGCGAACTCGTCGCCGCCCAGGCGCGCCACCGTGTCGCCGCCGCGCAGATTGGCCTTCAGCCGGGTGGAGATCTCCTGCAGCACCTCGTCGCCGGCGTGGTGGCCGTGGCGGTCGTTGATCGGCTTGAAGCCGTCCAGGTCCAGGTAGCACACCGCCAGCATGGTGCCGTGGCGGCGCGCCTGCGCCAGCGCCTGCTCCATGCGGTCGGAGAACAGCTGGCGGTTGGGCAGCTGGGTCAGCGGGTCGTGGTAGGCGAGGTGCTCCAGCCGCTGCTGGTACTCCTTGATCATCGACAGATCGGAGTAGGTGGCCACGTAGTGGCTGATGCGGCCGCTGCTGTCCCGCACCGCGCTGATCGCCACCAGCTCCGACACCAGCTGGCCGTTGCGGCGGCGGTTGATGATCTCGCCGCGCCACATGCCGGTGCTGCCGATCTCGCTCCACATGTCCTCATAGAAGGCGCTGTCGTGCCAGCCGGAGCGCAGCAGGTGCGGGGTGCGGCCTATCAGCTCCTCACGCGCATAGCCGCTTGTTTCCACGAAGGCACGGTTGATCTCGACGATGCGGCAGCTGGCGTCGGTCACCACCACGCCGTCATGCACCGTGTCGAACACCCGCGCGGCGATGCGCTCGCGGCGGCCGCGACGCTGGAACAGCGTGGGTTCGTTGGCGGACGGTCGCTTCAGCGGGGCAGGGCCGGTACGGGAACGAGGCATGCGGTGGGGGCGGTGTCGTGGTCTGCGGTCGGGTGGTGTTCGGGGCGGCGGTGAGGAAGGGGATACCGGTAGTGCGCCGCCCGGAGTGTCGGATTTGTATCGGGGCGGGTGCGCGCCGGATTCTATTCCGAAAGACATGGGCGGACGGCGGGCGGGGCGGCGCTGTGTGAGGTGCAGCGTGTCCTACGTCACGAAGCGGGGTTAGGCAGCGGTTAGGAATGCAAGGCCTTTGTCAGCCAGCATGAGTGAGCGTGACAAACGCATGGTGGGTGCGTCCATAGAATCCGTGGCCGTTTTGCAAACGGAATGGGCGCGGGCGGGGGCGAGAGCACCGGCTGGCGCGGCCGAACACCGGTGCTGCCCACCCTGGGTGTGCAGCCCGTCGTCATGCGAGCTGCCATGAAAAGAACATGCGTTTCCGAACCGGCCGGCGCCACCCGCCTCGCCGCACTGATCTCCGGCGGGCGCCGGGCGATGCTCGCCCTGGCCTGCGCCATGCTGGCGGCACCCGCCGCGCAGGCGGCGATCACCGTCTCCAAGAGCATTGCCGGAGGTTATAGCGGCACGCCTTATCCGGGCGACACCACCGCTTTCACCATCACCCTGTCGAACGACAATCCGGCCTCGGCGGTGAGCGGCGTGACGCTGACCGACGACATGAGCGCCGCCGGCATCCGCGTGGTGAATGTCGTCTCCAACGCTTGCGGCGGCACGCTCACTGCCACCCCCGGCAGCAGCCTGATCTCGCTCAGCGGCGGCACCATTCCGATCGCGCCCAGCGCCAGCGTCAGCGGCAGCTGCTCCATCGTCGTCGAGGTGAACGCCACCGCCACCGGCGAGCGGGTGAACACCATCCCGGTGGGCGCGGTGAGCGGCAACGACGGCGCGGCGGTGCAGAACACTTCGCCGGCGCAGCAGAGCTTCACCGTGCTGCCGCTGTCCAGCCCGACCACCAGCGTGCTGTTCACGCCGGACTCGGTGGTCCAGTACGACCAGACCTCCACGCTGCGCATCCGCATCACCAACCCCAACAGCAGCGCCGACATTCCGCTCACCACCACCCCCTTCACGCTGCCCGCCGGCGTGGAAGTGGCGGCGACGCCGAATGCCTCGCTCACCTGCACCGGCACCGGCGCCGCCAGCGGCACCTTCACCCCGGCGGCCGGCGCCACCGGCACCCTGAGCGCCAGCGGCGGCACCATAGGCCGCAGCGGCTATTGCGATCTGGTGGTCAGCGTGGTCGGCACCGATGCCGGCGCCAATGGCTCGCGCACCGTCACCCAGACCATGAACGGCGCCAACGTCGGCAACAGCCGTGGCCTCACCGCCTCCAGCTCGTCGGACGATCTCACCATCGTGTCGCCGCTGCGGGTGGCCAAGGCCTTCTCGCCCAACCCGATGCGCTCCGGCCAGTCCGGCTCCCTGGTCATCACCGTCCATAACGACGGCTCGGTGCCGGTCACCGGCATCGGCTTCACCGACGATCCGGTGGGCACGCCGGCCGGCGGCACGGGCGGCACGCTGAACGTCACCGGCGCCAGCACCACCTGCACCTCAGGCACCGCCAGCGTGGTCGGCGGCGGCAGCGGCGTGCAGCTCTCCGGCGCCTCGATTGCGGCCAACGCCAGCTGCACCGTCACCGTGGCCTACACCGCCACGCTGGACGCGGCCGGCGTTTCCAAGGTGTTCAACGACACCATCGCCGCCGGCGCGGTCAGCAACAGCCGCTCGGTCACCAGCCGGCCGGCCAGCGCCGCGCTGACGGTGCACGGCATGCTGGAACTGAACAAGACGCAGTCGCCCAGCAACCCGGCGGCCGGCGGCCTGGTTTACTACACGGTGGAGGTCGGCAACTTCTCCGGCGGCGCGCTGAGCGCGGTGCGCCTGGCCGACCCGTTGCCGGGCAACGTGCGGGTGGTGTCCAGCCCGGCGCCCAGCATGAGCGGCACCGGTTGTGCCGGCACGCTGGCGCACGACTACAGCGACACCGCCAACCCGGTGTTCGTGTTCGACATGAACGGCGGCAGCAATGGCAACCCGGCGGTATGTACCGTGTCCTTCGCCGCCGAGGTGGAGTTCGGCACCGCCGTCGGCCAGACCCGCAGCAACGTGCTGCCCGCCTGCAGCGTCGCCGATAACAACGGCGCCGGCACGGTGTGCAACCCGGCCGCCTCCAACCAGGTGACGCTGACGGTGAACCACGCCGCCGGCGTGGCCAAGGCCTTCTCCCTCACCAGCCTGCCGGAAGGCGGGGTGTCGCGGCTCACCATCACGCTGAGCAACAACACCCACAATCCGCTCACCAACGTGCAGATCAGCGATGCGCTGCCGGCCGGCATGCTGGTCGCCAACCCGGCCAACGCCGCCACCACCTGCGCCGGCGGCAGCGTGACCGCCACGCCGGGCGTGGATCTGGTTTCCCTGGCCGGCGCCACCGTGCCGGCGCGCGCCAGCAACGGCACCGGCGCCGCCGGCAGCTGCACGTTGCAGGTGAACGTCACCGGCGCCGCCGGCAACTACACCAACACCATCCCGGGCAACACCCTGGCGGCCACCCAGCTGCTGGCCGACGGCAGTACCGTCAGCACCAGCTACGCGCTGCCGGCCACCGCCACCATCGAATTCCGCTCGGCGCTCACCGGCAGCAAGAGTTTCTCGCCGACCACGGTGCAGCCGGGCGGCCAGTCGCGGGTTTCCATCCGCCTGCGCAACACCGAAACCACCGGCACGCTGTACAACGTCAGCCTCACCGACGCCCTGCCGCCCGGCCTGACCCTGGCCGCGGCGCCCAATGCCTACAGCACCTGCGCCGGGCCGGTAGCCATTACCGCCACGCCGGGCGCCGCTTCGCTGCAGCTGGCCGGCGCCACCCTGCCGCCGGGCGGCCAGTGCGAGCTGGTGTTCGACGTGCAGAGCAGCGGCACCGGGCCGTGGGTGAACACCATTCCCATCGGCCAGCTCACCGCCGACGGCGGCGTCGCCAACACCGCGCCCATCAGCGCCACGCTGAACTCGGCCGCCGGCAGCGTGGTGGTGACCAAGACCATCACCCCGAACACCATCCAGGCGCCGGGCGAAACCAGCCGCCTGGTCATCACCCTGCTCAACAACGGCGGGCTGGACCTCTCCGGCCTGTCGCTCACCGACCATTTCACCGACAGCGGCCTGGCCGGCGGCAACCTCACCGGGCTGCGCATCGCCTCGGTGCCCAACGCCACCACCAGCTGCGTGGGCGGCGTGGTCAGCGCCAGCGGCAACGCCACCTCGCTGAGCCTCGCCGACGCCTCCCTGGCGGGCGGCAGCAACGCCAGCTGCACCGTGGCGGTGGATGTGACCACGCTCACCGTCGGCACCATCCAGAACACCATTCCGGTGGGCGCGGTGAAGACCGCCCAGGGCGTGAGCAATACCGACAGCGCCATCGCCAGCCTGGCGACGCTCGGCCGCATCGGCGTGGAAAAGTCCTTCTCGCCGGCCACCGTGCTGCCGGGCGAACGCGCCCGCCTCACGCTGCGCTTCATCAACCCGCTGTCGCTGCCGCTGACCGACCTGGCGGTGATAGACAGCCTGCCCGCCGGCATGACGGTGCCGGCCGGGGCCAACCCGGTCATCACCTGCCCGGGCGGCAACCTGAGCACGCCGGGCAACAACCAGGTGGTGGTGGCCGGCGCCTCGCTGGCGGCCGCCAGCGGCGGCGTGAGCAGCACCTGCGTGGCCGAAGTGGACGTGATCGCCAGCGCCGAGGGCAGCTACACCAACGTCATCGCCGGCGGTGAAGTCACCGCCAACAGCGGCGGCGGCTCGGTGAGCAACCCGCCGCCGGGCGCCAGCGCCACCCTGCAGGTGCGCAGCGCGGTGGGCATCGCCAAGGCCTTCAACCCGACCACGGTGCTGCCGGGCCAGAACAGCCGCCTCACCATCACCTTCAGCAACCCGAACACGGTGGCGCTCACCGGCGCCTCGCTGACCGACACCCTGCCCAGCGGCCTGAGCGTGGCGCTTACCCCCAACGCCACCACCACCTGCGGCGGCACGGTGACCGCGCCCAGCTCCGCCACCAGCGTGCAGTTGGCCGGCGCCACGCTGCCGGCGGGCGGCAGCTGCCAGGTGCAGGTGGATACGGTGAGCAACGTTGCCGGCACCTATGTGAACACCATCCCGGCCAATGCGCTGGAAACGGTGGAAGGTGTGCGCAACAGCGAGCCGGCCACCGCCCAGGTGGTGGTGTCGGCGCCGCCCACCGTGGCCAAGCAGTTCAGCCCGGTGTCCATCCCGGCCGGCGGCAGCTCCACGCTGACCATCGTGCTCGGCAACACCAACAGCAGCGAGATGACCCTGGCCGCCGCCTTCGAGGACGTGCTGCCGACGGCGCCGGGCGCGCTCGTCATCGCCAGCCCCAACGGCCTGGCCACCACCTGCCCGGGCACGGTCACCGCCACCGCCGGCAGCGGCACGGTGCGCTACGCCTCCGGCGCCAAGGTTCCGGCGGGCGGCTGCCGCATCAGCGTGAACGTCACCGGCACGGTGGAGGGCAGCTATACCAACTACATCCCGGCCAGCGCGCTGCACACCGACTTCGGCGACAACGTCGACCCGGCCAGCGCGGTGCTGGAAATCAGCCCGCTGGGCTACATCTCCGGCCGCGTGTTCCTGGACAAGGACGTGGTGCCGGATGGCGTCTATGGCAGCAATGACGCGCCGCTCGCCGGCGTCCTCATCCAGCTCACCGGCGTCGAGACCGTGGGCGGCGCCAGCGTCAGCCGCAGCGTGGTCACCGATGCGCTCGGCAACTACGCCTTCACCGGCCTCAACGCCGGCAGCTACACCCTCACCCAGCCGACCCAGCCGGCCGGCACGCTGAACGGCATCACCACCGCCGGCAGCGTTTCCGGCGGCGGAGGCGGCACGCCGGGCACGGCGACCGCCGTCAGCGTGCCGACCAGCGCCATCGCCAACATCCAGCTCGCCAGCAGCGGCGGCAGCGTGGCCGGTTCGCCGGGCAACAACTTCGCCGAGGTGCAGACTTCCAGCATCTCCGGCACGGTGTTCCTGGACCACAACAACAACGGCGCGCAGAACGGCGGCGACGCCGGCATCGCCGGCCAGACTCTCCAGCTCACCGGCACCGACAACAACGGCCAGCCGGTGAACCTGAGCACCGTCACCGATGCCAACGGCAACTACGCCTTCACCGGCCTGGCGCCCGGCACCTACACCGTGACCCAGCCGGCGCAGCCGGCGGATACCGCCAACGGCCTCACCGTGCCGGGCGCGGTGGGCAATGGGGGCACGTCCGGCACGGCCACCACGCCGGCCGTCACCCCCAGCGCCATCAGCAACATCGTGCTGCCGCCGGGCACCGTGTCCAGCGCCAACAACTTCGCCGAGCTGCCCAACGGACGCGTTATCCGTGGCCGCGTCTTCCTCGACTACAACAACAACGGCCAGGCCGACGGCAACGACCACGGCATCGCCGGCCAGCTCATCAACCTCAGCGGCACCGACGTCAACGGCAACCCGGTAACGCGCAGCACCACCACGCTGGCCGATGGGAGCTTCGAGTTCACCGGCCTGCCGGAAGGCACTTACACCCTGGACCAGCCGCAGCAGCCGGCCAACACCAGCAACGGCACGCCGGTGGCGGGCAGCGCCGGCGGCAGCGCGGTGAATGATCCGGTGGGCGGCGTCACCAGCCGCATCGCCGGCATCGCCCTCACCGGCAGCACCACCGTGTCCGGCGACAACCTGTTCCCGGAAGTGCCGGGCGCGGCGCCCGACCTGGCGATCTCCAAGACCCACACGCCGGCCAGCTTCGCCGCCGGCGGCAACACCGGCTACTACACGCTGACGGTGAGCAACGTCGGCAGCCAGCCCAGCAGCGGCACCATCACCGTGGTGGATACCCTGCCCGCCGGCATCACCCCGGCGCTGCTGCCTAGCGGCGGCGTGTGGAACTGCAGCGCCGCCGGCCAGACGGTGAGCTGCACCACCGGGGAAGTGGTCGCCGCCGGCGGCAGCGGCACGCCCATCGTGCTGCGCGTCGCGGTGGCCGCCGGCCTCGCCGGACAGGTGCTGGTCAACACCGCCACCGTCTCCGGCGGCAATGAGCCGGCCGGCTACGAGAGCAACAACACCGCCACCGATCCCACCGCCATCGCCGAAGCCGCCAGCGTGGCCGGCACGGTGTGGCGCGACCTCAACCACGACCGCCGCCTGGATGCGGGCGAACCGCGCGTCGAAGGCTGGCTGGTCGAACTGCTGCTGGACGGCGTGCAGATCGCCAGCACCACCTCCGGCGTGGATGGCAGCTACAGCTTCACCGGCCTGGCGCCGGGGCCGGGCTACCAGATCCGCTTCCGCGAAGCCAGCACCGGCATGGCGCTGGGCCGCGCGGTACCGAACGAACAGGGCCTGCCCTTCAGCAACGGCACGCAGGACCAGGCCGCCAACCCGGCCGGCGCCAGCAATGCCGATGGTTCGCTGCAAGGCCTCACCCTGGCCTCCGGCACCAACACGGTGGAGCAGAGCCTGCCGCTGGACCCGCAGGGCGTGGTGTATGACGCGGTGACGCGCCAGCCGGTCCGCGGCGCGGTCGTCACCCTCACCGGGCCGGCCGGCTTCGACGCCGCCAGCCATGTGCTGGGCGGCGCCGGCAGCCAGACCACCGGCAGCGACGGCCTGTACCAGTTCCTGCTGCTGCCGACCGCGCCCGCCGGCACCTACCGGCTGACGGTGACCGCGCCGGCCGGCTATATGCCGGGCGAGTCGGACATCCTGCCGGCCTGCACCAACACCCCGGTGGTGGGCAGCACGCCCTCGCCCGCGCTGGTGCAGCAGACCACCGACGCGCCGTCGGCGGCCACGCCGCAGCACGATCCGCTGGCTTGCGAGAGCGCCATCAGCGCCACAGCCAACACCACCCAGTACTACCTCAGCTTCGTGCTGACGGCGGGTGTTTCGGCCGATGTGGTGAACAACCACATCCCGGTGGATCCCATCCTCGGCGGCGCCATCCGCATCACCAAGACCTCGCCGCTGGTGAATGTCTCCAAGGGTGGCCTGGTGCCCTACACCGTCACCGCCACCAACACGCTGTCGGCCACGCTGGCCAACGTCGATCTGATCGACCAGGTGCCGGCCGGCTTCAAGTACCGCAGCGGCAGCGCCAGCATCCGCCACGGCAGCAGCACGGTGTTCGTGCCCACCGAGCCGGCCGCCAATGGCCGCAGCCTCAACTGGGCCGGCCAGACCTTCGCCGCCGGTGAAACCAAGACGGTGCGCCTGGTGCTGGTGGTCGGCGCCGGCGTGGGCGAGGGCGAGTACACCAACCTCGCCTGGGCCTACAACAGCCTCGCCGGCGAGCGCATCTCCAACATCGGCTCGGCAGTGGTGCGGGTGATCCCCGATCCCCTGTTCGACTGCTCCGACATCATCGGCAAGGTGTTCGACGACAAGAACGCCAACGGCTACCAGGACGACGGCGAGCCGGGCATCCCCAACGTGCGGGTGGCCACCGCCCGCGGCCTGCTCGTCACCACTGACGCCGAGGGCCGCTTCCACGTCACCTGCGCCGACATCCCGCAGCAGGACCGTGGCAGCAACTTCGTCATGAAGCTGGACGAACGCACCCTGCCCTCGGGCTACCGCATCACCACCGAGAACCCGCGCGACGTGCGCACCACCCGCGGGAAGATGGTGAAGCTCAACTTTGGCGCCACGGTGCACAAGGTGTTCCGCGTCGAAGTGGATGGCCGCGCGTTCGCCGGCGATGCGCTGGCACCCGAATGGGATGCGCGCCTGGCCGCCCTGGTGCCGCAACTGGCCGAACGGCCGGCGGTGGTGCGCTTCGCCTACCGCGGCGCCACCGACGCCGCCCAGGCCAAGGACCGCCTCGCCGCGCTCGCGGCACGACTCAAGGACTTCTACCAGGCTGCCGGCGACGGCAACAACGGGGAGGGCGACAGACCGCCATTGGTGGTGGAAACCGAAATCATCGGCGCTGCCGCTGGCGCGCAGGGAGAGCAGCAATGAGCGCGCAACGCAGGCATCCGGCCATGAAGCGGAAGCTGTCCTTCATCGCCACGCTGACCGCGCTGGCCACGCTGTTCCCGGCGGGCGCGCAGGCGGAAGAGGGTGAGATCGATGGCAAGCGCATCGACAACGCCCGCGTCGAAATCCATCCGGTGCCGTCGCCGGGCGAGTGGCAGGCCACGCTGTGGCCGCTGCCCTCCGGCGTGAGCCGGGAAGAACTGCAGGCGATGCGCACCACGCCGCCGCCGCCGCGCGCGGCCACGGTGAGCCGCCAGCTGAGCGACGAGGGCGGCCGCGCCCAGTTCGCCTCCGGCTATGCCGACCTCACGCCGGCCGCCATCGCCCAGCTCGACGCCCTGGTGGCGGAGCTGCGCGGCAAGCGCGGCGTGCGCCTGGCGGTGTCCGGCCACACCGACAGCCAGCGCCTGTCCGCCCGAGCCCGCGCCCGCTTCGGCGACAACCAGGGCCTGTCGGAAGCGCGTGCGCTGGCCGTTGCGCAATACCTGCGCGAACGGCTGGGCCTGGCCGCCGAGGCGGTCAGCCTGTCCGGCCACGGCCCCTTGCGGCCGGTGGCGAGCAACGACACGCCGGAAGGCATGGCGAAGAACCGCCGGGTGGAGATCTCCGCCTGGTACGAGGACGTGGTGGCGGTGCCGCCGCCGCCCGCGCCCGCCGACCCGCAAGCCTGCGGCGCGCTCGGCGAGGCCGATCTGCCCTTCCGCGTCACCGTGGATGGCGAGCCGCTGGACGCCGCGCCGGTGAACGAGGCCGATCGCCAGCGCTGCGCCGACGTGGCGCTGGAGAAGGCCGACATCCAGGTGAAGTACGACGACCTGGCGGTGCGCCCGGCGCTCAACGCCTGGGCGGAGGAAGACGTCGCCCTGCGCGGCGGCGCGGTCCATTTCCGCGGCTACAGCAACTACCTGGCCTGGGTGGACAAGGCCGAGATCCGCCTCTTCCGCGCCGGCGAATCCCCCGCCGGCAAACCGCTGGCGGTGCTGCCGATGAACTGGGAGCAGCCGGTGGCATGGACGGTGCCGGCCGAGCAGGCCAATGGCGGCGCCTTCCCCGACAGCGACCTGCGGCAGGGCGACTACCAGTACGTGCTGCGGGTGTATGACAGCAAGGGCCGCTTCGACGAGACCGCGGTGAAGACGCTGTCCGTCGCCGCCCGCCCGAGGCCGCTGGCCGACCGCGACACCCCGGCGCGCGAAGCGCTCACCGGCTGGGGCGAGAACGCGCTGGCGCTCAGCAACATCCCGGTGCAGGGCGGCACCATCACCGTCAGCGGCCGCAATGTTGCCGCCGGCCGCAAGGTGCAGGCGCTGGGCATGGCGGTGCCGGTGGATGCGCAGGGCCGCTTCGTGCTGCGCCAGATCCTGCCCGCCGGTCCGCATGCGGTGGACATCGCGGTGGAAGCCGCCGACGGCCGCATGGCGCAGTACCGGCGCAATGTCTCCATCCCCGACAGCGACTGGTTCTACATCGCGGTGGCCGACCTCACCGTGGGCCGCAATTCCACCAGCAAGCGCGATCGCGCCGAACTGGTTACCGGCGACAGTGACCACTACAAGAACGAAACCTACGTCGACGGCCGCACCGCTTTCTATCTGAAGGGCAAGGTGAAGGGCGACTGGCTGCTCACCGCCGCCGCCGACACCCGCGAGCAGCCGCTGGAAGACCTGTTCAGCAACTTCTCCTCCAAGGACCCGCGCTACCTGCTGCGCAACATCGACCCGGACGCCTACTACCCGGTCTATGGCGACGACAGCACCACGGTGGACGACGCCCCCACCCAGGGCAAGTTCTACGTCCGCCTGGAAAAGGGGGACTCCCACGTCATGTGGGGTAACTTCCAGACCGGCTGGACCGGCAGCGAACTGGTGCAGTACTCCCGCGGCCTGTACGGCGCCAAGGGCCGCTACGCCTCGGACGACGCCACCTCCTTCGGCGAGCGCCGCACGGTGGCCGAAGCCTTCGCCGCCGACCCCGGCACCCTGCCGGCGCGGCAAGAGTTCCGCGGCACAGGCGGCTCGCTCTACTACCTGCGCCACCAGGACATCACCCAGGGCTCCGAGCGGGTATGGGTGGAAGTGCGCGACAAGGATTCCGGCCTGGTGGTGGAGCGCCGCCTGCTCACCCCCGGCCTGGACTACGACGTGAACTACCTGCAGGGCCGCGTCATCCTCAACTCGCCGCTGCCTTCCACCGCCAGCGGCGCCGGCCTGGTCTACACCTCCACCCTGTCCGGCAACCCGCTCTACCTCGTCACCAGCTACGAATACGTGCCCGGCCTGGACAAGGTGGACAGCTTCGCCACCGGCCTGCGCGCCACCCACTGGGTGAACGACTACCTGCGCCTCGGCCTCACCGGCTTCCGCCAGGGCGAAGACGCCAGCCGGCAGACGCTGAAGGGCGCCGACGTGCTGGTGCGCGTGGCCCCCGGCACCTCGGTGCATGCCGAGTTCGCCCGCTCCAGCGGCGCCGGCGATTCGCTGGTCAGCTCGGTGGATGGCGGCTACGGCTTCAACGAAACCTCCACCGACGGCCGCAGCGCCAGCGCCAAGCGCATAGAGGCCACGGTGGACCTGGCCGAAGTCACCGACAGCACCCGCGGCAGCGTCTCCGCCTACTGGCAGGACCGCGAGGCCGGCTACAGCGGCCCCGGCCAGATCTCCATCGCCGGCGAGGCGGTGACCCAGAGCGGCGCCCGCGCCGAAGTGGACGTCACCGAACGCGACCGCGTCACCCTCAAGGCCGACGTGCGCGACGGCGACATCCAGGACCGCAGCAACATCGAAGCCGGCCTGCGCCACCAGCTCGACGAGGAATGGGCGCTGTCCGCCGGCGTGCGCCAGGACGAACGCCGCAACACCGCCCCCGGCCTCATCGCCAGCCCCACGCTGGCGCAGCAGGGCCGCCGCACGGACATCATCCTGCGCGCCGACTACCAGCCGCAGAAGGAAGAAGGCGGCGCCGACGACTGGACGGTGTACGGCTATGTGCAAGGCACCGCCGAACGCACCGAAGAGCGCGACGACAACAACCGCGTCGGCGTCGGCGGCAGCATGCAGGTCACCGACCGCCTGCGGATCAAGGCCGAAGCCTCCGGCGGCAACGGCGGCCCCGGCGGCCTGGTGGGCGGCGAATACCGCATCAGCGACCGCAGCAACGTCTACCTCAACTACGTCATCGAAACCGAAGACCCGGAATACGCCTGGCGCGGCCGCCACGGCACCTGGGTGAGCGGCGCCGACTACCGCGTCAGCGAAACCGCCCGCGTATTCGGCGAGAACCGCCTCACCCACGGCGCCGGCCCGCAAGGCCTCACCCACGCCTTCGGGGTGGACCTCGCCCCCTTCGACGACTGGACCATGGGCGTGAAGGCCGAAACCGGCCGCATCAGCGACCCGCTGGGCGGCGACTACAAGCGCAACGCGGTCGGCTTCGCCGTCGGCTACAAGAAGGACAAGACGCGCTACGCCGGCAGCCTGGAGTTCCGCCGCGACGAATCGGATTCGGGCACCGGCCGCACCTGGCTGATGAAGAACTCCCTCGGCTACCAGGCCGATCCGTCCTGGCGCCTCATCGGCAAGTTCAACGTCTCGCGCAGCAGCAACAGTGGCGGCAGCTACTGGGACGGCGACTTCCACGAGTTCGTGCTCGGCGCCGCCTACCGGCCCATAGACAACGACCGCTGGAACACGCTGTTCAAGTACACCAACTATCACAACGTGCCGTCCTCCGGTCAGCTCTCCGCCAACGGCCAGTCCGCCGACTACGCCCAGCGCAGCCAGGTGTTCTCGGTCGACACCATCTGGGATGCCTACCCCTGGCTGTCGCTGGGCGCCAAGTACGGCCTGCGCATCGGCGAGCTGAAATTCACCAACCCGGACAGCGAGTGGTTCAAGAGCCGCGCCGACCTCGTCGTGTTGCGCGCCGACTGGCACTTCGTGCGTGAATGGGATGCGCTGGTGGAATGGCGCAAGCTGCGCGCCCAGGAAGCCAAGGACGCCCGCGCCGGCGCCCTGGTCGCCATCTACCGCCACGTCGGCCAGCACGTGAAGATGGGCGTGGGCTACAACTTCACCGACTACTCCGACGACCTCACCGACCTGTCCTACGACAGCCGCGGCTGGTTCCTGAACGTGCTCGCCACGTTCTGATCCGGGAGCGGGGCGGTGAGCGTGCTGGCGCTGTTTGGGGCCTCGCCGTGGGTCAGCCTGCTGACCCGCGGCCGGGGTGTGGGGAGTCGGAGTCGCGCTGGCGCTGGAGGTTCTGGCGCTGAAGGCTCGGGCTTTGGAGCTTCAGGCACCCGAGGCTCAAGTACCCGAGGCGTGGGCGTCAGCGCTTCGGGAACCGGAGCTTCGAGCATCGCAAATGAGGGCGCGGAGAGCACGAACCGGGATCGCAAGGGTGGTAAGGGCGCTCGCCGCCCGTATTTCGCCGCCACCACTTCCGCACTCGAACCGAGAGCAGGAGCAAGCGCTGGTGCAATGGCCTGCCGCTTGCGCCGAGCCTTGCTTGCACTATCAAACCGGCAACTGAGTACCCAACAGCCGTGCGGGCCGAGCCGGTCGAAGCTTGATCCCGCGACGCCCTTCGATGGGCTCAGGGCGAGCGGCCGATGTCATCCGGTTGCGGGGTCGATAGCTGGCAGGCTCCCGCGCGCTTCCGCTGCCCGGCCCGGAGCTTGGCTTGCCGAAGCCGCCACGCCTCGGCTGCAAACCGTCCGGTACGCCAGCCCGTCTCCCGCACGCTCCAAACCGCGGAATCCCTTTCCACACCGGCGCCGCCCCCGTGCAGCGCCGGCCTCTCCTTCCCTGCACTTCGTACGCTCCGACGAGCCGCTGCGAGGCTGCATCGAATGGCTACGGCGCGACGCCGGGCCGCTTCTTCACTTCCACAGAGAGGTAACAACCATGAAGAAAATCGGCGCCGAATTCATCGGCACCTTCTGGCTGGTCTTCGGCGGCTGCGGCAGCGCAGTCCTGGCGGCAGGCTTCCCCGAACTCGGCATCGGCTTCGTCGGCGTCTCCCTCGCCTTCGGCCTCACCGTGCTCACCATGGCCTACGCCGTCGGCCACATCTCCGGCGGCCACTTCAACCCCGCCGTCTCCATCGGCCTGTGGGCCGCCGGCCGCTTCCCCGCCACCGGCCTGCTGCCCTACATCGCCGCCCAGGTCCTCGGCGGCCTCGCCGCCGGCGGCGTGCTCTACCTCATCGCCAGCGGCAAAGCCGGCTTCGACGTCACCGCCGGCTTCGCCTCCAACGGCTTCGGCGACCACTCCCCCGGCGGCTACAGCCTGCAAGCCGCGCTCATCGCCGAAGTCGTGCTCACCGCGCTCTTCCTCATCGTCATCCTCGGCGCCACCGACCGCCGCGCCCCCGCCGGCTTCGCCCCCATCGCCATCGGCCTCTGCCTCACGCTCATCCACCTCATCAGCATCCCGGTCACCAACACCTCGGTAAACCCCGCCCGCAGCACCGCCGTCGCCCTCTACGTCGGCGACTGGGCCGTGGCGCAACTGTGGCTGTTCTGGCTGGCCCCCATCGTCGGCGCCGTACTCGGCGCGGCGATCTACCGCGTGCTTGGCGGCAGCGAAGAGCACTGATCAACGTTTGAGCCACAACGGGGCGCGTCGCCAGACACGCCCCGTTCTTTTTTTCGAGCGGCGCAATGCCTGCTCGCCTCCGGCCCGCTTCATCCCGTGGGCTGGTACTTCCTCGTCATCCGCGCGTTCGCCGTGGAGTAGGGAAGGCATTGCGGCAGATACGAACCGCCGCGGTGTTTCTCGAAGCCTTCCTTGCCAATCACTCTCGCTTGCCGTCATGCAAACGTAGTGCTGCCATGCCTCCTGAGCGCGGGGTGTGACTTATTCATCATTGTGTGAAATGCCTTTGGGGTCAGAATTGATGCGCAGATCATTTGTTGTGGCTATGCAAAGAGTGGGCAGAAGTTGCCGTGTATTGCGCTGCGGAGGGAGGTTCGAAATGGCGAAGGGCCTGAACGGGGCACGCAAGGGAACCGGATATAGGCATTGCGACTATTCGGTTCGTAAGCGGTAGTGCTCATACCGAATGTGTTTCCGGACCTGGCCAAGCAGTCGGGCCGGCCGGCAACGGTGGAGCAGGTGGCTTGCTTCAAGGTCTGCGGGGTTTGTCAGTTTGGTTATGACGGTTCATAGAAACGGATTCCCATAAAGTTCAATGCCATCAATGGTTTCGTGCTGCGAGGTCCGACTGGATATACCGCAGCGTTCAGAACGAGCCCGCAGATCTGCGGGCTAAAACACGTTATAAGGCAGCCGCCTGATGCGTCTCGTCGCGGTGCTACTAATTTTGGTGCTATCTATGAACGCACACTCCGAAGAGAACTTTTATCCGAGAGGTCCGTGGTTGGTTGGAATGGATGAAATGTTCACCTGCAAGTCTGCTAGCGGAATAACCTCCGAGTTCGATCCGAGGACCATCCAAAAAATCAAAATCATCACGAATGACAAAGGCCCTTTTGAAGAGGATGTCTTCTGGAAATTCGAATACACGGGTGGCGAGTGCTACTTCCCGTCAAGCGGGGATAAAGACGGTTCTTTCCTCGCTCATTTTCAGGGGCTGAGAGGGTTCGACAATAAGGCGTTCATTCAAGCCGCATCGTCAGCAAACAACGCTGCATTCGTGGTCTGGGACCGAAATGCCTTATAACAATCCAGTCAACCGGACCGCCGAACAGCCGCATTTAGGCTGCCTCTGGCCACCTCGCGCGGCGTCCGGTTACTTCAATCGTTAGAACTATGACTCCGCTAATCCGCACTCTTACTGCATTGTCTATTTTAGGTGTCGCAGGCTGCACCTCTGCCGTTCGACCGGAGCCACAAGAAGAATCTGGGCAACGGCCAAATGCGTTATGGAATGACTCCGGCTCGGATCACACCATTGGGTTTTGGGTCTACAGCACGACCGGATCGTGCCCATCTATCCGCAAAAACCCGCCAATCGTCTTTGCCCCTAAAAATGATTTAGCAGGAGCGAATGCAAAGGACGTCAGTGTTAAAGATTTATTCTACTGTTTTGAGCTTTTCCCAAAGACACCTAGGAGCGGGGGGAATAGTTGCGAATCTGGAAAGATTTCGTACACATATCTACCTGAGCAGAACAGATATTCTGGAGCCTATAAACTCCAATTCTCAGATGGCATGGTCATGGAAGGGGAATTCCTTGCTGAATACTGTCCAAAGTCCGACCCCAAATAGTTCTAACAATCCGGTCCAGCGGACAGTCGGCCAGCTGCGCTGTCCGCCTGCCGCTGACCTTCGTCGTTAGACCTATGCGAACTTTGCGATTCGGCGCCAAGACTCAAACCGCGGGAAAGTTCATTCGACAACTGTCGTCGCGGGACGTATATGCCCATGTTGAGATGGTTGTAGAGCCTACGGAGTGCTCGGAGCTAGAAGTTCTCTGGCAAGCTAGCGAAAACGCAATTCCAAAGACGATGGAAGAGCATGTGCGGCGGGGAATTTTTGTTGTGCTCGAGAAAGAAAATGCAAAGTGCTTAGGCACCGTGGTGCGCATCATTGGTGGATCGTTCAACTCAATTGACTCCAGCCCAAAGTGCTATGAAGTGGCGTCCGCGCAAGCTTTTAGCGACGCAATTGCCACAGCAGGCATTTGGGGGAGTGAGGCATGAGGCGGGTGATCAACCAACGGTCTAACCCTACATATATGGACTCCCCCGTAAATCAAGACGGATCGTGTTTCTGACTTTCCGGGATGAATCACCTGCAGTCGTATATCCGGCATCTGTGGTGGGTTCTGAATGACCCGTGCCGACATGGAATCTGCCCGCGAAGCGCCAATCGGTACAAGC
>NZ_SNVV01000005.1 GCF_004361735.1 Azoarcus indigens | reverse complement strand
AGAACGCCTTGCTTCTCAAGCCTTTCAGCTCCGCCGCGTTCCGCTGCAGCGCTGAAGAGGTGCGCATTATAGACACCACACAAATACCGTCAACCGCTTTTTGAAATTTTTATTCGTCGGAGGAAAAGAAACCCGACCCACCTGCGAAATTCTCGAATCGCGTGTATTGCCCCAGGAAGGTCATGCGAACGGTTCCAGTCGGGCCGTTACGGTGTTTGCCAATGATCAGCTCCGCAGTGCCTTTGTCGGGGGAGTCCGGGTTATAGACCTCATCCCGGTAGATAAACATGATGATGTCCGCATCCTGCTCAATCGCGCCCGACTCACGCAGATCGGACATTACCGGACGTTTGTTGGGGCGCTGCTCCAAGCTCCGGTTCAGCTGCGAGAGCGCGATGATGGGTACGTGCAACTCTTTGGCCAGCGACTTCACCGAGCGCGAGATTTCCGACAGTTCCGCCGCCCGGTTATCACTGTCCTTGCTCCCCGTCATCAGCTGCAGATAGTCGATGACGATCAGCCCCAGCCGCCCGCATTGACGAGCCAAACGACGGGCTCGGGCACGCAGGTCGATCGGATTCAGGCCCGGCGTCTCGTCAATGAACAGGGGCGCGTCGTAAAGCTTGCCCATCGCCACCGTCAGCCGCTGCCAGTCATCGTCGGTCAGGCGACCGCTCTTGATCTTCTGCATGTCGATACGGCCGACCGAGGAGATGAAGCGGGTGGCCAGCTGAGTTCCGGGCATTTCCATTGAGAAGATTGCCACCGGCAAACGCGCCTCGACGGCAACATGCTCCGCCACGTTCAACGCGAACGTGGTTTTGCCCATTGCCGGACGGCCGGCGACGATCAGCATGTCGGAAGGCTGCAAACCCGCAGTCTTGGAGTCCAGATCCGCAAAGCCCGAGGGAATACCGGTGATTTCCGATGGGCTGTCGCGGTCATAGAGTTCCTGCACGCGATCCACGACCTGCTTCAGGATGGGCTGGATGGACATGAAGCCGGTGGAGTGGCGCGCGCCCGCTTCGGCAATCTCGAAGACTTTAGCTTCCGCCTCATCCAGCAACGCTTTGGCGTCTTTGCCCGATGGGCTGAGTGCACTGGACGCAATCTCATCCCCCACCGCGACCAGCTTGCGCAGGATAGCCCGCTCACGAACGATTTCCGCGTAGCGCCGGATATTCGCGGCAGACGGCGTGTTGTTGGCGATTTCCGCCAGGTAGGCCAAGCCACCCGCCTGCTCCGCCTCGCCGCTCTTCTCCAGCGACTCGAACACGGTCACGACGTCGGCAGGTTTGCCGAGGTCGATCAGCTTGGAGATCTGCTTGAAGATGCGGCGATGGTCGTCACGGTAAAAGTCCGCCTCGCTCGCGAGGTCGGCAATCCGCTCCCAAGCTTGATTGTCGAGCAGGATGCCGCCGATCAGCGACTGCTCCGCCTCCAGCGAATGTGGAGGCAGCTTGATGGATGCCAGCTGGGGATCGGAATCGGAGAACTTATCGGAGAACTTGCGGGAGCTTGCCATCGGCACAACCTGCAGGAGGAATTGCGGAGATTGTAGAAACAAAAAAGGGGCTGCCGCAGCAGCCCCTTTCTTTCGCCGGCCTGACGGCCTGCGGTATTACTGCTGATCGCCCAGCACCGACACGATCACGGTGACGATCACGTCGGAGTGCAGCGCAACTTCCAGTTGGGCGTCGCCCATCTGCTTCAGCGGGCCGTCGGGCATGCGGATCGAGGAGCGCTCGATCTCGAAGCCTTGGGCGGCCAGCGCTTCGGCCACATCGGCGTTGGTCACGGAACCGAACAGGCGGCCGTCCATGCCAGCCTTGCGGGTGATCTGCACCATCAAGCCTTCCAGCTTGCCGGCCAGTTCCTGGGCGGAAGCCAGCTTTTCGGCTTGCAGGCGCTCGAGCTCGACACGGCGAGCTTCGAACTCGGCCAGGTTGCTTTCGGTGGCGCGCTTGGCCTTGCCTTGGGGGATCAGGTAGTTACGGGCGTAACCGTCCTTGACCTTGACCACGTCGCCCAGGCCGCCGAGGTTCACGACCTTTTCGAGAAGAATGATCTGCATGTCTGGTTCCTCTTACTGGTGCAGGTCGGTGTAAGGCATCAGGGCGAGGAAGCGGGCACGCTTCACGGCCACAGACAGCTGGCGCTGGTAGCCGGCCTTGGTGCCGGTGATGCGTGCCGGCATGATCTTGGCGTTCTCGGTGATGAAGTCCTTCAGCACGTCGACATCCTTGTAGTCGACTTCTTCGACCTTCTCCGCAGTGAAGCGGCAGAACTTGCGACGCTTGAACAGGCCGCGGCCACCGCGGTCATCCTTCTTCTTGAACTTGGACTTGGGCTTGAAAGCCATTTCAGTTTCCTTCCAGAAATTCGATCTTGTTCAGGTGCAGCACCGGAGCCCGGCTACGCATGCTTTTTGCGGCGAGAAATCCGGTAACGGCTACACGCATGCCTGGGGCCGCGTTTGCGAGGAGACCGGCCAGATCGCCGATCGCCACCGCCTGCAATTCCACAGAGGCCTCGCGGAGCAAACCCGCTTCCATCTGCTTCGATTCATGTACCAGCACGCAATTAGCGACCGGTATTCCTGCAGGCGTCCGACGCAACGGCAGCAACTCCGCCAGCCGCGCATCGAGGCGCAATTCGTTCAGCCCCGAATCACTCACCTCAGGCGGACGGCGCCTCGGCAGCGTCGGCCGGCTTGTCCTCGGCGGAAGCCGGGGTCAGGGAACGGGCCTTCTCTTCCTTCATCATCGGCGACGGGGTGGTAACGGCCTTTTTCATCTTGATGATGAGGTGGCGCAGCACGGCGTCGTTGAACTTGAAGGCGTGCTCGAGTTCGGCCAGCGTTTCGCCGTCGGTTTCGATGTTCATGAGCACGTAGTGGGCCTTGTGCACCTTCTGGATCGGGTAGGCCAGCTGACGGCGGCCCCAGTCTTCCAGGCGGTGGATCTGTCCATTGCGGGCGGTGACGATCGACTTGTAACGATCGATCATCGCCGGGACCTGTTCCGACTGGTCCGGATGGACGATGAACACGATTTCGTAATGTCGCATGCAAACTCCTTGCGGTTATTGAGAAACAGCCCCCCGGCATGCGAGACCGGTGGAGCAAGGGAAGCCGGCGATAGTAGCAAGAAATGCTGAAGAATCAAAGCCGCCCAACCCAAACCGGGGCTGGCCGCTCTCACTTTAGGCAAATGCGCGCTTACATACTGCCGGGCGTCGCAGCCATGCGCGTGGCTAACATCGGCTCAGCGGTCCCAAAGCCGCGCGACGTTCTAGCGAGACCGACATGGATACCACCACACGCACCTTTTTCACCGCCCTGCTCTGCTCCGGGCTCCTGATAGGCGGCGCCGGCGAGGCCGAAGCCCACGGCGACGATCGGCGCAAGGGCGGACGCGGCTGGGAAAAACATCACCGCCACCATCATCACCACTATCACGGCCACCCGCCGGTGGTGCGGGAACGCATCATCGTGCGCGAACGGCCCTATTACGAAGAGCGCATCGTGCATCACCACTACCACCGCCCGCCGCCGAGCTATCCGGCCTACCACGGCTATGCGAGGCCGCCGGCAGTGGTCATCGGCATCGATGTGCCGCCGCTGGTGCTGCCCTTGCGCTGAGCCCAGCCGCCGGCGCTTCGATCAGCGCGGGCGGCTCTCCCAGATTTTCTGCAGACGCTTGACCGACACCGGCATCGGCGTCTTCAGTTCCTGGGCGTAAAGCCCCACCCGCAACTCCTCCAGGAGCCAGCGAAAATCCTCTACCTGCGGGTCGGTAACGCCGGCCCGGCGCTTGACCAGCAGTTCGCGCTCCCACACCTGCGCCAGACCTCGCCACTCGGCCATGGCCTGGGCGTCGCGGACCGGATTGTTGCGGAACTTGTCCAGGCGCACGCCGGCGGCCTTGAGATAGCGGGGGAAATTCGCCAGCCGCTCCCATGGGAAAGCGACGAGGAAGTCCTTGGGCATCAGCGCCGCCAATTGCGCCTGCATGTCGGCCGCCAGCTCCGGCGCAGTGCGCAGACCGGCGAGCCGCTTCTGCAGCGCGGCGTGCTCCACTACCAGTTGCCCCGCCAGGCGCACGAACTCCTGGGCAATCAGCGTGATACGCGGCTTGGATTCGGCACAGCGGCGATCGAAGGAGTCGACATCCGTCGGCAAGGGGTCGAGCAGGCAGGTACGCGCCAGCGTGGCATTCACCAGCCTCGCCTTCAGTTCCGCCTCGGTACCGAAGGCCATGTACTGCAGTGCCAGTTCGCGCAGCCCCGGCAGGCGCTCGATGGCACGCACCTGATCCTTCAGCGCCAGCCGGAACAGCCGGCCCAGGCCACCGCGATGCACCCGCGCCGCCTCTTCCGGCGTGTCGTAGGGGCGTAGCGAAACGCTTTCGCCGTCATCATGCAGCGCCGGGAAGCCGATCACGTCCCGCCCGGCGACCTTGATCTCCAGCAGCTCCGGCAGCGGACCGAAGGTCCAGGCGGTGAAACCAGAGAGCGCACCCGCAGCGCCTTGGCCGGACGGAGGCGCCGCGGCAGCAGTCTTACCGGCAAGCGCCGGCACGACAGCCACCTCCGCCTGCTCCGCCGGCACCTCGATGCGCGCCGCGCGAAAGCCGGCCGCCACCTGCTCGCGGTGGCGTGCCCGCAGCTCTGCCAGATTGCGCGATTGGCCCAGCACCCGGCCGTGCTCGTCGATCACGCGGAAATTCATGAAGCAGTGCGGGTTCAGGTTCTCGCTGCGGAAGCTCTCCAGCGGCAGCTTCAGCTGCACCCTGTCTTCAACGAAGCGCTGCAGCATGCGCAGCAACGGTTCGTCGGTATCGAACGCCTCCGCCTCGAAAGCAGCCATGAAGGCGGCAGCGCTTTCGCCTATCGGCTGCAGCCGGTGGCGATGCTTCTGCGGCACCGTCTTCATCAGCGCCGCCACCTTTTCCTCCAGCAGGCCGGGCACCAGCCACTCGTAGCGGTTGGCCGGAATCTGGTTGAGCATGGCCAGCGGCACGGCGAGGGTCACGCCATCGTCCGCCTCGCCGGGCTGGTGCAGATAGCTCAGCTTCAGCTTCTGGCCCAGCACCGTCATGTGCGCCGGGAAACGCTCGGTGGTGATGCCTTCGGCCTCGTGCCGCATCAGCTGTTCGCGGGAAAGGTGGAGCAGCTTGGGCTCGGCCTTCTCGGCGGGCTTGCGCCAGCGCTCGAAGCTCGCCAGATCGACGATGTCGGCCGGCAACTTGGCGTCGTAAAAGGCTTCGATCAGCGCTTCGTCCACCAGCACGTCCGGCCGGCGGGACTTGTGCTCCAGCCGCTCGATCTCCGCCACCAGCCTGCGGTTGTGGGCGAGGAAGGCCATGCCGCGCGCCGGACCGTCGGCGATCTCGCCGGCCACCAGGCCTTCGCGAATCAGCAGCTCGCGGCACAGCGCGGCGTCGATGTCGCGATAGGCCACGCCGCGGCGGGCGTACAGCACCAGGCCGTGCAGGGTGCCGCGCTCCCAGGCGCGCACGCTGCCGGCGGCCTTGGACCAGTGCGGCTCGTAGACATGGCGCTTGAGCAGATGGCCGCCGACCTCCTCCAGCCACTCCGGCTCGACGCGGGCGATGCAGCGGCCGAACAGGCGGGAGGTATCCACCAGCTCGGCGCAGACGATCCACTTGCCCGCCTTCTTCGCCAGCGCGGAACCGGGATGGGGCCAGAACTTGATACCGCGGGCGCCGAGGTAGCTGCCGGCCTGCGGGCCGCTGGCATCCTCTATCTTGCAGCCGACGTGGCCGAGCAGGCCGGTGAGCAACGCCTTGTGGATGTTCTCGTAGTTGGCCGCCAGCTCGTTTTCCTTCCAGCCGTGCTCGGCGCACAGGGCGTGGAGCTGGCCATGCACATCGCGCCACTCGCGCATGCGCAGATAGGAAAGGTAGTGCTTGCGGCACCACTGCTTCTGCTGGTTGCCGGTTTCGTGCTTCAGCACTTCTTCCCAGGCTTTCCACAGATGCAGGTACCAGAGGAACTCGGAGCGCTGATCCTGCTCGCCGCCGCGGAACCTGGCGTGCGCCTGGTCGGCTGCGCCCGGGTTTTCCTGCGGCCGTTCGCGCGGGTCCTGCACCGACAGCGCGGCGGCGATCACCAGCAGCTCGCGCAGGCAGCCGCGGTCGCGGGCGGCGAGGATCATGCGGCCTATCTTCGGATCCAGCGGCAGCTTGGCGAGTTCGGCGCCCACCGGCGTCAGCTCGCGCGCCTCATCGTCGGTGACCGCACCCAGCTCGGTCAGCAGCTGGTAGCCGTCACCGATCAGGCGCGGGCCGGGCGGGTCGATGAACGGGAAGTCCTCCACCGCGCCCAGCTTCAGCGACTTCATGCGCAGGATCACACCGGCCAGCGATGAGCGCAGGATTTCCGGATCGGTATGCGGCTGGCGGCGGTTGAAGTCGTCCTCGGCGTAGAGGCGGAAACAGACGCCATCCATGACCCGGCCGCAGCGGCCCGCGCGCTGGCGGGCGGCGGACTGGGCCACCTTCTCCACCTGCAGCTGCTCGACCTTGTTGCGCGGCGAGTAGCGCTTGACCCGCGCCAGGCCGGTATCCACCACGTAGCGGATGCCCGGCACCGTCAGCGAGGTTTCGGCCACGTTGGTGGCCAGCACCACCCGCCGGCCCTTGCCGGGCGAGAATACCCGCGCCTGTTCCTGCGCCGACTGGCGGGCGAACAGGGTGAGGATCTCGGTGCCGGGCAGATGCGGCGCCTTGCGCAGCGCCTCGGCCGCCTCGCGGATTTCGCGCTCGCCGGGCAGGAACACCAGCACGTCGCCGGGGCCGCTGCGCTGGGCTTCGTCCACCGCGTCCACCAATGCATCGTAGAGGTCGCGCCCCTTGCCGGCCTTGGCCTCGCGGCCGTCCTTGCGTGCCGGCTGCGGCGCCTCTTCGTCCTCCACCGGGCGGTAGCGCATCTCGATGGGGTAGAGGCGGCCGGAGACTTCGATCACCGGCGCCGGCTTGCCGTCGTGGTCGGCGAAGTGGCGGGCGAAGCGGTCGGCATCCAGCGTCGCCGAGGTAACGATCACCTTGAGGTCAGGCCGGCGCGGCAGCAGGGTGCGCAGGTAGCCGAGCAAGAAGTCGATGTTGAGGCTGCGTTCGTGCGCCTCGTCGATGATCAGGGTGTCGTAGGCGGCGAGCAGCGGGTCGGTCTGGGTCTCGGCGAGCAGGATGCCGTCGGTCATCAGCTTGATGTTGCTGTCGGCCGACAGGCGATCGGTGAAGCGGATCTTGTAGCCCACCGTGCGGCCCAACTCGCTGTTCAGCTCCTGGGCGATGCGGCTGGCGGTGGCGCGCGCCGCCAGCCGGCGCGGCTGGGTATGGCCGATGAGGCCGGCGGCGCCGCGCCCCAGGCTCAAGCAGATCTTGGGCAGCTGGGTGGTCTTGCCGGAGCCGGTTTCACCGCAGACGATGATGACCTGGTGGCGCTGCAGCGCCCCGGCGATCTCCTCGCGGCGGCCGGAAACCGGCAGCTCGGCCGGAAAGCTGGGCACCGGCAACGCAGCCACGCGCCGCGCCAACGCCTCGCGGGAACGCGCCGCCAGCGCGGCGAAATCCGCCTCCAGCCTGCCACGGCGATCGCCCTTGGCATGGCGCAGGTCGCGCCGCAAGCGCCGCAGCCGCGGACGGTCCGCGCTCAGGCAGTCGGCGAAGGTATCGGAAAAAGACTCGGCGGCCCTGGGTTGGCCGCCGATGCCGGATTGCTGCTCCATCGTTCCACTCTCGACCACGCGCGCGGGGCGGTGATCCTCTCGTTCATGTCCTGCCCCGCAGGGCGCGAAACCGCCGTCTTCCGGCGGCGCGGGCGCCATTATCCCAGCGGGCGGGCCGCAGGGACACCCGAGGTCCGACCTTACATATATGGACGGCGGCGGCAAAGCCAAGGCAGCATCGCCCCATGCCCGCCCCCGCTCCGCCTTTCCCGCCGGCGTCCGCTATCGCGCCGCCCCAGCCCTGCCCCCTGTGCGGCCAGGCCGAGGTGCCGTTCTGGCTGCACGAAACCCGCCGCGGCCAGCCGGCGCGCGATTACCACCGCTGCCCGGACTGCGCGCTCATCTTCGTGCCGCCGCGCTTCCACCTCGACCGCGCCGCCGAGAAGGCGGAGTACGACCGCCATTGCAACGATCCGGCCGACCAAGGCTATCGCCGCTTCCTGGCGCGGCTGGTGGAGGCGCTGTGCCCGCATCTGCCCGCCGGTGCCCGCGGCCTGGACTATGGCTGCGGCCCCGGCCCGGTGCTGAGCCAGCTCTTCGCCGCCGCCGGCTTTGCCTGCGCCGACTACGATCCGCTCTATCGCGCCGACCCGGCCCTGCTGGGCCTGCGCTATGACTTCATCGCCAGCACCGAAGTCTTCGAGCACTTCGCCGCCCCGGCGGCTGAAATCCAGCGCCTGCTGTCGCTGCTGAAGCCCAGTGGCTGGCTGGCGGTCATGACCCGGCGCAGCGACAGCCTAGCCGTTCAGGGAGGCATGGAAACCGCCTTCGCCCGCTGGCATTACTCCCGCGACCCCACCCACATCGCCTTCTACGCCGACCGCAGCTTCGCCTGGATCGCCGAGCGTTGGGGATTGGCGCTGCAGCTGGCCGGGCAGGACATCGCCCTGCTGCGCCTGCCCGCAGCGGGGCTGTGCGCCCAGGCCGGCGAGTGAGAGAATCCCGCCTCCGCCCCGCCGACCCGCCTCTTCCATCATGAGCTCCGCCCCCGCCCTGCCAATTGCCGCGATCGTCTATAACCCTGAGATCGACGTGGATGCCCTGATGGCGGAAGCCGCCCGCCAGCTCTCCGCGCGCGGCGTGCGCATCGGCGGCGTGGTGCAGCACGAGGTGCCCGGCCTGCCCGGCGACCCCTGCGGCATGGCGCTGGAAGACCTGGAGAGCGGCGAGCGCTTCGCCCTGTCGCAGGAGCTGGGCAGCGGCTCCGAAGCCTGCCGGCTGGACACCGCCGCCCTCGCCCAGGCCGGCGCAGTGCTGCGCGGCGCAATGGAGCGCGGCGTGGATCTGCTGATCGTGAACAAGTTCGGCGGCCAGGAAGTATTCGGCGCCGGCCTGCGCGCCGAAATCGGCCTCGCCGCCAGCAACGGCGTGCCGCTGCTGACCGCCGTCGGCGAGCGCTTCCTCGACGACTGGCGCGCCTTTACCGGCAACGCCGGCCAGCTGCTGCCCGCCGAGCTGGAGGCGGTGCTGGCCTGGTGGGCCGGGCTACCGCCGCGTGGCTGAGGGCGCCAGCGCCTGCCGCCCGGCCTGCGCCGCCTGCTGCATCGCACCGTCCATTTCGACACCGATTCCCGGCATGCCGCAGGGAAAGCCGGCCGGGGTGCCCTGCGTGCAGCTGGACGAGGCCTTGCGCTGCCGGCTGTTCGGCGATCCCCGCCGGCCGGCGGTCTGCGGCAGCCTGCCACCCTCGCCGGAGATGTGCGGCGAGGACCGCGAGGCGGCCCTGAACTGGCTCGGCGACCTGGAACGACTTACAAAACCGCAACAAATTAGCGTGCTGCGGCGCAACAGTTAGCCCCCGTATAATCGCCGCTCCTTCGACTTCCGGGCCCAATCGCATGGATGTTCAGCTGCTGCTCACCGCACTCCTCCTCGGCATCGTCGAGGGCCTGACCGAATTCCTCCCCATCTCCTCCACCGGCCACCTCATCATCGTCGGCGACCTGCTCGGCTACAACGACGAGGCCAGCACCGTGTTCAAGATCGTCATCCAGTTCGCCGCCATCCTCGCGGTGTGCTGGGAATACCGCGAGCGCCTGATCAAGGTGGCGGTGGGCCTGCCGCGGGAGCGCGAGGCGCAGCGCTTCGTCGGCCTGCTCTTCCTCGGCTTCCTGCCGGCGGCTGTACTGGGGCTGATGTTCCACTCGGTGATCAAGACGGTGCTGTTCAACCCGCTGACGGTGGCGACTGCGCTGGTGGTCGGCGGCCTGATCATCCTTTACGTGGAAAAGCGCGCCTACCGTCCGCGCATCGACGCAGTGGAGAAGATGGGCTGGGCCGACGCGGTGAAGATCGGCTTCGCCCAGGCGCTGGCGATGATCCCCGGCACCTCGCGCTCCGGCTCCACCATCATGGGCGGACTGATCTTCGGCCTGTCGCGCAAGACGGCGGCGGAGTTCTCCTTCTTCCTCGCCATCCCGACCATGTTCGCCGCCACGGTGTACGACCTGTATAAGAACTGGGGCCTGCTGCACGCCCAGGATCTGCCGGTGTTCGCCATCGGCTTCGTCGCCTCCTTCCTGTCGGCGATGGTGGCCGTCAAGACCTTCATCCGTTTCATCTCCAACCACACCTTCATCGGCTTCGCCTGGTACCGCATCGTGTTCGGCCTGATCGTGCTGGCAAGCTGGCAGTTCGGCCTGGTGGACTGGAGCGAACCCAGCTTCTGAGCCCTCCCCCACTGCCGGCCGAGACCAGCCGGCAGCGCGCTCTCCAGCGCACGAAGTCAGGCCGGGCGGCGTTTGCGGCTAAACTCGCCGCTTCCGCTTCTGCCCGGCCTGACCATGATCACCTACCTGCACGGTTTCCGCTCCGCCCCCGCCTCCCTCAAGGCCCAGGCGCTGGCGCGGCACATGCAGGCGCGCGGCCTGGGCGACAAGCTCTGGTGCGAGCAGCTACCGGTATCGCCAGCCGCCGCGGTGGCGCTGATCGAGTCGGCCATCGCGAGCAATCGTAGCCGTGCCACACCGCCCACCCTGGTCGGCAGTTCCCTCGGCGGCTTCTACGCCACCGTGCTGGCGGAACGCCACGGCCTGCGTGCGGCAGTGGTTAATCCGGCGGTGGTCGCGCCGCTGTCGCTGGAACCCTACCTCGGCCCTCAGACCAACCTCTACACCGGCGAGACCTTCGTCTTCACCCAGCGCCACATCGATGAACTGCGCACGCTGCAGGTAGCCGCCATCAGCCAGCCGGAGCGTTACTGGCTGCTCGCCGAGACCGGCGACGAGGTGCTGGACTACCGCCATGCGGTGGATTACTACGCCGGTGCCCGCCAGACCATCCTGGGCGGCGGCGATCACGGCTTCTCGCGCTGGGGCGACTATCTGGACGACATCGTCGCCTTCGCCGGCCTGGCCTGAAACCGCGGGGAACCCCAGCCTCATGGCCCAGATGGATACACAGCGCTACAAGGCGCAGGAACGTGCCGGCTTCAACCGCATCGCCGCTGACTATGCCGACGGCGCACCGCTGCGCGCCCAGCTGGCGAATGCCCTGCTGGACGCCGCCGGACTCGCCCCCGGCCAGCAGGTGCTGGACCTCGCCAGCGGCCCGGCGCTGCTCGCCACCGCGGCGGCACAGCGTGTCGCCCCCGGCGGCCTGGTGCTGGCCACCGACATCGCCGAAAGCATGATGGCCGAAGGCCGCCGCCGCACCGCCGGCTCCGCCCGACCGGCGTTCGCCGTTGCCGACGCGGAGCAGCTCGGCCTCGCTGGCGGCCGTTTCGACCGCGTGCTCGCCGGTCTGGCGCTGTTCCTGTTCCCGCAGCCGGACAAGGCGCTGGACGAGGTACGCCGGGTGCTTCGCCCGGGCGGCCGCTTCGTGCTGTCGGTGTGGGGCGCGCGGGACCGGGTGCCGCTGATCGGCTGCGCGCTGGATGGCATCGCCCGCGGCCTGCCGCCGCCCAAGGTAGCGCGCCCCTCGGTCTGCCGCTACGGCGAGCCCGGTGCGCTGGAAGCCACGTTGAGCCAGGCCGGCTTCGACGACATCCGCCTCCAGCCCTGCGAATTCGCCTGCCGCTTCGATGACGCCGACGCCTACTGGCAGGCCTTCCTCGGCCTCGCCGGCGGCGCCGCCGAAGCCTTGTCGCGGGTGCCGGCCGAAGGGCTGGCCAAGGTGCGCGCCGCCACCGCCGACGCCCTGGAAGCCTACCGGGACGCGGACGGCGGCTACCGCCTCTCCACCCTCACCCTGATCGCCAGCGCCCGCTGCCCCGCCTGAGCCATGGATACGGACGCCGCCCGTCGCCAGGGCGTACTCGCGGCGCTGGGCGCCTTCGTCATCTGGGGCCTGGCGCCGCTGTACTTCCGCGCGGTGGACAGCGTGCCGCCGTTCGAGATCGTCGCCCACCGCATCCTGTGGTCGGTCGCGCTGCTGGCCGCCCTGCTCGCGCTGCTGCCGCGCAGCGGCGGCTTAGCCGGCCTGCAGGCCATTCGCCGCCAGCCCCGCCTGCTCGGCCTGCTCGCCCTCACCAGCCTGCTCACCAGCAGCAACTGGCTGCTCTTCGTCTGGGCGATCAACGCTCACCGGCTGGTGGAAGCCATCCTGGGCTACTTCATGACGCCGCTGGTGAACATCCTGTTCGGCCGCCTTTTCCTCCGTGAGCGCATGCGGCCGGCGCAGCAACTGGCGGTGGCGCTGGCCTGCGCCGGCGTCGCCTGGCAGATCTGGCAACTGGGCCGGGCACCGTGGATCGCGCTCTTCCTCGCGGCCACCTTCGGCACCTACGGCCTGCTGCGCAAACGTGCGCCGGTGGATGCCATCGGCGGCCTGTTCGTGGAAACGGTGATCGCCGCGCCAGTGGCCGCCGCCTACCTCGGCTGGCTGGCGGCGCAGGGCCTGCTCGCCTGGGGCGGCGAGCGGCAGGCGACGCTGCTGCTGCCCTTCTCCTGCGTGATCACCGCGGTGCCACTGATGCTGTTCGCCATTGGCGCCCGCCGGCTGCCGCTGTCCACCCTCGGTTTCCTGCAATACCTGGCGCCCACGCTGGGCTTCCTCATCGCCGTCTTCGTCTTCCGCGAGCCGCTGGACAGCGACCGGCTGGTGAGCTTCGTGCTGATCTGGATCGCCCTCGCGATTTACTCGGCCGACATGATGCGCCGCACCCGCAGCCCGGCCTGAGCGAATTCGCGGCCGGCGCGGGCGCAGGCCGGCGAATCCAGTAAACTACCCGGCTTGCTCATTCCCTGGCGGTTGCCGATGTACGTGCTGTTCGAAGAGGATGGGGCCTTCAAGGCCGGCACCATCCTCGCTGATAACGATGCCTCCCTGCAGGTCGAAACCACCCACGGCAAGCGGGTGAAGCTCAAGCGCGCCCATGTGCTGCTGAACTTCCGCGAACCCTCGCCGACCGATCTGCTCAGCCGGGCGGAAGCAGCAGCCGAACAGCTGGACATCGAATTCCTGTGGGAAGTCTGCGGCGACGAGGAATTCGGCTTCGTCGAGTTCGCTGCCGAATACCAGGGCCACCCGCCGACTTCGGTGGAAGCCGCCGCCATCCTGCTGCGCCTGCATTCCTCGCCCATCTGGTTCCATCGCAAGGGCAAGGGCCGCTTCCGCAAGGCCCCCACCGAGATCCTGCAGGCCGCGCTGGCCGGGCTGGAGAAGAAGCGCCAGCAGGCCGCCGCCATCGAGCACATGCGCGCCGAACTGGTGGAAGGCCGCATGCCGCCGGAGCTGGCCGCGCTGCTGCCGCAGGCCCTCTACCGCCCGGACCGCAACCGGCTGGAGATCAAGGCGCTGGAAGCCGCCTGCGTGGATACCGGGCTCACCGTGCCGCGCCTGCTGCTGAAGTGCGGCGCGCTGGAATCCAGCCACGACTTCCACTTCAACCGCTTCCTGTTCGAGCATTTCCCCGAGGGCATCGCCTTTCCAGCCTTCGACGCCCCCGCGGCCCCCGCCGGCCTGCCGCGCGCCGAGGTGGCCGCCTTCTCCATCGACGACGCCACCACCACCGAGATCGACGATGCCTTCTCGGTCACCCCGCGCCCCGGTGGCGGCTGGCGCGTCGGCATCCACATCGCCGCGCCGGCGCTGGGCTTCGAGCGCGGCTCCACGCTGGATGGCATCGCCCGCCGGCGGCTGTCCACCGTTTACATGCCCGGCAACAAGATCACCATGCTGCCGGACGAGGTCGTCACCGCCTTTACCCTGGCCGAAGGCCGCGACTGCCCGGCGGTGTCGCTCTACCTGGACGTGAATGCCGACCTCTCCGTCTCCAGCCAGGAAAGCCGGGTGGAGATGGTGCCCATCGTCGCCAACCTGCGCCACCACGACCTGGAGCCGGTGTTCAACGACAACACCCTGGTGAACGGCGGCCCGGAATTCCCCTGGCAGCGCGAACTGACCGTACTGTGGGATCTGGCCACGGTACTGGAAGCCGGCCGCGGCAAACCGGCCACCAACCAGACCCAGGTGGACTACAGCTTCTACGTGGACTGGAACACCCAGACCGGCGACGGCCCCGGCTACATCAGCATCGGCGAACGCCTGCGCGGCTCGCCCATCGACAAGCTGGTGGCCGAGCTGATGATCCTGGCCAACACCACCTGGGGCAAGCTGCTCGACCAGGCCGGCGTGCCCGGCCTCTACCGCGCCCAGGGCGGCGGCAAGGTGCGCATGACCACCGTGGCCGCGCCGCACGAAGGCCTGGGGGTGGATTGCTACGCCTGGTCCAGCTCGC
This sequence comes from Azoarcus indigens, assembly GCF_004361735.1. GTDB lineage: Bacteria > Pseudomonadota > Gammaproteobacteria > Burkholderiales > Rhodocyclaceae > Azoarcus > Azoarcus indigens. Next base: position 244,853 of record NZ_SNVV01000005.1, on the reverse strand, counting down.
CGCTGCGGCGTTACGTCGACCTGGTGAACCAGTGGCAGATCATCGCCGTGCTCACCGGCGGCACGCCGGCCTTCGCGCCCAAGTCCGCCGACCTGATGGCCGCGCTGCGCGACTTCGAACTCACCTATGCCGCCTATGCCGACTTCCAGCGCCAGATGGAGCGCTACTGGTGCCTGCGCTGGCTGCGCCAGCATGCCCCCGAGCATGTCGAGGCCAAGGTGATACGCGACAACCTGGTGCGGCTGGAGAACGTGCCGCTGGTGTTCAAGGTCTCTTCCCTGCCGCTGCAACTGCCGGGCTCGCGCGTCAAGCTGGCGATCGAGGGCAGCGACCTGCTGGACGTGGAAGTCCAGGCCCGCTACGTCGCCACGCTGGCGGAACCCGATCCCGAGGAATATGCCGACTCCGGCTTCTGAGCCCGCCGCTTCCATCGCCAAATGAGCCGCCGCCCCACCTTCCCGAAAGCCCAGCCCAAGCCGGCCGCCGCCTCCACCGGGCGGCGCTGGTGGCTGGCGCTGGCGGCACAGCCGGTGCTGCTGGCGGCCTTCGCCGCCTCGCTGCTGCTGCACGGCGGGCTGCTGATGCTGCAGTTCGCCCCGCCTGAGGTCAAACCCAAGCGCGACAAGGATCGCGGCCTGGAAGTGGTGCTGGTGAACGCCCGCCACGCCCAGCGACCGGACAAGCCGGAGGTGCTGGCCCAGGCCAACCTGGACGGCGGCGGCAACACTGACCAGGAGGTGCGCGCCAAGTCCCCGCTGCCACCGCAGAACAAGCAGCGCGACGGCGAAGCGCTGGCCGAGGCCAAGCGCAAGGTCCAGCAGATGGAACGCACCCAGCAGCAACTGCTCACCCAGGCGAAGAAGCCGGCGCCGCCGGTTGCCCCGGCACCGGTGCAGAACGCGCAGCCGGAACCGCAGCCGGTCGCCAGCGGCCTGGACCTGCTGGACAGCGCCGCCGCCGTCGCCCGCCTGGAGGCGCAGATAGACCGCAACCTGGAGGAATACGCCAAGCGGCCGCGCAAGAAGTTCATCGGCGCCCGCGCCCGCGAGTACCGCTTCGCCCAGTACGTCGAGGACTGGCGGCTGAAGATAGAGCGCATCGGCACCCTGAACTACCCGGACGCCGCCCGCGGCAAGCTCTACGGCAGCCTGCTGCTGTCGGTGACCATACGTGCCGACGGCACGGTGGACCAGGTCAGCGTACATCGCAGCTCCGGCCACAAGGTGCTGGACGACGCCGCCGTCCGCATCGTCAAGCTGGCCGCGCCCTATGCCGAGTTTCCGCCGGACGTTAAGCGCGACACCGACATGATAGAAATCACCCGCACCTGGACCTTCACCAACACCGACCAGGTGCACGCCAACTAGGCCGCCAACGCCGGCCCTGCCATCGAGACCGCCCGCATGGACCGCTACGCCGTCGTCGGCAACCCCATCGCCCACAGCAAGTCGCCCCAGATCCATGCCGCCTTCGCCGCCCAGACCGGCCAGGCGCTGAGCTACGAGGCGCTGCTCGCGCCGCTGGACGGCTTCGCCGCCACCGTGGCCGAGTTCCGCGCCGCCGGCGGCCGCGGGCTCAACGTCACCGTGCCCTTCAAGCTGGAAGCGCATGCGCTGGCCGACAGGCTGACGCCGCGCGCGCGCGCCGCCGGCGCGGTGAACACCCTGGCCTTCGGTGCCGATGGCGTGCTCGGCGACAACACCGACGGCGCCGGCCTGGTGCGCGACCTCTCCCACCACCACGGCTGCAACATCGCCGGCCTGCGGGTGCTGCTGCTGGGCGCGGGCGGCGCCGCCCGCGGCGCGCTGCTGCCGCTGCTGCAGGCCGGCCCGGCCAAGCTCACCATCGCCAACCGCAGCGCCGACAAGGCGGTGGCGCTGGCGCGGGAGTTCGCCGCTGCCGGCGGCTCACCGCTGGATGGCTGCGGCTTCCCCTCCCTCGCCGGCCGCCGCTACGACCTGGTGATCAACGCCACCGCCGCCAGCCTCTCCGCCGAGGTGCCGCCGCTGCCGCCCGGCCTGTACTCCGACGGCGCGCTCGCCTACGACATGGTCTATGCCAAGGAGGAAACGCCCTTCATGCGCGCAGCCCGCCTCGATGGCGCCGCCCGCGTCGCCGACGGCCTGGGCATGCTGGTGGAGCAGGCGGCCGAGAGCTTCGCGCTGTGGCGCGGCGTGCAGCCGGATACCGGCCCGGTGCTCGGCGCACTGCGCCGCGCCCTGGCCGCCGGCTGAAGCTGTGACGCCGCGGCAGCCTCCGATGATCTCCGCCAGCCCACGGCCGCAGCCATGAAGACGCTGATGCGCTGGCTGGGCCGCGGCCTGCTGCTGGGCGCCATCCTGCTGCTGGCCTGGCAGCTTTGGCTCTTGATCGGCGTCGCCTGGTGGAGCCAGGTGGATCCCGGCAGCACCAGCTTCATGCGCCTGCGCCTGGCCGAGATGCAGGAGAAGAACCCGAAGGCCACGCTGCGCTACCAGTGGGTGCCCTACGACAACATCTCCATCCACCTGAAACGCGCGGTGGTGGCCGCCGAAGACGACCGCTTCGTGGACCACGACGGCTTCGACTGGGAAGGCATACAGCGGGCGATGGAGAAGAACGAGCGCCGCGGCCGCGCGGTGGCGGGCGGCTCCACCATCAGCCAGCAGCTGGCGAAGAACCTCTTCCTGTCACCCTCGCGCAGCTACCTCCGCAAGGCGCAGGAGGCGGTGATCACGGTGATGATAGAAACGCTGTGGTCCAAGCGCCGCATCCTCGAGGTCTATCTCAACGTCGTCGAATGGGGCGACGGCGTGTTCGGCGCCGAGGCCGCGGCGCGGCGCTACTACGGCGTCTCCGCTGCCCGCCTGGGGCCGGGCGAGGCGGCGCGGCTGGCAGTGATGCTGCCCAACCCGCGCAAGTACGAGCGCAGCTTCGGCCCGCGCCTCGCTGCCCATGCGGAACGCATCCGCGGGCGCATGGCTTATTCGCAGGTTCCCTGAGCGCCTCCGCCTCCTCCCCACTGCCCCACTCCTGCCCCCCCGAGGCGCCCGCATCGCGGCGCATCAAGAACCGCCCCGCCCGCCCGCAACAAGACGGAAAGACTGCCGCGCCAGACTGTCGGGGTCGCATGGCGGGCGCCGAGTCCGTAGAATCCGCCTCTTCCGCCTTCGCTCCCCCCACCGGCCCGCCGCGCAATGACCACGGAAGAAGAACTGCACCCCGATGACGTCCAGCAGCACCTGCGCGAAGTGCAGGACCTGCTCGCCCGGCAGAAGCTGGTGGAGAGCCTGGTGCACCGCCAGGACATGCCGCGCCACGACCTCGTCGAGACGCTGGTGCACAAGCAGCATGTAGCCAGCCTGCAGGCCAAGCTGGATTCGCTGCACCCGGCGGACATCGCCTACATCCTGGAAGCCTTGCCGCGCGACGAGCGCCTGTTCGTCTGGGAGTTGGTGAAGGCGGAGCGCGACGGCGAGATCCTGCTGGAAGTCTCCGACGCGGTGCGGGAATCGCTGATCGAGACGATGGCGCCGGAGGAACTGAAGGCGGCCGCCGAGTCGCTGGACGCCGACGAGCTCGCCGACCTCGCGCCCGACCTGCCGCCGGAGGTCATCCAGGATGTCTTCCAGTCGCTGGACAGCGAGGGCCGGGAGCAACTGCGCGCGGCCATGTCCTACCCGGAGGACTCGGTGGGCGCGTTGATGGACTTCGACATGGTCACGGTGCGGGAGGACATCACCCTTGAGGTGGTGCTGCGCTACCTGCGCCGCTTCGAGGAACTGCCGGACCACACCGACAAACTCTTCGTGGTGGACCGGGAAGACCACCTGAAGGGCATCCTGTCGCTGGAATCCCTGCTCATCAACGACCCGGAGATGGACGTCGCCGAGGTGATGCGCAAGGAGGCCATCATCAGCTTCGAGCCGGAGGACGACGCCGACGACGCCGCCCAGGCCTTCGAGCGCTACGACCTCGTTTCGGCGCCGGTGGTGGACCGGGAGAAGCGGGTGATAGGCCGCCTCACCGTGGCCGACGTGGTGGACTTCATCCGCGAGGAATCCGAGGCCGAGATCCTGAGCCATGCCGGTCTGCGCGAGGAGGAAGACATCTTCGCCTCGGTGTGGGACTCGGTGAAGAACCGCTGGGCCTGGCTGGCGGTGAACCTGGTCACCGCCTTCGTCGCCTCGCGCGTGATCGGCCTGTTCGAAGGCTCCATCGAGAAACTGGTGGCGCTGGCCGCGCTGATGCCCATCGTCGCCGGTATAGGCGGCAACTCCGGCAACCAGACCATCACCATGATCGTGCGCGCCATCGCCATGGGGCAGGTGGAGGAAAGCGCGATGAAGCGGCTGCTGAAGAAGGAGATCAGCGTCGCGCTGATCAACGGCGTGGTATGGGGCGGGCTGCTGGGCGTGCTCGCCTGGTGGCTGTACCACAGCATCTCGCTGGGCGCGGTGATGACCGCGGCGATGACGCTCAACCTGCTGCTGGCGGCCACCGCCGGCGTGGTCATCCCGATGCTGCGCCAACGCCTGGGTGCCGATCCGGCGGTCGGCAGTTCGGTGCTGATCACCGCCATCACCGACTCCGGCGGCTTCTTCATCTTCCTCGGGCTGGCGACGCTGTTCCTGCTTTGAGCCCCGCTACGGGCGGGGAAGCGGATGAAGCCGCCGCCCTGCCCGTGATGTGCAGCCCGGCGCGCGTGCTCAGCCCAGCTTCGCGAACACCTCGCGCGCCGCCGCCACCGTGGCGGCGATGTCCGTCTCGGTGTGCGCCGCGGACACGAAACCGGCCTCGAAGGCGGAGGGCGCGAAGTAGTGGCCAGCGTCCAGCATGGCGTGGAAGAAGCGGTTGAAGCGCTCGCGGTCGGAGGCCATCACATCGGCGAAGGAAGCCGGCGGCCGGGCGCTGAAATAGACGCCGAACATGCCGCCCACCGTATCCGCGCTGAACGCCACGCCGTGCTCGCGCGCCGCGTCCGCCAGGCCGGCGGCCAGCGCCGCGGTACGCGCCCCCAGCGCGGCGTAGAAGCCGGGCGCCTCGATCAGCTTCAGCGAGGCCAGGCCGGCGGCCACCGCCACCGGGCTGCCGGACAGCGTGCCAGCCTGGTACACCGGTCCCAGCGGCGCCACCTTCTCCATGATGTCGCGGCGGCCGCCGAAGGCGCCCACCGGCATGCCGCCGCCGATGACCTTGCCCAGCGTGGTGAGGTCGGGAACGATGCCGTACAGCCCTTGCGCCCCCTGCGGGCCAACGCGGAAGCCGGTCATCACCTCGTCGAAGATCAGCACCGCGCCATATTCATCGCACAGCCGGCGCAGGCCTTCGAGGAAGCCGGGCGCCGGCTTCACCAGGTTCATGTTGCCGGCCACCGGCTCGACGATGATGGCGGCGATCTCCCCGCCACGCGCCTTGAAGGCGGTCTCCACCTGCTCCAGGTCGTTGTAGTCGAGCACGATGGTGTGGTGGGCGAAGTCCGCCGGCACGCCACCGGAAGACGGGTTGCCGAAGGTCAGCAGACCGGAGCCGGCCTTCACCAGCAGGCTGTCGGCGTGGCCGTGGTAGCAGCCCTCGAACTTGACGATGGCATCCCGCCCGGTGAAGCCGCGGGCCAGCCGGATGGCGCTCATGGTGGCCTCGGTGCCGGAACTCACCAGCCGCAGCATCTCCACCGAGGGCAGCAGCGCGCAGATGCGCTCGGCCATCTCCACCTCGCTCTCGGTCGGCGCGCCGAAGGACAGACCGCGCAGCGCCGCCTCGCGCACCGCCTCGACGATGGCCGGATGGGCGTGGCCGGTGATCGCCGGCCCCCAGGAACCGACGTAGTCCACATAGGCCTTGCCGTCCGCATCCCACACCCGCGCGCCCTCGGCGCGTTCGATGAAGCGCGGCGTGCCGCCCACCGAGCGGAAGGCGCGCACCGGCGAATTGACGCCGCCGGGAATGGTGCGCTGGGCGCGCTGGAACAAGGCTTCGTTGCGGCTGCTGGAATCGGACATGTGCGGACTCGGGAGTAAAAGGGAAAGCGGTGAAGGAAAAGAGGACGGAGCGGAAGCGCGTGGCGCTGTTGCCGCCGCGGCTCAGCCTGGAACGTAGAGCTGGCGGTAGGCGCCGGCGCGGGCAGCGGGATCGGCTGCGTCGAAGACGTCGGTGATGACGGCGAGCAGGTCGGCACCGGCCTCGACCAGCGCCGGCGCGCGCTCCAGCGTGATGCCGCCTATCGCCACCACCATCACGCCCAGCTCGCGGCGGGCGCGGCCCAGCAGTTCCAGCGGCGCGCGCACCGCCTGCGGCTTGGTCGGCGAGGGATACATCGCACCGAAGGCGACGTAGTCCGCCCCGGCGCTGGCGCCGGCCTGCGCCAGCCCCCATTCGTCGTAGCAGGACACGCCCAGCAGGCGCTGCGGCCCCAGCGCCGCGCGGGCGGCAGCGATGTCGCCGTCGTCCCGGCCGAGATGCACGCCCTCGGCGCCGACCGCCAGCGCCAGTCCGAGGTCGTCATTGACCACCAGCGGCACGCCGGCGGCGCGGCAGCGGGCCGCCACCGCCTGCGCCTGCTCGCGGCGCAACGCCGCGTCCGGCGACTTGCCGCGGTACTGCAGCAGCGCCGGCGCACCCGCCAGCACCTTTTCCACCGCCAGCAGCAGCGCGTCGGTGTCGTCCAGTTCCGGGGTCACCGCATAGAGGCCACGCCAGCCGGCCCAGCGCCGCTCACTCATCGTCGGCCCCATGCCCTCGCGCCCAGAAGAAGCGATCCGGCAGCGCCAGCCCCATGCCGGGCCGGTAGGCGTGGCGCAGCGCCTGCTGGGCGAATTCCTGCGCCTCGCGCACTGCTTCCGGCATGGTCATGCCATGCGCCAGCGCCGCCACCGCAGCGGCGGCCAGCGTGGCGCCAGCGCCGAGATAGCGCGCAGGCAGGCGCTCCCAGGCGTCGGTGCGCACTACGCCGCCTTCGCCCAGCAACACGTTGATCACCTGCGGCCCCTGTTCGCTGCCGCCAGTGAGCAGCACGTACTCGGTGCCGAGAGCGAGCAGGCGGGCGACCGCCTCTTCCGCCGACAGCGCTTCCTCGCTGTCATCGTCGGCGTCGATGCCAGCCAGCCGCATCACCTCGTGGCGGCCTGCAACCAGCAGCGAGGTCTGCGGCAGGATCAGCTCGGTCAGCGCGGCAACCACATCCTCCTCGCTGCCCTCCTCCACCCCGGCATACAGCGCCGGCTCCAGCACCAGCGGCACCTCCGGGTAGTCGGACAGGATCTCGGCGATCACCGCGACATTCTCCACGCTGCCGCAGTAGCCGAGCTTGAAGGCATGCACCGGGATGTCCTCCAGCACGGCGCGCGCCTGGGCGGCGACCATGTCCGGCTCCAGCGCCAGGGTTTCCTCGATGCCACGGGTATCGCGCACGACCACCGCGGTCTGGATGGCGAGCGGGTGGCAGCCCATGCTTGCCAGGGTCAGGATGTCGGACGGCAGACCGCCGCCGCCGGTGGCGTCGCCGGCGGAAAGACAAAGTACGACTGGGGGAGCATCCGGCATTGCAACTGGCATGACAGAAGGGATACCGGCGCGTCTGGCGCGGCCGGGAAAATGGGGTAAGATGCGACGGATTTTACCGCCAATCCAAGCCGAACACGCCAAGCGATGGCTGACGCACCCTACAAGACCTACATGTGCCTGATCTGCGGCTTCATCTATGACGAAGCCGCCGGCCTGCCCGATGAAGGCATCGCCCCCGGCACCCGCTGGGGCGATATCCCGCCCAACTGGACCTGCCCCGAATGCGGCGCCCGCAAGGAAGACTTCGAGCTCGTCGAGATATGACATTCAAGCAGCCGGAGTTCCCCCGCCGCCTACGCCTTGCGTATGATGCGGTTCCCGCACCCGCCGCGCAGGGATACCGAGGACTGACACCATGGACCTGACCGGACTCAAGGTGATGGTCATAGACGACAGCAACACCATCCGCCGCAGCGCGGAGATCTTCCTGGGCCAGGCCGGCTGCCAGGTGTTGCTGGCGGAGGATGGCTTCGACGCCCTCGCCAAGATCGCCGACCACCACCCCGACGTCATTTTCGTCGACATCATGATGCCGCGCCTGGATGGCTATCAGACCTGCGCGCTGATCAAGAAGAACGCCCGCCTGTCCTCCACGCCAGTGATCATGCTTTCGTCCAAGGACGGCCTGTTCGACCGCGCCCGCGGCCGCATGGTCGGCTCCGACGAGTACCTCACCAAGCCCTTCACCAAGGACAGCCTGCTGAAGGCGGTTGCGGCCCACTGCGGCCGCGTCCCCCGTTGAACCCGTCCATGGAATGACGCCGACCATGCCGATCAAGAAAATCCTCGTCGTTGACGACTCGCCCACCGAGCGCTTCGTCCTCACCGACGTCCTCACCCGCAACGGCTATCAGGTGGTGACCGCCGAGAATGGCGAGGACGCCATCGCCAAGAGCAGGAGCGAGCTGCCCGACCTCATCCTGATGGACGTCGTCATGCCCGGAATGAACGGCTTCCAGGCTACCCGCACCATTTCCCGCGACGACGCCACCCGAACCATCCCCATCATCATGTGTACCAGCAAGTCGCTGGAGACGGACAAGATCTGGGGCATGCGCCAAGGCGCCTACGACTACCTGGTCAAACCGGTGGACCACAAGGAATTGCTGGCCCGCATCGAGGCAATCAAAGACAAGTAACGCGGGAACAAGGCCATCATGTCCAAGAGGATCAGCCTGCGCGAATTCCAGGAAAGCCTGGTCCGCCGCCTGGCCGAAGCGAAGAGCGGCGAACGCCGCGGCCTGCTGGGCGTGCAGGCGGGCAACGAGAACTGGCTGGTCGCGCTGGCCGACTCCGGCGAGGTCCTGCCACCGCCGCCGCTGTCGCCGGTTCCGCTCACCCGGCCCTGGTACCGCGGCCTGGCGAATGTGCGCGGCACCCTGTACGGCGTAGTGGATTTTTCTGCTTTCCACGGCGGACCGCTGGTGGCGCCCTCCGGTCACGCCCGGCTGCTGCTGGTCGGCGCCCGCCACGGGGTGCATTGCGCCCTGCTGGTCTCCCGCGCCTCCGGCCTGCGCAGCGGCGACGACTTCGAAGCCGACGACAATCCGGCGGATGAGCGCCCCTGGGTGGGGCAACGCCTGCGCGACGTGCAGGACCGCCCCTGGCTGCGCCTCGACGTTCAGCGCCTCCTCGCCCACCCCGGTTTCCTCGACGCCGGCGCCGGCTGAGGCGCGGCCTACCTCCTTCCCAATCGACCCCCACACGCTATAGCGGCGGAGCACGCAACATGGCATTGAAGCTCTTCGGCAAGAAAATGGCCACCGCGGGCAGTTCCGCCCCGGACACCACCATCATGGAGACCCACGTTCCCGGACGGCCTCCCACCCCGCGCAAACGCCTGCTCGGCGACCGCCCGGTAACCGAACAGATCCGCATCCTCGGCATCGGCTTCGCCCTGCTGGTCGCCATCACCGCCGGCCTGGTCATCTACCAGGGCCGGCAGTCCGCCGATGCCACCACCCATGTGGCGGCGGCCGGTGAAATGCAGATGCTGTCGCAGCAGATCGCCAAATCCGCCCAGCTCGCGCTGCAGGGCAACAGCCAGGCCTTCACCGAACTGCGCAGCGGCAGCGCGCGCTTCTCCGGCCTGCTGACCGCACTGCAGGCCGGTAGCGACCTGGACGGCGACTATGTGCCCGCCGTGCCGGAAGCCGCCCGCCCGGCACTGCAGACGCTGGCCGAAACCTGGCACAAGAGCGAGCAGGACGCCCGCCAGCTACTCGCCCAGGAGAAGAACCTGGTCACCCTGAACGCCTCGGTGGCGGCAATCAACAACGGCAACGCCGGCTTGCTGGACCTCTCCGAACAAGTGGCCGCGCTCAAGCTCCAGGGCGGTGCCAGCGCCCGCGACATCGTCACCGCCAACCGCGCAGTGATGCTCACCCAGCGCATCGCCAAGAACGCCAACGCCTTGCTGGTGGCCGACGCGATCGACCCGGAGGTCGCCTTCCTGCTGGGCAAGGACACCAACGCCTTCCGCGAGCAACTGGGCCTGCTGTCGCAGATGAGCGCCGACGCAGAGACGCGCGCCCGCATCGGCGAGCTGGACGAAGCCGCCAAGGAGACGCTGGAGGCGGTCTCCGGCATCCTCGGCAACATCCAGCTGCTGGTGCAGGCCAAGCAGGCCGGCAGCCGCATCTTCCGCGACTCCGCGCCGCTGCTGGCGCAGACCCAGGCGCTGGCCGAAGCCCTCAACAGCAACAGCCGCGGCTTCAGCCTGGTTTCCGCGCTGATTGCCGTCACCGCCCTGCTCGGCCTCGCCGTCCTCGGCTTCATGGCCAAGGTCTACAACGACGACCTCGCCACCCGCCGCGCCGCCGCCGAAACCCAGCGCCAGTCGGCTGAGAACGAGCGCAACCTCACGCAGCAGGCGATCCTGCGGCTAATGAACGAGATGGGCGACCTCGCCGACGGCGACCTCACCATCCGCGCCACGGTGACCGAGGACATCACCGGCGCCATCGCCGACTCGGTGAACTACACCATTGAAGAACTTTCGGTGCTGGTACGCCGGATCAACGACGCCGCCACCCGGGTGACCGCCGCCACCCAGTCGGCGCAGAAGACCTCCAGCGAACTGCTGGGCGCCACCGAGCGCCAGTCGCGCGAGATCGAGGAGGCTGGCTCCACCGTGCAGCGCATGGCGGCATCGATGACCGACTCCTCCGAGCGCGCGCTGCAGTCCGCCCAGGTTGCCCGCCGCTCGCTGGAATCCGTGCGCAAGGGCGCCGATGCGGTCGAAAACACCATCAAGGGCATGAACGAGATCCGCGAGCAGATCCAGGAAACCTCCAAGCGCATCAAGCGCCTGGGCGAGTCCTCCCAGGAGATCGGCGAAATCGTGGAGCTGATTTCGGACATTACCGAGCAGACCAACGTGCTGGCGCTCAACGCCGCCATCCAGGCCGCCTCCGCCGGCGACGCCGGTCGCGGCTTCACCGTGGTTGCGGAAGAAGTGCAGCGCCTGGCGGAACGCTCCGCCGAGGCAACCAAGCAGATCTCCGCCATCGTGAAGACCATTCAGACCGACACTCAGGATGCGGTGGGCGCGATGGAAAACGCGACCCGCGACGTGGTCGAAGGCGCGCAGCTGTCCGACGCCGCCGGCCAGGCGCTGGCCGAGATCGGCCAGGTGTCCATCGAAGCCGCCCGCCTGATCGAGCAGATCTCCACCGACACCCAGCAGCAGGCGGCCACCGCCACCCGGGTGGCGGAAACCATGAAGGACATTCTCGCCATCACCGAGCAGACCACCCTGGGCACCAAGCAGACCGCGGTCTCCATCGGTCAGCTCGCCGACCTCGCGGTGGAACTGAAGGGCTCGGTTTCCGGCTTCAAGGTCTGAGTACCGGCGCAAAAGGCAGACACATGACGCAAGCCATCGAAGCCGACCTCGGTCCGCTCACCTGGGTCAAGAGCGAAATCGACCTCGCGCTCGCGCGTGCGGCCGAAGCGCTGGAGCAGGCCTGCAGCGCGGGCGACGGCGCCTCCCAGGTCCAGTTCGCGCAGACGCATCTGCACCAGGTTCGCGGCGCCCTGTCCATCGTCGGCCTCGACGGCCTCACCCAGTTTGCCGCCGCGCTCGACCAGCTGATGGGCAAGCTTGCCCGCGGCGAAATGCCGGTGGACGATGCCCCCCTGGCGCTGGTGCACCGCGCACTGGCGAGCATCGGCAACTACCTGGAAGAAATCGCCCGCGGCGCACCCGACCAGCCGATGCGGCTGGCACCGCTGTACCAGGAGATCAATGCCGCCCGCGGCGACACCGGCTCCCCGGTGGAGCTCTTCTTCCCCGACCTCGGCATCCGCCCTCCACGCCGCGCCGACGACCCGCGCCCGCCCGAAGGTGCAGCCCTTCAAGCCGCGCTGCGCACACTGCGCGCCCGCTTCGAGCGTGGCCTGCTGGACCTGCTCCGCCGCCCCGGCCAGTCCACCGGCCCGGCGGCGATGCGTGCCGCCGCCGCCGACATCGAAGCTCTGCAGCCCCACCCGCTGGCCCGCAGCCTGTGGTGGAGCGCCCAGGCCTTCTTCGACGCCCTTGCCACCGGCGACGTCGACATGGACGCCGCCCGCCGGCTGTGCGCCCAGCTGGACGCCCAGCTGCGCCGCCAGCTCGGCGGCAATCCTGCGGCGCCGGAGCGGCTGTTGCGCGAGTTGCTCTACCTCGTCGCCCAGGCCCCGGCAACCACCGAGCAGCAGCGCGCCGTGCGTGCCACCTGGCAGTTGGACACCCTGCTGCCGCCCGCCAGCGCCCGCGTCAGCGAAGTACCGCTGGCGCCCTTGCTGCAAAGCCTGCGCACCCGCCTGAATACCGCCAAGGAATGCTGGACCGAGTTCAGCGAAGGCAGCGCCGCCGCCCTGCCGCGCTTCGACGCTGAGCTGACGGAACTGGCCGGCGCTGTCGCCCAGCTCGGCCGGCCTGCGCTGGACCGCCTGCTCACCGGCCTGCAGGGTTTCATCCAGTGGCTGCGCAAGGACCCGCTGCGCTTCTCCGAGACCGTCGGCCTGGAAGTCGCCACCGCGCTGCTGCTGGCGGAGGCCGCGGTGGATCGCGGCATCGTGGAAAACGATCTCGCCCAGCAGGTGGATGCCACCCTGGTACGCCTGCGGGCGCTGGAACAAGGCGACGACCTGCAGGCTGCCGGCCCGGCGCCCGGCCTCGCCGCCGCCCGCCGCGCCCAGGAAAAGGAGGCGCTGGCCCAGCTGTCGCGGGAGATCCTCACCAGCCTGGCGCACATCGAACAGGCGCTGGACGACTTTTTCCGCAACCAGGAGAAACGCGCGCCGCTGGCCCAACTGTCAGCGCCGATGCAGCAGATCGAAGGCGCACTCATCCTGCTTGGCGAGACCGAAGCCATTGCGCTGGTCCACCAGTCCGCGGAAGAAATCGCCCACTTCGCCGCCGGCGGCAGTGGCGAGCCGGCCGAATTCGAAGCCCTGGCCCACAGGCTGTCGGCCCTGGGCTTCTACATCCAGTCCCTGCAGCACGGCCGCAACACCCTGCAGGATTTCCTCGATCCGGAAGCCCGCAAGGCGGCCCAGGACAGCGAGGAAATCAGCTACGCCGAGCCTGTCACAGGCATTCCTTCCGGGCCCACCCCCGCTCCGGCACCGGCCGCCGGGCCAGCCCCCGGTTCCACCGCAGCAACGGAGCCGGAAGCGGAAGAAGCCGTCGCGCTGGAGCTGGCTCCACTGGAACTGGCAGATTTCGACTTGCCGGTGCAGGAGCCGGTCGCAGTGCCCGCCCCCGCCGCCGAGACCCAGAAGCTGATCGAAGCCAGCGACGCCGAGATCGACGCCGAACTGCTGTGCATCTTCATCGAAGAAGCACATGACGTACTCGCCACCATCGCCGAGCAGCTCGAACTCTCCCGCACCTCGCCCGCCGACAGCCAGACGCTGACCGCCATCCGCCGCGGCTTCCACACCCTTAAGGGCAGCGGCCGCATGGTCGGCCTGCGTGAGCTCGGCGAAGCCGCCTGGGGCCTGGAGCAGACCCTGAACCGCTGGCTGCAGCTGGAGTGGCAACCCAGCCCGGCGCTGCACCACCTGATAGACGCCGCCCACCAGTACTTCGCCGCCTGGGTCGCCCAGATGGAGGCCGGCGCCGGCCAGAGCAGCCCCGACCCCGAGGCCGAAGCCGCGCTGCTGGCCGAGGCCGAGCGCCTGCGCGCCACCGACACACCGGCGCAGGAGCCGGCGGTGTTCACTGCCCCCGCGCCGGAAAGCCGGGACGGGCTCATGGAGACCTCGCTCGAGTTCCCCGACCTCTCCCTGTCCGACGACGGCGAGATCCTGCCGGTGGAGGCCGAAATCCCCGCCACGCCGCAGCCCCTGGCGGTACCACCGCTGGTGGACGAAGGCTTCCACTCCGAGGAAACCTCGCTGGAGCTGGACAGCAGCTACCTGCTGGACGACCGCGACGCGCTGCCCGGGCTGGAGCCGGCCGGCGACCGGGCCAGCGGAGGCACGCCGGCAGCCGAAACGCAGCCCCCGCAGGCCCCACCGCTTGCCCTGGATGACCTCGACATCGACCTGGAGCTGGAGGACGACGCCCTCCCGCCGCTGCCGGAAGCCGGAGACGACGGCGAGCTCGTCACCGAGGAAGCCCCGCCGCCGGCCGCCGAAGCGCCCGCCGCCGCGCCGGAAAGTGGCGCCGACTTCGTCCGCCTCGGCGACACCGAGATATCCCGTCCGCTGTACGACCTCTTCCTCGGCGAAGCCCGGCACCACATCGCCACCCTGCATCAGGAATTCACCCGCCTGGCAGCCAACCCGACGCTGCTGCCGCAGGAACCCTCGGTGCGCGCCGCCCACACCTTGGCCGGCATCTCCGGCACCGCCCGCCTGACTGCGCTGCACACCCTGGGCCGCGCGCTAGAACATGCACAGCAGCGCCTGCGCGACCTGTCGCAGCCACCCACCGCCGACGAGACGGCACTGTTCACCACCGTCACCGACACCCTGGAGGCCATGCTCGCCGAGGTGGCACAGCAGCAACTGCCACTGGAAGTACCCGAGCTGGTGGACCAGCTGGACCGCAGTGCCCGGCCGCTGATCGAAGAACTGCCGGCCCCGCAGCCGCTGGACGACGCCCCGCTGCCCGCCCCGGCTGCGGCCGGGCTCGCCGAAACGCTCGCCAGCAGCCCCGTCAGCGCGGCCGAGCCAGAGCCAGTGGACGAGGAGGCACCCTCGCCGGTCCATGACGACATCGACGAGCAGCTGCTGCCCATCTTCCTGGAAGAAGGCGTGGAGCTGGTCGGCGAGTTGCACGCCCGGCTGCGCAGCTGGGAAGACGAACCAGCGCAGGCCGCGCATCCTCAGGCTGTCGCCCGCCTGCTGCACACGCTGAAGGGCAGCGCCCGCATGGCCGGCGCGATGACCCTGGGCGAACGCCTGCACCAGATGGAGTCCCGCTTCGAGGCCGGGCAGAAGAGCGGCCGCGCCCCGGCGGCACAGATCGAGGACCTCGCCACCGGCCTGGACTTCGTGCAGCAGACGATGGATGCCCTCGCCAGCGGCGAAGCCGTGCCCTCGCCGGCGGACGCCCAGCCCGCCAAGGCGGCGGAGGCCGCAGCCACCACGGCGGCACCTGCCGCGGAAGCAGCCCTTGCCGGCGACCCTGGCGACGGCAAGGACGCCGCTGCCGACATCGAGAACATCGCCTCGCCCACGCTGCGGGTGCGCGCCGACCTGGTGGACCGCTTCGTCAACGAAGCCGGCGAAATCGGCATCGCCCGCACCCGCATCGAAGGCGAGCTGCGCACCCTGCGGCGCTCGCTGCTGGACCTCACCGAGAACGTCATCCGCCTGCGCAACCAGCTGCGCGAGGTCGAGATCCAGGCCGACGTGCAGATGCAGTCGCGCATCGCCCAGGCCGAATCCGCTCACGGCGAGTTCGACCCGCTGGAGATGGACCGCTACACCCGGTTGCAGGAACTCACCCGGATGATGGCGGAGAGCGTGAACGACGTCACCACGGTGCAGCAGAACCTGCTGAAGAACCTGGACGGCGCCGACATCGCCCTGCATGGCCAGGCGCGCCTGTCGCGCGAGTTGCAGCAGGCGCTGATGGGCGTGCGCATGGTGCCCTTCGACAGCCTCGCCGACCGCCTCTACCGCGTCGTCCGCCAGGCCGCCAAGGACCTCGGCAAGCGCGCCAACCTGGACCTGCGCGGCGGCCGCATCGAGGTGGACCGCGGCGTGCTGGAACACATGGTGGCGCCGCTGGAACATCTGCTGCGCAACGCCCTCGCCCACGGCATCGAAGCCCCCGCCCAGCGCGAGGCCGGCGGCAAGCCGGCCATCGGCCAGATCACTCTCAGCGTCAGCCAGGAAGGCAATGAAATCGCGCTGGAGCTGAGCGACGACGGCGCCGGGCTGGACTTCGGCCGCATCGCCGAACGCGCCCGCGCCAACGGCCTGCTGGGCACGGACGAGCACGCGGACGAGCGCCGCCTGACCAACCTCATCTTCGTCCCCGGCTTCACCACCGCCGGCGCGGTGTCCACCGTCGCCGGCCGCGGCGTCGGCATGGACGTGGTCAAGGCCGAAACCGCCGCGGTCGGCGGCCGCATCGATGTACACAGCGACGCCGGCAAAGGCACCGTGTTCCGCATCTACCTGCCGCTGACCCTGGCGGTGACGCAGGCGCTGCTGGTGCGCGCCGGCGGCCGCAGCTACGCGATTCCCTCCAGCATGGTCGCCCAGGTCATGGAGCTGAAAGCGGACGCGCTGGAGAAGCTGCGCAACGACAAGGGCACCGAGTGGATGGGCGAGCGCTACGCCTACCGCTACCTGCCGCGCCTGCTGGGCGACCGCCAGACGCGGCCGGAGGTGCAGCGCTACAACTGGGTGCTGCTGCTGCGCGCCGGTGCGCAGACGCTGGCGCTGCATGTGGACGCGCTGCGCGGCAACCAGGAAATCGTAGTCAAGAACGCCGGGCCGCAGCTGGCGCGCATCGTCGGCATGTCCGGCGCCACCGTGCTGGGCGACGGCGAGATCGTGCTCATCCTGAACCCGGTGGCGCTGGCCAGCCGCAGCCTGGCGGAAGCGGACGAGGATGGCGGCGAAGACGGCATGCTGCCGGCAGTCGCCGCGCAGCCCAGCCAACCGACAGTGATGGTGGTGGACGACTCGCTCACCGTGCGCAAGATCACCGGCCGCCTGCTGGAGCGCGAGGGCTACCGGGTGGTGACCGCCAAGGACGGCGTGGATGCGCTGGAGAAGCTGATCGAGACGGTGCCGGACGTGATCCTGTCCGATATCGAGATGCCACGCATGGACGGCTTCGACCTGGTGCGCAACATCCGCGCCGACGCCCGCACCCGCCTGGTGCCGGTGATCATGATCACCTCCCGGCTGGCGGACAAGCACCGCCGCTACGCGGAGGAAGTCGGCGCCAACCACTACCTCGGCAAGCCCTACCAGGAAGAGGAACTGCTCGGCCTGCTGGCGGGCTACACCGCGCGCACGCCGGCCTGAGCGGCGTCCGGCGGCAGGCTTGGAACCACGGCGGGGGCCGCGCAAGCGCCCCCGCCGTCTTCGTTCACTCCCTGGCCAGCATGCCGAAGCGCGCCAGCGTCCGCTCGCGGGCCTCGGCGTGGTCCACCACCGGCGCCGGATAATCCACGCCGATGCGCACCCCGGCCACGCTCTGGTCCACGCCGCCCATCTTCCACGGCGCATGGATGAACTTGTCTGGCACCCTGGCCAGCTCTGGCAGGTAGCGGCGGATGAACTTGCCCTCCGGGTCGAACTTCTCGGATTGCGTCACCGGATTGAAGATGCGGAACCAGGGCTGGGCATCGCAGCCGGTCGAGGCCGCCCACTGCCAGCCGCCGTTGTTCGCCGCCAGGTCGTAGTCCAGCAGCAGCTCGGCGAAATGGCGTTCGCCCAGGCGCCAGTCCACGCCCAGATCCTTGGTCAGGAAGGAGGCGGTGACCATGCGCAGGCGGTTGTGCATGTAGCCGCTGCTGCTGAGCTGGCGCATCGCCGCGTCTACCAGCGGATAGCCGGTGCGCGCCTGGCGCCAGGCATCGAACAGTGCCGGCGCATCGTCCCAGCGGATGGCCTCGTACTCCGGGCGGAAGGCGTGGTCCACCACGTCCGGCCGGTGCCACAGGATCATCTGGTAAAAATCGCGCCAGATCAGCTCCTTCAGCCAGGTTTCCGCCCCCGCGCCGCCCTCGCGCCAGGCATGGCCGGCCAGTTCGCGGATGGAGACGGTGCCGAAGCGCAGATGGGCGGAAAGATAGGACACGCCCTTCACCGCCGGGAAATCCCGCGCGCGCTGGTAGCGGCCCATGCGTCCGCGGAAATCCTCGAACAGGCTGCGGCCGCCGCGCATGCCGGTGGGCAGGCGCAGCTCATCGCTATCGCTGGCACTGAAACCGATGTCGGCCAGCGTCGGCACACCGCTGTCCACCGGCGGCGCAGCCAATGCCGCCGCGTACTTCTCCACCGGATAGGCGCGCACCTGGAAGTCATCCAGCTGCTTCAGCCAGGCCTTGCTGTAGGGCGTGAACACGCTGTAGGGCTGGCCAGTCTGGGTGAGCACCTCGTTGCGCTCGAAGATCACCTGATCCTTGAGATCGGCGAAGCCGATGCCCGCCTGCGCCAGCGCCGCGCTCACCCGGCCGTCGCGGGCGATGGCCGCCGGCTCGTAATCGCGGTTGGCGAATACCATGGCGACACCCAGCTCGCTCGCCAGCCTGGGAATTTCCTCGTCGGCGCGGCCGCGGCGCACCACCAGCCCGCCGCCGGCCGCGCCCGCCTGCTGCGCCAGCTGGCGCAGCGCCGCGTCCAGCTCGACCACCGCGGCGTGGATGAAATCCACCCGGCGGTCGCAGCGGCCGGGCAGCGCATCCAGGATCTCGGTGTCGAAAACGAAGGCGCAGTACACCCGGTCCGCCGCGCGCAGCGCGTGGTACAGGGCGGCATGGTCGAAACTGCGCAGATCGCGGCGGAACCAGACGAGGGCGGAGGACATGGCGTGACGGGGCTCGGGCGCCGGGGGCGCGGGACCGCGATTATGCGTCGGCCGCCCGCGCAGCGCTTCCCCGCACATCCGCCGCGGCGACGGCGTAAAATGGCGCGCATGGAAACGCCCACGGCCAACCTCACGCACCACTTCCTGATCGCCATGCCCAACATGGCCGATCCCCATTTCTCCCGCACCCTCACCTACATCGCGGAACACAACGAGCAGGGCGCGCTGGGCATCATCATCAACCGCCCGATCGACATGACCGTCGCCGCGCTGTTCGAGCGGGTGGAGCTGCCGCTGGAAGCCGAGGGCTTCGCCGCCCAGCCGGTGTATTTCGGCGGCCCGGTGCAGACCGACCGCGGCTTCGTGCTGCACCGGCCCTCCGGCGACTGGCACTCCACGCTGCGGGTGAACGACGACGTCGGCCTCACCAGCAGCCGCGACATCCTGCAATCCATCGGCAGCAACGGCCAACCAGGCGAAGTGCTGATCACCCTGGGCTACGCCGGCTGGGCCGCCGGCCAGCTGGAGCAGGAGATCGCCGACAACGCCTGGCTCACCGTCGAGGCCGACATGGCCATCGTCTTCGACCTGCCGCCGGAAGAGCGGCTGGTGGCGGCGATGCAGAAGCTGGGCATCGACTTCGCCAAGCTCAGCGAGGTTGCCGGGCATGCCTGATCCGGGCGCCCCGGTCTCCGCCTCGTTCCATCCCGTTTCGCAGCCGCCACGCGGCACGGTACTCGGTTTCGACTTCGGCCTCGCCCGCATCGGCGTGGCCGTCGGCGAGCTGGAAACCGGCCAGGCCAGCGCCCTGCTGACCTTGCACGAAGAGAGCAACAACGACCGCTTCGCCGCCATCGGGCGCCTGCTCGAAGAGTGGAAGCCGGTCGCGCTGGTGGTGGGCCTGCCCACCCACCTCGACGGTACGCCGCACGAGCTCACCGCCCGCTGCCGCCGCTTCGCCAACCAGCTGCACGGCCGCTTCAACCTGCCGGTGGCGACGGTGGACGAACGCCTGTCCTCCGCCGCCGCCGACGCCGAGATGCGCGAAGCCGGCGTGCGCGACTGGCGCGGCCGCAAAGCGGCGGTGGATGCCGTTGCCGCGCAACTGATCCTGCAACACTTCCTGGACTCAACCCGACATGCAACTGCCTGACGCTGAAACGCTCTGCCGGCAACTCGCCGCGCAGATGCGCCCCCATGTCACGCCCGACACCGTGCTCGTCGGCATCCACACCGGCGGGGTGTGGCTGGCCGAGCGCCTGCAGCAGGAACTGGGGCTCTCCCATCCGCCAGGCGCCATCGACGTCTCCTTCTACCGTGACGACTACGGCGCCCGCGGCCTGCATCCGCAGCCCCAGCGCACCGAGATCCCCTTCGCGGTGGAAGGCGCGCCGGTGATCATCGTGGACGACGTGCTCTACACCGGCCGCACCACCCGCGCCGCGCTCAACGAGCTGTTCGACTTCGGCCGTCCCGCCCGCGTCGAACTGGCGGTGCTGGTGGACCGCGGCGACCGCGAACTGCCCATCGCCGCCCGCTACTGCGCCCTCACCCTGCCGGAACCCCTTCCCGCCAGCCAGAACCTCCAGCTCGAACGCGAGGAGGACGGCACGCTGACCCTGAGGCTGATCGATGCGTAACCCCCAACTGAACAAGCATGGCGAGCTGCAGCACCTGCTGACGCTGGACGGACTGCCGCGCGACGTCATCACCGCCATCCTCGACACCGCCGCGCCCTTCACCGAAGTGGCCGAGCGCGAGGTGAAGAAGCTGCCGCTGCTGCGCGGCAAGAGCATCTTCAACCTGTTCTTCGAGAATTCCACCCGCACCCGCACCACCTTCGAGATCGCCGCCAAGCGCCTGTCCGCCGACGTGGTGAACCTCAACGTCTCCACCAGCTCCACCGCCAAGGGCGAGAGCCTGCTGGACACGGTGGACAACCTGTGTGCGATGCAGGCCGACATGTTCGTCGTGCGCCATGCCGCCAGCGGCGCGCCGGTGCTCATCGCCCAGCACCTGCAGGCCACTGCCCGCGACCACATCCACGTGGTCAATGCCGGCGACGGTCGCCATGCGCATCCCACGCAAGGCCTGCTGGACATGTACACCATCCGCCACTACAAGCGCGACTTCTCCAACCTGGTGGTGGCCATCGTCGGCGACGTGCTGCACTCCCGCGTCGCCCGCTCCCAGATCGCCGCGCTGACCACGCTGGGCGTGCCGGAGGTGCGGGTGATAGGCCCGCGCACGCTGCTGCCCACCGAGGTCGAGAAGCTCGGCGTGCGCGTGTTCCACGACATGAGCGAGGGCCTCAGGGATGTGGACGTGGTGATGATGCTGCGGCTGCAGAACGAGCGCATGAACGGCGCCCTGCTGCCCACGCCGCAGGAGTACTACAAGATCTGGGGCCTGACGCAGGAGAAGCTGGCGCTGGCCCGCCCCGACGCCATTGTCATGCACCCGGGCCCGATGAACCGCGGCGTGGAGATCGACTCCGCGGTGGCCGATGGCGCCCAGGCGGTGATCCTGCCCCAGGTCACCTTCGGCATCGCCGTGCGCATGGCGGTGATGAGCATGCTCGCGGGACAGTAAGGGAACAAGGGATGAGAATTCAGATCGCCAAGGGCCGGTTCATCGATCCGGCCAACCAAGTCGACCGCGTCCAGGACGTCTACATCGCCGACGGCCGCATCGTCGGCCTCGGCAGCGCCCCCGCCGGCTTCGAGGCCGACCGGGTGGTCGAGGCCGAGGGCCTCGTCGTCTGCCCCGGCCTCATCGACATCGCCGCCCGCCTGCGCGAACCCGGCTTCGAATACCTCGCCACGCTGGAAACCGAGATGGAAGCCGCCATGGCCGGCGGCATCACCAGCCTCGCCATTCCGCCGGACACCGACCCGGTGCTGGACGAGCCCGGCCTGGTGGAAATGCTGTGCTACCGCGCCAAGAAGCTCAACCGCGCCCATATCTACCCGGTCGGCGCGCTGACGCTGGGCCTAAAGGGCGAGCGCCTGTCGGAGATGGCCGAGCTGGTGGAGGCCGGCTGCGTCGCCTTCAGCCAGGCCAACGTGCCCATCGTCGACAACATGGTGCTGATGCGGGCGATGCAGTACGCCGCCACCTTCGGCTTCCGCGTCTGGCTGCAGCCCATCGCCCCCTTCCTCGCCCGCGGCGGCTACGCCCACGACGGCGAAGTCGCCAGCCGCCTCGGCCTGCCCGGCATCCCGGTGGCAGCGGAAACCGTGGCGCTCTACACCTACCTGCAGCTGGCCAAGATCACCGGCGCCCGGCTGCATGTCACCCGCCTCTCCAGCGCCGCCGGCCTCGCCCTGGTGGACCAGGCCCGCGCCGAAGGCATGGATGTGAGCTGCGACGTCTCCATCAACCACCTGCACCTGTCCGACATGGACATCGGCTACTTCAACGCCAACTGCCACCTGGTGCCGCCGCTGCGCAGCCAGCGCGACCGCGAAGCGCTGGTGCAGGGCCTGGCCGACGGCCGCATCAACGCCCTGTGCTCCGACCACACCCCGGTGGACGACGACGGCAAGCAGACGCCTTTCTCCGAATCCGAAGCCGGCGCCACCGGCATGGAACTGCTGCTGCCGCTGACGCTGAAGTGGGCCACCGAGGCCGGCGTGCCGCTGCTGAAGGCGCTGGCGCGCATCACCTCGGACGCCGCCGCCATCGTCGGCATCACCAAAGCCGGCCACCTCGGCGTCGGCGCCCGTGCCGACGTCTGCGTGTTCGACCCGGCGGCCTACACCCCGGTAAACCGCGATGCGCTGAAGAGCCAGGGCAAGAACACGCCCTTCCTCGGCCTGGAGCTGCCCGGCCAGGTGCGCTACACCCTGGTTGAGGGTCAGGTGATGTACGGCGGCTGAAGCGCGCTCGCGCGATCAATGCCGTGAATGAGAACGGGCTCCACGAGGAGTCCGTTCTTCGTTTATTGCCGGCAGTCGGGGCGGCCACGCCGCCCGCCCCGACTCCCGCATGACGGTCAGCCAGCCGCCTTCGCAGTTGCGCTCGCCGCCTCGCCCTCCGCCTGCTCCCGCTCCTTCGCCCACTTCTGCGCCAGCACGCCGCCGACGGCGAGCTGGAAGGGGTGGTAGATCATGATGGGCAGCAGGATCAGGCCCAGCGCCGGGTTGGCGCCGAAGATCAGCTGGGCCATGGGCACGCCGGAAGCCAGCGTTTTCTTCGAGCCGCAGAACACCGCGGCGTAACGCTCCGGCTCGGCGATGCCGATGGCGCGGCACAGCGCATTCACCGCGTAGATCACCCCGCAGAACACCAGCGCCGACCCCACCGCCGCCTCCAGCACCGCGGCGATGCCGTAGTGGGACCACACGCCCTGGGCCACCGAATCGGCGAAGGAGGTATAGACCAGCACCAGGATGGTGATGCGGTCCACCAGCGCCAGCCGCTTCTTGTGCCGGTGCGCCCAGGCGCCCAGCAGCGGGCGGGAGAGCTGGCCCACCGCCAGCGGCAGCAGCAGCCACAGGCACAAGTCCAGCATCACCTCGCCCACCGGGAACTCCGCCCCGCTGTGGCCGATCACCAGGCCCAGCCACAGCGGCGTCAGCACCACGCCCAGCAGGCTGGACAGGGTGGCATTGAACACCGCCACCGGCACGTTGCCCTTGGCCACCGCGGTGAGCGCCACCGAGGACGACACGGTGGAGGGCAGCGCGCACAGGTAGAAGAAGCCCAGCTGCAGGTCCGGCTTCATCCAGCCCTGGGTGACGAAGAGGATGCCGAGGCCGAGGATGGGGAAGAGGCCGAAGGTGATGCCCTGGACCAGCAGGTGCACCCGCCATTGGGCGGTGCCCTGGCGCAGCGCGGCGAAGCTCAGGCCCAGGCCGTTGAGGAAGAAGATCAGCGCCACGCCGATCTTGTTGAGCAGTTCCGGCTGCAGCCAGCCGCCGTGGGCGCCGGGCTCCGGCCAGAGGCTGGCCAGCAGCACCGCCACCACCATGCCCTTCATGAACCAGTCGAACTTGAAATGCTTCATCGCCCGGCCTCCCGCCGCATGGCGGCAAGGAAAAGGCTCTGGGGAAAGCGCAGGCGGCCGGCGGCTGGCGCCATGCGCCCGGGGAAGGCGGTAAGGACTTTCATTGCTCGTCTCTCTGTTGCTCTGTTGTCATCGGCGGCCCGCTGCCGCCCTTGGGGTCATCACTTCAAGCACCGCACGGCCGCATGCCGGTCCACCTCAGACGGCCTCGCCCTTGCCCCACAGCGGCGACAGCCGCTGGGAGGCGCTGCGGGCGGAGAGCAGATGGGCACGCATCTCCCGGAAAGCGCCCAGCGCATCGCCCGCCAGCAGCGCCTCGACGATGGTGGCGTGCTCGGCGAAGGAGGCGCCGATGCGCTCGAAATCGCGGAACTGGGTGCGGCGGAAGGGGGTAACACGGGTGCGCAGCGCCGCGGTCACCTCCTTCAGCACCGGGTTGTGCGCCGCGTCCATGATCAGCTCGTGGAACTCGACGTTGAGCGCTGAGTAGGTTTCCATGTCGCGGCTCTGCAGCGCGGCGCGGCTGGCTTCGTGCAGCGCCGCCAGCCGGGCGCGCTCGGCCTCGTTCATGCGCAGCGCGGCATGGCGGGCGCAGGCGGCTTCAAGTTCGCCGATGGCCTCGAAGGTGTAGTCCAGCTGCTCCGGCGTCATCTGTGCCACCGAGGCGCCGCGGTTGGGCTTGTAGACCACCAGGCCGGAGATGGCGAGCAGCTTGATGGCCTCCCGCACCGGCGTGCGCGAGACGCCGTAGCGCTCCGCCAGCGCGTACTCCTCCAGCCGCGCGCCCGGTGCGAAGTGGCCGAGGACGATGTCGTCGGCGATGCGCTTGCATACCTCGTCGGTGAGGCGGCCGCGGGATTTGTCTACGGTTTCGGGCGCGTTTTCCATGGTCTCCCTCAGGCGTGGGCCGGCTGCAGCAAGGCGTGCCAGCAAGCGGCGCGGTGGCGTTCGTCGCCCGCCATCGCCTGCAGCGCCGGCACCTGCTCGCGGCATTGGGCGCTCGCATGGGCGCAACGCGGGGCGAAGGCACAGCCGGGCGGCAGCGCGGCGAGGTCCGGCGGCGCGCCGGGAATCGCCGGCAGCGCCTGGTCGCGCGGCACATCCACCACAGTGGAAGCGAGCAGGCCGGCAGTATACGGATGGGCGGGGCGCTGCACGACGTCGGCCACACTGCCTTCCTCGACGATGCGGCCGCCATACATCACCGCCAGGCGGTCGGAGACTTCCACCGCGGCGCCAATGTCGTGGGTGACGAAGATCACCGACATGCCCAACTCCCGCTGCAGCTCGCGCAGCAGCAACAGCACCTGGATCTGCACGGTGGCGTCCAGCGCGGTGGTGGGCTCGTCCGCCAGCAGCAGCCTGGGGCGGCAGGCCAAGGCGAGGGCGATCATGGCGCGCTGGCGCATGCCGCCGGACATCTCGAAGGGGTAGGCGTCCAGCCGCCGGCGGGCCTGCGGAATCTGCACCCGCTCCATCAGCTCCAGCGCGCGGGCGCGGGCGGTATCGGCGTCGATGCGCTCATGGGCGCGGATGGTTTCGACGATCTGCTCGCCCACGGTGTACAGCGGGTCGAAAGCCAAGCCGGGGTCCTGGAACACCATGGACACCATGCCGCCGCGGTACTGCTCCAGCGCGCGGCCCTGCAGCGCCATGACGTCGGTGTCGCCGACGCGGATCTGGCCGCTCATGCTCGTGCGCGCCGGCGGATGCAGCTTCAGCAGGGTGCGCAGGGTGACGCTCTTGCCGGAGCCGGATTCGCCCAGCAGGCCGAGCACCTCGCCCTCGGCGAGATCGAAGCTGACGCCGTTCAGGGCGCTGGCGTTGCGTTCGCCGTGGAAGCGCACGTTGAGGTCGCGCACGCTGAGTAGGGGCTTGCTCATTGCACAGCCTCCGGGTTGGCCGCCGGCGCCGAACTGGCGTAGCCGGAGGCGGGGTCGTTCATGTGGCAGCGGGCGAAGTGGCGGCCGTCGGCATCCAGCGGCAGCATGCGCGGTGCCTGCTCGGCACAGACGGCGCGCGCATTCACGCAGCGGTCGCGGAAGCGGCAGCCGGCCGGCGGATCGATCGGGTTGGGCGGATCGCCCGCCAGCGGCGAGCGCTGGGTGCGGTTGGCCGGGTCCATGGAGGGCACCGCCGACAGCAGCGCGCCGGTGTAGGGATGGCGGGCGGCACCGTAGATGGCTTCCACCGGGCCGATCTCCACCACCTGGCCGAGGTACATCACCATCACCCGGTCGCTGAAGTAGCGCACCACATGCAGGTCGTGGGAGATGAAGAGGTAGGTGAGGCCGCGCTCTTCCTTCAGCTCGCGCAGCAGGTTGAGCACCTGGGCCTGCACCGACTTGTCCAGCGCCGCCACCGCTTCGTCCAGGATCAGCAGGCGCGGCTCGAAGGCCAGCGCGCGGGCGATGTTCACCCGCTGGCGCTGCCCCCCGGACAGCTCGTGGGCGTAACGGCCGCCGAACTGCTCCGGCGCGAGGCCGACGCGGGCCAGCAGCGCCCGCGCCCGTGCGCTCGCCTCCTTGGCCGGCAGGCCGTGGGCGCGCGGACCGAAGGCGATGGCCTCTTCCATGGTCAGCCGCGGGTTGAGCGAGGCGAAGGAATCCTGGAACACCATCTGCAGGTTGCGGCGGTAGTCCTTCAGCGCCATGCCGCCGAATTCGGCCACGCCCTCGCCGTCGAACACCAGGCTGCCCTGGTCGGCGTCGATCAGGCGGGCGATCAGCCGCGCGGTGGTGCTCTTGCCGCAGCCGGACTCGCCGACGATGCCCAGGGTCTCGCCCTTGGCGACGGCGAAATCCACGCCGTCCACCGCGTGCACCTTGCGCGCCGGGCCCTTCTTCACCCACGGCAGGGCGCCGCTCTCGCGCACCGGGAAGTGCTTCTGCAGGCCCTTGACGCTCAACAGCGGCTGGGCAGGGCCGCCGCGGTCGGCGACGGCGGATTGTTCTAGCGCGCTCATGGCGTCAGCTCCGGATGTCCATCGCCGAGCGGATGCCGTCGGCGAGCAGGTTGAAGCAGATGGAGGTGATGAAGATCATCGCCCCCGGCAGCGCGGCCACCAGCGGGTTCTGGAAGATGGCCGGGCGCAGGGTGTTGAGCATCAGGCCCCACTCCGGCTCCGGCGGCTTCACGCCCAGGCCGAGGAAGGAGAGGCCGGAGGCCAGGATCATGCAGACGCTGATGAGGCCGGTGGAATAGACGAAGACCGGGCCGAGCACATTGCCCAGCACCTGCTCGCGCACGATCATCCACGGCCCGGCGCCGCTCATGCGCGCCGCCTCGATGTAGTCGAGCTGGCGCACTTGGGTGGTGACGCTCTCCGCCACCCGCGTCACCTGCGGCACGAACACCAGGGTGAGCGCCAGCAGGCAGTTGTTGAGGCCGGCGCCGAGCGCGCCGGAAATGGCCACCGCCAGCAGCACCGAGGGGAAGGCGTAGAACACGTCCAGGGTGCGCATGATGACCATGTTCACCCGGCCGCCGACGTAGCCGGCGATGACGCCTATGGTGGTGCCGATGCCGAAGGCCAGCACCACCGGCAGCACGCCCATCAGCAGCGACTGGCGGCCGCCATAGATGAGGCGGGTGAGCATGTCGCGGCCGAGCTCGTCGGTGCCGAGCAGGAAGCCTTCGGCGCCTATGGGTTGCAGGCGCTTGATCATGCTGCCCTTGAAGGGGTCGGCCGGCGCGATCAGCGGCGCGAACACCGCCGCCAGCAGGATGAGGAGAAGGATGGCCGCGCAGGCCAGCGTGACCGGGTCGCGCGACAGGCGCCGCAGCACCCGCGACCAGTAGCCGCGCGAGCGCTGTGCGGGAAGGGTGGCCGGCGCGCTGCCGGCATCCAGGGCGAGTGACATGGCGTGGTCCTCAGGTCCGCCGCATGCGCGGATCGATGAAGGGCTGGGCGATGTCGACCAGCAGGTTGAGCAGGACGAAGAACAGGCACAGCACCAGCAGCGTGCCCTGCAGCAGCGGCAGGTCGCGCTGGAAGATGGCGGTGTTCAGCAGGAAGCCGGTGCCCGGCCAGGCGAACACGGTTTCGATCAGGATGGAGCCGCCCATCAGGTAGCCCAGCTGCAGGCCGGCCACCGCCAGCACCGTGGGTGCGGCGTTCTTCGCCACATGGCGGAAGATGCGGCGGTTGCCCAGGCCCTTGGCGCGCAGCGCCTGGACGAAGTCCTGCGCCAGGATGTCCACCACCACCGCGCGCACCGTGCGGGTGAGGATGCCCATGGGCACCACCGCCATGGTCAGCGCCGGCAGCACGATGTAGGGCAGGTGCGCGCCATCCAGGAACCAGCCGCCTTCCGGCCCGGCGCCCATGGCCGGCAGCCAGCCCAGGGTGATGGAGAACACGATGGTCAGCACCAGGCCCAGCCAGTAGTGGGGCACGCTGACGCCGATGACGGAGATGAAGGTGGCGATGCGGTCCACCCAGCCACCGTGGCGGTAGCCGGCGATACCACCGAGCACACAGCCGGCGAGCACACCGATGATGGCGGCCACGCCGGCCAGGGAAAGGGTGTTGCCCACCGCCGCCATGACTTCGCTGGTGACGCTGCGGCCAGTGGCGATGGAAGCGCCGAGGTCGCCCTGCAGCGCGCGCCCCAGCCACAGGCCGTACTGCACCGGCAGCGGCCGGTCCAGTCCGTAGGCGGCCTTGAGGGCGGCGATGGTCTCGGCCGGCGCGTCGGCGGGGGCGATGGCGTTGAGCGCGTCGCCCGGCGCAATGTGCACCAGCAGGAAGGCCACCAGCGTCACCGCCAGCGCGATCGGCACCGCGTAGAGCAGACGCTTGATGATGTAGGCAAACATGGGAAGGCCTCGGAAATTCGGTGTCGGGAAAGGGCGGCGGCACCGCCGCCCGCCGGCGCGCCGCCAGCAGCGGCGCCGCGCCGGCCCGTGGTCTTACATGCGGATCGTGGTCAGGTCCTGGAACCAGTGCTGCGCCTGGATGAACTCCTTCACCTTGGGCGAGAGGGCGTGCGGATTGACGTCATGCACCACCCACAGCATCAGGGCGTCGTCCACCATCTTCTGGTGGATGTCGGCCAGCAGCTTGTTCTGCGTCGGCACGTCGAAGGTCGTGCTCAGCTGCTCGATCTTGGCGTCCACTTCCTTGTCGGCGTAGCCGCCCCAGTTCACACCGTTGGGCGCCACGTACTTGCTGTTGACGAAGCGGGTGATGCCGTAGAACGGGTCGGCGGTGACGTAGCCGAGGTTGATCGCGGTGATGCCTTTGCTGGCGTTGATGTCGCCCTTGGCGCCGGAACGCCAGTGCAGGTAGAGGTTCTCCAGCTCGACCACTTCGAACTCGACCTGGATGCCGACCTCGGCCAGGCTCTGCTGGACGAACTCGTTCATCGGCAGCGACAGCATCTGGCCGGTGCCGCCCTGGGCGATGATCACCTTGGCCTTCAGCGGCTTCTGCGGCGAGTAGCCGGCTTCGGCCATCAGCGCCTTGGCGGTCTTCAGGTCGTACTTGATGTCGAAGGAAGGCTTGCCGAACCAGGGGCTGGTCGCGTCCACCTGGCCCTTGGCCGGCTGGCCGAGGCCGTTCAGCAGCTGGACGATGGCGCTGCGGTCCACCGCCAGGTTGGCGGCCTTGCGCACCCGGATGTCGGTCCAGGGCGAGCCTTGGTAGGTGCTGAAGTGGTAGGGCCAGACGTGCGGAGTCACGTTCTTGACGATCTTGAAACCGCCCGCCTGCAGCTGCGGCACCATGTCCGGCGCCGGCGTCTCGATGATGTCCACCTGGCCGTTCAGCAGCGCGTTGCCACGGGTCACCGCGTCCGGAATCGGCAGCAGCACGATGCGGTCGGTCTTGGCGACGCGGCTCTTGTCCCAGTAGTCGGCGTTGCGCACCAGCTCGGCACGCTCGCGCGGCACCAGCTTGTCCAGCTTGAAGGGGCCGGTGCCGGAGGGCTGGGAGGCAACCTTGTTCCAGTCCTTGCCCATCTTCTCCCACTGCGCCGGGCTGCCGATCAGGAACCAGGGCAGCTGGTAGGGGAAGAGCGCGTCCGGTTCCTTGGTGGTGATCTCGACGGTGGTCGCATTCACCTTGCGATAGGAGGCGATGGACGGGATGCGCGGGCGCACCTGGGCGCTCTGCTTGGCATCGAACTGCGGCGCCTTGTCGTTCAGCACCTTCTCCAGGTTCCAGATCACCGCATCGGCGTCGAAGGCGGAACCGTCATGGAACTTCACGCCCTGGCGCAGGGTGAACAGCCACTTCTTCGGATCCTTGGCGTCCGGCTTCCACTCGGTGGCCAGGCCGGCGATCAGCTTGCCCGGACGGTCGCCGACGTTGGATTCCCAGGCGATCAGCGGGTCGTACAGGGTGTGGCCGGTGAACTGGTAAGCGCCAGCTCCGCGGTCGGGCTGGCCGGTGGTGAGGGGGATGTCCGCCATGGAAATGCCGTAGCGGGCAACCGTTTCCGCCCAGGCGCCAGTGGACGCGGCGAGCGCGATCGGGGCCAGGGCCAGCCAGGGGAGCAGGCGCTTGCGAAGAGAGAGCATCTAAGACCTCCGTAGGGGGTGAGAAATCGAGGGAAGCCCCCTACGGATTGCATGCAACATGCCAGCAATTAACCTTTTGTTAATGTTTTTTCCAAGTCGATGATTAATCGCCACAGATCCAGCGATTGCATTGTTTTGCGCTGATACAAAAGCGGACTTCCCGTGGGCTCACGCACAGTTACGGTGCTGCACCGCAGCAGGACGTACCAATAGCGTGCATGGAAAAATAGCATGAAAGGCCAGAAACAACCCTAGATTGCATGCACGACGTTCTGAGAACACCACGGCCGGGGCTGACCCAAAGGTGAAAACCAGGCGCCGGCCTGTCCGCCTGCCAATGGATGTCTGCGGCTGAGGTATCACCCCATGGAGAGAACAGCGGACAGAAGGGGCGGCAAAAAGCCTCGGCTTACGCCGATACAGGCACAACTGGAAGAAAGAAAAGCGGAGTGCCCCGGCCTCAGCCGAGCGCGCGCAGCCGAGCGCGCGCGTCTGCCCCGGCCCCGCGCAGGCGGATCCGCTTCGCCCGCGAGGTCTCGCCGCTCACCAGCTCGACTGCCGATTTGGGCAGGCCACAGAATTCGGCGAGGAAAGCGCACAGCGCGGCGTTGGCCTTGCCGTCCACCGGCGGCGCGGCCAGGCGCAGCTTCATCGCCTCGCCGTGCGGGCCGGCGAAGCCGGTCTGCTTGGCACCCGGCTGGATATGGAGGGTGAGCGTGAGGCTGCCGTCGGCGGCCTCGCGCAGCCAGTCACTCAAGCGGCGCTCCGCCATGGAGACGGCGGCTTGAGCCTGCGCGGCATGCTCACAGGCCGATCAGCAGCGGCGTGAAACCGCCGCGCAGATTGCCCAGCACCATCAGCAGGATCTGCAGCACCAGCAGCAACACCAGCGGCGACAGGTCCACATTGGCGATGGTCGGCACGATGCGGCGGAAAGGCCGCAGGAAGGGCTCGGCCAGGGCATTCACGATAGGCGCCGCGGGCGAATAGGGGCTGACCCAGGACAGCACCGCCGACACCAGCACGATGGCGAAGACGAGGTAGATCATCATCCGCAGCAACTCCACCAGGCCCAGGCCCCACACGCCCAGCAGCACGCTGGCCGGGTTGTCGGCCAGCGGCACGCCGCGCAGCACCAGCTCGACGAACACCAGCGCGGTCTGGAAGGCCCAGGCCGGCAGCAGGCTGGCCATGTCCAGGCCGAACAGGCCGGGAATGAAGCGGCGCAGCGGCCGCACCACCCAGTCGGTGGTGGTGACCACGAAATGGCCGATCTGGTTGCGGAAGGACACCCGCTGCCACTGCATGAAGAAGCGTGCGAGCAGCATCAGGGTGATGAAACCGACCACGGTATTGAGGATCAGCAGCAGCACATTGGCGAGCATGGTCTCAACCTAGCAAGAGGGAAGAACGGGCCGGTGCCGCGGCCGGCAAGGCATGCGGCAGGGCGGCCATGAGCGATCGGACAGACAAGCGCAATGCCGGAAAGTGGCAGCGGACGGACTGCGGCAGCAAGGCGGCGGCCGGCACGCGCGCCTCAATCCTTGCCCAGCTGATCGCCGAGCTCGCGGCCGCGCGCCTCGGCCGCCGCCACCGCGGCCAGCATGGCATCGTGCCAGCCGGAGGCGGCCAGGCTCTCCAGCGCCGCCTGGGTGGTGCCGCCCTTGGAGGTGACGCGCTCGCGCAACACCGCCGGCGACTCCTCCGACGCGACTGCGAGGCGGGCGGCGCCCAGCGTGGTATCCAGCGCGAAGCGGCGCGCCTGCTGTTCGTCGAACCCCAGCGCCCGGCCGGCGGCTTCCAGCGACTCGATGAAGTGGAACACGTAGGCCGGGCCGCTGCCGGACACCGCGGTGACCGCGTCCATGCGCGCCTCGTCGGCGATCCAGACAATGCTGCCGACGGCGGACAGCACCCGGCCGGCGGCCTCGCGGCCGGCCTCGTCCACCGAAGGATCGGCATACAGGCCGGTGACGCCGGCGCCGATCAGCGCCGGCGTGTTCGGCATGCAGCGCACCAGCTGCGTGTAGCCGCCCAGCCAGCGGCCGATGTCCGCCAGGCGCAGGCCGGCGGCGATGCTGATGACGATCTGCTTTCCGAGCCGGCCTGCCAGCGGCGCCAGCGCCGCCTTCATCTGCTGCGGCTTCACCGCCAGCACCAGCACGTCGCAAGCCAGCGCGGCATCGTCCAGCGCCTCCACCGCCCGCACGCCGAAGCGCGCCGCCAGCCGCTCGCGGCTTTCGGCGCTGAGGTCCACCGCCTGCAACTCGCCAGCGGAAAAGCCCTTCTCGATCAGGCCGCCTATCAATGCGGCGGCCATGTTGCCGCCGCCGAGGAAGGTAATCTTCATGTTCTTGTCACGGGTGAGGAGTGAGGCCTGAAGCCTGGCAGCCGCCATGCCTCAGGCCTTACGCCTCTCGCCGAAGATGGCGGTGCCCACCCGCACCATGGTGGCGCCCTCCGCCACCGCCGCCTCGAGGTCATGGGACATGCCCATGGACAGGGTATCCAGCGCCAGGCCTGCCTCGGCCAGGCGGTCACGCAGCTTGCGCAGTTCGGCGAAGCGCGCATGCAGCACCGCCGGGTCAACGCTGGGCTCGGGGATGGCCATCAGGCCGCGCAATCGCAGCTGCGGCAGGGCCGCCACCGCCCGCGCCAGCGCCTCCACCTCTGCCGGGGCGACGCCGCTCTTGCTCTCTTCGCCGCTGACGTTCACCTGGATGCAGACCTGCAGCGGCGGCCGATGGACGTCGCGCTGGGCCGACAGGCGCTCGGCGATCTTCAGCCGGTCAACGCTGTGCACCCAATCGAAGGCTTCCGCCACCGGCCGGGTCTTGTTGCTCTGCAGCGGGCCGATGAAGTGCCATTCGAGGTCCAGGCCAGCCAGTTCCGCCACCTTGGCGCAGCCTTCCTGCACGTAGTTCTCGCCGAAGGCGCGCTGTCCGGCGGCGGCGGCCTCGCGCACGGCGGCGGCCGGCCAGGTCTTGCTCACCGCCAGCAGGGCCACGCTTTCGGGTGCCCGCCCCGCCGCCCGCGCAGCCTGCCGGATGCGCTCGCCCACGGCTTGCAAGTTGGCGGAGATTGATGTCATATTGCCGCAGCCCGTTCCTAGGAATGATGCGGCAAAAGTATAGCACCGGCCCCTCCCCCGGCTTCCCGCCAGCCCGGTCATCCCAGCGCCCTCCCGCCCCTTTCTCCTGCCCCCAGCCCGCCTCCATGGACATCACCGAACTGCTGGCCTTCGCGGTCAAGAACAAGGCTTCCGACCTGCACCTGTCCTCCGGCCTGCCGCCCATGATCCGGGTGCACGGCGACGTGCGGCGCATCAACCTGCCGCCGATGGAGCACAAGGACGTCCACGCCATGGTGTACGACATCATGAACGACGCCCAGCGCAAGCAGTACGAGGAAACCTGGGAGTGCGACTTCTCCTTCGCGGTGCCCAACCTCGCCCGCTTCCGGGTCAACGCCTTCAACCAGAACCGCGGCGCCGGCGCGGTGTTCCGGACCATTCCGAGCAAGGTGCTGACGCTGGAGGAACTGAACTGCCCGAAGATCTTCAAGGAGATCGCCGACCAGCCGCGCGGCATCGTGCTGGTGACCGGGCCCACCGGCTCGGGCAAGTCCACCACGCTGGCGGCGATGATCGACTACGTCAACGAGAACGAATACGGCCACATCCTCACGGTCGAGGATCCGATCGAGTTCGTGCACGAGTCCAAGCGCTGCCTGATCAACCAGCGCGAAGTGCATCGCGACACCATGTCCTTCAACAACGCGCTGCGCGCCGCGCTGCGGGAAGACCCGGACGTGATCCTGGTGGGCGAAATGCGCGACCTGGAAACCATACGTCTGGCACTGACCGCGGCCGAGACCGGCCACCTGGTGTTCGGTACCCTGCACACCTCGTCGGCGGCCAAGACCATAGACCGCATCGTCGACGTGTTCCCGGCGGCGGAGAAGGACATGGTGCGCTCCATGCTGTCCGAATCGCTGCGGGCGGTGATCTCGCAGACGCTGCTGAAGACCAAGGACGGCAGCGGCCGGGTGGCGGCGCACGAGATCATGATAGGCACGCCGGCCATCCGCAACCTGATCCGCGAGAACAAGATCGCGCAGATGTACTCCGCCATCCAGACCGGCCAGACGGTGGGCATGCAGACCCTGGACCAGTGCCTGACCGACCTCGTCCGCCGCAACGTCGTCTCCGCCGCCGAAGCGCGGGTGCGGGCGCAGAACAAGGACAGCTTCGCCGGCTGAACGGGGCTGAGCCGGGCTGCATCCGCGCCCGCGCCACAGCCCCCGGCGACAGGCGCGCCAGCCCGCCGCGGTGGGCTTGCCGCCTCCGCCTCCAGGCGCTTCCGCGAGCGCGCGACCGCCCGCCGTTTTCCGCCCTCCGGCGCGCCGCGCTGAAGGATAATGGCCGCTTCCCGGGCAGCGCCCGCAGGCCACCGGCCAGGAGTTTTTCGATGGAACGCGATCAGGCCCTCAAGTTCATGCACGATCTGCTGCGGTTGATGCTGCAGAAGAACGGCTCCGACCTCTTCATCAACGCCGGCTTCCCGCCCGCGATCAAGATCGACGGCCGCATCGTGCCCCAGTCCAATCAGAGCCTGGCGCCGCAGCACACTGCCGAGCTGGCGCGGGCCATTATGAACGACCGCCAGGCCGCCGAATTCGAAGCCACCAAGGAGTGCAACTTCGCCATCTCTCCGGCGGGCATAGGCCGCTTCCGCGCCAACGCCTACATCCAGCAGGGGCGGGTCGGGCTGGTGCTGCGGACCATCGCGCAGAAGATTCCGACGCTGCATGAGCTGGGCCTGCCGGCCGTGCTGCGCGACATCGCCATGGCCAAGCGTGGCCTGGTGATCTTCGTTGGCGGTACCGGCACCGGCAAGACCACCTCGCTGGCGGCGATGGTGGATTACCGCAACGAGAACTCCTACGGCCACATCATCACGGTGGAAGATCCGGTGGAGTACGTGCACCAGCACAAGAACTGCATCATTTCCCAGCGCGAAGTCGGCATAGACACCGAATCCTGGGAAGCCGCGCTGAAGAACACCCTGCGCCAAGCGCCGGATGTGATCCTGATGGGCGAGATCCGCGACCGCGAGACCATGGACTACGCGGTGGCCTTCGCCGAAACCGGCCATCTCTGCCTCGCCACCCTGCACGCCAACAGCGCCAACCAGGCGATCGACCGCATCATCAACTTCTTCCCCGAAGACCGCCGCCAGCAGCTGCTGATGGACCTGTCGCTGAACCTGCGGGCCATGGTCTCCCAGCGCCTGCTGCCGATGAAAGACCGCAAGGGCCGGGTACCGGCGGTGGAAATCCTGCTGAACTCGCCGCTGATTTCCGACCTCATCTTCAAGGGCGAGGTGCCGGGCATCAAGGACATCATGAAGCGCTCGCGCGAGCTCGGCATGCAGACCTTCGACCAGGCGCTGTTCGACCTCTACGAGGCCGACCTCATCACCTACGAGGACGCCCTGCGCAACGCCGACTCGGTGAACGACCTGCGGCTGCAGATCAAGCTCAACAGCAAGCACGCCGACCGTGACATGAACGCAGGCATCCAGCACCTGGACATCGTCTGAGCGCTCGTTCCCGATTGCTCCGGCGCGCGTGCGAGGCGCCAGCCTAAGCCCGCACCCGACTGCGGAATTCCGGAAATCCGCCGCTCCGATTCCGGGATTCCGCACGCCCCCGCCCCGCCCGCGGGCTGCGCCTCGCCGCCTTCTTCAGCAAAAACAAACAGATAGCTCTCCCCGCCCGACCTGGCACGCCCTCTGCTGTATGCCAGGCGGGCGACCCGGCACTGCA
This sequence comes from Azoarcus indigens, assembly GCF_004361735.1. GTDB lineage: Bacteria > Pseudomonadota > Gammaproteobacteria > Burkholderiales > Rhodocyclaceae > Azoarcus > Azoarcus indigens. Next base: position 208,953 of record NZ_SNVV01000005.1, on the reverse strand, counting down.
GCCGGGCGCACCCACCCTGCGAGGAGACATCCATGAAGAAGAACGCCATCCTGGCTTCGGCCATCGCTTCCCTGTGCACCTCCGCCCTGTTCGCCGCGCCGGCCCAGGCCGAGGACGTGGTGCGCCTGGGCAACCTCAAGTTCGCCCACTACGGCGCGGTGTCCTACATGAAGGAGGTCTGCGCCAAGTACAACATCAAGCTGGAAGAGCGCATGTTCCCCAAGGGGCCGGACATCATGCCGGCCATCGTCGCCAACGAGATCGACATCGCCGCGCTGGCCTCGGACGGCGCCATCTCCGGCCGTGCCAACGGCGTGCCCATCTACACCGTGGCCGGCTTCGCCAAGGGCGGCGCGCGGCTGGTGGCCGGTTCGGAAACCGGCATCAGCAAGGTCACCGACCTCAAGGGCAAGAAGGTGGGCGTGACTCGCGGCGGCGCCCAGGAACTGCTGCTCTACGCCGAGCTGGAGAAGCACGGCCTCACGTGGTCGGACAAGCCGGGCAAGGACGTGCAGATCGTCTTCCTCGCTTTCGCCGACCTCAACCAGGCGCTGGCGGCCAAGCAGATCGACGCCATGTGCCAGTCGGAGCCCCAATCCTCCCAGGCGCTGAACAAGAAATTCGGCGTCGAGATCAGCAAGCCCTACGACACCGCCATGGGCGAGCCCTACCGCCTGCTGGTGATGACCGAGAAGCTCTACGGCAACAAGGATCTCGCCCAGCGCACCATGGAGTGCTTCGTCGAATCCACCGCGCTGTTCATCCGCGATCCGGCGCTGGCGGAGAAATACGTGCGCGAGCAGATGTTCAAGGGCCAGATCAGCTCGCAGGACTTCAAGGACGCGATGGACAACGCCGACTACACCTACGACGTCACGCCTGAGCACATCGACATCACCACCGACTTCATGCAGAAGTACGGCGTCGGCCGCATGTCCAAGCCGCCCAAGGCCGCCGAGTGGGTGAAGCTGGACCTGCTGCAGAAGGCCAAGGCCGACCTGAAGGTGGAGTGAGGCCGCCATGACGACCAAGCTCAAGGCCTTGTGCGAAGGCAGCGCGGTGCCGCTGCTGCTGATCGTCGTCTGGGAGGCGGTGGCGCGCGCCGGCTGGATCTCGCCCATCGTCATGCCGGCGCCCAGCGCGGTGGTGGTGAAGTGGTGGGAAGCCTTGATGCCGGCCGCTGCCTACGACCCGACGAGCCAGTCCCGGCTCGCCTGGGCCCTCTCCGGCGAGATGGTGCACGACGCCTTCGCCAGCCTCTACCGGGTGGTGGTGGGCTTCCTGGTCGGCGCTGGACTGGCATTGCCCATCGGCCTGCTGATGGGCGCCAACAAGCGCACCTACGCCCTGCTCAACCCGCTGGTGCAGGTGCTGCGGCCGATTCCCCCCATCGCCTTCATCCCGCTCTCCATCCTGTGGTTCGGGCTGGGCAACCCGCCTTCGGTGTTCCTGATCGCGCTGGGCGCCTTCTTCCCGGTGCTGATGAACACCATCGCCGGCGTGCGCCAGGTGGACGGCATCTACCTGCGGGCGGCGTACAACCTCGGGGTGAATCAATGGACGCTGTTCACCCGGGTGATCCTGCCCGCCGCCACGCCCTACATCCTCGCCGGCGTACGCATCGGCATCGGCACCGCCTTCATCGTCGTCATCGTCTCCGAGATGATCGCGGTGAACAACGGCCTCGGCTTCCGCATCCTGGAGGCGCGCGAGTTCATGTGGTCGGACAAGATCATCGCCGGCATGCTCGCCATCGGCCTGCTCGGGCTGGCCATAGACACCGGCGTCAGCCGCCTCAACAACCATCTGCTGCGCTGGCACCGCGGCCTGGAGCACTGACATGGCGCAGATCGTCGCAAGCAACGTGCAGAAGGTGTTCAAGACCGCCGACCGCGAGGTGGTGGCGCTGAAGGACATCGACCTGGAGATCGCCAGGGGCGAGTTCGTCTGCCTGCTCGGCCCCTCCGGCTGCGGCAAGTCCACCCTGCTGAACGCGGTCGCCGGCTTCTCCCTGCCCACCGGCGGCGTCATCACGGTGGATGGCAAGCCGGTGCAAGGGCCGGGGCCGGACCGCGGCATGGTGTTCCAGGAGTACGCCCTGTTCCCGTGGATGACGGTGGCGGAGAACATCGCCTTCGGGCTGCAGGTGCAGAAGAAGCAGAAGGCGGAGATCGCCGCCACCGTGTCGCAGCTGCTGGAGATGCTGAACCTGAAGGACTTCCGCGACCGCTTCCCCAAGGACCTCTCCGGCGGCATGCGCCAGCGCGTGGCCATCGCCCGGGTGCTGGCGCTGGATTCGCCCATCATGCTGATGGACGAACCCTTTGGCGCGCTGGACGCCCTCACCCGGCGCAACCTGCAGGACGAGCTGCTGCGGCTGTGGGAACGGCTGGGCAAGACCATCCTCTTCGTCACCCACTCGATCGAGGAGTCCATCTACCTGGCCGACCGCATCGTCGTCATGACCTACCGGCCCGGCACCATCAAGCGCGACCAGCGGGTGGATATCCCGCGCCCGCGCGACCCCTCCGGCCACGCCTTCAACGAGCTGAAGCGCGAACTCGGCCGCCTGGTGATGGAAGAGCAGCAGCGCCATGCCGACGACGAGATGAAGCTGGCCGCGGTGGACTGAGCGCTGCATCCCGGTCCCCCGGCGCAGCCCCGGCAGCGGGCCTGCGCCGGGCGCCGCCGGATTAGCATAGGCGGGTGGAGTCCATGCGCATCCCCTCCCTTCCTCCCCTTCTTCCCCCTCCGCGCCGCCTGCTGCTGGTCGGCGGGCTGGCACTGGCCTGCCTGCTGTTCGCGGCGCTGGCCTACCAGCTGGCGCTGGCAGCCTTCCTCGACGGCGAGCGCGAGGCCGCCAGCCGCCGGCTGGCCTTTTACGCGCTGTCACTGGAAGGCGCGCTGGCCCGCCACGAGGCCCTGCCCGGCCTGCTGGCGCTGGAGCCGCGCCTGCACCAACTGCTGGACCATCCACAGGATGCCGCCGCGGTGGCCGCCTGCAACGCCTACCTGCAGCGCGCCCAGGCCGGCGCCGGCATCAGCGTCGCCTACCTCATCGACCTGCAGGGCCACACCCTGGCCGCCAGCAACTGGAACCAACCCGGCAGCTTCGTCGGCCACAACTACGGCTTCCGCCCCTACTTCCGCGAAGCGGCAGCCGGCGGGCTGGGCCGCTTCTATGCCGTCGGCGTCACCACCGGCGAGCCGGGCTACTTCCTCGCCGCGCCGGTACGCGAAGGCGGCCGCGAGGGCGGCGCGGTGCGCGGCGTCATCACCATCAAGGTGAACCTGGCCGCCTCCGAAGCGGAGCTCTCCGGCGGCGGCGACAGCATCCTGCTGGCCGATGCCGCCGGCGTCGTCTTTCTCGCCGCCGAACCGGCCTGGCGCTACCGCACGCTGGCACCGCTGCCGCCGGCCACCCGCGCCGCGCTGGCCGCCACCCGCCAGTACGGCGACAGCCCGCTGCAGCCGCTGGCCCCTTCCCATCCACTGCACGACGGCACCGTGAGGCTGGACGACGGCAGCCGCTTCACCCGCGAACTCATCATGCAGAGTCGGCCGGTGGGCAGCCTGGGCTGGCGCGCGGTGCTGCTCGCCGACCCGGCGGACGCCCACCGCAGCGCGCTGGGCGTGGGCTTCGCCGCCGCCTTCGCGCTGGCCTTCGTGCTCGCGGTGCTCGCGCACCAGCGCCTGCACCGCACCCGCCGCGAGGAACTGCGCCGCGCCCAGGCCGAGCTGGAACAAGCCATCGCCGAGCGCACCGCCGACCTCACCGACAAGGTCGCCGCCCTGCGCCGCACCCAGGCCATCCTCAGCCAGACCCGCGACACCGCGGTACAGGCCGGCAAGCTGGCGGTGCTGGGGCAGATGTCCGCCGGCATGAGCCATGAACTCAACCAGCCGCTGGCGGCGCTGCAGACCTTCTCCGACAACGCCGCCGCGCTGCTGGAGTTGGGCCGGCTGGACGAGCTGCGCGACAACCTGGTGATGATCCGCCAGCTCACCGCCCGCCTCGGCCGCATCGTCGCCCAACTCAAGTCCTTCGCCCGCAAGGGGCCGGCGGAGAAGCGGGCGGTGGACGTGGCCAGCGCCATCGACAACGCCCTGCTCATCCTGGAGCCGCGCCGCCGCGAACTACGGGCCACGGTGGAACTGGCGCCGGTGCCGGCCGGGCTGGCGGTGCAGGCGGACGCCACCCGGCTGGAGCAGGTGCTGGTGAACCTGCTGCGCAACGGCCTGGACGCCATGCAGGGCCAACCCTCGCCGCGCCTGCACCTGGCCGCCGGACAGCGCGGCGACGAAGTGCGCATTACCCTGCGCGACGAGGGCACCGGCCTGCCGGAGGAAGTGCGCAGCCACCTGTTCGAGCCCTTCTACACCACCAAGCCGGCCGGCGAAGGCCTGGGCCTGGGGCTGGCCATCTCGCTGACCATCATCGAAGGCTTCGGCGGCCGCCTGGAGGGCGGCAACGCACCGCAAGGCGGCGCCGAATTCACCATCATCCTGGACGCGGCAACGGCCACCGCCACCCCCGCGGGAGACCACCCATGCCCCACCTGACGCTGGAATACACCGCCAACCTCGGCCTGGATGCCGACGCCGCGCTGCTCGCCCTCAACCACGCCCTGGCCGGTTCCGGCCTGTTCGAGGAAGCGGACATCAAGAGCCGCGCGGTGCCGCTGCACAGCTTCCGCAGCGGCACCGCGGCGACTCCGCGCGCCTTCGCCCACGCCCGCCTGGCGCTGATGCCCGGCCGCGACGCCGCCAGCAAACGCCACCTGGCGGATGCGCTGCTGGCGGCGCTGTCCGCCCAGGTTTCTTCCCCCGGCCTGGAAACCCAGCTGTGCGTCGAGCTGCAGGAAATAGAGGCGGACTGCTACGCCAAGGAGTACCGTCATGGCTGAACCGAGCGCGCTGCCGGTATTCCTGGTGGAGGACGACGCCGCGGTGCGCATGGGCAGCGCCCAGGCCCTCAGCATCGCCGGCCTGCAGGTACAACCCTACGCCGACGCCGAGAGCGCTCTCGCCGCGCTGGCGCGCGAACGCCCCGGCGCGGTGGTGAGCGACGTGCGCCTGCCCGGCCGCGACGGCCTCGCGCTGCTGCACGAGCTGCAGCAGCAGGACCGCGAGCTGCCGGTCATCCTCGTTACCGGCCATGGCGACGTGGCGATGGCGGTGCAGGCGATGCGCGACGGCGCCCACGACTTCATCGAGAAGCCCTTCGCCTCCGAACAGCTGGTGCGGGTGGTGCGCCAGGCGCTGGACAAGCGCCGCCTGCTGCTGGAGAACCGCCGCCTCAAGGAAGCGCTGCCGGCGCAGGACGGCCTGCCGGTGATCGGCCAGACGGCGGCGATGCAGGAAGTGCGGCGGCTGGTAGCCGCGCTCGCCCCCACCGATGTGGACATCCTGATCAACGGCGACACCGGCTGCGGCAAGGAGGTGGTGGCGCGCGCCATCCACACCGCCAGCGGCCGCCGCGGCCCCTTCGTCGCAGTCAATTGCGCCGCGCTGCCGGAAACCGTGTTCGAGAGCGAGATGTTCGGCCACGAGGCCGGCGCCTTCACCGGCGCCACCAAGCGCCGCATCGGCAAGATCGAGTATGCCCACGGCGGCACCCTGTTCCTGGACGAGGTCGAGTCCATGCCGCTCAACCTGCAGGTGAAGCTGCTGCGCGCGCTGCAGGAACGCAGCATAGAGCGCCTGGGCGGCAACGCGCCGGTGGCGGTGGACTGCCGGGTGGTGGCCGCCTCCAAGGCAGACCTCAAGGCCCTGTCCGACGCCGGCGGTTTCCGCGCCGACCTCTACTACCGCCTCAACGTCGTCACCATAGACCTGCCGCCGCTGCGCGAGCGCCGCGAGGACATCCCGCTGCTGATGGCCCACTTCCTGCGCGAAGCCGCCACCCGCTTCGGCCGCGAGCTACCGGCCTGGAGCGCCGCCGACCTCGCCCGCTGGCAGGCGCACGACTGGCCGGGCAATGTGCGCGAGCTCAAGCACGCCGCCGAGCGCTTCTGCCTCGGCCTGGACCGCCCCGGCCCGGCCGCGCCCCCCGCCGCCGGCGACGACCGCGCCCTGCCGCTGGCCCGCCGCCTGGAGCAGGCCGAGCGCCGCTTCATCAGCGAAGCCCTTCAGGAATGCGGCGGCAACGTCGCCACCGCCGCGGAGCGGCTGCAACTGCCGAAGAAGACCCTGTACGACAAGCTCGCCCGCCTGGGCATGCATGCGGAGGAGTTCCGGCACGCGGGTGGGTGATCACGCCCGGATCGAGCGAGTACGGGCCCCCCTTCTGCCCTCGAGGGAGCGGGGCCGGGGGAGAGGGCGCACTCGCAGTGCTGCCGGCTTGGTTGATACGGCCAGCGCAGACTCGATGAGCGCGCCCGGAACCCCTCAATCGTGTGGCCGGGTCGCCGCCATCGCCGGCTGCGCGTCGAAGCGGGCGAACCAGGCGGCGAGTTGCGGATGGGCGCCACGCCAATCGAGCTCCGGGAAGCGGAAATCCAGGTAGCCCAGGGCGCAGCCGAAGGTGATCTCGCCGATGGCGCAGCCCTCCACCGCCAGCGCCGCCGCCTGGCGCTCCATCTCTGCCAGCGCATCGCGCACCTTCTCCAGCTGGCCGTCTTCCCACGGTTGCCAGTGCAGCTCCGGCGGCCGGGCGACCCGCTCGTAGCGGGTCAGCACCGCGGCGTTGAGCAGGCCGTCGCCCAGGGCCTGGCGGGTCAGCGCCTGCCAGCGCGCCGGGCCGGCGGCGGGAAACAGGCCGCCGCGGTGGGTGGTGTCCAGGTACTCGCAGATCACCCGGCTGTCGTAGAGCGGCGCGCCATCCTCAATCTGTGCCGACGGCACCTGGGCCAGCGGATTGAAGCTGCCGATGCGCTTGTCGCGCTTCACCGGGTGGGCGGCGGCGGCGAGCTGTTCGATGCTGCCGGCGACGCCGAGCAGGTGGGCGCAGACCATGACCTTGCGCACGAAGGGCGAGGTCGGAGCGTAGTAGAGCTGCATGGAAGGTCCTCTTGGCTGCGGCCGCGCCGGGGGCGGCCGCCCCCTCAACCCGGCCGCGCCGGTATTCTGGCGCGCTTCGGCGCCTGCGCCCACCGTTCGATGGGCAGGAAACGGGAGGTGCGGACGCACAGCCGGAAGAAGGATGCCATCCGCCGCGAGCACCGCTCGCTCCACCGCAGGACTGCGCGTGCGCTCCGCCGGCGGCGCGCGGCTCAGCCGGGGACGGCGTCGCTGTGCCGCTCCGCCACCATGCGGTCCAGCAGTTCCACCACCTGTTCGCTGGCCTGTTCGGCGTCGCGGAAGGCGGCGAGGATGTCCTCCTGCACGCTGGCGTCCGTCTCCCAGCCGCCGGCCATCAGCGCCACCGCCTCGGCCATGCGCCTATGTACCGTGCCGTGGGGCTGGGCGAGGCGGCGGTAGGCTTCCAGGCCGGCGAAGCGCTGCGCATCAGCCGAGGCCAGCCAGCGGCCGAGGCGGCAGTCGTCGCTGCCGACGTGTACCGCAGCGGCCTGCTCGGAAGCGGTGCCGTGGTCCAGTGTCAGGTAGGCGTTCTGCTTGAACACGAAGTGATCCACCTTGGCCAGCGAGGTGAAGCTGACGTCATGCACATAGTCGATGCGAGCCAGCGACTGCCGGGCGCCGTCGGCGAAGGCGGTGAAGCGCGCCTCCAGTTCGGCGACGCTGCCGCGGGAAGACTCGGCCATCTGCCGCATCTGGGCGGCGTCCTCCTGCATTTGCGCGGCGTCCTCGCGCAACGCGGTCATCACACCGGCGATCTCGTTCGAGGCGCGTATGGTGTTCTCCGCCAGCTTGCGCACCTCGTCCGCCACCACCGCGAAGCCGCGGCCAGCCTCGCCGGCGCGGGCGGCTTCGATGGCGGCGTTCAGCGCCAGCAGATTGGTCTGGTCGGCAATGCCCTTGATCAGATCCACCGAGCGGGTGATCTCGCCGCTGCGGGCGTTGAGCTGCTCCACCTCGCCGCCCACACGCTCCACCTTGGCGGCGATGGCGGCGAGGTCATCCACCACCACCCGCATGGATGCGCGGCTGCTGTCGGCCTCGCCGGCGGTACTCGCGGCCAGCCGCTCCAGCTCCTCGGTGGCGGAGACGATGCCCAGCATGTCCTGCTGGTTGGTGCGCATGTTGTTCAGCAGGTTGGTGGAGTTGAGCTGGCCGGTGCGCGACAGCAGGTGGTTGCGCCTGTCCTCGCGCCAGGTGCGCTCCATTACCGCCAGCGACTGGTTGCTGTCTTCCAGCGCCTGGCGGAACACGCCATGCAGGCCGGCGGACTGGGCAGGGCGGTGGAACTCGCCGCGGCCGGCGCTGGCGAGCGCGCTGCGCTGTTCGCGGAAGCAGGTCTCCAGTTGATCCAGCATGTCGTTCATGTCCCAGCACAAGGCGGCGAACTCGCCCTCGCCGATGCCGGTGACACGCCCGCCCACCTTGCCGGCCGCCGCTTCCCGCAGCACCCGCGACACCGCCTCCAGCGGCCGCAGCGCGGCGGCCGCAGCGCGCAGGTAGAGCAGGCTGGAGGCGACGGCCACTGCCACCAGGCAGCCGGTCCAGGCGAAGTCCACGCCCTGCCAGCCGCGCAGCGCCAGCACCGCCAGTACGGCGCCGGCCAGCAGCAGGTTGAGGGCGAGAAGCTGCAGCCGCAGCTTAGAAAGAAAGGACGAATTGCTCATAGCTCAGTCCCTTGGCGGCAAGTACCTCGGTGAGTAGGGCGAGCGAGGCCGACATGGCGTCGCGCGGGCCGGCCTTCTGCTCCACCGCCAGCATGTCGCGGTAGAGCGCGGTGCAAGCCTGCACCGCGGCGGCGGGCGGCTTGCGCCGCACCGAGAAGTAGCCCTCGACGCGACCGTCCTCGCCGTAGGAGGGGGTGACGTTGGCCAGCACCCAGTAGAAGCCGCCGTCCTTGCTCATGTTCTTGACGTAGGCGAAGCACTCGCGCTCGGCGTGCAGGCTGTCCCACAGGAACTTGAACACGCCGCGCGGCATGTCCGGATGACGGATGAGGTTGTGCGGCGCGCCCAGCAACTCGTGTTCGGCGTAGCCGGCGAACTCGATGAAGATGCGGTTGCAGTAGGTGATGCGGCCCTTGAGGTCGGTCTTGGAGACGATGAAGTCGTTCTCCCGCATCGTCCGCTCCAGGGCGGTGGGGGTCGCCCGGTACTTCGCCATCGCTGTTCTCCTTTTTTCTGGTGGCGAAAACTTATGTCGGCCGCAGCCTCAGGAACTTGAGCCGTCCTCCGCCGGGCGCCGCCGCATGCTGCCGGCGATCATGCGGTATTCGTACAGCCGGCATTCCAGCGCGCCGTTGAACAGCGGCGTGCGCCGGCTGGCCTTGAGACCGATGAGCTTGGGCAGCGCGGTGTCGCCACTGAAGAATAGGCAGCGCCAGCCGCTCCAGCGCTGCTTCAGCGCGTCGCCCAGGCGCGGGTAGAAAGCGGCCAGCTCCTCCGCCTCGCCGATGCGCACGCCGTAGGGCGGATTGCTCACCATCACGCCCTCGGCGGCCGGCGGCTGGCGTTCCAGCAGGTCGGCGCGCTCCAGCGTCACGCAGTCGGCCAGGCCGGCGGCCTGCAGGTTCTCGCGGCTGCGGCGGACCAGCTCGCCGACGATGTCGGAGCCGAAGATGGGCAGCGGCCGCGCCGGTTGCCGGCGCTGCTCCGCCGCCCCGCGCAGCGCCGCCCAGGCGGCGCGGTCGAAGTGGCGCAGGCGCTCGAAGGCGAAATGGCGGCCGAGACCGGGGGCGATGTCCAGCGCCATCTGCGCCGCCTCCAGCAGGAAGGTGCCGCTGCCGCACATCGGGTCCAGCAGGGTTTCGCCCGGCTGCCAGCCGGACAGGCGCAGGATGCCGGCGGCCAGGTTCTCCTTCAGCGGCGCCTCCACCGCGGCCGGCTTGAAGCCGCGCTTGTACAGTGGCTCGCCGGAGGTGTCGATGTAGAGGGTGGCGGTATCGGCGGTGAGGAAGGCATGGATGCGCACCGCCGGGTTGGCGGTATCCACGCTGGGCCGGCGGCCGGCCACGGTGCGGAAATGGTCGCACACCGCATCCTTGATCTTCAGGGTGATGAATTCCAGGCTCTTCAGCGGCGATTTCTGCGCGGTGACGTAGATGCGCAGGGTGTCGTCCGGGGTGAACCACTTCGCCCAGGTAAGGCTGTAGGCCAGCTTGTAGATGTCGATCTCGCCGCGGTAGCGGCCCATGCCCACCCGCCACAGCACCCGCGTCGCCAGCCGGCTCTCCAGGTTGGCGCGATAGCAGGCGTTCCAGTCGCCCTGCCAGGTAACCCCGCCATGCACCGCCTCCGCCGCGCTCGCGCCGCAATCGCGCAGTTCCTCCACCAGCAGCGCTTCGAGGCCGCGCGGGCAAGGAGAGAAGAAGTGTTCGGCCATGGCGGACTCCGGTGACGGCGGGCGGACCCGCGAAAAGGCGGCATTGTATCGCCGTGGCGGGGCGGCGTTCGGGCGGGCTGGCGACGCCTCCGCTTCGGAGGAAGAACAGCGCCGGGCCGGCGGGCGCAGGCCGCACACCGTGCCGGGCTAGAATCCGGAGCGCACCCCCATCGCACGGTCCCCACCGCCATGTCCAGCACCGCCCCCCCTTCTTCCCTGCCCGCCATTACCGGCGTACTGCTCGCCGGCGGCCAGGGCAGCCGCATGGGTGGCGTCGACAAGGGGCTGGTGACGCTGGACGGCAAGCCGATGGCGGCCTGGGCGCTGGCGCGGCTGGCGCCGCAGGTGGATGAGCTGCTGATCAACGCCAACCGCAATGCCGAGGCTTATGCGGCGCTGGGCTACCCGGTGTTCGGCGACGACATTCCCGGCCAGCCCGGCCCGCTCGCCGGCCTGCATGCGGCGCTGTTGCAGGCACGCCATCCGCTGGTGGCCACCGCGCCCTGCGACTCGCCCTTCCTGCCGACGGACCTGGTCGCCCGCCTCTCCGCCGCGCTGCTCGCCGCTGGCGCCGGGCTGGCGGTGGCGCGCACCGAGGGCCGCAGCCAGCCGGTGTTCTGCCTGTGCCGGCGCGAGCTGGCCGGCTCGCTGCGCGCCTTCCTCGACGGCGGCGGCCGCAAGGTGTCGCAGTGGCATGCGGCGGTGAAGGCGGTGGAAGTGGATTTCGACGATGTGGCGGCGGCCTTCCGCAACATCAACACGCCGGAGGAGCTGGCCGCCGCCGGCCGGCCGCCCGCGCCCTGAGCAAGTTCAGAACGGCTTCAACACCACCAGGAAGACCACCGCGAACAGCACCAGCACCGGCACCTCGTTGAACACCCGGTACCAGCGGTGGCTGCGGCGGTTGCGGCCGGCGGCGAAGTCGCGCATCAGCCTGCCGCAGTAGAGGTGATAGGCGATGAGGCCGACCACCAGCGTGGTCTTGGCGTGCAGCCAGCCGCCGCTGAAGCCGTAGCCGAACCACAGCCACAGGCCGAGGCCAACGGCGAGGATGCCCAGCGGCGTCATGAAGCGGTAGAGCTTGTGCTCCATCAGCGCCAGCCGCTCGGCGGTGGCGGCATCCTCCACCATGGCGTGATTGACGAACAGGCGCGGCAGGTAGAACAGGCCGGCGAACCAGCTGACGACGAAAATGATGTGCAGCGACTTCAGCACCAGCATCGGGGAAAAGCTCCAGGCAAGGGATGTTCAGCGTTCGGCGAGGGCGGCGCGCAGGCCATCGTCCACCGTGGGATAGCGCAACGCCAGCCGCAACTCGCGCTTCAGCCTGTGATTGCGCAGGCGGCGCGACTCGGCCATGAAGGACAGCGTCAGCGGCGACAGCACCTGGCTGATCGCCGCCCGGGCCAGCCGCGGCGGCCGCGTCAGGCCGAAGGCATCGGCGACGCGATCGAAGTAGTCGCCCATCTTCAGCGCGCTGTCATCCACCGCGTTCACCACCCGGCCGCCGCGCAGGCGGAACAGCGCCGCACAGGCGAGGCGGGCAAGGTCTTCGGCGTGGATGTGGTTGGTATGCACGTCGTCCTCGGCGCTCAACACCGGGTCGCCGCGCTGCAGGCGCTCCAGCGGCAGGCGGTCGGCGGCGTAGATGCCGGGCGCGCGCAGTATGCCGACGGCAACACCGTTGCGACGACCAAAGCGGCGCAGCGCGTCCTCGGCCGCCACCCGCCGCCGCGCCCGCGCACTGGCCGGTTTACAGGGCCGGCACTCGTCCGTCCAGGCCCCGGCGCAGTCGCCGTAAACCCCTGTCGTGCTTATGTATACAAGGCGCTGTGGTGGTAGACTCCGCCGACCCGCCAGCGCCGCAACCAGGCGCACCGTGCGAGGATCGCCCTCGCCCTGCGCGGGTGGCGGCGCGAAGTGCAGCACCGCATCGGCCAGGCCGCTCAAGCGCTGCAGGCTGCGGCGATCGTCGAGGTCGCCGGCGATGGGCAGCGCGCCCACCGCCCGCAGTGCCGCGGCACCCTCGGGCCGGCGCGACAGCACATACACGCGGAAACGCCGCACCAGCCACGGGATGGCCCGCCTGGCGACGTCGCCGCCACCGACGATCAACAGTCTTTTCATCGATCCATTCTATCCCACGCCCATGTCGTTCCAGATCACGCTCCAGCCCGGTGGCCAGACCTTCGAGGCCGCTTCCGACCAGACCATACTCGAAGCGGCGCTGCAGGCCGGCCTGCTGCTGCCCTACAGCTGCCGCGACGGCGCCTGCGGTGCCTGCAAGGGCAAGGTGCTGAGCGGCGAGCTGGACCGCGGCCTGTACTCCGAGGGCGCGCTGTCGCCCGCCGACCGCGACGCCGGCTATGCCTTGTTCTGCCGCGCCCGCGCCTGTTCCGACCTGATGCTGGAAGCACGCAACGTCACCCGCGCTGGCGACATCCCGGTGAAGAAGCTGCCCTGCCGGGTGCAGAAGCTGGAACTGGCAGCGCCGGACGTGATGATCATCGAGCTCAAGCTGCCCGCCAGCGAGGCCTTCCAGTTCCGCGCCGGCCAGTACATCGACATCCTGCTGGCCGACGGCCAGCGCCGCAGCTTCTCCATCGCCAACGCGCCGCACGACGCCGGCCGGCTTGAGCTGCATGTGCGCAGGATCGACGGTGGCCGCTTCACCGGCCACGTTTTCGAAGGCATGAAGGAGAAGGAGATCCTGCGCTTCGAGGGACCGCTGGGCAGCTTCTGGCTGCGCGAGGACAGCCAGCGCCCCATCGTGCTGGTGGCCGGCGGCACCGGCTTCGCGCCGATCAAGGGCATGGTGGAGCACGCCATCCACGTCGGCCTGCAGCGGCCCATCACCCTTTACTGGGGCGCGCGCAACGCTGCCGGCGTGTATATGGACACGCTGGCGCGAGATTGGGCCGCCATGCTCTCTGGCTTCCGCTATATTCCGGTGCTGTCGGAAGCGAAGGATGAAGCCTGGGACGGCCGCCGCGGCCTGGTGCACGAAGCGGTGCTGGCCGACTTCGCCGATCTCTCCGGCCACGAGGTGTACGTCTGCGGCGCGCCGGCCATGGTGGATGCGGCCCGCCAGGCTTTCGTCGGCACCCGCGGCCTGCCTGAGGGCGCCTTCCACGCCGACGCCTTCACCTTCGCCAACGCAGCGAGCTGACGCCAAACGCATGAGCCAGATGACCGTCCTCACCCGCGAGCCCGTGGTCAACAAGAACCGGGCGATCACCGCCAACCGGCTGGTCGCCCACGGGCCCAACATTGCGGCGGTGACGGAAACCCTGAACGAACTGGCGGACGTCTGGCCCAGCCACCACACCGTCTTCGTCAGCCTGGGCCGGCTGGTGCCCACGCCCGATCTGCTGGCCTGGCAGATCCCGGCCAACGCCATGATCGAGATTCCCGCGCAGGCGCTGAATCACCCGCAGACCCAGGCGCTGCTGCCACAGCTGCGGGAAACCCGCAACAGCGTCTGCCTCACCTGGCATACGCCGGGCGGCGTAGTGCCGGCGGGCGCCGACTGGCGCTTCTCGCTGATGGACGCGCGCAAGCATCCGGCGCCGGATGGCGCGCCCGGCCTGGCGCTGGCCTGGGGCCTGGCCGACGTGCCGGCCTTCCGCGAGGCAGTGGGCAAGGGCTACGACGGCGCCTCCGGCTGGTTCTTCCTCAACGGCAACCCGGTGGCGAAGTCGCTGTCGCCCGGCCATGCGCAGATCGTCCGCCTGCTCAACCTCGTCCGCAACAACGGCGATATCAAGGAAATCGAAGCGGTGCTGAAGCAGGACGTGGCGCTGTCCTACAAGCTGCTGCGCTACATCAACTCCGCCGGCTTCGGCCTGATGTGCGAAATCCAGTCCTTCCGCCACGCGGTCAGCATCCTCGGCTACACCAACCTCAACAAGTGGCTGTCGCTGCTGCTGGTCACCGCCAGCCGCGACCCCGGCGCCCCGGCGATGATGCAGACCGCCATTGCCCGCGGCCGCTTCATGGAAGAAATAGGCTCTGCCTACTTCGACAAGTCCGAGCGCGACAACCTCTTCATCACCGGCGCCTTCTCCCTGCTGCACGTGCTGCTCGGCACCTCCATGCAGACCCTGCTCAACGAGATGCTGCTGCCCGCGCCAGTCATCGACGCCCTGCTCCACGACCAGGGCGAGTTCGCTCCCTTCCTGCGCCTGGCGCGCCACTGCGAGAGCTTCGACGCCGCCAACCTGCTGGCCGCCGCCGAGGAGTTGCACCTGGAGCGCGAACAGCTCAACCGCGCCCAGCTGATCGCCCTCGGCTTCGCCGACAGCCTGCAAGCCTGACTTCCACCCAACAACGCCCGGGGAGGCGTGATGAAGAATCTGAAGATCGGTCACAAGATCGGCTTGCTGATCGCCCTGGCGGTGCTCGGCTACCTGATCAACATCGCCATCGGCCTCACCAGCCTGCGCGACAACCTGGTGGAGGACCGCAAGCTCAAGACCCGCAACGTGGTCGAAGTGGCGCTGGGCGTGGTCACCCGCTACCACGCCCAGGCGCAGGCCGGCGAGATGAGCGAGGCGGCGGCGCAGCAGGGGGCGATGCAGACGCTGCAGGAACTGCGCTACGACGGCCAGGAGTACTTCTGGATCCACAGCGGCGAGAACCGCATGGTGATGCACCCGACCTCGCAGCAATTGCTGGGCAAGGACCTCACCGACTTCAAGGACACCAACGGCAAGCGCCTGTTCGCCGACATGACCGCGGTGGTGCGCGACCAGGGCGCCGGCTTCGTCGAATACCACTGGAACAAGCCCGGCAGCACCGAGCCCGTGCCCAAGATCTCCTATGTCGCCGGCTTCAAGCCGTGGAACTGGGTGATCGGTTCGGGCATATACGTGGATGACGTGGATGCGGTGTTCCGCGGCAGCGCGCTGCGCCAGGGCGGCCTGGCCACCCTCATCCTGGTGCTGATGGTGGCCTTCGGCGTGGTGGTGATGCGCAGCGTGGTGCGGCCGGTGCAGCAGATGCAGGCGGTGATGGAAGCCCTGGCCGAAGGCGACCTCACGGTGCATGCGGATAGCACCGGCAACGACGAGGTCGGCCGCATGATGAAGGCCACCGAGCGGATGATAGAGCGCACCCGCGGCACGCTGATCGAAGTGCTGGAGTCCACCGCGTCGCTGGCCAACGCCTCCGCCCAGGTCAGCCTCACCTCCCAATCGCTGTCGCAGGCGGCCAGCGAACAGGCTGCCAACATCGAGGAGACCACCGCCTCGGTCGAACAGATGGCCGCCTCCATCGCCCACAACCGCGAGAACGCCGGCGCCACCGAAGCCATCGCCGCCCGCGCCGCCACCGACGCCCAGGCCGGCGGCGAGGCGGTCAGCGAAACCGTGGGCGCCATGCAGGCCATCGCGCAGAAGATCGGCATCGTGGACGACATCGCCTACCAGACCAATCTGCTGGCGCTGAACGCCGCCATCGAGGCCGCCCGCGCCGGCGAGCACGGCAAGGGCTTCGCCGTGGTCGCCGCCGAGGTGCGCAAGCTGGCCGAACGCAGTCAGGTCGCCGCACGCGAGATCGGCGAACTGGCCGGCTCCAGCGTCAGGCTGGCCGAGCGCACCGGCAGCCTGTTCGAGGAACTGCTGCCCAGCATCCAGAAGAACGCCGCGCTGGTGAAGGAGATCGCACTCGCTTCCGAGGAACAGGCGGGCGGCGCCGCCCAGATCAGCATGGCGGTGAACCAGGTCAGCCAGGCTACCCAGCACAACGCCTCCTCCTCCGAGGAACTGGCCGCTACCGCCGAGGAACTACAGGCCCAAGCCAGCCGGCTGCAGGAAACGGTACGTTTTTTCCGCGTGAACTGAGGCTTACGCGACACCGACCTGAGCGCACAGCGCGCTCCGGATGCAACTAAAGTTGCATATCCCCTCGGCAACGCGACTTCGTTCACATCCCCACGCCGGGGCGCTGGTTACAATCCGGCCAAATTCCAACGACCGGCTCAGCGCCTCCGATGACCCCCGCCGCGCCCAGCGCGTTCCGCCCTCAGCCCCTGCCGGAAAGCAGCGCCACGCTGCTGCGCCTGCTCGCCGCCGCAACGCCCAACTGGCCGGAGGTGGCGATGGTGGCTGCGCGCGATCCGGCGCTCTGCCTGCTCCTGCTGCTGGCTGCACCGCTGGTGGAGGGTGAACTGGATGGCGGGCTGGACCTGGCGCTGCGCCAGCGCCTCTCCACCCTGGGCGCCGACCTCCTGCGCGCCTGGCTGCTCGGGCTGCCGCAGACGGATGACGGCGGCGACGGCCAACGCGCCCTGCTGGTGGCCGAGTGCGCGCTGCACCTGGCGCTGGAAACCCGCTATCCGCGGCCGGACGAAGCCTATCTCGGCGGCCTCTGGCTCACGCCCTCGGTGCTGGGCCTCGGCCAGCGTGGCGGCGATAGTGAAGACCCCGGCCCGCTCTTCCTCGCCGACGATGGCCGCAGCCACCTTGCCCGGCTGGTGCATGCCTGTGGCTTGCCGGACACCCTGGCCGACGCCGTCGAACTCGGTCCGCTGCTGGACGAACAGGCACTGGCCGCGCATCCGCTGGTACGCCTGCTGAAGGCCGCCGACTCGCTCGCCGGCAAAGGCTGGGAGACGCGCGGCGAGCGCATCGCCAGCCTCACCGGCCTCACGACGGGCAGCCTGAACAGCCTGCGCACCGACGTCGGCTACATCGTCTCCGGCCACGCCGCCTACCCGCCGCCGGCGCCGCGGCTGCCCACGCTGCCAGCCAGCGCCCCCAGCATCGCCGACGACCCCTTCCGCAGCGCCGCGCTGCACGGGCTGGTCACCGCCGCCTTCGCCGATCAGTCCGAAGAAGCCACCGCCGCCCGCCTGCGCATCGCCACGCCGCTACTCACCGGCCAGCGCCAGTTCCTGCTGCTCGCCGCGGCGGACGACGGCCTGCTGCATCCGCTGCTGCCCTGCGCAGCCGGTACCGCCGCCGCCCGCATCCAGGAATTGCGGCTGCGCGAAGAAGATGAAAGCAGCGTCATCGCCCTGGCCCTGCGCAGCGGCCGGCCCGCCAGCTACTTTCCCGCCGCCGCAGCCCCCGGCCGCAGCATGGCCGACTGGCATATCGGCCGCTGGTTGGGCCGGCGCGGCTTCTGCTGCCTGCCGCTGCCGCTGGCCGACGGCCGCCATGCGGTCGCCCTGCTGGGGCTGGACAGGGAGCAGGAGCTGGGTGCCGCCGAACGCTGGCTGCTGAACGAACTGCTGGGCGCCGGCGCCCGCGCCATCGTTGGCGCGCGCCGCATCCAGGAGCAAGCCGGCGCCCGCGAGGACGCGCTCAAGGGCCGCTTCCGCGAACACGTGCGGCGCATCGCCCACGAGGCAACCAATCCGCTCACCGTGCTCAAGACGCGGCTCGGCCTGATGGCCCAGAACCAGCCGGAGGACGAGGCGCTGCAGGACGAGATGGGCCTGCTCAACGCCGAACTGGACCGCATCGGCAACCTGCTGCGCCGCGCCGGCGACCTGCCGGCCGACGAAAGCGAACTGCCGCGCTGCCGTGTCGGCGAACTTCTGCAGGACATGCGCACCGTCTATGGCGACGCCCTGTTCGCCAGCCGCGACATCCACTTCGAACTCCGCATCGCCGACGGCGTGGCACCGGCCGCCATGCCGGCCTCCGCGCTCAAGCAGGTGCTGCTCAACCTCTTCCGCAACGCCTCCGAGGCACTGCAGCCCGGCGGGCGGCTGTCGGTTGCCCTGGTTGGGCAGGTCAGCGTGGATGGCCGCAACTGCGTTGAAATCCGCCTGATAGACAACGGCCCCGGCTTGCCGCCGGAACGCGCCACCGACCTCTTCTCGCCGCGTCCCTCCAGCAAGGGCGGTGGCCACCAGGGCGTGGGGCTGAGCGTGATCCGCGACATCCTGGTGCAATGGAAGGCGTCCATTCTTTGCCGTACCCAGCCGGGTAGCGGCACCAGCTTCCAGGTCTTCGTCCCTCTGGAACAATCCCGCTGACTGTTGCATTATGTCGAAAGACCTATAAGACCGACCAAACGACAACCACCGACCACCAGGGAGGTCATGGTTATCCCGGGAGAGCAGCCCTTTTTCGGCACGGCTTCCGAGGTCCGCCCCGACCCGGAGCTTGCTTGCCGGATTCTCGTCGTCGACGACGATGCGTCGTTGCGCCGGACGCTGCCGCACGTCCTCGCCCGCAGCGGCCGCAGCTTCGACGACTGCGGCAGCGTCGCCGCCGCCATCGCCCTGCTGCAACACCAGCACTACGATCTCATCCTGCTGGACTACCGCCTGCCGGACGCCACCGGCCTCGCCCTGCTCGACTGGCTGTCGGAGAACCAGCGCGAAGAGGCGGTCATCATGATCAGCGGCGAAGACGCCATAGACGCCGCCATAGGCGCGCTGCGCCGCGGCGCGGATGACTATGTGCGCAAGCCCTACCATGTCGCCCAGTTGCAGCGCGCGGTGGAAGGCACCCTGCACAAGACCTCGCTGGAGCGCGCCAACCGCGCCATGAGCCAGCGCCTGCGGGCCTCGGAGCGCTTGCACCGCTACCTCGTGGAAAGCTCGCCCGATCTCATCTTCACGCTGGATGCGGAAGGCTGCTTCAACTACATCAACCCACGGGTGCAGGCCCTGCTCGGCTACGAGCGCAGTGCGCTGATGCGCAGCCCCTTCGTTTCGCTGGTGATGCCGGAAGACATGGAGCGCATGCGCTCCCTGCTGCTGTCACCGCGCGGCATACCCACCGAGAGCTTCAACGTCGAACTGCGGCTGCGCCGCGCCGTCGATGACAAGAGCGGGCAAGACGGCCCGGAATCCATCACCGTCTCCCTCACCGGCATCCCGATGATGGGGCGCGAGGGCGGCCGTCAGGCCAGCGGCCTCTACGGCGTCGCCCGCGACATCTCGGAACGCAAGCGCGCCGAGGAGATCATCTCCTTCCAGGCCTACCACGACCAGCTCACCCGCCTGCCCAACCGGGTGCTGTTCAAGGACCGCCTGGAACTGGCCATCGCCCAGGCCCAGCGCCGCAGCGGCTCGCTGGCGGTGATGTTCGTGGATGTGGACCGCTTCAAGCTGGTGAACGACACCTTCGGCCACGCCGAGGGCGACACCCTGCTGCGCGGCATCGCCGAGCGCCTGTCCGCCACCCTGCGCCGCGGCGACACCCTGGCCCGCCTGGGCGGGGACGAGTTCACCGTGCTGCTGCCGGACGTCGCCCAGCCGGAGGATGCCGAGACCATCGCGCGCAAGATCCTGGAGGTGCTGGCGCCCCCCTTCCGCCTCAGCCACGGCGACTTCCGCGCCACCGTCAGCCTGGGCATCGCGCTCTTCCCCCGCGACGGCAACGACGCCGAGGAGCTGACCCGCGCCGCCGACATCGCCATGTACCAGGTGAAGCGCTCCGGCAAGAACGGCTTCCGCTTCTTCGACCCCGACCTCAATAGCCACTACCGCGAACGTATCGCGCTGGAGAACGACCTGCGCGGCGCGGTGGAGCGCGGCGAGCTGGAACTGCACTACCAGCCGCAGATCAGCCTGCACCGCCAGCGGGTGGTGGGCATGGAGGCGCTGCTGCGCTGGAACCATCCGGTGCATGGCATGGTGGGGCCGGCGGCCTTCGTGCCGGTGGCCGAAGAGGCCGGGCTGATCGGCGACATCAGCCGCTGGGTGCTGGAGCAGGCCTGCCGCCAGCTCGCCGACTGGCGCGAAGCCGGCCATGACGAACTGCGCATGTCGCTCAACCTCTCACCGCACGACTTCGACAGCGCCGACGTGGTCGGCATGGTCACCGACTGCGTCTCCCGCCACGGCCTGCCGCCTTCTCAGCTGGAGCTGGAGATCACCGAGAGCATGATGATGCAGGACGCCGCCGGCGTCGCCGCCAAGGTCCGCCAGCTGCGCGAGGCCGGCCTCAGCGTGGCGATAGACGACTTCGGTACCGGCTACTCGGCGCTGGCCTACCTGCAGAAGTTCCCGGTGAGCACGCTGAAGATAGACCG
The DNA here is from genome assembly GCF_004361735.1 of Azoarcus indigens. Classification (GTDB taxonomy): domain Bacteria; phylum Pseudomonadota; class Gammaproteobacteria; order Burkholderiales; family Rhodocyclaceae; genus Azoarcus; species Azoarcus indigens. Next base: position 188,556 of record NZ_SNVV01000005.1, on the reverse strand, counting down.
CAGCTTCGTGCGCGACCTGGAAGGCCCGGCGACCAACCCCATCATTTCCGCCATCACCGGCATCGCCCGCGGCTTCGGCCTGCAGCTGATCGCCGAGGGGGTGGAGCGCGCCGAACAGGTGGAAACCCTGCGCACCCTGGGCTGCGACGTGATGCAGGGCTACTTCTTCGCCCGCCCCGCTCCGGCGGCAGAAGCCGGCGGCTGGCTGCGGGCGGTGCCCTGCGGGGCGTGCTGAGGCGGAGCACCGGCGCCCCGACTTGCTGCTTGCCCGCGACGACGGCCACCCAGCCAGGACGCCACCAGCCGGCGGAGTCCGCCTCCCGCAACCGTCCTGGCCAGGCCTGCCCGGCCATTTCAGGCAAGGCCCGCCTGAACAGGCGTGGAGCGCCGGGGCCGCTGTCCGCAGGGCTAGTTGAGCTTGGGCGTGCAGCCGACCGGCGTGCCCGCCTTGGCCCAGCCACTGCCATCCGGGTTGGTGCTCAATATCCACTGCACCAGCTCCCGCGCCTCGCTTTCATTCACGTGGTATTTGTTCGGCGGCATGGGCACCACGCTCCACTCGCACACGCTGCCGTTGAGCACCTTGCCGATGAGCTTGTCCACCGCGCCGGGCTGCTTCGCATAGCGGGCGGCGATGTCCTTGAAGGCCGGGCCCACCCGCTTCTGGTCCAGCACATGGCAACCGGTGCAGTTCTTCGCCTTGGCCAGCGCCTCATCGGCAAACGCCGGCGCGGCGGACAGCGTACAGGCGGCGAGTGCGGCGCTTAGCGCGGCGGCGGGCAACTTCATACCTACTCCTCTGGCAAGGGACGGAACCGCCGCGATACTAAACGACCGGGCAGGGCTTGCCCACGGCGGCGCGCCGCCGGCCCGACCTCAGGCGGCGGGGCGCAGCAGGCCCTGGCGCTCGATGAAGCCGATGATCTCGTCCAGGCCCTGGCCGGTCTTGAGGTTGGAGAAGACGAAGGGGCGCTCGCCGCGCATCTTCTTTGCGTCGCGGTCCATCACCTCCAGCGAGGCACCGACCAAGGGCGCGAGGTCGATCTTGTTGATCACCAGCAGGTCGCTCTTGGTGATGCCGGGGCCGCCCTTGCGCGGAATCTTGTCGCCAGCGGAAACGTCGATCACGTACAGCGTGAGGTCGGACAGCTCCGGCGAGAAGGTGGCCGCCAGGTTGTCGCCGCCGGATTCGACGAAGATGATCTCCAGCCCCGGAAAGCGCTGGTTGAGGCGATCCACCGCCTCCAGGTTGATGGAGGCGTCCTCGCGGATGGCGGTGTGCGGGCAGCCGCCGGTTTCCACGCCGATGATGCGCTCCGGCGCCAGCGCTTCGTTGCGCACCAGGAACTGGGCGTCCTCGGCGGTGTAGATGTCGTTGGTCACCACCGCGATGTTGTAGCGCTCGCGCAGCGCGCGGCACAGCGCCAGGGTAAGCGCGGTCTTGCCGGAGCCGACCGGGCCGCCGATGCCAACGCGCAGGGCGTGGGAAGTCTGGGAAGTCATGATCTGAACAGCCTCGTGTATTGGGTTTCATGCCGGCTGCTGGCGATGGCCAGGCCGGGGGTGAAGTTGCTCCATTCCGCCTCCGGCAACGCCAGCGCCGCGGCCGCCAGCTCCGGCAGCCGCGCGCCCAGGCCGGCGAGCAAGCGCTGGCCGGCGCTCTGGCCCAGCGGCACCGCCTTCACCGCCGCCATCACCTGGTTTTCCAGCCAGGCCCACAGGTAGGCCGCCAGCGCGGCCCCGGCGTCTATGTTCCAGGCGGCGGCAGCCGCGGCCCAGGCGGTGGGAAAGGCGGGGGAGTCGATGCCGCGCAGGCGTTCGCGCCAGCCCGGCAAGCCAGCGAAAGCGTCCAGCTCGGTCAGCAGGCGCACCAGGGAATAGCCCATCTGCAGCGTCTCGGCGCGCAGCTCCGAGGTCTCGCGGCTGCAGACGAAATCGTCGTTGAGCCGGGCGACTTCGGCATCCTCGCCAACCGCCCAGGCCTGCACCAGCCGCGCCAGCAGCGGCGCTTCGAAACGGCCGGCGCCGTGGCTCAGCAGGTCGCCTATCCAGCGGCCGGCGTCGGCTTCGTCGCGCACCGCGCCGCATTCCACCGCCCACTCCAGGCCCTGCGAATAGGTGTAGGCGCCCACCGGCAGCGCCGGGCTGGCCAGTTGCAGCAGGCGCACCAGCTGCAACTGGCCGAGGGCGGCCGGGGCGAGCACCGCGGCGGCGGGAGCGGCTTCGCTCACTGCCCGTCCATCATGTGGATGCGGGCACCGCTGCCGTCACCCGGGTGCTGGTGGCCGTGGGCGTAGGCGCCGGCTTCCGGCTCGAAGGGCGCGCGTAGCGCTTCGACGTCGGCGCCCAGGCCGGTGAGCATGCCTTCCAGCACATGGTCGGCCTGGATGCGCAGCCAGCCCTCCCCGAGTTCGACGGCGACGTGGCGGTTGCCCAGGTGGTAGGCGGCGCGCGCCAGCTCCAGGGCATCGGCGCAGCGCACTTCCATCAAGTCTTCCGGCGCGGCGACCACTTCCACCACCCGACCGTCATTGGCGAGCAGGCGGTTGCCGCCGCGCAGGATGGTGCCGCGCGGCAGGAAGAGGCCGACTTCGGCACCCGAGCCCAGCTTTGCACGCAGGCGGCTCTTGGTGCGGTAGCCGAAGTCCAGCTCCAGCGTGTCGGTGGCGTTACGGTTGCCTTCGTAGAGGGCTTCGATCAGCAGCATGTCGCCGCCCGTCGGGCCAGCTGAGGAGGCCGTGGTCATGGAATGTCTCCGGAAACGGGTATCGATGGACCGCGCGAGCCAGCGCGATGGGAAGTGGCACAGGGTAGCCAAGCCACCCTGCGCCCGCCACCGCGACCGGCAGTCGCGCGTGTCGTCAGAACAGGAAGTAGCGCTGCGCCATGGGCAGCACCGAGGCCGGCTCGCACACCAGCAGCTCGCCGTCGGCCCGCACCACGTAGGTTTCCGGGTCCACCTCGATCTTGGGCCGGGCGCCGTTATGCACCATGTCGCCCTTCTGCACGCTGCGGCAACCCTGCACCGCCACCAGCGGCTTGTCGAGCTTGAGCGCGGCCACCTCCGGGTTGGCCAGCGCAGCCTGGGAGACGAAGGTCACCGAGGTCTTCAGCGCCTTGCCGAAGCTGCCGAACATCGGCCGGTAATGCACCGGCTGCGGCGTCGGGATGGAGGCGTTGGCGTCGCCCATGGCGGCGGCGGCGATCATGCCGCCCTTGAGGATGAGGCTGGGCTTGACGCCGAAGAATGCCGGCTTCCACAGCACCAGGTCGGCCAGCTTGCCTTCCTCGATGGAGCCGACCACGTGCGCAATGCCGTGGGTGATGGCCGGGTTGATGGTGTATTTGGCGATGTAGCGCTTGATGCGGAAGTTGTCGTTGCCCCGGCCGGCGTCTTCCGCCAGCGGGCCACGCTGCACCTTCATCTTGTGCGCGGTCTGCCAGGTGCGGATGACGACTTCGCCGACGCGGCCCATGGCCTGGGAATCGGACGACATCATGGCGAAGGCGCCGGTGTCGTGCAGGATGTCCTCGGCGGCGATGGTTTCGCGGCGGATGCGGGACTCGGCGAAGGCGACGTCCTCGGCAATCGACGGGTCGAGGTGGTGGCAGACCATGAGCATGTCCAGATGCTCGTCTATGGTGTTCACCGTGTAGGGCCGCGTCGGGTTGGTGGAGGACGGCAGCACGTTGGCCTCGCCCACCGCCTTGATGATGTCCGGCGCATGGCCGCCGCCGGCGCCTTCGGTGTGGAAGGTATGGATGGTGCGGCCCTTGAAGGCGGCCAGCGTGGTCTCGACGAAGCCGGATTCGTTCAGGGTGTCGGTGTGGATGGCGACCTGCACGTCCATCTCGTCCGCCACCGTCAGGCAGTTGTCGATGGCGGCCGGGGTGGTGCCCCAGTCCTCGTGCAGCTTCAGGCCGATGACGCCGGCCTCGACCTGCTCGCGCAAGGGCCCCGGCAGGCTGGCGTTGCCCTTGCCGAAGAAGCCCATGTTCATCGGGAAGGCGTCCGCCGCTTCCAGCATGCGGTGGATGTGCCACGGCCCCGGCGTGCAGGTGGTGGCGTAGGTGCCGGTGGCAGGCCCGGTGCCGCCGCCCAGCATGGTGGTGACGCCGCTCATCAGCGCTTCGTCGATCTGCTGCGGGCAGATCCAGTGGATGTGGCTGTCGATGCCGCCGGCGGTGAGGATCATGCCCTCGCCGGCAATGACCTCGGTGCCGGCGCCGACCGGGATGGTGACGCCCGGCTGGATGTCCGGGTTGCCGCCCTTGCCTATCTTCCAGATCTTGCCGCCCTTGAGGCCGACGTCCGCCTTCACGATGCCGGTCACCGCGTCGACGATCAGCGCGTTGGTGATGAGGGTGTCGGCGATCTCGGCGGCCAGCTGCTGGCCCTGGCCCATGCCGTCGCGGATGACCTTGCCGCCGCCGAACTTCACTTCCTCGCCGTAGATGGTGTGGTCCTTCTCGACCTCGAGCACGAGGTCGGTGTCGGCCAGGCGCAGCTTGTCGCCGGTGGTGGGGCCGAACATTTCCGCATAGGCGCGGCGGGTAATTTTCACCATCTCAAAGCGCTCCCATGACGTCGCCGTTGAAGCCATACACCTTGCGCGCGCCGGCCAGCGCCACCAGTTCCACCGTGCGCGCCTGGCCCGGCTCGAAACGCACCGCGGTGCCGGCGGCGATGTTGAGGCGGAAGCCGCGGGCGGCCTTGCGGTCGAAATCCAGCGCGGCGTTGGTCTCGGCGAAGTGGTAGTGCGAGCCGACCTGGATCGGGCGGTCGCCGGTGTTGGTCACCGACAGGGTCAGCGTGGCGCGGCCGGCGTTCAGCTCCAGCTCGCCGGCCGCGGGGATGAGTTCACCCGGAATCATGTGCTTGCTCCTTTCTTATCCTTGTATGCCCCAACCGCCACGGGCGCCGTAGCGGTAGTCCCGGACGGCGGCCCGGGCGGCGGGTTTGTCCGTTTGCGCGTCTGCCGGCGGCATGATGGTCGCGGCTTCGGCCTGCGGCGGCGCCTGCAGCAGCTGGCGCAGGCGGCCGGCCAGTTCGCGCACGATGCCGTCGCCATCCGCCTCCAGCGCGGCCAGCACCTGCTCAGCCCGGGCGGGCTCGACCAGCGCCGCCGGGTCCAGGCTGGCGCCCCGGCGGCGCAGCTGCAGCCTGAGGCGGGAAAGCAGGCCCGCCCGCTCCAGTTCCTTGCGTTCCACTTCCGCTTCGTGCATCGCAACCTCCCGCGGCCGCGCCGCGAACGTTTGCGTGCAGGCCGCGCCGTCCGGCGCGGCGCCGCCCGCGCTGTCAGACGATGGGGTTGTGTACCGTGACCAGCTTGGTGCCGTCCGGGAAGGTCGCCTCGACCTGGATCTCCGGAATCAACTCGGCGACGCCGTCCATGACGTCCTCGCGGGCGAGGAGGGTGGTGCCGAAGCTCATCAGCTCGGCCACCGTGCGGCCGTCGCGCGCGCCTTCGAGGATGGCGCAGGTGATCAGCGCCACCGCCTCCGGGTAGTTGAGCTTGAGGCCGCGGGCGCGGCGGCGCTCGGCGAGCAGGCCGGCGGTGAAGATGAGCAGCTTGTCCTTCTCGCGCGGAGTCAATTCCATACGCTAGTCCTCGTGTGTTCCATTCGGGTATTCCACTCAGGTGTTCCAGATGCGCGGGATGGCCAGCGGCCGCCCGGCCAGCGCCGGCCGCAACACCGCCCACAGGCGGTTGAACCAGATGCGCCCCGGCTCGCAGCCGGGGCCGAGATAACGGGCGACCAGCAGGCCGGGCAGCAGGGTGACCGCGCCCTCACCCACCGCCGGCGCGATCCCGCGGCAGGCGGCGAGCAGTTCGCCATCCACCCGCGGCGACGCCGCCAGCAGGGTGCCGACGACCGGGTGGCCGCCCAGGCCGACCGGTGAATCCATCAGGCTGCCGCCGCCTTCCACCCGACCGCGCTCCAGCCACAGGCTCTTGCCATCGCGGCGGATGCGGGTGGCCAATGCCAGCGTGCCACGACCGAAGCGCTCGCCGGAGCCGGTGCGGCCGAAGCAGCTCATCTCGCTGCCGATGAAGCAGGCGTCGCCCGCCAACTCCACCTCGGTCAGCAGTTCGCCGACCGCGCCTTCATAAACGATGCTCTCCTGCGGCAGCCATTCGCACACCCCGCCTTCAGCCACCGCGATGCGCTGGCTGAGGCGGCCGGCGCGGCCCTCGCTGCGGTACCACTTGCCGGCGCCCGGCGTGGTCAGCAGCGCATGGGCACCAGCGCCCACGTCCACGTTCAGCGTCAGGGAATCGCCGCCGACGATGCCGGCCGGCGGGTGCACGACGATGGCATGGCACACCTCGCCCCCCTCGGGGTAGAGCGCACGCTGCACCACCAACGGACCGACGTGGCGGCGCTCGGCCAGCACGCTGCGGTCGCCGCGGCGGCGGAAACCGAGGTGCAGCTCGGCCTGCCAGCCGTGTGCGGAGGGCGTCAGGCTGGGGCATTCGACGACGGCGTTCATGACTTTCGTTTTAGCAATTGGCATTCCAGTTCGCAGCCCGCGGCCGGGCGCCCGCGGTTGCGGCCCTCGCCGGGCGATGCCGCGGACATCCTGCGCCGCGGAGCGCACCCCGCGCACCAGGCCGGTGCCCGCGCAGCATGCCGCGCCCCGACCTCGACCATGTGTCGGCCCTACTGCCGCACTTCCATGCGCTCATCCGCCACCAGCGCCAGGGAGGTGGCGCGCCAGGGGTTGATGTCCAGCCCGCCGCGGCGGGTGTAGCGCGCCCATACGGAGAGTTCGCGCGGCTGGCAGCGCGCCAACACGTCGCAGAAGATGCGTTCCACGCACTGCTCGTGGAATTCGTTGTGGCCGCGGAAGGAGACGATATAGCGCAGCAGGCCGGCGCGATCGATGGCCGGACCGCGGTAGCGCAGCGCCACCATGCCCCAGTCCGGCTGGCCGGTGACCAGGCAGTTGGACTTCAGCAGGTGGGAATACAGCGTTTCCTCCACCTCGGCGCCGCCGGCGGAAAGCAGTTCCGGCGCCGGCTGGTAGCTGTCGATGGCGACATCCAGCTCATCCAGGCAGAGGCCTTCCGGATAGCCGAAGGCGCGCTGCGGCCGCTGCGACAGCGGCGTCACCTCCACGCCCACCGGGCCGCCGGCGGCAGCGGAGAGATCGGCGGCGATGGTGGCCGCCACCGCGTCATGGTCGGCGAACACATGCTGGTTGAAGGAGTTGAGGTAGAGCTTGAGCGACTTGGACTCCACCAGCCGCGGCGTTTCCGCCGGCACCCGGAAGCACGCCAGCGCCACCACCGGCTTGCCGCGCGGGTTCAGCCAGGACAGCTCGTAGGCGTTCCACAGGTCGGCGCCGACGAAGGGCAGCGCCTCCTCGCGCAGGCCCAGCTCGTCGCGCTTCAGCTGGCGCGGGATGGGGAACAGCAGCTCCGGCGCGTAGGTATCGCGGTAGCTGACCGTGCGCCCCAGCGGCGAGGCCTCGGCGCCATGTCTTTCCGTCATGCCTGTTCCTTGCGTCATCTGTGCCGGCGGCGGGCGCTCAGTGAGCGCCGTGGGGCGCCGTCTGCGGCAGGGGGCTGTGCACCGGCACCGCCTGCGAACTGTCTTCCACCTTGTTGCTGTAGAGCATCAGGCGGGCGGTTTCATGCAGGCCGCGGGCGAGGCGGTAGAGGCGCTGGTATTCCGCCGGGTTGGCCTCGGCGACGTTGTCCAGCGGCGTCTTGGAGGCGATCTCGTGCATGGAGGGGCTGCTGCCGTCGGCGTTCATCTGCACCAGGTAGTGCTGGGTGACGACGCCGATGAGCGGGAAGTTGCCTTCGCGCAGCACCACCGGCACCGCCCGCTCGCCTTCCGGCGCCGGCAGCTGGATGTCGCGGCCCATGGTGGTGTTGGTGTATTCCACGCCGACCAGGCCGGCCACCGTGGGCAGCAGGTCCAGCAGGCTGGTGGCCTCGGCGGTGACGCGCGGGGCGATCATCCTGGGGGCGTAGATCACCGCCGGCACGTTCAGGCTCTCCAGGTTCAGCGCCTCGTAGGCGGGCGGCATGAAGGGCAGGCGGGAGATGCGGCCGTTGTGGTCGCCATAGAGCACGAAGATGGTGTCGTCGTGGTAGCCGCTCTTCTTCGCCATCTCGATGAAGCGGCCGACGCTGTAGTCCTGCAGGCGCACCGCGTTGTACTGGTCGGCGCCGCGGAAACCGGCGGGATCGGCCTCGGCGTCGCTGATGCGCTTCACCTCGAAATCGTCGCTGTCCGGCGGAATGGTGAAGGGGCGGTGGTTGCCGGCGGTCTGCAGAAAGGCGAAGAAAGGCTTGTCGCGCGGCATGTCGCGCAGCATCGCATCCACTTCCTTGAACATATTGAGGTCGGAGACGCCCCAAACGTCGGCGTTCTGGGACTTCCAGTGACCTTCCTCGTAGAGCTGGATGCCGTCCACGCTGCTGACGATGAGCGCATTCATGTTGGCCCAGCCGGCGCTGCCGCCGATGGCGTAGAACTTGTCGTGCTCACGGAAGGCGTTGGCCACGGTGTGCTGCGGCACGATGAAGGGGTTGCGGGTGGCGCTCTCGGCGCGGGACACGTCCGGAATGCCGGTGATCGTCGCCCACACCGTCTTGGCGGTGCCGGTGACCGGCACGTAGAGGTTGGGGAAGAACCAGCCCTGGCGCGCCAGCGAGTCGAGGTGGGGCGTCGGGTCCAGCGGGTTGCCGTGGATGCCGGTGACGCTGGCGCCGAAGGACTCCAGCATGATGAAGACGACGTTGGGCGGGCGCGGGCGCTGCAGGTGGTGGGGCTGCACCCCGATGTGGCGGTCGAAGCGCGGCTGGACGTCGCCGGCACCGGCCGCGGGGGCCTCCACGCCGAGGTAGTTGGCCACCTCCGGGTAGTACTCGCGCACCGCCGCAAGGTCATAGCGCTCCAGCGGCGTCCGCACCGTGTCCCACAGGAAGATCACCGGGTTGAGGCCGAGGGCGCCAACCTGGGTGCTGCCGGAGAAGAAGGCGTCGCCCCAGCGCAGCGGCACCGGGTTGCGGGGGTTGATGTCCTCCAGCCGGCCGAGGATGCCGAGGAAGCCCAGCACCACGGTGGCCGCCAGCGCCAGCGCCGCCGGCAGCACGCCCACCGGCCGCGGCGGGCGGTCCAGCGTGCGCTTCTCCAGCGCCAGCATGATGCCGAAGATGGAGAAGCTGGCCACCAGCCACAGCAGCGTCAGCCACACCACCGGGTAGCTCTGCCACACCATGTCGGCGGAGATCTGGGCGTCGGAGAAGAAACGCAGGATGCTGGAATTGATCCGCAGCCCAAGGTACTGGTAGTGGCCGAAGTCCACGATGTAGATCAGCGTCACCGCCAGGCTGGCGGCCAATAGCCATAGCCGGCCGATCCACCGCAGCGGCCGCGAGGTGGCGAGGTTGAAGCGCGGCAGGATGGCGAGCACCGCCAGCGGCAGCATCAGCAGGATCGCCAGCCGCAGGTCGAAGCGCAGCCCCACGCCCAGGGTCTTCAGCACTTCGGCAGCATGCGTACCCTCGCCCAGCGTGACTTCGGACGACCAGAGATAGAAGCCTGCCCGCAGCAAGGCGAACAGCAGGAAGAAGAAGAACACGCCGGCCAGGAGGTAACGCAGGCGGCGGAACATTAGACGGTGCATCGGGATTCCTCGTGAACGGGAGGCATCCCTCCCACCCTGTGCGTAGCCAGTTGCACAAGCGCGCCATTGCGCCCGCGGCCGACAGAAGCCGGGCAGTTTAGCTGCTAACGTTTTGCGGGGGAAAGTCCGTGCAAAACAGGAAAATTTCCTGATTTCCCAATTGCATGCGGCCGCCTTTGCGGCGGGCACCGCCGGCTGGCGCAGCCTGGCGGCGGGCACCAGAAAGCACACGCCGGACCGCTTGCCTGCGGATGCAGGCCAGCAGGTCCGGCGCGGGGGTGCGCGCGGTGCGCACCCGGCTCCGCTCAGGCAGGGCGGATCAGAAGTGCCATTCCATCTGGAAGGTCGGCGCGTTGGTGTCTATGCCCGGCTTGGTCACGCCGGCGGCGTTGCTGTGGTTGCCGAACTTGTTGCGCCACAGCTCGTAGCCCACGCCCATCAGGAAGGTGTTCTTCTTGCCGCTGACCATCTGGCCGACGTCCACCATCAGCGAAGTGCGCATCAGGGTTTCTTCCTTGGTCTTCACCCCGGCGTAGTCCTTGCCCTTCTCGCTCATGTAGTTGATGAAGCCCTGGAACTTGAGCGGCACCGGGCCGGCCTGGAAGGGAATGCCCCAGGAGGCGCTGACGATCCACTGCGGATCGAAGGTGATGTCGCTCTTCGGGCAGGCGGGGGAGCCGAGGCCGCAGTGGTTCTGCTCGCGGCCGTACAGCAGGCTGAGGTCGAGGAAGCCCGGCACGTCGAACTTCAGCGTGGGGCCGACCACCAGCAGGCGCTTGCGCGGCGCGAAGCGGGTGTTCTTGGTGTTGAGGTCGAAGCCGGCGGTCACCGCCACTTCCTTGACCGGGCCGAAGGACATGTCCTTGTCGAAGATCTTGCCCAGGTGGAACTGGTGGCGGTAGGTCAGGTAGAACTCGGTGGCGCCGCTGTCGCTGCCGCTCGCCGGGTCCTTGCCGTCGGACTGCAGCACGTCCAGGTTCACGAAGTTCTGGCCGATCGAGTAGCCGCTGGCGTGGGTCAGTTGCAGCACATGCTTGCGCACCTCGTCGCGGTTGTTCGGCTCGCGGAAATCGGTGCCGAAGCGGTAGCCGATGAAGGTATCGCTCCAGGTGGCAGCCTGGGCGGCATTCGGCACGAGGGCGGGCAGAGCGGCGATGGCGCAGGCGAGCGCCAGCTTCTTGCCGCGGGTGGGGGAGGACTTCATTGATGGGACTCCTGAGTGGTCTGCTGTGAATGCTGCTGCGCACCGGATTGCCGCGCTTTTTTAGACGCTAACAGGAGCCGAAAGGGCTTTGGCGAATAATGGGTATTACGTTTGCCATATAAGACCACCAATTCACATCCTTCTGTTTATAAAAGGAATATCCTTTCCTCGATATTCAAAAAGCATTCCCTTTGTTGGCGCATTTATGCCATTCCCGCCCAACTTCGGTGCATCGCAAAAATGTGCCGAAACAAGTCGTTACGGGCGTCGCTCCGGCGCACGCACCACGAGGGAACGTGCAGCACCCGGATCGGGCGCGATAATCCGCCGTTTTTGCCACTTTCCGGTGGCACGGCGCTTGCCAATTGCTGGGCCGAAACCGATCCATCCATGCAAACGGAGCAGCTCATGACCCGCAAGACCTCCATCTCCCGCCGTCTCTTCCTCTGCGCCGCCACCGCCCTGGCCTTCGCCGGCGGCGCCGCGCACGCCGCCGACCCGGTGAAGATCAAGTTCACCCTGGACTGGCGCTTCGAAGGCCCGGCGGCCCCCTTCCTGCTGGCGAAGGCGAAGAACTACTTCGCCGCCGAAGGCCTGGACGTGGAGATCGACGCCGGCAACGGCTCCGCCGGCGCGGTCACCCGCGTCGCCACCGGCGCCTACGAAATGGGCTTCGCCGACTTCAACTCGCTGATCGAACAGGAAGCCAAGACGCCCGGCACCAAGATCCAGGGCGTCTACATGGTCTACAACAGCACCCCAGCCGCCATCGTGCTGCTGAAGAAATCCGGCGTGAGCAAGCCGGCCGACCTGGTGGGCAAGACCCTGGCCGCGCCGGTGTTCGACGGCGGCCGCAAGGCCTGGCCGGCCTTTGCCAAGGCCAACGGCCTGGCGCTGGACGCGGTGAAGTGGCAGACGGTGGAGCCGGCCATCCGCGAGACCCTGCTCGCCCGCGGCGATGTGGACGGCATCACCGGCTTCTACTTCACCAGCGTGCTCAACCTGGAAGCCCGCGGCGTGAAGACCGAGGACATCGTGGCGCTGAAGTACCCGGACCACGGCGTCGAGTTCTACGGCAACGCCATCATCGCCAGCCCGAAGTTCCTGGCCGAGAAGCCGCAGGCGGTGGCCGGCTTCGTGCGCGCCTTCAACAAAGCGCTGAAGGAAACCCTGGCCAACCCGGAAGCCGCGGTGGCCTACGTGAAGGAACGCGATCCGCTGATCAACGTGGCGCTGGAAACCCGCCGCCTGAAGATGGCGATGGACATGGTGGTGGTCACGCCTGAAACCGCCAGGCTGGGCCTGGGCGCGGTGGATGAAGCCCGCCTGAAGCGCTCGGTTGCCGACGTGGTTGCCGCCTTCGGCCTGCCCGCCACGCCGGACGCGGGCGCGCTGTTCACCTCCGCCTACCTGCCGCCCGCCGCCGACCGCGCCGTCAAGTAAGTCACCCGAAACGACAAGGAGGACGCCCGGCCCGCCTCACCCGCGGCGCCGGGCGGAATACATCATGGATTTTGTCCGCTTCGAGAACGTCAGCCTCGCCTACCAGCCGGGCAGCCCCTTCGCCATCGAGGATGTCAGCCTGAGCATCCGCGAAAACGAATTCATCTCCCTCGTCGGCCCCTCGGGCTGTGGCAAGTCCACCGTGATGAAACTGGTCACCGGCCTCAAGCCGCCGAGCAAGGGCTATGTCTATGTGGACGGCCGCGAGGTCGGCGGCCCGCAGAAATGCGTGGGCATGGCCTTCCAGGCCTCCAACCTGCTGCCCTGGCGCACCACGCTGCAGAACGTGATGCTGCCGATGGAGATCGTCGAGCCCTATCGCTCCACCCTGCGCGCCCGGCGCGCCGAGTACGAGGAGCAGGCGCGCGCGCTGTTGAAGCGCGTCGGCCTCGCCGGCTTCGAGAACAAATTTCCGTGGGAGCTTTCCGGCGGCATGCAGCAGCGCGCCTCCATCTGCCGCGCCCTCATCCACAAGCCCCGCCTGCTGATGCTGGACGAGCCCTTCGGCGCGCTGGACGCCTTCACCCGCGAAGAACTGTGGTGCATGGTGCGCGACCTGTGGCAGGAAGAGCCCTTCACCGTCGTGCTGGTCACCCACGACCTGCGCGAGGCGGTCTTCCTCGCCGACACCGTCTATGTGATGAGCAAGCGCCCCGGCCGCATCCTGGTCAAGCGCGAGATCGACCTGCCGCGCCCGCGCGACCTCGAAGTCACCTACACCGAACCCTTCGCCGCCTATGTGCACGAGTTGCGCGAGCACATCGGCCACATCCGCGAATCCTGAGCCCGGAGGACATCCCCATGCTGTCGCAGAAAACACTCATCCGGCTCGCGCCCTGGCTGGTCATCCTCGCGCTCGGCATCCTCTGGGAAGCGGTGGTCGTCGGCTTCCAGGTGCCCGAGTTCCTGTTCCCCTCCCTGTCCGCGGTGTGGCGCTCCACGCTGACGCACTGGGACCCGATCATGATGCACGCCACCCAGACCTTCCTCACCACCCTGGCCGGCTTCGGCATCGCGGTGGTCGTCGGCCTGGTGCTGGGCGCCGCGGTCGGCTCCTCGCCGGTCATTTACAAGGCGCTCTACCCGCTGCTGGTGGGCTTCAACTCCATTCCCAAGGTGGCCTTCGTGCCGGTGCTGGTGGTGTGGTTCGGCATCGGCACCATCCCCGCCATCCTTACCGCCTTCCTCATCTCCTTCTTCCCGGTGGTGGTGAACGTCGCCACCGGCCTGGCGACGCTGGAGCCGGAGCTGGAAGACGTGCTGCGCTCGCTGGGCGCCTCCCGCCTCGACATCCTGAAGAAGGTCGGCCTGCCGCGCGCCATGCCCTACTTCTTCGCCTCGCTGAAGGTCGCCATCACGCTGGCCTTCGTCGGCTCGGTGATCTCCGAAACCGTGGCCTCCAACCTCGGCATCGGCTACCTGATGATGGCCGCCAGCTCGTCGATGGACATGGCCCTGGTGTTCGCCGGCCTCATCGTCATCGGCATCATGGGCGTGGTGATGTACGAGCTCTTCGCCTTCGCCGAGCGCCGGCTGACCGGCTGGGCACACCGGAATCCGAACGGGGCGCTGTAAGCCTGCCCGCAGCGCTGGATGTGAAAAAGGCCACCCTTTGGGTGGCCTTTTCTTCGGCTGTAAGCTCAGGCGGCGGAAAACCCGATCACCGCTCCACCCGGCAGCACCGCCCTGTCGCGGCCTTCGTGCTTGGCGCGGTACATGCGCTGGTCGGCAAGCTCGACCAGCTTGGCCCAGTCGCCGACTCCGTCGACGAGGCTTTCGGCGACGCCGATGGAGGCGGTCAGCGGCTTGCCGTCGGGGCGGATGCCCAGGCCGGCGGCACGCAGGCGGGAAAGGAAGGCGGGCACCTGGGCGACCGGCAGGTCCGGCAGCACGGCGACGAACTCCTCGCCGCCCCAGCGCGCCAGCACGTCGCCGCGGCGCAGAATGCCGCGCAGGGTCTGCACCAAGGCGATCAGGGCCTGGTCGCCGGCATCATGGCCGTAGCCGTCGTTGATGGCCTTGAAGTGGTCGAGGTCGAAGAAGACCACGGTGAGCGGGCGGGAGGACATGGACGACAGCCGGAACATCAGTTCCAGCGCCTCCGCGCCGGAACGGCGTGAGAAGGCGCCTGTGAGCGGGTCGGTCATCGCCTTGTGCACCAGGCTTTCCATGTAGTGGGTCTGGCTCATGCCGGAGAACATGGCCACGCCCAGCATCAGCAGCATGAACCACAGCGCGGCGCCGTGCTGCTGCAGCGAAAATTCCAGCCCGCTGGCGGCCATGCCGAACACCGCTATGGCGATCGCCGGCAGCGACAGCAGCAGCGCCTCCAACGCGGTGAGCGGAAAGATGGCGAGGCCGCCCAGCACCACCGTGGGCATGAAGCCGTACAGCTCGCCGACCAGCCGCGGCCAGCCGCTGAGCCGGGAGACGTCGATGACCTGCAGCGAGGCGAGGTAGAACAGCGGCGGCACCAACATCATGGTGACCAGCATCGCCATCGCCTGCAGATAGGGGCGTTCCATCGAGATGCCGCGCGGCCAGGCGAGCGTGGCAAACACCGCGGCGGAAGCCAGCCGCATCAGCACCAGCGGCCAGGCGACCGGCCACTCGAACACCAGCAGGTCCACCACCGCCCACAGCGGCACCAGCACCGCGAACAGGGCGCAGATGAGCTGGACGCGGGCGATGATGACCGCGGCGGCATGCCGCCGCAGTTGCGGCGAGCGGTTGAAGGGCGCCAGCAGGCGGGGAAGCTGGTCGCTGCTCAACTGGGTGGGCGCGACGATGTGCTGGCAGATTGCGTTCCAAAGACGCTTCACGATGCTGCTCTCTCCGAGACTTCCGCGAAGCGAAAGGCCCGCGAGTTGGGCGCAATCCTAACACCGGCGATATAGGGCGGAACTGCGCCTAATCAAGCCTAAAAGCCTTTTACGCCCTGGTGCGAGCTCGCTCACATCGGCCCTCGCCTGTATGGTTTTGTCAGCTTCCCGGCCAGCCTCTTGCGACCTCGCCAGGAGCGGCGCCAGTGCGCCCTGCTCAGGCCCCGGCCCCCGGTTCGCTCCTCGCCGCCCGACCGGCGGCGTCTTCATCCATTCGACATTCCGCGCCGTCCCTCCTGTGTGGAGCGGATACCCCTGCCCTCCCTCCGGAACCGCCATGATCACCTTGAGCAAAGTCCCCTACGACCTCAACGCCGACAACGAGCTGGTGCGGGGCACGCTGCAGACCAAGAAGATGAGCCAGGTCCATCCCGGCATAGGCCCGCATTCCTGCTGGGCGGGCGTGGCCTATTTCACCGGCACGCGCATGGGCCTCCAGACCGGTTGCAGCCAGATGAAG
Organism: Azoarcus indigens; assembly: GCF_004361735.1. Classification (GTDB taxonomy): domain Bacteria; phylum Pseudomonadota; class Gammaproteobacteria; order Burkholderiales; family Rhodocyclaceae; genus Azoarcus; species Azoarcus indigens. The sequence continues at coordinate 172,858 of NZ_SNVV01000005.1, read as the reverse complement.
AGCGACCTGGAGTATTCGCCCTACAAGAACCAGTGGGTGAAGTACCACGGCGAGCTGTCCGGCCTGTGCCAGGCGATAGAGGCGATCGCCCGCAGCGGCAATACCTCGGGGCTGCTGCCCATCGTCGGCGTCTATATCGGGATGAGCCCCTGCGGACGCTGCGGCCCGGCGCTGCAGAACCTGCTGCCGGATGGCGTCACCGTGCTGTATTCCTTCGACTATGCGACCGAGAAGGCCGCCTGGGAGGTGGCGGCGACGGCGCTGTGCCGTTGAGCGGGCGGCGGCCGGAAGGCATCCGCAGCGCCTGCCGCGCCCGGGAAAGACGAAGGACGCCGCAACGCCCTCCCCGGATCATCGCCGCCTGAACTCAGGCAACCCTGCGTGCCGGCACCGGCGTGGCCTCACCGCGGGCGATGCGCACGATGCGCTCGCGGAACCAGCGGCATTCCTCGGAGTGGTGGCTGCGGTCGTGCCACAGCAGGTAGTAGGCCATGGGCGGCAGTTCCTCCGGCGCGGCGGCCAGCGCCAGCGGCAGGAAGTCGGCGTACTGAGCGGCAAAGCGGCTGGGCGCGGTGAACACCAGGTCGGACTGCAGCAGCATGTAGGGCGCCATGTGGAAGTAAGGCACCTGGGCGACGATGTTGCGCCGCATGCGCTCGCGGGCGAGGAAGACATCCACCACGCCGCGCTGGCCCACCGAATAGGGCGTGGGCACCACATGCTCGGCACCCAGCCAGTCCGCCATCGTCAGCGGCGCGCCGGACAGTGGGTGGCCGGCGCGCATCATCACCACCAGGCGGTCGTCGAACAGCGGCGTGGTGCGCAGATGGTCCGGCGGGTTGGGCCAGTTGCCGATGACCACGTCCAGTTCGCCCGCCTCCAGCGCGCCGGGGTAATCGGTGCTGCGGGTCATGGAATGGAAGGCCACCTGCACATGGGGCGCCAGCCGGTGCACATCCGCCACCACTTCGCCCAGCAGCAGGGCGTTGAGGTAGTCCGGCGTGGCGAGGTTGAAGCTGCGGCGGGAGGTGGCGGGATCGAAGCCGGTGGGGCCGGCGGCGATGCGCTCCAGCTGCTCCAGCGCGATCTGCACCGGCTCCAGCAGCGAGGCGCCGCGCTCGGTGGGCGTCATGCCGCCGCGGGAGCGCACCAGCAGCTTGTCGCCGGTGATGTCGCGCAGCCGCTTCAGCGCGGTGCTGACCGCCGGCTGCGAGAGGTTGAGGCGCCGGGCGGCGCGCGACACGCTGCCTTCGGTCAGCAGCACATGCAGCACGCGCAACAGGTGGGCATCCAGTGAATCCCAGGCGCATCCGCTCGCCATACGTCTTTCTCCTAGTCGAGCGAAGCGCCGGGAGCCTTACACCGCCAACGCCTCGCGGACGCCATCGGCGTCCATGTTGCGGCCTTCGCCGCGCATGACGATCTCGCCGCGCTCCATCACCAGGTAGTGGTCGGCGAGCGACTTGGCGAAATCGTAATACTGTTCCACCAGCAGGATGGCCATCTCGCCGGTGGCCGCCAGCGCGCGGATGGCGCGCTCTATGTCCTTGATGATCGAGGGTTGTATACCCTCGGTCGGCTCGTCCAGGATCAGCAGCCGCGGGCCGAAGGCCAGCGCCCGGCCGATGGCGAGCTGCTGCTGCTGGCCGCCGGAGAGGTCGCCGCCGCGCCGCCCCATCATCTGCTTGAGCACCGGGAACATCTCGAAGATGCGGGCCGGTACCGCTTCGCCGCGCGGCCGGGTGGCCAGGCCCATCAGCAGGTTCTCTTCCACCGTGAGGCGGGGGAAGATCTCGCGGCCCTGGGGCACGTAGCCAATGCCGGCGCGCACCCGATTGTAGGACGGGGCGCGGGTGATGTCCCGGCCATCGAAGGAAATCGCGCCGCTGGCGGAGGGCACCAGGCCCATCAGCGTCTTCAGCAGCGTGGTCTTGCCCACGCCGTTGCGCCCCAGCAGGGTGGTGACCTTGCCCAGCGGCACGTCGAAGGAGAGGCCGCGCAGGATGTGGCTGCCGCCGTAGTACTGGTTGAGGTTGTCGACTTTCAGCATGTCAGGCCTCCTGCCGGGCGGTATGCGCCCCTGCGGCAAGCGTGTTCGGATGAGGGGGTGTCGTCGTGGCGAGGCGCTCCCCGCCAGGCTGGGCGCTTTTCCATCTCAGCGCCCCAGATAGACTTCGATGACGCGCGGATCGGCCTGCACGGTGGCGAGGTCGCCTTCGGCCAGCACCGAGCCTTCGCACAGCACCGTCACCTTGCCGCCCAGGGCTTCGACGAAGGCCATGTCGTGCTCCACCACCATCAGCGAGTGGCTGCCGGCGAGGCTGACGAAGAGTTCGGCGGTGCGTTCGGTCTCGTCGTCGGTCATGCCGGCCACCGGCTCGTCCAGCAGCAGCAGCCTGGGCTCCTGCATCAGCAGCATGCCGATCTCCAGCCACTGCTTCTGGCCGTGGGAGAGCAGGCCGGCGAGGCGGTCGGCCTCGCGGTCGAGGCGGATGCGGCGCAGCACTTCGGCGATGCGGTCGCGCTCGTCGTCGGACAAGGCGGCGAACAGGCTGCGGCGCACCCGCTTGTCCGCCTTCATCGCCAGTTCCAGGTTCTCGAAGGCGGTGTGGTGCTCGAAGATGGTGGGCTTCTGGAACTTGCGGCCAATGCCGGCGTGGGCGATCTGCGGCTCGGTCATGCGGGTGAGGTCCAGCGTCTGGCCGAAGTAGGCCTTGCCGGAATCCGGCCGCGTCTTGCCGGTGATGACGTCCATCATGGTGGTCTTGCCGGCGCCGTTGGGGCCGATGATGCAGCGCAGTTCGCCGGCGTCTATGGTCAGCGACAGCTTGTTCAGCGCGCGGAAGCCGTCGAAGCTGACGCTGATGTCGTCCAGGTAGAGGATGACGTTGTGCGACAGGTCCAGTTCACCGGGGCGCACCGGGTGGCCGGTGTTGGCGCCGCCGTCCCAGTTCTCGCGGTCGGCTGCGTCCGGGCGTTCGAGTTCGGTCACGGCGCTCATGCGGCGGCTCCCTTGGCGGCGGTGGCGGGGGCTGCGTGCTGGGGCGCGGTGGCGCCCTCCGGCAGCGGATCGGTGGTGGAGCCGGGCGGCGGCGTGTGCAGCGGCTGCTCCGCCACTGGCGCCGCCTTGCGGCCGGCGCGCAGCTTGCGCCACAGGCCGACCACGCCATCCGGCAGGTAGAGCGTTACCGCGATGAAGAGGAAGCCGAGGAAGAAGGGCCAGTATTCCGGGAAGGACACGGTGGCCCAGCTCTTCAGCAGGTTGACGATGCCGGCGCCCAGCACCGCGCCCACCAGGGTGCCGCGGCCGCCCACCGCCACCCACACCGCGATCTCGATGGAGTTGGCCGGGCTCATTTCCGACGGGTTGATGATGCCCACCTGCGGCACGTAGAGCGCGCCCGCCAGGCCGCACAGCATGGCCGACAGCGTCCACATGAAGAGCTTGTAGTGCAGCGGGTTGTAGCCGATGAACATGACCCGGCTCTCGGCGTCGCGGATGGCCGCCAGCACCCGGCCGAAGCGCGAGGTGACGAGGTAGCGGCCCAGCACCAGGCAGGCCATCAGCAGCAGCGCCGACAGCGCGAACAGCAGGGTGCGCATTTCCGGCGAGGTGATGGCGTAGCCGAGGATGCGCTTGAAGTCGGTAAAGCCGTTGTTGCCGCCGAAGCCGGTCTCGTTGCGGAAGAACAGCAGCATGGCGGCGTAGGTGAGCGCCTGGGTGATGATGGAGAAATACACGCCCTTGATGCGCGAGCGGAAGGCGAAGTAGCCGAACACGAAGGCGATCAGCCCGGGCGCGGCCACCGCCAGGAACAGCGCCCAGGCGAAGGAATCCGAACCGCCCCAGTACCAGGGCAGCTCCTTCCAGTCGAGGAAGACCATGAAGTCCGGCAGGTCGGCGCCGTAGCTGCCGTCGCGGCCGATCTGGCGCATCAGGTACATGCCGAAGGCGTAGCCGCCGAGGGCGAAGAACAGGCCGTGGCCCAGCGACAGGATGCCGGCATAGCCCCAGATCAGGTCCATCGCCACCGCCACCACCATGTAGCAGAGGATCTTGCCCAGCAGGCTCACGGTGTAGGCGGACACATGCAGCGGGTGGCTTTCCGGCAGCGCCAGGTGGGCGAAGGGAATGCCCACCCAGGCGACCAGGGCGAAGATCGCCAGGGCGATCCAGCCGCCCCGCGGCATGGACTGGATCAGGCGTACGGTGAAGGGAGTGCGCATCGGCGTGCCTCGCTCAGCTGTCGGCGAAGCGGCCCTTGAGGGCGAAGATGCCCTGCGGACGCTTCTGGATGAAGACGATGATGAACACCAGCACCAGGATCTTGGCGATCACCGCGCCGGCCCAGCCTTCCAGGAACTTGGAGACGATGCCCAGGCCCAGCGCCGCCCACACCGCGCCGGCAAGCTGGCCGACGCCGCCCAGCACCACCACCATGAAGGAATCGACGATGTAGCCCTGGCCCATGGCCGGGCCGACGTTGGCGATCTGCGACAGCGCCAGGCCGCCCAGGCCGGCGATGCCGGCGCCGATGGCGAAGGCCAGGGTATCCACCCGCGCGGTCGGCACGCCCACGCAGCCGGCCATCGGCCGGTTCTGCGTCACCGCCCGCACGAACATGCCCAGCCGGGTCTTCTGCATGGTCAGCCAGATCAGCACCAGCACGAACACCGCGAAGCCGATGATGACGATGCGGTTCCACGGCAGCACCACGCCGGCGGCCAGCTCGATGCCGCCGGACATCCAGCTCGGGTTGGCCAGCTCCACGTTCTGCGGGCCGACGATGATGCGCATCGCCTGGATCAGCACCAGCGACAGGCCCCAGGTGGCGAGCAGGCTCTCCAGCGGACGGCCGTAGAGGTGGCGCAGCACCAGCCGCTCCATCGCCACGCCGACCAGCGCGGCGGCGAAGAAGGCCACCGGAATGGCGGCCACCACGTACCAGTCCAGCCAGCCCGGCAGGTAGCTGCGGAACAGCGTCTGCACCATGAAGGTGGCGTAGGCGCCGACCATCAGCAGTTCGCCGTGGGCCATGTTGATGATGCCCATGACGCCGTAGGTGATCGCCAGCCCGAGCGCCGCCAGCAGCAGGATGGAGCCCAGCGACAGGCCGGAGAACACGGTGCCGATATGCTGGGCGGTGGCGACGCGGCGGTCGATGGCGGCGATGGAAGCCTCGGCTGCGGTACGCACCGCGATGTCCGGTTCGGCCCAGGTGTCGCCATTCTTCTGCAGCAGCACCGCCAGCATGTTCTTCACCGCCGGGTCGGAGGATTCGCCCAGCGCCTCGGCCGCCTGCAGGCGCTTGGCCGGGTTGGCGGCGCCCAGGTTCACCTTGGCCATGGCGCGGGTCAGCACGCCGCGCACCGCCTCATCCTTCTCGGCGGCGAGGGCGCGCTCGAACAGCGGCAGCAGGGTTTCGGAGGCGTTTTCGCTGAGGTTCTGGGCGGCGGCAAGGCGCTCGCCGCGCTCGCCCGCCAGCAGCGACAGCGCCGCATGGGCGGCCGACAGTGCGCGGCGCACCCGGTTGTTCACGGTGATGAGATCCACATCGGCGGCGGCCACCTCGGCGGCTTCGCCGGTGGCGGCATCGCGCACCGTGTCGCCATCGACGATGAGGACGCGCTCGCCGACGACGCCCAGGTTGCCTTCTTCCAGCGCGGCGAGCACCCGGCGGGCATCATCGCCGCCAGCCACGCCCAGGGCTTCGATGGCGGCAACGCGGCTGGAGAAGTCACCATGAAAACCAGCGAGCAGCGCCGGATCCAGGGCAGCGCGGGCCGGCCCGGCGAGGCAGGCGAGCGCGGCGCAGAAGAGAACGAGCCGCAGCAGCAGTCGATTCATTGCAGGCTCCATCGCAGCCTCCGCCGGACGGGGCGAAGCGCTACGGGCAGATCGGGAATTCGGGAGAGAAGCGGGAACAGCAGGAAAAAACGGGCCGGCGGACAGCACCGGCACCGAAGGCACTTCAAGAAAGAGGAGAAACTCGCGCCGGGGCGGAGCGCAGCGCCCCGCCCGGCGGTACTGCGGAATTACAGACCCTGCTTGCCTTCGTTACCGGCGATGAACGGGCTCCACGGCTGGGCGCGGATCGGCTCCTTGGTCTTCCACACCACGTCGAACTGGCCGTCGGCGCGTACTTCGCCGATGTACACCGGCTTGTGCAGGTGGTGGTTGGTCTTGTCCATGGTCAGGGTGAAGCCGGAGGGCGCCTTGAAGGTCTGGCCGCCGAGCGCGGCGATGACCTTGTCGGTGTCGGTGGACTTGGCCTTCTCCACCGCCTGCTTCCACATGTGGATGCCCACGTAGGTGGCTTCCATCGGGTCGTTGGTGACCACGGTGTCGGCATTGGGCACGCCGTTCTTCTTCGCCCAGTCCTTGTACTTCTTGATGAAGGCGTCGTTCTGCGGGTTCTTCAGCGACATGAAGTAGTTCCACGCCGCCAGGTGGCCGACCAGCGGCTTGGTATCCACGCCGCGCAGTTCTTCCTCACCCACCGAGAACGCCACCACCGGCACGTCGGTCGCCTTCAGGCCGGCGTTACCCAGTTCCTTGTAGAAGGGCACGTTGGAGTCGCCGTTGATGGTGGAGACCACCGCCGTCTTCTTGCCTTCGGAGGCGAACTTCTTGATGTTGGCGATGATGGTCTGGTAGTCGGAATGGCCGAAGGGGGTGTAGTCCTCCATGATGTCCGCATCAGCCACGCCCTTGCTCTTCAGGAAGGCGCGCAGGATCTTGTTGGTGGTGCGCGGGTACACATAGTCGGTGCCCAGCAGCACGAAGCGCTTGGCGCCGCCGCCTTCTTCGCTCATCAGGTACTCGACCGCCGGAATCGCCTGCTGGTTGGGCGCGGCGCCGGTGTAGAACACGTTCTTCTCCAGCTCTTCGCCTTCGTACTGCACCGGGTAGAACAGCAGGCCGTTGAGTTCCTTGAACACCGGGTTCACCGACTTGCGGCTCACCGAGGTCCAGCAGCCGAACACCGCCGCCACCTTGTCCTGGCTGATCAGCTGGCGCGCCTTCTCGGCGAACAGCGGCCAGTTGGAGGCGGGGTCCACCACCACCGGCTCCAGCTTCTTGCCCATCACGCCGCCGCTGGCGTTGATCTCCTCGATGGTCATCAGGGCCACGTTCTTCAGCGCCGTTTCCGAGATCGCCATGGTGCCGGACAGGGAATGCAGGATGCCCACCTTGATGGTGTCGGCCGCATGGGCGCCCAGCGGGGCACCGATCGCGGCGATGGAGGCGGACAGCGCGAGGGCCTTGATGAAGTTGCGACGGGTTTGCATGTGAAGTCCCCTAGAACGGCGTTTTTGAAGGTGGCGGATCGCGTCAGCCACGTTGCAGTGCACGAATGCAGATTAGGCGCCGCCCCCCATGCGCAGGAATACGCAAGATGGCGTACCCCGTCGCCGCACCCGTGCACCGCAAGCCTTTTCCAGCCTTTCCCCTTCCCCCAAAACCGGCAACAGGCACGTGTTTCGCTGCCATGCCAACGGCAAGAATGGTCGGTACCCCCAGTGCGCCGCAACCATGGTTTAGGCAGGCCCTGCACCCGCCCTGCCGCTCGAACGCAAGCCCCGCCGGATTGCGGCAATGCAGCGTAAATGATTGTTTGCGAAGGGAATCGAGGCATGCATACTGCCGCCCACGCATGCAGCACGCTCGCTTCCCGCGCCCCGGGCGCACATCCAGGAACGGAGATGCCCATGACCCAGCCCGAGCCCCCTTCCACCCACCAGGAAGAGCAGCGCTCCTTCCTCTTCCTCGCCTTCGTCATGGCGCCGGTACTGGCAGTGCTGCTGGTTGCCAGTTACGGCTTCGTCGTGTGGTTCTACCAGCTGCTGAGCGGGCACCTGCCGACGCACTGAGACCGGCCTCCACCGCCCGCGCTCCCCAAGCGCATAGCAGCCAGCCACACCCCCGGCGGCGTATCCGCCATCGGAAGCAACCCGCAGAGGTTCGCCATGGAAGAAGTCCACGAGGAAATCCACATCGCCGGCATCCTGGTGCAGGTGCGCCCGGAGCATGCCGCCACCGTCAGCCGCCAGGTCGCCGCCATGCCCAACGCCGAGGTCTGCGCCCAGGGCGAGGGCGGCAAGCTGGTCGTCGTCTGCGAGAGCGAGGGCGCCGACGCCATGCTCGCCCTGCTCGCCGCCATCCGCGAACTGCCCGGCGTGGCCAACGTCGCGCTGGTCTACCAGCACGCCGAAAGCCGCAGCGCCATGGAAGAGGAGATCTCAGATGAAGCTGACTCGACGCGAGTTCTTTAAGCAGTCCGCCGCGCTGAGCACCGCCACCGCTGCCGGCATTCCGGCCACCGCGGGCGCGGCCAACATCGTGACCGACGCGGCGCTGACCAAGCTGCAGTGGAGCAAGGCGCCCTGTCGGTTCTGCGGCGTGGGTTGCGGCGTGAACGTGGCGGTGCGCGACGGCAAGGTGGTGGCCACCCACGGCGACATCAACGCCGAGGTGAATCGCGGCATCAACTGCGTCAAGGGCTACTTCCTGTCCAAGATCATGTACGGCGCCGACCGCCTCACCGAGCCGCTGCTGCGCATGAAGGACGGCAAGTACGACAAGAACGGCGAGCTGCAACCGGTGAGCTGGGATCGCGCCTTCGACGTCATGGCCGAGCAGTTCAAGAAGGCCCTGCGCGACAAGGGGCCGACCAGCGTCGGCATGTTCGGCTCCGGCCAATGGACGATCTGGGAGGGCTATGCCGCCGCCAAGCTGCTCAAGGCCGGCTTCCGCTCCAACAACATCGACCCCAACGCCCGCCATTGCATGGCCTCGGCGGTGGCCGGCTTCATGCGCACCTTCGGCATGGACGAGCCGATGGGCTGTTACGACGACATCGAGAACGGCCAGGTTTTCGTGCTGTGGGGGGCCAACATGGCGGAGATGCACCCCATCCTGTGGAGCCGCATCACTGACCGCCGGCTGTCCTCGCCGCAGTCGCGGGTGGTAACGCTGTCGGTGTATGAGAACCGCAGCTACGACCTCGCCGACCTCACCCTCACCTTCCGCCCGCAGACCGACCTGGCGATCATGAATTACATCGCCAACCACATCATCCGCAGCGGCGCGGTGAATCGCGGCTTCGTAGACCGCCATGCCCGCTTCATGGTGGGCAACACCGACATCGGCTACGGCCTGCGGCCGGAGAACCCGCTGCAGAAGGCGCGCAACGTGGCCGACCCCGGCGGCGGCAAACCGGCCACCTTCGAGGAATACGCCGCCTTCGTCTCGCGCTACGACCTGGACAGCGTGGCCGAACTCTCCCGCGTGCCCCGGCAGCGCCTGGAGCAGTTGGCACAGCTGTACGCCGACCCGAAGACGCCGGTGATGTCGCTGTTCACCATGGGCTTCAACCAGCACACCCGCGGCACCTGGTGCAGCCACCTGCTCTACAACCTGCACCTGCTCACCGGCAAGATCGCCGCCCCCGGCAACGGCCCCTTCTCCCTCACCGGCCAGCCCTCCGCCTGTGGCACCGCGCGCGAGGTCGGCACCTTCTCCCACCGCCTGCCAGCGGACATGGTGGTCACCAACCCCAAGCACCGCGAAACCGCCGAAACCATCTGGAAGCTGCCGCCGGGCACCATCCCGGACAAACCCGGCTACCACGCGGTGCAGCAGAACCGCATGCTCAAGGACGGCAAGCTCAACGCCTACTGGGTCATGTGCAACAACAACATGCAGGCGGCGCCCAACATCGTCGAGGAAGCCTGGCCCGGCTACCGCAATCCGGACAACTTCATCGTCGTCTCCGACGCCTACCCCACGGTGACCACCGTGGCCGCCGACCTGGTACTGCCCACCGCCATGTGGGTGGAGAAGGAAGGCGCCTACGGCAACGCCGAGCGCCGCACCCAGTTCTGGCACCAGCTGGTATCCGCCCCCGGCCAGGCGCGCTCCGATCTCTGGCAGATCATGGAGTTCTCCAAGCGCTTCCGCATGGAGGAAGTGTGGCCGGCGGAGCTGCTGGACAAGGCCCCCAACTACCGCGGCAAGACCCTCTACGACGTGCTCTTCCGCAACGGCGAGGTGGACAAGTTCCCCGCCAGCCAGGTGGAGGCCGGCTACGCCAACGACGAGGCCAAGGCCTTCGGCTTCTACGTGCAGAAAGGCCTGTTCGAGGAATACGCCCGCTTCGGCCGCGGCCACGGCCACGACCTCGCCCCCTTCGATGCCTACCACCAGGCCCGCGGCCTGCGCTGGCCGGTGGTGGACGGCAAGGAAACGCGCTGGCGCTACCGCGAAGGCTACGACCCCTACGTGAAGGCCGGCGAGGATGTGAACTTCTATGGCATGCCCGACGGCAAAGCGGTGATCTACGCCCTGCCCTACGAGCCCGCCGCCGAGGAGCCGGACAAGGACTATCCCTTCTGGCTGTGCACCGGCCGGGTGCTGGAGCACTGGCACTCCGGCTCGATGACGCGGCGGGTGCCGGAGCTTTACCGGGCCTTCCCCGACGCCGTCTGCTACATGCACCCGGACGACGCCCGCCGCCTCGGCCTGCGCCGCGGCGACGACATCGAGATCAGTTCCCGCCGCGGCGCCATGCGTACCCGGGTGGAAACCCGCGGCCGCAACAAACCGCCGCCCGGCCTCATCTTCGTGCCCTGGTTCGACGCCGGCCAGCTGATCAACAAGGTCACGCTGGACGCCACCTGTCCGATTTCGCTGCAGACCGACTTCAAGAAGTGCGCGGTCCAGATCCGCAAGGTCTAGGAGGGCCCACGCCATGCGCATCCTGATATCCGTCGGGCTGGCGGCGCTCTGTGCCACCGCCGCCCTCGCCCAGCACATCGACAACGCCCGCGGTCCGGTGCCGGTCATGGAAGAGCACGCCCCGCCACCGCTGCAGAACCCGGACAACAGCGACGTGCGCCGCCAGCGCGCCTACGCCATGCAGCCGCCCATCATCCCGCACAAGATCGAGGGCTATCAGACCGACCGCAACGCCAACCGCTGCATGATGTGCCACGCCCGCACCCGCACCGAGCAGAGCCAGGCGCCGATGATCAGCGTCTCCCACTTCACCGACCGCGACGGCAACTTCCTCGCCGAACTGTCGCCGCGCCGCTACTTCTGCCTGCAGTGCCACGTGCCGCAGGTGCCGGTGAAGCCGCTGGTGGAGAACCGCTACATCGACGTCGAGACCATGCTGCGTCGCGGCGGCTCCGCCTCCACCCTGCCCGGCCGGGAATAAGGAGGCGCGGCCCATGATCCGACTGCTGAAACGCTACTGGCGGGTGATCCGCCGGCCCAGCGTGCACTACAGCCTGGGCTTCCTCACCGTCGGCGGCTTCATCGGCGGCGTGCTGTTCTGGGGCGGCTTCAACACCGCCCTGGAAGCCACCAACACCGAAGCCTTCTGCATCGGCTGCCACGAGATGCACGACAACGTGTACCGCGAGCTGCAGCCCACCATCCACTTCAGCAACCGCAGCGGCGTGCGCGCCACTTGCCCCGACTGCCACGTGCCGCACCGGTGGACGGCCAAGATCGCGCGCAAGATGCAGGCCTCCAAGGAGGTGTGGGGCAAGATCTTCGGCACGGTGGACACGCCGGAGAAGTTCGAGAACATGCGCCTGGCGCTGGCAATGAACGAATGGCGCCGCCTCAAGGCCAACAACTCGCTGGAATGCCGCAACTGCCACGACTTCCAGTCCATGGACTTTACCCGCCAGAGCCCGCGCGCCCAGACCGCCCACTCCACCTCGCTCGCCAGCGGCGAACGCACCTGCATCGACTGCCACATCGGCATCGCCCACCGCCTGCCCGACCTCGCCGACGCTCATCGCCTGGCCGAAAAGCACGGCGGGCCGCATGTGCTGCCGGCGTTGGTGGGCGGCACGCCACGGGAGGAAGCGCAGCGGCAGGAGTGAGCGCGGCCTCCCGCCGCTGCTGCTCGCCATACGTTTCGCGCCGGAAGGGAGGGGGAACGGCGCCCGGATAAGCGCCAGCGCCCCTATGGGGCGCCCCCTCTCCCCGGCCCTCCCCCGCAAGAGGGGAGGGAGCAAACCATACCGCCCCGCCACGCCCGCGACCTATCCCACCCTCGGCCCCCGGAGCCAGAAAGCGCCCATTGTGCAGCGCGGCTAGAATGCGGACGATGTTCCGAGCGCGCCTGAACCGACAACAACGCACCTCCCTGCTGGCGCTGCTGCTGTCGCTCGCGCTGCACCTGCTGCTGTTCCTGGCGCCCAGCCCCGACCCGGTACTGGAACCACCCGCCTCCTCGCCAGCGCCCTCCATTCAGGCGCGCCTGCTGCCGCCTCCACCGGCAGCGCGGGCCACGCCGGCGCCCGCCGTCACCCCGCCGCCTCCGGCCAGGCCCGCAGCTCCGGCCGCCCGCCCCCAGCCGAGGCGAACGACGCCGCCCAGCACCGCCCGGCCGCAGCCGCGACTGACCCAGCCCAGCCCCCGGGCCATCACTGCCCCGGAAGAGGAACCGACCTGGACCGAGGCCGAAAAGGCCGAGATGAACAACTTCCTGGACGAACTCGCCCGCCAGCCGCAGCCGACGCTCGCCCAGCGCGCCCGTGCAATGGCGCGCGAGCAGGGCCGGCAGATGGCGCGGGACGACGCCAGCGAGGAAGCCCTGCTGGAAGCCCGCCCCAACGCGCCGCCCATCCATCCTTTCAGCCTGGAGAGCTATCTCAACGGCCTGCTGCGCCGCCTCAACCAGAGCGCCGGCTTCGTCCAGCGCGAAAAAGGCGACCCCGGCATCCAGCCCGCCGCCATCCGCTTCCGGCTGAACCCGGACGGCTCGCTGCAGAGCTTCGTCGTCCTCAACGCCGGCGACCAGGCGGCGGAGATCGCCTTCATCCGGTTGGTGGTGGAGCGCTCCGTGCCCTTCTCGCCCTTCCCGCCGGACATAGACCGCGCCGCCCGCTCCATGGCCATCACCATCTGCATCCGCCCGGGAACCAGCGAAGGCGGCGGCATGGGCTTCACCCGGATGAACGGGAATCGCTGCTGAGCGGACGCTTCAGCACTTGGCGGCTGGGCACTCCATGCCTCGCGCTTCCAGCCCGGCCCGACAAACCCTGTCGAACAGCTTGCTGATGTTCAAGCCCGGGCCGCTCAGCCGCCCTCGCCCGCCCCGCGCAGCTTGGCCATCGCCATCGACGCCGCCGCGGTGCGGGTCTCCACGCCCAGCTTCTCGAACACATGCTCCAGGTGCTTGTGCACCGTGCGCGGGCTGGAGCCGAGGATGTCGCCGATGTCGCGGTTGGTCTTGCCGCGGGTGACCCAGTACAGCACCTCCGCCTCCTTGGCGGTGAGGCGGAAGGCGGTGATCAGGGCTTCGGCGGCGCTGGCGTCGTTCTCCTCGCGCAGCACCACCAGCCATTCCTCTTCGCCGGTCTGGTCGTGGAAAGAGGCGAGCAGGCGGCGCGGGCCGTCGCTGGCGACCAGGGCGGGCACCTCACGGCGCTCGCGGCGGGCGGCGACGGCGGCGCGCACCCAGTCCAGCAGGCGCGGCGGCGTGCGCTCCTCAGGCTCGCCGGACGCGGGCGGGAACCAGGCGGCGATGAGCTTGCGCGACAGCGGCGTCTGCCACACCAGCCTGCCGTCGGCGGCGCGCACGGCGACGGTGGCCTGGCCGAAGGCGTCCAGCGCGCTGCGCGCCTGTTTCACCTCGCGGGCGTTGTGCACATGGGCGGCGATGCGCGCCAGCACCTCGGCCGGGCGTATCGGCTTGGTGACGTAGTCGGCGCCGCCGGCGGCGAAGGCGGCCACCACGTGTTCGGTCTCGGTGAGGCCGGTCATGAAGATCAGCGGAATGGCGCGGGTGGCGAACTCGGCCTTGAGCCGGCGCGCGACCTCGAAGCCATCCATGCCGGGCATCATCGCGTCGAGCAGGATGACGTCGGGCAGGCTCTGGCGAGCGCGGGCGAGCGCGCTCTCGCCGTTGGTGGCGACGAGCACGGTGTAGCCGGCTTCGTCCAGGGCGTCGTGCAGCAGGGAGAGGTTCTCCGGCACGTCGTCCACGATCAGCACGATGCCGGCGGCGGCGGGCAGGCCAGCGGGGTCGATGGGCGTCATCATGATGGCGGGGTTTCGGTCTGGCGGAGTATCTCGCGCATGGCGTCGAACTGGAACTGGCGGGCGAGCTCGCGCTGCACGCGAACGAACTCGGCATGGGCGGGGTCGGCGCGCTCGATCTCGGCCAGGCGGGCGAGGATGCCGCGCAGGTAGCCGAGCTCGATCAGCTCGTCCAGCCCCTGCAGCGCCTCGGCCGGCGGCAGCACCAGCGTGGGCGCGCCGGCGGCGGGCGCGGGGTCGGTGGCGGCCTGCGGCGCATCCGCCCACACCCATTCCAGGCCCAGCTTGCGACCTATCCAGTCCAGCAGCTCCTCGACCCGGATCGGCTTGAGGATGAAGTCTTCCGGCGCGATGCCGGCGTCGTTGTCCAGGCCCTTGTCGAAGGCGTTGGCGGAGATCACCGCCAGCGGCATGCTGTCCAGCCCGGCGGCGCGCAGCCGGCGTATGGTCTCCCAGCCGTCTATGCCGGGCATGGCGAGGTCCATGAACACCAGGTGGGGGCGGAAGGCGGGCAGCAGTTCCAGGCAGTCTTCGCCCGAGCCGGCCTGGCCGACCTCGAAGCCCAGCGGCTCCAGCAGGCTGACGAGCAACTCGCGGTCCACCCGCTCGTTATCCACCGTGAGGATGCGCCGGCGCACGCCCTTGTAGCCGATGCGCTGGATGCGCGGCAGCGCCTCGGCGGCCTGGATGTCGTGCAGCTGCGGCAGGAACAGGCGCACGCGGAAGGTGCTGCCTTCGCCCGGACGGCTTTCCACCGTCAGTTCGCCGCCCATGAGGTCGGTGAGCATCTTGCTGATGGTGAGGCCCAGGCCGGTGCCGGTGGTGGTGTTGGCCCGGGCGCTGCTGCCGCGGGCGAAGGGCTCGAACACATGGGCGAGTTCGTCGGCGGCGATACCGGGGCCGCTGTCTTCCACCTCGAACAGCGCCATCTCGCGACGGTAGGTGAGGTGCAGGCGCACGCTGCCACGCGGGGTGAACTTGATGGCGTTGCCGATGATGTTGATCAGGATCTGGCGCAGCCGCTTCTCGTCGGCCCGCACCACCTCCGGCAGCGTGCCGGTGCAGTCGAAACGGAAGGCCAGGCCCTTGTTGCGCGCCTGCAGCTCGAACATGCCGACGAGCTGGCGGATGAAGCCAGGGAAGGCGAGCGCGCGCATGTCGAGGGCGAACTTGCCGCTCTCGATGCGGGCGATGTCCAGCGTGCCCTCGATCAGCGACAGCAGGTGCTCGCCGCTCTTCTTGATCACGCTCACCGCCTGGCGCCGGTGCGGCGGAATGGCTTCGTCGCCGTCCAGGATCTGGGCGTAGCCGAGGATGCTGTTCAGCGGCGTGCGCAGCTCGTGGCTGATGGAGGTGACATAGCGGCTCTTGGCCTGGTTGGCCTGCTCGGCGACGCGGCGGGCGTTCTGCAGCTGCTCGTCGGTGCGGCGGTGGGATTCGATCTCCTGCATCAGCAGCCGCGTCTGGCGGTTGGACTCTTCCTGCGCCACCCGCCGGCTCTTGTGCGTCAGCACCATCCACCAGGCGCCGATGCCGCTCACCAGGAAGAGCGCGGCGAAGGTCTTCAGCAGCACGCCCTTCAGCACGCCGTCGGCCACCACCGGGCCCAGCGCCAGCACCTCGTGGTAGTACAGCGTACCGAGGAAGAGCACCAGGAAGCCGCTGACGCCCAGCATCAACAGCAGGTAGTGGCCAAGGCCGGAATCCGCGTAAGGCATTGCCCGCCGCGGCAGCACCCGTTGCAGGAAGCCGCTCCACTGCGCCGACAGCCGGGCCTGCGGCTTGCACAGGTCGCCGCAGCGGGCGTCCAGCGAACAGCACAGCGAACAGATGGTGCCCTGGTAGGCCGGGCAGTGGCTGGTGTCCTCCGGTTCGAAGGCCTGGCCGCAGACGCAGCAGGTGCGCGTCGGCACCCAGGCGCGGCCGGCGGTGGCGATGCGCTCCGGCTCGCGGGCGAGGTAGTAGCGGCCTTTGGTGGCCCAGGCGATCAGCGGCGACACGACCAGCGCCACCCCCAGCGCGACGAAGGGCGCGAAGGGTTGCCAGTCCGCCCCGAAGACGCCGACGAAGGTGCTCACCGACAGCACCGAGGCGATCAGCATCGCCCCCACGCCCACCGGGTTGATGTCGTAGAGGTGGCTGCGCTTGAACTCGACGCCCGGCGGCGACCAGCCCATCGGCTTGTTGATCACCAGGTCCGCCACCACCGCCACCATCCAGGAGATGGCGATGTTGGAATACAGCCCCAGCACCTGGCCCAGCGCCTGGAACACGTTCATCTCCATCAGCAGCAGGCCGATGAGGATGTTGAACACCACCCACACCACCCGCCCCGGATGGCTGTGGGTGAGGCGGGAGAAGAAGTTGGACCAGGCCAGCGAGCCGGCGTAGGCGTTGGTGACGTTGATCTTGAGCTGGGAGACGATGACGAACAGCGCCGTCACCGCCACCGCCCAGAAGGCGCTGTCGAACACCTGGGAGAAGCCCAGCAGGTACATTTGGTTGGGGTCCACCGCCTTGGCCGGGCTGAGGCCGTCGCGCAGCAGCATCCACGCCAGCAGCGCGCCGCCCAGCATCTTCACCACGCCGATCAGCACCCAGCCCGGCCCGCCCAGCACCACGCCGGCCAGCCAGCGCCAGCGGTTCTGCTCGGTGCGCGCCGGCATGAAGCGCAGGTAGTCGGCCTGCTCGCCCATCTGGGTGATGAGGGCAATGCCCACCGTCATCGCGCCGGCGAAGAGATGCACGTCGAACACGCCGCCCTGCCCTTTCTCGCCGGCGAACTGCCACAGCCCGGCCAGCGCCTGCGGGTCTTCCCGCAGCAGGAAGACGAAGGGCAGCGCGAGCAGGAACAGCCACAGCGGCTGGGTCAGCGTCTGCAGCTTGCTGATGGCGGTGATGCCGTGGGTGACCAGCGGGATCACCACCAGCGCGCAGATGAGGTAGCCCCAGGCCGGCGGTATGCCCAGCGCCAGCTCCAGCGCGTAGGCCATGATGGCCGCCTCCAGCGCGAACAGGATGAAGGTGAAGGAGGCGTAGACCAGCGAGGTGATGGTGGAGCCGATGTAGCCGAAGCCGGAGCCGCGCGTCAGCAGGTCCATGTCCACACCGTGGCGGGCGGCGTAGAGGCTGATGGGCAGGCCGGTGAGGAAGATGATGAGGCCGATGGCCAGCACCGCCCAGAAGGTGTTCACGAAGCCATAGGCCACCAGCATGGTGGCGCCCACCGCTTCCAGCACCAGGAAGGAGGCGGCGCCGAAGGCGGTGTTGCCGACGCGGAACTCGGTCCACTTGCGGAAGCTGCGCGGGGTGAAGCGCAGCGCGTAGTCCTCCAGCGTTTCGTTGGCGACCCAGGTGTTGTAGTCGCGCCTGACCTTGACCACCCGCTGGACGGCGTCGCCCTCGGGCAAGGAGGCTGGAACAGGGGAAGGGGTCGGGGTCATGGGCGAAGGGGTCGGGAAGGACGGCCAGGGGCACGAAGACGAAAGATAGCGCCAGAGGAGGACGGCTGGCTGCCGGCCTCGCAGGCAGTGGCCCGCGCCAGCCGGGGATCAAGGCCGGCCCGGCCTTGCGTCGCATGGTCTCCGGCCGGTCGCGCCCCTCGCCGCATTCTATTCAACCGGCAGTTGAATGAACCACTCCCGCGCCGGCGACTGCATGGCGCAGAGGCGCCCGCGTCCCGCATGCCGGCTTGCCCGGCCCCCCGCCTCGCGGTCCACATGAAAACGCCGGGTGGCCTCTCGGCTCACCCGGCGTCCGGTGCTGCCGCCAGCCCGCGGCCAGCGGTATCGACGACCTTAGCGGCGCGGCGCGGCGCCGGCTTCGCGCAGGGTTTCCGCCAGCAGGGCGTCCTTGTCGATCTTCAGCGGGTTAGGCGCGTCGGCCGGGCAGATGCTCTCCGGGTCGATGCCGCTGCGGTCCTGGCCGGCCTCGGCCGGGGTCGGCAGGTCGTCGCGGGTCACGTCCAGCGCCGGCATCAGGCGGCCGATGCCGGACAGGGTGCGGGCCTGGGCGATGACCTGGTCGTATACCGCGCCGACGTAGGCGCGGCGGGCCTGGAAGTATTCGTTCTCGGTATCCAGCAGGTCGAGCAGGGTGCGCTGGCCGATGTCGAACTGGCGGCGATAGGCCTCGCGCGCCTTCTCGATGGAGAGCTGGTGCTGGTCCAGGTAGCCGAGCTGTTCCTGCAGGCGCTGGGTGTCGTTGTAGGCGATGGACAGGGTCTGGCGCAGGTCGCGGCAGGCCTTCTCGCGCAGGTCCTTGGACTGGTTCAGCGACTCGGCGGCCTGGCGGATGCGCGCCTGGTCGGAGCCGCCGCGGAACAGGTTGTAGGTGAGCACCAACTCGACGACGCTGTCGCGGGAGTGGCCGTCCATGCCGTCGAGATTGTTGTCCAGCGCCTGGATGGCGCGGAAATCCACGCGCGGGTGGTTCGCCGCGCGTTGCGCCGCCACTGCGGACTGGCCGGCGCGCACGCCTTCCACTGCGGCATTCAGCGCCGGGTTGGTGTTGAAGGCGGTGCGCAGCGCTTCGTTGGCGTTCGGCGGCAGGGCGCCGAAAACGTTGCGATCGCCGAACAGCGGCAGGTTATCCGCCGGCTGCTCGCCGACGATGCGCAGGTAGCGGGCGCTGACGTCATGCAGGTTGGAGACTTCGGTCAGCAGGTTGGACTCGGCCAGCGCCAGGCGGCCAGTGGCCTGCTCCAGGTCCACCCGGCGGCCGACGCCGGCGCCGGCACGCTCGGCGATCTGGTCGTGGATCTGCTTGTGCTGGACGTAGTTTTCCTTGGCCAGGCGCACCAGCTCGCGGTAGCGCAGCACGTCGCCATAGGCGCGCACCGCCTCCAGCGCGGCGCTCTCGGAGGCGTCCAGCAGGTCGTAGTAGCGGGCGAGCTTGCTGTAGCCGAGGCGGGCAACCTCGTTCTTGGTATAGAAACCGTCATACACCATCTGCGTAAGCGTCAGCGTGGCGTTGCGGTGGGTGTAGTTCTGCGTGCTGACGTCCGGCCGCACTTGGCTCTCGCGGCCGACGCTGGCGGTGAGGTCCAGCCTCGGCAGGTAGCCGCCGCGGGCCACGTCGCGCTCGGCGTCGGCGGCCTGGAAAGCGTGCCAGCGGGCCTGCACCTCCGGGTTCGTCACCACGGCCTTGCGCGCGGCCTCGCGCAGCGCTTCCGGGGCAGCGGCCGTGGCGGCGCTCGAGAAGCCGAGCACGGCAAGGGAAACCAGCAAGCAGACCTTCTTCATGTTCTCTCCAGGCGAATTGGGGGCGGCAGGTACCGTGGGTTTTTCTTAGATGCCCGTGCTGCGGGCTTCCCGGACGGTGCGGCGGTGAGCGCCGATGATAATGAAATGCCGGCGGCCCCGGATGCGAACTAGAGCACAAAAGCGTCTCAAAATCGTCACACTCCGCTCTCCCTGCGACACGGGACGCCCAGCGGGCCGCGATCACGGATAATGGCCGCGGCCCTCTCCATCCCATGCCCATGCTCCCTGCCCCACCCCTGTGCCTCCCGCTGTCCGAGACCCGGCCCGTGCCCGCCGCGCTCGGCCGCCTGCTGCGCGGGCTGGCGCTATGCCTGGTGGTCGTCGCCGGCTTCGTGCCGGCGGAGCCCAAGCTGGACCGCATGCAGCAGCTGGCGCGGGAACGCTATGGCAACGCCGCCGAGGAGACGGTGGCGGACTGGCGGCGGATGATGGCGGAGGCGCAGGAGGCGGACGAGGTCGAGCGGCTGTCGCGGGTCAATGCCTTCTTCAACCGCCGCATCGCCTTCGAGGACGACATCGTCGTCTGGAAGCAGCCGGACTACTGGGCGACGCCGCTGGAGACCATGGGCCGCGCCGCCGGCGACTGCGAGGATTTCGCCATCGCCAAGTACATGAGCCTGCGCCTGCTGGGCATCCCGGCGGAGAAGCTGCGGCTGATCTATGTGCGCGCCCGCATCGGCGGCCCGCAGAGCACCCTCAGCCAGGCCCACATGGTGGTCGGCTACTTCGCCACGCCCGGCGGTGAGCCGCTGGTGCTGGACAATCTGATCGGCGACGTCCGCCCGGCCGCGCGCCGGACCGACCTGGTGCCGGTCTTCAGCTTCAACAGCGAAGGCCTGTGGGTGGGTGGCGCCGCTACTTCCTCGGCCGATCCCACCGCCCGATTGTCACGCTGGCGCGACGTACTCGAGCGCATGCGCAACGAGGGCCTGCAATGATGCATGCTCCGGCATCCCTTTTGTCTTAGGCACGGAAAACTGACTACATGTCACTGATCAAGCAACTCTGGATCGCCATCATCCTGGTCGCGGTGTTCTCGCTGGGCGGCAGCCTGGTGGTGAGCACGCTGGCGGCCAAGCGCTACCTGGAGCAGCAGCTCACGGTGAAGAACCTGGACAACGCCACCTCGCTGGCGCTGTCGCTGTCGCAGATGGACAAGGACCCGGTGGCGGTGGAAATGCAGATCGCCGCCCAGTTCGACGCCGGCCACTACCGCCGCATCCTGCTCACCGCGCCGGACGGCAGCGAGATCGCCGCCCGCGAGTACAGCGGCGCGGATGCGGACGTTCCAGGCTGGTTCATGCGCCTGATCCCCATTGTCACCCACCCGGGCGTCGCCCAGGTGCAGGACGGCTGGCGCCAGTTCGGCACGCTGACGCTGGAAAGCCATAGCCACTACGCCTACGAAACCCTGTGGCGCGGCACCCTGCAGATGCTGCTGTGGTTCGCCGTCGGCGGCCTGCTCACCGGCCTGATCGGCACCTTGGTGATCAAGCTCATCACCCGCCCGCTGGACCGGGTGGTGGCACAGGCCGAAGCCATAGGCGGACGCCGTTTCATCACCACGCCAGAGCCGGCCACCCGCGAGTTCCGCAGCGTGGTGCGGGCGATGAACGCGCTGTCCGAGCGGGTGCGCTCCATGATGGCGGAGGAATCCGCCCGCCTGGAGCAACTGCGCCGCCAGACCCAGCTGGATCCGCTCACCGGGGTGTTCAACCGCGAGCAGTTCCTCAAGCGGCTGGACGCCGCCCTCGAACGGGAAGACGCCAGCGCCGGCGGCGTGCTGCTCATCCTGCGCGTCGGCCACCTGGTGGATCTCAACCGCCGCCTGGGCCGCGCCGGGGCCGATGCCCTGCTCGCCGAGCTCGCCCAGCGCCTGCGCCGGCACATCGGCGAGCATTCCGACTGGACGGTGGGCCGCCTCAACGGCACCGACTTCGCCCTGCTCGCCCCGGCCGGCGACCACCCGCCGGCGCTGGCTAGCGCGGTGGCGCTGGACCTGCACGGCTGGCTCGATTCCGGCGGCATGCACACCCTGCAGGCCCTGCCGGTGGGCGCCTGCAGCTACCTCGCCGGCGAGGCGCGCGGCACCGTGCTCGCCCGCGCCGACGGGGCCCTGGCCGCCGCCGAACAGGCCGGCCCGCGCGCCTGCGAGGTCGCGACCGCCGCAGCGCCGGCCCGCCTGGCCCAGAGCGAATGGCGCGCAGCGCTGGTCCAGGCCCTGGCGGAAGATGGCGTGCGCCTGGGCCACTACCCGGTGGTCGCCGCCAGCGGAGCCTTGTTGCATATGGAAGCGCCGGTGCGGCTGCGCCTGGACGGCGAATGGCGCAACGCCGGCTATTTCATGCCCTGGGCCGCACGCCAGGACATGACCGGCGCCATCGATCTGGCGGTGCTGCGCAGCGCCCTGGCCGCGCTGGCCGCCGGCGGCGAGGCGCTGGGCATCAACCTGTCGCCCGACACCCTGGGCGACGCCGCCCGCCGCAGCGAACTGTACAGCCTGCTGCAGCAGACGCCGGAACAGGCCCGCCGCCTGTGGCTGGAACTGCCGGCCCACGGCGCCCTGCGCCACGCCGCGGAGTTCCGGGCCCTGTGCGTGGCCTTGCGCCCGCTCGGCTGCCGGCTGGGCATAGACCATGTGGGCGCGGACTTCGAGCGCATCGCCGAATTGCACGACATGGGGCTGGATTACGTGAAGGTGGATGCCAGCATCGTGCGCAGCATCGAGGCCGACCCGGGCAACCAGGCCATCCTGCGCGGCCTGTGCACCCTGGCCCACTCCATCGGCCTGTCGGTGCTGGCCTCCGGCGTCGCCAGCGAGGCCGAACGCGCCACGCTGCCGGCGCTGGGCATAGACGGCATGACCGGCCCGGCCATCGTCTGGCCGACGGCCTGAGCGGGCAGGCCCTGCCCGGCTGGCTCAGGACGAAGCGGGCTGGCCGGCGATGGGGGCAGATGCTCCAGGATATGCAGGCGCGCTGATGACCGATCCCGGGACCGCTGAATGCCGGGGAGCTGTCGGCCGCGGGAGTTGAGACCGCAGGTTTCCCCGCAAGCAATCGCACGGCAGGTCGAGGGAAAAGCGCGGGGAGAGGGCGCGCCGGCAGCGGGGTAGCAAGTGGCGGCGGCGTGTTTCCCCGCAGCCCCAGATGTTGCGGAGGCGCTCGCCGGCCGAGCGCGGGACCGGCCCGGCAGCGAGCCGCCTCAGATCAGTCCGTCGTCGCTGTCCAGCAGATCCAGCCCGCCCAGCTTGGCCCGCAGCGTGCGGCGCTGGAGCAGCTTGTCCTGAGCTTCCTGCGGCAGGTCGGTGAAGCGGATGAGGTCGCGGGCGATCAGCAGGTCGATCACGTCCTCCAGCACCCGCACCAGCCGCAGGTCGGTGGAGGCCAGTGCCTCCCGGCCATTGCCGCCGATGAAGCCGGCGATCTCCGGCGAATCGGCGGGAAGAGACTCGTCGAAACCCGCCTCCGCCTGCCGGCTGATGGCGAGGATGCGCCCCTCGCCGTCGCGTTTCACATAGACGCCCAGTTTCTTGCTCCCATTCCCGTTGCCGCCGGCCAGTCGCCGCGCCGGCCGCCAAAAGGA
This sequence comes from Azoarcus indigens, assembly GCF_004361735.1. GTDB lineage: Bacteria > Pseudomonadota > Gammaproteobacteria > Burkholderiales > Rhodocyclaceae > Azoarcus > Azoarcus indigens. The sequence continues at coordinate 149,944 of NZ_SNVV01000005.1, read as the reverse complement.
ACAGGGCCGGCGTACCGGCCCCGGATGCTCAGTCGGTGATCAGTTTGCCGTGATCGACCAGGTTCTGGAGGATCTGCGCCTGGCTGCTGAGGCCACCAACCAGATCCACCCCCTGCAGCACGATGGTCTGATCTTCCTTGCCGGCATCGTACCCCGAGGTGAAGCCGCCCTGGGTGCTGACGTGGATCACCGTATCGGCCCCCTGATGCTCGACGAAGAGGAAGGAGCCGAGGTTGCCGCCACTGGCGCTCTCGCCCTGCAGCAGATCGTGCAGGTCCAGCTTGTCGGAGCTGGTGTCGAAGTCCAGCACCCGATCCACCTCCGGCTTGCCTTCTGCACCCTGGTCGCCGAAGGACCAGATGAAGGTATCCGCACCCAGGCCGCCGGCCAGGATGTCGCTGCCCGCACCGCCGGCGATGACGTCGTCGCCGATGCCGCCGGTGATGTGATCGTCACCCGCGCCGCCAGTGAGATGCACCGCCGGGGCGACCGCGTCCGCGGCGCCGACCACGACGGTGACCGCCGTGGTGGTGGTGGCGGTGTCGCCATTGGCATGCTCGGAGGAGGACACCGACACCTGCAGCGTGAAGTCGGTGGTGCTGCCCGCCGAAGTGGTGATCACCAGGCTGTCCAGGTTCCAGCCATCCAGCAGCAGGCTGTGGCTGCTGTCGGTGGAGGTATAGGTGTGGGTGCCGTCGGTCAGCGTCGCGCCGCTGGGTATGCCGCTGATGCTGACGCCGGACAGGGACTCGGAGCCGTCGGCATCCACCAGCGCGGCATCGATGTCGAGCGCATAGGTGTAGGCCTTCACCGGCGCGGTGGTGCCTTGGTAGGTGAGGCTGGTGATGTAGTAGTCACTGCCGTCGCCAGTGGCAACCGACTGCGCGGTCGTCATGTTCAGGTAGGAACTGGCCGCCTTGAACACCACGGTATCGAAGCCCAGGCCGTCGTTGGCTGTCATGCTCACCGTGAGGTTGCCGCTGGAGGTGCCGTTGAAGGTGCCGGTGCCCACCAGCACGCCATCGCGGTACAACTCGTAGATGCCGACCTCGGTGGCGTTCTTGCCATTGTCCTTGATCCACAGGTTGGAGATGGTGGCCGAAGCCGTCGTCACCGTGCTCTGGAAGGTGAAGATCAGCTCTTCCGACTCGTGCGTGGTGTAGCTGTAGCCGATCTGGTTGCCAGTGGCAACCTCCTGGCTGGACGCGCCCGGATGGTTGCCCGCCACGCCGATCCTGCCGGTGGTGCTGGTGTTCTCCAGGTAGATGTTGCCGGAAGAAGCGCTCGACAGTGAGTAAGTGCCATCCGGGTTATGCACGAAGTTCTTGGCGCTGACGCTGACACCGCTGGTCGTCAGCAGGTTGGACGCATTGAGCGTGCCGCTGAAGGTGCCGGCCGGCGTCACCGTCACCTCATGAGCCGCGCCCACCGTGACCGACAGCGTTGGCGCATCCGCCACGGGCGCGATGTCCACCACCATGGTGGCCGAGTCGCCGACCTGGGTACCGTCGGTGGGCGAGTATTCGAAGCGGGCGTAATCGCCCTGCTGGTCGCCCACGCCGGTGCCGCCGTAGGCATCGCTGCCGGACTCGTTGGCGGCGGGGGTGAAGCGCAGGTGGCCGGCTGCGATGTCCGCCTGGCTTACTTCCTGCCCTTGGGAAACGGCCACCCAGTCACCGGCGGCATTCAGGTATTCCAGCTTGCCATTGACCGGCAGGGTGTTGATGACGATGCCCAGCGAGCTGGCCGGCGTGGCGCCGTCGCTGACCTTGAAGTCGGACCACTGGAAGACGTAGCTGCTGTCTTCGACGCCAGCTACCGCACCACCGTCGGCAGCCGGCGGTAGATCGAAGCTGTCGCTGTCGACTGCGGTGGCGGTGTTGTTGACGTTGTCCTTGGCGATCGCGGTGGCGGTGTAGGTAACCGCCTCGTTGAAGGTCAGGCCGCTGGTATCCACAGTCCATGTGCCATCCGCCTTCTGCGTCACCGGCGCGGTCTGCTCCGACCCGTCACTGCCCGTGATCGTCAGCGTCACGCTGGTCGCATTCTTCGCGTCCACCGTGAGCGTCGGCGAACTGCCATCCACGCCCAGTTCCAGATCAACCTCCACCTCCGGCTTCAGGTCGAAGCTGTCGGTGTCCGTGTCGGTCGCGGTGTTGTTAGCGTTGTCCTTGGCGATCGCGGTGGCGGTGTAGCTGACTTCTTCGTTGAAGGTCAGGCCGCTGGTATCCACAGTCCATGTGCCATCCGCCTTCTGCGTCACCGGCGCGGTCTGCTCCGACCCGTCACTGCCCGTGATCGTCAGCGTCACGCTGGTCGCATTCTTCGCGTCCACCGTGAGCGTCGGCGAACTGCCATCCACGCCCAGCTCCAGGTCAACCGTCACCGCGGGAACGGTGCTGGGCGGCGTGGTTGTAGTGGTAGCGGGAGTGCCGTCGTCCGCTTCCGGGGCGCCCGGCAGGCGCTCGTCGATGCGGTCCGGCTCGGTCGGGGCGAAATCGAAGGCCAGGGGATCCACGCCTTCGGTGATGCGCAGCAGGCGGACGAAGTTGTTGCCTTCGCCGCCACCGCCACCAGCCAGACCGGCAGCCGGGGCTTCCAGCGCGTCGTCCAGGTTGCCGCCGTCATTCAGCGCCTGGATGACCTGGGCGATGGAGGCGTCGCCCAGCTGGGCGTCCAGCGCCTGCGGGCGGGAGGTTTCGGACAGCTCGGCAGTAACGGCGATGCTCTGGTTCTGCTCGACCGGCAGCACGCTGCCATCTTCGAATGCCAGTTCCACCCGGCCGCCGCTGGAGGTGACGACGGTTTCACCCTCGTTGATGGCATCGCCGGCGCGCAGCAGGCGCATCCTGCCTTCCGCATCGCGGGCGTAGGCGGTACCGGTGACGGCGACGACGGTGGCGACGGGTTGGGCAGTGGCCATGGTGGCTGGATCCTCGGACAGTCGGCCGCGCTGCGAAGAGAAAGCGGCCGGAACGGTTTATCGACGGATCGCAGCTTAGCGAGGGCAAGGCCGGCCACATATTGGACTAGTGGACAGGTCGTGACCTGCGTCACGCGAAGCCATTCAGGCCGTGGCTTCGCGGGGTTCGGTGGCGCCGGACATAAGCAGAACGAGTTGCAGGCGGTCGCGCACGCCGAGCTTCTCGAAGACGGCGCCGAGGTGGGCCTTGACAGTGCGCTCGGTGATGCCCAGGCGCAGCGCGGCCTCCTTGTTGGACAGGCCGTCGGCCACCGCCCTGGCCACTTCCAGCTCCCGCGGCGACAGCATGGCGAAGCGCTCCTCGCCCGCCTCCGCCGCTGGCGGCAAGGCGCGGCGGGCGGCGCCCACCACCCGCGACATCAGCTCCGGCCCTATCCACAATCCGCCGTGCCGCACCACCAGCGCGACCTCGCGCAGCTGTGCCGGCGTGGCCTGGGCATGGCAGTAGCCGCGCGCGCCACCATCCAGCGCCAGCAGGGCACGGCGCTCCTCCGGCTGCGGGTCCAGTACCACGCAGGGCACGGCCGGATGAGCCGCCAGCTGGCGGGCAAGCCCCGCCCGCCATTCAGGCAGTGTGGTCAGCAGCCAGACGATGCCGTTCGAATCGACGGAGGCAGCCTCGCCAGCCGAGGCCAGCGCCTCCGGAAAAGCCTCTTGCCAGCGCGGCTGCAGCGCGCCCTCGGGGGTGATGAAGTGATGCACGCTCATCGTTCCGTCATCGCGTTGGCCTTGGCCCGAAGCACGGGCTTGAGCAGGTAGGAGAGCACCGTCTTCTTGCCGGTGAGGATGTCCACCTCGGCGACCATGCCGGGGATGATGGGCAGGTTGTCGCCCAGGCTGGCGTTCCTGGTACGCACCCGGATCACGTAGAAAGCGTTGCCCTTGTCATCGACCACGGTGTCGGCGGAGATGTGCTCCAGCTCCGCCTCCAGGCCGCCGTAGATGGAGAAGTCATAAGCGGTGAACTTGACCACCGCCGGCTGGCCAGGACGCAGGAAGGCGATGTCCTTGGGTTTCACCTTGGCCTCCAGTACAAGGGCGTCGTCCAGCGGCACGATCTCCACCACTTCCTTGCCCGGCTGCACGACGCCGCCCACGGTGTTGACCAGCAGGCGCTTGACCGTGCCGCGCACCGGCGAGCGCACCTCAGCATGCTTCACTTTGTCCGCCAGCGCGCGGCTGCCTTCGGACAGGCTGCCGAGCTTACCCATGGTGTCGGAGAGCTCGTTGCGCAGCTGGTTGCGCACGTTCAGCTCCACTTCCTGGATCTTGCGCGTGGCCTCGGTGATGGCGGCCTGGATGCGTGAGATCTGCGCCGAGGACTGGTCGCGCTCGCCGCGCAGGCGGGCGACGTCCCGCTCCAGCCGCAGCAGGTCCACTTCGGAGACCGCGCCGGAGGCCATCAGCGGCTTGGTCACGTTCAGCTCCTGGGTGGCGAGGTCGAAGGCGCGGCCGGCCTGCTCGCGCCGCGCCCGCACCTCGTTCAGCTCCTGCTCGCGCTGGCTGAGCTGCTGGCGGGCGATGGAGAGCTGGGCCTCCATCTCCGCCCGGCTGGATTCGTACAGCTGGCGTTCGTGGGCGGCGATCTCCGGCACCTCCTTCAGCACCTCCGCCGGCATGTTCAGCGGCGTGCCGGAGGTGAGCGCCTGCAGCCGCGCCGCCTTGGCCTGCAGCGCCCAGTAGGTGGCGCGACTTTCCAGCAGGGAGGAGACGAAGCGGGTCGGGTCTATGCGCAGCAGCAGATCGCCGGCATTCACCACCTGGCCTTCGCGCACAGGCATCTCTTCCACCACGCCGCCATCCACCGACTGGATGACCTGCAACTGGGACGAGGGAATCACCTTGCCCTCGCCGCGCGTCACCTCGTCTATCGGGGCGAAGGCGGCCCACAGCAGCAACAGCAGCAGCAGGCCGAAGATCACCCGCAACAGCAGGCGGGCGCGCAGCGGCTCCTGCTGCAGCTGTGCCCAGTCGGCATCGCCGGCCCAGTCCAGGCGCTCGCGCGGCATCGGTAGGAAGCGGGTGAAAAAGCGGTCCAGCAGCGGATTCACCGGCTTCGCCAGGCGCTGGGAGACATGGCCGACGCGCTCGAAGGCGCGCTGGGAAGGCAGATCGCCCATCAGGCAGCCCTCCCGATGCGGCCCTGGCGCAGCGCTTCGACCACCTGCGCCTTGGGCCCGTCGGCGACGATCTTGCCGCCATCGACGACGATGATGCGGTCAGCCAGGTCCAGCAGCGAGGTGCGGTGGGTGACGATGATCATGGTCTTGCCCCGCGCCGCCTCGCCGAGGCGGCGCTTCACCTCTTCCTCGCTGGTGTGGTCCATGGCCGCGGTGGGCTCGTCCAGCAGCAGGATGGGCGGATCGTTGATCAGTGCGCGGGCAATGGCCACGCCCTGGCGCTGGCCGCCGGAGAGGGACTCGCCGCGCTCGCCCACCAGCATGTCGAAACCGTGCGGATGGGCATTGACGAACTCGGTGATGCCGGCGGCGGTGGCAGCGCGCAGCACCGCGGCATCCTCCGCCAGCGGCGACGCCAGGGTGATGTTCTCGCGCAGGCTGCCGTAGAACAGGGTGATGTCCTGCGGCACGTAGCCGATGTGTCGGCGCAGCTCGGCCGGATCCAGCTGACGCTGGTCTATGCCGTCTATCAGCACCGCGCCATCGTCCGGCTGGTAGAGGCCGAGGATGAGCTTCTCCAGCGTGGTCTTGCCGGAGCCGACCCGCCCCAGCACCGCGATGCGCTCGCCCGGGCGGATGCGCAGCGACACGTTGCGCAGCGCCGGCACTTCCTGGCCGGGATAGGTGAAGGAGACATCGCGGAACTCGATCGCGCCGGCGAAGCCCTGGCGGCTGACGAAGTTGCTGCCCTCCGGCCGCTCCACCTCCTGCCCCATCAGCGAGTCCAGCGAGGCCAGCGCGGTGGAGGCGTTGTAGTACTGCACCAGCAGGCCAGCCACCTGCCCGACCGGTGCCATCGCCCGCGACGACAGCATGTAGCAGGCCACCAGCCCGCCCATGGTCAGCAGGCCTTCGCCGATCATGTAGACGCCGCCCAGGATCACCACCACGCTCACCACCTGCTGCACCCACATCGCGCCATTGGTGGTGGAGGCGGACAGCAGGCGCATGCGGGTGGACACGTTGGCGAGGTGGGTGGCGCTCTGCTCCCACTTGCGCTGGATGGCGGCCTCGGCGCCTATCGCCTTCACCGTTTCCAGGCCGACCAGGCCCTCCACCAGCACCGCGTTGCGCTGCGCGCCGGTGCGGTAGGTGCGCTCGGCCAGCTCGTGCATGCGGCCCTGCACCGACATCGCATACAGCAGCAGCGCCGCCACGCCGAACAGGAAGGGCAGCAGCAGCGGCCAGGCGATCCAGCCGATGACGACGAGGAAGACCACCGCGAAGGGCAGGTCGATGAAGGCCACCACCGTGGCCGAGCTGATGAAGTCGCGCACCGTTTCGAAGGCGCGCAGGTTGGCGGCGAAGGAGCCGGCCGACACCGGCCGCGCGGCCATGCGCAGGCCCAGCACCCGCTCCATGATGTAGGCGGAGAGCTTCACGTCGGCCCGGCTGCCGGCCAGGTCGACGAAATGGCCGCGCATGGAGCGCAGCGCGAAGTCGCCGCAGAGCACGATGAACACGCCGGCCGCCAGCACCCACAGGGTGTCGGTGGCAGCGTTCGGCACCACCCTGTCGTACACGTTCATGACGAACAGCGGCATCGCCACCGCGAACAGGTTGATCATCGCCGCCGCCATCAGCACGTCGCGGTAGAGCTGGCGGTTGTCGGCGATCACATCCCAGAACCAGTGCTTGCGCGGGTCCTTCTTGACGCCGGGCACACGGGCGTCGAAACGGAAGCCCGGTCGCAGGTAGATGACATGGCCGGTATGGCGGGCGAGCAGTTCGGCCTCCGGCAGCGTCACCGCCGCTTCGCCCAGCTCGGGAAAGATCACCTCAAGCTTGCCGGCGGCAGCGTCGCGGCGCAGCAGGATGCAGGCCTGCTCGCCGTCCAGCAGCAGGATGGCGGGCAGCAGCGCGGCGTTGACGCCGTCCAGCCCACTGGCCACCACCCGGGAGTTCATGCCGGCGCGGCGCGCAGCGCGCTCGAACAGCGAGGGCGTCAGCCGGCCGTTCTCCACCGGCAGGCCGGCCAGCGCCGCGTCCGCCGTCAGCGCGCCGCCGTGGGCGCGGACCACCAGCAACAGGCATTCGAGCAGGGAGTCCAGCCTCGGCGCGGCGCGGCGCCCCGTGTCCGTGCCCGCCGCCTGCGGCACGCCTTCGAGCACCATCGTATTGTCGCTTTCCGCCACGTGATCCGCCGTCCTGTCTTAGGGCATCGTCATCGGGCCGCGCTGTCGCGGCGGCCCAGGGAGCGCGCGGATTCTCGCATGCATGGGCCTTCCCCATCGTGACGGGTTTCCGGTTTCAGCCCACATCGCGGGTGCATCCGGGTCTGCATCATGCATATCCACGGCTTGCGGGCCTTGCCCGCCCCTTCCACAATGAGAGACATCCACCCCGGCCTGCTGCGGCCATTCCGCGGAGCTCCCTGCATGCAAACCGAACAGCGCAAGTTTTCCCGCATCCGCTTCCAGAGTGGCGCTCATCTGCTGGTGGATGACACTGAGACCGCCTGCGAGATCTGCGACCTGTCGCTGAAGGGCGCGCTGCTGGTGTTGCAGGAGGAAAGCACGCCGGCCAGCCTGGAGGTAGGCGGCCGCTGCATGCTGGAGTTGCGCCTGGACGACGCCGGCACCGCGGTGCGCATGGAGGGCGATGTGGCCCACCGCGAAGGCCGCCGCCTCGGGCTGGTGTGCCGCGAGATCGACCTCGACAGCATCACCCACCTGCGCCGCCTGCTGGAACTCAACCTCGGCGATGCCGCGCTGCTGAACCGGGAATTCTCGGCCCTGATCGCCGACTGAGGGCGGCGCACGCCGCTGCCGCGCTTCCCCGCCGGACCGGGGCTCGCGTCCGGCCGACCGCCCGCCGCTCAGCGCGGCAGCGGCTCCTTGTACTCCTCCACCTTGATGCCGCGCATCGCGTAGCCGGCGGTGCCCATGTCGGACTCCACCCGGCTGATCGCCATCACCCCGTTCACCCACACCGGCGCCATGTTCCAGGCCGCCGGCACCGGCTTGTCCGGGATCACGTGGATGAGCTGGTTGGCCGGCGGCGGCGGCACATGCACGCAGGCGCCGAAGTAAGGCACCAGCAGGAATTCCTTGATGGTCTTGCCATCGCTCTCCAGCGGCACGATGAAGCCGGGGATGCGCACCCGGCTGCCGGCCAGCTTCTCCACCACCGGCGCCTTGTCCCACTCGGCGCGGATGCGGTTCATCGCCTCCAGCGCGCGCGGGTCGTTGTCCTGCAGGTCGGAGAGATCCAGCGTGGCGAAGAATTTCTCCGGGTTCCAGTCGGCGGGGATGAGGTCGTCCCAGCTGATCTCGCGGAAGGCGCCGGCGGCGGCGCCCTTGGGCGCCAGGCGGTCGCCCACCTTGTAGTCGGCGGCCGGCGCCGGCTTCTCCGCCAGCGCGGCGCGGCCGCCCAGCGCCAGGCCAGCGGCGGCGAGGCACAACAGCGCCACGGCGGAAAGGCGGCGCAGCGAGGAAAGTCTGAGGAAGCGTTTCATGGTCAGATCCTGATCGTCATGCCATCGGCCAGCGAGTAACGGTAGGCCCGCAAGCCGGGCAGCACGCTGGCGAGCAGGCTGGCAGCCAACACCGCGGCCAGCAGCCGCAGTTCCGCCACGCCGGGCCAGCCCAGGCTCGGCGCCAGCCCGTATTCGGCCTGCAGCCAGGGGCCGGCCAGCGCGGCCGCACCATACACCAGCGCAAGGCCGAGGGCGATGCCGGCGGCACTGGCTGCGATGCTCTCCAGTGCCAGCAGGGCGAACACCTGCCGCGGCCCGGCGCCCAGCGCGCGCAGGATGGCCAGCTCCCGCCGCCGCTCGCCCAGGCCGGCCACCATCACCGCCACCAGACCGGCCAGGCCGACCACCACCACCAGCGCCGACACCGCCAGCAGCGCCTGCTCGGCCAGGCCCACCAGGTTCCACAGTTCCTGCAGCGTGGCGCCCGGCAGCACCGCTGACAGCGGCTCGGCGGTGTCGGTGTTGATCGCCCGCTGCACCCGGAACACCGCGATGCGGCTCTTCAGCCCGACCAGCGCGGCGGTCACCGTCTTCGGCCGGAGGTCGAACTTGCGCACATGCTCCGGCGCGATGCTGAGGCCGGGAATGGGCGCGCCGCCGGCCCAGTCCACATGGATGGCGGCGATCCCCTCCAGGCTCACCAGCACCGAGCGGTCCACCGGCGTGCCGCTGCGCGCCAGGATGCCGACCACGGTGAAGGGCTTGTCCGCATGTTCGGCGAAGCGGGTGCCGTCGGCGCCGGCGCCGTGGCTGAGCACGATGCGGTCGCCGACGCGGTAGCCGTGGCGCGCCGCCACCTCGGCGCCCAGCACCGTCTCGAACACGTCGGCGAAGGCGCGGCCCTCGGCGAAGGCCAGGCTGCGGCGCTCGCCGTAGCGGTAGTGCTCGAAGTAGGCCGCCGTGGTGCCGACCACCCGGAAGCCGCGGTGGGAGTCGCCCAGCGCCAGCGGCACCACCCAGTCCACCTGCGGCATCGCCGCGATGCGCTGCACGCTGTCCCAGGAAATCTCGTTGCTGGCGTTGCCGATGTGGAACACCGAGTAGAGCAGCAGTTGCGCGCCGCCACCGCGGGCGCCGACCACCAGGTCGGTACCGGAGATGGTCTGGGCGAAGGCGGCGCGGGCGTCGCCGCGCAGGCGCTCGACGCCGATCAGCATCGCCACCGCCAGCCCCACCGCGACCACCGTCAGCGCCACCGACAGCCGGCGGTTGAGGATGCTGCGCCAGCACAGGTGCCACAACAGGCCGAAGCGCGGCTTCATCGCGGCGCTCCGGCGTCGGCACGGTTGAGTGCGGCGAGATCGGCGACGCGGTCGAAATGCCCGGCCAGCCGGCCATCGTGGCTGACGAAGAGCAGCGCCGCGCTGGCGGCCGCGCATTCGCCCAGCAGCAGATCGAGGAAGGCTTGCTGGCGGTCGGCGTCCAGCGCCGAGGTCGGCTCGTCCGCCACCACCAGCGCCGGCCGGCCGATCAGCGCCCGCGCCGCCGCAACCCGCTGCTGCTGGCCCACGGACAGTGCCGCCGCGCTGCGGCCCAGCAGCGCCTCGTCCAGGTCCAGCCGCGCCGCCAGCCGCAGCGCCTCCGCTACAGGCGTGGTACCGGCCTCGGCCAGGCGCCGCGTCCGCAACGGCGAGAAGCGGCAGGGCAGCAGGATGTTGTCCAGCACCGAGAGATAAGGCAGCAGGTTGAAGAGCTGGAAGACGAAGCCGACGTGGTCCGCCCGGTAGCGGTCGCGCCGGCCCGCCGGCAGCGCCGCCAGGTCCTGCCCATGCACCGCCACCGTGCCGGTGTCCGGCAGCAGCACGCCGCCGATCAGCGACAGCAGGGTGCTCTTGCCGCTGCCGCTGGGGCCGCGCAGGAACACCCGCTCCCCGGCGGCAAGGCGGAAATCCGCCACCGCCAGGCAGTCCGCCGCCGCGCCCGGCCAGCGGAAGCGCAGCCCCTGCACCATCACTGCCTCGCTCATCCGGCGCTACTCCGGTGGCGGCCCGGCTGCCCCGGCCCTCGTCCCTCGCCATGCCGCATGGCCGGCGTCACAGCGGCAGCTGGCGGCGCTGCGGGTTCAGCACCTGCGCCGCCTGGCCGCGCCCGGAGACGCGCTCGGCGCGGACCTCGCGGGTGCGCGGGAAGGCGTCGAACACCAGCACCTCCAGCGTGTCCAGCGCCTGCGGCCGGTCGCATTCGAAGGTGTAGGCCGCCTCCATCTCGGCATGGCCTCCGGCGGCATGCGGGTGGTCATGCTCATGCTCCGCCTCGGCGGCAGGCGCCTGGCGCGCCAGCGCCCAGGGCGAGGACAACTCCACCGTCTTCAGCACGCAACCGGCGGCGGCGGGCAGACGGAACAAGCGGCCGATGTTGCGCAGCGTGGCCTCCGCCTCGGCCAGCAGGCGGTGCTGGCGCTCGTCGCTGGGCGCATGCTCGAAGCCCACCAGGGTATCCAGCGGGCTGGCGTATTCGATCTGCAGCATCCTGCCCTCCAGCGCCACCCGCAGTTCGGCCACCCCGTGCTCATGGGCGGCATGCTGGGCATGGGCGGCAGAACAGAAGCAGGTGAGCAGGAGGGCGAGCGGCAGTCTCATGGCGGCACCGGAAGGACATGGCGGGAAAGGAGGCAAATGCTACAATGTTGCAATACCGCCCGCAAATTGCCCCTGCCATGACCCAGACCGAAGCACGCCACACGCACGCCGCGCCCACCGATGCCCGCGCGCTGATCGCCGCCCGCGGCGGCCGCGTTACCCGCACCCGGGTGGCGGTGCTGGAGATCCTGCAGGCCAGCGACCATCCGATGAGCCACGACGAGCTGGCCGCCGAGCTGGCCGCCGCCGACATCGCCCACGACCGCGTGACCCTTTACCGCGCGCTGGACTGGCTGGTGGAGCAGGCGCTGGCGCGGCGCATCGCCGGCAGCGGCAACGATCGCGCCTGGCGCTTCGAGTTGCTGCGCGCCGACGGCCATCGCCACGCCCATTTCCATTGCGACCGCTGCGGCCAGGTGATCTGCCTGGAAGGCCTGGAGCCGGCGGTGGCGGTAGCGCTGCCGGCCGGCTTCCAACTGGACCGCGCCGAGCTCGTCATCCACGGCGCCTGTCCGGACTGTGGCGTGGAGCGGGCCAGCCCGGCGGCGGCGCCGCGGCGCTGAGGACGGACGGGATTGCCTTTACTGCAACACTGTTGCATCATTCGCCCCCCGTTTTTGCACGCCCCCATCGCCCGACCAGCCGACTGACCAGCCGCTTTCCCCGTCCTTTCAGCTCCTTCCCCAGCTCCGGCGCCCTCCCGATGCCCACCCCTCCCGCCGCTCCGTCTCCCGCTTCCCCGCACGCCCACGGGCATGAGCATGGCCACAGCCACGCGCGCCGGCCGGCACGGCCCAAGGTGAAGCGCAGCCTGCTGGGCACCGGGCTGGCGGCGCGGCTGGCCATCGCCGTCGCGGCCAGCGGCCTGCTGTGGCTGACGCTGCACTGGGCGATGCGCGCATGAACGCCGCCCTGCCCTTGGCGCACGCCGCTCCCGTCCTCCCACCGGTGCTGGCCTTCGACGACCTGACGCTGGGCTACGACCGCCACCCGGCGGTGCATCACCTCAGCGCCGAGATACCTGCCGGCGCGTTGGTAGCCGTCATCGGCCCCAACGGCGCCGGCAAGTCCACCCTGCTGAAGGGCGTGGCCGGCGAACTGCGGCCAATAGGCGGCACCATCCGCCTCGGCTGCGATCCGCATCGCGACGTCGCCTACATGCCGCAGCGCGGCGAGATGGACCATAGCTTCCCGGTCTCGGTATTCGATATGGTGGCCATGGGCCTGTGGCGCGAACTCGGCGCCTTCGGCCGGCTAGACGGCGGGCGCCGCCGCCGCGTGCTGGCGGCCCTGGCGGCGGTCGGCCTCTCCGGCTTCGAGTCGCGCCCCATCGGTTCGCTGTCCGGCGGCCAGCTGCAACGCGCCCGCTTCGCCCGGCTCATCCTTCAGGACGCGCCGGTGATCCTGCTGGACGAGCCCTTCGCCGCCATCGATGTGCGCACGGTGGAAGACCTAGTCGCCATCATCCTCGGCTGGCATGCGGAAGGCCGCACGGTGCTGGCGGTGGTGCACGACTTCGAGCAGGTGCGCCGCCATTTCCCCAGCTGCCTGCTGCTGGCGCGCGAGCTGGTGGCCAGCGGCCCCACCGCCGAGGTGCTCACCGAGCCGCTGCTGCACCGCGCCCGCCACCTCTCCGAAGCCTTCGACGACCACGCCGCCGCCTGCCGCCGGGACGACAAATGACGGAACTGCTGCTGTCCCCCTTCGCCGACTTCGGCTTCATGCGCCGCGCGCTGGCCGGCTGCCTGGCGCTGTCGCTGGGGGCGACGCCGGTGGGCGTGTTCCTGATGCTGCGGCGCATGAGCTTGATGGGCGATGCGATGAGCCACGCCATCCTGCCCGGGGCCGCGCTCGGCTACCTCGCCTTCGGCCTGTCGCTGGGGGCGATGACGGTGGGCGGCATCGTCGCCGGCCTGGTGGTGGTGTTCGCCGCGGGCCTGGTCACCCGCAGCTCGGTGCTGAAGGAGGACGCCAGCCTGGCCGCCTTCTACCTGCTGTCGCTGGCCGCCGGCGTCATGATCGTCTCCCTGCGCGGCAAGAACCTGGACCTGCTGCACGTGCTGTTCGGCTCGGTGCTGGCGCTGGACGACGGCTCGCTGCTGCTCATCGCCGGCATCGCCACCGTCACCCTGTTCGGCCTCGCCCTGCTGTTCCGCCCGCTGGTGCTGGAGTGCTTCGACCCCGCCTTCCTGCGCGCGGTCAGCGGCTGGTCGCCGGTGGCGCACTACGGCTTCCTGGTGCTGGTGGTGCTCAACCTGGTGGCGGGCTTCCATGCGCTGGGCACGCTGATGGCGGTGGGCATCATGATCCTGCCCGCCGCCGCCGCCCGGCTGTGGGCGCGCGGCCTGCCGGCGCTGCTGCTGCTGGCGGTGCTGTTCGCCTTCGGCAGCGGCGTCGCCGGGCTGCTGGTTTCCTACCACGCCGACGTGCCCGCCGGCCCCGCCATCGTGCTGATGTGCGGCCTGGTCTATTTCGCCTCCCTGCTGGCCGCACCCGGCGGCCTGCTCGCCGGCCGCCTGCCGCTGCGCCGCCACCTCGAATCCTGAGCCTACGCCCATGACCGCCTTCCGCCGCGCCCTCGCCCGCTGCCGCGCCCAGTTGCTCGCCCTCGCCCTGCTGCCGTTCATGCTCGGCAACGCCCAGGCGGCGCCACTGGAGGTGGTCACCAGCTTCAGCCTGCTGGGCGATCTGGTGCAGCAGGTAGGCGGCGAGCGCGTCGCGGTGCGCAGCCTGGTCGGCCCGGACGAGGACGCCCACTCCTTCCAGCCCCGGCCCTCGGACGCCCGCCAGGTAGGCGCCGCCAAAGTGGTGGTGGTGAACGGCCTGGGCTTCGACGACTGGCTGGTGCGCCTGGCCGGTGCTGCCGGCTACCGCGGCCCGCTGGTGGTCGCCAGCGATGGCGTCGCCACATTGACGACCGAGGAAGCGCCGGGGGACGAACACGGCCACGATCACGACCATGGCCACCAGCACGGCGAACACGGCATCGACCCCCACGCCTGGCAGGACGTGGCCAACGTGCGGCGCTATGTCGCCAACATCGCCGCCGCGCTGGTCGCTGCCGACCCGGCCGGCGCCGAGGCCTATCGTGCCAGCGCCGCCAGCTACGACGCCCGCCTGCAGGCACTGGATGCCGACATCCGCCGCACCCTGGGCGCGCTGCCGCCGGCACGGCGCAAGGTGGTCAGCTCCCACGCCGCCTTCGCCTACTTCGGCCGCGCCTACGGCATCCGCTTCCTTGCGCCGGTGGGCGTCGCCAACAGCGCTGAACCCACCGCCCGCGGCGTCGCCAGCCTGATCACCCAGATCCGCCGCGAGAAGGTGCCGGCGGTGTTCCTGGAGAATGTCACCGACCCCCGCCTGCTGGAGCGCATCCGCAGCGAAGGCGGCGCCCGCGTCGGCGGCACCCTGTACTCCGACGCGCTGTCGCCCGCCGGCGGCCCGGCGCCGGACTACATCTCGATGATGCGGCACAACCTGGACGTGATGAGCCGGGCGCTGGTCGGCGGCAAGTAAGCCGCCCCGCCCCCGGTCATCCTGCGGCCTTCCCCCGCCGCGGCCACCGGCGAGCGGCCTTTGCCGCGCCAATGCCGCCCGCGCCCCCCGGCCTCCGCATGTCCTCGCGGCTTTTCTACAACGCGCGCACAGCCGGCAGCCATCCAATCGGAATCCCGCTATTGCTTTTGCGCCGATGACGAAGAAGGATTCATGACCTGGATCACGCGGGAGCGCCGGCCTCTCGGCCATCATTGAAGTCATGACCTTCGTTGCCGCAGCCCTGCCGCGCCGGCGCCCTCCCGCCGGCGCGTTTTTGTGCGCCCTGCTGATGCTGGCGGCGGCGCTGCTCGCGCTGCTGCCGGCGAGTGCCAGCGCCGCGGCGCTGGATCTGGCCGGCAACTGGTTCCGCCCCACCGCCACCCTGCAACAGGACAGGCCCTTCCCGCCCGAACTGCGCGGCCTGCCGGCGGTGGAGCGGCTGCCAGCCACCGGTGGCCGCTTCTGGTATGTCGCCCGCGTGCAGGTGAGCACCCCCGGCCACTACGTGCTGGACTTCCGCAACTCCAGCGTCATCGGCAACTTCCGCCATCACCTGTACGGCGCCGAGGGACTGACCCAGGTGGCCGAGGGCGGCATCCGCTCCCGCGTAGAGAACCCCTATTTCCTCCGCCACGGGCGCGACTTCGAGCTGGACGCCGGCGAATACCTGCTGGTCACCGAGGTCGATTCGCCCTTCTTCCTTGCCCAGCCGGAGCCCTACCTCGCGCCGCAGGCGCACTACCGCGCATCGATCAAGCCGGGCAACGCCCTCACCCTGGCGTGCCTGGGCGTGTTCCTCGGCCTGGGCCTGTACTACGCCAGCCTGGCCGTCGCCCGCCGCCGCGCGGTGGAAGGCATGTACGCCCTCTTCATCCTCGGCAACCTGCTCTACAACGGCAGCGCGCTGCTGGTGTTCCCGGACCTGTTCGGCATCCGCTGGTTCTACCTCATCAGCGTGCCCATCCTGTTCTCCAACATCGCCTACATCCTGTTCGTGCGGGCGCTGCTGGAGATACGCCGCGACAACCATCCCCACCTCCATCGCCTCAGCCGCATCCTGCTGATGGTGCTGGCGATGTTCGTGGTAGCGGCAGCCTTCCGCCCGAACTGGTCGCTGGAGCTGGACCGCTACGGCGTCGGCCTGTTCCTGCTGTACGGCCTCGGCGCCGGCAGCGTCTGCGCGCTGCGCGGCAATCCCTCCGCCCGCCTCTATCTGGTGGCCAACATCGCCTTCTTCATGCCCGGCGTCACCTCCATCACCCTGTTGCGGCTGGAGGGTTACGAAGCCTTCTACGTGGAACACCTGGGCCTGCTGGCGGTGGCCATCGAGGTGCTGCTGCTGGCGCTGGTGCTGTCCTACCAGTTCGCCCAGTTGCACCGCGAGAAGGACGAGGCGCTGGTGCGTGCCGAGGAGAACCTGCGGGTGGCTTATACCGACGCCCTCACCGGCTTGCCCAACCGCTATGCGCTGGAACTGGCGATGGCCGAACTGCCGGCCGCCGGCAGCCTCACCTTCGTCGACCTGGACGGTCTCAAGCGCTACAACGACACCTTCGGCCACCACCGCGGCGACGAACTGATCCGCCTGTTCGCCGTGAGCCTCGCCGAACGGCTGGGCGAGGAAGCCACCCTGCATCGCCTGGGCGGCGACGAGTTCGCCATCACCGCGCCCGACGGGGATTTCGTCCGGGTGGAAGCCCTGATAGGCGCCACCGCCGAGGGACTGCGCGACAGCGGCTTCGTCTTCAGCGGCGCCAGCTACGGCTCGGTGCGGGTGCTGGAGAACCCCGGCAAGGACGAGCTGAAGCAGCTGGCCGACATGCGGATGTACGAGCACAAGCGGCGGCGCAAGCTGCGCGATGGCCTGGCCGACGGCCTCACCGGAACCGCACCGTGATCTATTCGACATCCGACCCAAAAGCCGACTAGACACCCGACATAACCCGGAACAGATAATCCAGCTCCACCCCTCGGAGCCCAAGATGCATACGCCATCCAAATGGAGCCTGCTGTGGCCGGTGCTCGCCACCATCGTGCTGCCGCTGGTCGCCGCCTGGTTCGCCTACCCGGATACCCATCTGCCGCCGAAGTTCGGCGTGTTCCCGCCGGAGTTCGTCACCCAGGAGCCGGCCTTCAACCTCTATTACTTCCTCGCGGTGCTGCTGGCCGAGCTGGCAGTGGGCGCCTTGCTGCTCTTCCCCCGGCTGTTCGGCTTCCGCCCGGTGACACCGCCGGCGCCCTCGCCCAAGGCGCCCTTCCCGGCGTGGTTCTGGCTCGGCCTGGTGTTCACCCTGTTCTTCTGGTGGCTGATGTGGGCGCGGGTGACGCCCTTCGGCGACCTCGTCTACTACGCCTTCAGCCCTATGTGGTGGGGCTTCATCCTGGTGCTGGACGGCATCGCCTACCGCCGCTCCAACGGCAACTCGCTGCTGGCGAAGAAGCCGAAGACGCTGCTGCTGTCGGCGCTGGTGTCGGTCGGCGGCTGGTACTACTTCGAGTATTACAACTACTTCGTCTTCAGCAACTGGTACTACCCCAACGGCCACATGCCGGAGCTCGCCCACTCCACCGTGGTGCTGCTGTTCCTGATCGCCTACACCACCGTGTGGCCGGCGATCTTCGAGTGGTACTCGCTGCTGCGCACCTTCCCGAAGCTGGGCGCACGCTATGCCAACGGCCCCAGGCTGCCGCTGCCGGGCACGCTGCTGCTGGTGGCCGGTTTCGCGCTGATCGTGCTGATGGTGTTCCTGCCGCTGCCGCTGTTCTGGGTGCTGTGGATAGGGCCCATGGTGGTCATCGGCGGCCAGCTGATCCGCAAGGGCGTGTGGACGCCCTTCACTACGCTGGCGCAGGGCAACTGGACGCCGCTGGTGCTGATCGCGCTCGCCTCGCTGTGCAACGGTTTCTTCTGGGAGCTGTGGAACTGGGGCAGCGCCAATCCCAACCCGGTGCCGGCCACCAATCCGAATTACTGGGTGTATGACATCCCCTACGTGAACGTCATCCACATCTTCGCCGAGATGCCGCTGCTGGGTTACTTCGGCTACATGCCCTTCGGCCTGCTGGTGTGGCTGGTGTTCCTGTGGGCCGGCAGCCTGTTCGGCTTCGACGCCAGCCTGGATTCCGATCCGGCCAGATCCGCCGCAACCGGCGCCGACCAGAGCGCACCCACCCTGCTGCCTTACGAAGCGCGTTAAGCCCCGGTCGTCAGCCTGATCCCCGCACGGGGCGCCTTCCCCAGGCGCCCCGTTTTCATTCCGGCACCGCCGGGATGCTCACGCCAGCGCCCGCCGCAGCAGCAGCGCCACATGCTCGGCTCGCCGGCCAGCACCGTCGCGGATCTGGTGGCGACAGGAGAAACCATCCGCCAGCACCGGCGCACCCGGCGCCACCGCCCGCACCGCCGGCAGCAAGGCAGCCTCGCCGATGCGCCGTGACAGCGCCGCATGCTCCGCCTCCAGCCCGAAGCTGCCGGCCATGCCGCAGCAGCCGGCCTCGGCCAGCCTGAACTCGAAACCCGGGATCAAGCCCAGCACCGCCTGCACCGCTTCCATGCCGCCTTGCGCCTTCTGGTGGCAATGGCCGTGCACCAGCGCCGCCGGCCCCGGCAGCGGCTTCAGCGCCAGCTTCAAGCGGCCCGCCGCCTGCTCGCTGGCGAGGAACTCCTCCAGCAGGAAGACCTGCGGCGTCAGCCTACCGACCGCCTCGCCCAGACCGAGGCTGAAGTACTCGTCCTTCAGCATGTAGAGGCAGGAGGGCTCCAGCCCGATCACCGGCGTACCGGTGGCAATCGCCGGCGCCAGCGCCGCCATCATCCGCCGCGCTTCCGCCCGCGCCTCTTCCACCAGGCCGTAGGACAGCAGCGAGCGGCCGCAGCACAATGACCGCCGCGGCTCGGCATCGTCGGCCGCCGGCGCCAGCACCCGCACTGCATAGCCCGCCGCCTGCAGCACTTCCAGCGCCGCCTGCGCCACTTCCGGCTCGAAGCCGCGGTTGAAGCTGTCCACCAGCAGCAGCACTTCGCGGCCATCGCTTGCGGCCGCGGACGCAGCCGGCGTGAAGGGCCGGGCCGCCGGCAGGGGCAGGCTGCGGTCGCGGGCGATGCCGAACAGGCGCTCCGTCCACCCGGCCAGCAGTGGCAGGCGGTTGCGCAGGGCGACGATGGCCCGCAGCAAGGCCCGCCCCCTGGCCTGGCGGGCGATGCCGGCGAACAGGCGATCCCGCCGTGGCACGCCCAACCGGGCCGCGCGCTGAGCGAGGAACTCGGTGCGCAGCAGCGCCATGTCCACCCCGTTCGGGCACTCCCGCTTGCAGCCCTTGCAGCCCAGGCACAGCGCCATCGCCTCCGCCACCCGCGGCGAGGCGAAGTCGATCCCCTCCCCCGCGCCACTTTCCATCTCCAGCAACTCACGCAGCGCTGCCGCCCGCCCGCGGGTGGAATGCAGCGGATCGTCGGTGGCGCGGAAGCTGGGGCACATCACGCCGGCCCCATCCTTGCGCTGGCATTGGCCCTTGCCCTGGCACAGCGCCGCCGCGCGGAGGTAGCCGTTGTCGGCTCCCGGGCTGGCGGTCGCGGCCGGCATGCCGAAACCGCCGAAGGGATCGCCGAAACTGTCGCCGAAGCCACCCCCTTCGTAGGCCGACCAATCCAGTTGCGTACGCAGGCTGCCGCTCACGGTTGGCGCTGTCGTCTTCCCGACAATGTCGTCCTTCACCATCGCTCAGGCCGCCGACTGCCACCAGGCGGGATTGGCTTCGCGATAGACCCGCAGCCACTGCAGCGTTTCGGTGGCCAGCTCCCGCGCTGCCGCCCATAGCGCCTCGGCCGGCAGCGGGCCAGCGGCAAGCTCCGCGCCCACTTGCCGCCAGGCCGGCCAGTTCAGCTCCGGCAAGGCGGCACGCGCCTCTTCCGGCAGGCCGACGGCGATGGCGGCAACACGGCGCAGGCGCTTCTCGGTTTCGGCGCGGGTCAGCCGGCTGCCGGCCAACTCACCGGCGTCCAGGCCTTCGGTAAGCGTCAGCAGATCGGTGGTGGCGAGTTCGAGGAGATCGTGGAGATTGGGTACCGGGCTCATGGGGATGGGGTTCTGGCTGGTTTTTGGTTGAAGTGCATGCCTGCCACAGCAAGCATCGCGCCAACGTTCCAGGCCGCCCAGCCGTCGTCCGGCACGCGCCCCGCCCGCCCGATTGCACACCGGCCTGAACCATCTGCAGCCAGTGACCTCGTAAAAGGCAGGGGGCACGAGCATGTCCACTACACGCCGGTAGCGCCCTCACTTCCTTCCATCGTTTGCGGCGGGCCGGCGCCCGCCCTCACCCCCTCCAGGAGACCCATCCGGCATGCCTTTCTTCCAGCATCTGATCGCCCACAACTCCGCCGAGACCGTCTGGCTCGCCCTCGCCCTGGGCGGCGGCCTCTTCCTGCTGCTGGTGACGCTGCGGCGCTTCATCCGCAGCCGCCTCGCCGCCCGCGCACGCGAAAGCAGCTACCGCCTCTATGCCCTGGTGGTGGAACTGCTGGCCGCCACCCGCGGCTGGATGCTGGCCGCCGTGTCAGTGTTGGTCGCCGGCATGAACCTGGATCTGCCGGGCAGCCTGGAAACGCTGCTGAGCCGGGTGGTGATGGCGCTGCTGTTCCTGCAGTGCGGCCTGTGGGGCAACGGCGCGGTACGCGCCTGGCTGGGCCGCCGCCAGCAGGAGCAGCGTGAACGGGGCGATGGCGACAGCATCACCTCCATGGCCCTGCTCGGCTTCATCGCCCGGCTGGCGCTGTGGTCGGTGGTACTCATCCTGATGCTGGACCAGCTCGGCTTCAACGTCACCGCGCTGGTGGCCTCGCTGGGCATAGGCGGCGTCGCGGTGGCGCTGGCGGTGCAGAACATCCTCGGCGACCTGTTCGCCTCGCTCTCCATCGCGCTGGACAAGCCTTTCGTCGTCGGCGACTTCATCATCGTCGGCGACGTGCTGGGCACGGTGGAGTACGTCGGCCTCAAGACCACCCGCATCCGCAGCCTGTCCGGCGAGCAGGTGGTGATGTCCAACGCCGACCTGCTGGGCAGCCGCATCCGCAACTACAAGCGCATGCAGGAACGGCGCATCGTGTTCAACTTCGGCATCGGCCATGACACCCCGGCGGACAAGGTGGCGCGCCTGCCGCAGGTGCTGCGGCGGATCGTCGAAAGCCAGGACGAGGTGCGCTTCGACCGCGCCCACTTCCAGGGCTTCGGCGCCGCCGCGCTCAACTTCGAGGTGGTGTATTACGTGCTGGTGGCCGACTTCAACCGCTACATGGACGTGCAGCAGGCGATCAACCTCGAGCTGCTGCGCCACCTCAACGCGGAAGGCATCGCCGTCTCGCTGCCGGCCTCGCGCATGCAGCTGGTGGAAGGTGCCGCCGCCTCGGCCGATGCCGGCGTCGCGGCCGCGGCGCTGGCTCAGCCCAGCAGGCCATAGAGCATCTTCACGATCAGCAGCACGATGACACCGGCGAACACCTTCTTCAGCGTCGCCACCGGCAGCGTATGGGCCAGCCGGGCGCCGACCGGCGCGGTGAAGGTGCTGACCGCGGTGATCAGCACCAGCGCCGGCAGATAGACGAAGCCGGCGGAGTAGCGCGGCAGCCCTTCCACGCTCCAGCCATTCACCAGGTAGCCGACGGCGCCGGCCACCGCGATCGGCAGGCCGATGGCGGCGGAGGTGCCGATGGCGTTGTGCACCTTGACGTTGCACCAGGTGAGGAAGGGCACCGACAGCGAACCGCCGCCGATGGCGACCAGCGCCGACACCCCGCCTATGCCCAGCCCCGCCACGCTCATGCCCACCGCGCCGGGCAGCGAGCGGCTGGGCTTGGGCTTGACGTTGAGCAACATCTGCACCGCCACATAGCTCATGAACAGGGCAAAGAAGATGGCCAGCGGCACGGTATCCACCGCCGAGGCGACGAAGGTGCCGCCGAAGGTGCCAACCAGCACTGCCGGCGTGATATTGCGCACCACGTCCCAGCGCACCGCGCCGTGGCCGTGGTGGGCGCGCATGCTGGAGATGGAGGTCATGACGATGGCCGCCATCGAGGTGCCCAGCGCCAGGTGCACCACCTGCTCGTGGGGGAAGCCCTGGGCCACGAACAGGCTGGTGAGGATGGGCACGGTGATACCGCCGCCGCCTACGCCGAGCAGGCCGGCAAAGAAACCCACCACCGCGCCGAGCAGGGGATAGCTCAGCCACCACAGATCGAATTCCACCCTGTTTCCTCCCTGGTTCTTTTCCGCCGATCGGCCTTGGCAGCCGCCGCCGCCGCGCCGCTCAGTCCTCCCGCAAACCCATCAGCTCGCGGGTGATGTAGCGCCACTCGGCCGGCTCGACCTCGGTGATCGACAACCGGTTGCCGCGCGCAAGGACACGCATGTTGGCCAGTTCCGCCTGGGCTCGCAACTCGGCCAGGCCGATCAGCCGGGTCTTGCGCACGAACTGCACATCCACATTCAGCCAGCGCGGCGTCTCCGGCGTGGCCTTGGCGTCGTAGTAGGGGCTGGTGGCATCGAACTGGGTGGCGTCCGGGTAGGCGGCGCTGGCGACCCGGGCAATGCCGGCGATGCCCGGCTCGGCGCAGCTGGAGTGGTAAAAGAACACCGGATCGCCCACCGTCATCGCATCCCGCATCAGGTTGCGCGCCTGGTAGTTGCGCACCCCATACCAGGGCACGGTGCCGCCGGGCCGGGCGGCGAGATCGTCGATGGAAACATCGTCCGGTTCGGACTTCATCAGCCAGTAGCGCATTGCTTGCTCCCTCCGCGGCCGCAGGGTATGACGGCAGCACTTGCGGCGCGAACGCGCCAAGGGAGCGAAGCTTAACGCGCCCGGCCGGCGAAGGGGCGTCCCTGCCCGGCCGGGGCGGGCGGCAGGATGGGCTGGCGGCTTGCCCGCCATCCCCACGCCGCGAAAGCGGGATCAGCGACCGGCGGTGAGCGCCACCCGGTGTTCGGTCTTGGGCAGGTGGGCAACCGCGCCGGCCTCCTTGGCGAGTTCGTACATCTCGTCGATGCCGACGGTGACCAGCACATTGCCTTCGCCGTCCAGCACCTGCAGCGGGCCGTGGAAGATCGCCAGCATCAGCGCCCCCTCGTCCGAACCCGGCGCATGGGTGACGCCGCCGGCTTCCAGCATGAAGTCGTTGGTGAACACCTGGCCGTTGTCGTAGAAGAAGGAGCCGGACAGCATGAAGATCTCGACCGCGCCCAGGTGCTTGTGCGGCACGAAGCGGGAACCGGGGTCGAAGGTGTTCAGCACCACCATGTAGCCGCGGTTCTCATCGAAATTGAGGATCTTGTAGCAGATGCCTTCCAGGCCGGGCTTGTTCAGCCGGGTCCAGGGGATCTGCTCGGTACGGGTGATGAAGCCTCCGTCGTTCAACCTACAGTGCTGGACCGGGTCCTTGGTCTCGGTGGTGGACACTGCTGCCAGGGCTGCGCTCATTGTCGTGCTCTCCTGTTCGTGGGTCGGGAAACCGCCATCGGCGGTCCGGCCCAATGTAGGAAGGCAGCGAAAGAGGAACAATCCCGCCATCCGGGGGGATGGCTCAGCCGGCGAGCAGCTTGCTGACCAGCTCCGTGCGGTTGCGCGCCGCCAGACGGCGACACAGGTGGGCGACATGCTCCTTGGCGGTGTGTTCGGAAATGCCGAGCGCACGGGCAATGGCCTTGTTGGAGGCGCCTGCGCAGAGCAGACGGGCCACCGCCGCCGCGCGGGGCGGCAGCGGCTCCGCCCGGGGGGCCGTCATCCCGGCCTGCGGCAGCCAGGCGCTCAGGAAGTGGTCGTCCAGATCGGCCAGCGGCACCGTCAGCGTGGGCGCATCCA
Organism: Azoarcus indigens; assembly: GCF_004361735.1. GTDB lineage: Bacteria > Pseudomonadota > Gammaproteobacteria > Burkholderiales > Rhodocyclaceae > Azoarcus > Azoarcus indigens. Next base: position 126,334 of record NZ_SNVV01000005.1, on the reverse strand, counting down.
CCGGCAATGCGGGCACCGGCCGCTCTCCCGTGGCGGCCGCCGCCTCCAGATAGGCGGACAGGGCGCGTGGCAGGGCACCGCCGGGTGCTAGCCGGGCCAGCGCCAGACGATTGAGCAAGGTCGCCCGACCCTTTGCATCGCTGACCACGACGGGAACCGGCAGCACATCCAGCGCCACCCGCCACTGGGCAAGCGCGTCGCGCAGCGCATCCCGCTCGATGATGCCGGCCAGCGCGGCCGATGCGGCGGCACACAGCCAGTCCAGGCGCTGTATCTGCTGCGGCCGGAAAGCCCCTGCGCCCCGCGCGGCCGCCACGTTCAGCGTACCCGCCACCCCGCCGTCCACCACCAGCGGCCCCTGAATGTTATGACCGTAACCCCAGCGCCGCAGATGGGCGCCAGCGCGGCTGGCAGGCCAGTCTGCGCCGAGGACGCCCCTCCCGGTCAGGCAGCGGCGCTCCGCCACCAGGCGCTGCAGCACAGGATCAGCACGGCGCACCTCATCCTCGTACTCGTGCAGGAAACCGTCCTCCACCCCCACGGCCCGACACATGGGCGCAGAGGCATCGGAGCCGAAGAGGTAGAAACCGGCGGCCGGCGCGCCGGCCGCCGGGCCTTGCAACTGGCTCCGCAGGTAATCCAGGCACTCGCCCTGCAGCGCCTCGATACTTCGGCAGCGGGCCACCGCCAGCAGGCCATCCATACGGGCTCGCACGCCCGCTCGGGTCGCAGTCATAGGCTAGCTCCTCGCACGGAATCAGACAGAAAGTGCATTCGGGAGGCGGCCCGTCGCGGGCCCCGGTCAGCCGCATTGTCGCCACTTCCCCGAGGCCCGTCTGTCCATCTCTTGCAGACTTCTCCCTGATCCCCGATACGGGCAAACGCGAATGGCTTGCCATGCGCAAGCAGGCGCAAAGTCCTCCCCGGGTCGCAGGGACACAAGATCCGCGCCTATCCGGCAGCCCGGCCCATGACAACAAACAACAACAGACGGAGACAAGACAAGATGAGATTCATCCGCACACTCGGCCTCGCCGCCGGCATGCTCCTCGCGGCCTTGCTCAGCCCCCAGGTCCGCGCCGCCGACCTGACCATTGCATATGGTGCAGTTCCCCCTGCAGGACTGCAGTTCGTCGACGGCTGAGCACCGCAAGCGAAGCGAAAGCCCGGAGGGCGGCAAACGCTACTGCTGAAACACGGAAGAATGGAGAACCACCACCCACGAGCCGGGGACGGCGCCGATATCCGGGGAGTGCAGGCAAGCAGGCGCAAAGAAAAGGGCGACCGGTGCATTGCGCCGGTCGCCCTTTTGGCCTTCCGCCGCTGCGGCGAAAGAAAAAGGCGCGGCTTCCCGCGCCTTTGTATGGCCCCCCGCCTGTGCCGTCTCCGTCGGGCATCCTGAACCTAGGGTTCAGGGAGGTCGCTTTCCTTCCGCATCAGGCTCACCCGGCAAGGGGCGTGCACACCAGCGGCGTATCAGGTAGGCAACCGAGTCTCTCGACTATTGGTTCAAGGAATCTACGACTTCGACGAACACTGCAGGGGATTGATCCTGGCGCCCCAGGCCCGGCCTCAGAAGAGCTTTTCTTGCTGGCCGAGCACCCCGTCGAGGCGCGCTTTCATGAGTTCGATTCTACGCTTCGCGGCAGGCATGTCAAACCCGTTGCCACGCTGGTGCTGCAGGAATTCATGGGCGATGTTGAGCGCGGTCATGACCGCCAGTTTCTCGCCGGAAGAGTGCGTTTTCTCTGCAAGTTCGACGAGCTTGTCGTCCAGATAGGCCACCGCGGCCAGCAGTCCCTCGCGGTTCTCGGGACGACAGGAGACGCGGTACTCCTTGCCCAGCAGCATGATGTCCAGTGATTCCATTTACAGGTCCTCAGGCCTCGGGCAATTTTTCCAGCATGGCTTCGAGCTTGTCTGCGGCAAGCTTGACCTTGTCGGAAAGGCTGTGGTTGTCGGCCTCCAGCCGGCCCACGCGCGCGCGCAACTCGCGGTTCTCCGCCTTGAGGCTTTCGTAGAGGCCGATGAGTTGTTCGACCTGGGTTTCGAGCTGGGTGAGTTCGGCGTCCATGGCGCAGGATGGTAGAGGGGGGGCATGTTGTGGTCAATATGGATACAAAGCGCTCCCAGGTGGCGGGGAACGGCAGCCAAGTCCTTGCATCCAATATGGTTTTCCCCCGCAGCAGGCCGCGACCATGACAAACAACTACATCTCCCGCCGCACCCTGCTCAACCGCCTGCCGGGCGTATTCGCCCTGGCCTTGCTGCCTTTTCCGGCGGCAGCCGAAGAGGCCGCCTGCGTACCGCCGGGAACCTGGCTGGTGCCCGGCAAGGGTGCGGTGGCCGCCGATGCAGCGCTGGCCGCAGCGGCGGCCGGCCAGGTGGTGCTGCTCGGCGAGCGCCATGACAGCCACGCTCACCACCGCTGGCAGTTGGAGACGCTGAAGGCACTGCGGGCAAGACGGCCGGACCTCACGCTGGCCTTGGAGATGTTCCCCCGCCGCGCTCAGCCGGCACTGCAAGCCTGGGTCGCAGGCGAGCTGGACGAAGCGGCCTTCCTGGAGCGCAGCAACTGGAACACGGTGTGGCGCATGGATGCCGGGCTCTACCTGCCCATCCTGCGCTATGCCCGCGACACCCGCCTGCCGCTGCAGGCGCTGAATGTGGACCGCGAGCTGATACGCCGCGTCACCCGCGAAGGCTTTGCCCGGGTGGAGGAAGACGCCCGCGAGGGGTTGAGCGCGCCGGCGCCGGCCAGCGGCGCCTACCGCGACTGGCTGGCTGCCATCCACGCCAGCCATGCCAGCGCCCACGGCGGCAAGCCGGATGCGGAGGCCGCCGCCCGCTTCGTCGAAGCCCAGCTGGTATGGGACCGCGCCTTCGCCCAGGGCATACGCGGCGTGCTGGACGCCCGCCCGGGCACGCTGGTGGTGGCGCTGATCGGCAACGGCCACCTGCGTGGCGGCGACGGCGTCGCCCGCCAGTTGGCCGACCTGGGCGTCGGACAGGTCCGCACTTTCCTGCCCTGGGACGCAGGAGAGGACTGCAAGGCACTGCAGCCGGGCTATGCGGACGCGGTGGTGGGTTTGCCGCCGGACTGAATCGGGCCCGGCCCGAAGGAATCAGCGCCGCTTGCCGCCCCCCAGCAGGGAGCCGAGCAGGCCGCGCACGATTTGACGGCCCAGCGTGCTGCCTATGGTGCGGGTGACCGTCTTGGCGGCGATCTGCACCAGGCCGTCGCGGCGGCCGCCGCGCGGGCCGGTGGAACCGAACAGGATGTCGTTCACCATATTGCCCTCGGCCGGTGTGCCGGCGCTGCTACCCCCACCGGCAGCCGGCGCCGCCTCCGCCGAAGCCTGGGCGGCAGCCCGCAGGCGCTCGTAAGCGGACTCGCGATCCACCACCGCCTCGTAGTGGCCGTAGAGCACCGAGGCAGTGATCGCCGCCTTGCGCTCCTCCGGCGTCAGCGGCCCGAGGCGGGAGGCGGGCGCGATCACCGCCGCCCGCTCCACCATTTCCGGCCGGCCCTTCTCGTCGAGGAAGGAGATCAGCGCCTCGCCCACGCCCAGCTCGGTGATCGCCGCCGCCGCATCGAAGGCGGGGTTGGCGCGCATGGTGTCGGCGGCGGTCTTCACCGCCTTCTGGTCGCGCGGGGTGAAGGCGCGCAGCGCGTGCTGCACCCGGTTGCCGAGCTGGCCCAGCACCGTCTCCGGCACGTCCAGCGGATTCTGGGTGACGAAATAGACGCCCACGCCCTTGGAGCGGATCAGCCGCACCACCTGCTCCACCTTTTCCACCAGGGCCTTGGGCGCATCGGCGAACAGCAGGTGGGCTTCGTCGAAGAAGAACACCAGCTTGGGCTTGTCCACATCGCCCACCTCGGGCAGGTGTTCGAACAGCTCGGACAGCAGCCACAGCAGGAAGGTGGAGTAGAGCTTGGGTGAGTGGTAGAGCTTCTCCGCCGCCAGCACGTTGATGACGCCGCGGCCCTCGGCATCGGTCTGCATCAGGTCGGCGATGTCCAGCATGGGCTCGCCGAAGAACACGTCGCCGCCCTGCTCCTCCAGCGCCAGCAGGTTGCGCTGGATGGCGCCGATGGAGGCGGCGGAGATGTTGCCGTACTCGGTGGTGTAGCGCTTGGCGTTCTCGCCCACGTACTGGACCATGGCGCGCAGGTCTTTCAGGTCCAGCAGCAGCAGGCCGTCGTCGTCGGCGATCTTGAACACCAGCTGCAGCACGCCGGCCTGGGTGTCGTTCAGGTTCAGCAGGCGGGCGAGCAGCAATGGCCCCATGTCGGAGATGGTAGCGCGCACCGGGTGGCCGCCAGCGCCGAACACATCCCAGAACACCGCGGTGTTGGCGCGCGGCTGGAAGTCGTGGATGTCGATGGCGGCCAGGCGCTCCAGCAGCTTGGGGCTGGCGACGCCGGCGGCGCCGATGCCGGAGAGGTCGCCCTTGACGTCCGCCAGGAACACCGGCACGCCGATGGCGGCGAAGGATTCCGCCATCTTCTGCAGGGTGACCGTCTTGCCGGTACCGGTGGCGCCGGTGATGAGGCCGTGGCGGTTGGCAAGGCGCGGCAGCAGGAAGAGCTCCTTGTCCGCATTCTTGGCGATCAGCATGGGTTCGGTCATTTGGGCACGCGCAGGGCGAGGATGGAGTGGGATGAGTTTAGCAGCGCGCCTGGCGCCGCCCGCGGGGTCGGCGGCCTAGCGTTGCGCCTCGCAGCCGCGGCTGCAGGCCTGGTAGCGGCTTTCGCATTCGCCGCAGGCACCAGCGGCGCAGCGCGACTGGCATTGGTACAGCGGCGCGGCGCAGGCGCGGATGCAGGCATTCCAGCCTGGCCGCTCGCCTTCGTCCCGCACCGCCAGGTTGCCGCGCGGCCGGGGGTCGGCGCAGCCGGCGAAGGTGATGGCACGGCGCGGACCGGGCAGCCAGGCGGATTCGGCGTCGGACAGGCGCAGATCCGCCTCCAGTGCAGCCGGCGTCACGTTGCCCAGTTGGCCGGCCCGCCTGAGCATCGCCAGGCCGGCACAGTCGGCGCGGCGGGCTTGGGTTTCGTCCAGCTCGCCCTGGGCGGAATAACCGAGGTTGAGGCGGGCGCAGGTCCGCGCGAACAGGAACAGCCGGCTCTCCGGCAGCAGCCGGGGCAGGGCCTGGTCGTCGTAGCGGATCACCGCCTGGCCGCCCTCCACGCTCAATGCCACCACCGCCTGCAGGCCGGGCGTGCGCAGCGTCATCACCTTGCCGCCGCGGGCATCGGTGCAGCCGCCGTACAGGGTTTCCTCCTCCTGCGCCTGCACGCCGGCCGCCGTCAGCATCGCCAGCAGACCGGCCGCCAGGGCCCGCATCCATCGCCTCATCCCGCTCTCCCGGTCGCCACCATGATGGCGGAATCTACCAGAGGCGCCCGGGGCAGACACTCGCCCCACCTGTATAATGGCGCGATTTTCAATCGCTTACGGCTGCATCGAGGGGTATATGGCTGGTCATTCCAAATGGGCCAACATCCAGCACCGCAAAGGGCGTCAGGACGCCAAGCGGGGCAAGGTCTTCACCAAGCTGATCAAGGAAGTCACCGTCGCCGCGAAGATGGGCGGCGGCGACCCGAACGCGAACCCGCGTTTGCGCCTGGCCATCGACAAGGCACGCGCCGAGTCCATGCCCAAGGACAACATCGAGAACGCCATCAAGCGCGGCACCGGCCAGCTGGAAGGCGTCAGCTACGAGGAAGCGCGCTACGAGGGCTACGGCATCGCCGGCGCCGCGGTAATGGTGGATTGCCTCACCGACAACAAGACCCGCACCGTGGCCGACGTGCGTCACGCCTTCTCCAAGTACGGCGGCAACATGGGCACCGACGGCTGCGTCGCCTTCCAGTTCAAGCACTGCGGCGTGCTGCTGTTCGCCCCCGGCACCGACGAGGACGCGCTGATGGAGGCCGCGCTGGAAGCCGGCGCCGAAGACGTGATCGCCAATGACGACGGCTCTCTCGAAGTCATCACCGGGCCGTGGGAATTCACCTCCGTCAAGGAAACGCTGGAGAAGGGCGGCTTCACCGCCGAGTTCGGCGAAGTGACGATGAAAGCGCAGAACGAGACCGAGCTGACCGGCGATGACGCGGCGCGCATGCAGAAGCTGCTGGACGCGCTGGAATCCCTGGACGACGTGCAGGAGGTCTACACCTCCGCGGTGATCGGCGAGTAAGCTCCCCTCGCCCGGCCGGGAAGATGAAGCGGCGCCCAGCGCCGCTTTTTCTTTGCCGCTCCCCCATAACAACACGCAGGGACGCCCATGCCCTTCCCCGACCTCGCCCGCCGCGCCACGCCGCCGCTGTTCGTGGTGCTGTGGAGCACCGGCTTCATCGGCGCCAAGTACGGCTTGCCCTACGCGGGGCCGCTGACCTTCCTCAGCGCGCGTTACGTGCTGGTGGTATTGCTGATGACGGCAGTGGCGCTCGCCATGCGCGCCCCCTGGCCACGCACGCCGCGGGAGTGGTTCCACATCGGCCTGACCGGCGTGCTGATGCAGGCGGTCTACCTCGGCGGCGTCTTCGTCGCCATCAGCCACGGTCTGCCGGCAGGCATCACCGCGCTGGTGGTGGGCATGCAGCCGCTGCTCACCGCGCTGGGCGCCGGCCTGCTGCTGGGCGAACGGGTGTCGCGCGCGCAGTGGCTGGGGCTGCTGCTGGGGCTGGCCGGCGTCGTGCTGGTGGTCGGCAGCAAGGCCACGCTGGGTGATGGCCAGGGCGAAGATCTGCCGCACATGCTGGCGCCGGCGCTGGCGGCGCTGGCCGGCATCACCGCCGGCACGCTCTACCAGAAGCGTTTCTGCCCGCGCTTCGACCTGCGCACCGGCTCGGTGGTGCAGTTCCTGCCCACGCTGATCCTCACCCTGCTGCTCGCCGCGCAGACGGAAACGCTGGAGATCCACTGGAGCGGCGAATTCGTCTTCGCCCTGCTGTGGCTGGTGGTGGTGCTGTCGGTGGGCGCCATCAGCCTGCTCAACCTGCTGATCCGCAGCGGCAGCGCGGTGAATGTCGCCAGTCTGTTCTACCTCACGCCGCCCACCACCGCACTGATCGCCTGGGCCGCCTTCGGCGAGACGCTGACGCCGCTGGCCCTGCTCGGCATGGCGGTGGCGGTGGCCGGCGTGTGGCTGGCGCGCAAGGGCTAGAATCGGCCTTCCCGACCGCGAAGGAGCACGCCGCCATGCAACTCTCCACCACGCCCACGCTGGAAGGCCAGCCGATCCGCCAGTACCTCGGTGTCGTCACCGGCGAGGCCATCATCGGCGCCAACATCCTCAAGGACATGTTCGCCTCCATCCGCAACGTGGTCGGCGGCCGCGCCGGCGCCTACGAGCGCTCGCTGGCCGACGCCCGCAAGGTGGCGATGGAGGAGATGGAGGAGCAGGCGCAGCGGCTGGGCGCCAATGCCATCGTCGGCATCGACATCGACTACGAGGTGCTGGGCAACGACAACGGCATGCTGATGGTGTGCGTCAGCGGCACCGCCGTGGTGACGGCTTGAGCGTCTCCGCGAAAGCCGCCGGCGCCCACGGCGCGGGGAGCCCTGGCCAGTGAGCAGCGCAGGCAGCATCGTCGCCACCCGCATCCTCGGCCTGGACCCGGGGTTGCGCATCACCGGCTTCGGCCTCATCGACGTGCTCGGCAGCCAGCTGCGCTACGTCGCCAGCGGCTGCATCAAGACGGGCGAGGGCGAGCTGCCCGGTCGGCTCAAGATCCTGCTCGACGGCGTGCGCGAGGTGGTGCAGACCTACGCCCCGGACACGGTCGCGGTGGAAAAGGTCTTCGTCAACGTCAATCCACAATCCACGTTGCTGCTCGGCCAGGCGCGCGGAGCGGTGATCTGCGGCGCGGTGTCCTGCGATCTGCCGGTGGCGGAATACACCGCGCTGCAGGTGAAGCAGGCAGTGGTGGGCTACGGCAAGGCGGCCAAGGAACAGGTGCAGCACATGGTGCAGCGCCTGCTGGAACTGGAAGGCAACCCCAGCCCGGATGCGGCCGACGCCCTCGCCTGCGCCATCTGCCACGCCCACGGCGGGCGCGGCCTGGGCGGCATGGCCGGCGTGGGCGGCCGGCGCCGCGCCGGAAGAATTCTTTCGCTCTGACTTGCGCAAGCAAAAACGGCGCGCTATTATGCGCGCCTCTTGCTGAACGGCACCCAGAAAAACCGCCGGCAGCAGCCTGCAAAGGCATCGGGGGTATAGCTCAGTTGGTAGAGCAGCTGACTCTTAATCAGTAGGTCCAAGGTTCGAATCCTTGTGCCCCCACCACAAAATACCAAGGCCAGATCTCCGGATCTGGCCTTTTCTTTTGCGGCGCCCTTTTCCCTCCTTGCCCACGAGTGGCCGCCGCAAAAAAAGAGCGCCGGACGACACCGGCGCCAAGGAGGGAGGCCCCCTGCTCTGCGATCGAAAGCTCGATGGGCAATGACCTCGCCGGCGGACCAGCGCGGCCCGCCGGCTGCGGTCACAGCGAACGCGACTTCATCTGCCGGGCGATGTACTCCGCCTGGCGGATCGCCAGGGTGACGATGGTCAGCGTCGGGTTCTCCGTCGCGCCGGTGGTGTACTGGCTGCCATCCGAGATGAAGAGATTGGGCACGTCGTGCGTCTGGCCCCACTTGTTCACCACGCCATCGCGCGGGCGCGCGCTCATCCTGCAGGTGCCCAGGTTGTGGGTGGAGGGGTAAGGCGGCACCTCGTACACCTTCTTCGCCCCCACCGCCTCGTACAGCGCGGTGGACTGGCGGTAGGCGTGCCGCCGCATGGCGATGTCGTTCGGGTGGTCGTCGTAATGCACGTCCGGCACCGGCAGCCCCCACTGGTCCTTCTCGGTGGCGTGCAGGGTGATGCGGTTCGACTCCTGCGGCATGTCTTCGCCGACGATCCACAGCCCGGCCATGTTGACGTAGTTGTCCATCGCCTCGGCGAAACCCTTGCCCCAGCCGCCCGGGTCGAGGAAGGCGGCCATGAAGGGCAGGCCCAGCGACAGCGTCTCCAGCTCGTAGCCGCCGACGAAGCCGCGCTTGGTGTCGAGGTGGGCTTCGTCCTGCACGATGCCGGCCATGGTGGTGCCGCGATACATGTGCACCGGCTGCTCGAAGGTGGCGTACACCGAGCCGGTGGTGTGGCGCATGTAGTTGCGCCCGACCTGGCCGGATGAGTTGGCGAGGCCGTCCGGGAACTTGGCGGAGGCCGACATCAGCAGCAGGCGCGGCGTCTCGATGGCGTTGCCGGCCACGCACACCACCCTGGCCTTCTGCCGCTGCTCCTTGCCGTTGGCGTCGAAATAGACCACGCCGGTGGCCTTGCCGGCGGCATCGTGCTCGATACGCGCCACATGACAGCCCTCGCGCAGTTCCAGCCTGCCGGTTTCCTCCGCCGCCGGGATCTCGGTGTAGAGGGTGGACCACTTGGCGCCGGTCTTGCAGCCCTGGAAGCAGAAGCCGAACTGCTGGCAGGACGCCCGGTTGGCGCGCGGCTGGCTGTTGATGGCCATGCGGCCGGTGGTGGCGCCGTAGCCGATCTTGGTGGCGCCGTTGTAGAACACCTTGAAGTTGTTGTTGCCCGGCAAGCCGGGGATGTCGTTGGTGCGGGTCACGCCCATCTTGTCTTCGGCGCGGGCGTAGTAGGGCTCCAGCTCCTGCAGCGTCAGCGGCCAGTCGAGCAGGTTGGCGCCGGCCAGGCCGCCATACACGCTGCGGGCGCGGAACTCATGCTCCTGGAAGCGCAGCGAGGCGCCGGCCCAGTGGGTGGTGGTGCCGCCCACCGTCTTGCAGATCCAGGCCGGCAGGTTGGGGAAGTCGCGCGCCACCCGCCAGGAGCCGGAGGTGGTGCGCTTGTCGTTCCAGGTCAGCTGGCTGAAGGCGGCCCATTCGTCGTTGATGAAGGTGCCGATGGACTGGCGCCTGCCGGCCTCCAGCAGCACCACCTTCACGCCCTGCTGGCACAGCTCGTTGGCCAGGGTGCCGCCGCCGGCGCCGGAGCCGATGATGACCACCACCGAGTTGTCGTCGTGCTTGTAGCTCGTCATTTGCTTGGTCTCCGCGGGGTCAGACGCCGAAAGCGGCCGGGCTGGCCTGGACGGTCGGGTTGGGCAGCCACTTCAGATCGTTGAAGCCGCGCATCAGGTAGCCGCCGCCGTGCTGGAAGGCATTGCCTTCGTAGCCGAAGTGGGCGAAGGCCATTTCATTGTTGTAGAGCGCCACCACCGCGGTGCCCTGCACCTTGCGGAAGAAGGGGGTGCCGGCAAGGCTGGCGGTGACGGCGTCCTTCTTCTCTACCGGCGCCGCGGCCCAGTTGCCGCCGGCCGCGCGGTTCAGGCCGGCAACGCCCTCGGTCAGCAGGGTGCGCGTCTCGGCGCTCTTGGCCGCCGCCTCGTCCAGTTCCTTCACCACCAGCGCATAGACGGCATCGTCCAGCTTGTCGTGGGGGAAGATGCGGCGACAGAACTGCAGCAGCGCGGTGGCGCTGGCTTGGTCCAGGCTCTTCAGCTCCAGCGCCCAGGACGGGCTGGGCGCCAGCGCCAGCAACACGCTGGAACTGGCCCACAGGGTGCCGACGAGCAGGCCGCTGCCCTTGAGGAAGGCGCGCCGGCTCACCCGCGGCTGCGCCAGGGCGCCCAGGGATACGGGGTGTTCGGACATGATGTCTCTCTCCTTTATTGGTATGGATGCGGGCAGTTGCGGCCGGCCCGCGCGGCAATCACTGGTAGTGGCCGTGGCGCTCCAGCACCTCGACCTTGTAGCCGTCGGGGTCCTGCACGAAGAAGAAGCGGGCGATCAGGCTGTCGCCGTCGGCGAAGCGCTTGATGTCGGTGGGCGCGATGCCCAGCCCGCTCATGCGGCGGTGCTCGGCTTCGAGATCGTCCACACAGACGGCGAGGTGGCCGTAGCCGCTGCCGTGGGTGTAGGCCTCGCTGCGGCCCTTGTTGAGCGTGAGTTCCAGCTCGAAGTCGTTCTCGGCGTTGCGCAGGTAGGCCAGGGCGAAGTCGGGGAAGTCGAGGCGGTAGTTCTCTTCCAGCCCGAAGGCGTCGCGGTAGAAGGCCAGCGATCTGTCCAGGTCCAGCACCCGGATCATGGCGTGGATGAATTTTGGCTTTGGCATGGGCGTCTCCCTCTGTGGGTGTGGGAGCAAGCACCGGACGCGGCGGATGCGCAGCAAGGAGGAGAGACCGTCCCGGCGCGCCACGGCGCTTGCAGCCAGCCTTATTGCAACGCCTGTGCCAAAGCTGGCCGGCATAGGGGAATACGCATCAAGCCATTGAATTGAATACACTTAATGGATCGTGGCGCGATACCTCCGGGACACCTGCCGCGAGCGCCGTCCCAAGATCGGACGCCACCGCCGGAGCGCGCCGCGCAGCGCGACTGATATTGGGACAGCCGCAGCGCGGTTCCGCGCGGGCCCCATCCCCAGGCCATCCGCGCGCCCTTCACACCTCATCCACCGCTATCCGGCCGGAAATGAAAACGGCCGCCGGAGAAGCCCCGGCGGCCGGTGACAAACAGCCTGCACAGCCCGCTGGCCTCACTCCGGCGGCAACGGCCCCTCCGCCTCCATGCTGCCGCCGGCGGCGCGCACGAAGTCCTCCAGCCCGTAGCGCTCCACCTTGCGGTACAAGGTGCTGCGCGAGATGCCGAGCTGGCGCGCCGCCTGGGCGAGGTTGCCCTGGAAGTTGCTCACCGCCCGCTGGATGGCGCAGCGCTCCGCCGCCTCCAGGCTGGGGCATTCCGGCACCAGGCCGGCGATGGGCGCTGCCGCCGCCCGCTGCGGCAGCGCGCCCAGGATCTCCTCCGGCAGCTCGGCCACGCTCACCTGCGGCGCCGAGGACATCAGCAGCAGGGACTCGACCACGTTGCGCAGCTCGCGCACATTGCCCGGCCAGTCGTAGGCCTCCAGCGCCTCCAGCACGTCGGCGCCGAGCTGGCGCCGCACCACGCCGTGGCGCTCGGCCAGCTGGTCGCAGAAATGGTTGGCGAGCAGCGCCATGTCGCCATGGCGATCGCGCAGCGGCGGGATGCGCAGGCGGGTGACGCCGATGCGGTAGTAGAGGTCGCGGCGGAAGTGGCCGGCCGCCACTTCGTCGCGCAGGTTGCGGTTGGTCATCGCGATCAGGCGCACATCCACCCGCCGCGGCTGGGTATCGCCCAGGCGGTAGACGATGCCCTCCTCCAGCGCCCGCAGCAGTACCGGCTGCAGCTCCAGCGGCATCTCGCCGATCTCGTCCAGGCACAGCGTGCCGCCGTGGGCGAGCTCGAAGCGGCCGGGGCGGCCCTCGCTGGTGGCGCCGGTGAAGGCGCCGCGCACATGGCCGAACAGATCGGCGGCGATCAGTTCCTTGGAGGCGGCACCGCAGTTGTAGGTGATGAAGGGCCCGCCCAGGTGCTCGCCGCCGTGCAAGGCGCGGGCGAACAGTTCCTTGCCGACGCCGGTTTCGCCTTCCACCAGCACCGGCACCCGCTTGCTGGCGAGGCGGCGGCCAAGCTCGGTGGCCTCCCGCATCGCCGGGCTGCGGCCGAGGATGTTGTCGAAACAGGAGCGCCGCGGGTCGGCCTCGGAGCTCTGCTCCGCCAGCCGCGTCACCGGCGTGGCCCGCCCGCCGCGGCCGGCGCCGGCTGCCGGCACCAGCACCATCGCGCCCACCGTGCGGCCGCCGGCCACCACCGGATGCAGCCATTCCGGCCGCAGGCCCTCGGGCAGGTTGCGCGCCCATTCCTCGATGTCAGCATGCGGCCGCAGCCCGGGCAGGCGCTCGCCCACGCCCGCCGCCAGCGGCACCCGGCCGGTGGCATGGATCAGCCGGCCGCGGCGGTCTATCGCCACCATGCCGGCGGCGTCGGCCAGCGACAGCCGGCCCATGCATTGTTCGAGCAGGCGCAGGCGTTCGCCCAGCTCGCTCTGCGACAGCACCATCTCGATCTGGTGGGCCAGCGATACCGCCAGCAGCAGGTTGTTGCGCTGGTAGGTCTGCGGCGGGCCGGAAATGTCGAGCACACCGAGGATCTCCTGCGTGCCCGGCTCCAGGATGGGCGCGGCGGTACAGGTCCAACCCTTGATGCCTTCGCAGAAGTGCTGGGCGCCGTGGATCTGCGCCGGCCGACGGGTGGCCAGCGCCGTGCCTATGCCGTTGGTGCCGACCACTTCCTCGCGCCAGTTGCCGCCGGTCATCAGGTGGATGTCGCGCGCCGCATCCAGCGTGACCATGTCGCCGGCGGCATCCAGCACCACGCCGTCGGGGCTGGTGAGCAGCACGATGGAGCGCGAGCCCGCCATCAGCTCCCCGGTGTGGGCAAAGAGGTTGGAGGCGGCGGCCATCAGCTCGCGGTGGCGGCTGCGCAGGCGCTCCATGTCGTCGCCGTCGGCCGCCACCGGTGCCGCCCGCCCTATGGGGTCAACGCCAGCGGCGCGGCTGCGCCGCCAGGAATCGAGTACCGGCTCCTCGACGGCGCTGGCGGCCACCGGCTCACCGGTGACGAAGCGCTCCCAGGCGTCGTAGGTGGCGCGGTCGACCGCGCCGCCCACGCGCCCGGCGAGCAGGCCGGCCTGGCCGACCTCCGCCGGAAACGGTGCGCCGGACTTTCGGTAGGAAAGCTCCCGCATGTCTCACTCCTTTGGAGCGGGTGGACTTTGGTCGATCTGCCGTCGGCCTGTCCGCCCTCCTTTATTTTGCTCAATGCATCTGAAGTGCATCTCGCCGGCCTGCGCCAGCTGTCGGATCATATACCCCTTCGCCCCGCCGGTATGTCGGCCGGCCTAGTCCGCATTGCGTAGTGGAACCCGCCCTGCGCAGGGAGACGGCGCTCAGCCGGGCATGCTGCCGGACAGCCAGATGAGCAGCCCGGCGGTGGAGATCAGCAGCCCTAGCGCCCGCTGCATGCGGCGTAGGGGGCTGCGCGGACAGGCGAAGGCGGAACACAGGGCCGCGCGGGGGCGGCGGTGGGTCGTCGGCTTCATGATGGCGGCCTCCCGGAAGCTTGCACGAAAGACCCCGGGGGGAAGCTCGCGGTTCTCCCCGGGGAACGAAACGCGAAGGGCGCGTGCCAGCTCAGTCGCGTCCGTAGTGCTCGGCGCCGCCACCCGTGGCCGGTCCAGCCGTCGGGTCCACCACCTCCGGCTTCTTCGCCACCAGGGTCTGGGTGGTGAGGATGAGGCCGGCCACCGAGGCGGCGTTGCGCACCGCGGTGTAGCTCACCCGCACCGGGTCTATCACCCCCGCCGCGATCAGATCGACGAAGTCGCCGCTGCGCACGTCCAGGCCGTGGCCGGGCTGGGCGCGCATCGCCTGGTCCACCACTTGCCGGCCATCCAGGCCGGCGTTGGCGGCGATGTGGTACAGCGGCCGCGATAGCGCGCGCTGCAGCAGTTTCACGCCCTGCTGCACGCCGCCGCTGGTGCGCGCCGCCAGTTCCTCCAGCCGGCCGGCGGCCTGCAGCAGGGTGGTGCCGCCGCCGGGCACGATGCCTTCGGCGATGGCGGCGCGGGCGGCGTGGATGGCGTCCTCGATCAGCAGCACCCGGCGCTTCTGCTCCACCGGGGTGGCGCCGCCGGCGAGGATGAGCGCGGTGCCGCCGGTGAGCTTGGCGAGGCGGTCCTGGAACTTGTCGCGCTCGATGTTCTGCGGCGCCAGCTCGTACTGGCGCTGCACCTGCTTGCGCCGGGCGGCGATGGCCTCGTGGCTGCCGCCGCCGCCGGACACCACCGTCTGGTTGGCGGAGATGCGCACCTGCCGGGCGCTGCCGAGGTCGGCCAGGGTGACGTCGCTCAGCATGCCGCCGAGGTCGCGCGCCACCACCTTGCCGCCGGTGACGATGGCGATGTCCTCCAGCATGGACTTGCGCCAGTGGCCGTACTCCGGCGGGTGGATGGCGGCCACCGGCACGCCGCTCTTCTCGCGCCAGGCCATCAGGCTGACCACGCAGGCCGGCGCCACTTCCTCGGCGATGATGAGCAGCGGCCGCTTGCTGCCGGCGAGCAGGCGCTGCAGCAGCGCCACTTCCTCCTGGCTCTGCAGGCGCTGGTCGGTCATCAGGATGTAGGGCTCGTCCAGCACCACCTGCATCTTCTCGACGTCGGTGACCATGTGGTGAGAGAGGTAGCCACGGTCGAAGGCCATGCCGTCCAGCACCTCCAGCGTGGTCTCCACCGTGGTGCCGTATTCCACGTCCACGATGCCGTCCTGGCCCACCCGCTCCAGCGCCTCGGCCACCAGCGCGCCGGTGCTTTCCTCATTGGCGGCCACCACCGCCACCGCGAACACGTCGTCGCGGCCGCGCGCCGGGATCGCCATGGCCTTGAGCACCGCCATGGTTTCCTCCACCGCCAGCTCCAGCCCCTTCACCAGTTCCACCGGGCGGGCGCCGGCCTGCACACAGGCGAGGCCGTCCTGCACCAGGGCGTCGGCCAGCACGGTGGCGGTGGTGGTGCCATCGCCGGCGACCTCGTTGGTCTGGCGCGAGACTTCGCGCAGCACCTGGGCGCCGATGTTCTCGAAGGGATCTTCCAGTTCGATCTCGGCGGCGATGCTGACGCCGTCGCGCGAGATGATGGGCGTGCCTATGGGGCGGTCGATGATGGCGTTCATTCCGCGCGGCCCCAGGGTGCCGCGCACCGCGCGGGCCATCTTGGCGACGCCGCGCGCCAGGGCGGCGCGGGCCTCGTCGTCATGCAGCATGATGTTGGGCATGTCTCTCTCCTCCTCGGTCGCAGCCTTGCTGGCTGCGTTATCCGGTGCATTGTCCGCGGCGGCCCCGCGCGCCAGGGCGGACGCGGGGCGCGGCGGCGCTTACTCGTAGGCCAGCGCGGCGTCCATGTCGCCGAACAGCACCACGGTGTCGTCGTCCAGCATCACCATCCGGCCGTAGTGGGTGGAGGTGAAGATCTCGAACATGTGCGGCGTCATCTCCCGGCCCAAGGCCTCGGTGATCTCCGGCATGCTGAATTCGATCTTGCCTTCGCCGTCGATGCGGATCATGGCCGGCAGGTAGGTGACCTTGATGCCCGGCTTGGTCGCCATCAGTTCGGCGATGGCGCGCGCTTCCACGCTGTCGTTCATGGTCACGCCGCACTGGTGGGAGATGGTCTGGTTGAACTTCACGTCCTTGAGGGACTGGAAGATGTTGTCGTTGTGATAGGTGCTCATGCTCTGTCCTCGATAAGGGAGGGGAGAAAGGGAGGCGCCGGGCCGGCGGGCCCGGCTTGCGAGGCGCTCAGGCGGCCTTCAGCTCGGCCGGCAGTTCGAGGCCGAGTTCGCCGGTGATGCTGCGGATGCGCTCAAGCGCGCGGTTGAGCGCTTCCGGGAACTGGGCGACCTTGTGGTGGGGCAGCGACCACATCGGCTGCAGCTGGCGGGCGGCGGCGAGGGCACGCTTGCCGTGCTCGGCCAGCCAGCGGTTGAACAGGGCGCGGTTGTGGGCGCCGTGCTCCGCGTCCTGGCTCAGGATGTGCACCAGCTCGGCGGTGTTGGCGAGGTTGCGCTGGTAGTCGCCCTCGGCGGCGGAGATCACCGTCGGCGTGGTGAAGTCGCCCTGCGCCGCCGCCACCTGCATGAAGAAGCCGCTGCGCACCAGCTCGGCCACCAGCGGCTCGAACACCAGGTTCACCGCGAAGTACTTCTCCAGGTAGTCGCTGGTGCCGTTGATGGCTTCCACCGCCTCGCGGGTGCCCTGCCAGGCCGGGTTCTCCAGCCAGTGCTGCTTGCCGAGGTCGAGGTTGATCTCCGGCAGGTCCAGCGCCAGCTCGGCCAGGTAAAGGGTCAGGTCCTGGGCGAAGCGCAGCTTGTAGGAGGAGTTGGTGAGGATGGCGCTGTTGATCATCTGGGTGTAGCCGTAGCGCTGGGCGTGCATGGTCGCCATCCCCAGGCCGAACTCGGCGTGCTTGTAGGCGCCCAGGTACTGCTCCAGCACTTTCACCCAGGTGCGGTCCAGGCGCTTGGGGGCGCCGGCGCGGCGGGCGTTCTCCACCACGTTGCCTATCATTCCGCAGATGGTGGACTGGCGCTGGTAGTGGGTGCGCTCCCATTCCTCGTCCACCGCGCGGAACTGGTGCCAGTCCGAGCTTTTGGCGGCCGTCCAGTTCTCGGAGTAGGTCGGCGTGCCGTCGGGGAAGGAGATGATGAAGTCCTGCAGCAGGTAGCGCTTCGGGTCCGGCTGCACGTCCACCGTCACGTCTTCGTAGTGGGTGGCGTGGCGGCCCTTGGGCTTGTAGTAGGTGTACTTGCGGCTGTCCCAGCCGGCGAACTGCGCGGCGCCTGCGGCGCCGGATCGGGGGGGCTGGGCGATGGCTTCCTGGGTGAATGCGTTCACGTGAGTCTCCTGGTATTGCGGTGTGGATGGGTGCTGCGGGACGGTCCCTGCTGCCCTGGCCTCAGCGCACGGCCTGGGTGAATTTGTCGAAGAACATCTGGTCGGGCGGCACGCCGGCCATCTGCAGCACCGGGGTCACCGCGTCGATCATGGGTGCCGGGCCGCAGGTGTAGGCGTCTATGGCCTCGCCGTCGAAGCCTTCCTCCCGCAGCCGGCGGGCGAGCACCTCGTGGATGAAGCCGGTTTCGCCGTTCCAGGCGTCTTCCGGCTCGGCGGCGGACAGCGCCGGGATGAAGCGGAAGTCGGGCAGCGTGCGTTCGAACTCGGCGAACTGTTCGAGGTAGAACAGGTCGCGCCGGGTGCGGGCGCCGTAGAAGAAGCGCACCGGCCGGCGCTCGCCGCTCTCGATGTGGTCGTTGAGGATGGACCACAGCGGCGACATGCCGGAGCCGCCCCCCACCAGCACCATCGGGCCAGGCCGTTCCTCGCGGCGGAAACAGCCGCCGTAAGGGCCCTTGATGCGCACCGGGTCGCCCGGCTTGAGGCCGTGGTCCAACTCGTTGGAGAAGGCGCCGTCCGGGTACTTCTTGATGATGAAGGACACCCGGCCGGGGCTGCTGGGCACGCTGGCCATGGAGTAGGAGCGGGTGATGCCCTTCTCCGGCAGGGTGACGTCCACGAACTGGCCGGCCCAGAAGCGGATGGGCTGGTCCAGCTCCACCTCCAGCCGGCGGATGTCGTGGGTGAGCGCCTGTATGCCCACCACCTTGGCGGCGAAGTCCTTGACCGCGATGGAGCGGCGCATCAGGTCTTCGTCGTAGTTCAGCAGCTCCACCGTGATGTCGCTGTAGGCCAGGGTGCGGCACAGCAGCACGCGGTTGGAGTCGCGCTCATAGTCGGGCAGCGCGAAGGTGGAGTACTTGAGCAACTCGATGTCGCCCTCGAGCAGCAGCGCCTTGCAGCTGCTGCACTGGCCTTCCTTGCAGCCGTGCATCACGGCCACGCCCTGGCGGAAGGCGGCGTCGAGCACGGTCTCGCCTTCGGCGACCTCCATCTCGACGCCGACCGGTTCGAAGCGGACGATGTGTACAGGGGTTTCGGACATGCTGATCTTCCTTGCTGTTCTTCCGTGTTCTTCCTCTCCGCCCGCGGCCGGGCGCTGGCGCGCAGGCCGCGGGCGAGGGGCGGGCTTGGGGGCACGGACGCGGCTGCGCCCGTGCCCTTCGGGCTTGCTTACTGGAAGGGCCGGATGGTGAAGCCGGCGCGGTAGTCGGCGATGTGCTTCTCGCGCTGCTCCGGCGTCATGTTGCGCAGCAAGACGAGCGGGCTCTGGATGGTGTTGCCCTTGACGTGGTCCAGGGTCCACATCTCCTTGTCGTCGAAGCGCAGGTGCGGCTGCGGCACCAGCGTCTTGCCGTCGGAGCGGACGAAGCCGAGGTCCTTGATGCAGTCCGCCAGGTCCCAACCGTGGTAGCACTCTTCCCACTCGCGGCGGCCGCTGAAGCGGCCCATCGCCGGGGTGGAACGGCCCTCGTACTCGGCGCTGAAGGCCACCTTGTGGGTCCACCGGCACAGCTCGGAGCAGTAGGTGTAGAGCTTGCCGTCCACCTCATCGACGACGAAGTCCTCGCGGATCAGGCAGGGCACCATGCAGCTCCAGCAGCGGTGCGGATATACATAGCCGTTCTCCTGGTCGAACAGCATCGGCGTCTCGCCCGGCACGCTCTTCTTGCCGTACCAGCGCCAGTAGTCGCCGAACTCGGCGTACCAGCCGGGGTACTTGTGCTCGAACCACTCGAAGTCCTTGTCGGTCTGGGCCTCGATGCGCCAGAAGTTCACCGGCCAGCCGACGGAGAAGAACTGGGCGACCTTGTGGTGGTAGTTCTTCTTCACCAGCCGGTCCCAGGCGGCGGCGACGTCGTCGTGGTGCACCTTGATGCCGTACTTCTCCAGCGGCAGCATGTAGGTGCGGTAGTAGTCCTCGTAGATCCAGCGGTGCCACAGCTCGACGTAGGACTCCTTGCTCTTATCGCGGTTGGTGGTGCCGTATTCGATCAGGGTGCCCACCGCCGCATCGATGATGCAGTGGTTCTGCCAGAAGGCGTAACGCAGGTCGCGCTCCAGCAGCAGGTGGTTGTCCGGATCGTTGAGGATGGACATCAGCAGCGAGTGGCCATTGCCGATGTGGCGGCTTTCGTCCGACTGCACCGACAGGAACACCGTGGGCAGCGCGTAGTCGCCGTTGCGGGCGGCTTCGGACGGCATGGCCACGAACAGCGTGTTGGTGAAGGCGGTTTCCGCCACCACCTGCAGGTAGACGTTGGCCGCGGTCACCGCGTCACCGGTCAGGAAGCCTTCGCCGAACTGGCGGCCGATGGTGGTGGCGTAGCACTTGCCGAAGGCGGCTTCGGTGATGTCGAAGCCGGCGGGGTCGATGTAGTTCTCCATGTACCACTTCTTCAGATTCATCTGGATGGTGGAATGGCGGAACTCGTCGATCATCTGCATGGTGAAGCCGGTGCGCAGCTCCTCGCCCGGCGCCAGCCGCGCGAGCATGGACATGGAGCGCGCGGCGGAAATCTCCGGGAAGGGGATGATCGCCAGAAAGAGCTTCATCCACTCCACCCAGCGCGCCTCCACGTTGCGGAACATGTCGCCGCGCAGCGCTGCGTCCAGCGCGCCATAGACGCGGTTGTCCTTCTCCTCCTGCATCGGGAAGTAGGAGCGCAGCACCTGCTTCATCGGATCTTTGGGCTGCCGGCCGATCTTGTAGTCGGTCGGGAAGGTCATCGCCTCCTGCACGTAGGACGGATTCCACCCGAGGTCGGCGATGCGGCGGGCCGCCTCGCCGATGCTCACACCCCGCTGGGAGGTGATCTTGTTCAGGGTCAATCCAGCAGTCATTCCAGTCTCCTTTCACTCTCGTATTGGTGTGGGCGTCCGCTGGGAACGCGCAGCGTGCCGATCGCCGCCGGAGCCTCCTGCCGCCCTGGCCCGCGCAACCGTCGCCGATCGAGCTGCAACTTCTTTAGCGACATGCGTGCCAGCTCGCATCCGGGCCGTTTTGCAGGCTTTTTCGGCGAAAAACCGGCCAAAAGCCGGCTTCATGCACTGCAGCATGTTGTGTTCTGCGACTCGGCCGCAACGGGCCTCGTCCGATTTTGGGACGGGCGCCCAGCGGGCTTTTCCTGCTGCCGGGAAACGGAAAGCACGGGCGGAAAAACCGGCGGCGGAAATGCGGCTGGCGGCCGCGAAAGGAAGGGCGGAAAGGGCTGCGGCGCCACCGCGCGGCACGGCAAACGGCGCGGCCACGACGGCGATCCTCATCCCGCGCGCCCCCGCTCCGCGGCGGTCGCCGCCTGCCTCCGCCAGTGTGCCCGCCAGGCCCGCGGCAGCACGCCGTAGCGCGGCGCCAGCAGCATGGCGGCGCACTGCATGCCGCCAGCCGTAGCGCCGACCATGCCGGCCGCGTTGAGCGCCTGCGGATGGCCCAGGAAGGGCGGCAGGAAGGCCGCCAGCCAGTAACCGCCGGCACCGGCCAGCAGGGCGAAAAACGCGCTCAGCCACAGCTGCCGCGACAGGCGGTCGGTGAGCATGCGGGCGGTGGCCGCCGGGCAGACGAACATGGCGATGACGATGATGGAGCCCACCGCCTCGAAGGCCGCCACCGCCGCCAGCGCGGTCATGCCCAGCAGGCCCAGGCTGATCGCCCGGCTGGAGATGCCCAGGCCGGCGGCGAAGCCGGGGTCGAAGGTGGTCACCGCCAGCTCCTTGAAGAACAGCACCGCCAGCACCACCATCGCCGCCGCCACCAGCGCCAGCGTGCCCAGCACCCGCGGCAGGTTGCGGTAGCTGGCCGGGTCCAGCAGGTCCGCCCACTGGCGCGGCCCCAGCCATAGCGTGCCTTCCAGGTTGCCGTAGAGCGCATGCTCCACGTCCAGGTGGGCGCCGCTGGCGCCGCTCTGCTCCAGCAGTACCAGGCCGGCGGCGAACATCAGGGTGAGCACCACGCCCATCGCCGCGCCCGGCTCCAGCCCCCCCAGGCGCTGCAGCAGGTGGATCAGCGCCACCGCCAGCAGCGCCGCGCCCAGCGCGCCGGCCACCATCGCCAGCGGCAGGATGTCCCCCACCGCCAGATAGGCGCAGACGATACCCGGCAGCACCACATGCGACATCGCGTCGCCCATCAGCGCCTGCCGCCGCAGCACCAGGAAGTTGCCCGGCAGCGCGCAGGCCAGCGCCGCCAGCATCGCCGCCAGCAATGCCGGCAGGTCTATGCTCAGGAAGGCTTCGGTGGCGCTCACGGCGGCCGGCTCCGCCGCCGCGCCGACAGCCCGCGCGCCGGCCCGCACAGCAGCGAGAGCATGAGCAGGCCGCCGGCCACCAGCACGATGAGGCCACCGGTGGGCAGCCGCGGCCACAGCGAGGAAGCCGCCGCGCCCAGCCAGGCGGCCAGCGCGCCGAAACCGCCGGACAGCGCCGCCATCCGCCCCAGTCGGTCGGTCCAGCAGCGCGCCGCCACCGGCGGCAGCGCCACCAGCGCGACGATCAGGATCAGGCCCACCGTCTTCAGCCCTATCGCCACCACCGCCAGCAACAGCAGGGACAACATCAAGTCCAGCCGGCGCACCGGCCAGCCCAGCGCGGCGGCGTAGCCGGCGTCGAAGCACAGCAGGCCGAATTCCTTGGTCAGCAGCGCGCAGGCCGCCACCACCGCCAGCGCCGCGCCGCCCACCAGCCGGGCTTCGTCCAGGCTCATGGTGGCGGCCGAACCGAGCAGCAAGGCGTTGAGGCCGGCCTGCCCGCCGGCCGGCAGGGTCTGGATGTGGGACAGCAGCACCACGCCGACGCTGAAGAACAGGCTGAGCACGGTGGCGATGGCACTGTCTTCCGGCAGCCGGGTGTGGTCGCGTATCGCCTGCACCAGCAGCACCCCCAGCGTGCCGGAGGCGACGGCGCCCAGCAGCAACAGGCCGAAATGGCGGCCGCTGCCGGTGAGCGCCACGCCGGCGAGGAAGGCCAGCGCCACGCCCGGCAGCGCCGCATGGCCGATGGCGTCGCTGACCAGCACCCGTCGCCTCAGCAGCACGAAGCTGCCGACGACGCCGGCCGCCAGCCCCAGCGCGGCGGCGCCGGCCACCACCACCGCGCTGTTGTAGCCGGCGCGCAGCAGCAGGAGATCGACGAGCCGGGCGGTCATGTTCATCTCCCGCCGCGCCCGCCCTAGCCTGCGCGCCCCACGGCCGCGCCGCCGGCCGGCAGGCGCACGCCGTAGGCCTCTTCCAGCGCCGCCGCGGTACAGGCCTCGGCCATGGCGCCGGCCGCCACCACCCGGCCGGAGAGCAGCAGCAGGTGCTCGAAGTAGTCCGGCGCGGTGTGCAGGTCGTGGTGCACGCACAGCACGGTGCGGCCGCGCTGCCGCAGGCTGCGCAGCACCTCGATGATGGCGCGCTCGGTGGCGGCATCCACGCCGGCGAAAGGCTCGTCCATCAGGTAGAGGCGGGCGTCCTGCGCCAGCGCGCGGGCGAGAAAGACCCGCTGCTGCTGGCCGCCGGAGAGCTGGCCGATCTGGCGCCGGGCGAAGTCGGCCATGCCCACCTGCGCCAGGCAGGCCAGCGCCTGTTCGCGGTGGCGGGCGCCCACCGGCCGGCACCAGCCGATGCGGCGGTACAGGCCCATCGCCACCACGTCCAGCGCCGAGGCAGGGAAATCCCAATCCACGCTGCTGCGCTGGGGCACGTAGGCGATGAGGCGGCGCTGGCGCTCCACCGGGTAGCCGTAACAGGAGATGCGGCCGGCCAGCCGCGGCTGCAGGCCGAGCACCGCCTTGAGGAAGGTGGATTTGCCGGCGCCGTTGGGGCCGACCACCGCCACCAGCGCCGCCTCCGGCGCAACGAAATCCACCCCGCGCAGCACCGGCTCGCCGCCATAGGCGACGGTGAGGCCCTGCACCGCCAGCGGGCTGCGCGACAGCGGCGGCGGTGGCGGCCGGCGCGGGCTGAATTTGAGCAGGGCCACCATGGGCGGGGCTCCGGCTCAGCGCGCGGCGGCCGGCGGCGCCGCGCCGGCCATTTCCGCCAGTTCGCCACGCAGGCCGCCGGCCGGCACCCGGCCGCCCAGGGCGCGGGCGATGGTGGAGGCGTTGTGATCCAGCATGCCCAGGTAGCTGCCGGTGTAGTCGCCGGGCGGCCCCATGGCATCCGAGTACAGCTCGCCGCCGATGCGCACCCGGTGGCCGCGGGCGGCGGCACCGTCTATCAGCGCCTGCACGCTGCGCGGCGACACCGAGCTTTCGACGAACACCGCGGCGATGCGGCGGCTGACCAGCACCTCCACCAGCTCCTCGATGCGGCGCAGGCCGGCCTCGCTCTCGGTGCTCAGGCCCTGGATGGCCAGCACTTCCAGATCGAAGGCGCGGCCGAAGTAGCCGAAGGCGTCATGCGCGGTGACCAGCACCCGCGACTGCGCCGGCACCGTCGCCATCACCCGGGTGACGTAGGCCTGCAGCCGCTGCAGGCGCAGGAAGTAAGCGCGGGCGCGGCTGCGGTAGCCCTCGGCGCCGGCCGGATCGGCGGCGATCAGCGCTGCCACCGCATGCTCCAGCGCGCTGCGCCACAGCGCCGGGTCCATCCACAGGTGGGGATCGCGCGCTGCGGCGGAGGGTGATGCGCCGGCGCCGCGCAGCCGCGAGGCCTCCACCCCGTCCGCCAGCGCCACCACCGGCTTGCGCGCCGCCAGCGCCTGCAGCATGCCCTCCATCTGCGCTTCCAGGTGCAGGCCGTTGTAGAACACCAGGTCGGCCGTGGCGAGGCGGGCGACGTCGCTGCGGGTGGGGCGATAGAGATGGGGATCGACGCCCGCCCCCAGCAGGCTGCTGACGCGGGCGCGCGGGCCGGCGATCCAGCCCAGCGGCTCGGCGATCTGCGCCAGCGTGGTCACCACCTCCAGCGGTGGCGCGGCACGGCAGGCTGGCGCCAGCAGCGACAGACAGAACAGGACGCAGCACCACAAGCGCAGCATGCTCGGCTCTCCTCCGGTCGGACTCGCCTCCAGCGGGCGGGCCACGTTTTTCCGCCGCCATCGCAAGAGGCGGACCAGGGCGGCGGCGCGATGGCCGCGGCGCCCCTGCTCACATCACCCAGCGCCCCTTCGCCTTGCGCCGCCGGGCTTGCGGGGCCGCGGGCAGGCTGCAGGGCAGCCCGGACACGAGCCAGAACGGCCACGCCCCGGCCGCTGCCGCGTCCCGCTTTGGGACGCCGGCCGGCCGGCGCTGACCGATTCTGGGACGCAGCCGGGTAGCCATGCGCCGCGCCTCAGGCCGCCCGCGCCATCAACGCCCCGCCCAGGCGGCCGGAGGCGTAGCCGAACAGTGCGCCCAGGGCCATGGACAGGGCGGTGACGATGAAGGCGTTCTCCAGCCCCGGGCTGGTGAGCGCCGCCAGGTTCATCTTCTCCGGCGTCTGCAGCAGGAAGGCGAAGGCGCTGGCGTAGCCGTAGAAGCTGGCGGGGATGGTGGCCAGCGCCGGAATGCCGGCGGCCATGCACACCAGCCAGGCGGTGGCGAACACCACCGCCGCCGCCCAGCCCGGCGGGGTCAGCAGCTCGCCCAGCGGCACGGCGAGGATGACGATGGCGGCCAGCCAGGCCACGGCGGCGCCGAAGGTGTTGCACACCAGGGTGCTGCGCAGCGCCTGAGCGTTGCCGCCGGCCTGGAAGTAGCAGCCCCAGGCGACGAAGGCGGCCCAGATGAGCACCCCGCCCACGGTGAGGAAGAGCCAGGTGGCGAAACCGCCGAGCAGACCGATGCTGAGCGAGAGAGCGGCGAGTCGGGACATTGCGGAACTCCTTGGCATGCGCCGGCGGCGCCCTGGGGCCGTGGCGGAAAAAAGCGGAAAGGGAAGCGGAAGAAAAAGGGCGCCGGGGCGGCTGCCCCGGCACCAGGCGCCCACCCGGGGCGCGAACGGGATCGTCTCGGCCAGCGCTCGCCTCAGAACAGTTTCAGCCAGCGGAAGTTGAGCCGGCTGCGCTCGCGGAAGCCGTTCTCCACCGCCACGTCCTGGCCGTAGGTGAAGATCAGCTGACCCTTAGGCTCGTAGAACCAGGCGGTGCCCACCTGGTACTTGGAGGTGCGCACGCGGTCGTCGCTGGATACGCCATCCACCTTGGTTTCGCCGCCCCAGGTGTGGAAGTAGCCGGCGCGCACGTCCCAGGCGTCGCTGAGCTTGTAGCGCAGCCAGCCCTGCACCTGGTACAGCGGGTCCTGCTTCAGCGTGGCGGAGTTGGGGCCGTACTCGTTGTTGTTGCCGAACACGGTGACGTCGGCATAGAGGTCGAGCAGCAGCTTGTCGGTGAGGCCGGTGATGTAGCCCAGCTGCAGCGTGCCCTTCCAGCGGTTCTCGCCGAGGTTGAGGGCATCGTTCTTGTCGTAGTTGCCGGTGGGCAGGTAGACGTAGGGCGTGATGGCGAAGTAGGTGTTGCTCTCCGGCTTTTCCACCAGCCAGAACACCGAGGCGAGGATGAGATCGCCGACGCCGCTGGCGCTGCCGGAAAGGTCGCCGCCCAGGTGCATGCGGCCGAAGGGCAGCAGGAACTGGGGGTTGATCGTCATGCCGGCGAACTTGGTGTAGTGCACGAAGCGGGCGATGCCGATGTCCGAATCCAGCTTGTTGCGGCCCGGCGCCTTGTCGCCGTCCACATAGAGGCGGTCGCGCTCCACATGCTGGTAGTAGAGCACCGCCAGATTGGTGCCTTCCGGCAGCGCGGTATCGTCGCCGGCGTCCATCTCCAGCGCCCAGGCACCGCTGCTGGCCGCGGCCAGGCCCGCCGCCAGGCCGGCGGCACGCGCTGCGGCGCCCAGCGCGCCCGCCGCCGGCCGGCCCGGCGATCCCCCGCCAGGCTCCAGCGTGCGCCGCGCGCCGGGCATGACTTCCCCTTGGCTGTGTATAGCCATCTTCGACTCCTCTAGCTGTTGGCGTGCGCGGGCAGGCGTAGCCACCCGCGATGCGGCGCGGCCCTCTGCGGGGCCGGCGCGCTGTCTCCCGGTTCGCGCCGTGCTCGGCCGGCCCCGCGGCTGCGCGGGGTGCGGTCCTCAGGGCTGGGTGACGATCTGCGGCGGCTCGGCCTCGGCCGGCCGGTTCTGCGCGATGTAGCGCGCCGCCAGCAGCAGCACGCCCATGGCGAAGTCGCGGCCGTAGGCGGCGATCATCTGTTCCGAGATCGCCGCCACCTGCTCGAAGAAGGCGTCCTTGGCGTCGGCTTCGGCCATGTCCTGGGCGCCGGGGGTGAAGGTCTGCTTGTCCATCGCTGTCTCCTCTTGGTTTCTTATGGGTGTGACTTGTTGTCTTGTCCGGCCCGCACCGCCTCAGGCCGCGCGGGCCATGGTCAGGATTTCGGCCGGTACCGCCACCACCGCGGCCTCGCCCTGCTGCGTGCCCAGCGCCAGCGCGCCGCCATCCGGCGCCCAGGCCAGCGCGTCCACCGGCCCGCCGCCCGAGCCTTTGACGAACAGGCTGCTGTGCTGCCCGCCCGGCCGGCACAGCAGCACCGCGCCGTTGTGGTAGCCCACCGCCGCCACCGCCCGCACCGGATGCCAGGCCAGCGCGGTGACCGGCACCCGGCTGGGGTAGCCGAACTCGATGCGGCCGGCGGCCGGCCGCCGCTGGTCCAGATCCCAGCCGGCCACCATGGGGCCGCCGCCGGCGGCGAGCAGATGGCCGCGGGCGGCGAAGGCGAGGCCGCGCGGCTGGCCGGCGTGGCCTTCGAACAGGAAATGGCGGCCGTCGCCCAGCCGCCAGCAGCCCACCGCGTTCTCCTGCAGGCCGCTGGCGAGGAAGCGGCCGTCTGCGCTCCAGGCCAGGCTGCGGTGATAGCCGGGCGCGTCCAGCCGGCGCAGCGAGCGGTCCGCCGCCGACCACAGGGAAACGCCGCCGTGGCCGGCGATGGCCAGCCTGCCGCCAGCAGGATCGAAGGCCAGCGCGGTGACACCGCTGGGCAGCGCCAGCTCGATCACCTCGTCCTCCAGCTCCGGCCCCTGCAGCCACACCCGCTTGCCGCTGGCACAGGCGCGCAGGCCGCGGGCGCCGGCGGCGACCCGGTCCAGCCACTCGCCGGGATGGCGCGCCAGTTCCTCGGCGTAGGCGCGCGGCGGCAGGATGCGCAGCAGGCGGCCATCGTCGCCGCCGCTGAGGAAGCAGCCGTCGGCGCCGGCCGCCAGCGCCAGGCAGGCGCCCTCATGGGCGGGAACGCGCTGCAGCTCGCGCGGCACCGCCGGCGGCCGACCGCCGCGCGGCTGCAGCGGGCCGCCCAGCGCCACCGCGCCGTCGCCCAGGGCGAAGGCCACCCGGCCTCCCCGGCGCGCCCAGGCCAGCGCCACCACCGGCACCTCCAGCCGCCAGCGCTCGCCCAGCAGCTCCAGCAGCGGCGGCATTGCGGCGGGCGCGTTCATGCCGCCACCTGACAGGCGTCCAGCCCGGCCTGCAGCGCCAGGCCGGCGAGGTCGTGGCCGATGAACACCAGCCGGCTGTCGCGCGCCTCACCGCTGTGCCAGGGGCGGTCGAAGTCGCTGTCCATCATCATGTGCACGCCCTGGAAGACGAAGCGCCGCTCCGCGCCGGCGAGGGCGACGATGCCCTTGCTGCGCAGCAGGCGGTCGCCGCATTCGGCCACCAGCCGCTGCAGCCAGCCGAGGAAGCGCTGGCGCTCCAGCGGCCGCTGCAGCACCACCGACACGCACTCCAGCCCGGCGCTGTGGCGGCCGGGCGCCACCGCCCGGTAGTAGCGCTCGCCGCCGGCCGGCAGCGCCAGCCGCGGCAGTTCGAAAGCGCCCTGGTCCAGCAGTTGCGCCGCCGGCACCGCGCCGCCCACGCTGCGCAGCAGGCTGGCGCCGGGGTTGAGGCGGGCGATCTCCGCCTCCACCGCCGCCAGCGTGTCGGCCTCCGCCAGCTCGGCCTTGTTCACCACCACGCAGCTGGCGTGGGCGAGCTGCACGCCGGCCTCGCGGGTGCGCGCCAGGCTGGCGAGGAAGTGGCGGGCATCGACCACGCAGACCACGCCATCCACCCGCGCGGACTGGCGGATCTCGTCGTCCGCCATGAAGGACTGCACCACTGGCGCCGGGTCGGCCAGGCCGGTGGTCTCGATCAGGATGCCGTCGAAGCGGCCGCGGCGCTTGAGCAAGCCGCCGACCACCCGGATGAGGTCGCCGCGCACCTTGCAGCAGATGCAGCCGTTGTTGAGTTCCAGCACCTCTTCCTCGGCGCCGACCACCAGCTCGCCGTCTATGCCGATCTCGCCGTACTCATTGACGATGACGGCGTAGCGCCGGCCGCTAGTGCGCAGCAGGTGGTTGAGCAGGGTGGTCTTGCCGGCGCCGAGGAAGCCGGTGAGCACGGTGACCGGCAGGCGCTCCGGCGCGGCGCTCATGACAGCCTCCCGCCGGCCTCGGCGGCATTGACCGCATCCAGCATGGCCAGCAGTTCCTCGCGCTGCTGTTCCAGCGCGTCCAGCTGCGCCTCGGCGGCGCTCAGCGCCTGGCGCAACTCGGTGACCGCGCCGGCGCCGCGCAGCAGCGAGCCCTGCTCCAGCGCCCCCTGCAGCTCGATGTCGGCGCCGGCGCGGCGGGTTTCGGCGCGCAGATGCATGGCGTTGATCTCCACCAGCTCCGCCACCAGCCGCACCCGCCAGTGCGCCCGGCCGGCGAGGTCCAGCGCATGCGGTCTGCATTCCGCCAGTTCGGCCGCGCTCAGCATGGCCGCACTCCGGCCCCGGCGGGGATGCCCGCCCCCGCCGCCTCTCTGTTGGCTGCTTTCATCGTCTCCTCCCGCGCATGGACTGCGCTGTGCCGCCTGCTCAGCAACTTCCAAGCCATGCCGCGCAGGCGAGGAGAAGATGAAACAACCAACTGTATTTAAATGACTTTATTTGACGGATCGCTGCCAGCTGACGGGAAGCCCGGCCGCCCTGTCCGAGAATCGGACGCCCCGGCGGCGGCGATGCCGCGGCGCTGTCCGAAAACGCGACGCGGCCCGCCGGCCTAGAACACGTTCTTCCACTCCCGCAGCAGCGCGAAGGTTTCCGCCTCATCCGCCGGCATGCGGCCGCCGCGGGCGGCCACCCGCTCGCGTACCGAGGCGGCGCCGCAGCGCAGGAAGGGGTTGGTGTCCAGCTCGTCGTGCAGCAGCGAGGGCACGGTGGGCAGGCCGGCTTCGCGCCGCGCCGCCATCCAGCGCTGGCGCGCCTGCAGCGCACGGTTGTCCGGCTCCACCGCGAGGGCGAAGCGGGCGTTGGCCAGGCTGTACTCATGGGCGCAGTAAACCTGGGTGGCCGGCGGCAGCGCTGCCAGCCGCGCCAGCGAGGCATGCATCTGCGCCAGGGTGCCCTCGAACACCCGGCCACAGCCGCAGGGGAACAGGGTGTCGCCGCAGAACAGGCGCGCGCCGTCGTAATAGGCGATGTGGCCGCGGGTATGGCCGGGCACTGCCAGCACCTCGAAGCCGGCGTGGCCGTCGAAGGGCGCCAGCCGGTCGCCGTCCTTCAACGGCCGGGTAACCGTGGAAATGCCTTCCAGCGCGGGCCCGTACACTGGCACCGGGTGGTCCGCCACCAGGCCGGCGACGCCGCCGACATGGTCCGCATGGTGGTGGGTGAGCAGCACCGCCCGCAGCTTCAGCCCGCCGCCCTCCAGCGCCGCCAGCACCGGCGCGGCGTCGCCGGGGTCCACCACCACCGCCTGCCGGCCCAGGCTCATCAACCAGATGTAGTTGTCGTCGAAGGCGGGAATCCCCCGCAGCCTGATGTCCGTCATGGCCTTGCCCCGCCCGGCCGGCCTTGGCGCGAAAGCGCTGATCGCATTGCAGTCTCCTGTGGAATCGACGGCGCCTGTGGCAGCGCTTGCTCCTACCATTGCAAAGGCCGCGCCAAACCGGAAGCGGGGGCGCAGGCCCAGGCCCGGCGCGGCTTGGGCAGCCGTCGCCGGGCGGAGAAGGCAAAGCGGGCGTCCGAGAATCGGACAGCGGCGGCCGGCCGGCGTCGCGGGCTGGCACGTTCGCCACCGGCGGCAGGCCGCCTCTAGCGCAATCGCCACAATCCACCCCGCGCTTTGTCGCAATTCCCCCAAAACCATCGGCCGGCAGGTGGCCAAACCTTGAAGGACAAAGGCTTATCGCAGCTGGCATGCCGCTTGCGGCTGGCATCGGCGAACGTCAACCCACCTACGCAGAGCGCACGCTCCCCATCGCCTTGGACTACCAATCCGACGCCCCGCCGGCTGGCCACGGCGACTACGCGCCCCCCGCCAACCCCTGTACGCAGTGCGAGCTGCGCGAGGACACCCTGCCCAAGGGCCGCTGCGGGCCGGGCGACGCCTGTCTGTTCGTCTACAGCGGGCGCCAGATCGACCGCTTCCTCGCGCGCAATCCCGAATGGGCGGAGTTCTGCCTGGACGATCCCTTCTGGGAGCGGCGCGCCATCGCCGTGCGCTATGCGCCGCAGGACGCGGCGATGCGGCTGGAGCGCGACGAGGATGAAGTGGTGCGCCGCGCGGTGGCGGTGCGGGCCGAAGGCGCGGTGCTGGAGCGCATGGCGCGCGACCCCGACCGCGAGGTGCGCATCACCGTCGCCACCCGCATGCCGCCGGCCGGCCTCGCCCGCATGCTGCACGACCCGGACTACGGCGTGCGCATCCATGTCGCCCGCCGCCTGCCCCACGGCCAGCTGCCGCAGATGGTGGACGACCCCGATCCGGCGGTGCGCAAGGAGATCGCCCGCCGCCTGCCGGCCTTCGCCCTGAGCAAGCTCGCCGCCGACCCGGAGCCGGAAGTGCGCGCCCTGGCGGCCAGCCGCATGTTGCCGGCCGACGCCGCCCAGCTGCTCGCCGACCCGGAGTGGCTGGTACGCGCCGCCGCCGTGCAGCAGGCCCCGCTGGAGGCGCTCTCCGCGGTGCTGGACGACCCCGAACCGGACGTCCGCCTGCTCGCCGCCGAGCGCCTCGCCGCCGGCCCGACCTGAGGGCGCCCGCGCCCCACCCGTTTCCGATGCACCACGCCTAACCGAGGACCGCGCCATGACCGACGCCCCCGCCACCCTGCCCGTTTCCGCCACCGCGGCCGACAGCGGCAAGTTTCCCGCCACGCTGACCGAGACGGTGTTCCGCCTGAGCGCCACCGTTGCCCCGGTGCCGGGGCACGCCGCCCTGCTCGACGCCCTGCGGCGCGAGGGCGGCCCGGAGTTCGTGCCGCGGCTGTCGCGCGGCGGCTGGTTCCGGCCCGGCCGCATCCTGGACGCCAGCGGCGCCACGGTGGCCGACGATGCGCTGGCCTGGCTGGAGCAGGCCTGGGCCGAGTGCGGTGAGGATGGCGACGTGTTCCTCGAACGCCATGTCGACGCCGGCCTCACGGTGACGCTGGAGCAGGGCGTGAGCCATTACTTCGTCGCCCCCTGGGGCAGCGGCCCGGCAGACTACCTGCAGCTGGAGATCGAGGAGCTGCAGGAAGTCGCCAGCCACCGCCTCACCGCCATCACCGACACGCCGGCCACCGCCGAGGCCTTGCTCGACCGCCCGGCCGACAGCCCGCCACCGCTGCCGCTGGGCCCCTCCCGCTACAACTTCCGCCGCCTGGTCGACATCGCTGCCTATCTCGGCCGCATGGCCGAACAGAGCGGCAAGCCGGCACCGGTGCTGCGCTTCCTCGGCGAATGGCAGGCCAGCAGCGCCGGCCAGCAGACGCGCTTCTGCGATCGCTGGGTGCTGGCCCTGTCCGAGCACCTGGACCGCTACCGCCAGACCCGCTACGCCGCCTCGCCGGTGGCCGTCCAGGCGCCGGCCTGGAGCGCGCCCGCCACCCCCAGCCGCGGCACCGCGCTGGCACAGCAGCTGCACGAGTTCGACCGCGCCGCCGGTTATGGCTTCGCCTGGTACTTCCACCTGCTGGCCGGCCGCCGGGTGCCGCGCAACCTGACGGCCGAAGTGTTCGCCGACCTGGAAGACGGCCTGGCCTACCTGCCGGAACGCGATGCCGCGCTGGTGCGGCAGTGGATGCACGAGCCCTACGCGCTGTAAGCCCCGCGGCTGTCGTGTGGCCGGCCGCACATTGTCGGCTTCGCGACAGCCGCCCTAGCATGAATAGCTTTTTCTTTTCATCCACTTAGGAACAAGCATCGAGGCGGCACGGAGCTTGCACATCGACCTCCACTACTGCCGACGGAGTCCCCCGACATGAAAGCCTCCGATATCGCCGCCCTGATGGACGAACCCGCCTGTGCGCACAACAAGAAGGAGAAATCCGGCTGCGCACGGCCCAAGCCCGGCGCTTCCGCCGGCGGCTGCGCCTTCGACGGCGCGCAGATCGCCCTGCTGCCCATCGCCGACGTCGCCCACGTGGTGCACGGGCCCATCGCCTGTGCCGGCAACTCCTGGGACAACCGCGGCACCCGCTCGTCCGGCCCCACGCTGTTCAAGATCGGCATGACCACCGATCTGTCCGAGCAGGACATCATCATGGGCAAGGCGGAAAAGCGCCTGTTCCATGGCATCAAGCAGGCCATCGAGCGTTACCAGCCGCCGGCGGTGTTCGTCTACAACACCTGCGTGCCGGCGCTGATCGGCGACGACATCGAGGCGGTGTGCAAGGCCGCCGCCGAGCGCTGGGGCGTGCCGGTGGTGCCCATCGACTGCGCCGGCTTCTACGGCACCAAGAACCTGGGCAACCGCATCGCCGGCGAAGCCATGGTGAAGCACGTCATCGGCACCCGCGAGCCGGAGCCGGTACCGCCGGAGGCCATCCCGCCCGGCATCAAGATCCACAACATCAACCTCATCGGCGAATACAACATCGCCGGCGAGCTGTGGTACCTCACCCCGCTGTTCGAGGAACTGGGCCTGCGGGTGCTCTGTACCCTGTCCGGCGACGCCCGCTTCCACGAGGTGCAAACCATGCACCGCGCCGAGGTGAGCATGCTGGTGTGTGCCAAGGCGATGATCAACGTCGCCCGCAAGATGGAAGAGCAGTATGGCGTGCCCTGGTTCGAGGGCAGCTTCTACGGCATCACCGACACCTCGCAGGCGCTGCGCGACATCGCCCGCATCATCGGCGACGCCGACCTCATCGACCGCACCGAGAAGCTGATCGCCCGCGAGGAGGCCCGGGTGCGCGGCGAACTGAACGTGTGGCGGCCGCGGCTGGAAGGCAAGCGGGTGCTGCTGTTCACCGGCGGGGTGAAATCCTGGTCGGTGGTCTCGGCGCTGCAGGACCTGGGCATGAACGTGGTCGCCAGCGGCACCAAGAAATCCACCGAGGAAGACAAGGCCCGCATCCTGGAGCTGATGGGCGACAACACCATCATGCTGGAGAGCGAGGGCGCCCGCGACCTGCTGAACGCGGTGTACAACCTCAAGGCCGACATCCTGATCGCCGGCGGCCGCAACCTCTACACCGCGCTCAAGGCCCGCCTGCCCTTCCTCGACATCAACCAGGAACGGGAATTCGGCTACGCCGGCTACGAGGGCATGAAGGAGCTGGTGCGCCAGCTGGCGCTGACGCTGGAATCGCCGGTGTGGGACGCGGTGCGCAAGCCGGCGCCGTGGTCGAACAAGGCCATGGTGATCGCCGGGCCGGAGATGGGCGACAGCCCGGATGCCGGCGATGGCCCGGACGAGCACGCCCACGACCACGACGATCACCACCACGCGCCCGCCGGCGCCGCCGCCTGAGGACGCCGCGATGGCCGAGATCGTCCGCCACCCCAAGGCCCTGTCGGTCAGCCCGCTGAAGTCCTCCGCGCCCGCCGGCGCGGCGCTGGCCTTCCTCGGCATCAACCGCGGCATGCCCATCTTCCACGGCTCGCAGGGCTGCACCGCCTTCGCCAAGGTGTTCTTCGTGCGCCACTTCCGCGAGCCGGTGCCGCTGCAGACCACCGCGATGGACCAGGTCGCCACCGTGATGAACGCCGACGACAACGTGGTGCAGGCGCTGGCCACCGTGTGCGGCAAGAGCAAGCCGGCGCTGGTCGGCCTCGCCACCACCGCGCTGTCGGAAACCCAGGGCACCGACATCCATCGCCTGGTCAAGGATTTCCGCAGCCGCTACCCGCAGTACGACCACATCCCGGTGGCGGCGGTGAACACGCCGGACTTCACCGGCTGCCTGGAAACCGGCTACGCCGCCGCGGTGAAGGGCATGCTGGAGGCCACCGTGCCCACCACCGCCGGCACCGGCATCGTCGGCCGCCGCCCGCGCCAGATCAACCTGCTGCTGGGCAGCCACCTGACGCCGGGCGACGTCGAGGCCATCAAGGAATGGGTGGAGCTGTTCAACCTGCGGCCGGTGGCGGTGCCCGACCTCGCCGACTCGCTGGACGGCCACCTGATCCCGGAAGACACCACGCCGGTGACCCTGGGCGGCACGCCGGTATCCGAACTGCCGACCCTGGGCGAGGCCCGCGCCACCATCGTCGTCGGCCGCTCGCTGAACGCCGCCGCCGATGTGCTCGCCAGCCGCACCGGCGTGCCCGACCACCGCTTCGACGGCCTGGTCGGGCTGGAGGCCTGCGACCGCTTCACCGCGCTGCTGGCCGAGATCGCAGGCGTGCCGGTGCCGGAGAAACTGGAGCGCCACCGCGCCCAGTTGCAGGACGCGATGGTGGACACCCACTTCATGACCGGCCTGCGCCGCGTCGCCATCGCCGCCGACGCCGACCTGCTGCTGCAGCTGGCCACCCTGGTCCACGGCATGGGCAGCGAGATCGTCGCCGCGGTGGCGCCGGTGAAGGCGCCCTGCCTCGCCGACCTGCCGGCCACCCAGGCCCACATCGGCGACCTGGAAGACCTGGAAGACCTGGCCCGCGCCGGCCAGGCAGAACTCATCATCGCCAATTCACACGCAGCCGCCACCGCCGAGCGGCTGGGCGTGCCGCTGCTGCGCGCCGGCATGCCGCAATACGACTTGGTCGGCGGCTACTGCAAGACATGGGTGGGCTACCGGGGTACCCGGCAAGCCCTGTTCGATCTGGCCAACCTGGTGTTGCAACATCATGAGTCCATCGCTCCCCATCGATCTCGATACAACCTGCGAAACGACCCCGCGCCGGCGGCAGCTGCGGCTGGTGGGCACTGACGTGGCGGCCCCGGTCATGGACGGCGTGCGCGTCGCCTTCGCCAGCACCGATCGCAGCACGGTGAACCAGCACTTCGGCGCCACCGAAGCCTTCGCCATCTACGAGATCGGCCCCGGCTCCTCGCAGCTGGTGGAAGTCACCGAGTTCCTCGACACCGCGCAGGACGGCAACGAGAACAAGCTGCCGGCCAAGATCGCCACCCTCAGCGGCTGCGCCGCCGTGTATTGCCTGGCGGTCGGCGCCTCGGCGGTGAAGCAGCTGCTGGCCTCCGGCGTGCAACCGATACGGGTGGAAGAAGGCGCCTGCATAGACCGGCTGATCGGCGACCTGCAAGGCGAACTCGCCAGCGGCCCCGGCGGCTGGCTGGCCAAGGCGGTGAAAGCCCGCCAGCCGGTGGACAGCAGCCGCTTCGACGCCATGGAAGCCGAGGGCTGGCAGGAATGATGACGCGCAGCGGCGAAGTGATCGCCATCGCCGACCACAGCCTGGTGGTGCGCTTCGAGCGCGCCTCGGCCTGTGGCAACTGCCGCTCCTCCCACGTTTGCGCCGGCAGCAACGCCACCGAACTGGTGGTCCCCGCCAGCGACGCCCAGGCCCACCGCGTGGGCGAAACCGTGCAGGTGAACCTGGACAGCGGCACCACCTACCGCGCCATCGCGGTGGCCTACCTGCTGCCGCTGGCCGGCCTGCTGCTGGGCATGGCCATCGCCTCCCAGCTCGCGCTGGCCGAGAGTGCGATCGCGCTCTCCAGCTTCGGCGGCCTGGGCGCCGGCTTCCTGCTCTCGCGCCGCCTCTCCCGCCTGCCCGGCCTGCGTCCGCAGCCTGCGCTGCTGGAACAAATCCCAACCGCTGCAACAGAACCCGACGACAAGGAGTCGCCACGATGATCACCATCGATACCAACACCGCCCCCGCGGCCGAGCTGAGCCCCGACCTGGCCGAAACCGACTTCATCAAGGAGATGAACCGCCAGACCCGCGCGCTGGACAGCTACGGCACCTACGACGGCTGGCCCACCGACAAGGTGCTGGCACCCTACATCCTGACCAAGGAACAACGCCGCCAGATCCCGGTGGTGGGCGACCCGGACGACGTCACCATCTCCCGCGTCAAGGCCTTCCACAACGCCATCGCCGCGCTGATCGAGAAGGAATGCGGCCTGATGGCGGTGCCGATGATCAACATCACCCACGAAGGCTTCGGCCGCGGCGTGATCACCGTCGGCAAGCTGGTAGTGCTGGACCGCACCCTGCGCGATGTGCACCGCTTCGGCTTCGACAGCTACTCGAAGATGAAGGACGAGGCCGACAAATTCCTGTCGGTCGCGCTGGAACTCATCGGCAAGTACCCGGAAGTCGCCGGGCTCTGATCACGGAGGAGACCACCATGACGGAAGAGGAAATCAAGGACCTCGAGAAGGAAGTGAAGAAGCTGAAGCGCATTTCGCAGGAATGGGCTTCGCAGCTGCACGACCTGGTCGAAGACCGCCTACCGGCGGGCTACGAGGAAATTCCCGGCATCGCGCAGTCCACCTACGACGCCTGCAAGGCCTGGGCGGACGCCAGCAAGCGCCTGTCGGCGGCGACTGCCACCGCCTGAGCGGCGGGCGCGGCAGGGGGCGCGCCGGCGCGCGTCCCTCCGCAGTGCCGCCGGAGCCGTCAGCGCCCGCCAGGACCAGCCCCCGCCGGCCCCGGCGCCGCCACACCCGCCTCGCCGCACCTTCCCGGCGACCGCGCCCTCGCGCCGGTCGCCTTTCCCGCATTGCCTCAGCATGGAATGCCATGGGCTTACTCACCCTCATCGTCTATCACAAGCAGGCCACCAGCGCCCGCCTGCGCTTCGTCCGCTTCCCGCAATCGGTGATCGCCGCCAGCCTGGAGGTCGAGGGCGACCCGGCCATCGTCTCGCCGCACCCCGGCCCGCTGGTCAACCAGGCCGCCAGCCGCCTCGGCCTGCCGGTAGGTGGTCTGCGCGTCGATCCGGAGTTCCGCTCCCGCATGCTGATGCCGGAAGGCAGTGCCACCGTGTGGCTGGGCGAACTCACCGCCACCGACCCGCCCTTCGAGGCGGTGGACAAAGCCGGCGGCCGCTTCGCGCTGCTGACCGAGCTGGCGGGCATCCCGGATACCGAGCGGGACGTGATGCGGGATGTGTATGAGCACATCCTCGGGTGAGAGTAAGGATGCGGAGCAGTCCTTTGAAGCAAGGCTGGAGAGTGGAGGCAAAGGCTTCCGGACTCTTGTTGGAGTCCCGCCGAATACGCCGCGGATGGGTCGATCACGCTGCAATCCCGCTGATCCCGCCGCCGGCTTCCCCCTCTCCCGCAAGAGGGAGAAACCCCCAACCCCTCAACCCGACGAATGCGGCCGCAGTTCCTCCGCGGCCACCGGCTCCCCGCTCGGCTTCGCTGCCGGCTTGAGCCGGCTGTCCCGCAGCTCACCCCTCGCGTCCAGCACCGGGTAGGCCGCGGCGCACAGGTGAGAGTGGATGCGCTTGAGGTCGCGCAGCACATCCAGGTGCAGCGAGCTGGTCTCCAGGCTCTCCGGCCGGCCCTCGCGCAGGCGCGCCATGTGGCTCTCCCCGGCGGCCTGTTCGATCTCCCGCAGCCGCGTCTTCTCCTCCAGCAGCTGGCGCGCCACCCGGGCGTCGCCAGTGAGGAAGGCGCTGGCGGCGAGCTTGAAGTTGGCAGCGATGTGCTGGTGCATGGCCTCCAGTTCGGCTGCGCCCTCGCGGGAGAATTCCAGGCGGTGCTTGATCTTCTTCGCCGCCAGCTCCATCAGGTTCTTGTCCACGATGTCGCCGACATGCTCCAGGTTGATGGACAGCGACATGATCTCCATCGCCCGCTGGCCCTCGTGCTCCTCCAGGCTGCCGCGGGTGAGCTGGATCACGTAGAGCTTGATTGCCTCGTGCAGGCGGTCCACTGCGTCGTCCATCGCCGACACTTCGGCCACCAGCTTGCGATCGTTGCTCAGCAGGGCGTTCATGCCGCGGTGGAACATGCCTTCCACCACGTCGCCCATGTGCAGCGTCTCGCGGGCGGCGCAGGCCAGCGCCACCGCCGGCGTGTCGAGGGCGGCGGCATCCAGGTAGAGCGGCGTGCCGGGGTCGGCGGGCGCCGCCCGCTCCGGCAGGAAGCGCTCCAGCAGCCGCGCCAGCGGGTTGAGCAGCGGCAGGAAGAGCAGCGCCATCGCCAGATTGAAGAGAATGTGGAAGTCCGCCGCCACCCGCACCGGCTGGGGATCGACGCTGGCCAGCCAGTCCGCCACCGGGCCGAGGAAGGGCAGCAGCAACAGGCAGCCGACGATGCGGTTGAGCAGGTTGCCCACCGGCAGGCGGCGCGAAGCCGGGTTGCCGGCGGCACCACCTTCGAACAGCGGGTTGAGGGCGGCCCCAAGGTTTGCTCCCAGCACCATCGCCAGCGCCGCCTCCACGCCGATGAGCTGGGATTGCGCCAGCGACATCACCAGCAGCACCACCGCCACGCTGGAATGCGCCGCCCAGGTCAACAGCGCGCCTATCACCAGACAGACCAGGGCCTCGTCGGTGGCGGCGGCGAACACATCCCGCACCAGCGGCGAATGCTCCACCGGCGCAAGGCTATTCAGCAGCAGGTGCAGCGACAGCAGCATCAGCCCGAGGCCGATGGCGACACGGCCGAGATCCCGCGTGCGGGTGCGCGCGCCCCGGCGGAAGGCGACCACCCCCACCACCAGCAGGATGGGCGCCAGCGCGGAGACGTTGAAGGACAGCAGCTGGACGATGAGGCTGGTGCCGATGTTGGCGCCCAGCATGGTGGCCAGCGCCGGCACCAGGCTGATGACGCCGCCGGCGGCGAAGGAAGTCAGCATCAGCGCGGTGGCGGTACTGCTCTGGAGCAATGCGGTAATACCGAGGCCGGCGGCCAGCGCCTGGAAGCGGTTGCGCAGCGCGCCGCCCAGCGCGCGCCTGAGGTCGGCGCCGAAGGCACGCACGATGCCGCTGTGGACCATGTGCAGCCCCCACAGCAGCAGGGCCACCCCACCCATCATGTCGAGCAGAACCATAGGTCGTCCCTCCACTGCCAGGCGGTCAGCGTATTACGTATTACCTTTTCGGACACTACTGCCGCAAACAGGATGCCCGGCCGCCGGCTGTTTATTGTTTGTACGAAGCGCCGGCGATTCGTTTCCGGCGCGACTGCGTGGCCACATTCTAGTGTGCTGGCGGAAGCCATAAGGCATGCTGACAAAAGGGTTTTTCGCCTGCTTGTCACAAAACCGACAATGGCCGGAGCGCGTCCCCTTCGCGACATGGCACGAGCACGACAAATCCTTTAAAACCAGCTAGATACGTTTTCCTTCGCGATGGCATAGCCTTTGCACCATGTTCGGCGACACACCCTCTTCCCCAGGAGAACCGAACATGATCAACCTCACCCCCAGCGCGCTGCAGGCTGTCAGCCGTTTCATCTCCACCTCCGCCGACCCGGTTGCCGGTCTGCGCATCCATGTGCAGGGCGGCGGCTGCTCCGGCCTGCAGTACGGCATGAAGTTGGAAGCCGAGAAGGCAGAAGACGACATGGTCGTCGAGATGGGCGGCGTGACCCTGCTGGTCGATCCCTACTCCGCCCCGATGCTGGACGGCGTCACCGTCGATTTCGTCGACTCCCTGTCCGGCTCCGGCTTCAAGTTCGAAAACCCGAATGCCACCGGCGGCTGCGCCTGTGGCCAGTCCTTCTCCGCCTGATACCGGGAGAACGCCATGTGGGACTACTCCGATACCGTCAAGGAACACTTCTACAACCCGCGTAACGCCGGCCCGCTGCCGGATGCCAACGCCATCGGCGAGGTGGGTTCCATCTCCTGCGGCGACGCGCTGCGGCTGATGCTGAAGGTGGATCCGGCCAACGAAACCATCCTCGACGCCTCCTTCCAGACCTTCGGCTGCGGCTCGGCCATCGCCTCCAGCTCGGCGCTGACCGAGATCATCAAGGGCAAGACCCTGGAGCAGGCGCTGGAAGTGTCCAACCAGGACATCGCCGACTTCCTCGGCGGCCTGCCGCCCGAGAAGATGCACTGCTCGGTGATGGGCCGCGAAGCCCTGCAATCCGCCGTCGCCAACTACCGCGGCGAGGAATGGAAGGACGACCACGAGGAAGGCGCGCTGATCTGCAAGTGCTTCGCGGTGGACGCGGTGATGATCGAAGAGACCATACGCGCCAACAACCTGTGCAGCGTCGAGCAGGTGACCAACTACACCAAGGCCGGCGGCGGCTGTTCCTCCTGCCACGAAGGCATAGAGGAAATCCTCGCCAAGGTGCTGGCCGAGCGCGGCGAAGACTTCAAGCCGGCGCCGCCGCCGGAGAAGAAGGTGCCGGGCAAGCTCACCACGCTGGAGCGCATCCGCAAGATCGAGCAGGTCATCGAGAAGGCCCGCCCCAACCTGCAGCGCGACCACGGCGACATCGAGCTGGTGGATGTGGATGGCAAGAACATCTACGTGTCCATGAAGGGCGCCTGCGCCGGCTGCCAGATGGAAGCGGCCACGCTGGGCGGCGTGCAGGCGCAGATGGTCGAAGCCCTGGGTGAGCTGGTGAAGGTCATCCCGGTGAAGGCCACCGCCAAGTTCGCCCCCAACACCCTGCCCGCCTGACCGACTCCCCCTGCCCCACCCCTGGCGGGCGGGGCAGGCCAGACACCGGCGGCGCCAACCGCGACCGCCAGCGACACAGCCTCTGCACCGTACTGGCCGGCCACCCCGGACCGGCGCGGCGCAGCCCAGCGGAGAGCATGATGAGCATCCCCAGCCCGACCCCGATCTACCTCGACAACAACGCCACCACCCGCTGCGCGCCGGAAGCGGTCGCGGCCATGCTGCCCTACTTCACCGAGCAGTTCGGCAACCCCTCGTCCATGCACAGCTTCGGCGCCAAGGTCGGCCACGCGGTGAAGAGCGCCCGGGCCTCGCTGCAGAAGCTGCTGGGGGCGGAGTACGACTCCGAGATCATCTACACCGCCGGCGGCACCGAGGCGGACAACACCGCCATCCTGTCGGCGCTCAAGGCCAACCCGGAGCGCAAGGAAATCATCACCACCACGGTGGAGCACCACGCGGTGCTGCACCTGTGCGACCAGCTGGAAAAAGAGGGCTACACCATCCACCGCCTGAAGGTGGACGGCAAGGGCCGGTTGAACCTGGACGAGTACGCCGCGCTGCTGAGCGACAAAGTGGCGGTGGTGTCGGTGATGTGGGCCAACAACGAGACCGGCACCTACTTCCCGGTGAAGCAGATGGCCGAGATGGCGCACGCCGCCGGCATCCTGTTCCACACCGACGCGGTACAAGCGGTGGGCAAGATCCCGCTGGACCTGGCCAACTCTGCCATTGACATGCTCTCCATGTCCGGCCACAAGCTGCACGCGCCCAAGGGCATAGGCGCGCTCTACCTGCGCCGCGGCGCCCGCTTCCGCCCGCTGCTGCGCGGCGGCGGCCAGGAGCGCGGCCGCCGTGCCGGCACCGAGAACGTGCCCTCCATCATCGGCCTGGGCGTCGCCGCCGAACTGGCGCTGGAGCGCATGGAGCTGGAAAACACCTATGTGCGCGCCCTGCGCGACAAGCTGCAGGCCGGCATCCTCTCCGCCGTGCCGCACGCCTTCGCCACCGGCGATGTGGACAACCGCCTGCCCAACACGCTGAACATCGCCTTCGAATACGTGGAAGGCGAAGCCATCCTGATGCTGTTGAACAAGCAGGGCATCGCCGCCTCCTCCGGCTCCGCCTGCACCTCCGGCTCGCTGGAACCCTCCCACGTGATGCGGGCGATGGGCATTCCCTACACCGCCGCCCACGGCACCATCCGCTTCTCGCTGTCGCACGAGAACACCGAGACGGAGATCGACCGCGTGATCGCCGCGGTGCCGCCCATCATCGCCCAGCTGCGCAAGCTGTCGCCCTACTGGGGCGAGAACGGGCCGGTGACGGACCCGGAAAAGGCCTTCGCCCCCACCTACGCCTGACCCACGCCCAGGAGGAAGCGGCAATGGCTGCCACAGTGGTGATCGACGACACGACGCTGCGCGACGGCGAACAATCGGCCGGGGTAGCCTTCACCCGCGCCGAGAAGTGCGAGATCGCCCGCATCCTGGCCGAGATCGGGGTGCCGGAGCTGGAGATCGGCATCCCCGCCATGGGCGCGGAGGAGGCCGGTGACATCCGCGCCATGGCCGCCACCCTGGCCGATGCTGGCCACGATACCCGGCTCATCGTCTGGGGCCGGCTCACCGGCAAGGACATCGACGCCTGCCGCAGCCTGCCGGTACACATGCTGGAGCTGTCGGTGCCGGTGTCCGACCAGCAGATCCGCCACAAGCTGGGCGCCGACCGCGACGAGGTGCTGGCGCGCATCGCCCGCTGGGTGCCCGTGGCGCGCGAGGCCGGCTTCGATGTCGGCGTCGGCGGCGAGGATGCCTCGCGTGCCGATCCGGCCTTCCTCACCGAAGTCGTGCAGGCCGCCGAGGCCGCCGGCGCCCGCCGCTTCCGCTTCGCCGACACCCTGGGCGTGCTGGACCCCTTCGCCACCTTCGAAGCCATCGCCGCCCTGCGCGCCGCCTGTACGCTGGAGCTGGAGATGCATGCCCACGACGACCTCGGGCTGGCCACCGCCAACACCCTGGCGGCGGTGCGGGCCGGCGCCACCCATGTGAACACCACGGTGAACGGCCTGGGCGAGCGCGCCGGCAACGCCGCGCTGGAAGAAGTCGCCCTCGGCCTGCGCCAGTTCCACGGCGTCGGCGAGTTGATCGACTTTCGCCGCCTGCTGGATGCCTCCCAGGCGGTGGCGCATGCCTCCGGCCGGCCGGTGGGCTGGCACAAGAGCGTGGTCGGCGAGGGCGTGTTCACCCACGAGGCCGGCATCCATGTGGACGGCCTGCTGAAGGACCCGGCCAACTACCAGGGCATAGACCCCGCCCTGCTCGGCCGCAGCCACCGCCTGCTGCTGGGCAAGCACTCCGGCGGCCGTGGCGTGGTCACCGCCTACGCCGCGCTGGGCATCGCCCTGAACGACGCCGAAACCGCCTGCCTGCTGGCCCGCATCCGCGACTTCGCCAGCCAGGCCAAGCGCACGCCGGACAGCGCCGACCTGCTCGCCTTCCATGCCGAGCTGCGTGCCAGCAGCACCCGGCCCGCCGACCTGCTGCCCGGCCTGCACGCCCGCCTGGAGGCGGACGGTCTGCCGTTGGCCGGAGCCTGACGCCATGAACACGAAATCCGCCGCCATGACTGGAGAAACCGCCGAGCCGGGCCTGTTCGCCCTGCTGCGCGAGGACGTGCGCTGCGTCTTCGGCCGAGACCCCGCCGCCCGCACCGCCTGGGAAGTGCTCACCACCTATCCCGGCGTGCATGCGGTGATGTCCCACCGCATCGCCCATGCCCTGTGGCGCCGCGGCTGGCGCTACCCGGCGCGGCTGGTGAGCTTCCTGGCGCGCGTCTTCACCAATGTGGACATCCACCCCGGCGCCCGCATCGGCCGCCGCTTCTTCATC
Source organism: Azoarcus indigens (assembly GCF_004361735.1). Classification (GTDB taxonomy): domain Bacteria; phylum Pseudomonadota; class Gammaproteobacteria; order Burkholderiales; family Rhodocyclaceae; genus Azoarcus; species Azoarcus indigens. The sequence continues at coordinate 82,368 of NZ_SNVV01000005.1, read as the reverse complement.
GACCACGGCGCCGGCGTGGTGGTGGGCGAGACCGCCGAGATCGGCGACGACGTCACCCTGTACCACGGCGTCACCCTGGGCGGCACCACCTGGAACCCGGGCAAGCGCCATCCCACGCTGGGCGACCATGTGGTGGTCGGCGCCGGCGCCAAGATCCTCGGCGCCATCACCATAGGCCCGCGGGTGCGGGTGGGCGCCAACTCGGTGGTGGTGAAGAACGTGCCGGCCGACCGCACGGTGGTCGGCATCCCCGCCCGGGTGGTGAGGCGCGAAGCCCCCATCCTGGCCGCCACCGACGAACTCAACCTCGACCATCACCTGCTGCCGGACCCGGTCGGGCACACGCTGAACTGCCTGGTGGACCGCATCAAGTCGCTGGAATCCGAGCTGGCCGGGCTGCGCGCCGCCGCCGCGGCGCCGGCCGCCCACGCGGTGGTGCCGCTGCTGGCGCAAGGCGCGATCGACTGCAACGCCAATACCGATGGCGCCTGTCCCACCTGTGCCTGCCAACCCGAGACCGCCGAGGTGAAGTGATGGACCTGCTGCATTTCGACCCGCAACCGCTGTACTTCGACGACCCGCTGCCCGACGGCGTGCTGGAGCTGATCGAAGGCGCCGGCGCCTGCTACGGCGAGCCGGAGGCCGAGGGCCTGCTGGCCCGGGCCGCCGAGGCCGCACCGGACCACCTGATGGTGCTGGTGGCGCTCTACCGCTACCACTTCTACCGCCACCAGATGGACAAGTCGGAAGCCATCGTCTGGCGCTCCATCGCCGTCAGCGGCGCCCGCGTCGGCCTGCCGGCCGACGGCCAGGGCCTGGACGAAGCGCTGATCGTGGCCGCCGCCCGCGAGTCGATGACGCTGACCCGCTTCTACCTCTCCGCCCTCAAGGCCGCCGCCTACATCAAGCTGCGGCTGGGCCAGATCCACGACGCCGTCGGCCTGCTGGAAACCCTGGTACGGGTGGACGACGCCGACCGCATGGGCGGCAAGGCGCTGCTCGACATCGCCCGCGCCGCCGAAATCGATCCACCCCTTATCGTCGCCCCCGTCAACTGACAGCCAAGCGGAGCCCCTCATGGACGAACTCACCCTGGACGAAGCAATGGAAGAACTGTCGTCCGCCGAAGACTTCCTGAACTACTTCGGCGTCGACTACGACCCGGCGGTGGTGCATGTGAACCGCCTGCACATCCTGCAGCGCTTCCACGACTACCTCGCCCACAACGCCCCCGAGGCGGACGACGAAGACACGGTGCGCGCCCACAACAAGCGCTTCCTGGAACTCGCCTACCAGGATTTCACCGTGTCCGACGCGGTCACCGAGAAGGTCTTCGCGGTGTTCAAGAAGGCCAGCGGCACCGCCTTCGTCTCCCTCGGCGACGTCAAGCGCTGATCCCCGCAAGGCACACACAGGAGCCCGGCCGACCATGCGCCCCGAGTTCGACTACGGCGACCGCGTCCGCGTCACCCGCAATGTGCGCGACGACGGCACCTTCCCCGGCATGGACGTGGGCGAGTTGCTGGTGCGCCGCGGCAGCATAGGCACGGTGATCGAGATCGGCACCTTCCTGCAGGACCAGATCATCTACACCGTGCATTTCCTCGAGATCGACCGCATCGTCGGCTGCCGCCAGGAAGAGCTGATCGGCGCCGACGAGGCGTGGAACCCCAGCCGCTACGAGTCGCGCGAGAAAGTGCTCGCCGGCCGCAGCTTCGCGGTGGATGGCGAGGTGGTCGTGCCCAAGGGCACGGTGGGCGAGGTCATCCGCGTGCTGCGCGACATGCCCGGCGGCGTGCATTACCACGTCTCCTTCCCCAACCGCTTCCTCTGTATTCCCGAAGCCTCGCTGGAACCCCTGCCGGCGCCGCCGGTGCGCAAGCGCCAGCTCTCGGCCCAGGACGACGCGGACGCCGACGAAGAGGAAAGCGCATGAACACCCTTCTTCACCCCGCCGCCTGTACGGCGGCAGTACGGCAAGTTCCGGGAGCATGAGGTCATGAGCAACACCGCCTACTACGAACTGAAAGCCGCCCTCGCCCTGTTCGGCCGCGACGCCAGCTCGCTGGAAGGCGCCGACCGGGAACGGGTGCAATCCGTTGCCCGGCGCTACGTGCAGATCGAGGCCGTTGTCCTCGCCAGCGATGAAGCCCAGGGCGTGTGCCTGGCGCCCGACGCGGTCACCAGCTCGCTGGAGGAGATCCGCGGCAGCTTCCCGGAGGTGGAGGCCTTCAACGCCGCGATGGACGCGGTCGGCCTGAACGAGACCGCCCTGAGCGCCGCGCTGCAGCGCGACCTGCTGGTGGAGGCGGTGCTGTCCCGCGTGGGCTCGCGCGCCGGCGAGGTCGGCCGCACCGAGGCGGAGATCTTCTACCTCAACCACCGCGAGCGCTTCCACAGCCCGGAGCGCCGCACCGCCCGCCACATCCTGATCACGGTGAACGAGGACTACACCGACAACACCCGCGAGCGGGTGCAGCACCGCATCAAGGAGATCGCCCGCCGCCTGGGCAACAAGCCGGAGCGCTTCGAAGAGCAGGCGGCCAAGCACTCCGAATGCCCCACCGCGCTCAACGGCGGTCTGCTGGGCGAGGTGCCGCGCGGCCATCTCTACCCGGAGCTGGACGAGGCCTTGTTCGCACTGCGGCCGGGGGAGCTGTCGGCGCCGGTGGAATCCGAGCTGGGCTTCCACCTGGTGCGCTGCGATGCCATCAGCCCGGAGCGCATGCTGAGCTTCGAGGAGGTGGCCGATTCGCTGTGCCAGCGCCTCACCGAGGAGCGCACCCAGCGGGACGCCAAGCGCTGGCTGGCCGCGCTGCTGAAGCGGCAGACGGATACCGTCGCCGCCGGGTGAGCCGGATCGGCTGGGCAGGCGGCGCTCCCAGCCAGCCTTACAGCCCGCATCCGCAGCAATACCCTTACTCCCTGCGCGGGGCCTGGTGGAAAAGCGAAGCCCGGCCCGCCTGAGCGCCCTGGCGACGCGGCAGGCCGCAGGGTCGGCGCACAGCCGGGCTGGAGAGTGTGGCTGGAAAGAGGGGCGCCCGTCAGAGCATGGGCGCTTGGGCTGGATACCGGAGCCCGCTATGCGCCCCCGGCCCCAGTCAATGCCGCGCCTGTCCTATCGTTTCATCCAGCACCGCGGCGGTCTGGCGCAGGGAGGCGCCGACCTGCTCAATGACGTGGGCGACGCTCTCCAGCTTGCGCGCCGCCACCTCGCTGCCGCCGCCCTGCTCACGGGTTGCCAGCGCAGCTTCGTGCACCCGCGCCAGCGCGATTCCGGCCGGCCAGCCTTCGCTGGCCCTGGCCTTGCCCGGCGTCTCCGGCGGCTCTCCGCCCTCACCATCCAGCACCGCGATGGCCTGGCCGATTTCATCCGCGGTGCGGGCCACCTGGCAGGCCAACCGGTCCACCCGCTCCGCCGCCCGTGCCATCGGCAGGCCGCCGGGGCCGGCACAGGCGGCTTCGGTGCGGGCATTCAAGGCCATCAGCCGGGTCTGCGCCGCGAGCTCCCGTAGCTCCGCCGCCGCGCCGGCGATCTCTGCGCGGCGCGTCTCCAGGGTCTGCTCCTGGCGGTCAGCCATCTCAACCGACCGCCCTATCGCCGCGACCAGGCCTTGGGCCGGCAGCGGCAGCGGCGGCAGGTTGCCGGCCTGGCGGCGCCGGCGCCAACCGGCGTAGCCCAGCGCCGCGACAATCGCCAGCACACCCAGCAGCGCCAAGGGCAGCAACACCGGCAGCGGTGAAGCCACACCTTCAGCCAGCCAGCCGGATGGCAGCATGCTGCCACCCAGGCTGGGCGCGGCCTCATCGAGCGCCATCATCGGTTGAAGGGGAGCGAGGCCGGCCAGCGGCGTGCCGCGCCATACGGCGGCGGCGGGAGCGTCCGCCGGCGTCAGCCCGCTGGCCGCGCTGGCGGCTGTGTGGGCGGATTGGGTGAGGCAGGCGGAAGAGCCGGCGCCACACGGGGAGGCGGCCGTCGCCGACTCCGCCACGCGCACCTCGGCGGCAGCAGCCATGCAGAACAGCAGCAGGGCGGTGCCGAGCGCCAGCCGCGGCAAGTGGAAAACGCGCAACCCGGCCATGGCGGACATAGCTTCGCTTCCTCGCCTCTAGAGACTGGCCGCCAGCGGATGGCGGCGGCCTTACGTCTGACTTTAGGCCCCGCCATGCCCACCTGCAAACCGCGGCGAAGTGCATCCGCCTGCCCCGCATGACAAACGCACACGACGGCCGCTGCAGCGCGGCGGAGCGGACCTCAGGCCTCCGTTTCGGCCCAGCGGGCCTTGACCTCCAGCACCGCCGGCAGGCAGCCGAGGAAGCGGTCCACCAGGGCGGGATCGAAGTGGCGGCCACGCTGGTCGCGCAGCAGCGCGCAGGCATCCTCCACCGTCCAGGCCGGTTTGTAGGGGCGGACGCTGGTGAGGGCGTCGAACACGTCGGCGACCGCGACGATGCGGCCTTCGATGGGGATGGCCTCGCCGGCCAGGCCTTGCGGGTAGCCGCTGCCGTCCCACTTCTCGTGGTGGGAGCCGGCGATGACGGCGGCCATGGCGAGCAGGCCGCCATCATGCTCGCCGATGATGCGGGCGCCGATGTCCACATGGCTGCGCATCACGTCCCACTCCTCCGGCGTCAGCGCGCCGTTCTTGCGCAGGATGTTGTCGGGCACGCCGATCTTGCCGATGTCGTGCATGGGCGCGGCATGGAAAAGATCGTCGGCGCGCGCCTCCGACCAGCCGCAGGCCAGCGCCAGCAGCCGGCTGTAGTGGCTCATGCGGATGACGTGGAGGCCGGTCTCGTTGTCCTTGTACTCGGCGGCGAGGCCGAGGCGCTGGATGATCTGCAGGCGGGTTTCGCGCAGCTCCTCCACCCGCACCAGCGAGAGGTGGGTGCGCACCCGGGCGCGGACGATGGCCGGCCGCAGCGGCTTGACGATGTAGTCCACCGCGCCGACCTCGAAGCCGCGCGCCTCGTCGTCCATCTCGCTGAGGGCGGTGACGAAGATGACCGGGATGGCGGCCAGGGCGGCATCCGCCTTGAGGGCGCTGCAGACCTGGTAGCCGGTCATGCCCGGCATCATCACGTCGAGCAGGATCAGCGCCGGCCGCTCGGCGGCCACCAGCTCCAGCGCGCGGGCGCCATCGCGGGCGAACAGCAGGCGGTAATCCTGCTGCAGCACCTGGCGCAGAACCTGGAGGTTGGCGGGCTCGTCGTCCACGCACAGCAGCACCGGCCGTTCGTCCCGGGTTTCAAAAGAAGTCGTCATGACGCCCTGCTCCCGGCGGCTTCACCCATCTGCTGCAACATCCTCTCCAGCCCTTCTGCGGCGCGATCGAAATCGAAATCGCTCATGTCGTATTCCACCACCGCGTAGTCGCTCGCCCAGGCGTGTCCGCCTATGCCTTCGCGGATGCGGCGGACCAGACCATCGTCCAGCGCGCCGCGCTTCAGTTCGTCGCGCAGGCGCTTGAGCAGCGGCATCAGTCCGGCCACGTCAGGCGCCTCGCCCGCAGGGGCCGCGGCCGGCCTGTCTTCCTCCAGTTCCACCACCTCGCGGCCGAGCTGGCGCAGCAGGCGCTCCAGCTCGGCGAGCCAGGTGCCGAAGGGGGCGTTTTCCTTCAGTCGCAGCGCGCGCTCGACGTCACCGAGCAGGCGGGCGACGGCGTCCGCCCCCAGGTTGGCGGCCACGCCGCGGGCGCGATGGGCCAGCTGGCCGGCCGCCTCGGCCTGCTGCAGGTCCAGGTGCTGTTGCAGCTGCGCGGGCAACATGGCGTTGTCGGCGACGAAACGCTGCAGCGCGGTGCGATAGGAGGCAATGTCGCCCCACAGCCGCAGCGCACGCTCCACATCCAGGGCGCTCTCCTGCCGCGCAGCCGGTACCAGGGTGCGGCGCACGGTGGTGGCCAGCCCCATCAGGCGGGCGGCCTCCGCGTACAGCTGGTCGAGGTCTATCGGCTTGGCGGCGAAGCCGTCCATGCCGGCGCTGGAGGCAGCGCGGCGGTCCTCCTCCAGCACGCTGGCGGTCAGCGCAATCACCGGCGTACGCGGCCGACCCATGCGGCGTTCGTCTTCGCGGATGCGGCGGGTGGCTTCCAGCCCGTCGGTGCCGGGCATGTGCAGGTCCATCAGGATGAGGTCGAAGTGCTGGGTGCACGCCATCGTCACCGCTTCGGCACCGTCGGCGGTGGTGACCACCTCGTGCCCGGCGCGCTGCAGCAGGGTGGCGAGCAGTTCCAGGTTCTGCTGCACGTCATCCACCGCCAGGATGCGCGAGGGCGGCAGCGTCACCTCTTCCACCACCTCAGGCCGCAGATCGGAACCCGGCTGCAGCGGCAGGGTGAAACTGAACACGCTGCCCCTGCCCTGGATGCTCTCCACCTCGATACGGCCGCCCATCAGCTCCACCAGCTGCTTGCTGATGGAGGTGCCCAGCCCGGTGCCGCCGAAGCGGCGGCTCATGCTGGCGTCGGCCTGGGTGAAGGGCTCGAAGATGCGCGCCAGGCGCTCCGGCGCGATGCCGATGCCGCTGTCCTCGACGGCGAAACGCACGCTGCCAGGGCAGGCCGCCGCCCTCACGATGACATGGCCACGCTCGGTGAACTTCAGGGCGTTGCCGATGAGATTGGTGAGCACCTGGCGGATGCGCAGCGAATCGCCGCGGTAATGAGTGGCGAGGGCCGGGTCCAGCACCAGTTCCAGCTCCAGGCCCTTGCCGCGCGCCTGCACGCCCAGGCTGGCGACCAGCTGGGCCAGCAGTTCGGGCAGGTCGAAGTCCAGCATCTCCAGCTCCACCACGCCGCGCTCCAGCTTGGCGGTGTCCAGGATGTCGTTGAGCAGGCGCAGCAGCGAGCGCGAAGAATCGCGCACGATGTCGAGCTGGCGGCGTTGCTCCGGCGCCAGCTCGCCACTGAGCAGCACTTCGGTGAAGCCGATGATGGCGTTCATCGGCGTGCGGATCTCGTGGCTCATGTTGGCGAGGAAGGCGGACTTTGCCGCGGCGGCATGCTCCGCCGCCACCTTGGCGTGGCGCAGCGCTTCTTCCATCTCGCGGCGGGCGCTGATGTCCAGGATCACGCCGTCCAGCCAGACGGAGCCGCTGCCGTCGATGGTGCTCTCGGCGCTGCCGTGCTCCCACATCCAGCGCACGCTGCCGTCCTGGTGCACCAGCCGGTATTCGATGACGAAGTCGCGGCCGCGGCGCAGCGCGGCATCCACTTCCTGCCGCACCTTCTCGCGGTCTTCCGGGTGGATGAGCTCGTTGAAACTGCGCTGGCGTGCGGCGCCGACGAAATCGGCGGCCGGATAGCCGGTGAGCGTCTCCACCGCATCGCTGATGAAGACCATGCTCCAGTCATGATCGAAGCGGCAGCGGTAGGAAATGCCCGGCATGTTGGTGATCAGCGAGCGGTACTGCTGCTCACTCGCCCGCAGCGCCTGCTCCATCTGCTTGCGCTGGGTGATGTCGCTGATGAAACCGACGAACAGATCCTGCCCCGGCAGGCGGGCGTGGCCGATGGCCAGCCGCATCGGCAGCGTGCTGCCGTCCTTGCGCAGGCCGACCACCTCGCGGCCCTTGCCGATGATCTTGGCCTCGCCGGTACGCAGGTAGGAAGCGAGGTAGCCATCGTGGCCCGCGCGGAAAGGCTCCGGCATCAGCAGGTTCACATTGCGGCCGATGACCTCCTCCGCCCGCCAGCCGAAGATGCGCTCGGCGGAGGCGTTGAACTCGTGGATGAGGCCGGCGGCGTCTATGGTCACCACCGCGTCCACCGCGGTTTCCATGATGGCGCGCAGACGCAGCTCGCGGTCGCCCACCTCGGCCAGCATCTCGCGGTGGCGCAGCAGCGCGTTGGCCGCCAGCACCTTCACCGTCAGCAGGATGGTGCCCATGGCGATGATGATGGCGAGGAAGTTGGCGTTGCCGGACACGGTGGCGCTGGCTTCTTGCACGCCGATGAAGCGCGCCGCCACCATGCCCATGTAGTGCATGCCGGAGATGGCCATGCCCATGACGACGGCGGAGGCGATGACCACCCATCTGTCGCCCACCCGCCGGCTCAGGCTGCGCAGGCGGAACTTGAGCCACAACGACAGGGTGGCAAGGACGACGGCCACCGCGATGGAAAGCAGGAACAACCAGGGGTCGTAACGCAGCACCGGCACCATGTCCATCGCTTCCATGCCGCTGTAGTGCATGGCCCCGATGCCGGCCCCCACCAGCAGGCCGCCGTACAGCAGCTGAGCACGGTTGATCTCGGAGCGCACCAGCAGGTTCAGCGCCACCGCCGAGGCCAGCATGCTGGGCAGGGCGGACAGCAGGGTGACAGCAAAGTCGTAATGCACGGTGACGCAGAGATCCGCCGCCAGCATGCCGACGAAGTGCATCGCCCATACGCCGCCGCCCAGGGCGAAGCTGCCGGTGGCGAGCATGACGGCCCGCACGCTGCCCTTGGTGGAGCGCCGCGCCAGCCCCACCGTCTGCAGTGCCATCCAAGAGGCGAAGGTGGCGATGGCGAGCGACAGCAGCACCAGCCATGGCGAGTAGCTCGGGTCGATCAGGCGGTCGGCGGCGATCGGCTCGAAGACGAAGAAGGTGTCGAGCGCGCTCATCGCGCCACTCCGGCAGGCCGGCCGCCGCCGCAGCGGGGCCGGGAAGGCATGGTGTTCATCGTTATCCGATCAGGTTGGCGCGGTGCATCCGCTGGGCCGTCGTGGCCATACCCGGGGCCGCCCGCCCTCGTGGGGCGGGACGGTGGACGCATGGCCCGGTGCGCCGGTGCCCACGTCGCCAGACTTTGCAGGCGATCGCATGATCGCGGAAAGCCGGGTGGCGGACCGCGCCATAGATCACGGCCTGACCAGGAGAGTCAGCCTTAAGTCGTATACACGGTGACAAATTGCTTCCAGAAACGGAAATCGCCCCTGGCGGGGCGATTTCCTGGCGGTGCGAAGGGCGGGAAGCGGATATCAGCGTTGTCCGCAGGGTCTCCGCTCCCGTCCGCAGTGGTCGAAGTCGCCCAGCGGGCGGGCAAAGGTGTACTCGATGGGCTTGCCGACCAGCTCATGCGCGCTTTCCCCCACCGAGCCGCTGAGCAGGGTGAAGGGCAGCGAGATGACGAAGCCGGCGGTGCCGAGCACGCTGGCGACCAGGCCCACCGGGCGCACGATCACCAGGTCGGCCACCATGTCGCCGCCACGGTCGCCGGTCACGGTGTCGTCCTGCTGCGCAAGCGCCGGCGCCACCGCGGCTGCCGAGAGTAGGGCCGCGGCGCAGGTGTGCAGCAGCACGCGGCGGGGAGAGAGCGCAAACATAAAGGCCTCCTGTTCGACGATGAGTGCGTCAGTGGCGGACCCCGATGACGGAAATTAGTGCCGCGCGAACACCGCCTGCCTGCCGTCGCGGTCGAAGCTCACCACCTCGTAGCGATCCGCCGGGTACGGACCTTCCATGCCCGGCGAGCCCTGCGGCATGCCGGGGGCTGATATGCCCGCCACCGCCGGCTTCTCCGCCAGCAGGCGCTTCACATCCGCCGCCGGTACGTGGCCTTCGACCACGTAGCCGCCAACCTTTGCAGTGTGGCATGAAGCCAGCTTGGCGGGCAGGCCGGCGGTCTGCTTGATTTCCGCCATCTGGCTGCTCGCCACTTCCTTCACCTCGAAGCCGTTGGCGCGCATGTGCTCCGCCCACTTGCCGCAGCAGCCGCAGTTGGGGTCCTTGTACATGGTCACCGTTTCGGCGGCGAGGGCGGGAAGCGCAGTGCCGGCGCACAGCAGCACGGCAAGGGCACGGGAACGGAAAGCGGTTTTCATGGCGGGGCCTCGTCTGGGCTGATCACGGGATTGGGTGGGCGGCCGGCGGCGGAGTTCCCGACCGCTGGCAGCAGCAGGCGGAAGGTGCTGAGGCCGGCAGCGGATTCGACCTCCACCTCGCCGCCGTGGGCCTGGACGATGGAGCGGGTGATCGCCAGCCCCAGGCCGGCGCCCTCGCCGTGGCGCTCGCGCGCAGCACCGCCGCGGTGGAAGCGCTCGAACAGGCGCGGCAGCAATTCGGGCGGGATGGTGTCGCCGGCATTGCGCACTGCCAGCGCGACACGGCCGCCGGCCTCGGCGATGCCTATCTCCACCGTGCTGCCGCGTTCGGCGTGGCGCAGGGCGTTGGACAGCAGGTTGGACAGCGCGCGGCGCAGCATCAAGCGGTCGCCGGTGACGCGGCCGGCGCCCGCCACCGCGATGGCCACGCCCTGCTCCTCCGCCAACGCCTCGTAGAAGTCCGCCAGCGCCCGCGCCTCGTCGGCCAGTTCCACCGTTTCGGCCGGTCGCGGCAGCAGGCCGTTCTCCGCCTGGGCGAGGAAGAGCATGTCGCCCACCATGCGGGCGATGCGCTCGAACTCCTCCAGGTTGGAGGCCAGCACCTCGCGATAATCGTCGGCGCCGCGGCTGCGGCTGAGCGCCACCTGCGTCTCGGTCATCAGGTTGGAGATGGGCGTGCGCAGCTCGTGGGCGAGGTCGGCGGAGAACTCCGACAGCCGGCGGAAAGCCGCCTCGATGCGGTCCAGCATGCCGTTGAAGGCTTCCACCAGCGCCAGCACCTCGGCCGGCGCGTCGCGCTCGGACAGGCGCTCGCCCAGGCGCTGGGCCGACAAGCCGCGCGCGGTGGCGGTCACCCGGCCCAGCGGCGCCAGCCCCTTGCGCGCCGCCAGCCAGCCCAGCGCGCCGGCGCACAGCGCCGCCACCGAGATGCCGAACCACAGCCGCAGCCGGACCGCCTCCAGGAAATGCAGGTGATGGGAGATGTCCAGCCCGACCCGCGCCGTCACCGCCTGTGGCTGCGGCAGCGGCATGGTGAACACCGCCTCGCGGCCGATCAGGCGGTGGTCCGCGCTGCGCCAGCCGGTATCCGCGCCGTGCTGATGCGGCTGGGCGGCAAAACCTTCGGCGCGGGCGCTGTAGAACACCTGCCCGGCGGCATCCAGCAGCTCCACCGACACCGTGTCATGGCCCACCAGGGCATCATCCAGCCGCCGCGGCAGCGCCTCTCGCGCGGCCTCGGAATCCACCTGGCCGAGCAGGTGGCCGATCATCGCCAGCTTGGCCGAGAGGTCGTGGTCGTCCAGCTCGTCGAAGTGGTCCTCCACCGCCTTGCCCAGCACCAGGCCGACCACCAGCAGCAGGCTGGCGGCGAAGGCGGCGAACACCAGCGCCAGCCTCGCGGTGAGGGACAGCGGCCGGCGTGCCGCGCCCAGCAGGAGCGCACCGCTCATACGCCCTCCGGCGCCTCGAACACATAGCCCATGCCGCGCAGGGTGCGGATTAGCTTGGGCTCGAAGCCATCGTCTATTTTTACCCGCAGCCGGCGCACCGCCACCTCCACCACATTGGTGTCGCTGTCGAAGTTCATGTCCCACACCTGGGAGGCGATCAGCGAGCGCGGCAGCACCTCGCCCTGGCGCCGCATGAAGAGCTCCAGCAGGGCGAACTCCTTGGCGGTGAGTTCCACCCTGCGGCCGCCGCGCACCGCGCGCCGGCGCATCAGGTCCAGTTCCAGATCGGCGGCGCGCAGCACGTCGGTGGCCTGGACCTTGCCCCGGCGCAGCAGGGTGCGCACCCGGGCGAGCAGTTCGGCGAAGGCGAAGGGCTTCACCAGGTAGTCGTCGGCGCCCAGCTCCAGGCCCTTCACCCGGTCTTCGACCTGGTCGCGGGCGGTCAGGAAGAGCACCGGCAGATCGCGGCCGGCGGCGCGCACCGCGCGCAGGATGTCCCAGCCGCTGGCGCCGGGCAGCATCACGTCCAGGATCAGCAGGTCCCAGCTCTCGCTCAGCGCCGCATGGCGGCCGTCTATGCCGTCGCGCAGCAGGTCCACGACGAAGCCGGCCTCGGACAGGCCCTGCTTCAGGTAGTCGCCGGTCTTGGGTTCGTCCTCGACGATCAGGATCTTCACGCTTTCATCTCGCTTGCCCGGCAGCGGGCGGTTGGCGGCCATTCTGCCCCCGCCGCCGGCGGGGGCGACAAGATTACAAAGATGTAATCCCTGCGTCAGGATGCGGTTTGCCGGTGGCCGCCATCATCGCCCCATCTCCTTCCGCAAGGTCCGCCGCGCATGAAGTCCGCCCTTCTCCTGCCGCCGCTCGCCGCCCTGGCGCTGGCCCTGCCGGCAGCCGCCCAGCAGCACGACCACAGCCATGCGGGCTCGCCTGCCTCAGCCACCGCAACGACGCAGACCGGCGCCGCGCTGGAGAACTACCGCAGCTGGTCGGCCGACGCCCCGCTGCAGGACTGGCGCGCCGCCAACGACGAAGCCGGCCGCCTCGGCGGCCACGCCGGCCAGTTGGCTCCGGCCGACGACGCCACTGCGCCCGGCGCGCACGGCTCACACGGCAGCGGCCATGCCCACCACGACCACGAGGCCCGCCCATGACGCCCAAGCCGAGCCGCCGCACGCCGCGCGCCCTCGCCCTGGCCCTCGCCGCCGCCCTGCTCGCCAGCGGCTGCGCTTCGCTGACGCTGGACGACAACTTCGACGAAGCCGCAAGCTTCAGCCGCGAACACGGCGGCACCGAAGCCCGTTGGCTGCGCGGCGACGCCAGCCGCCACGACGCCGCCGCCGCGGTGGACCGCATGCTGACGCAGCCGCTGAGCGCGGACGACGCGGTGCGCATCGCTCTCGGCTACAGCCCGGCCTTCCAGGCCCTGCTGGCCGACAGTGCCGCCGCCTCGGCCGACGCCACCGCCGGCGCCCGCCTGCCCAACCCGGTGTTCGCCTTCGAGCGCCTGGTACGGCGCGAAGGCGGCGAGGCGGAGCTGGACATCGGCCGCAGCCTGTCCGTTTCCCTGCTCGACCTGGTGCTGCTGCCAACGCGGATGAAGCAGGCCGAATCCACCCAGCGCCGCCTGCGTGCCCAGCTCTCCGCCACCCTCGTCATGCAGGCGGCGGATGCCCGCCAGGCCTGGGTAAGAGCGGTGGCGGCGGAGCAGGCGCTGCGCTACCGCGAGCAGGTGGGCGAGGCCGCCGAGGCCGGTGCCGAACTCGCCCGCCGCATGCGCGCCACCGGCAGCTTCAGCTTGCTGCAGCAATCCCGCGAACAGGCTTTCCATGCCGAGGCGGTGGCGGAGACCACCCGCGCCCGCCAGCAGGCACTGGCTGCCCGCGAAGCCCTGGTGCGCCTGCTCGGCCTGCCGCCGGAACAGGCCGCCCGGCTGCGCCTGCCGGAGCGCCTGCCCGAGCTGCCGGCGCAGATCGCGAGCGAGCAGGAAAGCAGCCAGGCCGGACTGGACCAGCGCCTGGACCTGCGCATCCTGCGCGCCGACCTCGACCGCATCGCCCGCGACGCCGGCGTGAGCCGCGTCACCAGCATCGTCGATGGCCTCACCCTGGGCGGCGCGGTGAACGACGAAACCGGCAAGCCCACCCAGCGCGGCTACGAAGTCGAAGTGCCGCTGCCGCTGTTCGACTTCGGCGACGCCCGCCGCGCCGGCGCCGAGGCGCGCTACCTCGCCGCCCTCAACCGCAACGCCCAGGCCGCGGTGGCAGCCCATTCCCGCCTGCGCGAAAGCTACGCCGTCTACCGCAGCAACTGGCAGCTGGCGCGCCACTATCGCGACGAAGTGGTGCCGCTGCGCAAGCGGGTGTCGGAAGAAATGGCCTACGCCTACAACGGCATGCTGATCGGCGTGTTCGAGCTGCTCGCCGACGCCCGCAGCCAGGTGGCCGCCGTCGCCCAGGCCCTGGACGCCCAGCGCGACTTCTGGCTCGCCGACGCGGCGCTGCAGGCCGAGCGCCTGGGCGCGCCCACGCTGCTGCCGCAAACCGAAACCACCGCGGCGGCGCCGGCCGAAGCCGCCGCCGGCCACTGACACAGGACGCCCGCATGAGCAACGCCAGACGCCATTTCCTCGCCCGCGCCGGCCTCATCGGCGCCGCGGCCGCCTCCGCCGCCGTTGGCCGCGGTGCCCTCGCCGCCCTGCCCGAACCTGCCAGCCAGCAGGGCGCCGCCACCGCGCCGCCGCTGCGGCCGTCCACCGGCCGGCCCTACGACCCGGTGGTCACCCTCAACGGCTGGAGCGCGCCCTGGCGCATGAACGGCGGCGTGAAGGAGTTCCACCTCGTCGCCGAACCGGTGGAGCGCGAGATCGCCCCCGGCATGGTCGCCCGCCTGTGGGGCTACAACGGCCAGTCGCCCGGCCCCACCATCGAGGTGGTGGAGGGCGACAAGGTGCGCATCTTCGTCACCAACCGCCTGCCGGAACACACCACCGTGCATTGGCATGGCCAGCGCCTGCCCAACGGCATGGACGGCGTCGGCGGCCTCACCCAGCCGCAGATCCCGCCGGGCAAGACCTACGTCTACGAATTCACCGCCCGCCGCCCCGGCACCTTCATGTACCACCCGCACGCCGACGAAATGGTGCAGATGGCGATGGGCATGATGGGCCTGTGGATCACCCACCCCAAGGGCGGCAACCCCGACATCGCCCGGGTGGACCGCGACTTCTGCTTCCTCATCAACGCCTACGACATCGAGCCGGGCAGCTACGTCCCGCGGGTGAACACCATGACCGAGTTCAACCTGTGGACCTGGAACAGCCGCGCCTTCCCCGGCATCGACACCCTCAACGTGCAGCGCGGCGACCGGGTGCGCATCCGCATCGGCAACCTGACCATGACCAACCACCCCATCCACCTGCACGGCCACGAGTTCGAAGTCACCGGCACCGACGGCGGCGCCGTGCCCCGGGCCGCGCGCTGGCCGGAGGTGACCACCGACGTCGGCGTCGGCCAGATGCGGCAGATCGAGTTCATCGCCGACGAGGAGGGCGACTGGGCACTGCACTGCCACAAGTCCCACCACGTCATGAACGCCATGGGCCACGAGGTGCCGACCATGATCGGCGTGGATCACCGCGGCCTGGTGGAGAAGATCCAGAAGCTGGTGCCGGACTACATGGTGATGGGCGAGCGCGGCATGGCCGACATGGCCGAGATGGAAATGCCGCTGCCGGAGAACACCCTGCCGATGATGGCCGGTCGCGGCCCCTTTGGCGCGCTGGAGATGGGCGGCATGTTCTCGGTGCTGAAGGTGCGCCGCGACCAGAAGCCGGGCGACTACAGCGACCCCGGCTGGTACCGCCACCCGGAAGGCACCGTCGCCCGCGAATGGACCGGCGAGCCCGCCCCGGCGCCGCGCGCACCGGCCCAATCCGGCTCATCCACCGACGGCCGCAAGGTGGAAATGCAGGTACGCAAGCCGCAGGGCCACGGCAGCCACGAGGGCCACTGAGCCCACGCCCCAGGCCCGCAGGCCCGCAGGCCCGCGCAGATGCGCCGGTCCACCAGACAGGAACCCACCATGAAGCCACTGTTTTCCCACCCCGCCCTGCTGCTGGCCCTGGCCGCTGCGCTGGCGCCCGCCGCCGCCCTCGCCCACGGCGATGAAGACCACGCCGGCCACGGCGGCGCGGCCACCGCCGCCCAGCAAGCCTGGGGCATCGCCGGCGACGCCGTCGCGGTGAGCCGCGAGATCGCCATCGGCCTGCACGACAGCATGCGTTTCTCGCCGGAGCGGCTGGAAGTACGCGAAGGCGAAACCGTGCGCCTGAAGCTGACCAACGAGGGCAAGGTGATGCACGAGCTGGTGCTGGGCACCGAGCCCAGCCTGCGCGAGCACGCCGCCGCCATGCGGCAGAACCCCGCCATGGCGCATGCCGACGCCCACGCGGTGCATCTCGCCCCGGGCGACCAGGGCGAGCTGGTGTGGACCTTCAACCGCCCCGGCCTCTACACCTACGCCTGCCTGCTGCCCGGCCACTTCGAAGCCGGCATGAGCGGCACGGTGGAAGTAGTGCCGCGCTGAGCGCGGCCGGCTCGCCCCTTCAAAACCAAACAGACACCCGCCCCAGGAGAAACCATGGCCCGCACCGCTTCCCTTGCCGCACTCGCCACCCTTGCCCTGCTCGCCTTCCCCGCCCTCGCCCAGCATGACGACCACGGCGGCCACGGCGCCATGCACGACCACGGCGCGGCTCAGCCGCCCGCTGCGGCCGGCGAAGCAGGCGAGCCCCTCAGCGAAGGCACCGTGCGCCGCATCGACAAGAGCGCCGGCAAGATCACCATCGCCCACGGCCCGCTCGCCAACCTCGGCATGCCGGCGATGACCATGGTGTTCACCGCCGCCGACCCCGCCCTGCTGGAGCGCGCCGCCGTCGGCGCCAGGGTGAAGTTCCGCGCCGACAGGGTGGACGGCGCTTTCATCGTCACCGAGATACAGCCGGCCGAGTAAATTCAGGTAAACCTTGCTCGGGCGGCCGCGAGCGCCACCCCCGCGCACGCCGCGCCCCTCCTGGCGCCCGGGCTTTCGCCATGTATGGCGATTTGTATCAAGCCTAATACAAGGCACAAAGCCGCCAACACAGCCCGCCGCCGCCGCACCACAATCCGCTCCCTGAGCAGCAGCGCACCGCGCAGGAGCCCGCTTGAACACCCCCCATCGCATCCTCATCGTCGACGACGACCCGCAGATCCGCCGCCTCCTGAGCGACTACCTCAGCGGCTTCGGCTTCGACACCGCGGAAGCGGCCGACGGCGCGGCCATGCAGGCCAGCATGGCGGCACGCCCGCCCGACCTCGTCATCCTCGACCTCATGCTGCCGGGCGAGGACGGCCTCGCCCTGTGCCGCAAGCTGCGCGCCAGCAGCGACATCGCCATCGTGATGCTCACCGCCCGCGGCGAGATCACCGACCGCATCGTCGGCCTGGAACTGGGCGCGGACGACTACGTGGTCAAACCCTTCGACCCGCGCGAGCTGGTCGCCCGCATCCACACCATCCTGCGCCGCGCCAACGGCAAGTCGCCGCACGCCGCCGGGCAGGACCCCCAGAGCGGCGACATCCGCTTCGACGGCTGGCGCCTCAACCCGCTGACCCGGCTGCTGACCTCGCCCGACAAGCTGGCGGTGCCCCTGTCCAACGCCGAGTTCCGCCTGCTGTGGGCCTTCATCCAGCGCCCGCGCTGCGTGCTCAACCGCGATCAGCTGATGGACGCCGCCCGCGGCAAGGCCGCCGAAGCCTTCGACCGCAGCATCGACCTGCTGGTCTCCCGCCTGCGCCAGAAGCTGCGTGAAGACCCGCGCCTGCCGCGCCTGCTCAAGACCATACGCGGCGAGGGCTACCTGTTCGACGCCGAGGTGACGCGCTGATGCGGCGGCTGCTGCCGGACTCGGTGTTCGGCCGCCTGTTCGGGCTCGTCACCCTGGCGCTGGTCGCCAGCCACCTGATCGCCGCCGCGCTGCTGGTCTTCATCGCCCCGCCCGCCTTCCGCGGCCCGCCGCCGCGCTTCGAAGGCAGCGACATGCGCCCGCCGGAAGCGCGCCAGGACGGCCAGCCGCCCGGCCCGCGCGGCGGCGATGGCGCCGAACCCCGCCCCTTCGACCCGGACGGGCCGCCGCGCGCCCTCCCCGGCGCGCCGCTGGGCCTGTGGGTGGGGCTCACCATCCAGTTCATCGCCGTCACCCTGGCCGCCGGCATCGGCGCACGCATGATCGCCCGCCCCATCCAGCAGCTGGCCAACGCCGCCGCCCGCCTCGGCGACAACCTCAACAGCCCGCCGGTGGCCGAACAAGGCCCGGAGGAGGCGCGGCAGGCGGCGCGGGTGTTCAACCACATGCAGAACCGCATCCGCGCCCAGCTGGAAGAACGCGAGCGCTTCCTCGCCGCCGTTTCCCACGACCTGCGCACGCCGCTCACCCGCATGAAGCTGCGCATCGAAGCGCCGGTGGACGAAGAAAACCGCGGCCGCCTGCGCGAGGACATCGCCGAGATGGCCGCGATGCTGGACGCCACCCTGGGTTATCTGCGCGGCGAAGCCCACAGCGAGCCCTGGCAGCTGCTGGACGTGCAGGCGCTGGCCGACTCGGTGGCGGAAGACGCCCGCGAGCATGGCG
This sequence comes from Azoarcus indigens, assembly GCF_004361735.1. Classification (GTDB taxonomy): domain Bacteria; phylum Pseudomonadota; class Gammaproteobacteria; order Burkholderiales; family Rhodocyclaceae; genus Azoarcus; species Azoarcus indigens. Next base: position 64,434 of record NZ_SNVV01000005.1, on the reverse strand, counting down.
CCGAAGTGGAGGTGCGCGGCACCGCGCGGCCGATACAAGGCCAGCCGACCGCACTACGCCGCTGCCTGGACAATCTGGTGGACAACGCGGTGCGCTATGGCCAGCGCGCCACCATCGTGCTGGACGACCAGCCCACGCAGCTCGTCGTCGAGGTGCGCGACCAGGGGCCCGGCATCCCGGAGAACCGCATCGCCCAGGTCATGGAGCCCTTCGTGCGGCTGGAAGGCTCGCGCAATCGCAACTCCGGCGGCGTCGGCCTGGGCTTGTCCATCGCCCGCGATGCGGCGCGGCGCAATGGCGGCGAGCTGGTGCTGCGCAACGCCGCGGAAGGCGGCCTCATCGCCCGCCTGGCACTCCCCCGCCAAAGCTGAAAAACCTGTGTATCCAGCACGATACCAAGCGGACAAACCCTGACACGGCAGTGGGCCTAAAGTGCGCGCGTATCGTCCGCCGCTGTCTCCGACGGGCGCCCACCACCGTTCAGGAGCACCATCATGACCTCGATCAGCAGCGCCAGTAGCTACGGCTACACCGCCTGGGGCAGCTCATCCTCGAGCAGCCGGGCTTCCAAGATGGCCGAGAACCTCTTCTCGGCACTGGACACCGACGGCCAGGGCTACATCGAACAGAGCGACCTGGAGTCCGCCATCGCCAGCCTGGGCACCGAGGGTGCCAGCGCCGAAGACCTGTTCAACGCTATGGACAGCGACGCCGACGGCAAGGTGACGCAGGACGAGATGAGCGCCACGCTGGAGAAACTGAGCCAGCAGCTGGACGGCGAATTCAACCGCATGCGCATGGAACAGGGCGGCATGCCGCCCCCGCCGCCGCCCCAGGGCTCCGGCGAGGAAGACACCGGCTTCACCCAGGACGAGCTGAGCGCGATGGCGAGCGAGGCCAGCGACAGCGCCGCCAGCAGCCTGTTCAGCACGCTGGCCACCAACTTCGAAGCGGCGGACGCCAACGGCGATGGCCGTGTCACCGCCTCGGAAGCCGCCGCCTACCGAGAATCCACCGGCAGCAGCACCAGCCAGAGCGCCAGCGCGGCCGCCACCGGCACCAGCACCAGCGGCAGCAGCAGCGACGGCCAGCTGTTCGCCCGCCTGCTGCAACTCGCGTCTTCCTATGGAACCATGGGCGCCAACGCGACGGACAAGCTGATCGGCTCCAGCATCACCGTCAGCGCCTGATGCCGCGCCCGGCTGCCTTGCCCTGCCGGCGGCGGGGCGGGCAGCCGCAGCGTCCGTGCAGCGGCGCCGTGCGCTTCAGCCGGCCGCCCCCAGCCAGTTGCGATAGAACTCGATGAAGGCCCGCACCCGCGCGGGCACATGGCGGCCCGGCGGCAGCACGGCATGGATGCCGCCGCGCTTCAGTTGCCAGCCCTCCAGCACCCGCTGCAATCTGCCGGCCGCCAGCTCCGGCATCGCCGAGCTTTCGTCCAGCACTGAGATGCCGGCGCCCTCCACCAGCAGCGCCCGCAGGGCCGCCGGGGAATCCACCTTCAAGCGGGCGCTCACCTGTACTGTCTCCTGCACCGTCTCCGGCTCCCCGCCCCGCTGCTCCAGCGTCCAGGTCAGCGGCGTTGGCAGCAGGGTCAACGCGATCCACTCATGCTCCGCCAGATCCATCGGTTGCATCGGCATGCCCTTGCGCCGCAGGTAGGCCGGCGCGGCGACGATGTACTGGTCGAAGGCGCGCAAGTAGAGCGCGCGCTGGGACGAATCCCGCAGCCAGCCCAGGCGGATGGAGAGGTCTATGCCCTCTTTCACCATGTCCACCACCTTGTCGCTGCTGCGGATTTCCACCTGTACGCCCGGATGCTGGGCAACAAAACGGGCCACCGCCGGCGCCAGCGACTGGGCGGCGTGGTCCACCGAGGTGGAGATGCGCAGCAGCCCGGCCAGTTCCGCCTCGCCGGCGGCAATCCGGTCCACCGCCTCCCGCAGTCGATCCAGCAGTGGCCCGCACTCCTCGAACAGGGACTGGCCGGCGGCGGTAAGCGCCACCTGCCGGGTGGTGCGGGTGAACAATGCGGTGCCCAGCCGCGCCTCCAGCCGCCGCACCTGCAGGCTCAACTGGCCCTTGGTCATGCCCAGGCGCAGCGCGGCCGCGGTGAAGCCGCCGGCCTCGGCCACGGCGGCGAAGATCTGCAAGGCGTTCAGGTCCAGCGTGGTGGGCTTGTTCATGAGAGGGCTCCGGCCGGGTTTGTTCTTGAATGAATAACAATCCATTATCCATTTACGCGTTTATCGCCTCAATTCCGAAGCGCATGATCTCCCCACCAACGCCGAACGGCGTCCCAACCTCAGTGGAGAGAATCAAATGAAAGTCGCACTCATCGGCGCTTCCGGCTACATCGGCTCCGGCCTGCGCGAAGAGCTGCTCGCCCGCGGCCACCAGGTCACTGCGCTGGTCGGCCACCCGGAGAAACTGCCCGCCCAGCCCGGCCTTAGCGCCCAGGCGGTGGACGTACAGGATGCCGCCGCCCTCGCCGGCGTGCTCGCTGGCCATGACGCGGTGCTCAGCGCCTTCAGCGGCCATGCCCAGGCCGACGTCTATGGCTACTACGTCGCTGGCATGCGCAACATCATCGATGCCACCCGCAAGGCCGGCGTGCCGCGTCTGCTGGTGGTCGGCGGCGCCGGCAGCCTGGAAGTGGCGCCGGGCGTGCAACTGCTGGATACGCCGGCATTCCCGGCGCAGTGGAAGGGCACCGCGGAAGGCGCGCGGGCGGCGCTGAAGCTGCTGCAGGAAGAGCAGACCCTGGACTGGACCATGCTGTCGCCGGCAGCAGACATTTTCCCCGGCGAGCGCACCGGCCATTTCCGCCTGGGCGGCGACAGCCTGCTGACCGACGCCGAAGGCAAGAGCCGCGTGTCGGTGGCGGACTACGCCATCGCCTTCGTCGACGAACTGGAGCGCCCCGCCCACGGCCGCCGCCGCTTCAGCGTGGCCTACTGAGGCGGAATGAAGCCGCGCGGCGGAAGCCCGGCCAGTTCGCCGCCGCTAAAAGCCGGCGCCCTCCATGGCGATGGCGTCGGCATGTACCTCGTTCAGCAGCCACTCGCGGAACACCTTCACCGCCGGCAGTTCGGCGGCGGAATGCTGCATCACCAGGTGGTAGCCGGCCGAGCTCGCCAGCGCCACATCGAAAGGCGCCACCAGGCGGCCGTCCGCCAGCTCGGCCGACACCATGGGCTTGGGTACCAGCGCCACGCCCAGGCCATCCATCGCGGCGGCGATCGCCAGCGCCGGGTCGGTGAAGTGCAGGCCGCCGCGGGTACCGATGCCCTCCTCCAGCCCCGCCGCCTTCAACCATTCCGCCCAGGACGGACGCTCACGCAGGTCGAGAATGGTGTCGTCATGGATGAGGTTGTGGAAGCGCAGGTCGGCCGCTTCCTTGAGCGGCGTGCGGGCGTGCAGCAGGCGCGGGCTGCACACCGGCGTGTAGCCGGGGCGGAACAGCAACTCGGTGCGGAAACCGGGATAGCGGCCGGCGCCGAAACGTATCCACAGCTGCGGCCGCTCGCCGCGCAAGTCTTCCCCCGGGCCATCGCGGCCGGCAGAGCCGTCGATGGCGCGCAGCGCGCTCGCCAGGTGGAGTTCGACCGCCGGATGATCCGCATAGAAACGGTGCAGCCGTGGCACCAGCCAGCGCGAGGCGAAGGACGGCGGCGCAATCACGTCCAGCCGGCCACCGGGCGTGCCGGCCATCTCCCTCACCTTTTCCACCCCGGCAGCGAAGCAGTCCAGCCCAGCGGTGATCTTGGGCAGCATCGCCTCGCCTTCCGGCGTCAGTTCCAGGGCCCGCGTCAGCCGGCGGAACAGGGGCACGCCCAGCGCTTCTTCCAGGCCTCGGATCTGGTGGCTGATCGCGGTAGGCGTCACCGAGAGCTCTTCGGCGGCATGCTTGAAGCTCAGGTGTCGGGCGGCAGCCTCGAAAGCGCGCAGCGCATTCAGTGGGGGGAGGCGGTAGGCCATGAATGAATTTTTCTCTTTCGTCGCGTGATAAAACGTCGTTTGTTGCGACGCAACAATACTCCTACATTAGCACCGTACCCCCACGACGGGCCAGCCGATTCAAGGAGCATCAAAAATGCGCAAAGACGACTTCAACGCCAACGACCTCACCGCCCTCATCATGGAAGCCCGCGGCCTGCGTGCCGAAGCGACCGGCGACATGATCAGCGCCGGCTGGAATGCACTCAAGCGCGCGGTTCGCAACGCGCTGCACAAGGACACCAACACCGCGCTGGCTCAGCAAAAGCTGGCAGCTCGCTGAGCAGCAACCGTTTCAAGGCGGCTTCGTCCGCCGGCTTCGCCCACAAGGCGTAGAAAAAAGGCCCGCGTATCCCGCGGGCCTTTTGCTTTCCTGGCACTCGCCGGCGGTGGGCGTTCCCGCCCGCCTGCGAAGCTCAGTTTCTCTCTTCCGCCACCGCCATGAAGCGGCCCGCCAAGCGGTCGCCCTCGTCGTAGAGGTCCAGCATGCCGCCGGCGACACGCCAGCTGCGGGCGGCAGCCAGCGCAGCCATCATGCTCTTCTCCACTTCCATGCCCTGGGCGCAGGCCATGCGGGTGGTGAAGCCGGACTCGATGCGCAGTGAACGCCCCTCGGTGATGTAACGCGCCACCAGGCGGTTGCAGCCGGTGGCGCCGATGACGCGGCCGGTGGGGTCGAAGACCACGTGCGGCTCCTGTGTCAGCCCTTCCTGCACCGGCGTATCGCCCAGGCGGGTCAGCTTCCAGTGGGTGCCGGCCAGCGGCGCGTTCGCCAGCGGCGGCAGGCAGCTGACGCCGGGGCGGAAGCTGTCGAAGGCCTCGACCACCAGCGTGGGCACCGCCGCGCCGCCGTTGGCCGCCGGGCGCGGCTCGATGCGGCCACGCAGTTGGGTCATCAGCGCCACGTCCTCAGGGCCTTTGGCCCTGGCGTAAGCCTGCTCCAGTGCCGCATAGCCTTCGGCGCCGGCCACCGGCAGCGGCTGGCCGATGCCGCATTCCTGGAAAGTGGCCGGCCCCTTGCCGCGGTGGAACAGGCCGGTGAGCGTCAACCGCGGCACCAGCGGCGGCAGGGCGTCGTCGCGGCGCAGGTGATAGTCCAGGCTGGAGACGATGGGCTGAGCCTCGCGGTCCAGTTGCACCAGGGTGCGATCGTCCTCCACTGCGAAGTAGAGCGGCTGCTCGTGGCCGCCGCGCAGCACCAGCGTGCGTTCGTCCGAGGCCATGATCCAGCGGCCGATGTGATCGCGACCGGCCTCCTCGCGGTCGCGGTAGCGCTCGCGCAGCGCGTAGCTGCCGTCGGCGGCGATATCCAGCTGTACCTCGATGCCGGGGCAGTCGGCGCAGGGCAGCACCGCGGCGTAGTGGCCGGGCGCCGGGCCGGCGGCGAGCGCCTGGCCGGCGAGCAGGGCGAGGGTGGAGGCGATAGCCTGGGGCAGGAAGCGGCAGGCTCGGCTCATGCGGGTTCTCCTTGTCTGGCGTGGCACGGGGGACCACGGGAAACGATGCCCAGCCGCGGTGGCTTTCCCCGCGGCGGTGGCATGAAGCGGGATCAAACGTCGTTGATGACCTGGAAAGTCAGCGTGGGGGCGGTGAAGTCGTCCGGCGTCGCGCCCAGGCCGATTTCGCCCTGGCCATGCAGCACGCAGCTGTCACGCTTGAGCATGACCGCGGTGGGCGAGGCCGGGAAGCGCACCCAGGTGCCGTTGCTGCTGAAGTCGGTCAGCACGCACTGGCCGCCGCTCCACTCGATGCGGGCGTGGCGGCGCGACACCCGTGGATCGTTGACGATGAAGCCGGCGCCCTCGCCACGCCCCAGCACCAGCGGGCCATCCGGCGGGGCGAGTTCCAGGTGCTGGTCGAGGCGGTCCAGGTCCAGCCGCTGCATGGAACGCAGCTGGCTCTGGGCTTCCAGCAACTCGATCGGGATGGTGAGCGTGCTCTCGGCGGTGCGCGCCCAATCGATGCGCCAGACGCGGATGGGCGCCGCCTTGCCCTTGACCTTGATGCGGTCCAGGCTGTGGCAGGCGATGCGGCGGAACTCGGGCAGGCGATTGAAGGCGGATTCGCCGATCAGGATCTCGTTGGCCTCGGCCCGGTCGGACAAGCGGGCGGCCACGTTCACCGCGTCGCCGTAGCTGTCGCCGTCGTGCTCGACGATGGAGCCATATTCGATGCCGACCTTGAAGCCCAGCGGCGCGGAGCGGAGTTCGCCGAAATTGAGGTCGCGCAGCACGTCCTGCACCCGGGCACAGGCGTCCACCGCCGCAACCGTGTCGTCGAAAAGGACCAGCACGCCGTCGCCGAGATACTTGACCACGCGCCCGCCTGAACGCGCCAGGTGAGAACCCACGGCCTGCGTACAGCGGGTGACCACGTGGGTGGCAGCGACGTTGCCAGCCGACTCGAACAGACCGGTACTGCCGGTCAGGTCGGCGAACACGACGGTCCTACCCGATTGCTCCACGCATCTCCTCGTCCGCTAGGTTGCTCGAATGGGCCGGACGGCCCGGCGGCCGGCCTGAACGGCACAGCGCGCACTACTGGGGCCTGATGCTAACACCGTCCCCGGCGCGCGTCATCGCGCGCTGCAAGCGGGCCCGCCCTTGCAGGCGGCGCACACCGGGCGTCGCCCCCCTCACCTACCCAGCATGGCGACTTCGCGGCAGCGGAAACATGACTCGAAATGATCGTTGACCATGCCACTGGCCTGCATGAAGGCATAGCAGATAGTGCTGCCGATGAACTTGAAGCCGCGCGCCTTCAGCGCCTTGCTCATGGCATCGGATACCGGCGTGGATGCCGGCAGGCCGGCCGTGCCGCCCACCTCGCGCTGCAGCGGCTTGCCGTCGACAAAGCTCCACAGCCACTGCGCCGGATCCACGCCGGCCTCCTGCATCTTCAGCCACGCCTGGGCGTTCAGCGTGGCCGCCTCGACCTTGGCGCGGTTGCGGATGATGCCGGGATCGGCCAGCAGCGCCTGGCGCTTGGCGTCGTCCCAGCGGGCGATGCGCTGGATGTCGAAGCCGTCGTACACCTTGTGGTAGTGCTCGCGCTTGCGCAGCACGGTGATCCAGGACAGGCCCGCCTGGGCGCCTTCCAGCAGCAGCAGCTCGAAGAGCTTGGCGGGGTCGCGCTCAGGTACGCCCCATTCCTTGTCGTGGTAGTCGATGTAGAGCGGGTCGCTGCCGGCCCAGCTGCAACGCGTGATCGTCATGCGCGCCTCCTTCACGGCCGCGGCAGGCGGCCGACCTCGGCCATCAGGCGGATGCCCGGCAGCACGTCCGCCACCCGCTCCGGCCGCTCGAGCGCCTCATCCACGTTCATGCGCGCGATCTGCACATGTTCCTGCGCCAGCGCCTGGACCCGCGCGCCCTGGTTGCGCCTGATGCCATCGATGATGCCGTGGTGCTGGCGATGGGCGTAGCGCATCCACTGGTGGCCCTCCTCGTTGTAGGCCGACTGCATCGGCAGGGTGGCGCTGGCGGCAGCGAAGGGCAAGCCGTTCAGCGTGTCCATGGTACGGATCAGCGCGGAATTGCCGCAGCCCTGCACCAGCAGCTCGTGGAAACGGTTGTTCATCTCCTGGTAGATGGCGTAGTCGTCCAAATCCATGGTGGGCTTGTTCACCGCCTCGTCGCCCTGTTCCAGGCATTCCTCGAACTCGCGCATCAGCTGGCGGGAAGCGCCGCGCTCGGCCAGCAGGCGCGCCGCCATGCCCTCCAGCATGCCGCGCACCTCGATGGCGTCGGCCACCTCCTGGGCGGTGAAGCGGCGCATCTGGTAGCCGCCGCCGGCCAGCGGCTCGATCAAGCCTTCGTGCTCCAGCGTGGCCAGCGCGAGGCGCACCGGCGTGCGCGAGGATTCCAGCCGCTCGGCCAGAGGGATCTCCGCCAAGCGTTCTCCGGGCGAAAACGCACCCTTGAGGATGAGATCGCGCAACTGCACCAGAACGCGGGACTGCTGAGACTGCATCATGGGATTTCTTCCCTGGGATTCATGGTTACCGGACATGCCCGGCGGGCCGCGGCCCGCCGGATCGGCTCCACGAAGCACGATCCGGGCACTACCGCCCGACGCGGACCGGAAGGCCGCGCCCGCGCCTCGCGTACGCTGGCCACGGCAGCAGCCAGCGGCGGATTCTACCCGGCCCTCGCCCTGCCGCTCGCCGGCCGCCCCGCCCGCATTTCACCGCACCGGCCGGGTGCCGGCATGCCCCACGGCGGTGCAGCCACCAGCGCCTGCCCGAGCCGCGCTGCAGGCCATTGCATACAAGCGCTCAAGTCGCCACAAGGCCCGCGTTTTCAGCCAGCTGCAAGCCTTGCGCATCGTCTTTGCATGCAAGCATACAGCACGGAGAATCACTGGCTTGGATTTTGCATGCAACAACATGCAAGCAAACGCTGCACTGGAAGGAAGCGCCTCAGCAAAATCCCGGGAAAACCGAGCATTTACGCCAGAGGCAAGCCCATTCCCGACTGTGCCGCAGGATATCCGGTCATGTGTATACCTGATAGCCGACAGTCACGAAAATGCAATTTTTGTTGACCTGGATCAAGTGCTGTCTATCATTGCATGCAATTGCATGCAGTACATGACCAACGCTGGAGAACACCATGATCAGTGCCGAACAGAATGATTTGATCACCCGCGTCGGGCCTGAAGCGCCCGCCGGCAAACTGCTGCGCCGCTACTGGCAGCCGGTAGCGCTCACCGATGAGCTGGCGGGCGAGCGCCCGGTGCGCGCGGTGCGCCTGATGGGCCAGGACTTCGTCCTGTTCCGCGATGAGAAGGGTGAGCTGGGCATGCTGGACCGCGACTGTCCGCACCGCGGCGCCGACCTGGCCTACGGCCGCCTCGAGGGTGGCGGCCTGCGCTGCCCCTTCCACGGCTGGCTGTTCGATACCAAGGGCACCTGTCTGGAAACGCCGGCCGAGCCGGTGGGCAGCAAGCTGTGCACCCGCATCAAGCAGTCCGCCTACCCGGTGGTGGAGAAGAGCGGGATCATCTTCGCCTACCTGGGCGAGGGCGAGCCGCCGGCCTTCCCGGAGTTCGACTGTTTCGTCGCCCCGGACAGCCATGTGTTCGCCTTCAAGGGCCTGTTCGAGTGCAACTGGCTGCAGGCGCTGGAAGTCGGCATCGACCCCGCCCACGCCTCCTACCTGCACCGCTTCTTCGAAGACGAAAGCACCGACGAGAGCTACGGCAAGCAGTTCCGCGGCGCCTCCGCCGACTCCCAGATCCCGATCACCAAAGTGCTGCGCGAGTACGACCGCCCCGAGATCAAGGTGGACAGCACCGACTACGGCCTGCGCCTGACCACGCTGCGCGAGCTGAACGAGAACACCACCCACGTGCGGGTGACCAACGTCGTCTTCCCGCAGGCTTTCGTGATCCCGATGAGCTCGGAGATGACCATCTCCCAGTGGCATGTACCGGTCGATGACCACAATTGCTACTGGTACGCCATCTTCACCAGCTTCACCGGCCCGGTGAACAAGGAACAGATGCGCGAGCAGCGCCTGAAGCTGTACGAATTGCCGGACTACACCTCGCGCCAGAACAAGCGCAACAACTACGGCTACAGCGTCGCCGAGCAGAACACCCAGACCTACACCGGCATGGGCATGGACATCAATGTGCACGACCAGTGGGCGATCGAATCCCAGGGCACCATCCAGGACCGCACCCGCGAGCACCTGGGCACCACCGACAAGGGCATCATCGCCTACCGCCGCATCCTGGTGGATGCCATCGAGCGCACCCAGGCCGGCGACAGCGTGCCCATGCTGATCGACCAGGCGCAGGCCGCCACCTTCAGCGGCCCGCCCTCCATCGACGGCGTCAACACCAGCGGCAGCGAGCCGGAAACCTACTGGCGCGAGGCCGACCTCAAGCGCCGCCGGGAATCCACCTGGGCCGCTGCGCGGCTGGCGAAGTAAGGAGCCGGCATGGCCAGCTTTGTCGATCGATTCGACGTGTGGACGGCGGAGCAGGCGGCCGCGGCGGATGAAGTCATCCGCCGCATCGACGCCGACGGGCTGGAGCTCGTGCGCTTCGCCTTCCCCGACCAGCACGGCGTGCTGCGCGGCAAGACCCTGGTTGCGGCGGAGGCCAAGTCGGCCCTGCGCAGCGGGGTGAACATGACCACCACGCTGCTCGCCAAGGACACCTCGCACAAGACCGTCTTCCCGGTGTTCGCCACCGGCGGCGGCTTCGACTTCGAGGGCATGCAGGGCGGCGCCGACTTCACCATGGTGGCCGACCCGGCCACCTTCAAGGTGCTGCCCTGGGCCAACCGCACAGGCTGGCTGCTGTGCGACATGTTCATGAGCGACGGCCGGCCCTCGCCGCTGTCCACCCGCAACATCCTGCGCCGCGCGGTGCAGCGGCTGGACGCCCACGGGCTGGAGTTCGTCGCCGGGCTGGAGGTGGAATTCCACGTCTTCCGCCTTGACGACAAGCGCATGAACCTGGCCGACTCCGGCCAGCCCGGCACGCCGCCGGCGGTGTCGCTGCTGTCGCACGGCCACCAGTACCTCACCGAACAGCGCTACGACGATGTGGACGCGGTGATGGAACTGCTGCGCACCAACCTGCAGGGCCTGGGCCTGCCGCTGCGCTCCCTGGAGATCGAATTCGGCCCCAGCCAGTTCGAGCTCACCTTCGGCCCCACCGTCGGCCTCGCCCCGGCGGACGCCATGGTGCTGCTGCGCAGCGCGGTGAAGCAGGTGTGCCGCCGCCACGGCTACCACGCCACCTTCATGTGCCGGCCCAAGATCCCCAACGTGATGTCCAGCGGCTGGCACCTGCACCAGTCCCTGCGCCACAAGAGCAGCGGCGCCAACGCCTTCATCCCGGAAGCCGCCGGCCAGGACCTGAGCGACGCCGGCCGCCACTACCTCGGCGGCCTGCTCAAGCACGCCTGCGCCTCCGCCGCGCTCGCCAGCCCCACCATCAACGGCTACCGCCGCTACCGCCCCTTCTCCCTGGCGCCCGACCGCGCGGTGTGGGGCCGGGACAACCGCGGCGCCATGCTGCGGGTGCTGGGCGGCGTCGGCGATGCCGGCACCCGGATCGAGAACCGGATCGGCGAACCCACCGCCAATCCCTATCTCTACCTCGCCTCCCAGCTCTTCTCCGGGCTGGACGGCCTGGAACGCAGGCTGGACCCCGGCCCCTCGGCGGACGCGCCCTACGAAACCCCGGCGGAGCAGCTGCCCCGCACCCTGGGCGACGCGCTCGACTGCCTGCGCGCCGACGCCTACCTCTGCGAACAACTCGGCCAGCGCTTCGTGGACTACCTGTGCCACATCAAGCACGCCGAGATCGCCCGATTCAACCTCGAGGTCTCCGAATGGGAGCACCGCGAGTATTTCGAGATGTTCTGATGCCCACGATCAACTACATCCTCAAGGACGGCAGCACCCGCGCGGTGGATGCGCCCGCCGGCCTCAGCGTCATGGAAGCCGCCATCCGCGCCAACATCCGCGGCATCGACGCCGAATGCGGCGGCTGCTGCTCCTGTGCCACCTGCCATGTGTACGTAGACGAGGCCTTCCTCGACCGCCTGCCGCCGGCCGACGACATGGAGCAGGAGCTGCTGGAAGGCGTGACCGCCGAGCGCCGCCCCACCAGCCGCCTGAGCTGCCAGCTGCCGATGAGCGCCGAGCTGGACGGCATCATCATCACCGTGCCTGCCACCCAGGCCTGAACGGCGACGCCCCGTGGAGACCGCCATGAACGCACGTGCCGCCCTGCTCATCGCCGGCGCCTCCTATGCCGGCCTGCAGCTGGCCGCCAGCGCCCGCAACCTCGGCTTCGAAGGCCGCATCGTCATGATCGGCGACGAAGCCCTGCCGCCCTACCAGCGCCCGCCGCTGTCCAAGGGCCTGCTCACCGGCAAGAGCACGGTGGAATCGCTGCCGGTGAAAAGCGAGGCGTTCTACCGCGAGAGCGGCATCGAACTGCTGCTCGGCCGCCGCGTCGCCGCGCTGGCGCCGGAGCGGCAGCAGGTCGCGCTGGACGATGGCAGCCGCCTGGAATATGACTGGCTGGCGCTCACCACCGGCGCCCGCTGCCGGCCGCTGCCGGTGGCCGGCGCCGACCTCGCCGGCGTGCTGGAAGTGCGCACGGTGGATGACGCGCTGCGGCTGGATGCCGCGGCGGGCGGCGCCCGCCGCGCCTGTATCATCGGCGGCGGCTTCATTGGACTCGAAGTCGCCGCCGCCCTCGCCGGCCGCGGGCTGGACGTCACCGTGGTCGAGGCCCTGCCGCGCCTGCTCGCCCGCGCGGTCACGCCGCAGATGAGCGCCTTCGTCGAAGACCTGCACCGCCGCAACGGCGTCCGCTTTGCCTTCGGCCAGGCCGTTTCCGCCCTGCAAGGCGACAACGGCAAGGTGTGTGCGGTGGAACTGGCCAGCGGCGAGCGCATCGACTGCGACCTGGTCGTGGTCGGCATCGGCGTGATTCCCAACACCGGGCTGGCCGAAGCCGCCGGCATCGCCTGCGCCAACGGCATCCTCACCGACGGCCTGGGGCAGACCTCCGCGCCCCGCGTGCTGGCCGCCGGCGACTGCGCCGCCTTCCCCAACCCCTATGCGCCCGATCCGGCGCTGCCGATACGGCTGGAATCCATCCAGGCCGCCAACGACCTCGCCCGCGCCGCCGCCAGCCTGCTGGTGGGCGCGCCACAGCCCTACGCCGCGGTGCCCTGGTTCTGGAGCGACCAGTACGACGCCAAGCTGCAGATGGCCGGCCTGATGGCGGCGGACGACGAAGTCGTGGTCCGCGGCGATCCCGCCGGCGGCCGCTTCACCGTGTTCTGCCTGCGCAAGGGACGCATGGCGGCGGTGCATACTGCCAGCCGCCCGGCCGAGCACATGCTGGGCCGCAAGCTGGTTGCCGCCGGCGCCAGCGCCAGCGCCAGCGCAGCGCAGCTGGCAGACGAATCCTTCGATCTCAAGTCCCTGCTCGCCTGAGGCGCGCCGGTACGAGGGAACAAGCGATCCTGCCGCCACGCTAGCGCGCAGGACGATGTACCGGCGGAAGACCTCCGCCGGGCCGCCAACCCCCGCCCCACAGAGATAGGGGCATCATGAAGTGGAGATTCCCATGATGAAGAAAGCAGGCCTGCTGGCCGCCCTCGCGCTCGCGGGTGCGAGCCTGGCGAACGTTGCCGTTGCCGCCGACGATCCTCTCCGCATCGGCGTCATCGCAACCTTCTCCGGCCCCTACGCCGACTACGGCCGTCAGTTCGACGCCGGCATCCAGCTCTACCTCAAGGAACATGACGGCAAGATCGCCGGCAAGAAGGTGGAGGTCGTGAAGAAGGACACCGCCGGCCCCGGCCCGGACGCAGCCAAGCGCTTCGCCCAGGAGCTGATCGTGCGCGACAAGGTGAACTTCATCACCGGCCTGGACTTCAGCCCCAACGCCTACGCCATCGCCCCCATCGTCACCCAGGCCAAGATCCCGACGGTGGTGATGAACGCCTCCTCCTCGGCGATCACCACCAGCTCGCCCTACATCGCCCGCGTATCCTTCACCGTGCAGCAGGATTCCGCGCCGATGGCGCAGTGGATGCTGAAGAACGGCATCAAGGAAACCTATGTGGTGGTGGCCGACTACGCCTCCGGCACCGACGCCCACAATGCCTTCGAGAAAGCCTTCGCCGCCGGCGGCGGCAAGGTGGTCGGCAGCGTACGCACGCCGATGAACAACCCGGACTTCTCCGCCTACGTGCAGCGCATCAAGGACGAGAAGCCGCAGTCGGTGTTCTTCTTCTTCCCCTCCGGCGTGATGCCCCCGGCCTTCCTCAAGGCCTGGAAGGAACGCGGCCTGGACGAAGCCGGCATCAAGCTCTTCGCCACCGGCGAAGCCACCGACGACAGCTACCTGCAGGCCACCGGCGACGTGGCGCTGGGCCTCATCACCAGCCACCACTACTCCTACGCCCACCCGTCCGAGCTGAACAAGAAGTTCGTGAAGAACTTCTACGCCGCCTTCGGCAAGGAAATGCGCCCCAGCTACTTCGCCGTCAGCGCCTATGACGGCATGGCCGCCATCGCCGGCGCGCTGGAGAAGACCAAGGGCGACGTTAGCGGCGACAAGGTCATGGAAGCGCTCAAGGGCCTGAAGCTGGAAAGCCCGCGCGGCCCGATCGAGATCGACGCCGCCACCCGCGACATCGTGCAGACGGTCTACATCCGCAAGGTGGAGAAGGTCGACGGCGAACTGGTGAACGTCGAGTTCGACAAGTTCGAGCGGGTCAAGGACCCGGCCAAGGAAGCCCAGTAACCGTCATACGGAGGCACGCACCAGATGCTTGCGATACTGCTCACCGTCCTGTTCGACGGTCTGGCCTACGGGATGCTGCTGTTCCTGATCAGCATCGGCCTCTCCGTGACGATGGGGATGATGGGGTTCGTCAACCTCGCCCATGGCGCCTTCGCCATGTTCGGTGGGTATGTCGCGACCACCTTGATGCAGCGGGCCGGGGTGCCCTTCCTGGTCACCCTGCCCGTCGCCTTCGCCCTGGTGGCGCTCGCCAGCATCGTCGTCGAGCGCCTGCTGTACCAGCGCCTGTACCGGCGCGGCCCGCTGGACCAGGTGCTGTTCACCGTCGGCCTCACCTTCATGTCGGTGGCCGGCATCACCTGGTTCTACGGCCCCAGCCAGCAACCGGTGGTGCTGCCCGCCTTCCTGCAGGGCCAGGTCAGCCTCTTCGGCCTGGAAGTGGGCATCTTCCGCCTGTTCCTGGTCGCCGTCGGCCTGCTGGTCGCCGCCGCGGTGGTGCTGGGGGTGGAGCGCACCCGCTTCGGCGCCAAGATCCGCGCCGCGGTGGATAACCCGGTGATGGCCACCGGCCTGGGCATCAATGTCGGCGGCGTGTTCGCCCTCACCTTCGCCATCGGCAGCGGCCTGGCCGGCCTGGGCGGGGCGCTGGGCATCCAGATCCTCGGCCTCACCCCGGCCTTCCCGCTGAAGTACCTGGTGCTCTTCCTCATCGTCGTCTCGGTCGGCGGCCTGGGCTCGGTCGGCGGCGCGCTGCTGGCGGCCTGCGTGGTCGGCGTCATCGACATGATGACCAAGTACTTCCTGCCGGAAATCGGCTCCTTCATCATTTACGCAGTCATGGTCGCCCTGCTGATGTGGCGTCCGCACGGCCTGCTGGGAAAGAAATCGTGACCCCATCCTGTCCCCCCTCCACCGCCGAGGCCGGCTGGCTGCGGCGGCGCGGCGGCGAGATCGCCCTGTGGCTCGCGGTACCGCTCGCGGTCGCCCTGTTCCTCCCCGAGTACTACCTGCTCGCCACCCACGTCGCCGCGCTCGGCCTGTTCGCGCTGTCGCTGGACCTGCTGGTGGGCTACGCCGGCCTGCTGTCGCTGGGCCACGCCATGTTCTTCGGCATCGGCGCCTACACCGCCGGCCTGCTGGCGGTGCACGGCTGGGGCGAGCCCATCTCCGGCCTGCTGATTGCGGCCCTGGTAGCCGGCCTGGTCGGCTTCATCACCAGCTTCGCGGTAGTGCGGGTGCAGCACCTGGCGCAGTTGATGGTGACGCTGGGCTTCGGCCTGCTGGTGTTCGAGGCCGCCAACCGCGCGCGCTGGCTCACCGGCGGCGACGATGGCCTGCAGGGCATGGTGGTATCGCCGGTGCTGGGCCTGTTCGAGTTCGACCTGTTCGGCCAGACCGCCTTCTTCTACACCTTCGTGGTGCTGGCGCTGTGCTTCATCGTCGCCACCCGGGTCATAGACTCGCCCTTCGGCCTCACCCTGGAAGGCCTGCGCGAGAACCCGAAGCGGATGGCGGCCATCGGCACGCCGACCGCCGCCCGCCTGCGCCAGGCCTATGTGTTCGCCGCCGTCTTCGCCGGCATCGCCGGCGCGCTGATGGCGCAGACCAGCCAGTTCGTGGCGCTGGAAACGCTGTCCTTCGGCCTCTCCGCCGAGGTGCTGATCATGCTGCTGCTGGGCGGCGCCGGCCACCGCTACGGCGGCCTGGTGGGCGCGGCGGTGTTCGTGATCGCCCGCGACCTGCTGTCCGACCTCAACCCGCAGTACTGGCAGTTCGGCGTCGGCGGAGTGATGGTGCTGGTGGTGCTGTTCGCCCCCGGCGGCGTGCTCGGCATCCTGCGCTCGCTGCGCCAGCGCCTGCTGCCGGTGGCCAGGACCAGCACCGCCAAAGCGGCGCCCGCCACCCCGGCAACCAAGGGAGGTGCGGCATGAGCATTGCCCTCACCACTGCCGGTCTGAGCAAGAACTACGGCGCGCTGCAGGTCACCCGCGCGGTGGACTTCAGCCTGCCGGTGGGCGCCCGCCATGCGCTGATCGGCCCCAACGGCGCCGGCAAGACCACCTTCATCAACCTGCTCACCGGCACCGTGCCCGCCACCAGCGGCAGCATCACCCTGCTGGGCGAGGACATCACCGGCCAGCGGCCGGACCAGCGCGTCAAGCGCGGGCTGGCGCGCACCTTCCAGGTCACCTCGCTGTTCCCGGAGCTGACGCCGATGCAGTCGGTGACGCTGGCGGTATGCGAGCGCCTGGGCCTCACCGCGCGCTGGTACAAGCGCACCGGCGAGCACCGCGCGGCGCTGGACGAGGCCGCGGAAATCCTGGCGCGGCTGCACCTGGGCCACGTCGGCCACCTGCTCACCCGCACCCTGCCCTACGGCCAGCAGCGCATCGTCGAAGTGGCGGTGGCGCTGGCGCTGCGGCCGCGGGTGCTGCTGCTGGACGAGCCGGCCGCCGGCATTCCCTCCGGCGAGAGCGCCGAGCTGTTCGAGGTGATCGCCGAACTGCCGGAAGACATCTCGCTGCTCTTCATCGAGCACGACATGCACCTGGTGTCGCGCTTCGCCAGCCGCGTCACCGTGCTGGTGGCCGGCGGCATCCTGGCCGAAGGCACGCCGGCCGAGATCATGGCCAATCCCGAGGTGCGCACGGTGTATCTCGGCAATTCGGAGGGCCACGCCTGATGAGCACCGCTGTTTCCCCCGCGCCGGCGGCAAGCGCCGCCGGCGACACGCCGCTGCTGCGCCTGGAGGGCGTGAGCGCCGGCTACGACCGCGCGGTCATCCTGGAAGACATCAACCTCACCCTGGCCGAGGGCGAAACCCTGGCCCTGCTGGGCCGCAACGGCGTCGGCAAGAGCACGCTGATCGCCACCCTGATGGGCGCCACCGTGCTGCGCGGCGGCCGCATGCAGTGGCGCGGCGGCGACCTGGTGGCCGTGCCGGCGCACCGCCGCTCCGCCGCCGGCCTCGGCTGGGTGCCGCAGGAACGCTGGATCTTCCCTTCGCTGACGGTGCGCGAGAACCTCGCCGTCACCGCCCGGCCGGGCAAATGGACGCTGGAGCGGGTGTACGAACTCTTCCCCCGCCTGCAGGAACGCGAGGACAACATGGGCACCCAGCTCTCCGGCGGCGAACAGCAGATGCTGGCCATCGCCCGCGCGCTGCTGCTCAACCCCCGCCTGCTGCTGCTGGACGAACCGCTGGAAGGCCTGGCCCCGGTGGTGGTGGAGGAGCTGGTGCGCGCCATCGGCCAGATGACGCTGGACCGCGACCTCTCCTTCATCCTGGTCGAGCAGCACGCCCGCCAGGCGCTGGAGCTGACCAGCAAGGCGGTGGTGATGGACCGCGGCCGCATCATCTACGACGGCGCCAGCGACACTCTGCTGCACAATCCGGACCATCTGAATCAACTGATGGGGTTCGCCTGATGTCGCAGCAATCCGTTCGCCGGGGAGGCCAGCCATGAAGCCGGTCGCCATCTTTCAGCACACCGAGGTGGGCGCGCCCGGCGCGCTGCCGGCGGTGCTGGAGCAGCTCGGCATCCCCTCGGTGGTGATTCCGCTGGTGGATGGCGCGCCGGTGCCGGAGTCCCCCTCCGCCTATTCCGGCCTGGTGTTCATGGGCGGCTACATGGGCGTGAACGACGGCCTGCCGTGGATGGAGCAGGAGTTCCAGCTGATCCGCGAAGCCGACCGCCAGGGCATCCCGGTGGCCGGCCATTGCCTCGGTAGCCAGATCCTCGCCCATGCGCTGGGCGCCCAGGTGCGGCGCAACCCGCGGCGGGAAATCGGCTGGCAGCGCATCAAGGTTGCCGCCGTTCCCTACGCGGCGGAATGGTTCGGCGGCGACGCCGGCGCCGAGATCCCAGTGTTCCAGTGGCATGGCGACACCTTCGAGCTGCCGCCGGGCGCGGTTCTGCTGGCGAGCAGCGCCGATTGCCCCCACCAGGTCTTCGTCGCCCGCGACCGCCACCTCGGCATGCAATGCCACCTGGAGATGACGCCGGCCCTCATCGAACTGTCGGTGGAGCGCAACGGCCATGAGATCGACCGCGAACTCGCCGCTGGCAACCCGGCGGTCAGCAGCCGCGCCGAAACCCTGCGCGACGCCGACAACCGCAGCGCCGCCATGCATGCGGTGATGAAACGGCTGTACCAGCGCTGGAGCCGCAAGCTGGCGGTGTGAGCACGCGCCGCGATGCACCGCGGCGCTGCTTGGGGCTATCCTGCTGTCACACCAGCGGCCACCGACAAGGCCGACGACAACAGGAGACAAAACCATGAGCGATACCCGCCGCCCTTCTTCCGCCCTGCCCTTCCTGCTCGTCCACGGTGCCTGGCACGGCGCCTGGACCTATGAGCGCATCATCCCGCTGCTGGCCGCGCGCGGCCATGCCGCCGTCGCCTGCGACCTGCCGGCCCACGGCCTCAACGCCCGCTTCCCCGCCACCTACCTGGAGCAGCCGCAGCGGCCGGCCAAGCTCGCTACCGAAACCTCGCCGGTGGCCGGCGTCACGCTCAACGACTACGTGGACGCCACCCTCGCCACGCTGCAGCGCCTGCGCGGCCTGGGCTACGACAAGGTGGTGCTGGTCGCCCACAGCATGGGCGGCATCGTCGCCAGCGCGGTGGCGGAGCGGGCACCGGAGGCCATCGCCCACCTGGTCTATCTCACCGCCTTCATGCCGGAATCCGGCGTGCCGGCGGTGAGCTACATCGATGCGCCGGAGAACGAGGGCCAGCGGGTCGGCGGCCTGTTCGTGGCCGACCCCAGCGCGGTCGGCGCGCTGCGCATCAACCACCGCAGCGCCGACGAGGCCTACCGCGCCGCCAGCAAGGCGGCCTTCTACGGCGATGTGGACGACATCGCCTACGCCGCCGTCGCCAACCTGCTGACACCGGACGTGCCGGTCGCGCCCTTCGCCACGCCGGTCGCCACCACCGCCGCGCGCTGGGGCGCGGTGCCGCGGCACTACATCCGCTGCCTGCAGGACCAGGCGATACGCCCGGCGCTGCAGCAGCGCTTCATCGCCGCCGCCGACGCCTTCGTGCCGGCCCATCCCACCCGGGTGCACACGCTGGACGCCAGCCACTCGCCCTTCATGTCGCAACCGCAGGCGCTGGCGGCGCTGCTGGCCGACATCGCGGAAAGCTGAAGCTCAGGCCAGGCAGCGGCGGCTGCGCCGGCCGCGGAACACCAGCGCGCTGCTCACCAGCATCAGCATCAACACCAGCTCGCTGCCCAGCGCCGCCAACACCGCCTGGCGGTAGTCCCCGCCGCCGTGCAACACCTGGGCGAACACCGCGCCTATCAGCGCCGCGCCCAGGCCGAAGGCCGCCTGCTGCACGGTGGACAGCATGGCCGCGCCGGCGCCGGCCTGCTGCTGCGGCACGTCCGACAGACCGATGCGGAAGAAGCTGCCGACGATGAAGGCCTGGCCAAAGCCGATCAGGCAGGTCGCCGGCATCAGGTTGAACACGCCAGGCTGCGGCCACACCAGCTCGAAGGTCAGCATCAGCGCCAGCAGGCCGCTCATCTGGATCAGGCAGCCGACGATCAGCGTGCGCACCTGCCCCAGCCGCGCCGACACCCGCGCGCTCAGCAGCGAAGAGACGAAGTAGGAGGCGCCCAGCGCGATGAAGGCGTTGCCGGATTCGAAAGGCGACAGCCCGGCGCCGCTCTGCAGCGTCAGCGCCACCGCGAACATGAAGCCGCTCCAGCCGGAGAAGAACAGGACGGCCACCAGCAGGCCGAAGCCGACGCTGGGCAGGCGCAGCAACTCCGGCGGCAGCAGCGGATGGCCGCCGCGGCGCGCCTGCTCCTGCTCCACCCGCCACAGCGCCGCCAGCAGCGGCAGCACCGCCGCCAGCAAGGCCAGGCAGGGCCAGGACCAGCGCAGGCCGGGGCCCAGCGTCAGCGCCAGCAGCAGGCAGACGATCAAGGTCGCCAGCAGCAGCGTGCCCGGCCAGTCGATGGCAGCGCAGCCCTCGCGCCGCGTCTCCGGCACCCAGCGCCGGCTGCAGGCGAGCACGCCGAGGCACAGCGGCAGGTTGATCAGGAACACGCTGCGCCAGCCCAGGCCGGCGACGTCGGCCGAAATCAGGAAGCCGCCCAGCACCTGGCCGACGATGAAGGAGAGGCCGCCGATGGCGCCGTAGTAACCCAGCGCCCGCGAGTGCGCATGGCCCTGCAGCGTCACATGGATGGTGGCGAGGATCTGCGGCACGATCAGCGCCGCCGCCACGCCCTGCAGCGCCCGCGCCGCCAGCAGCTGCCACACCGCTTGCGCCAGCCCGCACAGCAGCGAGGAGACGAAGAACAGCACCACGCCCCACTCGAACACCCGCCGCCGCCCCAGCTTGTCGCCCAGCCGGCCGCCCATCGCCAGGCACACCGCGAAGGCCACGCCGTAGGCGGCGATGATGAGCTCCAGCCCGGTGGCGTCGGCGTTCAGCGAACGGGCGATGGCGTCCAGCGCCACGTTGACGATGGTGAAGTCGATCTGCGGCAGCAGCTGGCCGGCCAGCAGCACGGTCAGGCCGGCCATGCTCAGGCCGGGCGTCGCGGCGGCCTGAGCAGTCGTGGATGTGGGGGCGATTCGGGACATGGCGGCGAACTCGGAATGCCGTTTCCGGCAAGATGGCCTGGAGTATGCGCGGCGCGGTAAACTGGTACCAGTCTCTGTCCATCCTAGGACTGGCACTACCAGTCAGCGCTGCGATGGAGCCGATGCAGGCCGCGAAACCCAGCCGGAACAGCGCATCAATCGCCAGGGTCTTCGCGGGCTCGTCTCCCTCCCACGCTCATTCATACGGACCACCGCCATGAGCCTCGTCGCCTCCCAGCCCGCCTCTTCTTCCAGCGCGGCCACCCCGTCGGCCGCCACGGAAATCACCCCCCGCAACCACGAGCTGGGCGCCTTCCTGCGCGCCCGGCGCGAGAACCTGGAACCGGCGCGCGTCGGCCTGCCGCGCATCGGCCGCCGCCGCACGCCCGGCCTGCGGCGGGAGGAAGTGGCCCAGCTCGCCAACGTCAGCGCCTCCTGGTACACCTGGCTCGAACAGGGCCGGCCGGTGAATCCCTCGATGCAGGTGCTGTACGCCATCGCCGAAGCCCTGCAATGCAGCGAGGCCGAGACCCGTCACCTGCTGTCGCTGGCCGGCTTCCCCCAGGCCGGCCTGCCCAAGAGCCGCGTATGCACCCGGCTCTCCGCCGCCGCCCGGGTCATCCTCGACCGCCTGCAGCCCTTGCCGGCGGTGATCCAGAACCCGCGCTACGACATCCTCGGCTTCAACGCCGCCTACTGCGAGCTGGTCGGGGTGGACCTCGCCAGCGTGCCGGCGGAGGAGCGCAACTGCATCTACCTGGCCTTCACCAACCCCGCCTGGCGCGCCCACCTCGCCGACTGGGAGCAGGTGATGCCGCAGCTGGTCGCCTCCTTCCGCGCCGCCATGGCCGACCACCTGGACGACCCCGTCTGGAACGCCGATCTGCAGCGCTACCTCGCCATCTCCGACGAATTCCGCGAGACCTGGCAGCGCTACGAAGTCCGCAGCGTGGAAAACCACCGCAAGCGCTTCCGCCGCGCCGACGGCAGCTTCGTCGAGCTGCAGCAGATGAACTGGTGGTCTGCCCCGCGCAACGGCGAGCGCCTGCTGGTGTATGTGCCGGTGGAGGCGGAGGGCCTGGCCTGCGGCGGCGAGGGCACGGCCTGAGCGGCTGCCCCCCTGCTGCGGCCCGGCCGCCACTTGCCGCATAATCACCCGAGCACCACGCCCGCGAGGCCGACCATGGGATACGCACAGCAAGGCTCGCCGCTGACCGCGGCCGAATACCTGGCCTGGGAAGAAACCCAGGAGCAGCGCCACGAATACCTCCACGGCGAGGTCTTCGCCATGGCCGGCGCGGAGGATCGCCATGTCACCGTGGCGCTCAACATCGCCATGGCGTTGCGCCAGCACCTGCGCGGCAGCGCCTGCCAGACCTACATCAGCGACATGCGCCTGCACGTCGAGGCCGCCAAGGCCTATTTTTATCCCGACGTGATGGTCACCTGCGACCCGGCCGACCAGGCCAGCCGCCTGTTCAAGGCGCATCCGCTACTGGTCGTCGAAGTGCTCTCGCCGGCCACCGGCAACTACGACCGCGGCGACAAGTTCGCCCATTACCGCCGCCTGGCCAGCCTGCGCGAATACGTGCTGGTGGACATCGACCGCCGCGCCACCGACGTCTATCGCAAGGGCAGCGACGGCCTGTGGGTGCTGCATCCCTATGCCGGCGAGGAAGCGGTGGAGTTCGCCAGCGTGGACCTGCGACTGGCTGCGGGCGAGTTGTTCGCCGATATCGGCGAGGTGGCGGAGGTGGCCGCCGCTTCTCCTCCTCTCCAGGGCAACTGATCACGCCGAAGAGGCGCGCCTTACCCCCTCCCCGCCCCTCTTTCACACCCCCCGCTTGCGCTTCCCCCCGCTCCGCACGCCCAGCGACGCCGCATGCCCCGGGTGCCGGAACAGCGTGTCGATCAGCGCCTGGGCAAAGGCCGGCAGCGAGTCGCCGCGGCGGGTGAGGATGTAGCGCTCGCGCACCGCCCAGGGTTCGTCCAGCGCCTTCAGCACGATCTTCATTGTGCGGCTGTGGCGCAGGCCGGCGGACTCCGGCACCACGCCTATGCCCACGCCCGCCTCCACCATGCGGCACACCGATTCGAAGTTGCTCACCTGCACCCGGGTGTTGAGGCGGCCGCCGGCGCCCTGCAGCAGGCCGTCGAGGAAGCGCTGCAGCGTGCTGCCCTGGTGCAGGCCGATGAAATCGTGGGCGAAGGTTTCGGCGAAGTGCACCGCGCCGGCGCGGTCCAGCGCATGGCCGGGCGGCACCGCCAGGGCCAGGCGGTCGGTGCTGAAGTGGTATTTCTCCAGGCCGTCCACATCCACCGGGCCGGCGACGATGCCGAGGTCGGTGGTGCCGTCCAGCACGCCGCGGATGATCTCGCCGGTCTGGCGCTCCTGCAGATCCACGTCCACCTGCGGATGCTCCGCCAGGAAGGTGGCCAGCACCTCGGGCATGAATTCGGTGACGGCGGTGGTGTTGGCGAAGATGCGGATGTGGCCCTTCACCCCCTGGCCGAAGCGCTGCAGGTCGCTCTTCAGGTGCTCGATCTGCGACATCATGGTGCGCGCATGCTGCAGCAGGCTCTGCCCCGCCGGTGTCGGCGCCACCCCGCGCGGCGCGCGGTAGAGCAGGCGCACGCCGGCCTGGCGCTCCAGCTCCTTCATGCGCGCGCTGGCGGCCGGCAGCGAGAGATGGCTGCGCTCGGCGCCCTTGGTCAGGCTCTTGCTCTCGGCCACGTGGACGAAGAGGCGCAGGTCGGTGAGATCGAAGTGCATGGCGCGGTGGGCCGGGGGAAAAGACGATAGGCCGATTATGCGCCGCCACCACACCCGGCCGCCGGGACGCCGGGACGCCGGGACGCCGGGACGCCGCACCAACCATAACAATTTCTTTCCAATGCATTCCGCCGGGCGTGGAAGCCGGCAGGGGCGATGGGATAGCATCGGGCGTTCCCCCCGGAGTCCCCCGCCCATGCAGAACAAAACCATGCGCCCGGTATATTGGCTGTTCGGCCTGCCTTTCGACGCGGTGACGCGCGACGATGCGCTGCGCAGCATTGCCCTGGCGATACGGGAGCGCCAGCGCCTGTTCCTGTCCACGCCCAACCTCAACTTCCTCATCGCCAGCCAGCGCAAGCGCGCCTTCCAGGATTCAGTGCTGCACAGCGACCTCTCGATTGCCGATGGCATGCCCATCGTCTGGCTCGCCCGCCTGCTGGGCGCGCCCGTGCCGCAGCGGGTGGCCGGCTCCGATCTGTTCGAGGCGCTGATGGCCGGCGCCGCCGGACCGGTGAAGGTGTATTTCTTCGGCGGCGAACCCGGCGTCGGCGAACGCGCCGCCGCGCGCCTCGCCGCGCTCGGCGGACCGGTGCAATGCGTGGGCCAGCACTGCCCCGGCTTCGGCACGGTGGAAGAGATGAGCAGCCCGGAGCGCATCGCCGAGATCAACGCCAGCGGCGCCGACTTCGTCGTCGTCGCCCTGGGCGCGGCCAAGGGGCAGGCCTGGATAGAGCACAACCGCGCCCAGCTGGAAGCGCCGGTGATCAGCCACCTGGGCGCGGTCATCAACTTCGTCGCCGGCTCGGTGAGCCGCGCGCCGGCGTGGATGCAGCGCACCGGCCTGGAATGGCTGTGGCGCATCAAGGAAGAACCCAAGCTGCTGCGCCGCTACGCCGACGACGGCTACGCCCTGCTGCGCCTGCTCGCCGGCCACGCCCTGCCCGCCGCGCTGGCGGCGAGGAAGCGAGGTAGCGGCGCAGTGGTGCCCTCCACGCTGGAAGTGGGCAGCGGCGGCCATCTCAACATCACCCTGCGCGGCGTGCTCACCCCCGCCCAGCGCGGCGCGCTGATGAGCCGGCTGGCCGAGGCGCTGCCCACCAGCACCGCGGTAGATGTCCTCATCCCCTCCGGCACGCGGGTGGATGCCTCCCTGCTCGGCGCCCTCTTCGTCATGCGCAGCGAGGCGGAGCGCCACGGCATCAGCCTGCGGGTGGAGGCGGACGAAGCCGCCCGCCGCGCCTTCCAGCTGCACCTGGCCAGCGTGCTGCTGGAGCAGCCAGCGCTGCCGGACGGCCCCACGCTGGTACCCGCCGCACTCTGAGCACGCCCCGGACCGAGGGCGGAAGGCGGCTGACAGGCCGCCTTCCGCCCTCGTCTTTTCCAGCGTCCGCGCCTTCGCGAGCCTTCCGCTGCGGCCAAGCCTTCACCCGCTCCGCCCGCCGGCCTGCCCTGCGTACCCCCGCCGGCATCGGCCATCCCCTTGAACGGCGCGCCTTTCCGCCGCATTCCGCGCGCCGACCCCGCCGCGCGCCCAGCCCGCCGAAGCCCCCGAATGCTGCACTGCGATTCGGCAATGCCGAAGGCGGGCTACCGCAATGGCGAATTGTTCGCCGCCCCTGCCGTGGCCACCATGGGCTCACCACCACCGGCCACAGAAGCCGCGAGGAGAGAACATGCAAGAGACGACGCCGGCCGGCCTGGCCGACTGGGTGGGACGCGAGGAAAGCCGCGCCGACCGCCTCGACCACCGCCCCACCGCCGCCCTGGCCGCCACGCTGGACCTGGCCCCTGAAGCGGTGCTCGCCGAGGGCGTGCTACCGCCGCTGTGGCACTGGATCCATTTCACCCCGCTCACCCGCAGCGCCGAGCTGGGCCGCGACGGCCACCCGGCGCGCGGCGGCTTCCTGCCGCCGGTGGCGCTGCCCAACCGCATGTGGGCCGGCGGCCGGCTCCGCTTCCTGCGGCCGCTGGCGCTGGGTGCCGAGGTGGAGCGCCGCTCCCGCATCCTGCGCTGCGAACGCAAGCAGGGCCGCAGCGGCGAGCTGGTGTTCGTCACCGTCGCCCACACCATTACCGATGCCGAAGGCCCGGCCATAGAGGAAGAGCAGGACATCGTCTATCGCCAGCCTGGCCAAAGCGGCCAGCGCCCGGCTGGCGAGAGCGCGCCGGACGGCGCCGACTACCGCATCCGCCGGGTGCCGGACCCGGTGCTGCTGTTCCGCTACTCGGCGCTCACCTTCAACAGCCACCGCATCCACTACGACCAGCCCTACACCACCGGCGAAGAAGGCTATCCCGGCCTGGTGGTGCACGGCCCGCTGACCGCCACCCTGCTGCTGCAGGCCTACCGCCAGACGCATCCGGCGCGCCGGGTCGAGCGCTTCGCCTTCCGCGCGCTCGGCCCGCTGCATGCGGGCGAAACGGTGGATTTCTGCGGCCGCGACGACGCCCGCGGCCGCAGCGAACTGTGGACCGACATCGGCGGCCGCCTCGGCATGCGCGCCGAGGTGGAGTACAGCCTGCCCGCCACCGCCCGCACCGCCGCCTTCCCTTTGCCCTGAACACCTGAAAGCCCGCCGACGCGCCTCCGACCCCGACACGCCTCCCATAAACCCGAACGCATATCGACAACGAGCCACCATGAGCGCCACTTTCACCTTTCCACCGCTGGACGCCCGCCTGGACGCCAGCCATGCCGACATCCGCGACGCGGTGCGCGACCTCTGCAGCCACTACCCGGACGAGTACTGGCGCAAGGTGGATGAAGCCCGCGCCTTTCCCGACGACTTCGTCGGCGCCCTGACCGCCGCCGGCTGGCTGGCGGCGATGATTCCCGAGGAATACGGCGGCTCCGGCCTCGGCCTGGCCGAAGCCTCGGTGGTGCTGGAGGAGGTGAACCGCTGCGGCGGCAACTCCGGCGCGGTGCATGGCCAGATGTACAACATGGGCACGCTGCTGCGCCACGGCTCGGAAGCGCAGAAGCGCGCGCTGCTGCCGAAGATCGCCGCCGGCGAGCTGCGCCTGCAGTCCATGGGCGTCACCGAGCCCACCACCGGCACCGACACCTCGCGGCTGAAGACCACCGCGGTGAAGCAGGGCGACCGCTACGTCGTGAATGGCCAGAAGGTGTGGATCAGCCGGGTGCGCCATTCCGATTACATGATCCTGCTCGCCCGTACCACGCCGCGCGAACAGTGCGCGAAGAAGACCGACGGCATGTCCATCTTCCTGGTGGACCTCCGCGAGGCGGTGGGCAAGGGCCTCACCGTGCGCCCCATCCCCAACATGGTGAACCACGAGACCAACGAGCTTTTCTTCGACAACCTGGAGATTCCCGCAGAGAACCTCATCGGCGAGGAGGGCCGCGGCTTCCGCTACATCCTCGACGGCCTCAACGCCGAGCGCACCCTGATCGCCGCCGAGTGCATAGGCGACGGCTACTGGTTCATCGACCGCGCCACCGCCTACGCCCGCGACCGGGTGGTGTTCGACCGCCCCATCGGCCAGAACCAGGGCGTGCAGTTCCCGCTGGCCGAGGCCTACATGGAGATCGAGGCCGCCAACCTGATGCGCTGGCGCGCCTGCGCCCAGTTCGACGCCGGTCTCCCCTGCGGCCCGGCTGCCAACATGGCCAAGCACCTCGCCGCCAAGGCCTCCTGGGAAGCGGCCAACGCCTGCCTGCAGACCCACGGCGGCTTCGGCTTCGCCTGCGAATACGACGTCGAGCGCAAGTTCCGCGAGACCCGGCTGTACCAGGTGGCGCCCATCTCCACCAACCTCATCCTGTCCTACGTCGCCGAGCACCTGCTCGAGCTGCCGCGCTCCTTCTGAGGCCCGCCATGACGACGAAAAGCCCGCTGCCGCTGGAAGGCATCACCGTGGTGTCGCTGGAACACGCCATCGCCGCCCCGCTCGCCACCCGCCACCTCGCCGACCTCGGCGCCCGTGTCATCAAGATCGAACGCCCCGGCGTCGGCGACTTCGCCCGCGCCTACGACCGCCGGGTGGAGGGCCTGGCCTCCCACTTCGTCTGGGTGAACCGCTCCAAGGAAAGCCTCACGCTGGACCTCAAGCAGCCGCAGGCGCGGGAAATCCTCGCCGCGCTGCTGGAGCAGGCCGACGTGCTGGTGCAGAACCTCGCCCCCGGCGCCGCCGCCCGCCTCGGCCTCGCCCACGAGGAGCTGGCGCCCCGGCATCCGCGCCTCATCGTCTGCGACATCTCCGGCTACGGCGACGACGGCCCCTACACCGAGAAGAAGGCCTACGACCTGCTGATCCAGAGCGAGAGCGGCTTCCTCTCGGTCACCGGCACGCCGGAGGACAACGTCAAGGCCGGCATCTCGGTGGCCGACATCGCCGCCGGCATGTACGCCTACTCCGGCATCCTCGCCGCGCTGATCGAGCGCGGCCGCACCGGCCGCGGCCGCCGCGTCGAGATCGCCATGCTGGACGCGATGGTGGAGTGGATGGGCTTCCCCATGTACTACGCCTGGCAGGGCCAGCCGGCGCCGGTGCGCGCCGGCGCCGCCCACGCCACCATCTACCCCTACGGCCCGTTCAAGGCCGGCGACGGCCGCACGGTGATGCTGGGCCTGCAGAACGAGCGCGAATGGGCGCTGTTCTGCGACCAGGTGCTGCGCCAGCCGGCGCTGCGCGCCGACCCGCGCTTCATCGACAACGCCGCCCGCAACATCCACCGCGAAGCCCTGCATGCGCTGATCGAGGACAGCTTCGCCGCGCTGGACGCCGAGCAGGTCATAGACCGGCTGGAGGCCGCCGGCATCGCCAACGCCCATGTGAACACCATGGCCGACCTGTGGCGCCACCCGCAGCTGCAGGCGCGCGGCCGCTGGACCACGGTGGACTCGCCCGCCGGCCCGCTGCCGGCGCTGCAGCCGCCGGGCATGGGCCCGCAGCGGCCGGCACGCATGGCGCCCATCCCGGCGCTGGGCGCCCACACCGAGGCCATCCTCGCCGAGCTGGGCTACACCAGCCATTTCGGCGAACTGCGCGACGCGGGGGTGGTGTGATGCAGACCCACGCCACCGCCAGCCTCGCCGCCGCCCGCAGCTTCCTGTTCGTGCCCGCCAGCCGGCCGGAGCGCATCGCCAAGGCCCTGTCCAGCGGCGCCGACGTGGTCGTCGTCGATCTGGAAGACGCGGTGCCGCCGGCCGACAAGGATGCCGCCCGCGCCCACCTCGCCGCCTGGCTGGCCCACCACCCCGGCAGCGCGCTGGCGGTGCGCATCAACGCCGCCGGCACGCCCTGGCACGAAGCCGACCTCGTCCTCTGCCGCCATCCGGACGTGATCGGGCTGATGCTGCCCAAGGCCGAATCCGCCGCCAGCGTCGCCGCCGCCCACGAGGCCAGCGCCGCCACCGCGGTGCTGCCCATCCTGGAAACCGCCGCCGGCCTGGGCGCGGTGGACGCCATCGCCACCGCCCCCGGCTGCGCCCGGCTGGTGTTCGGCAAGCTGGACCTGGCGGTGGAGCTGGACCTGGTGCCGGACGAGGACGACGCCGAAGAGCTGGTCTTCCTGCCCTACCGCGCCATGCTCGCCCTCGCCAGCCGCCGCGCCGGCCTGCCGCTGCCGGTGGATGGCGTGTTCACCGCCATCGGCGACAGCGCCGGCCTCGCCCGCTACGCCCGCCGCGCCCGCAACCACGGCTTCGGCGCGCTGCTGCTGATCCACCCCGCCCAGGTTTCCACCACCCGGGCCGCCTACGCCCCCAGCGCCGCCGAGCGCGCCTGGGCCGAAGCGGTGCTGAGCGCCGCTGCCTCGGCCGGCGGCGGCGCGGTGCAGGTGGAGGGCCGCATGGTGGATGCGCCGGTGATCGCCCGCGCCGAACGCATACGCGCCGCCGCCGGCTGAGGCCAGCCACCGCCTCCACCCTTCGATCAACCCTGCCCCCGACCCCACCGCCGATTCCGCAGCACCCATAAAACTCCACTGGAGGAGACAGCACCATGCACACCGTCCGTCACATCCACCGTGCGCTCGCCATCGCCGGCGCCATCACCACGATCGCCGCCGCGGCGCTGCTGCCCGGCCAGGCCGGCGCCCAGCCCGCCGAGCAGAGCGGCCCCATCGTCATCAAGTTCAGCCACGTCACCACCGCCGACACGCCCAAGGGCAAGGGCGCCGACCGCTTCAAGCAACTGGTGGAAGAGCGCAGCGGCGGCAAGGTGAAGGTCGAGGTCTATCCCAACAGCACGCTGTACAAGGACAAGGAGGAAATCGAGGCGCTGCAGCTGGGCTCGGTGCAGATGCTGGCGCCCGCCCTGTCCAAGTTCGGGCCGCTGGGCGTGCGCGAATTCGAAGTCTTCGACCTGCCCTTCATCTTCCCCAACGCCGAAGTGCTGACCCGCGTCACCGAAGGCCCGGTGGGCGCCTCCCTGCTGAAGAAGCTGGAAACCCGCGGCATCACCGGCCTGGCCTACTGGGACAACGGCTTCAAGGTCATGAGCGCCAACCGCCCGCTGCGCGAGGTAAAGGACATGCGCGGCCTGAAGATGCGCATCCAGTCCAGCAAGGTGCTGGAGGCACAGATGCGCGCGGTCGGCGCCCTGCCGCAGATGCTGGCCTTCTCCGAGGTCTACCAGGCGCTGCAGACCGGCGTGGTCGACGGCACCGAGAACACCACCTCCAACTACTGGACGCAGAAGACCTCGGAGGTGCAGAGCGACATGACGGTGTCCGACCACGGCTACATCGGCTACGCGGTGATCACCAACAAGAAGTTCTGGGACGGCCTGCCGCCCGACATCCGCGCCCTGCTCGAGCAGGCGATGAAGGACAGCACCCGCTATGTGAACGAAATCGCCCAGCAGGAGAACGACGAAGCGCTGAAGAAGATCGCCGCCTCCGGCAAGACCAGGGTCATCACCCTCACCGCCGCCGAACGGGAGAGCTGGCGCCAGGCCATGCTGCCGGTGCACAAGGAAATGGCCAGCCGCGTCGGCAAGGACGTGATCGAAGCCATCTACAAGGAAGCGCAGGGTGCGCAGGCGCAGCGCTGAGGCTGGGCGCGGAGAGCGATACGGGCTCGACGCCCCCCGAGCATAGCGGTTTTCTCCCCTCTCCCCTCGCGGGGCGTAGGTGGAAAGAGCGAAGCGCTGCTTCGCCCAGCGGCCGACAGGTCGCTGGGCCGGGGCGCGGAGCGGGGCCGGGGGAGAGGGGGCTACGGCGCTTGAGCCCCCTCAACGCCCTGGCGGGCGCCCCCTCTCCCCAGCTCTCCCCCGCAAGGGGGGAGGGAGCACGCCCCTCTCTCCGCCTCCCACCCCTATTTCTCCCACCCTCCAGCCCCGCTCCGCCCACCGCCTATAATCGGGCATGACCTCCGCACCTCACGCCCCCGCGCCCGACACCTCCCCGGCGCCCGACTCCGCCGCTCCCCCATCCCCCGGCTTCGACACGCTGGGCCTTTCGCCGGCCGTGCTCGACAACCTGCAGCGCCTGGGCTACCTGGCGATGACGCCCATCCAGGCCGCCGCGCTGCCGGTCGCCCTCGCCGGCCGCGACCTCATCGCCCAGGCCCGCACCGGCAGCGGCAAGACGGCCGCCTACGCCCTGCCGCTGCTGGGCCGCCTCAATCTCGCCCACAACCGAGTGCAGGCCCTGGTGCTGTGCCCCACCCGCGAGCTGGCCGACCAGGTGGCGAAGGAGATCCGCCGCCTCGCCCGCGCCGAGGACAACATCAAGGTGCTCACCCTGTGTGGCGGCGCCACGCTGAAGCCGCAGGCCGCCAGCCTGGCCCAC
Organism: Azoarcus indigens; assembly: GCF_004361735.1. GTDB lineage: Bacteria > Pseudomonadota > Gammaproteobacteria > Burkholderiales > Rhodocyclaceae > Azoarcus > Azoarcus indigens. The sequence continues at coordinate 32,996 of NZ_SNVV01000005.1, read as the reverse complement.
GGCGCCCATGTGGTGGTGGGCACGCCCGGCCGCCTGCTGGACCACCTGCAGCGCGGCAACCTGGCGCTGGAAGCGCTCTCCACCCTGGTGCTGGACGAGGCCGACCGCATGCTGGACATGGGCTTCCGCGACGACATCGCCGCGGTCGCCGACGCCTGCCCCGCCCACCGCCAGACCCTGCTGTTCTCCGCCACCTATCCGGCCAGCATCGCCGAGCTGGCCGGCCGCTTCCTGCGCGAGCCGGAACAGATCCGCCTCGCCGAAGGCCACGCCGAGGGCCGCATCCGCCAGCGCTTCTACGAAGTCGCCGAGGATGGACGGCTGGCGGCGGTCTCCCGCCTGCTGTTGCACTACCGGCCGGCGAACGCGCTGGTTTTCTGCAACACCCGGCAGCAGTGCCGCGACCTCGTCGCCCGGCTGGAAGCCGACGGCATCGCCGCACTCGCGCTGCACGGCGAACTGGAGCAGCGCGAGCGCGACCAGGTGCTGGTGCGCTTCGCCAACGGCAGCAGCCGGGTACTGGTAGCCACCGACGTCGCCGCCCGCGGCCTGGACATCGCCGGCCTGGAAGCGGTGATCAATGTGGATGTGGCGCCCGAGCCGGCGGTGCATGTGCACCGCATCGGCCGCACCGGCCGGGGCGCGGACGGCTGGGCGCTCAGCCTGGTCGGCCCGCGCGAACGCCGCCGGGTCGAAGCCCTTGCCGCCACCCACGGCTTCACCCTGGAATGGCACCCGCTGGCCGAACTGGAAATCACCGAAGCCACCGGCCCCGCCCCGCTGCAACCCGCCATGCGCACCCTGCAGCTGCTCGCCGGCCGCAAGGACAAGCTGCGCGCCGGCGACATCCTCGGCGCGCTCACCGGCGAAGCCGGCTGCAGCCGCGGGCAGATCGGCCGCATCGACCTCGCCGACGCCGTCTCCTATGTCGCGGTGGCGGCGGACGTCGCGGAGCAGGCCGCCCGCCGCCTGGGCGAAGGCCGCATCAAGGGCAAGCGCATACGGGTGCGGCTGCTGGAAGACTGAAGCGGAGCGGGAGGTTTCGCATGCGGGAAGAGGGGAGAAAGCGTCCCCACGTCCGCCGCCGCATCCTCATGACACCCATCTGCCCCGCCTGCGGCAAACCAGGTGTACCCAGCCCTGGCGTTTGATGCTGAAATGCGGGCTGCCGCGAACTTTTGCCGGCGGGCGGCCGACCAAGCCGCACTTGCGGGACATACCGACACCATAGGCACGCGGGGCCGCAGCCGGCCCTTCCTTGCGATCAGGAGGACAACAAGATGACGACCCAATCGCCCAAGAACACCGCCGCGCAAGGCTGGCGCAAACACGCACTCGCCCTCCTGCTGGCCGCCGCGGCCGCCGCACCCGCGCTGGCGGCGGACAAGTCGGTGGCGGTCACCGCCATCGTCGAACACCCGGCGCTGGACGCCATCCGCGACGGCGTGCAGGAGACCCTGAAGGCCGAGGGCTTCGAGGCTGGCAAGAACCTCAAGTGGGAGTACCAGAGCGCCCAGGGCAACACCGGCACCGCGGCACAGATCGCGCGCAAGTTCATCGGCGACAAGCCGGATGTCATCGTCGCCATCGCCACGCCGTCGGCGCAGGCGGTGGTGGCCGCCACCAAGTCCATCCCGGTGGTGTATTCCGGCGTCACCGACCCGGTGGCCGCCCAGCTGGTGAAGGACTGGAAGCCCTCCGGCACCAACGTCACCGGCGTGTCCGACATGCTGGCGCTGGACAAGCAGGTGGAGCTGATCAAGAAGGTGGTGCCCAATGCCAAGCGCGTCGGCATGGTCTACAACCCGGGCGAAGCCAACTCCACGGTGGTGGTGAACCAGTTCAAGACCCTGCTGCCGGCCGCCGGCATGACGCTGGTGGAGGCCTCGGCGCCGCGCAGCGTAGACGTCGGCGCCGCCGCCCGCAGCCTGGTCGGCAAGGTGGATGTGATCTACACCAACACCGACAACAACGTCGTCTCCGCCTACGAGGCGCTGGTCAAGGTGGCCAACGACGCCCGCATCCCGCTGATCGCCTCTGACACCGACAGCGTCAAGCGCGGCGCCATCGCGGCGCTGGGCGTGAATTACCTGGACCTGGGCCGGCAGACCGGCAAGGTGGTCGCCCGCATCCTCAAGGGCGAGCAGCCGGGCGCCATCCCGTCCAGCTCCAGCGACAAGCTGGAGCTGGTGGTGAATGCCGCCGCGGCGAAGAAGCAGGGCGTCACCCTGGCGCCCGAGTTCCTCTCCTCCGCCACCACCGTCCTCCAGTAAGAAAGCCGCCGGCGCCGGCCCCCCGGCGCCGCGGCAGCCATCCACATGACCCTGTATTCCTTCATGGGCGCGCTGGAGATCGGCCTGATCTTCAGCCTGGTCGCCCTCGGGGTGCTGATCTCCTTCCGCATCCTCAACTTCCCCGACCTCACGGTGGATGGCAGCTTCCCGCTGGGCGGCGCCGTCGCCGCCACGCTGATCGCCCTCGGCACCGATCCCTTCCTCGCCACGCTGGCCGCCCTCGCCGCCGGCGCCTGTGCCGGCCTGCTCACCGGCTGGTTCAACGTGCGCCTGCGCATCATGGACCTGCTGGCCGGCATCCTGCTGATGACGGCGCTGTACTCCATCAACCTGCGCATCATGGGCAAGCCCAACGTGCCGCTGATCACCGAGCCCACCATCTTCAGCATGCTGCTGCCGGAGATGATGCCGGACTACATCGAGCGGCCGCTGGTGCTGATCGTCATCGTCATCGCCGCCAAGCTGGCGCTGGACTGGTTCTTCTCCTCCGAGACCGGCCTGGCGATGCGCGCCACCGGCGCCAACCCGCGCATGGCGCGCGCCCAGGGCGTGGCCACCGGGCGCTCGGTGCTGGCCGGGCTGGCGCTATCGAACGCGCTGGTGGCGCTGGCCGGCGCGTTGTTCGCGCAGAGCCAGGGCGGCGCCGACATCTCCATGGGCATAGGCACCATCGTCATCGGCCTGGCGGCGGTCATCATCGGCGAGAGCATCCTGCCCGGCCGCCGCATCGTGGTGCTGACGCTGGCGGTGGTGCTGGGCGCCATCCTCTACCGCTTCTTCATCGCCCTGGCGCTCAACAGCGACCTCATCGGGCTGAAATCGCAGGACCTCAACCTGGTGGCGGCGACGCTGGTCACCGTGGTGCTGGTGCTGCCCATCCTCAAGCGCCGCCTGCGCGGCAACGGAGGCCGCTGATGCTGCGCGCGCAAGAGCTCCGCATCACCTTCAACCCCGGCACGCCGATCGAGAACCCGGCGCTGCGCGGCCTCAGCCTGGAGATCCCCGCCGGCCAGTTCGTGTCGGTGATCGGCTCCAACGGCGCCGGCAAATCCACCTTCCTCAACGCCATCTCCGGCGACCTGCTGGTGGACCAGGGCAAGGTGGAGATAGACGGCCGCGACGTCACCCGGCTGCAGGCCTGGCAGCGCGCCGACCTCGTCGCCCGGGTGTTCCAGGACCCGATGGCCGGCACCTGCGAGGCCCTGAGCATCGAGGAGAACATGGCGCTGGCAATGGCGCGCGGCCGCCGCCGCGGCTTCCGCTTCGCCATCGGCCGTGGCGACCGCGAGCTGTTCCGCGACAAGCTCGCCATCCTCAATCTCGGCCTGGAGAACCGCCTGACCGACCGCATCGGCCTGCTCTCCGGCGGCCAGCGCCAGGCGGTGAGCCTGCTGATGGCCTCGCTGCAGCCCTCGCGCATCCTGCTGCTGGACGAGCACACCGCCGCGCTGGACCCGAAGACCGCCGCCTTCGTGCTGGAACTCACCGCCCGCATCGTCGAGGAGAACAAGCTGACGACGATGATGGTGACCCACAGCATGCGCCAGGCGCTGGACTACGGCAGCCGCACGGTGATGCTGCACCGTGGCCAGGTGGTGCTGGACGTGGCCGGCGAGCAGCGCGCCGGGCTGGACGTGCCCGACCTGCTGGAAATGTTCGAGCGCACCCGCGGCGAGAAGGTGTCGGACGACGCGCTGTTGCTGGGCTGAAGCCGCCCCGCCAAGCCCGGGCGGCGGCCCGCCTCAAGCCGGCTCGGCCGACGCCTCCGTCGCATCATCCTCCGCCTCCTCGCCGAGGAAGCCGCCGCTCTGGTGCGCCCACAGCCGGGCGTAGAGGCCGTTGCGGGCGAGCAGGCTTCGGTGATCGCCCTCCTCGACGATGCGGCCGTGGTCCAGCACCACCAGGCGGTCCATCGCCGCGATGGTGGACAGGCGGTGGGCGATGGCGACCACAGTCTTGCCCTCCATCAGCCGGTACAGGCTGGCCTGGATGGCGGCCTCCACTTCCGAGTCCAGCGCGCTGGTGGCCTCGTCCAGCAGCAGGATGGGCGCGTCCTTCAGCATCACCCGGGCGATGGCTATGCGCTGGCGCTGGCCGCCGGAGAGCTTCACCCCGCGCTCGCCGACGTGGGCGTCGTAGCCCCGCCGGCCGGTGGGGTCGGCCAGGCCGAGGATGAAGTCGTGCGCCTCGGCGCGGCGGGCGGCGGCTTCCATGTCGGCCTCGGTGGCGTCCGGCCGGCCGTAGAGGATGTTGTCCCGCACCGAGCGGTGCAGCAGCGAGGTGTCCTGCGTCACCATGCCGATCTTCTCGCGCAGGCTCTCCTGGGTGACGCTGGCGATGTCCTGGCCGTCGATCAGGATGCGGCCGCTGCCGACGTCGTGGAAGCGCAGCAGCAGGTTCACCAGCGTGGACTTGCCGGCGCCGGAACGGCCGACCAGGCCGATCTTCTCGCCGGGGCGTATGGTCAGCGTCAGCGCGTCCACCACCGGGCGCATGCTTTCGCCGCCGTAATCGAAGCGCACCTTGTCGAAGCGCACCTCGCCGCGGCTCACCTGCAGCGGCCGGGCGTCGGCGCGGTCCACCACGGTGTGCGGCTGCGACAGGGTGTTGATGCCGTCCTGCACGGTGCCGATGTTCTCGAACAGCCCGGCCAGCTCCCACATCACCCAGTGCGACATGCCGTTCAGCCGCAGCGCCATCGCGGTGGACGCCGCCAGCGCGCCCACGCCCACCTCGCCCAGGGTCCACAGCCACAGGGTGACGCCGGCGGTGCTCAGGATCAGCCCCATGCTCAGCGTGTGGTTGACGATCTCGATGCCGCTCACCAGCCGCATCTGCGCGTGCACCGTGCGCATGAACTCGCGCATCGCCGAGCGCGCGTAACCCGCCTCGCGGCCAGCGTGGGAGAACAGCTTCACCGTGGCGATGTTGGTGTAGGCGTCGGTGATGCGCCCGGTCATCAGCGAGCGGGCGTCGGCCTGGGCGCTGCCCACCTTGGACAGGCGCGGCACGAACCAGCGCAGCGCCGCCACGTAGAGCACCAGCCAGCCGAGGAAGGGCAGCAGCAGCCAGGCGTTGAAGCCGCCCACCACCGCCGCCATGGTGACAAAGTAGATGATGACGAAGACCAGGATGTCGCCCATGGTCATGCAGGTGTCGCGCACCGCCAGCGCGGTCTGCATCACCTTGGCGGCGACGCGGCCGGCGAACTCGTCCTGGTAAAAACTCATGCTCTGCCCGAGCATCAGGCGGTGGAAGTTCCAGCGCAGCCGCATCGGGAAATTGCCCGCCAGCGTCTGATGCTTCAGCATGGTCTGCATCGCCACCAGGGCGACGCTGCCCATCACCACCGCGCCTATCAGCAGCAGCGTGCCGCCGCGGGTGGACCACAGTTCAGCCGGCGGCACCGCCGCCAGCCAGTCCACCAGCCGCCCCAGCACCGCGAACAGCAGCGCCTCGAAAGCGCCCACCACCGCGGTGAAGCAGGTCATGCCGACGATGAAGGGGCGCACGCCCTCGGTGCCCGCCCACAGGAAGGCGAAGAAGCCCTTGGGCGGCGTCGCCGGCGGGGTATCGGGATAGGGATCGACCAGCTTTTCGAACCAGGCAAACACGGCACAAGTCTCCGGCAGCGGCGCGCGGCGGGCGGCATTTCACAAGGTCCGCGGCGACGAAGAAAACGACCGGGGGCGAGCTCTTGTGGAGCCCGCCCCCGGTTTTCACAACTGACGATTCTACTGGTAGGAGAGTTCCCGCGTCTTGCCCCAGAACACCCGGTATGCGAACGCGGTGTAAGCGAAGATGGCCGGCAGCACCACCAGCGCGCCCGCCAGGATCACCTTCAGCCCCTGCGGATGGGCGGCAGCCTGCCAGATGTCGAGCTGGTCGATGACGATCTGCGGAAATACGCTGTAAGCCAGCCCGTGGAAGGCGAGCAGGAAGATGCCGATGGCCGCGGCGAAAGGCAGCCAGCAGCCGTTGTCGTTGCCCGCCGCCTGGCGCCGCGCCAGCCGCGGCAGGCTGACGACGAGCACCGCGAACAGCACCACCGTGGCCGCCGGCACCGGCAGCAGCAGGAAGAACTCCGGCAGCTCGAACCACTTGGCGGCAATGCGCTCGCTCACCAGCGGCGTCGCCACCGACACCGCCGCCACACCCAGCGCCGCGCCCCATACCGCCGGCCGCGCCCAGGCCAGCGCCCGCGCCTGCAGCCGGCCTTCGCTCTTCATCACCAGCCAGCCGGCGCCCAGCAGCGCATAGCCGGCGGTGAGGCCGATGGCGACCAGGGCGGCGAAGGCCCAGGCGGCGGCGCCCGGCGCGAAGCCGGTGAGGAAGCGGCCCAGCATCACGCCCTGCGCCAGCGCGGCGATCAGCGAGCCGGCGGCGAAGGTGGCGTTCCACCAAGGCTTGTGGCTGTCCTGCGCCTTGACGCGGAAATCGAAGGCCACGCCGCGCAGGATCAGGCCGGCGAGCATGGCCGCCACCGGCAGGTAGAGCGCGCCGAGGATGATGCCGTTGGCCAGCGGAAAGGCCACCAGCAGCAGGCCGATGCCCAGCACCAGCCAGGTCTCGTTGGCATCCCAGAAGGGGCCGATGGAGGCGATCATCAGATCCTTCTCCTCCTCGTCGCCCAGCGGCAGCAGCAGGCCGACGCCGAGGTCGTAGCCGTCGAGGATCACATAGGCCAGCAGGGCGATGGCCATCAGGCCGGCGAACACCACCGGCAACCAGTACTCGGGCGTCATTGTGGCATCTCCTTGGCGAGGTAGCGGGCGGCGGCCGGGTCCGGCTTGCCGGCCTTGCGGGCGAGGTGGAACAGCACCGAGACGTAGGCCAGCAGCAGCGCCGCATAGAGGGTGAGGTACATCGCCAGCGAGGTGGCGATCATGCCGGCGGGCACCGTGCCGGCGGCATCGGCGGTGGTCAGCACGCCCTGCACCAGCCAGGGCTGGCGGCCGATCTCGGTGACGTACCAGCCGGCCACCGTCGCCACCCAGCCGGAGAAGCTCATGCCCACCAGCAGCCGCAGGCCGCCGCGCGACAGGCCGCCACGGCGCAGCTGCCAGGCGGCGAACCAGGAACAGACCAGCATCAGCACGCCCACGCCCACCATCACCCGGAAGGCCCAGAACACCTTGGCCACCGGCGGATGGGCGCCCTCGAATTCATTGAGACCGCGGATCTCGCCATCCCACTCGTGGGTCAGGATGAGGCTGGCGAGCTTGGGCACGACGATGGCGTAGTCATTGCGGCGCCCGGCCTCGTTGGGCAGCGCGAACAGCGTCAGCGGCGCGCCGCGCTCGGTCTCCCACACCCCTTCCACCGCGGCGATCTTGGCCGGCTGGTGATGCAGGGTGTTGAGGCCGTGGAAGTCGCCGACCGCGATCTGCAGCGGAATCAGCAGGGCGGCGGCGAACACGCCGGTGCGCAGCGCCCGGGTGACACCGCCGGATTCATCGCCCTTCAGCCGGCGATAGGCCGACAGGCCGGCGACGAGGAAGGAGACGGTGAGGCCGGAGGCGATCAGCATGTGCGTCAGCCGGTAGGGCAGCGAGGGGTTGAACACCGCCGCCCACCAATCGGTGATGATGGCCTGGCCGTTCACCATTTCGAAGCCGGCCGGCGTCTGCATCCAGGAGTTCAGCGCCAGGATCCAGAATGCCGAGGCGGTTGTGCCCAGCGCCACCAGCAGCGTCGCCAGCGTATGCACCCGGTTGGACACCCTGCGGCGGCCGAACAGCATCACGCCGAGGAAGGTGGCCTCCAGGAAGAAGGCGGTGAGGATCTCGTAAGCCAGCAGCGGCCCGGCGATGTTGCCCACCGTCTGCATGTAGCCCGGCCAGTTGGTGCCGAACTGGAAGCTCATGGTGATGCCGCTGACCACGCCGAGGGCGAAGGTGAGCGCAAACACCTTGACCCAGAAGCCGTAGGCGTCCATCCACGCCTCGTCGCCGCTGCGGTCGTAGCGGCGCTTGAAGTACAGCAACACCCAGCCGAGCGCGATGCTGATGGTGGGGAAGAGGATGTGGAAGGTGATGTTGGCGCCGAACTGGATGCGCGCCAGAACGACAGGATCGAGGTCCATCAGCGTGCCTCCCCTTCGTTGCCGCCGGTGCCGGGCTCGTCGTCGTCCGGCCGGGCGGCGCGGCTCTCCGCCTTCGCCTCCTTGTCGCCGCCGTCGCGGTGGGTGAAGCGCGCCAGCGACTGGGTGATCTGCAGCAGCTTCTGCACCCGCGAGCCCAGCTTCATCAGCCGCTGCAGGGTTTCGGCGTCCAGCTTCTGGATCTCGGCGAACCAGCTGGTGATGAGTTCGATGAGGTCGTACATCGCCTGCATGCGCGCCTGGGCGTGGCGCTCGGCGGCATTGGCCGGGGATTCCATCAGCGCGCCGCGCAGCATGGTCAGCGTCGGCTCCACCTCGCGCTTCTGCCGCTCCTCCGCCAGCAGGCGGAAGATGGCCCAGATGTCTTCCGGGGTGGAGAAATACTCCCGGCGGTCGCCCGGGAAGTGCTGCAGCTTCACCAGCCGCCACGCCTGCAGCTCTTTCAGGCCGATGCTGACGTTGGAGCGGGAGAAGGCCAGCTCTTCGGCGATCTCGTCCGCGTTCAGCGGCTTTTCCGAGACGTAGAGCAACGCGTAGATCTGGCCGACGGTGCGGTTGATACCCCAGCGGCTGCCCATCTCACCGAAGTGGAGGACGAAAGACTGGATCAGTGGCGACATATTTCTTGTCCTTTTCAAATTTCAAAAAACTCTGAAAATTTGATCTGGATCATAGTATCGCCACTTTTCACTTGTCAAAAAATCGTTTGAGTGATAGCCGCGCCAGCGTCATGGGAATAGGCCCGGTCGGGTGCCTGGGCGGCCGGCGATGGAACAGCGGCTGGGCAAGCAGCTTGCCGCGACAGCGCGCGGTGGCGGCTCTCCCTGGGAGATGGGGTGCCAGCGCGGCCCTCCCTTATGAGGCCGCCTATTTCCTCGCGACCTGCTGGATGGGCCGGCTGCAATCCATGACTACGCTTCTGAACCAGTGATGTGCGGAATCGGCTTCTCGGCGCACATGCCACGCTTGCTGGAATGCAAAGCCGGGCAGTTCGAACGGCGGCGTGAAGCGCGTCAGCCCTTGCTCATCAGGCAGATGGTCCAGCGTGCGGCTGGCAACGGTCAGGATCAGATCGGTACCCGCCAGCACTTCGGTCGAAGCGCGCCAATGCGGCAGGACCAGCGCAATGCGCCTGTGCCGCCCTTGAGCGGCCAGCGCAGCGTCGATCTCATTTTCGGTGTCCGGCCTCGTGGCAACCAGCACATGCGGACGCGCCAGCCATTTGTCCAGCGCCAGCTTGCCGCGCGGCGGCAGCGAGCGTTTGTCCGCAACGCTGACGAAATGCTCCTCGAACAGGGTTTCGACGACGATGCCGCTCGCAGTGTCCGGAAATACGCCAAGGCCCAGGTCGATCTCGCCGTCCGCGAGTTGGGCCAGCATGGCTTCACGACTGGCCTGGCATACAACCATGTCGATGCCGGGCGCCTGATCGCGCAACCGTTTTACCAGCGTGGGCAGAACGAGGTGGGCCGCATAGTCGGACATGGCAAGGCGAAAGCGGCGCACCGCCTGGCCAGGGTCGAAAGCCCCCTCGTGCAGCAGCCCGTTGAGCTGCTGGAGAGCCGCCTCCAAGGGCAGCAGCAAATCCTGGGCGCGCGGCGTCAACGCCATGCCTGCGCCGCGCCGGGTCAGCAAGGGGTCTTTGAAGGTCTCCCGCAACTGCGCCAGCGCATGGCTGACCGCCGGCTGGCTTTTGTGCAGCCGCAACGCTGCCCGGGTGACGTGCTTTTCCGCCAGCAAGGCATGAAGCGTCAGCAGCAGATTGAGGTCAATGCGCCGTAGATCATCCATGAAACGAATGATATACAGTCAAAATAAGAATTTCCATTCATTATAAAAATACCTGAGCATGCGCCATGTTTTCATCTGCAGTGAGGCGTTCTCGTATGCAAGGGCCATCTTCTTTTCCCGCCGTGTTTCCAATGGCGATTGCCGTGGCGGCGGGGGCTGCCGTGCCCTTCCAAGCCGCGAGCAACGCCGCATTGGGACGGGCACTGGGGCATCCGCTGTGGGCCACCTTGGCTTCGCTGGGTGTCAGCGTGCTCGTCGTCCTGCCTTTGATGATGCTGATGCGCGTCCCGGCGCCGGCTTTGGGTACTGCGGCGCAGGGGCCAGCGTGGTGGTGGCTGGGCGGCGTGGCTGGCGTGGCCTATGTCACCGCCGCACTCATGCTGACGCCCAGGCTGGGCGCAGCCGGCTTCATCGTCAGCGTGATCGCGGGCCAGATGCTGGCGTCGCTGCTGATCGACCACTATGGCTTGATGGGGCTGGCGCCCAAGCCTGCCGGCGGGTGGCGGGTGGCGGGCATTGCGCTGATCCTGCTGGGCATGGCCGTGGTGCAGATGGGCAGTTCGCCAACGGCCTCCGCGCCTGGCCCGGCGTCTTCTGCCGGGCGCTCATAGGCGGGCCTACCGTCACGCCCCGCGCCAAAGTCCTGCGCGCTCCAGTCTTCCCGATATCCGATGCGCTGCGGCTCCGGCGCGGCATGGCGTCTTGCCGCGCAGGCGTCATGCTGCGTGGGCGCGGCCCGTGGCCCAGCCGGCCTTCACGTGGTGTGGCGCAGTTCGACGGCGGCACGCCGCCTGCACGGCGTGCCGCCCTCCCCCAGGCGCAGACTGCGACGGCGGCGCTCAGCCCGCCGCGCCCACCAGCCCGCGCTGGCGCGCCTCGTAGATCATGTGCAGGGTGATCTTGTGCACCTCGGCCTTGCTGGCCTCGATGTGGGAGCGCAGGTTGATGGCGGCCTGGGCGGCCTTGCGCTGGGTGAGCAGGCGCAGCACCTCCTGGTGCTCGTCGTAGGTGAGGTCGATGCGTGGCGCGCGGGTGAAGTCCAGCCGGCGGACGATGCGGATCTTGTCGGTCACCTCCTGGTGCACCCGCGCCATCTCCAGGTTGCCGGTGGCAAGGATGAGGCCCTGGTGGAAGGCTTCGTCCAGCTCGCCGACCTGCTTGCCGTCGGTGAGGCGCTGCTCGCGCGGCAACGACCAGATGGCCTGCAGCGCGGAGAGATCGGCCGGCTGCTCGGCCTCGCAGATGCGCGCCACCGCCGCCAGCTCCAGCACGATGCGCAGGTCGTAGAGCTGGTCGAAGCGGTGGAAGTCGAAGGGGCGCACGCTCCAGCCGCTGCGGAAGGCCACCTGCAGATAGCCTTCGCGCTCCAACCGGTAGAGGGCGTCGCGCACCGGCGTGCGGGAAACGCCGTAGCGCTCGGCCATCTCGGTTTCGGTGAAGCGGTCGCCCGGCAGCAGGGCGAAGTTGGAGATGTCGTCCTTGAGGCGCTGGTAGATCTGGCCGGCCAGGGCGTTGGCCTTGCCGGCGGCGGATTTACTGTCGGACATGTTGCACCACCGCGGGATAGTGGCAGGCGACCTGGCGGCCGCCGCCGATGTCTTCGAGTTGCGGCCCGACCTCGCCGCAGCGGGCCAGCCCGCGCGGGCAGCGGCCGAGCAGGCGGCAGCGGTTAGGGTCGGGGTCTATCGGGCTTTGCGGATCGCCACCCACCAGCAGGTCGGCGGCACTGGCCTGGCCGCCGGCGAGACCACCGGGCAAGGAAGCGATCAGGGCGCGAGTATAGGGGTGAGCAGGCGCATGGAATACCGCATCCGTCGGCCCCGCCTCCACCACCCGGCCGAGATACATCACCAGCACCCGGTCGCACAGCAGGCGGACGACGTTGAGGTCGTGGGAGACGAACAGGAAGCTCATCTGCAGTTCCTGCTTGAGCCGCTCCAGCAGCTGCAGGATCACCGTCTGCACCGACACGTCCAGCGCCGCGGTGGGTTCGTCCAGCACCAGCAGCGCCGGCCGGCTGACGATGGCGCGGGCGATGCCCACCCGCGCCTTCTGGCCGCCGGAGAGCTGGTGCGGGTAGCGGTCCAGCAAGGCCAGCGGCAGGCCCACCCAGCCGGCGGCCTCTTCCACCCGGGCGGCGGCCTCGGCGCCGCGCAGGCCGCACAGCAGGCGCACCGACTCGGCGATGGTCTGGCGCGCGGTGTAGCGTGGGTTGAGGCTGTCGGTCGGGTCCTGGAACACCATCTGGATGTCCTTGCGCTGCGGGTGCAGCGCCATCGCCCGCGAGCGCACCAGGCCGATGTCGCGGTTGCGGAAGCGCACCTGGCCGTCGCTCGGGTCCAGCGTGCGGGTGAGCAGGCGCACCAGGGTGGATTTGCCGCAGCCGGACTCGCCCACCAGGCCCACGGTTTCACCCGGGGCGATGTGGAAGTCGATGCCATCCACCGCGTGCAGCTGACGGGTCTGGCCGTCCTTCTTGACCGGGAACAGGCGCTTCAGCGAAATCGCCTCAAGCAAATGCGGCATGGCGGGCCTCCGTGGCAGCGGCGGTGAGCGGGCGGTGACAGGCGATGAGATGGGTAGCGGACGACGCCCCGGCCGGCGCCAGCGCCAGCGGCCGTTCGCACTCGGCGCCGCGGCGCGGGCAGCGCTCGGCGAAGCGGCAGGCCGGCAGGTCGGCGCGGCGCAGGTCGGGCAGGTTGCCGTCGATGGCGGCCAGTTCGGCGAGCGAGGCGGCGCCCACCGGCGTGGCGGCGATCAGGCGCTCGGTATAGGGGTGGCGGGGCGCGGCGAACAGCGCCTCGGTGGGGCCGACCTCGACGATGTGGCCGGCGTGCATCACCGCGATGCGGTCGCAGTACTCGCGCGCCATGCCGAGGTCGTGGGTGATGAGCAGCGTGGCCATGCGGCGCTCGGCGGACAGCTCGCGCACCAGCCGCATGATGGCCGCCTGGGTGGTCACGTCCAGCCCGGTTGTGGGCTCGTCGGCGATCAGCAGGCGCGGCTTGCAGGCCAGGGCAATGGCGATCATCACCCGCTGGCACATGCCGCCGGACAGTTCGAAGGGATAGGCGGCGTAGCGCCGCTCCGGGTCGGGGATGCGCACCTCGGCCAGGCATTCGATGGCACGGGCGCGGCGGGCCGCCGGCAGCAGGTCGGTGTGGCGCGCCAGCACGTCCTCGATCTGGCGGCCGACCTGGCGGATGGGGTTCAGCGCCACCCGCGGGTTCTGGAAGATCATCGCCATCTCGCGGCCGCGCAGCGCCTTCATCGCCGCGCCTTTCTTCGCCAGCAGGTCCTGCCCGGCGAAGCGGATGGCGCCGGCGGTGATGCGCGCCGCCGCGTCCTGTATGCCCATGGCGGCGAAGGACAGCACCGACTTGCCGGAGCCGGATTCGCCCACCAGGCCCACGGTTTCGCCCTCGGCCAGCGCCAGGCTGACGTTCTCCAGCGCGCGCACGGTGCCGCCGCGGGTGCGGAATTCGACCGCCAGGCGGTCCACTTCCAGCAAGGGGTTGGAAAGCGCATTCATGTTCTTCTCCGCGGGTCGATGAGGTCGCGCAGCGAGTCGCCGAGCAGGTTGAAGCAGAAGACGGCCAGCATCAGCACCAGGCCGGGAAAGAGGGCGATCCACCATTCGCCGGAGACGATGTACTGCGCGCCCTCGGCGACCATGATTCCCCACTCCGCTTCCGGCGGCCGCACGCCCAGGCCGATGAAGGACAGGCCGGCGGCGTTGAGGATGGCCCAGCCCATGTTGAGCGAGATCTGCACCATCATCGGCGGCAGGATGTTGGGGATGAGGTGGTGGAACAGCACCCGCAGCTCGCCGTTGCCGGCCAGGCGGGCGGCCTCGACGAAGCCGGCGTCGCGCCGCACCCGCACCTCGGCCCGCGCCACCCGCAGGTAGAAGGGCAGGTTGATGATGGCGGTGGCGAGCACGATGTTGGCCACGGTGTTGCCCATGGCGGCGACGATGCCCATCGCCAGCACGAACAGCGGGAAGGCCATGATGGTGTCCGACACCCGGGTGCTGATGCGGTCGAACCAGCCGCCGAAGTAGCCGGCGAAGGCGCCCATCAGCCCGCCGACGACGAAGGACAGCGCCACCGCCGCCACCGCGATGCCCAGGTCCAGCCGGGTGGCGATGACGACGCGGGAGAGGATGTCGCGCCCCAGGGCGTCGGTGCCGAACCAGTGCGCGGCCGAGGGCGGCGACAGTGGATCGCCCACATGCGAGGCCAGCGGGTCGTAAGGCACCAGCCAGGGCCCCAGCGCCGCCAGCAGGATGAAGAACACGAACAGGCCGGCGGCGATGGCCGACAGCGGGTTCTCGCCGAACACATAACAGAGGTTGCGCCACCACAGGGCGACGGCGCCGGACTGGGTCGCGGCCACCGGGGTGGCCGTGGTGGCGGCGGAAGGCGTGGCACTCATCTCAGGCCTCCAGGCGGGCACGCGGATCGACCAGGCCGTAGGCCACGTCGATCAGCAGGTTGAGCAAGACGTAGAGCAGCGCCATGGCAAGCACGAAGCCCTGCACCGGCGCGTAGTCGGACGCCACCAGCGCCTCGATGGCGAAGGAGCCTATGCCGGGCCAGGCGAACACCTTCTCCACCAGCACGTTGGAGCCGAGCAGGAAGGAGAACACCATGCCCAGCGTGGTCAGCACCGGCAGCAGGGCGTTGCGGAAGGCGTAGGTGAACAGCACGGTGGTGGGCCGCAGGCCGGAGGCGCGGGCGGTGCGGATGAAGTCCGCCGACAGCACGCCCAGCATGGAGGCGCGCGTCATCCGCGCCAGCGGCGCCAGCACGAACAGCGCCAGGGTGATGGCCGGCAGGATGAGCTGCTTGGCGGCGGAGGCGAAGGTCTCCAGGTCGCCGGCGATCAGGCTGTCGATCAGGTAGAAACCGGTGACGAAGTCCGGCGCGGTGGCGTAGGGGTCCAGCCGGCCCAGCGGCGAGGGCGCCCAGCCGAGCAGGAAGTAGAAGACGTAGGCCAGCAGCAGGCCGGTGAAGAAGGTGGGCAGCGACACCCCGGCGGTGGTGATGCCCCGGCAGAGGTGGTCTATCCACGAGCCCGGCCGGGTGGCGGCCAGCACGCCCAGCGGAATCGCCACTACCACCGCCAGCAACAGGCCGACCAGGGTGAGTTCCAGCGAGGCCGGCAGGCGGTCGGCGATCTCGGCCAGCACCGGCTGGCCGGTGGTGAGGGAGTTGCCCCAGTCGCCGCGGACGAGGTCGCCGACGTAGGAGACGAACTGCTCCGGCAGGCTTCGGTCGAGGCCGAGCTTCACCCGGATTTCCTCGATGGCTTCGGTGGAGCCGGCGGGGCCGGCGAAGTAGGCCGCCGGGTCGCCCGGCAGGGCGCGGGTGAGGACGAAGGTGACGATGACCACGCCGATGATGGCGGGCACGGCACCGAGCAAACGTTTGAGAATGGCCTGGATCATGGCTGCTGACTCCGGTTGCGCGCCGCCGCCGCGGGGGGCGGCGGGGCGGCGTTGGCGGGCGACGCAGCCGTGGCTGCCGCCGTCTGCCGTCTGGTGCTGCCGGCCCGGTCAGGTGCCGGGCCGGCGGGTACGGCTTACTGCTTGTAGATCTGGCGATAGTCCGGCTGCAGGTGGAACCAGTAGGTGTAGCCGTGCACGTTCTTCTGCATCGCCACGTCCATCATCGGCTGCACGATGGGCACGCGCGGCACCTCGGTGTAGGCGATGTCGATGAAGCCCTTCACCTCCTGGTCGTACTTCTTGGCGTCGGTTTCGAAGCGGGCCGCTTCCACCAGCTTGTCCAGCTTCTCGTTCTGGTAGCCCATGGTGTTGAACACCGCGTTCTGGCCGTGGTACGCCCAGAAGAAGAAGTACTCCGGATAGTTCAGCCAGCCGCCGAAGCGGTTGAAGATCATCGGCATGTCCTTCTTGGTGATGGCGGCACGCCAGTTGGAGCCGGGCACCTTCTCGATGCCGGCCTTGATGCCGATCTGCGCCAGCGCCTCCTGGATCAGGATCACCGCCGGCTCGGACACGGTGGCGGTGCCGAGGTCGAAGGAGATGGTGGTTTCGAAGCCGTTCTCGTAGCCGGCCTCCTTCATCAGCTGCCTGGCCTTGGCGAGGTCGGTCTTGAACGCGGTGGGCTGCATCCAGCTGCCGTCCTTGACGCCGCTGCCGCCGAACAGCGGCACGCCGCGGCCGTAGAAGGCGTTCTGCATGATCTTGTCGTAGGGCACCACCCAGGCCACCGCCTGGCGCACCTTCAGGTTGTCGAAGGGCGGCTTGGCGTTGTTCATGCCGAGGTACCACATCGAGTTCTCGATGGGTGTGCTCTCCACCTTCACGTTGCCCTTCTCCTGCGCCATCTCGTTGAAATCCTTGGGCGGCAGCTCGAAGGTGATGTCGATGTCGCCCCGGGCCAGCAGCGCGCGGCGGTTGCCGGCGGAGGGCACGTCGCGCTGGATCACGCGCTTGAGCTTGGGCAGCGGGCCGTTCTTCCAGGCGTCGAAGCGGTCATACACGATCTCCTGGCCCGGCTTCCACGACGCCACCTTGTAGGCGCCGCCGCCGGCCGCGTTGGTCTTCAGCCAGTTGGCCGCCCACGGGTCGTCGGCGGTGGCGTGCTGCTTGGCCAGCTTGGCGTTGTAGATGGAGGCCACCGGCACCGCGAGGTCGGGCAGGGTCATCTTGTCCTTGCGCAGGAACTTCAGGCGGAAGGTCTGGGCATCCACCACCTCGAACTGCTCCGGCTTCTCGACCGAACCGGCCTTCATCTGGAAGGTGGGAAAGCCGCCCATGGCCAGCGCGCGCTCGAAGGACCACTTCACGTCCTCGGCGGTCACCGGGCTGCCGTCATGGAAGGTGGCGCCCTTGCGCAGGTGGAAGACCACGCTCATGCCGTCGGGCGCGACTTCCCAGGACTCGGCCAGCTCCGGCTCCAGCTTGGTGAAGTCGTAGCTGTAGGTGCCGTCGGCCAGCTGCTTGCGGCCGTAGCTCATCAGGCGGTCATACACGATCCAGGACACGCCGTAGGCCGGACGGTTGGCGCCCACGCCCTGCACGTCCAGCATGTTGGGTCCGAATTCGTTGGCGACGACCAGGGTTTCCAGGCGCTTGTCCTGGGCATGGACCAGGGCCGGGGCGGTGGCCAGCAGCGTGGTGCCAAGGGCGGCGGCCAGCGGGAGCAGCAGGTTTCTGAGGGGTTTCATGCGGCGGTTCTCCGTTCGGATGTTGTCGGGCGGGGGGAGTGAAAAAGGGCTTGGGCGTGCATTGATCGGCGGGAAAACTCAGGCGGCCGCCTCCAGCGGGCGCTGGCTGGCGAGGTAGGCGCGCCAGCCGCCGTGGGCGGTGACGTCCACCGCGCCGGCCACGGCGGCGGCTTCGCAGATGAAGCCCTTCACCTGGCGGCCATCGGCCAGGGTCAGCGTGCCTATGCCCAGCGGCGCCGGAATCTCGGCGACGAAGCTGCCGAAGTTGCGCAGCGGCAGCGCCCACACCTCGACCTCCAGCGCGCCGCCGCCTTCGGCCACGCGCACCATGCCGGGCTTGGGCGGCACGGTGCCCGGCAGGGCGTAGAGGCGGTAGTCGGGCGCGGACAGCGTGGTTTCCAGCAGGCGGCCGCCGCGCTCCACCAGCTGCCAGTTCAGCGGCAGGCCGGAGAGGTGGGCGCCGACCACCGCCACTTCCACCGTGGGTTCGGCGGCCGGCAGCGGCGCCAGCGCGGCCTGCGCCAGCGGCGGCTGCGCCAGGCTCATGCCGAAGCGCTGATGCAGGCAGCCCTGCAGCCGGCGGCCAGCCTCGGCCAGGCGGTGGTCGGAACCGGCGGCACCCAGCAGGGTGATGCCGGCCGGCAGGCCGTCGGCGCGGAAGGGGCCGGGAATGGACAGCCCGGCCATGCCGAGCAGGTTCACGAAGTTGGTGTAGGCGCCCAGGGTGCTGTTGAGGGCGATGGGCTCCGCCGCGATCTGCGCGTGGCTGTAGATGGTGGGCGCGGTGGGCACCAGCAGCAGGTCGGCCTTGGCCAGCTCGGCCATGCAGCGCTTGCGCAGCCCTTCCAGCGCGTACTGGCCGCGGAAGGTGTCGGTGGGGCGCATGCCGTCGGCGCGGCCGATGATGGCGCGCACCGTCGGCTCCATGCGCTCCGCATGCTCGTCCATGAAGGCGCCGACGGCGATGCGGCGCTCCGCCACCCAGGGGCCGTCGTAGAGCAGGCGGGCGACGTCGTTGAAGGGGCCGAGGTCGATCTCGACGAAGCGCACGCCGGGCTGGGCGGCGACGGCGTCGAAGGCGGCGCGCCAGGCGGCTTCGGCCACCGCGTCGCCGCAGAACTCCAGCGCGGTCGGCACGCCCAGCACCAGTTCGCGGCTCACCGGGCCCAGCGGCGGCGGCGGCGCGGAGTAAGGATCGCGCTCGTCGGCGCCGGCCAGCAGGCTCAGCACCGTCCAGCCGTCTTCCACCGTGTGGGCGAACACCGACACGCAGTCCAGGCTGCGGCAGGCCGGCACCACGCCGTAGCTGCTCACCAGCCCCGGCGTCGGCTTCACCCCCACCAGGTTGCAGGCGCCCGCCGGCACCCGGCCGGAGCCGGCGGTGTCGGTGCCCAGGGCGAAGGCCACCCAGCCGCGGGCGGTCACCGCCGCCGAGCCGGAACTGGAGCCGCCCGTCATATAGGCGGGGTCGAAGGGGTTCTTCACCGCGCCGTAGGGCGAGCGGGTGCCGACCAGGCCGGTGGCGAACTGGTCCAGGTTGGTCTTGCCGACGAGGATGGCGCCGGCGGCGCGCAGCCGCGCCACCACCTCGGCGTCGGCCTCGGCGGTGTAGGCGAATTCGGCGCAGGCGGCGGTGGTCGGCAGGCCGGCGACGTCGATGTTGTCCTTCACCGCATAGGGAATGCCCAGCAGCGGCCGGGCGGCACGCGCAGCCGGATCGGCCAGCAGCGCGGCGCTGGCGACAGCCTCGGCGCGCACTGCGGCGCGCTCACGCAGCAGGATCCAGGCTTCGCCGCCTTCCTCGGCGGCAATGCGGTCATACAGGCTGTCGACGACTTCGACCGGGTCGAGGCTGCCCTCGCGGTAGGCCTGCTGCAGGGCGGCTATCGTCAGGGGCTGGGCGGGTGTGGTTTTCATGTGCACCTTCTTGAATACAAGATCGCATTCAAGAAAAGCGATTACCGTGCCAGCCAGAGGCTACATCTCAAGCCCTTGTTTTCATTGGAACGAATGCCAGAGCGCCGGCGGCGGCGGCCACACCCTGCCCGCTTTCGGTGCGCCTTGCACTGTGGCGGTGCCGCACTGCCGCCTTCGCCGATCACCTCAGTCGAACAACAGCAGGCAGCTCACCTCCAGGCTGGGGCAAGGCGGCACATCGGCTGGAGCCCGCGGGTGGTCGAAAACCGCATGCGGGGTGAAGCGGGCCCGGCCATCGCTGGCGGAATCGAAGCACTTGAAGATCAGCGCTTCGTCCGGCTGCATCTGCGGGCAATGGAACCAGCGTTGTCCGGCGCTCCAGGTGAGCAGGAAGATCTGCTCGGTAGGCCGCGGAGAGTAGATATCGCAACTCACCAGTGCGTCCCTCTGCAGGCTACCGGCATCGCACAAGGCCAGCGAGGCATCCAGCCCCTGCCCGCCCAGCGGGCGCCAGAGCTTGACGATGGCGTGGCGACGACGCGCCAATGAAGCCGCCTCCTGCGGCAGCACCAAGTGCAGGCGGCGGCGGCCGGAGGTCTCGCTGCAGTCGCACCGGGCCAGAGCGGCCAGCGTCACCTCCCCGCCGTCTGCAGCAGCCAGACCGCGCGCCAGCCCCCACTGCCACAGCCGATGTTCGAAGACGATGGCGCGGCATGCGCCCAGGCGGCGGCGCAGCAAGCCCTCGCAAGCGGGGTAGTAGTCGAGCAGCAGGGCGACGGCGTCCCGGCAATCCGGCGGCGGGCTGCAACCGCGGACCAGTTCGAAGCCCTCCACTTCTATCGACGGGCCGGGCTGCAACCGGCGCGCGTCGCGGATGTCGCAGAGCCGCTGCTCCGAGGCGAAATTGTGCCGCGGCAGGCCGCCCGGCGGGCGGTAGAGATGGTGATAGAGGCGCAAGTCGGTCGGCCGCAGGAAACCCAGCGCCGCGCGCACTGGCCCGGCTGCGGCCCTTGTCTGCAGAACGGCGGCGGGGGGAACGGGATTCATGGCGAACTACCCAGGCGCCGGCGAGGCGTCCTCAATCCTCGTACGCCACCGCATCGCGCCGGCGGAAGTACAGCGTTTCCTGCCGCCTTTCGGCTGAACCGCCGGGCGCCGCACCCAGGTAGAGGCCGAGCTTGCCGCCATCCGGATACTCGACGACGTCCGGCGCCAGCATGGAGCTGACCGCCAGGTAGCGCAGGATCTCGCCACCGGTATTGACCAGGCGGTGGGCGCCAGCCGCAGCGCTGGCGGGAAAGCACAGCAGATCGCCGGCGGCGATGGAGATGCGGCGTTCGCCGCGCTCGCCGTACTCCGCCTCGCCGCGGCCAGCGAGCACGTAGACCAGTTCATCGTTGTTGCGGTGGGCGTGGCGCTGCCAGGCGGCATGGCCGGGCGCAAGCTCGGTCAGCATGCAACCCAGGCGTTCCAGCCCGGCCGCGCGGCTGGCGCGTATCAGGCGCACCGCGCCGTCTGCGCGGATTTCCACTGGCAGGGCGGTCAGGTCGAGCAGCGGCAGGACGACAGTCATCGGCGGACTCCCGGCCGATGAAGGCGGCCGTCATCTGCACTATTCCGTCGTCCCGCCGCCGCGCTGGCGAATTCTTGCGTATCGGCCGTCAAGCGCGCTTCGCCAGCACTCGGGCGTGACGGTTCAGACTCTGCCCTGCCGCCTTATTCGCGGCCTGGCGGTGTGGCGCCCTTCCTCTCTCATCCGCGACGTCCACCGTCTTGCAAGGGCTCCCCGGCGGGAGCCCTTCTTTTTTCCGGGAAAGCAGATCCCATGAACCGAAGAACCGGGCCTGGGCAAGCTCCCCGGCAATCCATGCCCGACCCGGCAATGCGCGTGGCCGCCCGGCTCACTCCGCCATGGTGCTGGCCGCCTCCTCCAGCAACCAACCGGAGAAGGCACGAGCCGCCGGCCGTTGCAGGGCGCCAACGGGCGCCACCAGCTGGTAGCGGCGCGCCGGCACGCGGCGCTCATGTGCCTGCACCAGACCGTGGGCGCGGCCAAAGTCAGCGGCGAGGCGGCCGGGCACCAGGGCGATGCCATCGCCGCGGGCCGCCGCCTCCAGCACGAAAACCAGGTCGTGACAGATCAGGAGGGGGCGCCCCTCCGCCTCCGGCGCGAAATCGCGCCAGGGAAAGGAAGGATGCGCGACCAGCGGCAGCTCGCGTACCAAGGCGGCGGGCGACAACAAGCGGGCAGTGGAAGCCAGCGTCGGGCAGGCAAGGGCAATCGCCTCGTCGCGCCACAACGGCAGCGCTTCGAAAGGCGGGTCGACCGCCTCGCAGTAACGGATCGCCAGTTCCGCCTCCCCGCCTGCCAGGTCCGCCAGGTTCTCCGACACCGACAGCCGCAGGCGCAGCCACGGCAGCCGGTGCGCGAGCCCGGCCAGGCGGGGTGCCAGCCACAAGCGGGCGAAACCAGGGGTGGCGGCCACCCGCAGTTCGGCGACCGCCGAGGGCGACAACGCCTGCAGCTCGTCCGCCAGTCCGAGCGCGAAGCGCTGCACCGCGCGGAAATAGGCTTCGCCGGCGGTACTCAATGCCACCGCGGGCGAATAGCGCAGGACCAGCCGCAGCTTCACCCTGTGCTCCAGCAGCATGATCGAACGGCTCAGGGCGGCGCGGCTGACACGCAGCTCGCGAGTGGCCGCAGCGACCGAACGCAAGCGGCCCAGCGCCTCGAAAGCGAGCAGGGCATGCAGAGGCGGCAGCGGTTCGGGCAGGCGGGCGTCCATCGGTTTCCTCCGGCCGCAATCATGACAGCAAGGACAGCCGCAGCGCAGACCATGACGCCGCAATCGCCGCGGCCGATAATCCCCTTGGAACCCCGGAGCCATCATGAGCCGCCATCCCGCTTCCGCCTCGACTCCTGCCTCGACTCCTGCCTCAAGGCAGCCTCTGCTGCACCGCCTGCCGCTGCCGGAGCTGATTGCCTTCGAGGCCGCCGCCCGCCTGGGCGGCTTTGCCGCCGCCGCCGGCGAACTGGCGCTGAGCCAGTCGGCAGTGAGCCACCGGGTACGGCAGCTGGAGGCCAAGCTGGGAGTCGCGTTGTTCGAACGCCGCGGCCGGCGCGTGAGCCTGTCGGCCGCCGGTGCCCGCCATGCCGCGGCGGTCGCGGCGCAGCTGGCCGCACTGCGGCAGCAGGCCACCACCCTGCGCACGGCAGAGGGCGAACGCCTGCGCATCGAGGTGGCTCCGCTGTTCGGCAGCCGCTGGCTGCTGCCGCGGCTGGCCACCTTCCGCCGCCAGCATCCACGGCTGGTTCTGGAGGTCGCACCGGCGCCGCTGGCCGAGGCCGACCTGATGATCCACCCGGAAACCAATCCCCGCGCCGATGGCGTACCGCTGCAGCCCCTGCGCATCGGTGCCTATGCTGCGCCCGCCCTGGCGGAACGCTGCAGCGTCCTGCTGGCCGCGGGCCGGCTGACGGATCTGCCGCTGATCCATGCCCACGGCCTGAATTGGGAACGCTGGCTGCGCGGCGCGCTGGGCACCGGCCTGACGCCGCCCGGCGGGCTGGAGGTAGACGACCCCATCGCGGCGATGGAGGCGGCGCTCGCCGGCGCCGGTGCCCTGCTCGCCCCGGCGCTGGCAGCGGAACCGCTGGTGGCGCAAGGCCGCCTGTGCGCCATCCACCCCTGGCAGCAGGAAGCCGGCCAGTACCACGGGCGCCTCAGCGCCGCCGGCCGCCACAAACCGGCCGCCGCCGCCCTGCTGGCGTGGCTGCAGGAACAGCCCTGAAGGGTGCGCTCAGCCCGCCACCGGTGCCGGCGCAGCGGCCCGCCCCGCCTGCTCCCGCAGACGCCGCGCATACACCCGCCCCCAGACGATACCGATCACCGCGGCGACCAGCGAGCCCAGCAGCACGCCCAGTTTGGCTGCGCCGAGCAGGTTCTCGTCGGTGAAGGCGAGCATGGCAATGAAGATCGACATGGTGAAGCCGATGCCTGCCAGCAGGCCAACCACGCATACGCCCGACCAGCTCACGCCCGCCGGCAGCCGGCACCAGCCGAGCCGCACCGCCAGCCAGCTGGCGGCAATCACGCCCACCGGCTTGCCCAGCACCAGCGCCACCATCACCCCGGCCAGCACGCTCCAGGCGCCGCTGGCATCCAGGTTCACGCCCCCCAGGCTGACGCCGGCATTGGCCAGCGCGAACAAGGGCATGACACCGAAGGCCACCCAGGGGTGCAGGGCCATCTGCACCCGCGTCACCGGCGGCATCAGGTCGCGCTGGGCGCGGCGCAGCTGCTTCAGCGGCTCCAACAGCGGCTGCGGGCCGGCGCTGGTGTCCTCCGCCCGCTCGCAGATGTCCTTGATGGCGCGACCGACGACATCGACCGGCCGTTCCCGCGAGAAGCCGGGCAGCACCGGCGTCATCATGCCAAGCACCACGCCGGCCAGCGTGGGATGGGCGCCGGTCTGCAGCAGGCCCACCCACAGCACCGCGCCAGGCACCACGTAGGCGTAGGCACTGCCGACGCCGATGCGCTGCAGGCCCACCACCATGGCGATGCCGACTGCCGCCACCAGCAGCCCGGAGTAATCCAGGCCACCGGAGTAGAACAGGGCGATGATGAGCACCGCGACGATGTCGTCGATGATGGCCAGGGCAAGCAGGAAGACCCGCACCGTGCCCGGGATGGACTTGCCCAGCAGCGCCAGCACGCCGACGGCGAAGGCGATATCGGTGGCGGTGGGCACCGCCCAACCCTGGCGCTGCAGCGGATCGCTGCCATTGAGGGCGAGGAAGATCAGCGCCGGCACCACCACCCCGCCGAGCGCCGCCGCCAGCGGCAGCGCGGCGAGTTGGAGGCTGGCGAGGGCGCCTTCGTGGATCTCGCGCCGGATCTCCATGCCGACGACGAGGAAGAACACCGTCATCAGCGCATCGTTGATCCAGAAATGCAGCGTCTGGGTGAAGACGTAATCGCCTATGCCCAGCGTGACCGGCGCATGCCACAGGGCGTGATAGCTGTGCGCCGCGGGAGAGTTCGCCCAGATCAGCGCGATGGCGGCCGCAAGCAGCAGCACGACGCCGCTGAAGGCTTCGATGTGGAGGAAACGCTCGAGGGTGGAAAAGGCGCGCTCGGCCAGAATCTGCGCGCGCGGCAGATCCTGCCGGGACGGATGTCGGGACATGGTTTTTGATTCACTCCGCGCGGCGGCCCGACCGCGCATCATCTTTAACCTGTCCCACCGCGACATGCGGCTGACACCCGGGCCCGATTTTAGCCGCGCCAGCGGTGGCCGGACAAGCCAGACACCGCCCAATCCGCGGTCCGACCATCCCGCCCCTGGGCCTGCCGCGGCAGGAGCCGCAAGCGTACAGCGGCTGGCTATGATGCCGGCTCGCCTCCGTCATCAACCCTTCATCCTCCCCTGGAGGTCCGCCCATGCACGTCACCGCCCTGCCCGTCCGCCACCTGCTGTCCCTATGCCTGCTCACCGTGGCCTGCCTGCCGATAAGGGCCACCGCCACCGAAACACCGATCGCCGGCGAGTGGATCAGCGACTGCCACCCGGTTGGCCGCGATGGCCGCCACGGCCTCCTGACCCGCGTCGCGCTGAGCCCGGCCAGCGTGCAGGCACGCGCCACCCTGTACGCCGACCCCGCCTGCACCCGGCCGAATGCCGAAGCACGCTACCAGGGCGTTGTGCTGGAAGTGCGCGCAGAAGGCGATGGCCGCTACGCCCTGGAACACCGCATCGCCGCGATCAGCCTGACGCTGATCGACGCCGGGGTCGCCGCCCAGTACAACGCCAGACCGGACAGCATCGGCTGCGGCCTGGGCGACTGGCAGACAGGCATCGCCCGCGAGGTCAGCGGCCGGCGCTGCACCGCCTTCCGCTTCGCCGCCGCCGGCACCGTCCTGCATGAGCGCGCCTGGCTCGGCGGCGAATCCGGCAAGGAGCAGCTGCACTTCGGCAGCCTGCCGCTGGTGTGGGACGCCGACGCCGCGGACAAACGAGCCGAAGTCCCCGGGCCGGTGGCCTTCCGCCGCGCGGGAGCAGCGGCCGACGCCCCCTAGTCAGACGGGGCCGGCACCATCGGCCCGCCGCTTGCGCTTATCAGTGACTACGCGGATTAACAGAACAAGAACCACCGGGACGGCGCAGAAGAACAGAACGATCCAGAAGTACTGGAAAGCCATGTTGCCCAGCAGAGAGTCGCCCTGGTTCCCTACCTCCAGCGCATGCGCCGCAAGCAGCACCAAGGGCGCCAACAGTACCGCCAGGGCGACAGTCGCGCCCCCTGCCACCCGTTCATCCGCAAGCAATGCGGCCGGCAGCAGGCAGAGAAATGCAAGGCAGGAAGGAAACAGGAGCGGGGCCGGTAGGGCTGAGATTCAGTCGGGGATGTGAATCACTTTCGCCCAGAGGAACAAGCCGCGCCATATGAGCACCGCCGCCGCAAGCGAAACAGGCTGGCACACAAAGCCGGCAGGTTCCGCTTTCTCGCCGGCGCCTTGATGAGGCGCAACACCAGCTCGTCGTAGTCAAAGCCAATGTTGCGCATCCTGTGCAGTCCGCCTCCCTGCGAATCCGCAATCGCGGTGCGGTTCAGAACGGCCAGTTAGCCTTCACCGACGCGGTCTGGTTAAGGAAGTCATCGCGGTACTCGGCGTCGTAGCGCGCGGTGAGCTCGACGCCGGAAGCGGTCTTGTACGTCGCCCCCGCGCCGCCCCGGAGCAGCCAGGGATCCTGCCGGGCGCCGCGGGTGACGAAGGCCGCGCCGGGCGCACCAGCAAAGGCGGAAACGATGCTTGCCCGCTTGTTGATGGTGTCATAACCGGCCCCCAGGCTGGCAGTCAGCGCGGTGCGCTCGTTCAGCTGGTGGGCCAGCTTGCCCTCGGCCGAGATGACCAGCGCTTCGGTGCTGCGGCTATCCACATCCAGGCTCAGCGCCCCCGCACCGCTCTCGCGGTAGGAATGGTCCTTCACCCAGGTGTAGTCCAGCCGGACCGAGGGCGTGAGGCTGCTCTTGGCATCCAGCGCGTAGACCCGGCCAATGCCCACGCCCAGCATCGCGGTGTCGCTGTCGTAGTCAGCGTCGGCAGTAACGCCCATGAAGCCGATGCGGCGGCGGCCGTCGTTGCTGTTGCGGCCGATGCCGGCCTGGAAGTTGAGTTCGGTGCGCTCGTCCAGGCTGAGGCTGCCGTAGCCGATCAGTTGGTAGATATCGACATCCGCGCTCTGCGGCGCAGTGGAGGACTTGCCGTCGATATCGCTGCGTCCGTAGGCGAAGGCGGCTCCCAGGCGCAGCGTGGGCGAGACGACGCCATCGGCACCGAAGACGAAGCCGTAGGTGGTGGCCTTGTAGCCTTCGACGCGGTCACGCTCGCCCTGGTCCGCCCAGGAGGCGAAGGTCTTGGCCCAGATGTTGCCGTCGCTGACGAAGCCGTCGCCGGAGGACAAGCCGCGATTGCTGTCGATGCGCGCCTGGACGATGCGGTTGATGCCGCCCAGCGCACCCTGCGTCGCCTGCATCGTGCCACCCGTCATCAACGGCACGGTCTGGGACACCGCCGCGCCTACCTCGACCGCCGTCTCCAGGCTGCCCAGCGCCTGGATGACGCCGCTCATGCCGGGGTGGCTGCCGCTGTTCTGGATGATCTGGTCGAGGACTCTCGCAGCGCCGATAGCCGGCGTCGCACCCAGGCCGGTAACCGCCTGCTCCGCGGTAAGGGTATTCACCACCGCGAGGTCGATATGGCCACCACTGCCGGTGGTGGCAACGCTGAGGAAATTGAACATCGCGCTGTTGTCCACCACGCTGTCGAAGTTGCCGCTGAGACTACCGGCGCTGACCACGCTGGTGAGGGTCTCGCCGGCCGCCAGCGAATTCAGCGCCTTCACGTCCACGTACAGGGTGCCGGCGATGCTGGCGCTGCCGCCGACGCTCAGCGTGCTGTAACCGGTGGAGGCATTCGCGCTCTGCGCCGCGATCATCAGCGTGCCGCTGGCGGTCTGCACGAAGTCGCCGGCGACGGTGGCATGAGTCACGTTGCCGGTGGAGGAAAGGGCACTTGCATCGACGCCGGTCTTGAGCGCGAGCAGGCCGCTGTTGCTGAAACTGCCGCTGGCCATGCTCAGGCCGCCGATTACGCGGCCGGCGGCGGCGTTGTTCACCGTGATCGTGGCGCCACTGGCCACGCTGACTGCGGTGTTCACGCCATAGAGCAAGCCACTGTTGCTCACCGTACCGCTGTCCGCGCCCTCGACATGGAGCGCGCTGCCGCCGCCGTCCAGCGCGTAGATGCTGCCAGTGTTGGTCGCGTTGACCGTGCCTGACAGCGAGTTCAGGTAGACGCCGGAAGCGCCGCGCACCGTACCGGCATTGTTCAGCACGATGTTGCCGTCCGGCGTCTGCGCTTCGATGCCGTAATCGCCCAGCGCATTGATCTCGCCGCTGGCGGTGTTGGTCACGCTGACATTGCCGTAACAGTCGGAGCAGTCGGCCGGCACCATGTCCACCACCGCGGAGATGCCCATGGCGGAACGCCCCGCCAGCGCCGCCGCGGCGGCATCCGCCGGCGCATTGATCAGGCCGCTGTTGGTGACGGTGATGTCGCCGTATTCGGACGCCGCCTGCACGGCGATGTCGGCGGTCGAGGAAACCGAGCCTGAGTTGGTGATGCTCACCGGCCCATCGCTCGACCATGCGACCAGCGCCTGGCGCTCGGTCGAGGACACGGAGGCGCTGTTGTCTATGCTGGCCAGCCCGTTGTAGTTCACCGCGCGAAGCCCGGCCGCATCCGCGGTGACGGTACCGGTATTGACGATGCTCACCAGTGCGCTGCTGCTATTGAAGCCGCCGTCGGCATAGACGCCGCGGGCGCCGCCGGTTGCGGTCACCACGCCGGCGTTGCTCAGGGTGACGTTGCCATCGTTGGTGGTGGCACTGATCGCGGCGCCGCTGCCGGTGTAATCCACCGTCCCTTCATTGTCGATGGTGATGTCGCCGGACACGTCGTTGCGTATCCACACCGCCCCGTCGCCGCCGATGGATGAAATCTGCGCATCGGCGCCGATGTTGACGACGATGTTGCGGTTGGCCTGATCGAAGCTCTGGCCGTTGATCGCCACCCCGGCCGAATTGTTGATGACCGAACTGCCGAGGATGTTCAGCACCTGGTCGAAGGACGGCTGGCTCGCGTAGCCGGCGGGGCGGGGCGCAAAGAACAGGCTGGCGGTGCTGAAGTCCGTCAGCGTCAGCGACGAGGAAGCGGACTCGGCCTGGACGTTGACCGAGGTGGCGTCGCAACTGAAGGTGATGACCGTCCCGGTCACATCGCATGCAACCGCCAGGGCAGCCGGCGCGTGGAACAGGGCGCCCAGGGCGGCGCACAGCGTGCCGCGCCTGAACAGTTCTTTCGTCATTGTTTTTTGTTGCATCGGTTCTCCCCTTGGTCTTGGTATTTGGCTGCCCTGCCGCCCTGCCGAACAACAGCTGCACGCATGGCAGCCCTCCAATCTACTGCAGCCCCCGTCCGGGAGGAACCACGCCATCAGCGCCGGTCCTCTTCCGCCGGAAGCCGCTCCCTGCAGGGAACTCCGGCCCAACGGAGAGCGAGCGGCACCTCCCGCCTGCGCGCCGTGCAGCCATCGTCCTTCCCCCGCCGCGGGCGAGAACGGCGTCTTGCTGACAGGAGATGTTGCTGAGACCCACCGAGCCGCCGGCGAAGCCGGTCCACTGGTTGCCGTAAAGGACGTAGCCACTGCCAGCAGTCGGGGCGCTCAGGGTATGGCCGCTGACGGTGAGCTTGGCCGCGCTGTCGGCAAGCACGGCGACGACACCGAAGGCGGGGTGAGCCCGTCACGGCCCTGCCTGATGGAAAGCAGCACCAGGCACAGGGCGGGGAAATCCTCGGCAGGAATCTCAAATGCCGGGAAATTTCCCGACTTCACGCCCATGGGCAACCGGCACGGCGATCACCCCCGCCAGCCCGCGAGGGTGCGCCGGATACGCCGCCGGAAGCCCTCCACCCTGGCGTCGTCCAGGCGCTCCGCCTTGTACAGCGACAGCGCCTGCAGCCGGCAGGCCGGCGCGCAGGTGCCCAGCAGCGCGGTCTTCAGCACCCGCCTCACCGGCTGGCGCAGCACCAGGCGGTCCACCCACCAGGGCGAACCCAGGCTGGTGATCATCAGCGCGCGCCGCAGCTTGAGCAGGCGCGGCTGGATGGCGCCGAGATCGCGAGCGTGGTCGTAGGCGATGCCCGGCGCCCAGACCCGGTCGAACCAGCCCTTGAGCATGGCCGGGAAGCCGAACCACCAGGTGGGAAAGACCAGCACCAGCCTCGGCCGCCAGCAGGCGTTCCGCCTGGGTCTGCACCGCCCGGGCGTCGAAGCCGGCGGCGTAGTAGCTGCGCCGCTCTTGGGCACTCAGTGCGGGCGGAAAGGCGCTGGCGTAGAGATCCTCGACCACCACTTCGTGGCCGGCGGCGCTCAGCGCTTCGATGGCGCTGCGGGCGAGCGCCTGGCACAGGCTGTCGCTGAGCGGATGGGCGATGACGACCAGGCATTTCATGCCGAAGTGGATCTCCTCACTGGAAGGCGGCGCAGGCGCGGCAGGCGGACTTCAGGCGCCGTGCATCTCCACCGCCGGCGACGCCGTGGCCGGCGACAACACGCGTATGCAGTTGCGGCCGGCGCGCTTGGCTTCGTACAGCTGGCCATCGGCCTCCACCAGCGCCTGCTGCAGTTCCGCCGCCGAGGCCAGCGGGGCCAGGCCCATGCTGGCGGTCACCCCGCCGGAGATGGCGTCGAAGTGGTGCCGGGCGAGTTCTGCCTGGATGCGCCGCGCCACCTCCACCGCCGCTTCCGGGCCGGCGCGGCCCAGCAGCAGGATGAACTCTTCGCCGCCGAAGCGGGCAACCAGGTCGTCCTCCCGCACCTGCTCCAGCAGCACCCGGGCGACCGTCTGCAGCACCTGGTCACCGGCGGCATGGCCCCAGGCGTCGTTTACCTGCTTGAAGTGGTCGAGATCGCAGGCCAGCAGCGTCCACGGCGCCAACCGGCGGTCCTGCAACCGGGCGCTGGCAATCTCGGTGAAGGCGCGGCGGTTGAGCAGGCCGGTGAGGCTGTCGTGGTCGCGCTCCTTGCGCAGCACCCGGATCACGTCGCGCACCGCGCAGGCCACCAGGATGCACATGAAACCGATGCCGAACACCAGCGTGCCCGCCAGCAGCACCTGCCAGTAGCCGGAGCGGGTGAGGCGCGGAATCTCCTCGAAGGGGATCACCCAGGCGACCAGCCCCACCCGCAACACGCTGTAGGCAAGCAGCACCACGTAGAAGATTCTCAGCAGCCGCTCCAGCGGATCGCCGCCGGTGCCGCCCCGCATCACGCTGCCCAGCGGCAGCATCAACATCGCCGCCACGCCGGCGGAGAGCCACAGCGCGCGCTGGCCGATGCGGTCGTCGACCCAGCCGTAATGGAACAACGCCAGCAGCGTGGCCGCGCCTATCAGCAGGCCGGGCCACAGCCGCAGGCCCTGTCCGCGCCGCATCGTCAGGCCGCGCGCCAGCGACCAGCATCCGCTCATGTGCAGCAGGCCGGCGAACAGCGACCAGCGCGCGAGCTCGGCGTTGCTCATCGCGCTCTGCAGCGCCAGCCCCAACGCCGGCAGCACATAGCCGGCCGCCATCCAGGGCAGGAAACGCTGCTGCCTGAGCACGCCCCAGCAAGCGAGCAGGACGATGCCGAGCAGGCCGAAGCCTATGGGCACGATCAACTCGAAATAGGGACTGGAGTGCAAGATGAGGGCGCGATGCCAGGGCGGGAGGGGCGATTCTAATCGAGCCGCGTTGAATCCCGCAGCGGCGTTTCCGCGCCGACCGCCAGCGCCGGGGAAACGCCGCCTTGCCTATCCATGACGTGGAACTAGACTTCCGCGGAACATGGACACCCTGGGAGCGGGAAATGGGACTGAAGGCAGCGGATTTTCATGCGGTGGCGGCGCCGGTGATCGAGCGCCTGAAGGCGGAAGGACTGGACCAGCGGCGCTACAGCGATGTGCTGGACGGCGCCGGCCACCAGTACGTCGACCTGGTGATGGAAGGCGGCGGCGTGCTCGGCGTCGCCCTGCTGGGCTACATCTACGCACTGGAGCAGGCCGGGCTGCGCTTCGTCTGCCTGGGCGGCGCCTCCGCCGGCTCCATCACCGCGCTGGCGCTGGCGGCGCTGGACGAACCGGCGCAGGCGAAGAGCGATGCCCTGATCGAAGTCGTCGCCAACATGCCGATGGCCAGCTTCATCGACGGCAAGGACGACGGCGACGACGACGCGCCCGACTTCATCAACACCATGCTGAAGCGCCCCGGCCTCATCAAGGGCTTCTGGAAAGGCATGCAGATCCTGGACAACCTGGACGAGATGATGGGCCTCAACCGCGGCGACCGCTTCCATGCCTGGCTCACCCAGGTGCTGGCCGGGGCCGGCATCCACAGCACCGCCCAGCTGCGCGCCCGCATGGCCGCCACCCCGCCGGGCTGGCATCTGCGCGAGGACAGCCCGCAGCGCGCCTCGCAGCTGGACGGCAAGGCCCAGCTGCCCGCGCTGGACGCGGAGAAGGACTACCTCTGCATCGTCGCCGCCGACATCGCCACCGAGACCAAGGTGGAATTCCCGCGCATGGCCGGGCTGTACTGGGACGAACCGGAGGCGGTGAACCCGGCCGACTACGCCCGCTGCTCCATGTCCATCCCGGTCTTCTTCCGCCCCTTCCACCGGCCGCTGAAGATCCGCGACCCGGCCCACCTGGCGCAGTGGTGCGAACAGGCCGGCCTCAACGATGGCGACCTGCGGCCCGACCGCGCCCCGCCCTTCCCGCCGCCGCAAGCCTGCTTCATCGACGGCGGCGTGCTCTCCAACTTCCCCATCGACGCCTTCCACAACACCTACAAGGTGCCCAGCCGCCCCACCTTCGGCGCCAAGCTGCAGTGGGACGACCGCAGCCACGAGATCGGCAAGCTGTCCAAGCTCATCACCCAGACCTTCAACTCCGCCCGCCACTGCCTGGATTACGAGTTCATCCGCAAGAACCCGGACTTCAAGCAGTTGGTGGCCTACATCGACACCGCCGACCACGACTGGCTGAACTTCGAGATGGACGACGCCGGCAAGCTGGACCTGTTCCGCCGCGGCGCCGAAACCGCCCGCGCCTTCCTCGCCGGCTTCGACTGGGACCGCTACAAGGCCACCCGCGAGCACCTGATCAGCGCCTACGCCCTGGCCTGGCAGCCGCAGGTGGTGAAGGTGTGAAGACAGCACCCAGCGTGGGCGGCGGAGTCCAGCGGGGTAGCAGCTTCGCCGCACTGGCCGCGGTCGTGTTTGCCGGCGGCATTGCTGCGGGCGGGCTTCGACGGCGCCTTGCCTGAGGGCAGCCGGAGAGCCCCGGGGCGAACGAGGCCGAGTCCCACGCTCCTTGCCTGGCGGTTGGCGGTTGGCGGTTGGCGGTTGGCGGTTGGCGGTTGGCGGTTGGCGGTTGGCGATTGGCGGCAAGTGTGTTGTCGAAAGGACCGCCGCGCCGCCTCACTGCCTCCGCGCGCCCACCCCGCAGGCCGACAAGGTATCGGCCGCCAGCGCCAGCGCCGCCTTCGCTTCGGCCACCGGCAGCACCCGCTCCGGCGTCACCC
>NZ_SNVV01000004.1 GCF_004361735.1 Azoarcus indigens | reverse complement strand
AGAACGCCTTGCTTCTCAAGCCTTTCAGCTCCGCCGCGTTCCGCTGCAGCGCTGAAGAGGTGCGCATTATAGACACCACACAAATACCGTCAACCCTCAAAACCAAAAAATTTCCGATCAGTCCGCAACGCTCTACAGCACCTGATAAACACGCAGATCGAACCCCTCACCGCTCAATGAGATATCGAGAGGCTTGAGCTTTTGAATCGCGCCCTCTGAAGTGATGAAAAGCGGGGTGGCCACTTGCAGCGCCCCTGCTCCAGCAATAACCCGCACGGCCTCCCCTCTGAGGGGCTGATCGCATAGGAATACCTTCAAGGGCGCCCTGCCGTCGTCCGCGCTGACGAAGAAGGGCCGCTGGGATAGCGTTTCGACGCCTATCTCCACCCCGCTCTCATTGCGACGGACCCTGCGGACGATTCCGAGATGCCAGCTATCTCCATCCTGGGGGCGGACGGCGAGGAAGCTACCCAGTTCAGGAGCGCTGGCAGCAGGGTCATCGATAGCCGCCCCGACGCCCCCCCGGCTCAGGTCCCGGATCACCCAGACGTCGGGCCCCACGTCCAGCACGTCGGAGTCGAAAACTTTCACGACTGCGTCGAAGCCAGACACCACCAACAAGTGAGCGGCCACGGAATGCCTGCGAAAGCGCCGCAGGGGCGGGGACGGAGACCAGTGACGCTGAAGATGCACGACTGCCGTGAGCCACGTCAGCGTAGGGAAGTTGCCGTCGTCGAGTCCTGCCGGCAGAACACCTTGGCGCAGTTGCTCGGCCAGTTCGGCCAGCAACTCCAGTGCAGCGGCGGATGAGAAGAACCATCCCTGGGCAGACCCGGGCCGCGTGGAGCGCCTCGGCAGTGGTGCATTCAGCGGATCTATTACATAGCAGACGCAGGGCAGCGGCTCCCTGACCAATACGAGGAAGGGCAGCGCTATGCTCACCAACCTGTCCACCGCCAGGAAGACCGGCAAGGAGAGTTGCTCCAGCGCGGCGGAGTGAAAACCCAGCGCGCGGAGATACTCCTGGCGCACGCCCTCGTCATGGCCTACCACCATGCCTGCCCCCGCGTTCAAGGTGGACGCGAACAACGCCCCGATTTCACTCCACACGACTTCATCCGGGATATGGCGGGCGTGGCCGTGCCACTTGATTCTCTCGGTACCCGCAGCCGAATAGCGGGTCAGAAACGCAGGATCAGCCGCGCGGCCGGTACTGTGTGCCAGGGAACGATAGGCGTCGAACAGGACCACATGAGCGCTGCGTACGCCTTCCACGCGGTCAAGCACTGGAAGTTCGGTTTCATCCGGCGCAGACAGAACCTGGCTTACGGCGCGGCGCAGTTCATCATCCAGCGCATAGAGATGCTGAATCTCCCGGCTGCTCGGCGTGCTGGAAAACTGAAGCGCTTTCAAATCCTCGCTCAGGACCGACAAGCGCTCAAGCGCGTCACTTGAGCGCACCCCATGCGTCAAGGTGAAATCGAAGGCGCTGCCTCGGCCGTTACCTGCGACATTTGCGTCTTTCACCGCCCCCTCCATCCCCCAGCTTGCACCGCCCGGGCCGCCAAGCCGCCGGCCCTCTCCGTCGCGGGAGAGTAGCACATGGCCCTCGCATAGAGAGGGACGGTCCACGATCTGCAGTCCCCGGGACGCTCGGTCAGCGGCACACGAGCGGAGGTAGAATCGCCGTTTTGGTCGGGCGATGCGATGAAGCAATACCTTGAACTGATGCGTCATGTGCTGGAGCACGGCGATCGCAAGACCGATAGAACCGGCACCGGCACGCTATCGGTCTTTGGCTGGCAGATGCGCTTCCACCTGGAAGACGGTTTTCCCCTGCTGACGACGAAGAAGCTGCACACCCGCTCCATCGTCTACGAACTGCTGTGGTTCCTGCGGGGCGATACCAATATCCGCTACCTGAAGGACAACGGCGTCTCCATCTGGGACGAATGGGCGGATGAGAACGGCGACCTCGGCCCCGTCTATGGCAAGCAGTGGCGACGCTGGGAGACAAGCGACGGGCGTAGCATCGACCAGATCGCCCGCCTGATCGAGGGCATCAAGCGCAATCCGGACTCCCGCCGCCACATCGTCTCCGCCTGGAATCCCGGCGAGGTGGAAGGCATGGCGCTGCCGCCCTGCCACGCGCTGTTCCAGTTCTATGTGGCCAACGGCCGGCTATCCTGCCAGTTGTATCAGCGCAGCGCGGACATTTTCCTCGGCGTGCCCTTCAACATTGCCTCCTACGCCTTGCTGACGCATATGGTTGCGCAGGCCTGCGATCTGGCGCCCGGCGATTTCGTATGGACGGGCGGCGACTGCCACCTGTATCTCAACCACCTGGAGCAGGCCCGGGAACAGTTGAGCCGGGAGCCACGCGCCTTGCCCACACTGCGCATTGCGACGGAGAACAGGGATATCTTTGCCTTCCACTACGAGGACTTCGTGCTGGAAGGCTACGATCCTCACCCTCACATCAAGGCACCGGTGGCGGTATGACGAGAGAAGCGGAGGTCGTGCTGCTGGCCGCGGTTGCCCGCAACGGTGTCATCGGCCGGAACAATACCCTGCCCTGGCGCCTGAAGACGGATCTGGCACGGTTCAAGGCCAGAACGCTGGGGCACCCGATCCTGATGGGGCGCAAGACCTGGGAGTCGCTGGGCCGCCCCCTGCCCGGCCGGCGCAATCTGGTGGTCACCCGCGACGCCGGCTACCGGGCCCAGGGCGCCGAACTCTTCCCCAGCCCGGAAGCCGCCATTGCCGCGGTGCCGGCAGATCAGACCCTGTTCGTGATCGGCGGCGCGCAGTTGTACCTGCAGTTGCTGGATCAGGCTCAGCGCCTGATCCTCACCGAAGTGCAGGCGGACGTCGAAGGCGACGCGCATTTTCCGGCCCTGGACCGCACTGCCTATATAGAGTTGAGCCGCGAATACATCCCAGCGGATGCGGACAACGAGTTCGCCTTCGACATCGTCGAGTATCAGCGCAAGGGCTGACGCGTCATCCCACGCACCTGCAGGAAACGCTCGGGAGCAAACAAGAAAGGGCCGCACTTGCGGCCCTTTTTCTTGGGAGCGAACGGCCGTTCAGTCGGCGCGGACGCAATCCACCGCGTAGCGGCCGTCCTCGCCCTTCACCAGACCGTGGATGTCGGTCTCGAAGCCGGGGAAACGGGCGTTGAAGTCGCGCGCGAACCGCAGGTAGCGGACGATGGTCGCGTTGAAGCGCTCGCCTGGGATCAATAGCGGGATGCCCGGGGGGTAGGGCGTCACCAGCATCGCGGTGACCCGGCCTTCGAGCTCGTCGATGAACACTCGCTCGATCTCGCGGTGCGCCATCTTGGCAAAGGCATCCGCCGGCTTCATCGCCGGCACCATGTCCGACAGGTACATCTCGGTGGTGAGCCGTGCCACGTCGTGTGCCTTGTAGAAGCTGTGGATCTGGGCGCAGAGATCCTTCAGGCCGACCTTTTCATAGCGCGGATGCTTGGCGATGAAGTCCGGCATCACCCGCCACAGCGGCTGGTTGCGGTCGTAGTCGTCCTTGAACTGCTGCAACTCGGTCACCAGCGTGTTCCAGCGCCCCTTGGTGATGCCGATGGTGAACATGATGAAGAAGGAGTACAGGCCGGTCTTCTCGACGATGATGCCGTGCTCGGCCAGGTACTTGGTGACGATGGCGGCCGGGATGCCGGTGTGGTCGGCGAAGTCGCCATCCATGTCCAGCCCCGGGGTGATGATGGTGGCCTTGATCGGGTCCAGCATGTTGAAGCCGGGGCTGAGATCGCCGAAGCCATGCCAGCGCTCGCCGGCGTTGAGCATCCAGTCCTCGCGTTCGCCCAGGCCTTCCTCGGCGAGGTAGTCCGGCCCCCAGACCTTGAACCACCAGTCCTCGGAGCCAAACTCGGCGTCCACCTTGCGCATCGCGCGGCGGAACTCGACCGCCTCCATCAGCGACTCCTCCACCAGCGCGGGACCGCCCGGCGGCTCCATCATCGCCGCCGCCACGTCGCAGGAAGCGATGATCGCGTACTGCGGCGAGGTCGAGGTATGCATCAGGTAGGCCTCGTTGAAGATGTCGCGGTCCAGCATGCGGGTCTGCGAGTCCTGCACCAGGATCTGCGAGGCCTGGCTGAGGCCGGCCAGCAGCTTGTGGGTGGACTGGGTGGAGAACACCATGGACTCCTTGCAGCGCGGGCGGTCAGCGCCGATGGCGTGGTAGTCGCCATAGAAGTCGTGGAAGGCGGCGTGCGGCAGCCAAGCTTCATCGAAGTGCAGGGTGTCTATCCGGCCGTCGAGCATCTCCTTGATGGTCTCGACGTTGTACACCACGCCGTCGTAAGTGGACTGGGTGATGGTGAGAATGCGCGGCTTCTTGCTCTTGGCCTCGCGGGCGAAGGGGTTGGCCTCGATCTTCTTCTGGATGTTCTCCATCGAGAACTCCTGCAGCGGGATCGGGCCGATGATGCCGTAGTGGTTGCGCGTCGGCGTCAGGAACACAGGCACCGCGCCGGTCATGATGATGGAGTGGAGGATGGATTTGTGGCAGTTGCGGTCCACCACCACGATGTCGCCCGGCGCCACCGTGGTATGCCACACCATCTTGTTCGAGGTGGAGGTGCCGTTGGTGACAAAGTACAGGTGGTCGCAGTTGAAGATACGCGCTGCGTTGCGCTCGGAGGCGGCCACCGGGCCGGTGTGGTCCAGCAGCTGGCCGAGCTCGTCCACCGCATTGCAGACATCCGCCCGCAGCATGTTCTCGCCGAAGAACTGGTGGAACATATGGCCGACCGGGCTCTTCAGGAAGGCGACGCCGCCGGAGTGACCGGGGCAGTGCCAGGAGTAGGAGCCGTCGGCGGCATAGTGGGTCAGCGCGCGGAAGAACGGCGGCGGCAGGCACTCGAGGTAATTCTTGGCCTCGCGCACGATGTAGCGGGCGACGAATTCCGGTGTGTCCTCGAACATGTGGATGAAGCCGTGCATCTCCCGCAGCACATCGTTGGGGATGTGGCGGCTGGTGCGCGTTTCACCGTAGAGGAAGATGGGAATGTCGGCGTTGCGGAAGCGGATCTCTTCGACGAAGGCGCGCAGGTCGGCGATCGCCTTGGCCGAGGCCTCCGGCGAGGAGAACTCCTCGTCGTCTATCGACAGGATGAAGGCAGAGCCCCTGCTCTGCTGCTGGGCAAACGAGGTGAGGTCGCCGTAGCTCGTCACCCCCAGCACTTCCATGCCTTCATCGCCGATGGCCTTCGCTAGCGCGCGGATACCCAGCCCGGAGGTGTTCTCCGAGCGGAAGTCCTCGTCGATGATGATGATGGGAAAGTGGAATCGCATCCTTCAGTTCTCCAGCGGCGTGCCCTTGCAGGCCGGCGGGCATGTTACCCGCCCCATGTTTGCTTTCGCGTTACCGGAAAGCACAAGGGGGCCGGATACCCGGCCCCCCGATCCTGTCTCCTGATCCCCTCTGCCCGGTCAGATTTTGGGCAGGGTGACACCGGTCTGACCGAGATATTTCCCGCCCCGGTCACGATAGGAGGTGTCGCACACTTCATCCGATTCGAAGAACAGCATCTGCGCCACGCCCTCGTTGGCGTAGATCTTCGCCGGCAGCGGCGTGGTGTTCGAGAACTCCAGCGTCACATGACCTTCCCACTCCGGCTCCAGCGGTGTGACGTTCACGATGATGCCGCAGCGCGCATAAGTGCTCTTGCCCAGGCAGACAGTGAGGATGCTGCGCGGGATGCGGAAGTACTCCACCGTACGGGCCAGGGCGAAGGAGTTCGGCGGGATGATGCAGACCTCGCCGGTGAAATTGACGAAGTTGCGCTCGTCGAAGGCCTTCGGGTCCACGATGGTGGAGTTGATGTTGGTGAAGATCTTGAATTCGTTGGCGCAGCGCACATCGTAGCCGTAGCTCGAGGTGCCGTAGGAAACGATCTTCTCGCCCTCGCTGGTGCGCACCAGTTCCGGAGCGAAGGGCTCGATCATGCCTTCCTGCTCCGCCATGCGGCGGATCCACTTGTCGGACTTGATGGACATCGGGCGCGCTTTCCTGACTTGCCGGCCTGGCGGCCGCGAAAAATCCGCGTAGTGTAGGGCAATGACCGGCAGACCGAAAGCGGCTGCCAAGCATTGCCCGCTTGCGGGTGATCAGGTGTTCTGAATGACGATATTGGGGAACTTGTGCGTCATGTCCTTCGCCTTCTCGGCGATGCGCACCGCGACCTTGCGCGCGATCTCCTTGTAGATGGCGGCGATGCGGCCATCCGGCTCCGCCGCCACCGTCGGCAGGCCGCCATCCGCCTCCTGGCGGATCTGGATGTCCAGCGGCAGCGCGCCAAGGAAGGGGATGCCGTAGTCGGCGCACAGCTTCTGACCGCCGCCGGTCCCGAAGATGTGCTCTTCGTGGCCGCACTTGGAGCAGATGTGCATGCTCATGTTCTCGACCACGCCGAGAATGGGCACGCCTACCTTCTCGAACATCTTCAGGCCCTTGCGCGCGTCCAGCAGGGCGATGTCCTGCGGTGTGGTGACGATCACCGCGCCAGTCACCGGCACGCTCTGCGACAGCGTCAGCTGGATGTCGCCGGTGCCCGGTGGCATATCGATGATGAGGTAGTCCAGGTCCTTCCAGGCGGTTTCCTTCAGCATCTGGTTCAGCGCCTGGGTGGCCATCGGGCCACGCCACACCATGGGCGTGTCGGTGTCGATCAGGAAACCGATGGACATCGCCTGCAGGCCGAGCGCCTCAAGCGGCTCCATGGTCTTGCCGTCGCGGGTTTCCGGCCGGCGACCGCCTATGCCCAGCATCTGCGGCTGCGAAGGGCCATAGATGTCCGCATCCAGGATACCCACCCTCGCGCCCTCGGCGGCCAGCGCCAGCGCCAGGTTGGCGGCGGTGGTGCTCTTGCCGACACCGCCCTTGCCAGACGACACGGCCACGATGTTCTTCACCCCCGGCAGCAGCTTCACGCCCTGCTGCACCGCGTGCGCCACCACTCGGCTGTGCACCTCGATATCCACCTTGCCTAGCCCCGGCAGGCCGGCCAGCGCCTGCTGCAGTTGGGCGCGAATGGGCTCGTGCTGGCTTCTCGCCGGATAGCCCAGTTCCACCTCGAAGCGCACGTCGGCGCCCGACACGGTGAGATTGCGGATGCAGCGCGTGCTCACCAGGTCCTTGCCTGTGTTTGGATCAATTACGGATTTCAGCGCTTCTGTTACGGTTTCCTGAGACAAGCTCATGTCGGTTTTCCTCGATAATCGCGCCGCCCGGGAGCAAGCAGGCGGGAACGGACCGCATCATACCGGACCGCTTCCCGCGCCTCACCCACCGTCGCCGCGGGGTTTTACCTATCCTGAAAAAGGGTCGCCAAGGTAAGCAAAGGGCTTCCGCGCCAATGTTCCGTACGCACAACACCACTCGAGACACCATGATCCGATCCAAGCTTCTTCCCGCCTGCCTCGCCATGCTGCTCTGCGCCTGCGCCGCCACACCGCCGGCCGGCAACCCACAAGCCGCGCGCGGCAGCGGCGCCGCGCCCAGCACCGGCAGCGCACCGCGCACCGCCACCACAACCGCCAACGGCGCCAGCACGGTCAACTGGAACACCCTGCGCACCGACCTCGCCACTGCCCTCAAGGGCGTGCCCGACGTGGAGATCAGCCCCGCCCCCGAAGGCCTGCAATTGCGGCTCCCGGTGAGCAATGGCTTCGATTCCGGCAAGGCCGTGCCGCGCCAGCCGCTCACCCGCATGCTGGACGCAGTGGTCGCCCCGCTGGCCGCCTACCCGCGCGTCGCCATCCATGTCGTCGGCCATACCGACAGCATCGGCAGCGAGATGTACAACCTCAAGCTCTCCATTTCCCGCGCCGAGGCGGTCACCGAATACCTGCGCAGCCAGGGCCTGGGGCTGGAACGCCTGAGCTCCGACGGCAAGGGCGAAGCCGAGCCGATCGCCGACAACGCCCGCGAACCCGGCCGCGCCCGCAACCGCCGCGTGGAGATCTACCTGCGCGCCATGCCCTGATGCATCCACGCCCGCCACGGCGCCGGCCTGGGCCGCGCCGCAGCGGGCACGTGGACGCACAAAACGCGCCCGACCGCCGCCGGCGGCCCGGGCGCGTTTGCTAAACTCGCGCTTTTCCCCGTTTCCCGGCCCCATCATGTCCCGCAAGATCCTCGTCACCAACGCCTTGCCCTACGCCAACGGCGACATCCACCTCGGTCACCTGGTCGGTTACGTCCAGGGCGACATCTGGGTTCGCTTCCAGCGCATGCGCGGCAGCGAGGTGCACTACGTCTGTGCGGATGACACCCACGGCACGCCCATCATGCTGCGGGCCGAAAAGGAAGGCATCACGCCGGAACAGCTGATCGCCCGGGTGCATACCCAGCACCTGCGCGACTTCACCGACTTCGGCGTCGCCTTCGACAACTACCACTCCACCCACAGCCCCGAAAACCGCGCCTACGCCGAGGAAATCTACGGCCGGCTGCGGCAGGCAGGCCTGATCGAAACCCGCGACATCGAACAGTTCTACGACCCGGTCAAGGAAATGTTCCTGCCGGACCGCTTCATCAAGGGCGAGTGCCCCAAGTGCGGCGCAGCCGATCAGTACGGCGACAACTGCGAGGTCTGCGGCGCCGCCTACACGCCCACCGAGCTGAAGAACCCCTACTCGGCGGTGTCCGGCGCCAAGCCGGTGATGAAGACCTCGGAACACTACTTCTTCCGCCTCTCCGATCCCCGCGCCGCCAGCTTCCTGCGCGAATGGACACGCGGCAGCAACGCCGCCGGCCAGCGCCGCCTGCAGGCCGAAGCCGCCAACAAGATGAAGGAATGGCTGGGTGAGGAAGGCGACAACCGCCTGTCCGATTGGGACATTTCCCGCGACGCCCCCTACTTCGGCTTCGAGATTCCCGGCGCGCCCGGCAAGTACTTCTACGTCTGGCTGGACGCGCCCATCGGCTACTTCGCCAGCTTCCGCAACCTCGCCGACCGCAAGAGCGGCATCGCGGTGGAGGACTTCATCGAGGCCACCCGCGCCGAGGCCGCCGGCACCGAGCTGGTGCACTTCATCGGCAAGGACATCCTCTACTTCCACGCCCTGTTCTGGCCGGCCATGCTGCAATTCGCCGGCTACCGCACGCCCAGCCAGCTGTGCGTGAACGGCTTCCTGACCGTGGACGGCGCCAAGATGTCCAAGAGCCGCGGCACCTTCATCACCGCCCGCTCCTACATCGACCAGGGCCTCAACGCCGAGTGGCTGCGCTACTACTTCGCCAGCAAGTCCAACGGCACGATGGAAGACGTGGACCTTAACCTCGACGACATGATCGCCAAGGTCAATTCCGACCTCGTCGGCAAGTTCGTCAACATCGCCAGCCGCTGCGCTGGCTTCATCGCCAAGCGCTTCGACGGCGTGCTGGGCGCCAGCGATGCCGCCGCCACCGCCGAATTCCAGGCCGCCTTCGAGGCCGAGACAGTGGCCCGCGCCTACGAGGAACGCGACTACGGCCGCGCCTTGCGCGAAATCATGCGGCTGGCCGACGTCGCCAACCAGTATGTGAACGACCACAAGCCCTGGGAACTGGCCAAGCAGGAAGGCCAGGAAGCGAAGCTGCATGCAGTCTGCAGCACCGCGCTGACGCTGTTCCGCGACCTCACCCTCTACCTCAAGCCGGTGCTGCCGGCGCTGGCCGCCCAGGTCGAAGCCTTCCTCGCCATCGCTCCGCTGAACTGGCAGGCCGGCTGGCAGGCACTGCCGGCCGGCCACCGCATCCAGCCCTATCAGCACCTGATGACGCGGGTCGAGCGCAAGCAGGTGGACGCCCTGCTGGAAGCCAACCGCGACTCTCTGGCACCGGCCGCCCCCGCAGCCACCGCCGCAACGGCCAAGACCGGGAAAGCGGAAAACGCCGACAAGGCCGCCAAGGCGGAAAAAGCTGCCGCCGACGCGGGCCACATCAGCATCGACGACTTCACCAAGGTCGATCTGCGCATCGCCCGCATCGTCGACGCCCAGCATGTGGAGGGCGCCGACAAGCTGATCCGCCTGCAACTGGACATCGGCGAAACCGACGAGGCCGGCGCGCCCAAACCGCGCCAAGTGTTCGCCGGCATCAAGTCCGCCTACGACCCGGCCACACTGGTCGGCCGGCTGACCGTGATGGTGGCCAACCTCGCGCCACGCAAGATGAAGTTCGGCCTGAGCGAGGGCATGGTACTGGCCGCCTCCGATCCGGAGGGCCACACCGGCGGCCTCTACATCCTGTCGCCCGACAGCGGCGCCACGCCCGGCATGCGGGTGAAGTAAACCGCGCCCGCCGGCCGCTGGACAAGGCGGCCGGCGAGGCGAACAATGGGCGCTCGTTTTTCCACGCCTGTCCCTCTCCTTCCCATCCGTCTCCCCGGAACCCGGAAATGCCACTGACGCCTTCCAAGCGCTGGATCGTGCAGCAGCGAACCCGACCGGGCCGGGCGTTTCCGCCAGCCGCCCGCCTGGGCACGCACCGAACCGGAAACCCGCTGTGGAGACGCCATGAAAATTTCCTTTCGCCCCAGACTGCTTGACACCCTGCCCGGCTACGGCAGGGCGAGCTTCAGCCAGGATCTATCGGCCGGCATCACCGTCGGCGTACTTGCGCTGCCGCTGGCCATGGCCTTTGCCATCGCCTCCGGCCTCAGCCCGGCGGCCGGCATCTGGACCGCCATCGTCGCCGGCTTCCTCATCTCGGTGCTCGGCGGCTCGCGGGTGCAGATCGGCGGCCCCACCGGCGCCTTCATCCCCATCATCTACGCCATCGTCGTCGACTATGGCGTGCAGAACCTGCTGATCGCCACCATGATGTCCGGCGCCATGCTGCTGGCCATGGGCGCCTTCCGCCTCGGCAGCATGATCCGCTTCATCCCGCTGTCGGTCGTCATCGGCTTCACCAACGGCATCGCGGTGGTGATCTTCCTCTCCCAGATCAAGGATTTCCTCGGCCTGCAGATCGCCAATCTGCCAGGCGAGTTCTTCGGCAAGATGAAGGCGCTGATCGATGCCTTGCCGACGCTGCACCTGCCGACGGTGGCGGTCGCCGTCGCCTCGCTGCTGCTGCTGCTGGCCTGGAACCGGCGCGCCGCCCGCACGCCCTGGATGCGCCGGATGCCGGGGCCGCTGGCGGCGCTGGTGATCATGACCGCGCTGAACGCGCTGTTCAGCCTGCCGGTGGACACCATAGGCAGCCGCTTCGGCGGCATCCCGCGCGACCTCCCCGCCATCGCCCTGCCCGAGCTCTCCCTCGGCACCCTGGGCAAGCTGATCGCGCCCGCGCTCACCATCGCCCTGCTGGGCGCGATCGAATCGCTGCTGTCTGCGCGGGTGGCCGACAGCCAGATCGACGACCGCCACGATCCCAACCAGGAGCTGATGGCGCAGGGCATCGCCAACATCGCCGCGCCGCTGTTCGGCGGCTTCGCCGCCACCGGCGCCATCGCCCGCACCGCCACCAACATCCGCACCGGCGGCCGCACGCCGGTGGCCGGCGCCATCCACGCGCTGGTGCTGCTGGCAGTGGTGCTGGTGCTGGCGCCGCTGGCCAGCGCCATTCCGCTGGCCACGCTGTCGGCCATCGTGGTGGTGGTGGCGATCAACATGGGCGAATGGCACGCCTTCGCGCCCGCCGAGCTGCGCCGCTACTCGGTGCAGTACCGCACCATCCTGCTCGGCACCTTCTTCGTCACCGTGGTGTTCGACCTG
Organism: Azoarcus indigens; assembly: GCF_004361735.1. GTDB lineage: Bacteria > Pseudomonadota > Gammaproteobacteria > Burkholderiales > Rhodocyclaceae > Azoarcus > Azoarcus indigens. The sequence continues at coordinate 264,638 of NZ_SNVV01000004.1, read as the reverse complement.
ACGCTGGCAGTGGAACTGGGCATGGTGCTGGCGAGCCTGTTCTTCATCTACCGCATGTCCGACCTCACCCGCATCGAACGCATCCAGATCGATGGCGGGAACGCCAGCGACGGCACGCCGCGCATCCTCGCCTACCGCCTGTTCGGCAGCCTGTTCTTCGGTGCCGCCAACAAACTGGAGAACCTGCTGCTGATGCAGGATGGGCATCCGGCGGTGGTGATCCTGGACCTGGACAAGGTGATCAACATCGACACCACCGGCCTAGACATCTTGCAGACGCTGCACCGCAACCTGCACAAGCGCGGCGCGGAGCTGATCCTGTGCGGCCTCAATCCCCAGCCCGGCTCGCTGGTGCAGCGCTCCGGCTTCAGCGAGCGGCTGGGGGCGGACAACATTGCCACCGATCTCGCTGCCGCCGTCGCCCGCGCGCGGCAGGTACAGCCGCCCGCCGCCGAGGTTTCCTATGCCTGATCATTCCAAGCCTGCGACCAGCCTGGTGCTGAGGGTCCGTGGCAAGGTGCAGGGCGTGGGCTACCGTGCCGCCGCCCAGGCCGAGGCCCTGCGGCTGGGCCTGCAGGGCTGGGTGCGCAACCGCGCCGACGGCAGCGTGGAAGCACTGGTTGCCGGCAGCGAAGAGGCGGTGGAGCGCTTCGTGGAATGGAGCCGCTCCGGCCCGCCGGCGGCGAAGGTGGCCGAGGTGGCCTGCAGCCCGGCCGCCGAGGAAGCGCCCGCCGGACCTTTCGGCGTGCGCCCCACCTACTGAAAAGCGAACGGCAAGCCGCCCGCGTCAGGACGGATAGTCGATCTCGACCGCGTTCGGCGGCAGCCATTCGCGCAGGCTGTCGAGCAGGTTCTCCTCCAGCCGCACCCGCCACGCCCGCCCCAGCGGCAGATCCGCTTCTGCGTGGGCATTGCGGTAGCGCACCTGCACCGGGCAGGTGCCGTCGCGGAAAGGCGCCAGCAGGTTCTGCAGCCGGTCCGCCGCCGCGGCCGGGCCGCCGGCCTCGCCCACCTCGCCGTTCAGCCTGAGGTTAAGGGCGCGGGCGAAGCGGCTGCGTGCCTCGCCCAGGGTCAGCAGTTTGTCGGCGATGATGCGGTAGCCGCCGGAGAACTCGTCGTTGCTGACCTTGCCTTCCACCACCAGCACTTCGTCGGTGACGATCTTGCCGCGGTTGGCCTCCAGCACCTCCGAATACACTGCGATCTCCCGCGGCGTGGTGCCATCGTCCAGTTGCACGAAGGTCATCTTGCCGCGGCTGCCCATCTTGGTCCGCGCTTCCATTACCACGCCCGCCATCATCACCAGGTCGCGCGAGGGCTCGATCTGCGCCAGGGTACGGCGGACGAAGCGGCGCACCTCGGCCTTGAAGGCGTTGAACGGATGGCCCGAAAGGAAGAAGCCGATGGCGATCTTCTCTTCCTTCAGCCGCTCGCGCTCGCTCCAAGGGCGGACGCTGACGAACTCCACCGCCGCGCCGGCCGCCTCCGGCACCATGTCGAACAGACCGCCCTGCATGGCATTGGCGGCGGCTTGCTCGGCGGCCTCCATCGCCAGCGGCACGGTGGCCATGAGCTGGGCGCGGTCGCGGCCCTTGTGGCCTTCCAGCGGATCCATGGCGCCGGCGCGGATCAGCGCTTCGACCACCCGGCGGTTCACCAGGCGGCGGTCCACCCGCTCGCAGAAATCGAACAGGTCGTGGAAAGGCTTCCTGCCGCGGGCGGCGATGATGGCGCGCACCGCCGGCTCGCCGCAGCCCTTCACCGCGCCCAGGCCATAGCGGATGGTCTTGCGGTCCACCGGCACGAAGCGGTAGTCGGACTCGTTCACATCCGGCGGCAGGATGGCGATCTTGTTGACGAGGGTATCCTCGTAGAAGATCTTGACGGTGTCGGTGTTGTCCAGGTCGGAGGACATGGTGGCCGCCATGAAGGCGGCACAGTGGTGGGCCTTCAGCCAGGCGGTGTGGTAGGTGACCACCGCGTAGGCGGCGGTGTGCGACTTGTTGAAGCCGTACTCCGCGAACTTGGTCATCAGGTCGAACAGTTGCTCGGCCAGCGCCGGGTCGTAGCCCTTCTGCTTGGCGCCGTCGGCGATGGTGGCGCGGTGCTTGGCCATCTCCTCCGGCTTCTTCTTGCCCATCGCGCGGCGCAGCATGTCGGCGCCACCCAGGGTGTAGCCGCCGATGATCTGCGAGATCTGCATCACCTGTTCCTGGTACACGATGACGCCGTAGGTCGGCTCCAGGCAGGCTTTGAGGTCGGGGTGGAAGTAGTCGATCTCCTGCTGGCCTTTCTTGCGCAGGATGAAATCGTCCACCATGCCCGAGCCCAGCGGGCCCGGGCGGTAGAGCGCGAGTACCGCGATGATGTCTTCGAAACGGTCGGGCGCCAGCTTCTTCAGCAGCTTCTTCATCCCGTCCGATTCCACCTGGAAGATCGCGGTGGTGTTGGCGTCCTTCAGGATCTGGTAGGCGGCCGGGTCCTGGAAGCCCAAGCTCATCAGGTCGACCCGCTCGCCGGTCAGGCGCTCCACGTAGTCCAGCGCCAGCTCGATAATCGTCAGGTTGCGCAGGCCGAGGAAGTCGAACTTCACCAGGCCGACCGCTTCGACGTCGTCCTTGTCGAACTGCGACACCGGCGTGGCGTCGTCGCCGTCGGCGATGTAGAGCGGGCAGAAGTCGGTGAGCTTGCCGGGTGCGATGAGCACCCCGCCGGCGTGCATGCCGACGCCGCGGGTGAGGCCCTCCAGCGGCTCGGCCAGGCCCCACAGGGTCTGCACCGCCTCGCCGTCGTTGCCGTCCTTCATCATCTCGCCGATCTGCGGCTCCATTTCGTAGGCGCGCGCCAGCGACACCGGCTTGGCGCCTTCGATGGGAACCAGCTTGGACAAGCGGTCGCACAGGCCGTAGGGCATGTCGAGCACGCGGCCGACGTCGCGCACCACCGCCTTGGAAGCCAGGGTGCCGAAGGTGGCGATCTGGCTCACCGCGTCCTTGCCATAGCGCTCGCGCACGTATTCGATGACGCGGTAGCGGTTGTCCTGGCAGAAGTCGATGTCGAAGTCGGGCATGGACACCCGCTCCGGGTTCAGGAAGCGCTCGAACAGCAGCGCGTACTCCAGCGGATCGAGGTCGGTGATCTTCAGCGAATAGGCCACCAGCGAGCCGGCGCCCGAGCCCCGGCCGGGGCCGACCGGCACGCCGTTGTTCTTCCCCCACTGGATGAAGTCCGCCACGATGAGGAAGTAGCCGGGGAAGCCCATCTGGATGATGGTGTCGGTCTCGAACTTCAGCCGCTCCTCGTAGCGCGGGCGCTGCTTCTCCCGCTCCTCCGGATGCGGGTAGAGCTCTATCAGCCGCTCCTCCAGCCCCTTCTTCGCTTCCAGCACCAGGAAGTCGTCCAGGCTCATGCCATCCGGCGTCGGGAACAGCGGCAGGAAGTTCTTGCCCAGCTGCACGGTGAGCGAGCAGCGCTTGGCGATCTCCACCGCGTTCTCGAGCGCCTCCGGGATGTCAGCGAACAGCGCGCACATCTCGTCCTGGCTCTTGAGGTACTGCTCCTCGGTGAAGTCGCGCGGCCGGCGCTTGTCGGCCAGCACATAGCCTTGGGCGATGCACACGCGCGCCTCGTGAGCCTGGAAATCCTCGCGCTTGAGGAACTGCACCGGGTGGGTGGCTACCACCGGCAGGTCCAGCCGGGAGGCGATCTGCAGCGCGTGGCGGATGTAGGTCTCGGTGCCAGGGTGGCCGGCGCGCTGCACCTCGATGTAGAAGGCATCCGGGAACAGCCGGGCCCAGTCGGCGGCCAGGCGTTCGGCGAGGTCGGCGTTGCCGTTGGCCAGGGCGTGGCCGATGTCGCCATCCATGGCGCCAGACAGGCACAGCAGGCCGCTGGCGGCGCCGCCCTCGAACCATTCGCGGCGCAACTCGGCGCGCCCGCGGTACTTGTTCTCCAGGTAGGCGCGAGTGAGCAGTTCGCACAGCTGGCCGTAGCCGGCACGGTCGCGGCAGATCAGCAGCACACGATAAGGCTTGTCGCGCTCGACCTCGTTCTGGATCCAGGCGTCCACGCCGATCACCGGCTTCACGCCCTTGCCGCGCGCCCCCTTGTAGAACTTGACCATGCCGAAGAGGTTGGCGAGGTCGGAGATGCCGAGCGCCGGCATGCCGTCGGCGGCAGCGGCGGAAATCGCCTGGTCGATCTGGACGATGCCGTCGGTGATCGAGTATTCGGAGTGCAGGCGGAGATGGACGAAACGGGGCTGATGTGGGGCATTCATGGGGCGGGATTTTACCCGACCCCACCCCGGCCGGCCCGACCATCGGACCATGGCCGGGGCCCGGCAAGGTCGGCTCAGTCGCGGCCGGCCTCGTCCTTGCGCAGCTTGGCCAGCCAGTACTCCATCTGCCGTCCCGCCGCCTCGCGGCCGCCCAGGCCGAAGGACAGCGCCACTGCGACCGCCACCGCGCCGAAGCCCAGGCCGAAGGCGAGATTGACGATATCGTCGGCGATGCCCATCGCCCGCAGCCCCATTGCGATGACCAGGCCGAGGATGGCGACGCGGGCGATGCGGGCCAGGCCGACGGAGCGGCCACCGGCCTGAGCGCCGCTGGCGCGGGCGATGGCCTCGGCGGCGATGTTGGCCAGCCAGAAGCCGGCGATCAGGATCACGCTGCCCAGCAGGATGTCGCCACCAAAGCGGATGAAAACCTCCACCAGCCCGCTCACCTGATCGAAGCCCAGCCGGCTCGCCGCTTCCACTACCGCGAACAGCATGGCGAAAAACACCACCAGCCGGCCAACCAGCATCGAAGGCGTCAGTTCAGGGCCGGAGGCGTGGCCCAGGCCGGAGGCGTGGCCCAGGCCGAAGGCGTGGCCCAGGCCGAGCTTGGCCGGCAGCAGGTCGAAGCCGATGCCGCCCAGCAGGCGGGCGACCAGCGCACCGGCGAAACGGGCGACGAACCAGGTGATCGCCAGGATGAGCGCCGCCGCGAAGATCTCCGGTACCGCGGCGAAGAACTGGTCCAGCATGCCGATGGCCGGCGCCGAGATGGCTTCGATGCGCAGCGCGTCCAGCGCGGCGATCAGGCTGGGCACGAAGACGAAGATGAACACCAGCGTACCCGCCAGCCGCGACAGGCTGACGCTGGCGTCCAGCCCCAGCCGGGCGCCGAGGCGGTCGGCGCCGACCGCGGCCAGCAGGTTGGCGACCAGGCCGCGCAGCACGCTGGCCACCAGCCAACCGACGAAGCCGATCATGCCGGCGGCGAAGATGTTGGGCACCATCGTCAGTGCCCGGTCCACCATGCCCTGCACCGGCTGCAGCAGGCCATCCAGCTGGAAGGCGCCGAGGATGGCCGGCAGGAACAGCAGCATCACCAGCCAGAAGGCGACGTTGGCGAGATTGCGGCTCATCGGCTCCATGCCGGCCTCGGCGGCGAGGCGGTCGTCCAGCGTGGTCGCCGCCAGCACCCGGGCGGTGATCGCACGCAGCACGGTGGCCACCGTCCACGCCACCACCGCCAGCACCACGCCGGCGAGCAGATGCGGCAGGTAGGTGGTGATCTGGACCAGCAGCGCGGCAAAGGGCGCCGACAGCATTTCCAGGCTGAGGATGTTGAGCACGGCGACGATGGTCACCAACATGACCAGACCGAAAAGGCCGAGGGCGATCGGCGTTTCCACGTCCAGCGCATGGCCGGTGCCGTTGCGCAGGCGGTCGTTGAGCGCGCCCAGGCGCAGCAGTCGACGGCTGCCGGCGCGCACGGCGACGGCGGCGAACCAGCCCAGCGCGAGTACCGCGACCGCGGCGAGGATGGCGGGCAACTGGCCGCCCAGGGTGGCCTGCAGGCTGCCGGTGAGGGTGTTCGGTTCCATCGGTGCTGATCTCCGGTGCATGGTTGACGTCACCACGCCGGCCCCGGGCGCAGCCGCCCCGCCAGCGCGATCAGGGACCGAACTTATGCCAGCGCAAACTACTTTGCAACAAACATATGATCACGCACACCCACGGGGCCTTGCCGCAAGCCTCGCTCAGGGGAGCAGCAGCGAAGTACCGGTGGTGCGCCGGGCTTCCAGGTCGGCCTGCGCCCGGGCGGCGTCCTTCAAGGCGTAGCGCTGGTGGATCTGCAGCTTCACCTTGCCGGACAGCACCACCTCGAACAGTTCCCTGGCCATCTCCAGCAGGTCGCTGCGCCGGGCGGCGTAGGTGAACAGGCTGGGGCGGGTCAGGAACAGCGAGCCCATGCGAGCCAGCAGGCCGACGTCCACATCGCCGACCGGGCCGGAAGCATTGCCGAAGCTCACCATCATGCCCAGCGGCCGCAGACAGGAAAGCGAGTCCATGAAAGTATCCTTGCCGATGGAGTCGTACACCACCGGCACGCCCTCGCCGCCAGTGAGCTCCCTGACCCGCGCCGGGAAAGACTCGCGGGTGTAGACGATGGGATGGTCACAGCCGTGGGCGGCCGCCAGTTCCGCCTTGGCGTCGGAGCCGACGGTGCCTATCACCGTGGCCCCCAGTGCTTTCGCCCACTGGCACATGAGCAGGCCGACACCGCCGGCCGCGGCATGGATCAGCACGGTGTCGCCGGGCTGCACCCGGTAGGTGCGCCGCAGCAGGTACTGGGCGGTGAGCCCCTGCAGCATCATCGCCGCGCCCTGCTCGAAGCTCAGTGCTTCCGGCAGGCGGACGAGCCGGTCCGCCTGCAGGTTGCGCGCCTCGGCGTAGGCGCCTTGCGGTCCGCCGGCGTAGGCCACGCGGTCGCCCACCTGCAGATCGGTAACACCCTCGCCCAGCGCCTCGACCACGCCCGCGGCTTCGGCACCGATGCCAGAGGGCAGCGGCGTCGGATACAGGCCGCTGCGGTAGTAGGTATCGACGAAATTGAGGCCCACCGCATGCTGGCGCAGCCGCACTTCCCCGGCTGCGGGCAGCGGCAATTCGACCGCCTCCCACTGCAACACCTCCGGACCGCCGGTACGGTGGAATCGGATCGCGTGGGTCATGGCTGCCTCCTGGATAAGCACCGGATCTGCGGCCCGGCGGCTCAGCGGACGATGGAAACGCCGATTCTAAACTGCCCGGTCTTCGGCTCGTTGTAGTCCAGCAGCGTTTCGCCGTAGCCGTTGAAGTACTGCAGGTGGGCGAAAGCGCCGACGCCCGAGAAGATGCTCAGGCGGATCGGGTAGGACAGGTCCAGCTGGGTGCTGCCCTTGCCCTTGGTGCCGCGGCGCAGCTGGGCGTTCAGCAGCAGGCCGTCGTCGCGGCCGAAGCGCAGGCCAAGCTCGCCGTAGCCGCGATAGCCGGTGATGTCCGGGTTGTCGTCCTTGTCCAGGTAGGTCCAGACCTTGGGCGCGACGCCAAGATAGGTGCGGCCGTCGGCAAAGTAGTAGCGGGCGTCGGCGCGCAGGAACAGGGTGTCTATGCTGCGCGACTCCAGCCCGTCCTTGCCGTTGGACTCGTGCTCGTAGCCGCCCTGCAGGTTCACCGAGTTGCCATCCAGCGGGTTGGAGACGCGCCACTGGTAGAACAGCGAAGGGCGGAAGCTGGTGTCGTGGAAGGGTTTGGAGTCGGCAGCCAGATCCCACATCGAGGTCTGGGTGAAGCCGAAGTAAAGCCCGCGCACCACCGGGAAGGTCTCGCCAACGACGCCGTGGGAGTCGAACAGGCGATAGCGGAAGCTGAACTGGAAGCGGGCGGTGTTGGGGTTGCCGCCGACCAGGAAGTACATCGGCTCATGGAAGCCCAGCGGCGCGGACTCCACCGGTTCTGCCGAGGCCGGCTGGCGCATGAACTCCCCCGCCGGCGCCGCGCTCTGGGCCGCCAGCTGCGACTGGGCCTCGTTGGCGAGCGAGGCATCGATGATGAGTCGCGCCGCCGCCGCATCCTGCAGGGCCAGCACGGCCATGCCGGTGACCTCCCGCGGCCAGCGCGCGGCGTAGGCGCGGCGCCCGCCGGCCTCGGCGGCGCTGGCCACCAGCGGCACCGCGATGCGCGGCGCATTGCCGGGCAGCTCCACCACCGCCGCCAGCGTATCCGGCAGCGGACCTGTGCCGTCGCCAACGACGGTGACGGTGAAAACCTCGCCCGGCACGACACGCGGCTCATGCGTGGCGAGCAGCCAGTCAGCGGCGAAAGCGGAAGGGGCGGAGAGTACGACGAAGGTGGTGGCCAATATCCTGGCCAGGCGGAGGGGAACTCGCGGATCTTTCACGAGAATTCTCTTTAGTAGGGGGTGGCGATAGCGTAGCAGGCGCTCCCCGGAACGGGCGTGACAGCAGGTTTCCTGCGGCGCAAAAAAACCCGCGCCGCAGGACGCGGCACGGGCTCTTTCTTATTGCGGAGCGAGGAGGCTCAGCGGGCGGCGCTAGCGCGCACCTCCTGCGCATCCACCACCGCCAGGGCGGTGATGTTCACCAGCCGGCGCACGGTGGCCGACGGGGTGAGGATGTGCACCGGCTTGGCCGCGCCCAGCAGGATGGGACCGACCGACACGCCGTCGCCATTGGCCATCTTCATCAGGTTGAAGGAGATGTTGGCGGCGTCCAGGTTGGGCATCACCAGCAGGTTGGCTTCTCCGACCAGGGTGGAGTCCGGATGCACCTTGGCGCGGATTTCAGGCGACAGCGCGGCATCGCCATGCATTTCGCCGTCGCACTCCAGATCCGGCGCCAGTTGCTTCAGCAGGCCGACCGCCTCGCGCATCTTGCGCGCGGAGGAAGAGCGCGAGCTGCCGAAGTTGGAGTGGGACAGCAGCGCCAGCCGCGGCTCGATGCCGAAGCGGCGCAGCTCTTCCGCCGCCATGCGCGCGATCTCCGCCACTTCGGCCGCACTCGGGTTCTCATTCACATAGGTGTCGGTGATGGCCAGCGTGCGCTTGGGCAGCAGCAGCAGGTTCATGGCGGCGAACTGCTTGGCGCCGGCCTTGAGGCCGATGACGTCCACCACGTGCTGCATGTGATAGTCGTAGGTGCCGAAGGTGCCGCACACCAGCGCGTCGGCGTCGCCGGTGCGCAGCAGCATGGCGCCGATCAGCGTGGTGTCGCGGCGCATCTTGGCCTTGGCGATTTCCGGCGTCACGCCATCGCGGCCCATCAGACGGTAATACTCGTTCCAGAGGTCGCGGTAGCGCGGGTCGGATTCCGGGTTGACGATGTCGAAATCCCGCTCTGGCACCAGGTTGAGGCCGATCTTCTTGATCCGCATCTCGATCACGCTGGGACGGCCGACGAGGATGGGACGCGCCAGGCCCTCGTCCACCACCACGCGGGCAGCGTGCAGCACACGCTCATCCTCGCCTTCGGCGTAGATCACCCGCTTCTGCTCCATCGGGACGCGCTTGGCGGCGGAGAACACCGGCTTCATGACGATGCCGGTGGTATAGACGAAGTCGGTCAGGCTGGCGATGTAGGCGTCGAAGTCCTCGATCGGCTTGGTCGCCACGCCGGACTCCATCGCGGCGCGGGCCACAGCCGGCGCGATCTTGACGATGAGGCGGGGATCGAAAGGCCGCGGGATGATGTAGTCCGGCCCGAAGGACAGCTCGGCGCCGCCGTAGGCGGAGGCCACCACGTCGTTCTGCTCCGCCTGGGCCAGCTCGGCGATGGCCTTCACGCAGGCGAGCTTCATCTCTTCGTTGATCTTGGTCGCGCCCACGTCCAGCGCACCGCGGAAGATGAAGGGGAAGCAGAGGACGTTGTTGACCTGGTTGGGGAAGTCGGAGCGGCCGGTGGCGATGATGCAGTCCGGGCGCACTTCCTTGGCGTCGGCCGGCAGGATTTCCGGGTTCGGGTTGGCCAGGGCGAAGATCAGCGGCTTGTCGGCCATCTTCGCGACCATTTCCTTCTTCAGCACGCCAGCGGTGGACAGGCCGAGGAAGACGTCGGCGCCCTGGATCACATCGCCCAGGCTGCGGGCTTCGGTAGTCTGCGCGTAGCGGGCCTTGTTCGGCTCCATCTTCTCGTCGCGGCCGTGGAAGATCACGCCCTTGGAGTCGCACACATAGACGTTCTCGCGCTTCAGCCCCAGGCCCACCATCAGGTCCAGGCAGGCGATGGCGGCGGCACCGGCGCCGGAACACACCAGCTTCACTTTGGCGATGTCCTTGCCGACCACCTTCAGGCCGTTGATCAGGCCGGCGGCGGAGATGATGGCGGTGCCATGCTGGTCATCGTGGAACACCGGGATGTGCATGCGCTCGCGCAGCTTCTGCTCGATGTAGAAGCACTCCGGCGCCTTGATGTCTTCCAGGTTCACGCCGCCCAGCGTGGGCTCCAGCGCGGCAATGATGTCGATCAGCTTGTCCGGGTCGTTCTCGGCCAGTTCGATGTCGAACACGTCGATGCCGGCGAACTTCTTGAACAGGCAGCCCTTGCCCTCCATCACCGGCTTGGACGCCAGCGGGCCGATGTTGCCCAGCCCCAGCACCGCGGTGCCGTTGGTCACCACCGCGACCAGGTTGCCGCGGCTGGTCAGCTCGCGTGCTTCCGCCGGATCGGCGACGATGGCATCGCAGGCGGCGGCCACGCCGGGCGAATAGGCGAGCGCCAGATCGCGTTGATTGGTGAGGCCCTTGGTCGGCACGACCGAAATCTTGCCGCGCGTCGGCGCACGGTGATAGTCCAGCGCCGCGGCGATGAAATCCTGATCCATTGCTTTCCCTCTCGGAACGGTGAGGTGTTTGTATGAGTAATGTGGGGCGCAACAATAGGCGCGCACCGTCGCCTCGCCAATTGCGACCATCCGCAGCCTGATTGTTGATGTCGGCGCCGACAACGCCGTGCCGCAGAGCGGGTTCCGATCGGAACCCGCATGCCATCCGACTGAAAAAACAGCCAGAACCGGCATGACTGACGAGGCGGCAGTTTAGCTCAAGGCGCGTAACCTTGGGCGGCAGGGCCGGCGTCGCACTCCCCGGCCACGGCAGCCTTATCCCGCCGGCAAGGCTTTTTGGCACAATGGGCACACGACTCGAGGGGGAAACTATGCGGCGTGTGGTATTCAATCAGAAGGGCGGCGTCGGGAAGTCCACCATTACCTGCAACCTGGCCGCCATCAGCGCCCATCGCGGCAAGCGCACGCTGGTGGTCGACCTGGACCCGCAGGGCAACTCCACCCAGTACCTGCTCGGCAACGCCGATACCGAGCAGGCGCTGACCCTGGCCGGCTTCTTCGACCAGACGCTGAACTTCAAGCTGAACCCCAAAGGTACCGAGGAGTTCATCGTCGCCTCGCCCTACGAAGGGTTGCACGTGATGCCCTCGCATCCACTGCTGGAAGAGCTGCAGAGCAAGCTGGAGTCGCGCTACAAGATCTACAAGCTGCGCGACGCGCTGCAGGAACTGGCGGAGGACTACGACGAGGTCTACATCGACACGCCGCCGGCCCTCAACTTCTACACCCGCTCGGCGCTGATCGCCGCCGACGCCTGCCTGATCCCCTTCGACTGCGACGACTTCTCCCGCCGGGCGCTGTACTCGCTGCTGGAGAACGTGGAGGAGATCAAGGCCGACCACAATCGCCACCTCGAGGTGGAAGGCATCGTGGTCAACCAGTTCCAGCCACGCGCCAGCCTGCCGCAGAAAGTGGTACAGGAGTTGATAGACGAGGGCTTGCCGGTGCTGTCGCCCTATCTCTCCGCCTCGGTGAAGATCAAGGAATCCCACGAGCAGGCGCGGCCGATGATCCACCTGGACGCCCGTCACAAGCTGGCGCAGGAGTTCGTCGCCCTGCACGACGCCTTGGCCGCCCGTTACGGCACCTGAGGTGCCGCCTGCGGGCAGCGGAGTCAGATCGGGTCCAGTTTGGCCACGCCCAGCAGCAGCCACTTGATGCCGGCCGGACCGAAATTCACCTGCACCCGGGCATCCGAGCCACTCCCTTCGGCGGCGACGATCACGCCCTGGCCGAAACGGGCGTGGCTCACCCCCTGGCCGATGCGCAGGCCGCCCAGCTCCGGCCGGCTCGCCGGCGCCGCGTTGGCGCGGTAGCTGGAGGACGAATAGCCGGCGGAGCCGGACGTTGAAGCGCTGGCGCGCGGCTTGGGTGGCGCCAGCCACTTCAGCAGGCCGGCGGGAATCTCCTCCAGGAAGCGCGACCGCGGGTGATAGCGGGTCTGCCCGTGCAGCATGCGGCTCTGGGCGCAGGTGATGTAGAGCCGCTCCCGGGCCCGTGTCACCGCCACGTACATCAGGCGACGCTCCTCCTCCAGGCCCTCGGTCTCGAGGATGCTGTTCTCGTGCGGAAACAGGCCCTCCTCCAGGCCGGACAGGAAGACGGCGTTGAACTCCAGGCCCTTGGCCGAATGCACCGTCATCAGTTGCACCGCTTCGGCGCCCTGCTCCGCCTGATGGTCGCCGGCCTCCAGGGAAGCGTGGGCGAGGAAGTCCGCCAGCAGCGCGTGCGGCTGCTTCAGGGTCTCGGCATCGGCGTCGGATTCGGCGACGAAGTTGGCCGCAGCATTGAGCAGTTCGTCCAGGTTCTCCAGCCGCTCGCGGCCTTCCTTCTCGGCGAGGTAGTGGTCGCGCAGGCCGGCGCCGTGCAGCACGTGGTCGACCAGTTCCGGCAGCGGCAAAGGCGCGGTCTCGGTCCGCAGCGTCTCCACCAGCCGGACGAACTGCGCCAGCACGGTACCCGGCTTGCCGCTGAGATGCGGCACGGTGGCGTAGAGGCTGGTGTTGAAGGTGCGCGCGGCATCCTGCAGCGACTCCAGCGAGCGGGCGCCGATACCGCGTGCGGGGAAGTTCACCACCCGGGCGAAAGCGGTGTCGTCATCCGGGTTGGCGATCAGCCGGAGGTAGGCCAGCGCGTGCTTGATCTCTTGGCGTTCGAAGAAGCGCAGGCCGCCATAGACGCGATAGGGAATGCCGGCGCTGAAGAGCTGGTGTTCCAGCACCCGCGATTGGGCGTTGGAGCGGTAGAGCAGCGCGATCTCGCCGCGCGAGGCGCCGTCCCGCACCAGCGACTGGATTTCCTCGACAATCCAGCGCGCTTCGTCGCCATCCGAGAAAGCCTCGAACACCCGGATGGGCTCGCCGGCACCCTGATCGGTCCACAGGTTCTTGCCGAGACGGTTGGCGTTGTAGCGGATGATGGCGTTGGCCGCGTCCAGGATGTTGCCGCCGGAGCGGTAGTTCTGCTCCAGCCGGATCACGTTGGCGACACGGAACTCGCGCTCGAAGTCGCGCATGTTGCCGACCTCTGCGCCGCGGAAGCGGTAAATGGACTGGTCGTCGTCGCCAACGCAGAACAACGCCGCGCCGCCCTCCCGGCCATCGTCCGCCAGCAGCTTCAGCCAGCGATACTGCAGGCGGTTGGTATCCTGGAACTCATCCACCAGGATGTGACGGAAGCGGCGCTGGTAATGGCGCCGCAGCGGTTCGTGGCGCTCCAGCAGTTCGTAGGAGCGCAGCAGCAGTTCGGCGAAATCCACCACGCCTTCGCGCTGGCACTGGGCCTCGTACTCGGTGTAGAGCATGACGCGCTGGCGGGTGTGGTCGTCCCAGGCCTCGACCGCCGCCGGCCGGTTGCCCGCCTCCTTCTGGCCGTTGATGAAGTGTTGCAGATCACGCGGCGGATATTTCTCATCGTCGATGTTCAGCGTCTTCAGCAGGCGCTTGATCGCCGCCAGCTGATCACCGGAGTCCAGGATCTGGAACAGCTGGGGCAGGCCGGCATCGCGGTAGTGCGCCCTCAACAGGCGGTTGCACAGTCCGTGGAAGGTCCCTATCCACATGCCACGCGGGCTCACCGGCAGCATGGCCGACAGCCGCGCCAGCATTTCCTTCGCCGCCTTGTTGGTGAAGGTTACCGCCAGCAGCCCGGAAGGATCGACCTGGCCGGTCTGGATCAGCCAGGCGATGCGGGTGGTCAGCACCCGCGTCTTGCCCGAGCCGGCGCCGGCCAGGATGAGCGCATGCTGGGGCGGCAGCGTGACCGCCTGCATCTGTTCGTTGTTCAGGTTCGCTAGCAGATTCGACATGGGAGCTTCCTTTCCAGGGGGGCATTCTACCCGCGGCCCGCCCTCCGTCCCCTTTTCACCCTCGCCGCACCCACTGTTGCGTCGCTGCAACAAGAAACTTGAAATCGCTTCAACACTGAAATATCTTGGGTTTGTGCATAGCAGCAAAAGCAGGAACTTCGTCACGCCCCAATACTCGAAGAATCCGTAGAATCGAGCATAAATAAGCTCCGGCAACGGATTTTGCAGTACAACAAGAACACGCATGACGGCCGCTTCAAAAGAGCGCCGCCCTGCAACGGGCTCTACCGGAGCCCCCAGGAGAAACACCAGATGCAAACGCCCAAGCTCCTTCCTTGGTACGCCAGCAAGGCTGGCGTCTCGACCGAGCGCGCCGCCGTCCTCTGGCGCCGCGCCGTCCGCCAGGCAACCGCCGATACCGGCTGGGTCGGCAACTCTGAATACTGGGGCGCGGCCATGGACAGCTTCCTCCGCCAGCTGGAAGAGGAAAAGAACAGCCGCTGCACCCCGCGCGTCACCCCCCTGCTGCGCAGCCAGAACATGATGTGGCGTCTGCCCCTGCTCGCCATGGAAGACGTGGTGAGCGTGGTGTCGGCCGAGTGGCAGAAAGGCTTCCAGCGCGGCACCGGCCGCAGCCGCGAAGCAGCCTGAGCAGCACGCGCCTCCCTCGAATTTTTCTCCCCGCCGCGGGGAAACCGTCTCCCTCCCTCTCCTTAATGGAGTTCGGCATCCAGTTCCCACTGGATGCCGTTTTTTTGCCCTGCCCGAGCGCCCGCTTTCCCAACCGCCACGCGCCCTCCGGCGGCTTCGGGATATACTTCCGCGTTTTCAACGCCTTGAATTCGCGCACCCCGCCCATGCAGGACAAATACCAGCCCGCAGCCGTGGAAACGGCCGCCCAGCAGCACTGGGAATCCACCTCGGCCTTCCGCGTCGTGGAGGACACCGCCCGCCCGAAGTACTACTGCCTGTCGATGTTCCCCTACCCCTCGGGCAAGCTGCACATGGGCCACGTGCGCAACTACACCATCGGCGACGTGCTGGCGCGCTACCACCGCATGCGCGGCTACAACGTGCTGCAACCCATGGGCTGGGATGCCTTCGGCATGCCAGCTGAGAACGCCGCGATCCAGAACAACGTGCCGCCGGCGAAATGGACCTACGCCAACATCGAGTACATGAAGGCGCAGCTGAAGCGCCTCGGCTTCGCCATCGACTGGTCGCGCGAACTGGCTACATGCACGCCCGCGTACTACCGCTGGGAACAGTGGCTGTTCACCCGCCTGTATGAAAAGGGCCTGATCTACAAGAAGCTGGGCACGGTGAACTGGGACCCGGTGGATGAAACCGTGCTCGCCAACGAGCAGGTCATCGACGGCCGCGGCTGGCGTTCCGGCGCGCTGGTGGAGAAGCGCGAGATCCCCATGTACTACATGAAGATCACCGCTTACGCCGACGAGTTGCTGGAAGCGCTGGACGGCCTCTCCGGCTGGCCGGAGCAGGTCAAGCTGATGCAGAAGAACTGGATCGGCCGCTCCGAAGGGCTGGAAGTCCACTTCCCCTACGACCTCTCCACCATCGGCAAGTCCGGCGTGCTCAAGGTCTTCACCACCCGCGGCGATACGCTGATGGGGGCGACCTACGTGGCGGTGGCCGCCGAGCACCCGCTCGCCGCCCAGGCCGCCGCCGGCAACCCGGAACTGGCCGCCTTCATCGAAGAATGCAAGCAGGGCGGCGTAGCCGAGGCCGACCTCGCCACGATGGAAAAGAAGGGCATGCCCACCGGCCTGCGAGTCGTGCATCCGATCACTGGCGAATACCTGCCGGTGTGGGTCGCCAACTACGTGCTGATGGGCTACGGCGAAGGCGCGGTGATGGCGGTGCCGGCGCACGACGAACGCGATTTCGCCTTCGCCCACAGATACCGCCTGCCGATCAAGATGGTGGTGCGCTCCACCCACGACGCCTACGAAAACGTGGCCGCCCCCTGGCTGGACGCCTACGCCGAGCACGGCAGGCTGGTCAATTCCGGCAAGTACGATGGCCTGCACTTCCAGGACGCAGTGGACGCCATCGCCGCCGACCTCGCCGCCAAGGGCCTGGGCGCCAAACGCGTCCAGTACCGCCTGCGCGACTGGGGCATCTCGCGCCAGCGTTACTGGGGCTGCCCGATTCCGATGATCCACTGCAGCGACTGCGGCGACGTACCGGTGCCGGACGAGCAGTTGCCGGTGGTGCTGCCGGAAGATGTCGAGATCACCGGCCGCGGTTCGCCGCTGGCCAAGATGGCCTCGTTCTACGAATGCAGCTGCCCGAAGTGCGGCAAGCCGGCGCGCCGGGAAACCGACACCATGGACACCTTCGTCGAGTCGTCCTGGTACTTCCTGCGCTACGCCTGCGCCGACAACGCCGGCGCCATGGTGGATGAGCGGGTGAACTACTGGGCGCCCGCCGACCAGTACATCGGTGGCATCGAGCACGCCATCCTGCACCTGCTCTACTCCCGCTTCTTCACCCGCGCGATGCGCGACTGCGGCCTGGTGGAGGTCTCCGAGCCCTTCACCAACCTGCTCACCCAGGGCATGGTGGTGGCCGAGACCTATTACCGCGAAACCGAAGGCGGCAAGAAGCTGTGGCTGAACCCGGCGGACGTCCAGGTCGAGCGCGATGAGCGCGGCCGCATCGTCGCCGCCAGACTGGCCAGCGACGGGGAGCCGGTGGTCATCGGCGGCACCGAGAAGATGTCCAAGTCGAAGAACAACGGCGTGGATCCGCAGGCCCTGGTCGACCAGTACGGCGCCGACACCGCCCGCCTGTTCATCATCTTCGCTGCACCGCCCGACCAGCAGCTGGAGTGGTCCGATTCCGGCGTCGAGGGCGCGTCCCGCTTCCTGCGTCGCGTCTGGAACCTTGGCCATGTCTTCGCCACCGAGATCCGCCCGGCGCTGCCGGCGGTACGCAAGCTGGTCGCCGGCGAACTGCCGGCCGCGCTGGCCGATGTGCGCCGCGAGATCCACACCCATCTGAAGCAGGCCAATTACGACTTCGGCAAGCATCAGTTCAACACCGTGGTTTCCGCCGCGATGAAGATCCTGAACGCGCTGGAAAAGGCGCCACGCGAAGACGCGGCTGCCCACGCCGAAGTGGTCGAAGAAGGCTTCTCCATCCTGGTGCGCCTGCTATCGCCCATCACCCCGCACATTGCCCACGCACTCTGGCAGGACTGCGGCTTCGGCGGAGAGTTGCTCGCCACCGCCTGGCCGGAGCCGCTGGAGGCGGCGCTTAAGCAGGACGAACTGGAACTGGTGCTGCAGGTGAACGGCAAGCTGCGCGGCAGCCTGAAGGTAGCGGCCGACGCCAGCAAGAGCGCCATCGAAGCCCAGGCGCTCGCCTCCGAAGCAGCGCAGAAGTTCATGGAAGGGAAGCCGCCGAAGAAGGTGGTGGTCGTCCCCGGCCGTCTCGTCAATATCGTGGTCTGAGGACACCCCTGATGCCTTCCTCCTTCAACCGGCGTCGCTTCCTCACCGGTGCCAGCGCCGGCTTGGCCGCCGCACTGCTGGCCGGCTGCGGCTTCCGCCTGCGCGGACCGCAACCGCTGGACTTCGCCACCATCCACGTCGGCGCCAGCCAGTATTCCGACCTCGGCATCTCGCTGCGCCGGCACATCGCCACCAGCGGCAGCACCACCGTGGTGGATGACCCGGCCGCAGCCGACGTCAAGCTGCAGATCCTGGCCAACGAACGCGAACGCGAGATCCTCAGCCTGACCGGCGCCGGCAAGGTGCGCGAATACCAGCTCGTCCAGCGCATCCGCTTCCGGCTGGTGGACAAGGGCGGCAGCGACCTCATCCCGCCCACCACCATCCTGGCGCGCCGGGAATACACCTTCGACGACTCCCAGGTGCTGGGCAAGGAGCAGGAAGAGAACCTGCTCTACAACGACATGCAGAGCGACCTGGTGATGCAGATCATGCGCCGCCTCGCGGCGGTTCATCGCAACCCGTGATCCTGCGTCCCGACCAGCTCCAGGCCCAGCTCGGCAAAGCGCTGGCACCGTTGTGGACGGTACACGGCAACGAGCCGCTGCTGGTGCTGGAGGCGGCCGACGCCATCCGCGCGGCAGCGAAGAAACAAGGCTACGAAGAGCGCGAAACCCTGGTCGTCGGCCAAGGATTCCGCTGGGACAGCCTGACGCTGGCCGCCGGCAACATGTCCCTGTTCGGCGGCTCCAAGCTGATCGACCTGCGCATACCCACCGGCAAGCCCGGCCGCGACGGCGGCGAAGCCCTGCAGCGTCATGCGGCCAACCTGCCCGCTGGCACCATCACCCTGCTCACCCTGCCGGAAATCGACTGGCAGGCGCGCAAGACCAGCTGGTTCAAGGCCCTGTCAGACCAGGGCAATGTGCTGGAGCTGAACGCGCCCGAGCGCGAGCGTCTGCCGGACTGGATCGCCCACAGGCTGGCCGCACAGAAACAGACCGCAGCGCCCGAAGCCCTCGCCTTCATCGCGGACCATGTGGAAGGCAATCTGCTCGCCGCCCACCAGGAAATCCGCAAGCTCGGCCTGCTGCACCCGGAAGGCGCCCTGACGCTGGAACAGGTGCAGGACGCTGTGCTGAACGTCGCCCGCTACGACATCGACAAACTCCGCCACGCCATTCTGGAAGGCGACCCGGCGCGCTGCGCCCGCCTGCTAGACGGCCTGCGCGGCGAAGGCGCCGCTCCGCCCTTGGTGCTGTGGGCGCTGGCAAACGAAACCCGCACGCTGGCGGCACTGCGCAGCGGCCAGGATGAAGGCCAACCCCTGCAAGCGCTGATGAAGGCGGAACGGGTGTTCGACGAACGCCGCCGCCAGGCGCTGGGCAAGGCAGTGAGCCGGCTCTCCATCGGCACGTTGCGCGCCGCGCTGATGCACGCTGCCCGCATAGACCGCATGGTCAAGGGCCTGGTACCCGGCGACATCTGGGACGAATTCCTGCTCCTGGCGCTGCGCCTGAGCCGCTCCCGCTAAGCCCGCTACGCCTGCCCGCGCTCGCCGGCCAGCACGGTTCGGTGCTTTAATTGACGTTTGCGTCTCAGCACCGAAGAAGCCGATGGACACCCAAGCCTATATGGAAGCCCTGGGCCGCCAGGCCCGCGCCGCTTCCCGCCAACTCGCCGCCGCATCCACCGACGCCAAGAACCGCGCCCTGCGGGCCATGGCCGCCGCCGTCCGCGCCCAGCGCGAATCCCTGCTCGCCGCCAACGCGCGCGATCTGGAGGCCGCCCGCGCCGCCGGCCTAGACGCCGCGCTGATCGACCGCCTGGCACTCACCGACAAGGTCATCGCCACCATGGCCGAAGGCCTGGAGCAGGTCGCCGCGCTGCCGGACCCTGTCGGCGAGATCACCGACATGAAGCGCCGCCCCAGCGGCATCCAGGTCGGCAAGATGCGGGTGCCGCTGGGCGTAATCGGCATCATCTATGAATCCCGCCCCAACGTGACGGCCGACGCGGCCGCGCTTTGCCTCAAGTCGGGTAACGCCGCCATCCTGCGCGGCGGCAAGGAAGCCCTGCACAGCAACCAGGCCATCGCCGCCTGCGTGCGCGCCGGCCTGGCCGAAGCCGGCTTGCCTGAGAGCGCAGTTCAAGTCGTGGAAACCGCGGACCGCGCCGCCGTCGGCGCCATGATCACCATGCCGGAGTATGTGGACGTGATCGTCCCCCGCGGCGGCAAGGGC
Source organism: Azoarcus indigens (assembly GCF_004361735.1). Classification (GTDB taxonomy): domain Bacteria; phylum Pseudomonadota; class Gammaproteobacteria; order Burkholderiales; family Rhodocyclaceae; genus Azoarcus; species Azoarcus indigens. The sequence continues at coordinate 244,934 of NZ_SNVV01000004.1, read as the reverse complement.
CTGATCGAGCGCATCTCCCGCGATGCCCGCGTGCCGGTGATCAAGCACCTGGACGGCAACTGCCACGTCTATGTGGACGACGACGCCGATCCTGCCAAGGTCGTCCCCATCGTCGAGAACGCCAAGACGCAGCGCTACGCGCCCTGCAACACCACGGAAAGCCTGGTCGTCGCCCGCGGCGTCGCCCAGCGCTTCCTGCCCGAAATCGGCCGCATGCTGACTGGCAAGGGTGTTGAAATACGCGGCTGCCCGAAAACGCTGGCCATACTGCGCGAGGCCGGCATCGGCCAGCAGCATCTGCGGGAAGCCACCGAGCAAGACTGGCGGGAGGAATATCTCGCACCCATCATCGCGGTAAAGGTGGTCGACGGGCTGGATGCCGCCATCGAACACATCAACACCTACAGCTCGCAGCACACCGAAGCCATCATCACCGAGAACTACAGCAGCGCGATGCGCTTCCTGCGTGAGGTGGACTCCGCTTCAGTGATGGTAAATGCCTCCACCCGCTTCGCCGACGGCTTCGAATACGGCCTGGGCGCGGAAATCGGCATTTCAACCGACAAGATCCATGCCCGCGGCCCGGTCGGCCTAGAAGGGCTGACCAGCCAGAAATGGATCGTGTTCGGCAACGGCGAAGTACGACGCTGAGGCGGCGGCGTCCCAGCGCCCCCGGAGAGACCTCTCAGCCGCATGACCGCTTCCCGCCGCCCCTTCTCAAAGCGCGATGCCCATTCCGGTGGGCATTTGCCTTTCGTTGCATACTACGCGCGCCTAGAACGGGCACAGATAGAACAGGGAAGGGTACGCCCCTCGGCGGAAAGCAAGGAAACAAGCACCTTTCCGACCGAGTGCGCGGCCTCCTTACCCTCCTTCTGGCTTACGCTAACGTCAACGTTATCCGAACAATTACGTAGTCCTTTGTACGCGTTGAGTATCGAGCCCGTGGCATAATCCGTCCTAAGGGCAGTTTTTTGGCCCGCAGTTTTGCTCTGGGGTAGAGCAATCGGGTCGGCGGGATCCTCGGGTTCCGCCGCACCCACCTCTCAGCAGGCCGCGCCGGCAACATCCAGCGAGCATGGTCATGCCCCCTTCCCCCCCCGACCTCTCCAGCTTCAGCGCCATCCTCCAATTGCCCTTCGGCGGCTTCGGCCTGCGCTTCGCGGACGAGCAGCTAACCGAATTGCGCTTTCTCCCACCGGAGGCACCAGCTGTACCACCGGGCACTCCGCACGCTCGAAGGGTTACTGAGCAGATATGTGCCTGGCTGGCCGCGCCCGACACCGCCGTCAACGTGCTGCCGACCGAGCATGGGACTCCGTTCCAGCGAGCCGTGTGGAAAGCAATCCGCGCCATTCCCTGCGGCCAGACCCGCACCTATGGCGAACTCGCCCGACTGGTTGGGGGCAGCCCACGCGCGGTCGGCCAGGCCTGCGGTGCAAATCCGTTTCCCTTGCTCACCCCCTGCCACAGAGTCGTGTCCCGGCAGGGCCTCGGGGGATTCGCCAATGCCACGGATGGCTATTTGCTCGCCGCCAAGCGCTGGTTACTGCAAAACGAGGGCGCGATTTGAACGCCGCCGAAAGCGGGCTCGATCCGGCCACCCGGAGCGAATTGGATCGCTTCACCGACACACTCTGGCTTGAGCACGGCCTGGCGCGCAATACGTTGGCTGGCTATCGCAGCGATCTCGCGCTATTCGCCGCCTGGCTGAAGAAACGCCGCATCGAATTAAAACAGGCCAGAGGCAACGAACTCGCGGCCTATCTCGCGGAATTCAGCCTGCGCGCAAAACCCGCCAGTCAGCGCAGACTGTTATCCGCGTGGCGGCGCTATTACCGCATGCAACTCGCCCAAGGAGAAATAAGCGAGGATCCCACACTCATTCTGGACGCCCCGCTGCCTACGCAGCGATTTCCACGCACCTTGTCCGAGAAACAGGTCGAGGCCCTGCTATCTGCACCGGATGACGATTCGCCGCTCGGCCTGCGCGACCGCTGCATGCTGGAAGTGCTCTACGCGACCGGCCTGCGGGTTTCCGAACTCATCGGCCTGAAGACCTTTGCCGTTTCTCTGAACGAAGGCTTGGTTCGTGTCATCGGCAAAGGCAGCAAGGAGCGCCTGGTGCCGCTGGGCGATATCGCGGCGGAGTGGATAATCCGCTATATGCGGGAGGCGCGGAGTGCATTACTCGGCGCTCAGCGCTCGGATGAAATATTCCTGACCCGCCGCGGCCAGGCGATGACCCGGCAGATGTTCTGGCGTATCGTCAAACAGCGCGCCATGCAAGCCGGCATCCCGACGGACAGGATATCGCCCCACACATTGCGCCATGCATTTGCCACACACCTCCTTAACCACGGCGCCGATCTGCGCGTCGTGCAAATGCTGCTCGGCCACGCTGACATATCCACCACTCAGGTCTATACCCATGTCGCCCGCGAACGCCTGAAGCAATTGCATACCACGCATCATCCACGCGCTTAAGAAGCACCGATCTGAAAAAAAACGTCACTCCGACTACACTCCTGCAATCATGAGCAAGCCCGGCAAGAACGCACCTGAAACACCAGCCACCCGTTTCCTCAAGGAACACGGAATCTCGCATTCCGACCATCTCTATGAATACGAGGAACATGGCGGCACGACAGTTTCGGCTCGCTCACTGAATGTCCCCGAGCACGCAGTGGTTAAAACCCTGATCATGGAAGACGAGAACGGCAGCCCGCTCATCGTCCTGATGCATGGCGACCGTAAAGTCTCGACAAAGGAACTCGCACGCCAGGCTGGATGCAAGCGCATTGAACCCTGCAAGCCGGAAACCGCGAATCGGCATTCCGGATATCTCGTCGGCGGCACCTCTCCCTTCGGAACGAGGAAGAAAATGCCCGTATTCATGGAGAGGACGATACTTGACCTCTCATTGATCTATATCAATGGAGGCAGGCGGGGATATCTTGTCGGCCTCCATCCCCAAGACATTCTCCGCAGCCTGCAACCCACTCTGGTCACGGTGGCGCAATGAAAAAGGCCGCTGAATTCCGTTAATTTCCGGACCCACGCATAACGGGTATTTCTTTTTCCCGGATATTGGTGGCAGAATCCGGAGCACGTTATACAAGGTCATTCCCTCGCTGAATTAAGTCGAGAAATCCGGGAAGACCAAACAAGTGGAGAAATCATGGATCTTGGCAAAATGTCGCTGACCGAACTGCGCCGCCTGCAATCTAAGGTTGAATCCGAAATCCGTCGTCGGAGCGATTCCACCCGCCGCGATTTGCTGAAGCGGATGCAGAAGATGGCCGCGGAAGAAGGCCTGTCACTGGACGATCTTCTCGGCAACGCCCAGGATGCTGACAAGGCCGCGCCTGCGGCAAAACGTGGCCGGCGCGCGGGCCCGAAGAAGGCCAGCCCGTCCGTGGTCAAGTATCGCCACCCGGAAAATCCGGGTGTTGGCTGGAGCGGCCGCGGTCGCAAGCCGCAATGGGCACTGGACTGGCTGGCGCAGGGAAAATCGCTGGACGAACTTGCAGCCTGATTCCTGCTCCCAGAATGAAGAATTGAAAAACCGCCTGCCCGGCGGTTTTTCAGTTTCCAGGGCTAGGGTTTTCCCTCGGGCCCTGCAATCAGGCTGGAATCCGGCAAGGAAATTCCTTCCCGGCCCCGCTGAATAAAAACCCCCACGCGACGCACTCCTTTCATTACTCCGATCTTCGCAATCCGGATCTTGACCCAGGGCGCACCGAACTCGTCGAACAGCAGAGCAACCACAAACTCTCCCAGCGTTTCTATCAGGTTGAAATGCCTGGCCGACAACTCCTGCCGGATGCGCTCGATAACATCCGCATAATTGATCGTATCCGCAATATCGTCATGCTGTGCCGCACTATCCGGCACGCCGAAGGTCAGGTTGAGTTCCACCGTCTGGGGGGCAGCCTTTTCCCGCGTATATATTCCCACCCAAGCCTGCACCCTGAGTTCTTCGATGAAGATGAAATCCATGCTCGTTCCCGATTAGAATCGCCGCGATTTTAGCTTGGCCGTTGCTGTAGCGCCTCCAAACACCCTGATCTGGCCAGCGCCCCGGTTGCGCAATCTGGAGAAACAATGCCCCTGGAACACCTTCTGCTACTGATAGGCGCCTATCTGCTCGGCTCCATTCCTTTCGCCATCGTCAGCAGCCGCCTGCTCGGCCTGGAAGATCCACGTCACTATGGCTCCGGCAACCCCGGCGCAACCAACGTATTACGCAGCGGAAACAAGAAGGCCGCCGCGCTGACATTGCTGGGAGATTGCATCAAGGGCTGGCTGGCAGTCTGGATTGCCGGCGCGCTCGGCTTCGATCTCACCTGGTGCGCCCTCGCCGGCTTTGCCGCCTTCCTCGGCCATGTGTTCACCATCTTCCTGCGCTTCAATGGCGGCAAGGGGGTTGCTACCGCCCTGGGGGTGCTCGCCGCGCTGGATTACCGCATTGCGCTCGCCTGCCTGGCAATCTGGATCGCGACCGCCTATTTCAGCCGCTATTCTTCTGCGGCCGCAGTTGCAGCGGCCGTCGCCGCCCCCCTGGCGGCGCTGCTGGTGTTAGGCCCCCAGGCTGCAAGCCTGGCCGTGCTGGCAATGAGCGCAGTCCTGCTGTGGCGCCACAGCGCAAACATCAGGCGCCTGATGGCCGGCACCGAGAGCCGGATAGGCGCCAAGAAAGGGTAAAAGAGGTAGAGGCCGGCCAATAAATAACAGCTCAGGCCACCTGCGGCGGCCTGAGCTCCATCAGCGGCCAGCGCGGCTTCACCCGCACGGCGGGCACCTGAGCCGGCCGCTCTCCCGCGGCGAAACGCAGCCCGCCAGCGAAGGCGATCATTGCACCATTGTCGGTGCACAATTCTGGCTCCGGGTAATGCACTCGCCAGCCGCGCTTAGCGGTGGCCGCATCCAACTGCAGTCGCAGCGCCCGGTTCGCACCAACGCCACCTGCAACCACCAGGGTTTTCAGTCCAGCGGCCTTCATCGCCGCCAGCGCCTTGGCACATAGGACCTCCACCACCGCCTGCTGGAAATCGGCCGCCAGATCGGCCGCGTCCCGGGGCTGCCAGGCCTCCGAAGACACCACGTTCAGCACAGCCGTCTTCAGCCCGCTGAAGCTGAAATCCAGATCATGCGAGTGCAACATGGGCCGCGGCAGGCGGAACCGTCCGGCCTGCCCCTGCTCCGCCAAGCGGGCCAATTGCGGACCGCCGGGATACCCCAGACCGAGCAACTTGGCCGTCTTGTCGAAGGCCTCGCCAGCGGCGTCGTCCAGCGACTCACCGAGGAGGGTGTAATCGCCCACCCCCGCCACCCGCATCAACTGGGTGTGACCGCCCGAAACCAGTAATGCGATGAAAGGAAAGGCCGGGGGATCCGCGGAGAGGAGCGGCGACAGCAGATGCCCCTCGAGATGGTGCACCGGCAAGACGGGGATGTCCGCCGCCAGGCCGAAGGATTCGGCCACGCTGGCCCCCACCAGCAAGGCCCCCGCCAGGCCCGGCCCCGCCGTGTAAGCAACACCATCAATATCGCCGACTTCAAGAGCTGCCGAGGCCAGCGTCTGCCTAATCAGCAACGGCAGTCGACGGATGTGATCGCGCGAAGCCAGTTCAGGCACGACGCCACCGTACTCGGCATGCAGTTCGATCTGCGAGTGCAGACGGTGGCTGAGAAGCCCCGCCTCGGTGTCATACACCGCAACGCCGGTCTCATCACAAGACGTTTCGATGCCCAGCACCTTCATAGCGACCATCCAGTTGATTCGGGCGCACATTCTAACCACCCGCCAGCGACTTCGGGACCAGCGGCGCTTGCCACGGACTGAGCGAGCGGTTATATTCGCGACCTTTCTGTCCACCAGACATCCGAGGAAGTAGCAATGCCGGGTATTCGCGTCAAGGAAAATGAGCCGTTTGAAGTTGCGATCCGCCGCTTCAAGCGCACCATCGAGAAGACCGGTGTGCTGACTGAGCTTCGCTCTCGCGAGTTCTACGAGAAGCCCACCGCCGAGCGCAAGCGCAAGCTGGCTGCCGCAGTGAAGCGCAACCACAAGCGCCTCCGCAGCCAGATGCTGCCGCCGAAGCTGTACTGATTTTCTTCCGGCTAGTCCGGTTGCTCGCGCGCCGGGCGGAAACCCTCCAAGGGTTCCGCCCGGCGCCGCGTTTTTCTGCGCGATGATTCCTCAGTCCTTCGTCCAGGACCTCCTCGCCCGAGTCGACATCGTCGACGTCATCGAACGCTACCTCCCCCTGAAGAAAGGCGGCGCGAACTACTTCGCCTGTTGCCCCTTCCATGGGGAGAAGTCCGCCTCCTTTTCGGTCAGCCCGAGCAAGCAGTTCTATCACTGCTTCGGCTGCGGGGCGCACGGCAGCGCGATCGGCTTCCTGATGGAGTACAGCGGCCTCGGCTTCGTCGAAGCCGTCAAGGAACTCGCCGGCCAGGTCGGCCTGCAAGTGCCGGACGATGGCAAACAGGCGCAGCATCAGGACGACGGCCACGATCAACTCCTGGAAGCCACCGCCGCCGCATCGCGCTTCTACCGCGAGCAGTTGAAGCACGCGCCGGTTGCGATCGATTACCTGAAACGCCGCGGCCTCAGCGGCGAAATCGCCGCCCGCTTCGGCATCGGCTTTGCGCCTGACAACTGGCAGGCACTGCAGCAGATCTTCAAGGACTATCAGAGCAAGTCGCTCTCCGATGCAGGCTTGGTCATCGACAATGACGCCGGCCGGCGCTACGACCGCTTCCGCAACCGCATCATCTTCCCTATCCATGACAGACGCGGCAGGGTCATCGCCTTCGGCGGGCGGGTGCTGGACAGCGGCGAACCAAAGTATCTGAACTCCCCGGAAACGCCCCTGTTCGAAAAGGGCCGGGAGCTGTACGGCCTGTTCCTCGCCCAGAAGCCGATCCGCGACAACGGCTTCGCGCTGGTCGTCGAGGGCTATATGGATGTCGTCGCACTGGCGCAGTACGGAGTCGAGAACGCGGTCGCCACCTTGGGTACGGCGACCACGCCCCACCACATCAATACCTTGCTGAGGCAGACGGATCGCATCGTCTTCTGCTTCGACGGCGATGCCGCCGGCAGACGCGCCGCATGGCGCGCGCTGGAGAACTCGCTGGAAGCGCTTCGGGACGACTCGGCACTGGCCTTCCTCTTCCTGCCGGCGGAGCACGACCCGGATTCCTTCGTCCGCGCCGAAGGCGCCGACGCTTTCCGCAGCGCCGCGAAAGCCGCGCTCCCGCTGACCGGTTTCCTCATGCAGGAACTCATTCAGCGCTGCCCGCCGGACACTCCGGAAGGGCGCGCACGGCTGGTGCATGAAGCACGCCCACTGATCACCCGCGTCGCCGCGCCGCTGCTGCGCCTGCAACTGGTGAAAAGCCTCGCCGAAGCCAGCGAACTGAGCCAGCAGGAAATCGAGCATGCCTTCGGCTTTCAAAGCCAGAACCAGCCACGCCAGCGAGAGGAGAGAAAGTCCGGCCGACGTGACGACTTCTTCCCGCCCTCACCGCAGCGCAATGCCAGGCCCCAGGGCCGGCGCAAGCCGCCCTCCACGTCCGGCACGCTGCTCCGCCTTGTACTCCAGCACCCTAACTGGGCCGCACGCCTGCCGGTGGACCTCCTGCCCAACGATAACGACGAGGGCCGTGCGCTGATTGCCATCGTGGACCTGGTCAGCCTCGGGGAACCGATTCCAGCCGGCGGACTCGGAGCACTCATCGAGCGCTTCCGCGAAACCCCGCATAGCGAAACCTTCGCCCGCGTAGCCAGCGAGCAGGTCGAAACCGAGTTCGACGAAGCGGTCGTCGAGACCCTGTTCGAGGACACCCTGCGCAAGCTGCATGCCGACACGGTCACGCGGGAAATCGCCCAACTGGAGAGCCGTATCCGCGAAGGCGGACTCTCATCCGACGAAAGCCGCCAACTCGCCCACCGCCTCGCGGAACTGCTCATGGAGAAGCGGAACCTCGTCACGGCAGGCAAAGTCTCAGATTTATAGTATAATTTCCTGTTTCCCATTCTCTTCTGGCCTGACTGAGGAGTGCCATGGCACGCGAAAAAGCCAAGGATTCGCGCAAGGACAGCCCCAAGGGGCGTGCCTCCAAGGCGAAGGACAAGGCTGCACTGGTTGTCGACAGCCCGGAAGTCGCCCCCCTCGACGCCGAAGTTCGCCGCACCCGTCTGAAGACACTGATCACGCTCGGCAAGGAGCGCGGCTACCTCACGTACGCCGAGATCAGCGACCACCTTCCGGATGACGTCGCCGACGCCGAGCAGATCGAAGGCATCATTGCCACCTTCAACAACATGGGCATCCAGGTCTTCGACGAGGCTCCGGCCGCCGAAGACCTGCTGATGTCGGACAACGTCGCCAATCCGGTCGATGAGGATGTTGCTGAAGAAGAAGCCGAGCAGGCGCTGTCCTCCGTAGACTCCGAGTTCGGCCGTACGACCGATCCGGTGCGCATGTATATGCGCGAGATGGGCACCGTCGAGTTGCTCACCCGCGAGGGCGAGATTGAGATCGCCAAACGGATCGAAGATGGCCTGAAGCACATGGTGCAGGCCATCTCCGCTTGTCCGACCACTATCGCCGAGATGCTGGATACGGCCGACAAGGTCAGCCGCGAGGAAATGCGGATCGACGAGTTGGTCGACGGCCTGATCGATCCGAACGCCGCCGCGGAAGAGGCCGCCCTCGCCGAATCCGAGGACGACTCCGCGAACGCCTCCGCGGATGACGCGGATGACGAAAGCGAAGAGGACGACGGCGACGGTGGCGATGGCGGCGACAGCGCCAATGCGGCGTCGCTGCTGCAGCTGAAGACCGACGCGCTGGCGCGCTTCGAAACCATCCGTGGTCACTACGAGAAGATGATGGCCAGCCTGGCCAAGAAGGGCTCGCAGGACAAGGCCTATCTCGACAGCCAGCAGCAGATCTCCGATGAACTGCTCAACATCCGCTTCACCGCCAAGTCCATCGAGCGTCTGTGCGACTCGGTGCGCCACATGGTGGAGCAGGTGCGCTCCCATGAACGCCAGATCCTGCAACTCTGCGTGGACCGGGCCGGCATGCCGCGCCAGCACTTCATCAAGAGCTTCCCCGGCCATGAAGCCGATCTCGATTGGCTGAAACAGGAAATCGCCGGCGGCAAGGGCTATGTCGAAGGCCTGATGCGGGTGCATCCGGCAGTGCTGGAAGAGCAGCAGAAGCTGATCGACCTGCAGGAACGCATCGGCATCTCCCTCAAGGAGCTGAAGGACATCAATCGCCAGATGTCCACCGGCGAAGCCAAGATGCGCCGCGCCAAGCGCGAGATGACCGAGGCCAACCTGCGCCTGGTGATTTCCATCGCCAAGAAGTACACCAACCGCGGCCTGCAGTTCCTCGACCTCATCCAGGAAGGCAACATCGGCCTGATGAAGGCGGTGGACAAGTTCGAATACCGCCGTGGCTATAAATTCTCCACCTACGCCACCTGGTGGATCCGGCAGGCAATCACCCGTTCGATCGCCGACCAGGCGCGCACCATCCGCATCCCGGTGCACATGATCGAAACGATCAACAAGATGAATCGCATCAGCCGCCAGATCTTGCAGGAAACCGGCCAGGAGCCGGACCCTGCGACGCTGGCGGAGAAGATGGAGATGCCCGAGGAGAAGATCCGCAAGATCATGAAGATCTCCAAGGAGCCGATCTCCATGGAGACGCCCATCGGCGACGACGACGACTCCCACCTGGGCGACTTCATTGAGGACACCGCCACGCTCGCACCGGCGGAAGCGGCGATGTACTCCGGCCTGCGCGACGCCACCGCGGAGGTGCTGGACTCCCTTACCCCGCGCGAAGCCAAGGTGCTGCGCATGCGCTTCGGTATCGAGATGAATACCGATCACACGCTGGAGGAAGTCGGGAAACAGTTCGACGTCACCCGCGAGCGCATCCGTCAGATCGAAGCCAAGGCGCTGCGCAAGCTGCGCCATCCGAGCCGCTCCGAGAAGCTGCGCAGCTTCCTCGACAGCGACGCCTGAAGGCCCGTCGCCCGGAACATCGGGCGGCCAGATTTCCGGGCCTTTAGCTCAATCGGTTAGAGCAGAGGACTCATAATCCTTTGGTTGCGGGTTCGAGTCCCGCAGGGCCCACCACTGTCAAAAGAGAAACGCCGATCCGCTGGATCGGCGTTTCTCTTTTTTAGCCTCACTTCGGCCCGCAGCCAGACAGGGGGCGATCAGCACGCCGTTCAGGCGGGCCGCTGCTCGATCAACTCCACCTTGTAGCCGTCCGGGTCCTCGACGAAAGCAATCACCGTGGTGCCATGCTTCATCGGCCCAGCCTCCCGCACCACCTTGCCACCTCGGTTACGGATCTCATCACAGGCCTTCCGGGCATCCGGCACCTCCAGCGCGATGTGGCCGTAGGCGTTGCCCAGTTCGTACTTGTCGGTATCCCAGTTGTGGGTCAACTCGATCACCGCGCCCTCGGCTTCATCCTGATAGCCGACGAATGCCAGGGTGAATTTGCCGTCCGGGTAGTCCTGCCGGCGCAGCAGGCGCATGCCCAGCACCTCGGTGTAGAAACTCAGTGAGCGGTCGAGATCGCCAACGCGCAGCATGGTGTGAAGCAGTCGCATGGTTCAGTCCTCTTGTGGAGTGGGGTCGGGCTCGCCGCCGATAAGCGGCAAAGTCTCCGCCGCTTTTCTCAGCGCCTGCCGGGCCGCCCGCCAATCCGGGTAAAGCGACTCGACAACCGCCCAGAAACGCGGCGAATGATTCATTTCTTCCAGGTGGGCAACCTCGTGAGCCACCACATAGTCGGATAACGCCGGCGGCAGATGGATCAAACGCCAGTGGAGGCGGATACCACTGCTGCGGCTGCAGCTTCCCCATCGGGTATTCGCACTGGTCAGGCGTACCGCCGGCACTTCCTGGTTCAGTCGGAAGCAGAACTCCTCCACCCGGCCGCCGAACCAGGCCAGCGCCCTTGCCCGCAGCGCTTTCACCAGGGTTCTGTCCAGCACAGCGCTGGCGGGCAACCACAGCTCTTCGCGGCCATCGGTCCCCAATCTCCAGCGGACCTGCCGCGGTGATGCCGGCCCGATGCGCAGGCGGACGCCCTCACCCAGCAGCGGGAACTCCGCACCATCCCGCAAGGACATGGGTTCGGGAAGCGGGCGCTCGCTGCGCTCATCCAGCTTGTCGAGCAGCCAGCGGGTGTGGCTGCGCACGAAGCGCTCGACCTCGCTCTGAGCCAGCCCGTAAGGCACGGAGACCCGCGGCCCGCGATGATCGATCTGCAGCGCCAGGGAACGGCGGGCGGAACGACGCAGGGTCAGCACCACCTCCCTGCCCTCCAGCACCAGGCGACAGGGGGTTTCGCTCGGCTGGCGAGCGGCCTGCCTCAGCCTTGGCGGACTAAACCTTGTCTTCCCAAACATAGCCCTGTGCGGCCACGCCGGCCTTCAGCCTGAGCATGGCGGCCTCGACATCGTGCGCCCGCCCTTTCATGCCGAGTTCGAGGGAGCGGCGTTCGCCGTCGCCAGCAATGGTGGGCAGACTGAAGAGCGTTGCTTCTGGAAAGGCCTCCGTCAACTCGCGCATCAACGGGATGAGCTGCCCCTCGTAGGCATCCCATACGGTGACTGCCGCCTCCACGTAGTCTTCGGCGTGGTGCAGATGAGCGTAGCGGGAATCCAGCACCCACTCGACCATCTGCCAGGCCATGACCGGGAAGCCGGGCACGAAGTGATGCTGACGGATGGAAAAACCAGGAATCCTGTTGTAGCCGTTCGGGATGATCTCGCTGCCCACTGGGTAGACGCCCATCTGCAGGCGCTCCGGCGTCACCTCGTCACCAAAGCGGGCACGGATTTCCGCTTCCGCCTCAGGATGAAGTGCCAGCTCCAGCCCCAGCGCCTCGGCAGCCGATTGGCGGGTGCGGTCGTCGGGCGTGGCGCCGATACCGCCGAAGCTGAAGACGATGTCGCCGGTGGCAAAGGTCTGCCGCAGGGTCTCGACCAAACGCGGCCCATCGTCGCCTGCGTAGCGCGCCCAGGAGAGCTTGAGCCCGCGCACGCCCAGCAGTTCGATCAGTCTGGTGAGATGTTTGTCGCTGCGCCGGCCGGACAGGATCTCGTCACCGATGATCAAGGCACCAAAATTCATTACAAGCGCTCCGGAAGCGTGGAAATGTCAGGCTCGGGATCCAGCAGCGTGACGCCGTTGCGCAGGCGCTCCCGCCTCAGCGTCTCCAGCATCAAATGAACGAAAGCCAGACCAGAAAACGCCGGCGCCACAAGGTTCACCACCGGAATGTAGGCCAGCAGGGCGCAACAGCCGCCCAGCACCAGCATGGGCATGCGCTGCGTCGTACGCAGGCGCCGCATTTCCTCCCCGTCTGCATGCAGCATCAACGCGTCGTAGCCAAAGGCGCGCTGGTTCAGCCAGCCGGTGAGCAATACCGAGGCAAGCAGGCCCACGCCGGGAATCAGCCAGAACGGCAGGGAAATCAACAAGCCAGCCAGGAAAAGCGCGGAGGCCAGCACCGCATTCCAAGCACTCCCGAGATTACTCCCGCCCCGGCGCAGTTCAAGATCGATGTAGTCTCGCTTCGCCACCCTCTCCAGCATCATCGGCAAGGCAATCGCCGCAACCAGCAATGCTGCCGTGAGGTACACCAGCGGCACGAAGGCCAGCGCGATCGTGATCTTCACCATGATCAGCGTGACTGCCGCGAACACCTCCGAGCCGTTCAGCCAGCCACCGATCAGCGCCCAGCCCTCGATCCAGCCCATGACTGCCGCGACCAGCGCGGTCCACGAGAAGATCGCGATCACCAGCCACACCAGCGCCGCAGCGATGCCCGGCCACACCAGATGCCAGAAGATGTCACGCCGCGCCAGACTGCGCAGCGCCCGACCGAAAGCGAGCAGGATGTCGCGCATCGCTTAGCGCGGCATCCCCGGCAGCATGCCCTTCATGCCGCGCATCAGCTTCTGCATGCCGCCCTTGGAGAACTGCTTCATGACCTTCTGCGTCTGCTCGAACTGGTTCAGCAGCCGGTTCACTTCCTGCACTGTCACCCCAGCGCCCGCAGCGATGCGCCGCTTCCGGCTGGCCTTGAGCAGTTCGGGCTTGGTCCGCTCCAGCGGCGTCATGGAATTGATGATGCCCTCGATGCGGCCTATCGCCTTCTCCTCAACGCCGCCCTGCAACTGTCCGGCTGCTTGGGCGAACTGCGCAGGCAGCTTGTCGAGCATGGACGAAAGGCCGCCCATCTTGCGCATCTGGGCGATCTGCTCCTTGAAGTCGTTGAGGTCAAAGCCCTTGCCCGTCTTGAGCTTCTGAGCGAAGGCCTTGGCCTTCTCTTCATCGACGCCGCGCCGTGCTTCCTCGACCAGGCCAAGGATATCGCCCATGCCGAGAATGCGGCTGGCCATGCGGTCCGGATGGAAAGGCTCCAGTCCGCTGAGCTTCTCGCCGACGCCGGCAAATTTCAGCGGCTTGCCGGTCACATGCCGCACGGACAACGCCGCCCCACCACGGGAGTCGCCATCCAGCTTGGTCAGTACCACGCCGGTCAACGGCAGGGCTTCATTGAAGGCACGGGCGGTATTCACCGCGTCCTGCCCCAGCATGGCGTCCACCACGAACAGCGTTTCCACCGGATTCACCGCCGCATGCAGCGCCGTGATTTCCGCCATCATGGCTTCGTCCACCGCCAGCCGGCCGGCGGTATCAACCAGCAGCACATCCATGTGGTGCTTGCGCGCGTAGTCGAGCGCCGAATGTGCGATATCCACCGGCTTCTGCGCAGCAGTGGAAGGGAAGAAGTCGACGCCGGCCTGAGCCGCAACCGTCTTCAACTGCTCGATGGCCGCGGGACGATAGACGTCCGCCGACACCACCAGCACTTTTTTCTTCATCTGCTCCTTGAGGAGCTTGGCCAGCTTGCCGGTGGTGGTAGTCTTGCCCGCGCCCTGCAAACCGGCCATCAGGATCACGGCCGGCGGCTGGGCCGCCAGATCCAGCCCTTGATGGGTGCCCCCCATCAGCAGTTTCAGTTCGTCATGGACGACACCCACCAACGCCTGGCCCGGTGTCAGCGAACCGACCACCTCCTGCCCCACCGCCTTTTCCCGGACCTTGGCGATGAAGTCCTTCACCACCGGCAGGGCGACGTCGGCTTCCAGCAGCGCCATGCGGACCTCCCGCATCGCCTCCTGGATGTTGTCCTCGGTCAGGCGGGCCTGCCCGCGCAGGGTCTTGACGACCTTGGACAGGCGCTGGGTGAGATTATCTAGCATGTATGGAACCTTCGGCCTGGATGACTTGGAGTAAACTGCTGGAATCTATGCCCCCGATTCTACTTCATCTCCTCCCTGCCTCGCTTTACGCAGGCCTGTGCGCCTGGTTCTGGCGCAGTTGCGTGCTGCGGCAGAAAGCAGAGTTGCGACAAGGCATGTCGTCCCGGGAACGTCTCGTCCTGCTCGTGGCACTACTGGCGCATGGGCTGGCATTGCACGAAGCCCTGTTCCCCGGGCAGGAGATGCGCTTTGGCTTTGGAGTCGCCATCTCACTGATGGTGTGGCTGGCCATCTGCTTCTACTGGGTGGAAACGCTGTACACCCGGCTCGAGGGACTGCACGCGCTGGCAATGCCGGCGGGCGCTGTCGCCAGCCTGATCCCCGCCTTTTTCCCCGGGCAGCACATCCTGGCCAATGCCGGCTCACCGGCCTTCCGTGCTCACTTCATCGTCGCCATGCTGGCCTACAGCCTGTTCACGCTGGCGGCCCTGCACGCAATGTTGATGGCGGTCGCCGAGCGCCGGCTGCATAACGCTCGACTCACCCGCACCTTGGTCAACCTGCCCCCGCTGCTGACAATGGAAGCGCTGCTGTTCCGCCTGATCAGCATCGCTTTCGTATTACTGACGCTGACGCTGGCCTCAGGCGTCGTGTTCTCCGAAAGCCTGTTCGGCACCGCCTTCCGGGTGGACCACAAGACGGTGTTCGCCATCATCTCCTGGCTCCTGTTCGGCGCCCTGCTTTTCGGCCGCAGGGTCTGGGGTTGGCGGGGCCGGGTGGCGCTGCGATGGACGCTCGCCGGCTTCATCGCCTTGATGCTGGCCTACGTCGGCAGCCGCTTCGTCATCGAAGTCCTGCTCCACCGCGCCGCCTGACGCGATGCCCCGCACAGCCAGGAAACACCGCCCTTTACAAGAATCGGCCCGGCGTGCAAGATCAAATGTCAGTTAGTTAAGAGCGGGACATGGCCGCAAACCCCCAGACCGCGCTGAGCGGACTTGCACGGGCGCTGATCCAGCATGGCCGGCTTTCCGAGGCCGACGCCCTGGCCTGTGCCCCCAACGCCAGCGGTTCCACCAACGGTTTTCTTCTCGAAGTCGCCCAACGCGGCCTGCTCGCGCCTCGGGACGTCGCCCGCTTTGCCGCTGAAACTTTCGGCTATCCCCAACTCGACCTCGCCGCAGTAGATCGCAGCACCCTTCCCCGCGACGCGGTGGACCGCAAGCTGATGAGCAAGCATCAGGTGGTCGCGCTGGGGCGGCGCCAGAACCGCTTGCTGCTGGCGGTGGCAGACCCCTCGAACATGCGGGTACTGGACGAAATCCGCTTTCAGACCGGTCTGCAAGTGGATCTGGTGGTCGTGGAAGCGGACAAGCTCGCCAAGCTCGCAGAGGCGCTGTCCGAATCCACCGAGCAGACGCTGAAGGACCTCACTGGCGACGAGTTCGATATGGACCTCCTGCAGCAGGAGGCCCCCGGCGAGCAGGCAGCAGCAGAAGACAGCAGCAACGAGGTCGACGACGCTCCGGTCGTCAAATTCATCCAGAAAGTGCTGATCGACGCCATCAACGAAGGCGCCTCCGACATCCACTTCGAGCCCTACGAGAAGTATTACCGCATCCGCGTACGCACCGACGGCGTGCTGCGCGAGATCGCCCAGCCGCCGCTGGTGCTGAAAGAGAAGATCGCCGCTCGTATCAAGGTCATCTCCCGCCTGGACATCTCCGAGAAACGGGTTCCCCAGGACGGCCGGATGAAACTGGTGCTGTCCAAGAGCAAGGCCATCGACTTCCGTGTCTCCACGCTGCCCACGCTGTATGGCGAGAAGATCGTCATGCGTATCCTGGATCCCAGCTCCGCCATGCTGGGCGTGGACGCGCTAGGCTACGAGCCGGAGCAGAAGAAGGCTCTGCTGGACGCAGTGCAGCGCCCCTACGGCATGATCCTGGTCACCGGCCCCACTGGCTCGGGCAAGACGGTTTCGCTCTACACCTGTCTCAACATCCTGAACAAGGCCGGCGTGAATATCTCCACCGCCGAGGATCCGGCGGAAATCAATCTGCCGGGGGTGAATCAGGTCAATGTGAACGACAAGGCCGGCCTCACCTTCGCCGCCGCGCTGCGCGCCTTCCTGCGGCAGGATCCGGACGTCATCATGGTCGGCGAAATCCGCGACCTGGAAACGGCGGAGATCTCGGTCAAGGCCGCTCAGACCGGTCACCTGGTGCTGTCCACCCTGCACACCAACGACGCCCCGACCACGCTGGAACGCCTCAAGAACATGGGCGTCGCGCCCTTCAACATCGCCTCGTCGGTGATCATGATCACCGCCCAGCGTCTGGCGCGCCGCCTGTGTTCCTGCAAGAAGCCGGCGGACATCCCGATCGAGGCCCTGCTCGAAGCCGGCTTCAGCGAAGAAGACCTCGACGGCAGCTGGCAGCCGTACGCGCCCAATGGCTGCGAACGCTGCAAGGGCAGCGGCTACAAGGGCCGCGTCGGCATCTATCAAGTAATGCCGATCAGCGAGGACATCGCCCACATCATCATGACCAACGGCAACTCGATGGACATCGCCGCACAGGCGCAGCGGGAGGGCATACGCGACCTGCGCCAGTCCGGCCTGCTCAAGGTCAGGCAGGGGGTGACTTCCCTGGAAGAAGTGCTGGCTTCGACCAACGAATAAGGAAACAGGAAGCGCATCATGGCCACAGCAAGCCGTGCCCCCCGCCGCCCCGCGGCCACCGGCCCCAAGGAAGACCTCTACAGCTGGGAAGGCAAGGACAAGACCGGCAAGATCGTTCGTGGCGAGATGCGCGCCACTGGCGAAGCGGTGGTCCAGGCCACCCTGCGCCGGCAAGGCATCCTCGTCACCAAGGTCAAGAAACAGAAGCTCTCCCGCGGCCACAAGATCAGCGACAAGGACATCGCCCTCTTCACCCGGCAGCTGGCAACGATGATGAAATCCGGCGTGCCGCTGCTGCAGGCTTTCGACATCGGCATCAAGGGCTCGGGTAACCCCAGCCTCGCCCGGCTGCTGAATGAGGTGCGCACCGACGTGGAGACCGGCTCCAACCTGTCCCAGGCCTTCAGCCGCCATCCGGTCTATTTCGACAAGCTGTTCTGCAATCTGGTCGCCGCCGGCGAACAGGCCGGCATCCTGGACAACCTGCTGGATCGCATCGCCACCTACAAAGAAAAGATCCTGGCGATCAAGAGCAAGATCAAGTCCGCCCTGTTCTACCCGATTGCGGTGGTGGTGGTCGCCGCGCTGGTGGTCGCGGTGATGATGCTGTTCGTCATCCCGGAGTTCAAGAACGTGTTCACCAGCTTCGGTGCGGACCTGCCAGCGCCGACGCAGCTGGTGATCGCAATGTCCGACTTCTTCGTCTCATACTGGTATCTGGTGTTCGGCATCATCATCGGTACCGTGGTCGGCATCGCCTACACCTATCGACGATCTTCCGCCATGCAGATCGCGGTGGACCGGATGGTGCTGAAGATGCCGGTGATCGGCGAGATCATCCGCAAGGCCACCGTCGCCCGCTGGGCACGCACCCTGTCCACCATGTTCGCAGCCGGTGTACCCCTGGTCGAAGCGCTGGACTCGGTGGGCGGAGCGTCAGGCAACTACGTCTATCTCACCGCGACCAAGCAGATCCAGAACGAGGTCAGCACCGGCACCAGCCTCACCGTCTCGATGCAGAACGCCAACGTGTTTCCCACCATGGTCGTGCAGATGGTGTCCATCGGCGAGGAATCCGGCCAGCTCGACTCCATGCTGGCCAAGGTTGCGGACTTCTTCGAGCAGGAAGTGGATGATGCGGTCGCCGGCCTGTCCCAGCTGCTGGAGCCCATCATCATGGTCTTCCTCGGCACGGTCATCGGCGGCCTGGTGGTTGCCATGTACCTGCCCATCTTCAAACTCGGCTCGGTGGTCTGACCCGGCCTGCCGCTCCGACGGCTCACCACGACGCGTCAATGTTAGAAATCCTGCACGAGCCTTTTGCCTTCACCCTACTGGCCGCCCTGCTTGGCCTGTTCGTCGGCAGCTTCCTCAACGTCGTCATCCATCGCCTTCCCCGCATGCTGGAACAGGAGTGGCATGCGCAGGCGGCGGAGCTGCGGGGTGAGGAACCGCCGACCTCCGCCCGCTATAACCTGGCCACGCCGCGCTCCAGCTGCCCCCATTGCGGCCATCAGATCAGCGCCATCGAGAACGTCCCGGTGGTGAGCTATCTGGTACTGCGTGGCCGCTGTCGCCACTGCGGCGCGCGCATCGGTATCCGCTACCCCATCGTGGAGCTGCTGAGCGCCGCGCTATCCGGCTATGCGGCCTGGCGTTTCGGCTGGGGAACCGCCGGCCTCGGCGCCTTGTTCTTCATCTGGGTGATGATCGCGCTCGCCTTCATCGACCTGGACACCCAGTTGCTGCCGGACAGCCTGACACTGGCGTTGCTGTGGGCCGGGCTGCTGCTGAATCTCGGCGCCACTTACGCCCCGCTGGCCGATGCGGTGGTCGGCGCAGCAGCTGGCTATCTCACCCTGTGGTCGGTGTACTGGCTGTTCAAGCTGCTCACCGGCCGTGAAGGCATGGGCTATGGCGACTTCAAGCTGCTGGGAGCAATCGGCGCTTGGCTGGGGTGGCAGATGCTACCGCTCACCATCCTGTTCTCGTCGGTGGTGGGGGCCTTGGTCGGCATCGCACTGATCCTGTTCGCCCGCCATGGGCGCAACGTTCCCATCCCCTTCGGCCCCTACCTGGCCGCAGCTGGTGTGCTAGCGCTGTTCTGGGGTGACACGATCACTGCCTACTACCTGGCTCGCCTGTAGCATCCGGCCTTGAAAACCGGGCTTTCGCCCCCCACATCCCGGCGAAGCTGCCCCTCTCCCCGGAGCCGGTGTTGCCGGCTTACGGGACGGAACAGCCTCCCTTCTTCCCGATGCTGCGTTGCGTTAGACTTACGCGCTTGCCTTTTCGGAGGTCGTCATGCCTATCTATGAATATCGTTGCGAGAGTTGCGGGTACCAGAAAGAACATCTGCAGAAGATGAGCGACGCCCCGCTCTCCACCTGCCCGTCCTGCGGCAAGGAGAGCTACACCAAGCTGTTGTCTGCCGCCGGCTTCCAGCTGAAGGGCAGCGGCTGGTATGCCACCGATTTCAAGAACGGCGGCGGCAAATCCGCCAGTTCGTCTTCTGCTTCGTCGTCCAGCGACAGCGCGCCGGCAGCCGGCTGCGGCGGTGGCTGCGCCTGTCATCCTTCCTGACAGGCAGCGCCGGTCACCCGTGAAAAAGTATCTGATCACCGGCCTGCTGATCTGGATTCCCCTGGCCATCACCTTCATGGTGCTGGCCTGGATCGTAAACACCCTGGACCAAATCATCCTGTGGCTGCCGGAAGGCGTGCAGCCCAAGGTGATGTTCGGCTTCAACATTCCCGGCGTCGGGCTGGTCCTCAGCGTGCTCATCGTTCTCGCCACCGGCCTGGTGGCGGCCAATGTGCTGGGGCAGAAGCTGGTCCAGGTTTGGGAGGCGGTGCTGGCCAGGATCCCGGTGGTCAAATCCATCTACTACAGCGTCAAACAGGTTTCCGACACGCTTTTCTCCAGTAACGGCCAAGCCTTCCGCAAGGCCTTGCTGGTGCAGTACCCGCGCGAGGGCGCCTGGACAATTGCCTTCCTGACTGGCAAGCCCGGCGGCGATGCAGCGCAGCACCTGGCCGGCGACTATGTCAGCGTTTATGTGCCTACCACGCCCAACCCGACCTCGGGCTTCTTCCTGATGATGCCAGCGGCGGACGTCATCGAGCTGGAAATGAGCGTGGACGAGGCCCTCAAATACATCATCTCGATGGGCGTCGTCGCCCCCGCGCCGCGCCGCTTGAACGAGCGGCCCGCGCTGTTGAACGAATAACGCACCTTGCCTTCCCCGGCGGCCTGCGCCGCCTTCTGAATTGCCGGAACTCCACACCATGCGAACTCATTACTGCGGAAAAGTCACCGCCGCCGACCTTGACCAGATCGTCACGCTGAACGGCTGGGTGCATCGCCGCCGCGACCACGGCGGCGTCATCTTCATCGACCTGCGCGACCGCGAGGGCCTGGTCCAGGTCGTCTGCGATCCGGACCGTGCCGATATGTTCAAGATCGCCGAGTCGGTGCGCAACGAGTTCGTGCTGCAGATGAGCGGCAAGGTGCGCCGCCGCCCGGCCGGCACCGAGAACGCCAACCTCACCTCTGGCGAGATCGAGGTGCTGTGCCACGACATCCAGATCCTGAACGCCTCGGTCACCCCGCCGTTCCAGCTCGACGACGACAACCTGTCGGAAACGGTGCGCCTGGCCAACCGGGTGATCGACCTGCGCCGCCCGCAGATGCAGAAGAACCTGATGCTGCGCTACAAGGTCGCGATGGCCTTCCGCCGTTTCCTGGATGGCGCCGGCTTTATCGACATCGAAACGCCGATGCTGACCAAGAGCACGCCAGAGGGCGCGCGCGACTACCTGGTGCCGTCCCGCGTGCACCCGGGGCAATTCTTCGCCCTGCCGCAGTCGCCGCAGCTCTTCAAGCAACTGCTGATGGTCGCCGGCTTCGACCGCTACTACCAGATCACCAAGTGCTTCCGCGACGAGGACCTGCGTGCCGACCGCCAGCCGGAATTCACCCAGGTCGATATCGAAACCTCCTTCCTGAACGAGACCGAGATCACCGCGATCATGGAAGACATGATCCGCTTCGTGTTCAAGGAAGCCCTGGCGGTGGAGCTGCCCAGCCCCTTCCCGCGCATGACCTACGCTGAAGCGATGCGTCGCTTCGGCTCGGACAAGCCTGACCTGCGCGTCACCCTGGAGCTGACCGAAGTCACCGACGCCATGCAGGACGTCGCCTTCAAGGTCTTCTCCGGCCCGGCCAACAGCGGCGGCCGCGTCGCCGCCATGCGGGTGCCTGGCGGCGCCAGCCTGAGCCGGGGAGAGATCGACGAGTACACCAAGTTCGTCGGCATCTACGGCGCCAAGGGCCTGGCCTACATCAAGGTGAACGATGTCACCAAGGTGAATGAGGAAGGCCTGCAGTCGCCCATCGTCAAGAACCTCAACGAAACCGCGCTGCGCACCGTGCTGGAGCGCACCGGCGCCCAGTCCGGCGACCTCATCTTCTTCGGCGCCGACAAGGCCAAGGTAGTGAACGACGCCATGGGCGCGCTGCGCACCAAGCTCGGCCACGAGAAGGGCTACGTCACCGGCGAGACCTGGCGCCCGCTGTGGGTGGTGGACTTCCCGATGTTCGAGTACGACGAGGACGACAAGCGCTGGACCGCCTGCCACCACCCCTTCACCAGCCCGAAGGACGAGCACGTGGACCTGCTCGCCACCGACCCGGGCGCCTGCGTCGCCAAGGCCTATGACCTCGCCCTCAACGGCTGGGAGATCGGCGGCGGCTCGGTGCGTATCCACCGCGCCGACGTGCAGGCTAAGGTGTTCGAGGCGCTCAACATTGGTGCCGAGGAGCAGCAGGTCAAGTTCGGCTTCCTGCTGGATGCGCTGAAGTACGGCGCGCCGCCGCACGGCGGCCTGGCCTTTGGCCTGGATCGGGTGGTCACCATGATGGCCGGTGCTGAATCCATCCGCGACGTCATCGCCTTCCCCAAAACCCAGCGCGCCCAGTGCCTGCTCACCGACGCCCCGGGCGAGGTGGACGAGAAGCAGCTGCGCGAGTTGCACATCCGCCTGCGTCAGAAGGTGGAAACCCAGGTGGAAGTCGCCCGCGACTGATCCTTGCCGGCCCCCCGATAAAAAGCGGATGAATCCCATCCGCTTTTTTTTCGTCCGGCGGGCCTTCAGCCCGCCCCCGGATTTGCCGTAAGCTTTTCCAGCCAGCCCCGGCCGCTTACGCCCGATACGACCAAGAACATGGCCTCTCTTGCCGGTATCTCCGTCCTGGTCATAGAAAGCCAGCCCACCATGCGCGCGCAGCTGCGCACCATGCTGGCCTCCATCGGCCTGGAACAGGTGCAGTTCGCCGCTTCCGCCGGCATGGCGGTGCGCCGGCTGCGCGAGCGCCGCTACAACCTGCTGCTGTGCGAGTACCACCTCGGCGAGGGGCAGGACGGCCAGCACCTGCTCGAAGACCTGCGCAACCACGAGATCATTCCGCTGGACACGCTGTTCATCATGATCACCGGCGAGCGCAACTATGAGCGCGTCGTCAGCGCCGCCGAACTCGCCCCCAACGACTACATTCTCAAGCCGCTCACCGCCGAAACCCTGCGTGCCCGCCTGCAACGCGCCTTCGACAAGCGCGAGGCCTTCCTGCCGGCCTGGAAGCTGATCGAGATGGGCGACTCGGTGGAAGCGGTGGCCTACTGCGAGCAGGCGCAGGACGAATACCCGCAGTACCTGATCGATTTCCTGCGCCTGCAGGCCGAGCTGCACGCCGCCATGGGCCATGTGGAGCAGGCGGAGAGCCTCTACCGCCTCATCCTCGAATCCCGCACCACGCCCTGGGCGCGGCTGGGGCTGGCGCGCATCCTCTACACCCGCAAGCGCTACGAGGAAGCGGAGGAATTCCTCACCGACCTCATCGCCGAAAACGACCTCTACCTCGATGCCTATGATCTGCTCGCCCGCTGCCGCGAGGAGAACGGCCGCACCGGCGAGGCCCGCGAGGTGGTGGAGGCCGCGGCCAAACGCTCGCCGCACCGCCTGAACCGCCTGCGCCACCTGGGCGAACTCGCCCTCACCCTGGGTGACGCCGCCGCCGCCGAAAACACCATGGCCGAGGTGGTGCGCAAGGGCAAATATTCCGACTTCCGCGACCCGGAGGACCATGTGCGGCTGGTGCAAGCGCAGCTGGACCAAGGCAAGCTCGAAAGCGCCGAGGCCACCATCGCCGACCTGGACAAGAGCATGGGCGAGATGCCCAAGGCCAAGCTGTGCAAGGCCCTGTCCAGCGCCTTGGTCCACGCCCGCAGCGGCGACGTGCTGCGCGCCCAGGAAGCACTGCTGGAGGCAGCCAGGAGCAGTGCCGCCGCCGGCCACCTCTCGGTCGGCCTGAAACAGGAACTGGTCAAAGCCTGCTTCGACAACCAGTTGGGCGACCAGGGCACCGAAGTCGTCATGGACATCCTGCGCAACGCCGCGGACGAGCAGACGGTGGAAAGCACCCGCGCGGTGCTGCGCTCCCGCGGCCTGGAAGAACTCTCGCGCCAGATCGAGCAGCGCATCCAGACCGAGGTGAAAGGCCTGATCAGCACCGGCGCCGAGAAGGCGCGGGCCGGCGACTACGACGGCGCGGTCGCCGAGATGATGAACGCCGCCCGCAAGATGCCTGGCAACCCGCATGTGCTGTTCAACGCCGCCCTCGCCCTGCTGCGGCACATCGAGCACCGCGGCTGGAACGAACGCTTCGCCGCCCAGGCCCGCGGCCTGATCGAGCGCGCCCGCCGGCTGGCACCGGCCTATCCCAAGCTGTCGGCCATCAGCGAGTTCATGCACAGCCTGCTGCAACGCTACGGCATCCGCCCGCAGGGGATTCCGCGCCGCCCGGCGTAAGCTCCACCCCTTTACCGCTCCCGATTCCGCAATGCTGGTCCGCCTCTTCGCCCTGCTTCTGCTCTGCCTCGGCCTTGCCGGCTGCGGCCCCGCCACCTCCGATGCCGGCCGCGCCGCCGATCTGCCGCCGGAAGCCCATGCCACGCTGGCACTGATCGCCCGCGGCGGCCCCTACCCTTACCGCAAGGACGGCACCGTCTTCCAGAACCGCGAAGGCCTGCTGCCCAAGGCCGAGCGCGGCTACTACCGCGAGTTCACCGTCCCGACGCCCGGCGCGCAGAACCGCGGCGCCCGCCGCATCGTCGCCGGCGGCACACCGCCCGAGGTCTTCTACTACACCGAAGACCATTACCGCAGCTTCCGCCGCATCACCCCCGCGCCATGACCGACCCCATACTCTCCGCCGCGCACAATGGCATCCATCCTGAAGGCGATCCTCTGCCGCCGCCGGCGCAATGCCGGGCGGCCGGCCTGAGCGCCTTCACCGTCGATCTGGAGGGCTGCGTCGACAAGCCCGGGCTATTGGCCCGCCTCGCCGGCACCCTGGATTTCCCGGACTGGTTCGGCCACAACTGGGACGCCCTTGCCGACTGCCTGGGCGATCTCTCTTGGCTGGCCGCTGAGGGCTACCTCATCGTGCTGTCTCGCAGCCGGCAGCTGCGCAGCGCCGACCCCTCCAGCTGGGAAACCCTGCTCGAGATCCTCGCCGAGGCGGCCGAGCTGTGGCGGGAGCATGGCACGCCCTTCCACGTCTTCCTCACCGCCGCCGAGGCATGACGCGAACCGCCGGCTACAAGACGCCGGTCTCGGTACTGGTCGTCGTCCATACCGCCGCTGGCGAGGTGTTGTTGCTTGAGCGTGCCACCCCGCCCGGTTTCTGGCAGTCGGTCACCGGCAGTCTGGAGCCAGGCGAAACACCGCAGCAGGCCGCGCGCAGGGAACTGGAGGAAGAAACCGGGCTGACCACCGAGGCAGGCGAATTCCGCGACCACCGGCACAGCGTGCGCTTCCCCATCCTGCCGGCGTGGCGGCATCGCTACGCCCCCGACGTGCGCGAGAACACCGAGCACTGGTTCAGCCTGCGGCTGCCCCGGCAACTGCCGATCCGGCTGTCGCCCGCAGAGCACCGCGACCTGCACTGGCTGGGCTGGCGCGCAGCCGCCGCCCAGGCCAGCTCCTGGACCAACCGCGACGCCATCCTGGCGCTGGGCGCCGAGTTAGACGCCGGTTGAGCACACCCACGATCAGGGCCGGACGGCTTTCCTCAGGCGCTCCGCCACCAGCGCCTCCAGGCAGGCCGGACAGTAGCAGCCGCCCTGGGCGCCGCCCTCGGCCGGCACCGCGAAGATGGGTGGAAACGCGGCACACCAGCACTTCTCCTCGCCCGCCGTCATGCCGCAGACGAAACGCTGCCCACAACGGGCACAAACGCTGGCAACGCTCTCCTTCTTCTCTTCCACCACAGCTCCCCGCCGGCAATCGTACCGAGACCATCATAGCCGCCGCCGTCGCTCGCCATGGATCGGAATCCCGCAGCAGGGGTATTGAAACCTAGCAGCCCGAACCCATATTTCCACCGAGGCCGGGAATACCGGCATGGTCCGAAAAGGAGAGCGAAAATGAGCAACCTGACCCGTCATGATCCTCTGGAAGACTTCTTCCGCGGCTTCTTCGTGCGGCCGGTGGAGTTCGGCTCCAACGTCGCGGCCGATGCCCCGCAGATGCGGGTGGACGTCAAGGAGAACCCCGAAGGCTACGAGGTGTTGGCCGAGCTGCCCGGCATCGCCAAGGACGACATTCACGTCCATATCGACGGCCCGGTGGTGTCCATCTCGGCGGAACGCAAGCAGGAGAAGGAAGTGAAGAACGGCGAGCGGGTGCTGCGCACCGAACGCTACTTCGGCAAGGTGTCGCGCAGTTTCCAGCTTGGCCAGGAAATCGACGAGGGCCAGTCCTCGGCCAGCTTCGTCGATGGCGTGCTGACGTTGAAGCTGCCGCGCAAGCCGACCGCCCAGGCCAAGCGCCTGAACATTTCCTGAGCGCGGCCGCCCTCCGGCGGCCCTGCAGCCGAAAAGGAGGCCGCCCCGGAGCGATCCGGGGCGGCCTTTGTATTTCCAGCGATTGAACATGGCGGCGGTAGCGGTGACAATCCCGCGGGCGTTTCATGCCTCCCCTTCCGCCACCCGCCGCACTCGCCACCACTCGCCATGCCGCGCTGGATCCCTGCCCTCCTGCTCTGCGCCCTCGTCAGCCTGCCGGCCTGGGCCGCCACCCTGCGCGTGGGGCCGGGCGAGGCCTACCTCCGCATCAGCGATGCCGCGCGCGCGGCGGCCGATGGCGACACGATAGAGATCGCCGCCGGCGAGTACCGCGGCGACGTTGCAGTGTGGACACAGCGCCGCCTCACCATACGCGGCCTGGGTAGCGGCGCGGTGCTCATCGCCGACGGCGCCAGCGCCGAGAACAAGGCCATCTGGGTGATACGCAACGGCGACTTCGACATCCACAACCTCACCTTCCGCGGCGCGCGGGTGAAGTACAACAACGGCGCCGGCATCCGCTTCGAGCACGGCCGTCTGCGGGTGGTGAACTGCCGCTTCCTCGACAACCAGACCGGCATCATGAGCTCCAATGACGGCGTGTCCGAGCTCATCGTCATGGGCAGCGAATTCGGCGACGCGCCGCACAACGACCAGTGGCTGCCCCATCTGCTCTACGCCGGCCGCATGGCACGGCTGACGGTGATAGGCAGCAGCTTCCACGGCGGCTACCGCGGCCACCTGCTGAAGTCCCGCGCGCGGGAGAACTTCATCCTCTACAACCGCCTGGTGGACGGCAGCGATGGCGGCGCCTCCTACGAGCTGGAGTTTCCCCAGGGCGGCCGCGCGGTGGTGGTGGGCAACATCATCGGCCAGTCGCGCAACACCCAGAACATCTCGCTGATCGCCTACGGCGCGGAGAAGGCTTTCTGGCCGGAGAATGGTCTCTACCTCGCCCACAACACCCTGCTGGACGACTTGCCCGCCGGCGGCCGCTTCGTCCGCATCTGGAGCGAAAGCTTCACCAACGGCATAGACGTGGTGGCGCGCAACAACCTGCTGATCGGCAACGGCGCCTTCGACATTGCCGACGACGAATATTCAGGCGGCAACCACCGCCTGCGTGCCGGCCAGGCCGGCACGCCCGCCGCGCCGGATTTTCGCCTGCCGGCCGATTCACCTCTGCGCGGCCAACGCTTCGACGGCCCCGCCACCCAGTACGGCGAGCTGACGCCGCGCTGGGAATTCATTCCGCCGCGCGGCACGCGCCAGCTGGATCCCGCGCAAGCGCTCGCTCCCGGCGCCGTTCAAACCCCATCCGCCGAATAGCCGCATGCGCGCCCTACTCCTGCTCGTTGCCTTCCTGATCTCCTACGGCTCGCTCTACCCCTTCGAGTTCGCCGCCCACGAGGGCAGCATGGCCGAACTGCTGGGGCTGCTCGCGGACCTGGACATCCCCACCACCCGCGGCGACATCGTCGGCAACATCCTGCTCTTCCTGCCCTACGGCATCGTCGGCCAGCTGGCGGCACAGCACTCGCCACGGCCGGCGTACAGCGGCTGGGCCATCGCCCTGCTGGGCATCTTGCTGGCGGTCGCGCTGCAGGTGGCGCAGGTGTGGCTGCCGGCGCGGGTGCCCGCCATCGGCGATGCCATCCTCAACACCGTGGGCCTGGCCATCGGCTTCGCCCTCGGCGCACTAGCCGGCAAGCGCCTGCTGTCACTGGGCCTCTCCGCCGACGCGGCGATGCTGGTGCCGCTCACCCTGCTGCTGCTGTGGCTGGCCTATCGCTGGTTCCCGCTGGTGCCGACGCTGGACCTGCAGAACGTGCGCAACGCGGTGAAGCCGGTGTTCCTGTCGCCGCAGGTCGACCCCACTCGCATCTTCCACACCGCAGTGGCCTGGTTCGCCTGGTTCGTCATCGCCGGGGCGACGCCGCTGCGGCGCTGGCCACTGTGGCTGCTGGGTGCCGCGGCGCTGGCAGTGACCGCGCTGCAGCCCTTCTTCGTCGGCAACCGGCTGGCCCTGAACAACCTCGCCGGGCTGGGCGTGGCCCTGCTCGCCCTGCCGCTGGCGCGCCGCCCGCACGCAGCCGCGCTCGCCTGCGCCGGCCTGTTCCTGGCACTGCTGCTGAGCGGCATCGCGCCCTACGATTTCGTTTCCACGCCCGGGCGTTTCGAATGGCTGCCGTTCAACGGCTTCCTCGAAGGCAACATGGCGCGCAACACCCTGAACCTGATCGAGAAGTGCTACCTCTACGGCGCCCTGCTCTACCTGCTGCAGCAGAACGGCTCCCGCCCCGGCGCGGCCGCCTTCACCGCCGCGCTGTGGCTGGCGGTGATCGAGTTCCTCCAGTTGTGGGTGCCCGGCCGCACGGCCGAGATCACCGACCCGCTGCTGGCGCTCTGCCTGGCCTTCGCCTTCGCCCGCAGCCGTGTCGCCGTGCCGGTACGCCGCGGCAGCGGTTCGACGCCCCGCCGGCGTATCGCCTAGAATTCGCCCCACCACCCCAGACGGACCCAAGACATGAGCACCGCCCCGGCTACGCCCCTCCCGGTCACCCCCGGCCTGAAGGCCGAAATCCTTGCCGAAGCCCTGCCCTACATCAAGCGCTTCTTCGACAAGACCATCGTCATCAAGTACGGCGGCAACGCCATGACGGACGCCAAGCTGAAGGACAGCTTCGCGCGCGACGTGGTGCTGCTCAAGCTGGTCGGCATGAACCCGGTCGTGGTGCACGGCGGCGGACCTCAGATCGAGAGCCTGCTGAACCGCGTCGGCAAGAAGGGCGAGTTCATCCAGGGCATGCGGGTGACCGATGCCGAGACCATGGAAGTGGTGGAGATGGTGCTGGGCGGCCAGGTGAACAAGGAGATCGTCAACCTGATCAACCAGCACGGCGGCAAGGCCGTCGGCCTCACCGGCAAGGACGCCAGCTTCATCCGCGCCAAGAAATTGCTGATGCAGAAGAAGGACGCGCCGCCGGGAGACACGGTGGATGTCGGCCAGGTCGGCGAGATCACCCAGATCGACCCCAGCCTGATCTCTTTCCTCGACCAGGGCGATTTCATCCCGGTGATCGCGCCCATCGGCGTCGGCGAGGAAGGCGAGACCTACAACATCAACGCCGACGTGGTCGCCGGCAAGCTGGCCGAGATCTTGAAGGCGGAAAAGCTGGTGCTGCTCACCAACACGCCGGGCGTGCTGGACAAGGCCGGCACCCTGCTGACCGGCCTCACCCCGCGCCAGATCGACGACCTGGTGGCCGACGGAACGCTGTCCGGCGGCATGCTGCCCAAGATCAGTTCCGCGCTGGACGCGGCGCGCAACGGCGTGAAGTCGGTGCACATCATCGACGGCCGCGTCGAACACTGCCTGCTGCTGGAGATCCTGACCGACCACGGCGTCGGCACCATGATCAAGAGCAAGTAAGAACGTCGCCCGCTCCGGCTCCAGGGCCGGAACGGGCCTTGCCCGCCTTACTGCGCCGCGGCAGGCGCGCCCGCAGCGGGCGCATCCTCAACCGGCGGGCTGGCCGCCGGAATTTCTTTGTTCTCCCCCGTTGCGCCCTGCTCAGGCGCCTTCGGCTCGGGCTCGCGCCACACGCCGGCCTTCACCAGGCGCTGGCGCAGCCCCGGCAGCGGAAAGCCCAGTTCGTACGCCCGCTGCGCGTTCGGCAGCGCCTTCTCGTAGTCCTTCAGATCGGCGTACGCCAGGCCCAGGTTGTAGTAGCTGCTGGCATTGTTCGGATCCTCGGCGATGGCTGCCTCCAGCTGTTTCACCGCGTCCTGCGGCCGCCCCGCCTTGATCAGGTGGATGCCGTACACCAGCTTCACCATCGGATCGTCCGGCGCGTAATGCAGACCGCGCTCGAACCAGCACTCCACCACGTAGGGCTGGCCTTCCGGCTTCTTGCTCCTGGTCTTGAACGACCATTCGCTCATCGTCTGCAAGGCACGATAGTGGTTGGGGAAGACGCGCAGCGTGTAAGCCAGGTCGCCCGCCAGGGCACCGGTGGTGCCACGTCGCAGCTGGCGGATGTCTTCGGTGTAGTGGCGGTGTTCCACCATGCCCAGCATCTTGCCTTCGGGATAGCGGTAGTCGAACGGCCCGGTGGCGTTGTGGAAGGGGTCGCCGCACTCGCTGCCCAGCGCCAGCGCACTCCCGCTCGCCAGCAAGGCCCAGCCGGCCAGCGCCACACTCCGAATTCTGTTGCCCATCTGCATCCCGTGTTCCTCGATAAGGCCGCAAGGCCCGGCCGCCCGCGCCGCCGGCCCATGATGATACTGCAAGCATTCGCGGTGTCCGCCGGTGGGAAATATCTCCGAGACATGACGCCGGGAAAGCCGGGATAATCTGCTACTGTTCCGGCCGGCAGCGCGCTTGCCGTCCCCCACGTACATCTTGCAGGAGTTCCCGGAGCGTGACCCATCCGCGCCCCCGCCTGGTGGTCTACACCCGCGTCTATCCCAACAGCGCCCAGCCCAACTATGGCCTGTTCGTGCGCGAACGCATGCGCCGCGTGGCCGCCGAGCTGGACCTGGTGGTGGTGGCGCCGGTGCCCTGGTTCCCCTTCCAGGGCCTGCTGCGCCGCCTGCGGCCGCACTACCGGCCGGCAGTGCCGGCCTATGAGGAGCAGGACGGCATCCGCGTCTATCACCCGCGCTTCTTCTGCTTCCCCGGCGTCCTGAAGTGGAGCGACGCCTGGCTGCAGGCGCTGGGCAGCCTGCCGCTGATGCGCCGGCTGAAGCGGGAATTCGGCTACGAGCTGATCGATTCCCACTTCGTCTATCCGGACGGCGCCGCCGCCCGCCTGCTGTCGCGCTGGCTAGGCGTGCCCTACACCATCACCCTGCGCGGCAGCCTGCTGCGCTTCGGCCGCAGCAAGGCGCAGAAGCGCCAGATCGACCAGGCCATACACGACGCTGCCCGGGTGTTCTCGGTCGCCGACTCGCTGCGCCAGGACGCCATCTCCTGGGGCCACGACCCGGCTCACCTACAGGTGGTCGGCAACGGCGTGGACCTGGACCGCTTCCGCCCCGAGGACCAGGCAGAAAGCCGCCGCCGCCTCGGCCTGCCGGAAGGCGTGCGCATGCTGGTGTCCGTCGGCGGCCTCACCGAGCGCAAGGGCTTCCACCGCGTCATCGAGGTGCTGCCGCAGCTGCGCCAGAGCCATGGCGACATCCACTTCGTGGTCGCCGGCGGCGCCAGCCCGGAAGGGAACAACCGCGCCGAGCTGGAGGCGCAGATCGCCGCCCTCGGATTGCAGGACTGCGTGCACCTGATAGGCGCGAAGTCGCCGGACGAGTTGCGCTACGTCTATTCCGCCGGCGACGTCTTCGTGCTCGCCACCCGCTTCGAGGGCTGGGCCAACGTCTTCCTCGAAGCCTCCGCCTGCGGCCTGCCCATCGTCACCACCCGGGTCGGCGGCAATGCGGAAGTGGTCAGCTCGGACGATGTCGGCCTGCTGGTGCCCTATGGCGATGCCGACGCCCTGCGCGACGCCCTGCGCGCGGCCTTCGAGCGCGAGTGGAAGCGGGAGGCCATCCTGGAACACGCCCGCATCAACGCCTGGCAGACACGCATCCCGCAGCTGCTCGCCGCCTTCCAGGCCATCACCGCGCCCGCGGCGGCTGCCGTGCCGGCCGCCGGCGACGGCCTGGCCGACGGCGCGAAGTAGCGCCGCCAGACCCCCTCCATGAGCGCCTACACCCTGTTCGCCTCCCGGTTGCTGTTCCCGCTGCACGAGCGCCTGAAGCGCCACGACACCGTCGCCATCCTGCGCGAACTGGAGCGCAGCCAGTGGCTGGACACCGCCGGCCTGCAGGCCCTGCAGCTGGAGCGGCTGCGCCGCTTGCTGGCCCAGGCCGCCGCCCGCGTCCCCTATTACCGCGAACTGTTCGCCCAGGCGAAGCTGACCGCGGCGGATTTCCGCTCGCTCGACGATCTCGCCCTGCTGCCCGTTACCGACAAGGCGCTGATCCGCAGCCAGGGCAGCGCCTGGCAGGCCGAAGGCGCGGTCGACGCCGCCTGGCAGCAGACCAGCGGCTCCTCCGGCGAGCCGCTGCGCTTCCTGCTCGGCCGCCATCGCGTCAGCTTCGACATCGCCGCCAAGTGGCGGGCGATGCGCTGGTGGGACGTGGACATCGGCGATCCGGAAGCGGTGCTGTGGGGCTCGGCCATCGAGCATAGCGCCCAGGACAGACTGCGCGAGTGGCGCGACCGCCTGCTGCGCTCCCGGCTGATTCCCACCCACGACCTCACCCCGGCGCGCATGGACGCCATCCTCGCCGACCTGCGCCGCAGCCGGCCGCGCATGCTGTTCGGCTACCCCTCGGCGCTGTCCCGACTCGCCTTCCATGCCCGCGCCCGCGGCCTGCGCATGGACGAGCTCGGTATCCGTGTCGCCTTCTGCACCTCGGAAGTGCTGCGGCCGGAATGGCGCGAGGCCATCGGCCAGGTCTTCGGCTGCGGCGTCGCCAATGAATATGGCGCGCGCGACGCCGGCTTCCTCGCCCGCGAATGCCCTCAGGGCGGCCTGCACCTGACGGCGGAAGAAGTCATCGTCGAAGTCGTGGACGAAGCCGGACACCGCCTGCCAGCCGGCGAAGAGGGCGACATCGTCGTCACCAACCTCGCCGGCCCGGAGTTCCCCTTCATCCGCTACCGCACCGGCGACCGCGGCCGCCTGTCCGCCACGCCCTGCGCCTGCGGCCGCGGCCTGCCGCTGCTGGCCGAGATCGGCGGCCGCGCCAACGACGGCCTGATCGCCAGCGACGGCGCCTGGGTGCACGGCAGCGCCTTCAACCACCTGCTGCGCGATCTCGCCGGCCTGGAGGCCTACCGCATCGTGCAGGAGCGCCGCGACCAGGTGCGCCTGCTGCTGCGCATGCAGGGCGGCGTGCCGGCCGGCGTCGCCGACGCGCTGATCGCCGCCTTCCGCGCCCGCCTGGGCGGGGACGTCGCGGTCGCGGTAGACGCCGTCGACGAGATCCCGCCCATGCCCAACGGCAAGTTCCGCCACATCGTCTGCCTGGTCGACACCGCCCAGCCTGCCCCGCCCCACGCCCGCGAAGAACAGCCCGCATGAACGCCGACGCCCTGCTCACCCCGGCGGTACGCGCCGCCCTCGGCCTCGCCTCCCCCGGCGGCCGCCGCGCCCGCCTCAGCACCTTGATCTTCCACCGCGTGCTGCCAGCGCCCGACCCGCTGCTGCCCGGCGACCCGGACGCTGCCACCTTCCGCTGGCAGATGCGCACCCTGGCACGGCACTTCAACGTCCTGCCGCTGGGCGAGGCGGTGCAACGCCTGCGCGAGGGCAGCCTGCCGCCGCGCGCCGCCTGCGTCACCTTCGACGACGGCTACGCCGACAACCTCACCATCGCCGCGCCCATCCTGCGCGAGCTGGGCCTGCCGGCCACCTTTTTCATCGCCACCGGCTACCTGGACGGCGGCCGCATGTTCAACGACACCCTGATCGAGCTCGCCCGCCGCTTGCCCGGCGAACGGTGCGACCTCTCCGCGCTCGGCCTTGGCAGCCATCCGCTCGCCAGCGCGGCGGACCGCCACAAACTGGTCGGCGTGCTCGTGTCCCACTTCAAGTACCTGCCGCCTGAAACCCGGCTGCAGGCCGCGGAGGCGCTGGCCGCCAGCTTCGGCGTCACCCTGCCGGACGACCTGATGATGAGCAGCGCCCAGTTGCGCGAACTGCGCGCCCTGGGCATGGAGATCGGCGGCCACACCGACAGCCACCCCATCCTGGCGCGCCAGGACCTCGCCGCCGCCGAGCAGGAGATCCGCCTCGGCAAGGCCAGGCTGGAGGAAATCCTCGGCGAATCGCCGCGCCTCTTCGCCTACCCCAACGGCCGCAAGGGCAAGGACTACACCGAGGAACACGTCGCGCTGGCCCGCTCCTGCGGCTTCGACGCCGCCGTCTCCACCAACTACGGCGCCGCCAGCGCGGACAGCGACCCCTACCAGCTGCCGCGCTTCACCCCGTGGGACAAGACGCCCGGCCGCTTCGCCTTGCGTCTGCTGCGCAACCTCTACCACTGATGGACCGCGCCACCGCCGCGGCCGAGGCCCTGCTCGCCCGCCTGCTGCCTGCGCTCGCCGCACAGCTGCGGCCGGCCGGCGGCCTGCACGATCCGCTGCTGGACGCGCCGACGCCACCGGATCACTACGGCAACCTGAGCACCGCGCTGGCCCTGTCCGCCGCCGGCCAAGCCGCTGCCGCGACCATCGCGCTGGACGCCTGGCTGGCCACGCCGGCCGAGAAGCTGGGCCACCTGCCCTTCAATCGCCTGCTACTCCTGCTGCTGCGCCAGTTGCAGACAGACGACGCAGCCCTCGCCCCCAAGCTCGCCGCCGGCCTCGCCCGCTGCCCGCTGCGGCCGCCCTACCCGTCCAACAACTGGAGCCTGCTGGCCGCCGCCACCCAAGTTCTGGAGACTGGGGGCGACAGCCAGGAGCGCATCGAGGCGCGCGACGAATTCCTCGCCTTGCTCCAGCGCTGGACGACCGCCGACGGTGGCTTCATCGACTTTCCCGCCCGCCCGGCCGGTCACGTCGCCACGCCGCAGGCCTATCACCACAAGGCACTCTTCCTCACCGCCCTGCTCGCCCGGCTGGATGGCGATGCAGCGCTCGCCGCCCAGGCCCGGCGCCTGCTGGACTGGGCCGCCCGCTACTGGGACGCGGCCGCCCTCGCCGGCGGCCTGGGCCGCAGCAGCCACGCCCTGTTCGGCGATGGCTGTCTGCTCGCCGCCCTGCTGCTGCTCGCCCCCCGCTGCGACGGCCCGGCCCCAGCCGCCGCCCTGGCTACCCGACTGGCCAGCCAGTTCCGCGCCGACGGCCTGCTGTGGCTGACCCCCGCTGGCGCCTGGGCCGCCGATGCCGGCTGGGACAACTACATGCATCTGTCGGTGTACAACGCCTGGACCGCCGGCGTCGTCGCCTTCGCCCTGCACCTGAGCAAGCACACCGAAGCACCGGCCGCCCTCCGCGAGATCCAGTGGCAAGGCGGCCAGCGCCCCGCCCGCTTCCATGACGAAGCCGCCGGCCTGCTGTGCCTGCGCAGCGCCAGCGGCGCCAGCCTCACGCTTGGCACCCGCGGCCAGCTGCCGCAGGCCTTCAGCCTCAACGAAGCCGAACTGCGCTACGCCGGTGGCCAGCCTTTCCATTTCGTCTCCGCCGACGGCCAGCCCTTGCTGCCGCCGCCGCTGCGCCGCCCGCTCGCCGAACTGCTCGCCCAACCCGCCCTCGCCGGCTGGACGCCGCTGTTCCGCGCCGGCGGCCGGCTGTACGCGCTGAGCGATTTCGATGAAGTGACCATCGAGCCCCAGGCCGAAGGCTGCCGCGTCGTACTGGACGGCAGCGCGCGCGCGCTGACCCGCAGGCCGCCCGACACCGCCTGGCGCCGGCTGGTCGCCGCCTTCGACTGGCGCTTCCTCAGCGGCCGCCTCGGCCGCAGCGAATCCCTGCGTCGCCAGCGCCTGCCTGGCCTGAAAGGCCGGCTGGTGATGGAGCTGGGCCTGGCGCCGCCGCGCATCAGCCGCGAGCTGCAGCTGGAGGTGAGCGCGCAGGGCGCCATCGAGTACCTGAATCCCCAGGGCCATGCGTTGATGGCCGACGCCGGCTGGCAGCTAGCGGAAGCCGAACCACACGCGCCGGCCGACCAAAGCTGGCAGGAGTGCGCGCTGCCCGTCACGCTGCCCGGCGGCCTGGGCCGCTGCCTGCCGCGCCGCCGGCTCGCCGCCGGCACCCACCGCTGGCGGCTGGCTCTGGCGCTGCCGCCGTCCCCAGATCAGTAAGCTCTCGAGCCGCCCATCGTGTTCGCCGTCATCATTCCCTACTACCAGCGCCAGCCCGGCATCCTCGCCGCCGCGCTGCGCTCCGTCGCCGCCCAGGACGTGGCCCTGCCGGTGCATGTCTATGTCGCCGACGACGCGTCGCCCGCGCCGCCGGAGCCGGAGGTGGCCCAGGTTTCCTGGCCGGCCAATTTCCAGCTCCGCATCCTCAAGCAGCCCAACGGCGGCCCCGGCGCGGCGCGCAATCTAGCGCTGGATGCACTGGGTGAGGAAAGCTACGTCGCCTTCCTGGACTCGGACGACAGCTGGCAGCCGGACCACCTCAGCGCCGCGCTGCGTGCCTTCGAGCTGGGCTACGACGCCTACACCTCGGACTGGCAGGTGGATGGCGGCGACAAGCTGGCCCACGCCCGCTTCTATGGCGACCGCCTGCGACTGACGCCGCTGCAGGACCCACCCTGGGCGCGGGCGCTGGCGGACGAGCTCATCAACTACTCGGTGTGCGGGCCCATCGGCCAGTTGAGCGTGCTGACGGTGCGCCGCGAACTGATAGCCGACATCCGCTTCGACAGCCGGCTGCGCACCTCAGGCGAGGACGGCCTCTTCGTCACCATGCTGGCCGCGCGCCGGCCGCGCATGCTGATCTCCAGCCGGGTGGATACCGTGCGCGGCCGCGGGGTGAACATCTTCTCCGAAGGCGGCTGGAACTCCCGCGCCGCCTTCCTGCGCAGCCTCTACTACCTGAAATCGCGCATCGCCATGAAGCCGCTGGTGCAGGGTTTTCCGGTGGCGGCCGAACGCCTGGGAGAGCGCATCGCGGTGGGGCGCCGCGACGTCTGGCAGGGGCTGTTCGCCTGCCTGCGCCGGCGCGAGGCGGTGCCGGGTGAGTTCTTCGAGTTGCTGAAGCAGGATACGGGGCTGTTGCTGAGCGGTCCGGCCACCTTGCTGCGCTTGCTGCTACGGCGCTAGGCGCGTAGATGTAATCGCGAGGGAGACGCTGGGGTTTGCTTCCCCTCCCCTCGCAGGAGAGGGCCGGGGAGAGGCGGCGCCCCAAAGGGGCGGCTGCCTTTCAGCCCCACGGAGCCCCTTTCCCTCAAGCCCTGCTCCGCGCCCCGCGGAGAAAACCACTGCCGTTGTCTGCCTGACCACCTTGCTGCCAAGCCAGCTCAAGCGCAGCAGGCAGTGGCAAGCACCACCCTCAATGGCGCAGCCGATGCAAGATCAGCCCGCGGTTCGGATCGAACCACGCCAGCCCATCCGTGCCCGCTATCGGCGCCACCTGGATGAAGCTGCTGGCGCCGAACAAGCCGCCTTCGCCGTTGAAACGGTAGTGGGCGAAATCCTCGTACTCCGACCACACCCGGCCGTCCTTGCTGCGCCAGATACGCTGGTGGTTGTAGCTCCACCACAGGTAGTCGCCGGTCACCGGGTCGTAGGTGAGGTTGTTGTTGCTGGTGTGGTAGTGCAACACCTCGCCGTTCTCCAGCCGGGCCCGGTCCAGCTTTTCCACCTTGCCCTCGGCGGTGATGCGGGCGAACTCGTCGTCCGGGCCGTAGCCGCCGGGGGCGACCAGCATCTCGTGGCGTATCGGGTTGTATACCAGGCGGCCGCGGAAGCCCTGGCTGTAGGTGCGGTCCAGGTAGGTCCAGCCGGCGTCGCCCGGGTGGTAGAGGAAGATGCGGCCGGCGAAGACCTTGTTCTCCGCCGCGCCCTGTTCGGTGTGGCCGCCGCGCGCGGGCCAATGGGCGTCGTCGGCGTTGCGGGTGTCGCTGCCGGCGATGTGCATGATCCAGCCCCCCAGCTCCGGGAACCACTCGGCAGCGTGGTCGCCCGCCTGGCCCAGGCTGGTGATGCCGATGCCGACGCCGTAGTCGTCGAAGCGGGCATTGCCGTGCTCGATGAAGGCACGCGTCGGTGCGCGGCGGAATTCGCCCACCCGCTTGCGGTCGTTGCCCCAGAAGGCGGGCGGCCAGTAGAGCTGGCCATCGACGATGGAAAGGCGGTTGAAGGCGCGGCGGTTGTAGGAGCAGTCGCCCACGCCTTCCGGGTTGGAGGCCAGGTGCCAGCGCAGTTCGGCATCCAGCCACACCAGCCGCTTCTCGCTCTTGTCCCGCATCAGCATGGCGAAGAAGGCCTGGGTCGAGGGGTCGTAGACAAAGGCGTCCATCCAGCCGTTGCCATAGGTGCCCTGGCCGGACTCCAGCGGGCAGAAGCGAACGAAGAAGACTTCGGAGAGTTTGTTGTAGCCCTGCGGCAGCGTGGTCGGCACCAGCTTCCATTCCCCCGGTTTCATCTGCTTCAGCAGCGCCGACATGCGGGCCGGGGGCACCGGTGCCGGCGGCGGGCCGCCACGCGCCGACGGGCCTTGGGCGGCATGGCCGGCGGCGGATTGGGGTGAGGCGGCAGGAGTCGCCTTCTCTGCTCTTCCTGCCTTGTCTGCCTTCTCGGCTTTCAGCTCTGGCGTGGCCTTGGGCGCAGCGGGGGCGGCGGCCTGCTCATGCTCGCCCGTCCGGGCGCGGCCACTGGAATTGACGGGCGCCTTGGACGAAGTCGTCTCCGTCGCCTCCGTCTTCATGCCAGGCAAGGCATATGGTTTGGGGTCGGGCAGCGCATAGGCCTCCGGTACCGGCAGGCCCGGCGGCCCGCCCTCCTGAGGCGCATGGGCGGCCTGCCGGGGAGCAGCAGAGGCCGCCTTCTCCGCCTTCTCCGCCTTCTCCGCCTTCTCCGCCTTGTCGGCCTTGTCGGCCTTGTCGGCCTTGTCGGCCTTGTCGGCCTTGTCGGCCTTGTCGGCCTTGTCGGCCTTGTCGGCCTTGTCGGCCTTGTCGGCTGCCGGCGCGGCAGACGCGCCGGCAGCAAAAGCGCTGCGGTGACGATAGAGGCGCGGGCCGCC
The DNA here is from genome assembly GCF_004361735.1 of Azoarcus indigens. Classification (GTDB taxonomy): domain Bacteria; phylum Pseudomonadota; class Gammaproteobacteria; order Burkholderiales; family Rhodocyclaceae; genus Azoarcus; species Azoarcus indigens. Next base: position 206,312 of record NZ_SNVV01000004.1, on the reverse strand, counting down.
TTCGTGCTGCCACAGGATCACGCCGAGTTCGTCGATGACAATGGGTACGTGGTAGCCGTACTGGCCGAAGGGCCAGCCCCCCTTGTTCCAGTCTTCGGCGAGACGCCATTCGCCGCGGTCGGGATCGAGTTCATAGAGCTGCCGCTGGTTGCGGCGGAACACCAGGTAATTGCCGCTCAGCGGGTCGTAAGTGAGGGCGGTGTCCTTGATGGCGATGTCGAAGGGCGCGTCCGGCATGGACTTGATGTGGCCCTGGCCGTCGATGAGATCGACCTTGCGCAGGCTTTCGTTGCCGCCAGCGACCAGCATGTCGCCGCGTTTGCGGTTGTAGCGGCCGAGGGAGTGGTAGCCGTCCACCGCCGACTTGCCCAGCGTGGTCCACTCGCCGTCGCGGAAGGCGTACACCTGGTGGCCGGGGCTGACGGCGACCAGCTTGTCCAGCTTCTCGTGCCAGGCCATCGACAGGAAGCCCTTGATCGGCGCCTCGCCCAGCGCGCTCCAACGGGCGCTGTCGATGTGGTAGCGGAACAGGCTGGCTCCGGATAGCAGGTAGTAATCGCCGCGCTTGCTGTCCAGCGCGGTGCGGCCATAGGTGTGGCCGTACTGCTCGTACTTGGGCGGCGGCTCGCCCTCCCAGCCCAGCTCGCGCCAGGTGTTGGCGACGGCGTCGTAGGAGATGAACTTCTTGTACTGGCGCTCGCCGATGAAGTAGCTGCGGGCGCGGCCGGGATCCCACCCGGCGGAGTCGGTCCAGCCGTCGATCTCGATACCGCGGCCGTCGTCCAGCCTCACCCGCAACACATCGTAGAAGCGCTTGTAGCCAGGCGGCAGCGTGGTCTGCAACTCGGCGAACTGCCCCGGCTCCAGGCGTCCCGCCAGTTCGGCCATCGGTGTGCCCTCGACCCGGTAGCCGGCTACCGCGGTCGCCATCAGCAGCACGCTGGAGAACAGGCAGGCCAGCCAGCGGAGGAAGGCAGCGGGGCAGTGTGCGGGACGGGGAAAAGCCATGTCCGGTACTCCGGGCGGAAGGGGGGCGACCGCCTTTCTACGCCCTCCAGCGATGGCGCGCAAACCGGGTCGCCGCGCAGGTTGCAGCCAGCTGAAATGCAGGCCCCGCAAGCTGTCCGGCAGCTGAAAACGCCGCCCGCAGGCTAGCGGTCTGCCGACCGGGTCAGCGAGCGGGCACCTGCCAGCAGCACATAGGCCCAGGACTTCACATGGGCTGGCCGGAGCTTGGCGCAGGCGAGGAACTCCCGCAGCGCGGTGGAGGCGTTGCCGCGCTGATAGTGGCCGTAGCCCATCATGAAATGGATGCGCGACAGACGCTCGCGGAAGGCTTCCTGGGTGATGGATTCGCCGTTCGGGCTCGCCAGCCCCCAACGCTCGACCGCGCCGGCCACGACCCGCGCGGCGTAGTTCACGTCTGCACCGCGCACGGTGGCGCTGCCACGATGCTTGCGGTAGAGCGCCATGATGCCGGCCAGGCGGTGGATCTCGGTGTCGCGCGCGGCGCGCAGCCAGTACTCGTAGTCCTGACCCAGGCGCAGGGATTCGTCGTAATAGCCGATCTTCTCGATCAGGCTGCGGCGCATCAGCACGGTGGAGGTCCACACGAAGTTGTCCAGCAGCAGCTTGTGGTAGATCCAGCCGGAACGGAGGCTGTCCACCGCCATGCCGGCCGGTTCCGGGTAGCGCGCCTGCGGATCGGGGAAGTGGCCGTCAGCATCCGCCTCCCAGTGGGAAAAGCCGGAGCAGACCAGGCCGACCTGGGGCCGCGCGCGCAGATAGGCGATCTGCACCTCCAGCTTGCCCGGCAACCAGACGTCGTCCGCATCGAGGAAGGCGACGTATTCGCCACGGGCTTCCCGCATGCCCAGGTTGCGGGCGGACGCGGCGCCACCGTTCTCCTTGCGGAACAGGCGCACGTCCGGATGCTCGCGTTCCACCAGTTCGGCGCTGCCGTCCTTGGAGCCATCGTCCACCACGATGATTTCCAGTTGCGGGCAGTTCTGCGCCCGCACGCTGGCGATGGCCTCGCCGATGTGTTCGGCCACGTTGTAAGCGGGGATGACGACCGAGACGAGGCCCTGCTCGGCGGCGGTGCCGGCCTGCTGGCTCATGGGAGACTCCTAGAAGCGATGGGGGCTGCATCCAGCCAGGCAAGGGTGTGGGCGATCAATTGCTGATTCCAGGCCGCCGCGGCGAAGGTGTGATCGGCCTCCGGCACCCGGCGCAGGCCGGGCCCCTCGCTGCCGTCGAAGGGCTGCCAGGCGGGGTCGCTGCAGGCATGATCGAAGAACTCCTGGGCGGTGATATCGCGGCCGCTGAGCACGAACAGGGTGCTGTCGCGCAGCCCCTGCCAGCCATGGGCCATCCGCTGCTGGAAGCTGGGTTCGGCGGCGGGCGGCGAGCGCCGGCGCCTCAGCATGCGGCCGGCGATCAGCGCCACCGCCTCCACCGCACCCTGCACCGAACGCCGCCACTCGAAGCGGCCGCTGGCGATCTTGCGCCACATCTCCGGCTGCAGCAGGCGCTGCAGGTAATAGTGGCGCACCCGCGCCTCCGCCAGTGACTCGGCACTGCGCACCCAGGGATTGACCGCCACCACGCCGGCGACGCGGGCGTCCTGCGGGGCATACATCAGCGCGGCAGAAGCGCCGTCGCACAAGCCCCACAGCACCACGCTCTTCAGTTCGGGGCAGGCTGCGAGCAGCGCACCCACCGCGGCGCGCACGTCCTCGCCGACGTGGCGGAAGTCGCGCATCTCGCCACTGCTGTCGCCCATGCCGCGGTAGTCGAAACGCAGGCAGGCGTGGCCGCCTTCAGCCAGCCCCCGCCCCAGTTCGACGAACTGGCGATGGCTGCCGGCGCGGTATTGCGGACCGCCGACGATCACCACCACGCCGCGCGCCGCCGGCCCCTCGGGGCGATGCAGCACGCCGATGAGCCTGTCCTCACCGCAGTCGAAATTGAGCGGCGTCTCGTTCACGGGCATAGCGCCTCCGCGGATTCCATCGCCAGCAGACGGCAACCGGCGACCGTCAGCGCCTCCGACACCTCGATCTCCTGCGTCTGCCAGAAAGAGGGGGTGGCGATGCGCTCGAACATGAAGCCGCGCCCCGCCTCCTCGCACGCCCTGGACAGGCGCTCCGCCGCCGGCGTAGGCCCGGCATCGTCGCCCGGCCCCAACTGCAGCCAGCACAAGCTGCGCGCCGTTGGCGGCAGGGTCAGCGTGGCGGCGCGCATCCCCTCGGCCAGCGCCGGGGAGAGGCGGTAGCCGGCGATTTCGACCAGGCCGCCCGCCTGCAGGATCTGGTCCGGGCCGGGCGCGCGCTCATCCTTGGCCTTGCCGACCACATGCGCCATGGACTGCAGCCGCAGGAACTGCTGCAGATGCTGCTTGCCATTGGCAACCGGCTGCCACAGGTACAGCCCGCAAGCCAGCCCGAAACGCATCGCCGCCGCGGTAGCGAGCAGCGCGCCGTGGCGCAGGCCCCACAGCCACACCGGGCCGTTACCCTGGGCGCGCGTCCAGTCGAAGGCACGGCGCACGTCTTCCAGCCAGTCGTCCCAGCTGGCGTCGCCGCTGTCGCCAGCGCTGTCGCCGCAGCCACGCAGGTCCGGCACCAGCACGGTCCAGCCCTGTTCAGCCCAGGCGCGGGCCTGCAGCGCCACCATGCGGCGCGACTTGTTCATCTCCTCGGCGAAGGCCGGCACGTGCACCACCGCGCCGCGCCGCACGACACCGGCGGGCGGTTGCCATGCCACGCAGAAACGGAAGCCGTCCGGCGCCGGAAGGTGGAAGGCTTCCGGCTGGGCGCGCCGCACCGGGGAGACCAAGGACTTCAGCCCAGCTTGCCGGCCACGGCGGCCACCAGGGAACCCACGGTGGCGAAGGTCTGGCCGTCGATTTCATCGTCGTCGAAGACGATTTCGAAGCGCTCCTCCAGCGCCCCGATGATGCCCACCACCGCCATCGAATCCAGTTCGGGCACCGCGCCCAGCAGCGGGGTTTCCGCCGTCATCGACGCCGCCCGCCCCTGCAGGCTGAGCACGTCGTCGAGAATGGCGATTACTTCCTTGAACACGTCCAAAATCAATCTCCAGGCTGAAGACCGGTACTGTCTCCGCAGAACCGGGATTATATGTAAGCGGGAAGCCCGTTCTCGTGACAAAATGCGGTGGTCCAACACTCCGCCAACGTCATGACGCCTTCCCTGGATCGCCCTGCAGCCATCGTCGTGGGGCTTTGCGGCCACGGCCTCGGCATCGTCCGCGCGCTGCACCGCAACGGCGTTCCAGTCATCGCGCTGGAGGCGGACACCCGGCTTCCCGGGGTGCGCACCCGCTGCGCCAAAGTACGAATTGTGCCGGACATCAACCGCGAAGGGCTGATCGATTCACTCATTGCCCTCGCTGCAGAGCTTCCCGCCTCGCCCAAACCCGTGCTGCTGCTGACCAGCGACCGCATGGTGGAGACGGTGGGTCGCCATGTCGGCCGCATCCTGCCGCACTACAAACTGGCCTGGGGAGATGCCGCCGAGCGCTTGCTGCCCCTGTTGGGCAAGGACAGCATAGAGCGGCGCTGCCGCGAAACCGGACACAACTATCCCCGCACCGTGGTGCTGGAAGACCTGGAACGCATCGACGAGCACCTGGCCGGCCTGCGTTTCCCGGTGATCGCCAAGCCGACGCGGCCGGTGTCCGCCTTCAAGACGGTAGTGGCCGACAGCGCCGAGGCGCTGGCAGCCGCGCGCGGCCGCATCAGCGGCAGCCTGCCGGTGATCGTGCAGGAGTTCATTCCCGGCGGTGACGAAGCCATCCGCTTCGGCGCGCTCTATCTGGACCACGGCAAGCCGCTCGCCCGCTTCGAAGGCCGCAAGCTGCGCTCCCGGCCAATGGGCCATACCACGCTCGCGGTCTCCGCTGTGGACGACGACATTCACCGCCTCGCGCTGCGCTTCTTCGACGGGCTGGAGTTCTCCGGCCCGGTGTCGCTGGAGCTCAAGCAGGCACCGGACGGCACCCAGTGGGTCATCGAACCGACCGTGGGCCGCACCGACTTCTGGGCCGACCTCTGCGTCGCCAACGGCGTCAACCTGCCGCTGATCGAGTACTGCCACCAGGCCGGACTGCCGCTGCCCACCGCCATCCAGCAGGACCGCCGCGTGTGGATGAACGGCGAGCGCGACCCCGGCGCCCTGCTCTGGCTCGCCGCCCGCCAGCCGGGCTTCCTGCTCGCCCGCGGCGTGCGCGGCCTGTTCGCCAGCCTGTCCGATCCCCAGCCCTTCCTCCTCGCCCTCGGCCGCTTCCTCGGCGCCCTGCCGTTACGGGCCGCGCGCAAGGCCGGCCGGCTGGCCTTGCGCAGAGGCTGAGCCCCGAGCTTCCCCCATCCCTGAATGGGCGCGGCGGAGAAGGATGTCGCAAAAGCGGCATCCACATTCGTATAGACTTGCGCCCGCCATGTAGACAGCATGCCCCGCCCAAGACGCCGATGAACGCTACCTACCTGCTTCACCATCTCGTCGCCGATTCCGCCGCCCGCGCCCCCGAGCGCGTCGCGCTGACGGCCGCGGCGGAACACCTGCCCTACGCCGAACTCGCCGCCCGCATCGCCGCCTTCGCCGGCGGCCTGCTCGGGCTGCACCTGGACCGTGGCGAACGCGTCGGCATCTTCCTCGACAAGAGCATCGCCAACGTCGTCGCCACCTTCGGCACCAGCGCCGCCGGCGGCGTCTTCGTGCCGGTGAATCCCATCCTCAAGCCGGACCAGGTGGGCTACATCCTGCGCGACTGCAACGTCCGCGTCCTGGTGACCTCGCCGGAACGGCTGGATGCCCTCGCTTCCGTGCTGGCCGACTGCCACGACCTGCGCCACGTCGTGCTCACCGGCAATCCGGAAGCGCTGCCGGAAGTGGCCGGCGCCTCGGTGCATCGCTGGGACGACCTCGCCGGCAGCGCGCCGTCGGCCGGCCACCGCGTCATCGACACCGACATGGCGGCCATCCTCTACACCTCCGGCAGCACCGGCCGCCCGAAGGGCGTGGTGCTGTCCCACCGCAACATGGTCACCGGCGCCAAGAGCGTTGCCAGCTACCTGGAGAACTGCGCCGAGGACACCCTGCTGGCCGCGCTGCCGCTGTCCTTCGACGCCGGCTTCTCCCAGCTCACCACCGCCTTCCACAGCGGCGCCCGCGTGGTGCTGCTGAACTACCTGATGCCGCGCGACGTGCTCAACGCGGTCGTGCGCGAGCAGGTCACCGGCCTCACCGCGGTGCCGCCGCTGTGGATACAACTCGCCCAGCTGAAATGGCCAGAGACCGTCACCGGACATCTGCGCTACATCGCCAACACCGGCGGCCGCATGCCGCTGGAGACGCTGACCCGGCTGCGGGAACACTTCCCCCGCACCCGTCCCTTCCTGATGTACGGCCTCACCGAAGCCTTCCGCGCCACCTTCCTGCCGCCCGCCGAAGTCGACCGCCGGCCGGACTCCATCGGCAAAGCCATTCCCAACGCCGAGGTGATGGTGCTGCGCGAGGACGGCTCGCCCTGCGCGCCCAACGAGCCCGGCGAACTGGTGCAGCGCGGCGCGCTGGTGGCGATGGGCTACTGGAACGACGCCGAGAAGACCGCCGAGCGCTTCAAGCCGCTGCCGGGCAAGGCCCCCGGCCGCGAAGCCGGGCTGGTGCTGCCGGAGATCGCGGTGTTCTCCGGCGACACCGTGCGCATGGACGACGAGGGCTACCTCTACTTCATCGGCCGCCGCGACGAGATGATCAAGACCTCCGGCTACCGCGTCAGCCCCACAGAGGTCGAGGAAATCCTCTACGCCACCCGGCTGGTGGGCGAATGCGCTGCCTTCGGCGTCGCCCACGACACCCTGGGCCAGGCCATCCACGTGGTCGCCACGCCGCCGCAGGATGGCAGCCTGGAGCCGGCCGAACTGCTGGCCGCCTGCCGCGCCCGCATGCCGGCCTACATGGTGCCGGCGGCGATCACCGTCCACGCTGGCCCGCTGCCGCGCAACCCCAACGGCAAGATAGACCGCAAGGCCCTGTCCGCCACCTACGCTCCGGAATCCCGCGCATGAACGACGCCGTCCGCACGCCACCCCGCCACGCGCCGCGCAGCGGCTTCCCCGAGCGGGAAGGCCAGCTCACCGTCGGCGGCATCCCGCTGGCGCGCCTGGCCGACCGAGTCGGCCGCACGCCCTTCTACGCCTACGACCGCGGCCTGCTGGACGCCCGTGTCGCCGAACTGCGCGCCGCGCTGCCGCAGGCGATCAAGCTGCACTACGCCATCAAGGCCAACCCGATGCCGGCGGTGGTCGGCCATATGGCGCGACTGGTCGATGGGCTGGACGTCGCCTCCGGCGGCGAATTGAAGATCGCGCTGGACGCCGGCGGCGATCCGCGGGAAATCAGCTTCGCCGGCCCCGGCAAGCAGACCGCCGAGCTGCGCCAGGCCATCGCCGCCGGCATCCTGATCAACATCGAGTCCTTCCGCGAAGTGGACCAGCTGGCCGCGCTCTGCGCCGACACCGGCTGGCCGGCGCGGGTGGCCGTGCGGGTGAATCCGGACTTCGAACTGAAGAGCTCCGGCATGAAGATGGGCGGCGGCCCCAAGCAGTTCGGCGTGGACGCGGAGGAAGTGCCCGCCCTGCTCGCCGCCATTGGCAAGGCCGGCCTCGCCTTCGAAGGCTTCCACCTCTTCGCCGGCTCGCAGAACCTCAAGGCCGAGGCCATCGTCGAGGCCCAGTGCAAGTGCTACGAGCTGGCGCTGCGCCTGGCCGCCGATGCGCCTTCGCCGGTGCGCTTCCTCAACCTCGGCGGCGGCTTCGGCATTCCCTACTTCCCCGGCGAACAGGCGCTGGACCTGGCGCCGATCGCCGCCAACCTCACCCAGCTCGCCGAGCGGGCGGCGGCCGAGCTGCCGGAAGCCGAGCTGGTGATCGAGCTCGGTCGCTACCTGGTGGGCGAAGCCGGCGTCTATGTGAGCCGGGTGGTGGATCGCAAGGTGTCGCGCGGCCAGGTCTACCTGGTCACCGACGGCGGCCTGCACCACCACCTTTCCGCCTCCGGCAACTTCGGCCAGGTGATCCGCAAGAACTACCCGGTGGCCGTCGGCACCCGCAGCGCGGACGGCCCCACCGAGACCGTCTCGGTGGTCGGCCCGCTGTGCACCCCGCTGGACCTGCTGGCCGACCGCATGGAGCTGGCCTGCGCCGGCCCCGGCGACCTGATCGCTGTCTTCCAGTCCGGCGCCTACGGCGCCAGCGCCAGTCCGCAAGCCTTCCTCGGCCACCCGGCGGTGGTCGAGGTGCTGGTCTGAATCGCAGCGACCGATGAGCACGCCCGCGACCGCGCTCGCCCCGGAACCGCACACGGGCAGTTTCCGCGCCGCCGTCCAGCCCTTGATCGCAGGCCGCTGGCTGGATCTCCCGCTGTTCGCGCTGGCGCTGCTGGCGGCCTATGCCACGCCGCTGCTGACGCTGCGGCTCACCACCAGCTGGAGCGGGCCGCGCATGGCGGCGGTGGCCGGCGCCTGCACGCTGGTGTTCGCGGTGTTCGTGCTGTGGCTGGCGCGGCGCTTGCCGGCCTGCTCCGCCTGCCTGACAGAGCGCTGCACCCGCCTGTCCCTGCCTGCCATCCTGGCGCTGGGTCTGCTGCTGCGCCTGGGCTGGATGCTGCTCTTCCCCGCTGAGCCCGGTTCGGACGGCGCCATCTACACCGCCCTCGCCCGTCAGCTGGTCGAAGGCCAGCCCTACGAGATTTCCGGCACCAGCGCCTACTGGCCGGTGGGCTACCCGCTGTTCCTGGCCGCCTGGATGAGCATGCTGGGCACCGGCAAGGCCGCCTGGCTGGTCTCCAACCTGGTGCTTTTCGTCGTCGCCTGCTGGGGTGTGGGCCGGCTTGCCGGCCAGCTCGGCGGCACCGCGGCCGGCCGGCTGGCGGCGCTGCTGTTCGCCATCTGGCCGAATCTGCTCACCAACACCGCCACGCCCGAGAAGGAAATGGTGGTGGTCGCGCTGCTGCCCTGGGTATGCCTCGTCATCGTCGGCGCCCTGCGCGGCGCCGGCCGGAGCTGGCACGCCGTTCCGGCCGGCCTGATGCTGGGCGCCTGCGTGCTGGTGCAGCCGGCGCTGCAGTTCCTGCTGCCGACCTTCTGGATACTGCTGCTGGTCGGCCTGCGCCCCACCGCGCGGGCGCTGCTGCTGTGCCTGCTGCTCGGCCTGGGCGCCGCGCTGGCCATCGCGCCGTGGACGCTGCGCAACTACCAGGTGTTCGGCCAGTTCGTGCTCGTCTCCACCAATGGCGGCGACAACTTCTATCGCGCCAACAACCCGCAGGCCACTGGCGGCTACACCAAGCGCGGCGAGGTCGACCTCGGGAGCCTCGGCGAACTGGAGCGCGACCGTGAAGGCAAGCGCCTGGCGATGGAGTGGATCAAATCGGCCCCGGCGGACTTCGCCGCGCTGATCCCGGAAAAGCAGGCCCGCTTCATGGGCGACGATGCCGCCGGGGTCTACGGCACCTTCAAGGTAGGCGGCGCCAGCGATGACGACCGCCTGTACGCCGCGCTGAAAGCGCTGGCGAATGCCTGGTGGCTGGCGATGTGGGCGGTGCTGGTCGCCGCGGCGCTGGCCCTGCGCAATCGCGCGAATGCCTTCCCCGCGCTGGCAAGGCTGCCATTGTGGCTGTGGCTCTACCTCTTCACGCTGCACAGCGTGTTCGAGAGCGCCGGCAAGTACCACGTGCCCATGCTGTGGGTGCTGCCGGTGCTGCTGGGCAGCTACCTCGCGCACCTGGGCCGCCGGGACGCTCGTTGATGCTGCGCCGCCAGCTGTTCCGCTTCCTCGTCGTCGGCGGTGGCGCCACCGTGCTGCACTACGCCATCTACTTGGTATTGCTCCTGCTCGGGGTGACGCCGGTGGCGGCCAGCAGCACCGGCTTCATCATCAGTGCCGGCTTCAACTACCACCTCAACCGGCGCTACACCTTCGCCTCTCGCCGGCGGCATGCCGAGGCCCTGCCTCGCTTCGTCGCCACCGCGGCAGTGGGGCTGGCGCTCAATGCAGCCATCCTGGCCGGCCTCACCCAGCTCGGGCTGCATCCGGTCCCCGCCCAGTTCGGTGCCACCCTGGGCACGCTGGTCTGGAACTTCCTGCTGAACCGGCTGTGGACCTTCCGCGCCAGCTCGGCCTCCTCGTCCAGCAAGGAAAAAGCGCTGCAATGAGACTGTCCATCGTCGTCCCCTGCTACAACGAGGAAGCGGTCCTGCCCGAGACCGTCAAGCGCCTGGCCGAGCTGCTGGAGCGCCTGAGCAGCCAGGGCCGCATCGACGCCGACAGCCATGCGCTGCTGGTGGACGACGGCAGCAAGGACCGGACGTGGACGCTGATCGAGGAGTGCTCCGCCCAATCGAAATGGATACGCGGCATCAAGCTGTCGCGCAACCGCGGCCACCAGAACGCCTTGCTGGCCGGCCTCTTCCATGCCGACGGCGACGCCATGGTCAGCGTGGACGCCGACCTGCAGGACGACCTGGAAGCCATCGCCCAGATGGTGGATGCCCACCTCGCCGGCATGGACGTGGTCTATGGCGTGCGCCGTCGCCGCGAAACCGACACCTTCTTCAAGCGCGCCAGCGCCGAGGGCTACTACAAACTGCTGGCGCGCATGGGGGTGGAAATCGTCTTCAACCACGCCGACTACCGCCTGCTCAGCCGGCGCGCCGTCAGCGCGCTGCGCGAGTATGGCGAGAGCAACTTCTTCCTGCGCGGCATCATCCCGCAGCTGGGCTTTCCCTCCGCCACGGTGTATTACGACCGCGCCGAACGCTTCGCCGGCGAATCCAAGTACCCGCTGAGCAAGATGCTGGCCTTCGCCTGGCAGGGCATCACTTCCTTCTCGGCGGCACCGCTGCGCATGATCACAGGCCTTGGCCTGCTGATCTCGCTGGGCAGCTTCGCCATCTCCGCCTGGGCGCTGTGGGTGAAACTGTTCTCCGACCATGCGGTGCCCGGCTGGGCGTCCACCGTGGTGCCCATCTACCTGCTGGGCGGCGTGCAGCTGCTGTGTGTCGGCATCATCGGCGAGTACCTGGCCAAGATCTACCTGGAAACCAAGCAACGCCCGCGCTACTTCATCGAGAAGACCGCCGGCGAACCGCAACGTCCGCAATGAGCATCCGCCGTTCGCTGGGAATCAGCGCGTTCTCCCAGTTCTCCACCTTCGCGATCAATTTCGCCAGCGTCATCATCGTCTCGCGGCTGCTGACACCGAGCGAGATCGGCATCTTCTCGGTGGCCGCCTCCATCCTCGCCTTCGCCCACGTCTTCCGCGAATTCGGCGTCGGCCAGTTCCTGATCCAGGCCAAGGAGATCACCCGCGAACGGCTGCGCGCCGCCTTCACGGTGACGCTGGCCATCTCCTGGACCATCGCGCTGCTGCTGCTGCTGCTGCGCCATCCCGCCGCGGCCTTCTACGACAACGCGGGCGTGGCCGGCGTGCTCGGCCTCATCTCGATCAACTTCGTCATCCTGCCCTTCGGCTCGCCGCTGCTGTCCCTGCTGCGGCGGGAGCTGCAGTTCGACAAGATCGCCCTGGTCAACATCGTCAATGCGCTGGTGGCCAGCACGGTGACCGTCATCACCGCCTACCTGGGCGAGAGCTACCTGAGCATGGCCTGGGGCGCGATCGCCGGCAACGTCGCCAACGTGGTGCTGCTCAACTTCATCCGCCGCGGCCAGATCTTCATGCTGCCCACCACCCGCGGCCTGGGGGAAGTGGTGCGCTTCGGCTCCATGGCCAGCACTAGCTCGCTGCTCACCGAGCTGGGCTCCAGCGCGCCCGACCTCATCCTCGGCCGCACCCTGGGCTTCGCTGACGTGGCCTTCTTCAGCCGCGCCGACGCGCTGCGCAAGATGACGCTGGGCCAGCTCTTCGTGCTGGTACGCGGCGTCTATTTCCCCTCCTTCGCCAAGCGGGTGCGGGAGGGCGGCCATCCGGGCGAGATGTACTGCAGCTCCATGCCCTACATGATCGCCTTCACCGCGCCGGCGCTGGCGCTGCTGGCGCTGCTGGCGTCACCGCTGATCCTCTTCCTGTTCGGCCACCAGTGGGAAAGGGCGGCACCGCTCGCCTCCCTGCTGTGCGGCTTCGCGGTGCTGTCCACCTCCACCTCCATGGTCAGCACCTCGCTCACCGCCGTCGGCAAGGTCGACGTGGTCATGCGCGCCCAGCTGTGGCTGCAGGGCGTGCGCATGGCCGCGCTTGCATCTTCACTGTGGTGGCCGCTGGAAGGCGTGGTGCTGGCCTTCAGCCTGGCCTACGTCGTCGAGCTGCTGCTGTACTTCAAGGCGCTGAACGTGGTCTTCGACGTCAGCGCCGGCCAGCTGTGGCGGGCCACCCGCAGCTCCTACTACCTGGTGCTGTGGTCCCTCGCCGGGCCAGCGCTGGTGCTGGCCGCGGACGATTTCCTCGGACTGGCGCTGCCCGCGCTGTTCATCCTGTCCCTCTCCCTGCCGCTGGCAGCCGTGGGTTGGTTCATCGGCATCCAGATGCACGACCACCCGCTGAAATCGGAGCTGGGCCTGTTGCTGAGCCGGCTCAATCCGCGGGCGCGACGGTAAGCCTCTTATCACCATGCGGATCCTGTTTGCCACCACCCACACTTATCTGCCCCAGCGCGTCGGCGGCTCGGAAGCCTCCACCCACGACCTGGCAAAGGAGATGCTGGCCCAGGGGCACGAGCCGGCGGTGCTGTGCGGCCTGAGCACTGGCGACAGCACCTGGCTGCGCAACCGCGTCATCAAGGGGATTTCCCGCAAGCACTTCCCGGCCGACACCTTCCGTCCCTACCGGGTCTTCCGTGGCTATGAGGTCGGTGCCGCGGCGATACACGAGGTAGCAGCCAGCTTCAAACCGGATGCCGCCGTCGTGCAGGCCGGGCATCCAGTGCCGCTGGCCCGCGCATTGGTCGCCGCCGGCATACCGACACTGCTCTATTTTCGCGACGTGGTCTTCGACCGCCTGGGTGGAGAAATCCAGAGTCACCCTCTGCTCCGCTTCGTCGCCAACTCCCGTTTCACCGCGGCCGAGGTGGAGCGGAGCTTCAATGTCAAGGCAGAGGTCATCCCGCCACTCGTACACTCGACCGCCTATGCCACGACCAGACGGCCACGCTACGCCCTTTTCATCAACCCGGTAGCATCCAAGGGACTGGAGACGGTACTCGAACTGGCCAAGCGCAATCCGGACATTCCCTTCCTGTTGCTGGAGAGCTGGCCACTGGGTGACGAGGCAAGACGCAGTCTCACCAGACAAAGCGCCACCCTGGCAAACGTGGAGCTACGTCGACCCACATTGGATATGAAAAATGTCTACCATGGCGCCCGTCTGCTGCTGGTACCCAGCCGATCGCCCGAAGCCTGGGGTCGGGTTGCCACGGAAGCGCAGTTCAGCGGTATCCCGGTGTTGGCGAGCAAAATCGGCGGCCTGCCCGAGAGCGTTGGTCATGGCGGCCTGCTCGTCCCACCCTCCGCCGGCATCGACGCGTGGCACCAGGCTCTCCGGCGCATCTGGGACAATCCGGAGCAGGAGCAAGCGCTATCCCGCGCAGCCACCGAGTACGCCGCCCGCGCCGAAATCCGCCCGGAAAGGCTGATCGCTGACCTTCTTTCCGTGCTGGGGCAGATCCAGCCTTTACCCCCGCCGCCCTCAACGCCCAAGGTGTAGACATGGAGCTGTACTGGTATGAATCCAATCCCACCAACGTGGGCGACGCCCTGAACGTATGGCTGTGGCCCAAGGTACTGCCCGCCCTGGCACAGACCTCCCAGGCAGGAACCCTGTACGGTATCGGCTCCATCCTGGACAAGCGCCTCAACACCCCCGGCCCCAAGTACGTGCTTGGCAGCGGGGCCCGGCAGCATCAGCACGGCATCGCCCCTGAAACAGACCTCCACTGCTACGCGGTGCGCGGTCCGCTCACCGCGCGCGCGCTGGAGCTTGCGCCTCGGTACGCGACCATAGATCCGGCTGCACTGATCGTGCGGCACTACCAGGCAGAACGCGGTGCGGCGGATGCCATAGGCTTCGTTCCCTATTTCACGTCACCGCACGGTATCTGGCGACAGATCGCCGAGGGACTCGGCATGCGCTACATCTCGCCGCACCTGGACGTGAGGACCTTTCTCGACGAGCTGTCCCACTGCAGCTTCGTCATCACCGAGGCCATGCACGGCGCCATTCTCGCGGATGCTCTGCGCGTCCCCTGGTTCCCCATCTGCGCCCATAACGCCGGCCACGAGGGGGAAACCAACACCTTCAAGTGGACGGATTGGTGCCAGTCGGTGGACCTGGCGTTCCAGCCTGAGCGCATTCCGCCCATCTGGCCTGCCACTGGCATGGTGGCGAGCGCCCGCGGCTACCTCAAGCGCAAACTCATCGAGCAGCGCCTGCGCGCCATTGCCGGCGGCAAGCGCCGCTTCCTCTCTTCCTCGCAGGTGTTCGACAGCAAGCTGGCCCAGCTGGAGGACGCCGTCGGCGAATTCAACCAACTCTTGAGCCGGACCGCCGCGTGATCCAGCAGCCCCTGAAGAAACGCATCCTCTTCCTCTCCCCCGCCATCCCCAGCGCCACCGGCTCCGGCTGGGAGAAGCGCGCCTGGTCGCACCTGCAGGCGCTGTCCGCCGAGGCGGAGGTCGACCTGGTGCTATGCCTGCTGCCCGCCCAGCGCCGCGCCACCGACCCCCGGACACTGCAGACGGCGGCGGCGCTGTGCCGCCATGTCGCCGTGCTGCCGATACGCCCTTCCGCCCGCCGCGCCGCCGGCCGCCTGCCAGGGCTGACGCTGCTGCGCCGGCTGCCGCTGTTCCCCGGCCCCTTGTACGACATCGAGAACGACACCACCGACAGCCTGCTGCCGCCCACGGCCTACGACCTCGCCTTCTGCTTCCGCCTGCGCAGCCACGCCCTGCTGGATGAAGTCGGCCGGCGCGCCGGCCTGCGTTGGCTGCGCCGTTTCGTGGACCTGGACGACATCGAGTCCCAGGTGCTGTGGCGCGAGTTCCTCGCCCGCCGGGGCGACTTCGGCCTGGAGCGCTGGCTGCTGATCCTGGCAGACGCGGCCAGCGCCCGCGCCAGCGAGCGCGACGCGCTGCAGCGCGCCGACGCGGTGGGCGTGTGTTCAAGCGTGGATGCGGCCAAGCTCGCCAGGCGGCGCACGAAGGCGGCGATCAGCATCCTGCCCAACTCCTTTCCCGCCCTCCCCCAACTGCCGGAGGCGCTGCAGGACGGCCCCGCCCGGCTGCTCTTTCTCGGCACCCTGTCGTTCAAGCCGAACGAGGACGCCATCCTCTATTTCTGCGCCGAGATCCTGCCGCTGCTGCGGCAGCGCTGCGGCCAGCCCTTCACGGTAGACGTGGTCGGCCGCGGACCTTCACCGCAGGTACTGGCGCTGGCCCAGTTGCCGGAGGTCACCGTCACCGCCGGCGTGGAGCGGGTCGAGCCCTGCTACGAGGCGGCGGACGTGGTGCTGGTCCCCATCCGCTACGGCGGCGGTACCCGCATCAAGATCCTGGAGGCGCTGGCCCTTGGCCGCGCGGTGGTTTCCACCACCATAGGCGCCGAAGGCCTGGACCTGCGGCCGGGCGTAGACCTGCTCATCGCCGACACGCCAGCGGATTTCGCCGAGGCGTGCATCCGCCTGCTCAAGGACGAGCCCCTGCGGGCCCGCATCGCCGCCAGCGGCCGCGCCCGCTTCCTGGAAACCTATGAAGCCGGGCAGGTGCAAAAAAACATGATGAAGGCGTTATCCTCGCTGATGGCGCAATGATCACCACAGAATCCAAGGAGGCCCGCTTGCCTGCGACCATCGCCGGAATGCTCTCGCGCTCCGCTCCCCCGCAGTACCCCGCCCCGGCCGAAGGGCTTGCCATCACCGAACTCGGCCACGGCTTTCTCGGCCACGCAGCCGGCGCCGCCGCACTGTCCCGCGACGGCGAGGCCGCCTGCCTGGCCTGGGGCACACCGCGCTTCGACGACGCAGCCCTGCAACAACTGGCTGAACAGCAAGGCATTGCCGCGGCCTGGCTGGCAGCCTTCCGCACCCACGGCGCGCAGGCCGCGGCCCATGTAGGCGGCCGCTTCGCCGTCGCCCTGGCCGATGGCCAGACCCTGCACCTGGCGGTAGACCGTTTCGGCACCTACCCCCTGTGCTACGCGGCCGATACCGAGCGCTGCGCCTTCGCCAACCGGGCGGAGGCGGTACCCGGCGAGCGCCGCGAGGTCGACCCGCAGGCCATCTTCGACTACCTCTACTTCCACGTCATTCCCGCGCCGCGCACCATCTTCCAGGGCGTGCAGCGGCTGCCCGCCGCCCATGTACTGAGCTGGCGCGGCGGCGTGCAGGAGGTCGTGCCTTACTGGACGCCCCGCTTCGCCCCGGATCCCCACCGCGACCTGGAAGCGAGCAAGGCGGAGTTCCTCGACATCGTCGAACGCTCGGTAGCGCGCGAGGCCGCCCACGGCACCATCGGCGCCTTCCTCTCCGGCGGCACCGACAGCTCCACCGTCTCCGGCATGCTGTGCAAGGTCTTCGGCAAGCCGGCGCAGACCTACTCCATAGGCTTCGACGCCAGCGGCTACGACGAGATGGAGTACGCCCGCCTTGCTTCCCGCCACTTCGGCACCGAGCACCACGAGTACTACGTGACGCCGGACGACCTGCTGGAAGCCATTCCCAAGGTCGCCGCCCACTACGACCAGCCCTTCGGCAACTCCTCCGGTGCGCCGGCCTGGGTCTGCGTGCGCCGCGCCCACGCCGACGGCATCACTCACATGCTGGCCGGCGACGGCGGCGACGAACTCTTCGGCGGCAACGCCCGCTACGCCAAGCAGAAGGTGTTCGGCCTCTACGAGCGCGTGCCCGGCCTGGTCCGCCGCGGCCTGCTGGAGCCGGTGCTCGGCCTGCCCGGCATGGGCGGCCTGACGCTGACGCGCAAGGCGGCGAGCTATGTCGAACAGGCCAAGGTGCCGCTGCCCGACCGGCTGGAGATGTACAACCTGCTGCTGCGGCTGGGCTTCGACACCGTGTTCGAGCCGAGCTTCCTCTCCCGCGTGGCCACCGACGCCCCGCTGCAGGCCCAGCGCCGCACCTGGGAACGCAGCGCCGGCGCCTCGCTGCTGGACCGCATGCTGGCCTTCGACTGGAAATACACCCTGGCGGACAACGACCTGCCCAAGGTCATCGGCACCGCCGACCTGGCCGGCGTGTCGGTCTCCTTCCCCCTGCTGGCCGACGAGCTGATCGCCTTCTCGCTGACCCTGCCCGAGGAATGGAAGCTGCGCGGCCAGACGCTGCGCTGGTTCTTCAAGGAAGCGCTGCGCGGCTTCCTGCCGGACGAAATCATCAGCAAGAAGAAGCATGGCTTCGGCCTGCCCTTCGGCGTCTGGGCCGGCCGCCACGACGGCCTGCGCGACCTGACACGGGACGCGCTGAACGGCCTCAAGCAGCGCGGCATCGTGCAGCCCGCCTTCATCGACGACCTGGTGGGCCGCCTGCTGCCCTCGCACCCCGGCTACTACGGCGAAATGGTGTGGGTCCTGGTGGTGCTGGAGCTGTGGCTGCGTGCCCATGCGCCGGAGTACGGCCTGTGAGCGGTCCACTGGCCCGTGCCCGCGCGCTGGTCGCCGCCAACTACGGCACCCCGCGCGGCTGGGTGCGCTACCTGCTCGGCCAGTGGGACGGCATCGCCGGTCCGCCGGCGCGCTTCCGCCAGCTCCAGCCGGCGGCGATACGCCGGCTGGTGTTCGTCTGCCTGGGCAACATCAACCGCAGCGCCTTCGCCTGCGCGGTGGCCGGCCGCGAAGCGGTGAGCTGCTGCTCCATCGGCCTGTCCACCACCAGCGGCGCCCCCGCTACACCGGAGGCCATCGCCACCGCGGCCGAACTGGGCTATGCGCTGGATAGCCACCAGGCCACCAACCTGGCGGATTTCGAGGCGGGCGAAGGCGACCTCTACGTCGTCATGGAGCTGCGCCACGCCCAGCGCCTCGCCGCCCGCGGCATTCCGGCCGGGAACATTGTGCTGCTGGGCCACTGGGCACGGCCGCTGCGCTATCACATCCACGATCCGCACACCCTGTCGCCCGAGTACTTCCGCAGCTGCTTCGCGGTGATCCAGCCGGCGGTGCTGCACCTGATACGCGAACTGCGGCTGGCCGCCAGCCCCTGCACCCGGCGATGAATGTCTACCTGACCTTCGACATCGAGGTCTGGTGCGGCAGCTGGCAGGAGCTGGACGCGCGCTTTCCGCCGGCCTTCGAACGCTACATCCACGGCCGCTCCGCCGCCGGCGAGTACGCCCTGCCGAAAACGCTGGAGATCCTGAACCGCCACGGCCTGCGTGGCGTGTTCTTCGTCGAGCCACTGTTCTCCGCCCGCTTCGGCTCCGCCTGGCTGGAGCGGATCTGTCAGCTGATCCGGAACGCCGGCCAGGAAATCCAGCTGCATCTGCACCCGGAATGGACCGATGAGATCCGCCCGCCGGTCTTCCCCGACAAGCCGCTGAAAAAGCGCCAGCACCTGATCCATTACGACCGCGCCGAGCAGACCCGGCTGGTCGCGCTCGGCCGCGAACTGCTGGAAGCCGCCGCCGGCACGGCGGTCAGTGCCTTCCGCGCCGGCAGCTTCGCCGCCAACCGCGACACCCTGGCCGCCCTGGCCGCGAACGGCATCGCGGTGGATAGCAGCCTCAATGCCGCCTACCCGCTATCCGGCGAAGATCTGCGCGGCGAGCTGGACCTGGAGACGCCGCAGCGCTGGAACGGCGTGGAGCTGGCGCCGATGAGCATCTTCCACGATGGGCTGGGCAAGCTGCGCCACGCCCAGATCGGCGCCTGCAGCTTTGCCGAGCTGCGCCAGGCGATGGACGACGCCCAGGCCCAGGGCCGCGGCCAGTTCGTCATCCTGTCGCACAACTTCGAACTGCTGCGCAGCGGCACCAGCCTGCCGGATGCGGTGGTGGTACGCCGCTTCGAGGCCCTGTGCCGCCATCTCGCCGCCCACCGCGAGCGGCTGCCGACCCGCGGCTTCGCCGACTATGCGCCGCCACGCACTGCCACACGGCTGGCGCCGCCCCGGGTCGGCAAGTTCGCCACCCTCACCCGTTACGCGGAGCAGGCCCTGCGCCGGCTGCCGCCCGCCCTCAGTCCCCTGCGATGAACTCTCCGCCGCCTGCCGCCACCAGCAACGCCCATCCGCCCTGCCTGGTGCTGGGCATCGAAAGCCAGATCGGCGTCGCCGTGGTGCGCGAGCTCGGCCGGGCCGGCGTGCGCGTCATCGGCCTCGCCAGCCGGCCGAACTCGGTGGGGCTGTCCTCCCGCTACCTGGAGCGCGGCATCGTCGTCGGGCCGAAGCGGGATGCGCAGCTGATAGCCACCCTGCACCGCCTCGGCGAGGAGCTGGGTGACGCGGTGCTGCTGGCCGTCTCCGAGGCCGACCTCAGCTGGCTGATCGCCCACCGCGACCAGCTCGGCCGCATCCGCGCCATCGCGCCGCCGGAAGACGCCTTCCGCCGCGTGCTGGACAAGCGGCTGACGCTGGAAACCGCCGCCGGCCTGGGCCTGCACGTACCCCGCGGCTTCTCCGCCGCCACGCTGGACGAATGGCATGCGGCCGCCGCCCAGGTGCGCTACCCGGCGGTGGTGAAGTGGGCCGACCCGATCACCGCCATCCCGGTACTGCGCGCCCATGGCATCGCCTGGGAGAAGCTGGAGTACGCGCGGGATGAGGCCGCGCTGCGGCGCATCGGCGAGCGCTTCCAGGCCGCCGGCATCTGGCCGCTGATCCAGGAATACTGCCCCGGCCGTGGCCTGGGCCAGTTCTTCTACCTGCACAAGGGCGAGGTGTTGCGCCGCTTCCAGCATCTGCGCATCGCCGAGTGGCCGCCCGAAGGCGGCTTCTCCAGCGTGTGCGACGCGGTGCCACTATCGCGCCACCGGGAATTGCAGGAGCAATCCATCGCGCTGCTGAAGGCCATAGGCTGGGAAGGCTGCGCGATGGTGGAGTACCGGCTGGACGAAGCCACCGGCGACGCGGTGCTGATGGAGATCAACGGCCGTTTCTGGGGCAGCTTCCCGCTGGCGGTGCATGCCGGTGCCGGCTTCGCCCTGCTGGCCTACCAGGTGCAAGGCTGCGGCGTGGTCCCGGCGCTGCCGGCGGTACGGGAAGATCTGCGCTGCCGCATGGTGAGCACCGAGGTGAAGCGGCTGGTGAGGCTGCTGCTGCAACCCGGCCGCATCGCCGACCCCTTCTTCCGCCGTCAGCCGCTGCAGGAAGTGCGGCGATTCTTCACCGACTTCCTGCGCCCGCGGGTGCGCTACTACCTGTGG
The DNA here is from genome assembly GCF_004361735.1 of Azoarcus indigens. GTDB lineage: Bacteria > Pseudomonadota > Gammaproteobacteria > Burkholderiales > Rhodocyclaceae > Azoarcus > Azoarcus indigens. The sequence goes on along the minus strand of NZ_SNVV01000004.1, from coordinate 185,910 downwards.
CGCAGCGACGACGCCGGCCCCTTCTTCGCCGACCTGCGCAACTACGCGCTACGCCTGCTGCGGCGCTGAACGCGGGTCGCCAGGCCGCGGCAGGCGGTCGCCGAAGAACAGCTTCACCCCGAACAGCGTACGCATCTTGGGCGGCGGCGGCTCCCGCTCCCAGGCCTTGGTCGCCACCCAGTAGCGGGCGGCCGCCACCAGCGCCATCAGGTTGTAGGGGAAATCGAAGTAGGACAGGCTGAGGAAGGTGCCCCCCACCAGGAAGCCGATGATGGACACCTCGGCCATCGCCCCCAGCTGCACGCACCAGGCCGCCTCCGGATGGCCGGCGGCGTTCTTGCGCAGCCAGCGGGCACTGTGCAGCGTCGCCAGCCACAAGGAGACGTAGATGAAGAGGCCGGGGAAGCCGTGCTCGGCCAGCATCGAGAAGTAGATGCTGTGCGCCGCCACCAGGTGTTCCGGATCCGGTGCGTAGAGGCCGAAGGTGAGCGGCGTATAGGCGCGGAAACCGGCGCCGAAGAAATTGTCCTTCGCCAGGTTGAAGGCCATCCACCAGGCGTTGATCCGGCCCATCGCGGACTGATCCTGCTCGTAGGTCTGCATGGTGTGCATCCGCGCCCACCATTCCTCCGGCATCATCATCAGCACGCCCGCCGCCACCATGATCAGGACGATGCCGGTGGCGGCCTTGTTCTTGCCGCGCCACCACAGCAGCAGCGCCATGGCGGTGATCGCCAGCAGCGCGCCACGGGAGTGGGAGCCGATGGCCGAGGCGGCGCACAGCACCATCGCCAGCGTCATCGCCCGCCGTGGCCACTTGCCTTCCAGCGTGGTCTGCAGGAAGCGCAGCAGCGGGATGCTCATGATCAGCGCCACCGCCAGGTGGTTGTTGTCCCAGATGTAGGAGCCGTAGGGCCCCCAGACGCGGAAGCTGCCGCCGGTGGCGATGGTGAAGATGCCGCCCTTGATGCCGTAGAAGGCCAGCGACAGCACGAACACCCAGCAGAACAGGATCATCTCGCGCTTGGTGCGCACCAGCATCAGCGCCACCAGCACCATGATGTCGATCTTCATCACCTTCTCGAGCTGGATGGAACTGCCGGCCGGATCGAAGGCGAAGAGGGTGGTCAGCAACATCCACAGCATCAGCAGCAGCATGACGCGCGGCGGGGTGTTGATGAAGGGCTGGCGCTTTTCCCGCGTCATCATCAGGCCGACCAGGGTGCAGGCGCCGATCAGCATGGCGATGGGCATTTCGCGCGCGAAACCGTAGGCCAGCCGGTGCGGGTTCATGATGCTGACCCAGGTCCACAGCAGGATGCCGACGTAGGGGTGGCGCAGCGCGATCACCGAGCCCGGCACCACGATCAGCATCAGCAGTATGTCGCGCATCGCGGGTACTCGCTTCGGTTCAGGCCAGGCAGGTGGCGTAGGCGGCCTGGTAGGCGGCCACGCTGCGGCGCCAGGTGCGCTCGCTCTCGACGAAGCGGCGGCCGGCGGCGCGCAGCTCCGGCCACGCAGTCTGGCGCTGCAGCGCGTCCAGCACCGCCGCGGCCAGCGCCTCGGCGCTGCCGGCGCGGAACAGCAGACCGGTGTCGCCGTGGCGGATCAGTTCTTTGTGGCCGCCGACGTCGGAGGCGACGAAGATGCGCCCCTGCGCCATCGCTTCCAGCGGCTTCAGCGGCGTCACCAACTCGGTGAGGCGCATGGAGTGGCGCGGATAGACCAGCAGGTCGATGAGGTCGTAGTAGCGGCTGACCTCGGCATGCGGCACCCGGCCGGTGAAGATCACATGATCGGCCAGGCCGAGGCTGGCAGCCTGGGCCTTGAGGTTCGCCTCCTGCGGCCCGCCGCCGACCAGCAGCACCCGCAGGTCCGGCCGCGCCGCCACCAACGCCGGCAGCGCTGCCAGCAGCAGGTCCAGGCCTTCATAGGCGTAGAAGGAGCCGACGAAGCCGATCACCGTCCGGCCTTCCAGGCCAAGCTTTTCCTTCAGCGCCGTATCCGGATCGCCGGAGAGCTGGAAGGACTCCACGTCCACCGCGTTCGGGATCACCGTGACCTTGCTGGCCGGGATGCCGCGGGCGACGATGTCCGCGCGCAGCCCTTCGCAGATGGTGAAGGCGTGGTCCACCCGCTTCAGCGCCCAGGTTTCCATCGCCCGTGTGAGCCGGTAGCGCAGGCTGCCTTCGCGGGTGGTGCCGTGATCCACCGCGGCGTCCTCCCAGAAGGCGCGGATCTCGTACACCACCGGGATGCCCGCGCTGCGGCCGGCGCGCAGCGCGGGAATGGCGTTCAGCACCGGCGAATGGGCATGGATCAGATCCGGCTTCAGCTCGCGCCCCAGCTCGGCAATGCGCGTCTCCAGGATGCGCATCAGCTGCAACTCCCCCACCACCGGCAGCGTGCTGGTCGGCCGCTCGGTGCAGCGGTAGAAGCGCAGGCCATCCACCTCCTGCACCGGCTCGGCGACCTGGCCCTGCTTGGGCGAGGTGAGGTGGAAGGTTTCCCAGCCCAGCGCGCGCTGTTCGCGCAGGATGGCAGCGCTGCGGAAGGTGTAGCCGCTGTGCAGCGGAATGGAATGATCGAATACGTGCAGGACTCGCATGGGAATTCCGTATCAGGCGGCGCGCCGGACTTCGGCCGCCTGGCCGCTGTTGCGCAGGAAGGCTTCGAACATGACCAGCGACCACAGGCGCGCGCTGTAATCGCGGGCGCCGGACTGGTGGGCATCAAGCAGATGCTGCAGGTAGCGGCGCTCGAAGAAACCGGTGGCGGCGAGCGTGTCGCCCAGCACCGCTTCGCGCACCCTGTCCTTCAGCGGACCGCGGAACCAGCGCGCCAGCGGCACGGCGAAGCCCATCTTGCGCCGGTAGAGCACGTCGTTCGGCAGCATGGGCTCCAGCGCCTTCTTGAACAGGAACTTGCCTTCGTTGCCCTTGATCTTGAGGCCGGAGGGCAGCGTCGCCAGCCATTCGACCAGTTCGTGGTCCATCAGCGGCTCGCGGGTTTCCAGCGAGTGGGCCATGCTGGCGCGGTCCACCTTGGTGTTGATGTCGTCCACCAGGTAGGTTTTGGTGTCGATGTACTGCACCAGCGCCACCGGATCGTCGGTGCCGGCACGCGCCGCGTGCTGCTGGAACACTTCGATGGCGCGGTAGCCGCCGAGGCTGTTGCGGAAGGAAGGCGTGAACAGCCGGCGGCGCATGTCGTCGTTCATGATGGCGACGGCGTGGAAATAGGCCTGCACCGAATCCCGCGCCAGCGCCTGGAAGGTGGTCTTGGCGCGGAACATCCGCGGCGCCCAGTCCGCCTTGGGGTAGAGCCGGCCGAGCAGGCCGAATACCGGCCGGCGCACCCCGTGCGGCAACGCGCCGCGCAGGCGCTCCTCCATCGCATGCAGGCGGTAGCGGCGGTAGCCGGCGAAGCTCTCGTCGCCGCCATCGCCGGACAGGGCGACGGTGACGCGCTTGCGCGCCAGCTGGCAGACGCGCCAGGTGGGCATGGCGGAGCTGTCGGCGTAGGGCTCGTCGTAGAGCGCGGCCAGCTTGTCGAGCAGATCGAAGTCGTCCGACTTCACCGTCTCGACGTAGTGGTTGGTGCCATAGCGCTCGGCGACCATGCGCGCGTATTCGGACTCGTTGAAAGCGGGGTCGTCGAAGGCGATGGAGCAGGTGTTGACCGGCGCATCCGACAGGCCGGCCATGGTCGCCACCACCGCGCTGGAGTCCACGCCGCCGGAGAGGAAGGCGCCCAGCGGCACCTCGGAGATCATGCGCAGCTTCACCGAGGCCCGCAGCCGCTCCACCAGCTCCTCGGTGGCGTCGGCCAGCGACAGCTTGTTGTCCAGGGTAAAGCGCACATCCCAGTAGGCGCGCGGCGCCGGCATCGGCTGGCCGCGTACCAGCCGCAGGGTTTCGGCGGCGCCCAGCTTGCGCGCGCCGGTGTAGATGGTGCGCGGCTCCGGGATGTAGCCGTAGGCGAAGTAGTCCTCCACCGCCAGCGGATCGATCTCCCGCGCCAGCCCCGGATGCTGCATCAGCACCTTGAGCTCGGAGCCGAAGACAAAGGTGCCGTCGGGCAGCAGCGCGTAGTAGAGCGGCTTCACGCCCAGGCGGTCGCGGCCGAGGAAGAGGGTGTCCTGCTTGCGGTCCCACAGGGCGAAGGCGAACATGCCGCGGAAGCGCCGCACGCAATCCTCGCCCCAGGCCTCCCAGGCGTGCACGATCACCTCGGTGTCGCTGCGGGTATGGAAAACGTGGCCGAGGGCCTCCAGCTCGGGCACCAGTTCCTGGTAGTTGTAGATCTCGCCGTTGAACACCACCGCCACCGAGCCATCCTCGTTGAACAGTGGCTGCTGGCCGGTGGAAAGGTCGATGATGGACAGGCGGCGGTGAGCCAGTGCCACCCCCGGCTCGAAATGGAAGCCGCCTTCGTCCGGGCCACGGTGGAACTGCACATCGTTCATCCGCTGCACCAGGGCGCGGTCGAACTCAGGTTTGTCGCGTAGATGGAAAAGTCCGGCAATCCCGCACATGGAACATCCTTTCTATTGTTGAAGCACGGGCAGCGGATGCCCCGCATCGTCGAGCAGGCGCGCATAGAGGTCGGCGTAGCGGCCGACCATGCCTTCCAGGCTGAAGCCCTCCTCCACCCGCCGCCGGCTGGCCAGCCCCTGCGACTGCGCCAGTGCCGGCTGCGTCACGTAGGCAGCCATGGCATCGGCCAGCGCCCGCGGATCGCTGGGCGGCACCAGCGCGCCGGTTTCGCCGGCAACGACCAGCTCGCCACTGCCACCGACATCGGTCGCCACCACCGGCAGGGCGCAAGCCATGGCTTCGAGGATGGTGTTGGAGATGCCCTCGGCACGCGACGGCAGCACGAAGACGTCCAGCTGGCGCATGAGATCGGCAACGTCGGAACGCTCGCCGGCCAGCCAGACCTGGCCACCGACGCCCAGCCGGGCGATCTCCGCCTCGACCGCGCCCCGCAGCGGACCATCGCCGACGATGGCCAGGCGCAGGTCCTGCCGCAGCGGGAAACGCGCCGCCAGCAGCCCGAAGGCGCGCACCAGGTTGAGCTGGTCCTTGACTTCCTGCAGGCGCCCCACCGTGCCGAAAACGAAATCGCGGCCGGCTGCGTAGGGGAAGCCGGCCGCCACCTCGCCATCATTGCCCCGAGGCCGGAAGCGCTGGGTATCCACCCCGTTGCAGATGCGGCTGGCTCGGGCCGCCGGCACGCCGATGCGGCCCTGCAAGTAGCTGGAGATGTGTCCGGACAGGGCGATGTAATGCGTGACAAAGGGGCGGTAAATGCGCCGCAGGAACTGGAACTTGCGCCGGGTGCCGTCCGGGTCGCGCGCATCCCAGCCATGCTCGCCGTGGATGCGCACCGGCACGCCCGCGGCCCAGGCCGGCACCACCGTTTCCAGCGCGGCGAGGTTGCGGGTGTGCACCACCGCCGGCCGCAACTGCCGGAACAGCCGAAACAGCTGCGGATAGATCTGGAAGCCGTGGCCTGCCGGCTTGTGCAGCGAGATGAACGTCACATCCGCCCGCGTCACCCGGGCGCAGAAGGCGGGATCACACTCGCTCAGCGCCACCACCGTGTGGCGGAAACGGCCGTGGTCCATGTGATTGAGCAGATTCACCACGCCGTTCTCCAGCCCGCCGACGCGGAAACCGTAGACGACGTGCACCACCAGCGGACGCGAATCCTGCAGCCTCACCGGGGAATCTCCACCGCGTCCAGGCTGCGCTCGAGCGCGGGCCGATGCGCCTCGATGAAGGCCAGCGCCCGCTTGCGTGCCAACTCCGGCGCTTCCGTCGCATTCACCAGCACCACGACCACAGCCGAATCGTCCGGCCGGCCGAAGCTGCGGTCCAGCGCCAGGAAAGCCTTGGCGAGGTAATCGCTGGTTACCACCCGCTCGTCCATCCGGTACCAGTGCCAGGCATCCAACCGCAACACCCCATTGGTGATCTGCCCGTGATTGGCCTTGCCGCCCTGCGGCAGTTCGGCAACGTCACTCCTGAGGATGCGCCAGCCCGGCCGATCCGCTCCGAGCAGGCCGTTGCCCCAGGTCACCATCTCGTGCCCACGCTGCTGGCGTGCGTAATAGGCCACATACAGCAACACATCACCGCCGTCCTCGCCCCGGTATATCGCCGACGCCTCGCCGCGCTGGCCGTGATAGCTGGGCGTGAACACCGGCTGCTCAGCCGGCATCCGCTGCCAACCGGGCGCAGCCTCCGGCAGTTCCAGCGCCACCGAGAATGCCGGCACCGGCGCCTCCAGGCTGCGCAGCAGCAACGGAAAGGCTGCAGTGATCGCCAGGAAAGGCAGGCAGGCCAGCCAGTAGCGCGCCGCCTGCGGCGCCGGCATGACTGTGGCGACGGCCGGCGCCGCCAGCTCTTCCTCCCGCCAGTAGCTGCCGATCCAGAACATCAGGAAGACGACGATGCCGAAGAACACCCAGCCATAGACGATGTGGATGAAACCCTCGACCGCCTCGTTGCCGAACAGGTAACCCACCATCACTGTGATGTAGGCGCGCACCCAGTTCGCCACGATGGGCACCACCAGTGCCACGCCCATGAAGGCCAGACGCCGGGACAAGCGGTTGTAGTTCAGATAGGCGTACAGCGCCCCGACCATGAGCGAGGCGATCAGGTAACGCACCCCGCTGCAGGCCTCCACCACCGACCAGCGACCATTGGGGATGACGAAGTACAGCCCTTCCTGATAGACCGGGATGCCGGAAAGCCGCAGCGCCGCGACGGCGAAATCCGCGGTGTGCTGCATCATCACCGGCAGCAGGAACTCGCCGATGGGCACGCCGAAGAACAGGAAGGCGAGCGGAAACAGCAACAGGGCGGCGAGCCGGCGCCCCAGCATGACCACGCAGCCGGTCACCACCATGGCGACGAACATGAAGTGCGCCGCGCCGGCCACACTGCCAAGCTCGGCAATCAACCAACCCAGCCCCAGCGGCAAAGCGAGCAAGCCCGTCGCGGCCCAGGCACTGGGCCTGGAGCCGGCGAGCCATTCCCGGCGGCGCCAGACCAGCCAGCCGAACACCGGTAACACGATCAAACCGTGGGCGAAGGTATCCGAACGCCACCAGATCCCGGCGATCTCGGTCGCCGTCCCCCAGTACCAGGTGACCAGCCAGGCGAGCACGAAGGCGATGGCTCCAGCCACCCAGGCCAGCGAGCGGGAGGCCTCCGCACCAGTCAGCATCTGTTCATCCAGCGGAGGCAGCGGTATATCCCGTTTCATTGTCATGCGCCTTTGGCCTCATGGCCTGCCAGCAAGCGGTCGAGGGCGGCCAGATGGGCCTGCCAGCTATAGATTTCCAGCACCCGCTGTCGTGCCGCCTCGCCCATCGCCGCCGCGCGCATAGCGTCGGCGAGCAGGCCGGTGATGCGGTCCAGATAATCGTCCGCCGTCTCCGCCACTTCGCACTCCTTGCCCGGCTGCGCGACCAGTCCGGTAGCCGAGGCTGCGGATACCACCACCGGCTTGGCCATCGCCATCGCCTCCAGCACCTTGTTCTGGATGCCGCGCGCGACCCGCAGCGGCGCGACCACTACATCGGCATGAGCCAGCCAGGGGCGCACGTCCGCCACGCGGCCAGTCACGAACACGTCGGCAGCGGCCAGCTCCTGTACCGCGGGAGCCGGGTTCATGCCGACGATCCAGAAGCGTACTCCGCGCAGCCGGGCACGTAGCGCCGGCAGGATCTCGCGTGCGAACCAGGTCACGGCATCGATGTTTGGCCAGTAGTCCATGGCACCGGTAAACAACAGCACCGGGCCACCCGCCGGGTAGGGAGATTCACCGCCCTGGGCCGGCGAGAAGAAGTCCGCATCCACGCCGTTCTGCATCACACCGACCCGCGCCGCCACTTCCGGCGCCGCCGACCGGAACAGTTCGGCCTCGGCCTCGGTGACGAAGAGCGCAGCATCCACCGCGGCCGCCGCACGGCGCTCGAAGGCCAGCAGGCGGCGCCCCTCGCGGCGGTAGAGCCAGGACATCGGCCAACTGCGCCCGGCGGCATACTGCGTCCATTTTGCGGAGTCGAGATCGCAGAAATCGATGACCCGGCAGGCCAGGCCAGGCACGTCCAGGTACTGGGCCATCGGCCCGGAGAACACCACCGCCTGGCTGATGCGCTGCTCACGTACCGTGCGCCTGACCCACTCCGCCAGACCGGCATCACGGTAATAAGGCAGGCTCAGCGCCTCGCCGGAGAGCAGGCCGCGTACGCTGGCAAGCCGGCTGCGCCGCGGGTCCAGCGGAATGACCTTCCAGCCGGCACACCACTCTCCCAAGCGCTCGACGTAGCAGCGGTCTTCCGGGCTGTCGACAAAGGTACCGAGATACACCCGGAAGTGCCGCGCGAGCTGCCTCAGGATGTTGAAGGACCGCACCTTGTCGCCCTTGTTGGGCGGGTAGGGAATGCGGTGGACCAGGTAGAGCAGGGGCGGGCGCGTATCCTGCACGGCCTACCCCAGGTTGCGCACGATGTGCGGCCCGAGCGCGTTGGCCACGCCCAGCGGCAGCCGCCGCCACAGCGCGATGAAGGCCCGGTACTTCGGGTTCATCGGGTTGTTCTGCGGCACGCCGTCGCGCTTGTACAGGCGGTATTCGTAGGACAGCGGCTGGGGCTCGAAGCCCCAGTTCTTCTTGAAGCTCCACGGCCCGGTGCCGATCTTGCTGCGGCCGTAGTCGAACAGGTGGTCGCCGCGCTCGCAGGCGATGCGCATCAGTTCCCAGTACTTGAAGTCGTTGGCGGCCAAGTCGCGGGCGGCGACATCGTCGCCCGCGTAATAGGGCAGCACCTCGCCACGAAAACGGAAGCCGAGCACGCTGGACAAGGAGCGTCCACCGGCATCCGTCACCGTCAACACCTCGCAGGCTTGACCGAACACCTCCCGCAGCCGGCGGAAGAAGCGCACCGACAGGGCCGGCGTGCCGTGGCGCAGCACGTTGTCCGAATACAGCGCGAAGAAGCGGTCCACATCCGGATCCAGCGTCGCCACCAGGCCGTTCTTGATGCCCTTGCGCACCATCGCCCGCTGCTTGCGCGGGATGGCCAGCATGTTGGCCTCCACCTCCGGCAGGATTTCCTTGCGGAAGGTGACGTAGAGCGCCTGGCTCGGCCAGTCTTGATGCCGGGCGGTGAGATTGCGGTACTCCAGATGCTGTACGCCCAGCCGCAGCGCCAGGGCCTCCGCCTCCGCCTCCAGCAGGGCCGCGGCCTCATCATCGCCGACGATGCCGCCGTAGACGCAAAAGGGCAATGAGGTCAGCGCATGGCCGAACAGGCGGCTCTTGACCTCCGCCAGCGGCAACACGGCGACGATGGCACCGGCCCGCTCGGCGTACAGATAATAGGTGCGATGGCGGAACACCTCTTCCATGATTCCGCGCCAGGCGGAGAGGTGAAAGAACGTGGCCTCTGCCGTGGCGTGGACGAAAGCGTCCCAGCGGGCGGCGTCCTGCGCGGCGAAAGCCTTGACGACAACGGGCGTGCGATCCATCGGTTCACGTCCTGTGCCGCTCAGGCGGCGTCGCGGAATACGTGGTCGGCCCTGCCCCACGAGAAATCGGCCAGCAGGCGGCGCAGGCGCTCCGCGGTGCGGTCGAGATTGACGTAGTGGCGGAAGCGCGTCTTGGCGGTCGCTTCGGGCACGCGGGGTTGTTCGGGGTCTACCTCCCAGGGGTGGAAGTAGAAGATCGCCGGGCGACGGTCGTCCGCATTCACCTTGGCGATCTGCCAGCGCGAGACGGCGTAGGGCAGCAGGCGGAAATAGCCTCCGCCGCCCGCGGGCCAGTTGCGCCCCAGCCAGCGCATGGTCGTCACCGGAATCTCCATCAGCCCGGACTCCAGGCGATAGGGGAAGCGCGGCGCATCCGGAATGCCGTAGTGATCGTGCTTCACCGGATAGACGCTGGAACTGTAGCTGTAGCCGGCGCGCGCAATGCACTCGTGCGCCCACAGGTTGGACTTGCCGATCGAGAAGCTGGGCGCGCGGTAGCCCTTCACCGGCTCGCCGACGATGTCTTCCAGCACCGCCTTGGCCAAGGAGATGTCCGCCAGGAAGGCCTCCGGCGTCTGCGCGCTGGCCCGCTCGTGACCATAGCCGTGGCTGGCGACCTCGTGGCCGGCATCGGCGATGCGCCTCACCAGGTGGGGATAGCGCTCCGCCACCCAGCCGAGCGTGAAGAAGGTCGCCTTGGCGTCCCGCTCCTGCAACAACGAGAGGATGAGATCGACGTTCTGCTCCACGCGGCAGGGCACGGCATCCCATTCCTGGCGCGGGAAATGGGGCGCCAGCGCCGACACCTGGAAGTAATCCTCGACGTCGATGGTGAGCGCGTTGGTGATTTCCGCCGCCATAGCTAGGCCTCCACTTCAGCAGTCTTCAGCCAGGCTGCGAGGTGAGCCGCGATGCGCTCGGCGGTATGGCCGTCCCAGTACTCGGGCACCCGGCCGCGCTTGCCGCCGCTTTCCAGCACGCTGCGCGCCGCGGTGACGATTGCTTCCGGCGCAACGCCGACCAGGGTATTGGTACCCTGCTCCACGGTAATGGGCCGTTCGGTGTTCTCGCGGATGGTGAGGCAGGGCACGCCAAGCGCGGTGGTCTCTTCCTGGATGCCACCGGAGTCGGTCAGCACCAGCGTCGCGCCGGCCATCAGCCCCAGCATCTCCAGGTAACCCTGCGGCGGCAGGATGATGAAGTTCTCCGCCTCCAACTCCCGCAGCAGTCCGAAACGCTCCAGGTTGCCCCGGGTACGCGGGTGCAGCGCGAACACCAACGGCAGCCGGGCCGCGACTTCGCGCAGCGCGCCGATGATGGGCACCAGTGTGTCCGCGCTGTCCACGTTGGACGGCCGATGCAGCGTCACCACGCCATAGCCCTGCGCCAGACGTTCGGGATTCTGGCCCGCCGCGGCCAGCAGCTCGGCCGGCGCCACCGCCTGCGGCAGGCTGGCCATCAGGCTGTCTATCATCACGTTGCCGACGAAGACGGCGCGCTCCTCGGCCACGCCCTCGCGCTGGAGGTTGGCGTGGGCGCTGCGCTCGGTGGTATAGAGCAAATCGGAAATCTGGTCGGTGACGATGCGGTTGATCTCTTCCGGCATCTTTCGGTCGCCGCTGCGCAGCCCCGCCTCCACATGGATCACCGGGATATGGCGCTTCGCCGCCACCAGCGCGCAGGCCAGCGTGGAGTTCACGTCGCCCACCACCAGCACCGCGCGCGCGCCATGCTGCTCGATGACCGGCTCGAAGCGCTTCATGACCTCGGCGGTCTGCACCGCGTGGGAGCCGGACCCCACCTCCAGGTTGATGTCCGGCCGCGGCAGCTGCAGGTCGGCGAACAGGCGATCATTCATCGCCGCGTCGTAGTGCTGGCCGGTATGGACCAGCAAGGTCTTCAGCGCCGGCCGGTAGGCTGCGAACGCCCGGATGATGGGCGCCATCTTCATGTAGTTCGGACGCGCGCCGACGACGCAGATGACGGGTTGCTCCGCCTTCGGCGGCAGCTTTGCGGTACTCATTGGCGCGGCTCCTCCGGGGCCGACTCGCGCCGAACCGCCTGCAACAATTGATTCAGTACCCCGAGCGTGGCGGATACCGACTGCTCGAGTTGGGTGAGCCTCGCCTCGATGCGCTGAACGTCCACACCAGCAGCCAGCCCGGCCACCTGCTCCGCCAGCGCCGCGGAAACCTGCAGCCGGGAGAGGTCCAGATCAAGCACCGCGCCAGACGCGCCGCCCGCCAAGGCCGGGGCTTGCGCACGGGCCGGCGTGGAGAACTCTTCCTTCAGCTCCTCCACCACTTCACGCACCTCGGCCTCGCCGAGCTGATGACGCTCGTTGAGGAAGGCCGACAGCAACAGCCGGTCGCACAAGGTATTGATACGGCGAGGAATGCCGCCGGTATGAGCGTAGATCGCGGAGAAAGCCGAGGTGGCGAATTCCGGATCGCTCTTCCATCCGACGTGGTGCAGGCGGTGCTCGATGTAGGCACGGGTTTCCTCCGCGTCGAGCGGCCCCAGGTGATAGGAGGCGATCACCCGCTGGCGCAGCTGCTGCATCTCCGCGCCTTGCATGATGTCGCGAAACTCTGGCTGCCCGATCAGGAAACTCTGCAGCAGCGCATGGTCTTCGAGCTGGAAGTTGGAGAGCATGCGCAGCTCCTCCACCGCCGCCGGCGTGAGGTTCTGTGCCTCGTCCACGATCAGCAGCGCGCGCTTGCCCCCCGCGGTGGTGGAGACCAGGAAGGTCTCGAGCGCCAGCAGCAGCCCGGCCTTGTCGAGATTCCGGCTGGGCAGTCCGAAGGCAGCGGCCACCATGCGCAACGTATCGTCCGCATCGATCTGGGTGCTGACCAGATTGGCGGCTACCACCTTGGCCGGGTCCAGGTGCTCGAGCAGGCTGCGCACCAGCGTGGTCTTGCCCGCACCGATCTCCCCGGTGATGACGATGAATCCTTCGCTCTGGTGCAGACCATACTCGAGGTAGGCCATTGCCCGCCGATGGCCCCGACTGCCGAAGAAGAAGGCGGGATCTGGGTTGAGCTGGAAGGGCTTGTTGCTGAGCTGGAAATAAGCTTCGTACATCGTGAACCCGATCAGAATCTGAGGCCGAGATTGGCGATGATGGCGTTCTCTGTGAAGTCGCTGCCCCCGCCGGAGCCTTCTGCGCGCTGATAACGGTAGTTGAGCCCGCCGGAGGTCTTGGGGCCAAACTCGGTGTTCAAGCCAACCGACATCAGCAGCCGGCGGGTCTCCAGCCCGCTGGCGGACGAGCCTTCGGTACGGGAGCGGGTCAGCGTCGATATCAACGAGGTGATCGGCGTAAGCCGGTGGGAGAAGCTGGCGCTGGCCGCGCTGGTTTTGATCGAGGTGCTCAAGGCGAAATCGTCGCCTACCGGAAGGCCGCTGATGGCGTTGAGACTGGAGCGCTGGCTGCGCGTGACCGACAGGGTAAGACTGTTGCGCTCGCCCAGCAGCGTCACGCTCCCCCGCAAACTGCGTTGCAGGAAATAGGCGTTAGAAACAACGTTCTGCGCGCTGGAAGCCCCCAGGTTGGCCATACACAGCGCGTACATCACGTCCGGGTCCAACTGCCAGCCGTTCCACTCCATGCCGCTGTCCGCGATCGCGCGGCACTGGGCTTCGATCAGGGGCTCGGAGGAGAAGGATTGCACCGTGGAGGTCACGTCGCGCATGTAGCTAAGGCGCCACTGGGTCCTTGCGGTACGGTGATCGAAGCTGAAGTTGTAGCCGGTACCGAACACCCGGTCTTCGATGGTGGCAGACAGCCGGGAGCGCTCGGAAGCCTCCCAGTCAAAGCCCCCGCCATAAATTGCTCCACTCTGCTTGTTCCCCGCGCCATAGTCGTTCGACTCATGTCCCGCGATGGCCCTGAGACGGAACTGGGGGGTCACATTGATGTACAGCGTTGCCCGGCCAGCCTCCTGGATCCCGCGAGCATTGACGCTGTTGTCGAACTCCGTCTCGCTGCGCGTGTAATCCACGCCCCAGCCGAACAGACGCTGCGGTGCGGGATCCATCACCTGTCCGGTCCATTGGCCGAGACGCGAACCCTTGAGATTGTTGCCGCCGTCGTACCAGCGCGACATGTAGCCGAGTTTCGCCGTGGCGGTGTCGCCAAACCGGAACTGCAGGCGCGGAGCAAGCGACCAGGTACGGGTCTCGTCGTTCTTGCTGGTATTGAGGTCATCGCTGGCAGCACGGCCGGAGAAAGCGGAGAGGTTGTTCCGCGAAATGGAGCCACCCATGTCCACGTAAAACAGGTCCTCCACCGCCTCCAGCTCGCCTCGCCCCTGAAACGCCAGGTAGGAGGTATCGCCCTTGCTGTCGTTGGTATGGAAGGTATTGCGGAACTGCGCGTTCATGTTGCCGTTGAAACGCCCGCCTCGACGCGAGACGGCCAGCGAGGGCGTCACTTCCGCAATCCAGTCAGACTCCTTGCTATCGCGCGACGCACCGCCGTTGTCGGTCCATGTGAGCCGCGTCTGGACGGAGGGACGGACGTCCGTCTCCTGGGCATGCACCAGACCGCCAACCGCGGCCAAAGCGCAGCCCAGCGCCGCCGCCACGGCCTTGAGCCTGAACGTCTGAGCGGACACCTCAGGCCGCCTCGGACCTGGCATCCGAACCGTAACCGTAGCCATAACCATATCCGTAGTAGCCCCCGGCGCCACGCTCCCGCGCCTTGTTGAGCACCATCAGCTTGACGGGGCAATTCTCTATCGTGGAGAGCGCCTGCTTGATCGTCGCATGGGTGGTCTTCGCCGCCTCGACGACGATCACCACCTGACCCATGTGCGTCGCCAGCACGCGCGCCTCGGTCGTCACCAGCAAGGGCGGCGAGTCGAAGACGATCACACGGTCGGCATAGCGGGTGGCCATCTGCTCCAGCATGCGATTCATCGCATCGGACGCGAGCAACTCGGTTGCCCGCTGATGCGGCATGCCAGCGGGCAGCAGGGAGAGCTTCTCGATATTGGTACGCAACAGGACGTCGCCCAGATCAGCGATATCGCCGGACAAGACGTCCATCAGCCCGCGCTGAGGTGGCAAACCCAGGCGGTTGAGTACTGAGGGGCGCGATACGTCGGCATCGACCAGCAGCACGGTGTGGTCCAGTTCCATCGCCATGCTGATCGCCAGATTGATCGCCGAGAAGGACTTGCCCTCTCCCGGCAGCGCACTGGTAACCATGATCAGGTTGCCATTGGCAATCACTCCCGCCCCCAGACCCTGGGCATTGCGCAGCAGCGGGCGCTTGATGACGCGATACTCCTCGGCCAGAGGGGAACGCGGCTGGTCCGGCGTGACCATGCCCATCTGGGCCAGCCGTCCGAGATCGATGTGGATGCTGCGCGACGCCGGAGCGGCCGTCTCGACAGCCGCTTCAGGGGCAATCGCAGCAGGGGCCGTAATCCCGGCCGAGGGCGTCGCTGGCGCGATCTGGGCCTCCTCCGCGACAACCATCGAAGGCGCCACGTCGCCGCCTGCCTGCTTGAGCTGGTCCAGCCGCTGGACCGCTTTCTCTATGAGGCTCATCCCGTCCCCCGCTATTTCTGCAACATACTGAGCAGGAGCGTCGCCACTCCAACTACACCAACGAAACCGGCAACGCCTCCCGAGAAAGCCAGCAAACCCCGCCTTCTTGCCTTGGCCCGCTCAGGCGTCTGCAGCAAGGAGACAGCACCCAGCACGGGAAGCCCGGTCACCTCCCGCAGAGTCCGGCCGTCGCTGAACGCTGGTCTCAACTGGCTGATGAGGAAGGTGAGGGCGACCCCTACTGCCAGCCCCACCAGACCGACCAAGGGCATCAGCAGCACCCGGTTGGGCGCAGAAGGCTTGTTGGGCAGACTGGGCGGATCGATCTGCCGGAACTCCGCGATCCCCGACTGCGCGTCCATTTCCACCGAAATATTGGCCGACTCGCGCCGTGCCACCAGGCTCTCATAGTTGCGCTTATGGACGTCGTAGTCCCGGTTCAGCTGGGCCATCTCGGCCTCCAACTCCGGCAGGCGCTCAGAGGATGCCCGCAGCTGGACCAGGCGGCCTTCGTACTCTCCCACCCGCGCGCGCAAGGAGGCAACCCTGGCTTCGGATTCCGCCAGCGACAGCTTCATCTGCTGATACACCGGGTTGGAATTCACTGAATCGAAGCGCCCCGGCCCGGCCTTGCGCATCGCATCGACCTCTTCCTGCTTCTGCTTCTCAAGCTGAGCCAGCACGCGACGAGCGCCCAACACATCCGGGTGCTGGTCGGTGTAACGCTGCAACATGCTGTCCAGATTCTTCTTCAGCACATCGATACGATTGTCCAGGTCGGGAATGGAGACCGAGTTGGCGGCGCCCCCAGGCGCCTGCGGCAACAACACCGGATCCTCGCCGACCAGTTGACGCTGCATGGCGTCGCGAGAATTCTCCGCCTCCCGCAGTTCAAGACGCGCCTGCGCCAGTTGCTGCTCGGTCTGCGCGATCTGCGTCACGTAATCCCGGGCGCCATCTCCCAGCAGGCCCATATTGCGCAGCCGGAAGTCCTTCAAGCGATTCTCAGCCTCGGACAGTTTCTGCTCGTAGGTCTTGATCTGATCCTCGATGAAGCGCCGCGCGGCGTCGGTATCCTGCCGCTTGTTCACCAAGCCGGACTCGACGAACAGGGAAACCAGAGCCTGCACCACGCGCTGCGCCCGATCCGGGCGGGCATCCTCATAGGCGAGCGTGAAAAGGTTGTCCCGACCGGTGCCGCGGATCTTCAGATCGCGCGTCAGTTGGGCAATCAGCGCCTCTCTGTCCTGCCGATCCCGGACCCCGAGATCGAGATCCGCCATGGTGATCAGCTTCTCGACATTGGGACGATTGATCAGCGTCCGGCTGAGGATGGCAATCTGCTGATCCACGTTCGGCTGCACGGCCAACCCGGACATAAGCGGCCTGAGCACAGACTGGGTGTCCACATACACCCGCGCAGTAGACTCATACTTGTCCGGCATCATGTAGATCACGACACCGCCCGCTATCCCGACGATCCACGCCAGCGCCAAACCCCACCAGCGAAAACGCCACATGCCGCGCAAATAGCCAACAACCTGCCTGACGAGTTCTTCCATCTAGTAGCCCGGGTACCAAACAATGCAATCCGCCCCGGTTGAAAACCAAGGGCGGAACGAAGATGTGGAAAAACTCAGAACCAGCTTTGCGGGATGATGAGCACGTCGCCCGGCCGCATTTCCACGTTCGCGGTCACGTCGCCACGCTTGATGAGATCCTTGATGCGGACGCTGTATTGCTTATTGCCTTCAGCGGTGCGAAGAATGGTCGCCGCATTGCCATCAGCATAGGCAGTCATTCCGCCCACTGCGATCATTACGTCCAGCAAGGTCATTTTCTGGCTGTACGGCAGAACCTGCGGCTTGCCTGCCTCGCCGACGACCCGGATCTGCTCGGAATAGGGGCCGACGAACTGGGTCACGATCACGGTGACAACCGGTTCCCTGATGTACTTGCCAAGCTCCTTTTCGATGTCCCGAGCCAGCGTGCTGGCATCTTTGCCCAAAGCGGGCAAATCCTCTACTAACGGGGTAGTGATTTTTCCATCAGGACGTACGGGTACAGACATGGACAATTCAGGATTGCGCCAGACGACCACGTTAACTGCGTCACCAGGCCCGATAACGTAGTTGTAATCCGCGCTGGCCGCCGCCGAGGGAGCCGGCGGATATGAGGTGGCACAGCCGGAAACCAAACCGATCATCATGCCAAGGGCCAGCAATCGACGGCCTCCAGCCAACACAATCGAAGCGCTTTTGCTCATTGTCAACATACCCCTTCACCGGAACGGCGACTATGATACGCCCTGTGGGTGGCAAAAATGCTACCAAGATGCACCTGCCGGCCCCAAGGAAAAAACACACACAAGCGGTTACAGCCAGATATCTGCTCCGCAATTAGAGTCTGGCGACCCAGGGAGGGATATCTGTCGAAAGGCACAGAATTCCCTATACGCCGCCCGGCTGCGGGCTCGTCCAAAGAGTGCCTTTGAACCTATGATGATCGAAACAGCTGGCCACGCCAAGCCGTCTCCAGACGTGGCGCTTTCGCTGCCTACCCGCCTGCGGGCGCAGATAAAGCAGGACAGCTTTTCGCTCAATGATGAATTCATTTTCGAGCGTGCAGATTACCGAATCTGCTTTGCGCAAGGCAGTGAAGTCCTGCGCAACAAGCTCGCGTCTCTGGTGGAGCGGATGTATGGCTCCCGAGGGCTGCACGTATATCACGCGATTCAAGACCTTCACCCCAGCCGCGCAATCCTGGTTGCCTGCCGGGGCGAGCACCTGTTCGGCACCCTCACCCTGGGCCTGGACTCCAAGGCCGGCTTGCTTGCCGACACGCTTTACCGCCCCCAGATTGATGCAATCCGTGCCAAGGGAAGGAAGGTCTGCGAAGTAACACGGCTCGCGATCGACCCTGAGTACGGTTCCCACGACGTGATGGCCTCGATTTTCCAACTCGTCTATGTAATGTCCCGACTCATCCACGGGATGACAGATCTTTTTATTGAAGTTCACCCCCGCCATGCCGGCTTCTATCGCCGGATGCTCGGATACAGGATTGCAGGACCAGAAAAAATCTGCCCGCGTGTTGGCGCCCCTGCCGTACTGCTGCATTTGCCACTCGAGTACGCAGACGCCCAACTTCGCCAATTCGCCGGCAAGCCGATGAGCAGGGAACGCAACCTCTATAAATTCTCCTCGCCACTGCGCGACCTGGCAGCGCTAACGCTCACCTTGTCGCCGGCGAGCGCCAACTGCTGAAAATCAGAACCAGCGCCTCAACTCGACGTACACCCGGTCACTATTATCGTAGCGGCCGAAAAGCCCGACCGAACGACCGCCGAACACATCCGCTCCGAACTGAGCACGCCATTCGGGAGCGAATTTCCAGGTCAGCTTTGGCCTCAGCATGTAATCCTCTCGATTGAAACTCGACACGGCAAGGAATTCGAACTCCAGGTCATCGCCGAAATGCCTCACGACCTGGAATGTCATCCCTTGCTCATCGCGCCCCTCCTTCATGCCAAAGTCGCGATCGTAGTAAGTACGGCCAAAGTACTGAACATTGAAGCGCCAGATATCCTGGATGGGCAAATCGACGCCCACAACATAATCCAGCGTATCGGAGGCTTGCAGCCCGCTGGCCGCGCCCGGATCACTGGTAAGGAAATGGCGCCCCCGGGTATGAACCGCCTCTCCCTTTAGAACAAACTCACCAAGATCCTTGCTCATGGTCGCCCCGACCTGCCGGATCCGGTCATGGCGGAATTCAAAGGTGGGAGCGAGCGAGGTGCGATAGAGAGTGGGTGAGACATCTAGACTTTCGTAATAGAAAGCACTCAAATCCCAGCCGCCCACCAGGTGGGATGCCCGCACCCCCCAATTTCCATTGTCAAAACCGTTTGTCGGCTTGTGCTCCTTGATATGCGTTCCCGCGGGAATATCGGGATAAGGGAAAAAATCAGCGCCAGGCTTCCCGATCTTGTCGAAACTGGGTGCCGGAATCCACAGCAATTCGAAGTGCGTGTCGCCAGCAAAGTATTCGGCTCGCGCAGCCCATTGGGGAATACGCAAGGCTTCGAACTCGGGGAGGTAAAACTCTCTCAGGTCTCGCGCGGAAACCACATCTGCAAAGAAGAGCCCGACCATTTCGCCCCACACGACATGTTGACGCCCCAGCCGGAACTCCCAGTCCCCTGAGCCAAAGTCCAGATAGGCCTCGCGCAAGGAAAAGCCCGCGCGTTGATCATCCCGGACGGAAGAGGGATAGTGCCCACTCTCAAGGTCATAGGCTGCATCGCCTTCCGCACGCCCTGACAACTTCCACCTGATTCCCGCAGCCGCGCCACTAGCCCCCAATTCCAGCCTGGCTCGCAGTTTGGACCAATGTTGGGGCTCGCCGACAGTGTAAGCCCCTGAAAAATCGGCATAGCCACCCAGCTTCAGCCCACCGCCCACGCCCGCCTCAACCGCCGGGTTGGAACCGACATCAAAGAGCGAATCCAGATCGCCATCCTCCGCCGCACGAGCCGTCGCAGCCTCACTGCAGGCAATCGCCAGCAGCACCACTCCCAAAAAACGCATCGATGACCCCTTTAGACTTCCGGATCCTCTTCGCCCGAAGCGCGGCGATCCTGGACGAACACCCACTTACGCTCGGACCTCATGCCCAAGGCGGTAATCTGGCCGTCGGCGATACGCACCAGACGGTCCGCCATGTTCATCACCTTGCGATCATGAGTAGAAAAGACAAACGTGGTGCCGGCTTTGCGGTTGATCTCACGCATCAGGCGCAGGATGCTCTCGCCGGTCTTGCTGTCGAGGTTAGCGGTGGGCTCATCGGCCAACACCATTTTTGAATGCGTCACCAGGGCGCGCGCAATTGCAACTCGCTGCCGCTGACCGCCGGAGAGCTGATTCGGGCGATGATCGGCATACTTGCTCAAGCCCACCATACCCAGATAGTGCGCCACCCGCTCCTTGCGCTCCGCCTTACTGAGCTCCGGCAATTGCAGCAGCGGATACTCCACGTTCTCCTCGGCAGACAATACCGGCAGGAGATTGAAGGTCTGGAAGATGAAACCCAGCGTCCGCGCCCTGAGTTCGGCAAGCTGATCCGGCGTCTGCCCGGATACATCCCTGCCATCCACGACGACCCGCCCCTCGCTGGGGGTATCGATACAACCTATGATGTTGAGGAGGGTAGACTTGCCGCTACCGGATGGGCCTGCAATCGCCAGGAATACCCCGGGCTCGACAGCCAGCGAGACATCACTGAGCGCCTGAACCTCCTGGTCTCCAAGTCTGTAGCGCTTGCTTACGCCCTCTACGCGTACGATCGCCATGTAGCAAGCCATCGATGAATGAGAACGCCATAAGGATAGCATCCATGTCCCACACCGAACGATCCCGGCTGCACCTGCTTGCCTCGCTCGCACTGGGCGCTGCGGCTCCGGCATTGGCCTGGGCGGCCGAGACGGAAAACACAGAGGTCAAGAAAGACGAGGCGGCCAACCAGTTGGTCGCGCGAGCCGACGAGATCCGCTTCCCGCGCGAGAGTTTCCAGACGGAAATCACCATTACCAACTTCAGCGGCGAACAGGAAGGCGAGACACGGAAATTCCGTGTCCTGTCTCGTGGCAACGAGAACACCATCGTCCTCACCCTGGAGCCCGCCTCTGAACGCGGCCAGGCCCTACTGATGCGCGGCCGGGACCTATGGGTTTTCCTGCCCAGCGTCTCCCAGCCGGTGCGCCTTTCCCTGGCGCAGAGACTGACCGGCCAAGTCGCCAATGGAGACCTAGCCCGTGCCAATTTCGCCGGGGATTACAACCCTAGCCTTGTCGGCACCGAAACAGTGGATGGTCAAGCAGCTCAAGTCCTTGAACTCACGGCAGTGGACCGTAGCGTTACCTATTCCAAGGTGAAGTACTGGATCCGCGAGCAGGACGGCCGCCCCATGAAGGCGGAGTTCTATGCACTTTCCGGAAGACTGCTCAAGACCTGCTACTACGAGGACTTCAAGGAGATGGCCGGACGGATGCGCCCTACCCGCCTGATAATGGAGGACGCGCTGAAGAAGGGGGAAAAATCCGTCCTCAGCTACGAAAACATGGCGCTGCGCGATTTGCCGGAGCGTGTGTTTACTCGGGAGTATCTGAAGCGTCTCGAGTAATGACATTTATACGGAGGGGAAGACCTCTCCGGAAAAACAAAACGGGCGCCGAAGCGCCCGTTTTTCATCCAAGCTCGTACTAGACGAGATTAGAAGGAGTGACGGATACCAACGTTGAAGCCACGCCGACAACCACCGCCGAGGCAACTCCATCGGCATAACCGATATAGCGGCAGCAACACCCTCGTCTTCGGCTATGCCATGCTGGCATCGGCATGGCGAAAGTAATGTTCGACCTCCGGGGCCACGAGGCAGCATAGAGCAAGGTCGCCCGAGCAAAGCATTCCGATGGCACCCGTGAATGGGAGGTTTGCCCAGGCTCGCGGCATTCAATGCAGAATCGGTTGGTACGCCACACCGAAACGGCCGGCCAAATCCGCGAGTCGCCGGTCCAGCGTCCACAAACGGGCACCCGGCGTGATGAGCGTCGAGGCCAACAGGACCATATCGACGAGCCCGCACCCGAGTCCATACAACTTTTCACGCTCGATGAAGGCCATTACCTCGTGCAGGCTTGCCTGGTCGCTGAACCGCAGCAGGCCGATGTTCTGCAGTGTCTGGCTGCGGGCGGGCGGCGTTCCGCAGGCGATTTCGGCTATCACCATGGGATGGACCAACGCAAGATCCCGTCCAATCAAGTCGATCAGCGCATCGCTACCTTTACGGAAGTGATCTATCCACACAGATGTATCGATGAGCACGCTCATTGCGAGGCAGGCTCTTCCCGGCGGCGCGGCACATCCTGAATTCCGGGCATGGCACCGCCCAGCGCAGCGAGGCGCTTGGCAGCCTGCACCCGCACGAAGGTCTTGATGGCCTCCCGGAATATCTCCGACTTGTCCATGCCCGGGTCGGCCATTTCGAGCGCCTTTTCGTAAAGCGCATCGTCAATGGTAACGGTCGTGCGCATGATCAACCTCCGAATCAAGAATGATGCAAATGTGCATCACTCTCAACCCTCCTGCAAGCTCGCAGGCACCGCATGCCGACACGGCGTAAACAAAAAACGGGCGCCGAAGCGCCCGTTTTTCATCCAAGCTCGTACTAGACGAGATTAGAAGGAGTGACGGATACCAACGTTGAAGCCACGCTCGTAACCACCACCAGCGACGCCGTTACCTTCGGTCGCGTCAGTGATATTCGCGGCCGCGTAGCCATTACGAGTAGTTTCAGCGGAGCTATTGTTGTTCACATCAGCATACGCCGTGTAGATAGCCGTGCGCTTGGAGAGCGCATGCTCGTAACCAACGCCCCACTGGCTAGACTTACCATCGCTACCGGCATCGAACTCAGCCTTACGACGACCATAAACGGCCTGGATCTTGCCTGCGGCACCAACCGGCACAGAGGCCGTCACAGCCCACTGCTTGAGCTTCACATCGGTATTAGCGAGGCTACCTTGCTCATCACGAACGCCATAAATGGCGCCAAGCTTGACAACACCGAAATCATACGTACCAGCCAGGTCCCAAACCTTAATCGCGTCAAGGCTAACCACCTGGCCAGCAAGAACCTGAGCCGGCGTCAAACTCGAACCCGCAGCACCGTTGAAGTGGATCTGGTGAAAGTTGGCACCCACATAGATCGGACCATTCTTGTACGACGGAGAGAATGCCCACGCGCGACCGTCAGCAGATGCACCGGCGCCGTAACCGTTTTCCACAGACTCATCGTTAGCAAAGTTGTTAGTCCAACCCGCCACGAAACTGAAGCCACCCCAGTTCGGAGAAACGTAGGCAACCAGGTTGTCCAGACGGGCATCACCCTTGTAAACGTTCGCCAGCGACGCAACGGTACCCTTGCCGAAACCGAACGGGTCGATGTTCTGAACGATCATCAAGTGTTGCGGGGCATACTGACGACCCAGCGCGACGGTACCGAAGCCACCCGACAGGGAAACGTAAGACTGGCGGTTGAGAGAGCTAATGGTGCCACCAGAGGTTTCGCTACGGCCAAAGCCCATTTCATATACGAAACCAGCCTTCAGGCCATTTCCCAGATCTTCAGTACCCTTGAAGCCGATACGGTTACCAGCACTGACACCGCCGTCCAGCGCGCTGCGGGAATCAACACCGCTAACACGGCTGTCACCGGTCCACTGGTAGCCGTAGTCGACCACACCGTAGATCGTCACGTTGGACTGCGCGAAAGCCGGCGCGGACATCAGGCCAGCAACAGCCAGCGCGATCAGTTTCTTCTGCATTTGCTTCTCCTCTAATTGAAGTTGAGACCGCTGGGCAGGGCCCGGGCCCGACTTACCTCTCTAACGAGGGGTTGCGGCGATTTTGCAAATTGGGAAGGACCCGGCGCAAGCACGATGTGAGGAAACCGACAGTTTGGCGACGAAGCTGTTGCATGTGTGCAACAGCCGCCAGCGGCCTTGAACGGAGGGCGATGAGGCACATCCGCGTCAAACCCTTGGCATCAAAGGCGAACTGCCCGGAAGTCGAAGGGAGGACGGCCTTCCCCCAGCCCGCCTCTCTCCGAAGCGAAAAAGGGATGGCTCTCCCGTCCAGGCAACCGCCGCCCCCCATACTCCGGCGGCCGGGTCGTTCGGCAGCTTCGAGCCAGATCTTGCGGCCACCTTGTCCCCCTCGGCATGCTCAGGGCGAACAAGGTCTCCTGTCTCGTTGCCGGTTTGCACCCCAGGAGCCTCCGGAACTCTCCACCCTATTAGCACTCTCAAACCTCGAGTGCTAAGATTCGGCACACGGAGGTATACATACATGTCTCAAGCCCTGTCGTTCCCGATTCCCGCTGCGGGCAGCATCGACCAGTACATCCAGTCGGTGAATCGCATGCCTCTGCTCAGCGAGCAGGAGGAAGTGGAGTTGGCGACCCGGCTGCGCGACGAAGGCAGCGTTGAAGCGGCGCGCAAGCTGGTCATGTCCCACCTGCGCGTGGTGGTGGCGATCGCGCGCGGCTACCTCGGCTACGGCCTGCCCCATGCCGACCTGATCCAGGAAGGCAATATCGGCCTGATGAAGGCGGTGAAACGCTTCGACCCGACGCGCGGGGTCCGGCTGGTGTCCTTCGCCATCCACTGGATCAAGGCCGAGATCCACGAGTACATCCTCAAGAACTGGCGGCTGGTGAAGATCGCCACCACCAAGGCGCAGCGCAAGCTGTTCTTCAACCTGCGCAGCATGAAGCAGGACAGCGGCACGCTGAGCAGCGACGAGGTTCGCGCGGTGGCGACCCAGCTGGGCGTGAAGCCCGAAGAGGTGGTGGAGATGGAGACCCGTCTCGGCGGCCGGGACATCCCGCTGGATGCAGGCAGCGACGATGAAGAGGATCGCTACGCCCCGATCGCTTATCTGCCCGACCCGCATGCCGAGCCTTCGGAAGTGCTGGAGCAGGCGCAGATGGCGCATCTGCAGGACAGCGGACTGCGCAACGCCCTGGCCTCGCTGGACGACCGCAGCCGGCAGATCGTGCAACGCCGCTGGTTGAACGAAGAGCAGAGCGCAACCCTGCATGAGCTGGCGGCCGAGTACGGCGTATCGGCTGAGCGCATCCGCCAGATCGAAGCCAAGGCGATGCAGAAGATGCGGGGAATGCTGGCGGAAGCGGTTTGAGCCCCTGCCGCACGGGATGAGAAAACGGCAGCGTTATCGCTGCCGTTTTTCTTTTCAGCGCCCTGCGAGCAAGCGCTTCAGGTCAGCAGCGATGTTTTCCGCCGTTTCGCCGTGCTTCACATAGAGGCGCAGCTTGCCCTCCGGATCGAAGACGTAGGTGCCGGCAGAGTGATCCACCGTGTAGTGGTTGCCACTGGTGTCGCCGCTCTTGCGATAGAAGACGCGGAAATCACGCGCCACGGCGGCGGTTTCCTCCAGGCTGCCGTGCAGGCCGACGAAGCGCGGGTCGAAGGCGGGGACGTACTGGGCCAGTAATTCCTCGGTGTCGCGCTCCGGGTCCACCGTCACGAACAGCACCTGCACCTTGTCGGCCTCCGGGCCGAGCTGGCGCATCACCTCGGCCATGGTTGCGAGGTTGGTGGGGCAGACGTCCGGGCATTGGGTGAAGCCGAAGAATAGGGTGACGGCCTTGCCGCGGAAATCGGCCAGCGTGCGCGCCTTGCCGGTGTGATCCTTGAGCGCGAGTTGCTTGCCGTAGTCGGCACCGGTGATGTCGGTGGAATGAAAACCGGGAGCGGAGGGGGTGCAGCCGGCAAGGGCGGCGGCCAGCGAAACCGCTGCCGCCAGGATCAGGGGTCGAAGCATCAGGAAGGTATCTCAGGGGCTCAGGTAGTGGTCTGCCAGCAGCGCGGCAAACAGCAATGATAGGTAGACGATGGAAAAGCGGAAAGTTCGGCGGGCAAGCGCGTCACTGTAATCGCGGTGAAGACGCCAGGCATAGCCGATGAAACGCAGGCCCAGCAGTACCGCGGTCGCGAGGTAAAGTGCCCCGCTCATGCGGGTAGCGAAGGGCAGCAGGGTGACCGCGAACAACACCAGAGTGTAGAGCAGCACCGACAGCCGGGTGAATTCCGCGCCGTGGGTCACCGGCAGCATCGGCAGGCCGGCGCGGGCGTAGTCGGCGGTGCGGTACAAGGCCAGCGCCCAGAAGTGCGGCGGCGTCCAGGCGAAGATGATGAGGAAGAGCAGCAGCGCGTCCGCGCCCACCTCTCCGCTCACCGCCGCCCAGCCCAGCACCGGCGGCATCGCACCGGCCGCGCCGCCGATGACGATGTTCTGCGGCGTGCGCGGTTTGAGGAACACCGTGTAGACCACCGCGTAGCCGAGGAAGGTCGCCAGCGTCAGCCACATCGTCAGCGTATTGACCGCGCCGCCCAGCAGCCACAGGCCGGCGCCACCGAGCAGGGCGGCGAAGACCAGCACCTCCGCGCTGCCCAGATCGCCCCGCGGTAGCGGCCGGCCGCGTGTGCGTGCCATCCGGGCGTCGAGCCGCTGTTCTATCAGGCAATTGACCGCAGCCGCCGCGCCAGCGACGCAGGCGATGCCCAGCGTGGCGCAGAACACCAGCGCGGGCGCCGGCAGACCGTCGGGCACCGCCAGGAACATGCCGATTACCGCGCAGAACACGATCAAGGCATTAACCCGCGGTTTGGTCAGTGCAACGAAGGAATGCAGGCGGCGCAGACCGTCGCCGGGGTTCAGGGTAATCGTCTTCATGCATGCCCCCTCTTGCGCATGGCCGTCGGCCGGAAGGGCAGCACCTGCCCATGGGAATGTGCCGCTGCCGACCATCCGATCCGGACAAGACCCGGCCGGGCACGGAAGCGCAGGCCCGCAGGCGCGGTCCGCAGGCAGAAGCCGTGATTGATCCACACCAGGATGCCGAGCAGCAGCGCGGCGCCGGCGTTGTGCGCCACCGCCAGCCCCAGCGGCAGGCTGAACAGCACATTGGCGATGCCGATGGTGACCTGCAGCAGCACGCCGCCGATCAGCGCCGCCCCCATCAGCGCCGAGGACGACTGCCGGCTCAGACGCCAACCGACAACGAGCAGGAAGCCGCCGACCAGCGCCGCGCCGATGCGATGCATCCAGTGGATCGCCGTCAGCGCGGCAAAGGACAGCGGCTCGCCGTCGGCCGTCATGCCCAGTTCGCGCACCACATGGAAGGCGTTGCGGTAATCGGTTTCCGGCCACAGGCTGCCGTGGCAGGTGGGGAAATCCGGGCAGGCGAGCGCGGCGTAGTTGGTGCTGGTCCAACCGCCCAGCGCGATCTGGCCGACCAGCAGCAGCAAGCCCAGCCGCAGCGCCGCCACCGTTGCTGGCGCGGCAGCCACTCGCCGGACACCCGAAGCCCGCAGCGCGATCCAGGCCAGCAAGCCGAGCACCGCCATACCGCCCAGCAGGTGGGCGGTAACGATGGCCGGCTTCAGCAGCAGGGTCACCGTCCATTTGCCGAGCAAGCCCTGCAGCACCACCACCGCGAGCAACAGCAATGCGGCTACCGGGGCGCTGCGCGCCGCCCCCTCGCGCTCGCCGCGCAGACGCCAGGCCAGCACGGCGATGGCGATCAGCAGCAGGCCGAGGCCGCCGGCCAGATAGCGGTGGATCATCTCCTTCCAGGCCTTCGCCA
This sequence comes from Azoarcus indigens, assembly GCF_004361735.1. GTDB lineage: Bacteria > Pseudomonadota > Gammaproteobacteria > Burkholderiales > Rhodocyclaceae > Azoarcus > Azoarcus indigens. The sequence continues at coordinate 158,572 of NZ_SNVV01000004.1, read as the reverse complement.
GGCTCACCGGGCCGTATGGATCGGCAGCATGGGCAGCGAGGATGTCGTCAGCGGCGTGATGCGGACTCAGCTGACCATAGCAGCCCGGCCAGTCCGGACAGCCGAGGCCGGCATCGGAGAGGCGCACGTAGGCACCGGCGACGACCACGATCAGCGTCAGCGCCAGCGCGACAAAGACGCAGCGGCGATAGGCCTTCATCACGCCCCCGGCCGCCGCCTTCATTGCCCCTCTCCCCGGCCCAGGGCGGAGTACTTCAGCAGCCGCTGAAGGTCCCGCATCATGCCGCGGGTGTCTTCGGTGGCATCCACTGCATCCGGGAAACGCATCATTACCTGCCCGCGCGGATCGACCAGGAAGACTCGCCCGGCATTCGCCTCCGGCAGGTTCTGCAACCACGCGCTGCTGGCGCGCGCCGCCCGCAGGCCGGCGTGCTCCGCCAGCAGCGCCGTCCCCGGCCGGCCTTCATCGCTCACCAGCCACAAGCGCGCGACCCGCTCCATCTCCTTGCCTTGCGCCAGGCGCGTCTGGCGCATGCGGTAGAGGGCGTCCAGGCAAACCGAGGGGCACGCGGCCGGCGCCGCCAGCACCAGCGTCCAGCGGCCGCGCAGTTCGTCTGCGGAGAACTCCGCTTGCCCCGCCACCCCTGGCAAGGTTTCAGCCCCCAGCGGCAGGGGTGTCAGCAGCATGCCGAAATTGACCCTGCCGGCCGGTTGCCAGACATAGAAGGCGAGGTAGGAAGCCAGCACCGGCAACACGCAGACCAGCGCCAGCGTCAGCAGCGTGCGCCGCCCCTGGCTGCGGCGCCGCAGCGCGGGAGACGGTGCCTCAGACAGGGTCGCACTTGCCATTGCCGGCCTTCTCGTTTCCATGTCGAACCCTCCGTTCAAGGCCACGCCGGGCGCGCCACCCGCTGATGCCGCCAAAAACCGTCGCCAGCGCGGCCAGGCCGTACCACTGCAGCGCATAGCCGCGGTGGCGATCAACGCCGGCATCCGGCCGCGGCCAGTCCCGCAGCAGGCCGTCGTCCGCGGCCGAGGTCTGCCAGAGCAGCCAGGCAGCAACCGGCGTTCCCGTGCGGGCCGTGTAGCGCTCGGCGTCCACCCGTTGCCAGCGCGGCCCATCCGCCCCCTCGCCACCGAGCGCGAAGCCGGCTGGCGGGGAGTAGTGCGCGCGCCCCTCCACATTCTGAGTGCCGGCGGGCGCCGGTACCTCCGGCAGCCGAGCCCGGTCCAGCCCGGCGGCGATCCAGCCCCGATTCACCAGCACCAGCCCGGAGCCATCCGCCAGTTCCAGCGGGGTGAAAACCTGGTAGCCCGCGCGGCCCTCGTGGGTGCGGTTGTCGAGAAAAACGGTGCCGCTGCTGCGCCAACGCCCCAGCAGCACCAGCGGCTGCCCCTCCTCCGGCCTCGCCCGGGCATCCACCGCCTTGGGCGCCTGTTGCGCGAGGGCGTCCAGCCGCACCTGCAGGGCGCTCTTTTCATCAGCGCGACGCAGCTGCCAATTGCCCAGTTGCAGCGTGAGCAAGGCCAGTGCGAGGCAGGCCAGCACCGGCAGCGCACGGAGGATCAACCGGTGCACCGGCGCATCCTCCCGCTGTCGTAGCGCATACGACTGAGCCGCCTCGCAGGGCGCCTCGTGCCCACTCCCGCCGCGCTGGCAGGCGACGGGGCCTCGCCCCTACACTGCAGACGCTCACCGGAGAGTTCAGCCATGCGCATCGTCGTCATCGCCTTTCTCGTGCTCATCGTCGCCAGCCTGGCGTCCGCCCTCGGCTTCCTGCTGCGCGACCGCGGCCGGGGCGCGCGCACCGCCAGGGCGCTGGCGATACGCGTGGGCCTGTCCATCACCCTGTTCCTGCTGCTGATGGCCGGCTTCGCCAGTGGTCTCATCGACGGCAAGCTCTGAGGCCGCCGGGGCTAGAGCCAATACACCACGACGAAGAGGATCAGCCACACCACGTCCACGAAGTGCCAGTACCAGGCGGCGGCCTCGAAGCCGAAGTGGTGCTGGGAGTTGAAGTGGCCCGCGACCGCGCGGCACAGCATCACCGTGAGCATGATCGCGCCCACTGTCACATGCAGGCCGTGGAAGCCGGTGAGCATGAAGAAGGTGGAGCCGTAGATGCCGGTATCCAGCCGCAGGTTGAGCTCGCCATAGGCATGCACGTACTCGTAGGCCTGGAAGCCGAGGAAGATGGCGCCGAGCAGGATGGTGAGCAGCAGGCCCAGCTTCAACTGGCCGCGCTTGTCCTTGAGCAGGCCGTAGTGCGCCCAGGTAAGCGTGGCGCCGGAGGTGAGCAGGATCAGGGTGTTGATCGCCGGTATGCCCCAGGCGCCCATGGGGGTGAAGGGCTCCACCGCCGCGGTGTCCAGCGCGCGCGGCCCGGCGTTCGGCCAAGCGCCGCTGTAGCCCTGCCACAGCAGCGCCTCATTCTCGCCGGAGGAGAGCGCCGGCACCGTCAGTACCCGCACGTAGAACAGGGCGCCGAAGAAGGCGGCGAAGAACATCACCTCGGAGAAGATGAACCAGCCCATGGACCAGCGGAAGGAAGCGTCCACCCGGGTGCCGTACTTGCCGCCCTGGGACTCCCGCACCACCTGCCCGAACCAGCCGAACAGCATGTAGATCAGGATGGCGATACCGAGGAAGAAGATCCACGGCCCGGCCTTGACCTGGTTGACCCACAGCGCCGCGCCGGCGCCGAACAGCAGCAGCGCCACGGAGCCGAAGATGGGGAACCGCGAGGGCTCCGGCACGAAGTAGCGTTCCAGCGTCTCACTCATGAGCTTCACCCTCCAGCTGCCATCGGTCCGGCCAGGCGGCACGACGGCTGTCCGCAAGCACTCTGCTGTCCTGCCTGCCTCACTCGCTGAACCGGATTGCTGTCAATTCGGTTCAGCCGGCGATGCCAGTCTTGCTGCCCTCTTCCCTTCGCGGGAAGAGGCAGGGGGAGAGGGGCGGCGGTTGAGCTGAACTGAAGCCGCCCCTGCAGGGCGCCCCTTCTCCCCGGTCCTCCCCCGCGAGAGGGAGGAAGAAAAACACCACTCGCGGCGTAAGCAACTTGGCCGAACAACATCGGCCTGTCCGCCCGTCCCCACCGCCGCCGCTCACGCCCCGCCCACCACCACCCGCACCACCGCAACCAGCACCAGCACGAACACCAGCCCGGCAATGAGTCCGGCGACGATCACCGCCTTCGGGTCCAGGGAGTTGGCGTCCTCCTGGTAGCCACGGCGTTTGCGCACGCCGAGGAAGGACCACAGCACCGCCCTCAAGGTCGCCAGGAAGCCCGCCCTGTCGCCCGCCATTCCCCGGCGCTCAACTTGTTCGCTGCCGGGGGCCGGCCTTGGGCGGCGGCGCCTCGGAAGTCTGACGCCGTCCCTCGACCTCGAAGAAGGTGTAGGACAAGGTCACCGTGTGCACATCGGCGGGCAACGCCGGATCAACGACGAACACCACCGGCATCAGCCGCCGCTCGCCCGCCTCCAGCGTCTGCTGCTGGAAGCAGAAGCACTCCATCTTGCGGAAGAACTGGCCGGCGAGCTGCGGCCCGTAGCTGGGCACCGCCTGCCCGGTCACCGGCTCCCCGCGCACGTTGGATACCTCGTAAGCCACTTGCACCAACTCCCCGGGATGCACCCTCAAGGAACGCATCTGCGGTTCGAAGCGCCAGGGCAGGTCATGGGTATTGGCGTCGAACTGGACGACCACGGTGCGCGAGGCATCCACCTGGGTGTTGAACACGCCAATGTGATCCGGCCTCAGCAACTGATTGAGGCCGGTGACCTCGCAGATCTTTTCGTAGAAAGGAACCAGCAGAAAGCCGAAGCCGAACATGACCAGCGCGCCGACGCACAGCCGCAGGAGCAGCTTCCGGTTCTGCCGTTCCAGGCGAACGGCTCTGGCTGCGTTCATGAGCAGTTCCTCCACACAGGGCATGAAGCCGGCCGCGAGGCGCCCCGCGCCGCCCCCTTCATGCGCCCAACACCTTGTACTTCAGGATCACCGCGACGAAGAAGGCAAGCGCCACCACCGCAAGCCCCAGGCCGGTACACAGGTTCTGCCGCTGGCGTTCCCGTTGGCGTTCCAATCTCGCAGCCTCCTCTTCTCGCCCGCGCTCACTTCACCAGCGGAGCTTCCTCGAAGGTGTGGTACGGCGCTGGCGAAGGCACCGTCCATTCCAACCCTTCGGCGCCGTCCCACGGCTTGGCCGCCGCCGGCTTGCCGCCGCGGGCGCACTTCACCACCACCGCCAGGAAGATCAACTGCGAAAGCCCGAAGCCGAAAGCCCCTATGGTGGCCAGCGCGTTGAAGTCGGTGAATTGCAGGGCGTAATCCGGAATGCGCCGCGGCATGCCGGCCAGGCCGAGGAAGTGCATCGGGAAGAAGGTGACGTTGAAGAACACCAGCGAGCACCAGAAATGCAGCTTGCCCAGCCTGTCGCTGGGCATGTGGCCGGTCCACTTGGGCAGCCAGTAATAGGCGCCGGCGAACAGCGCGAACAGCGAGCCGGCCACCAGCACGTAATGGAAATGGGCGACGACGTAATAGGTGTCGTGGATCTGGATGTCGATCGGCGCGATCGCGCAGATCAGGCCGGTGAAACCGCCGATGGTGAACACGAAGATGAAGCCGGTCGCCCACAGCATGGGCGGCTCGAAGCTCAGCGAGCCGCGCCACATCGTAGCCACCCAGTTGAACACCTTCACCCCGGTGGGCACCGCGATCAGCATGGTCGCGTACATGAAGTACAGCTGGCCGACCGCCGGCATGCCGGTGGCGAACATGTGGTGGGCCCACACCACGAAGGACAGGATGGCGATCGAGGCGGTGGCATACACCATGGAGGCGTAGCCGAACAGCGGCTTGCGCGCGAAGGCCGGGATGATCTGGCTGACGATGCCGAAGGCCGGGAGAATCATGATGTAGACCTCCGGATGGCCGAAGAACCAGAAGATGTGCTGGTACATCACCGGATCGCCGCCGCCGGCGGCATTGAAGAAGCTGGTGCCGAAGTGGCGGTCGGTGAGGATCATGGTCACCGCGCCGGCCAGCACCGGCATCACCGCGATCAGCAGATAGGCGGTGATCAGCCAGGTCCAGCAGAACAGCGGCATCTTCATCATCGCCATGCCGGGCGCACGCATGTTGAGGATGGTGACGACGATGTTGATCGCCCCCATGATGGACGACAGCCCCATGATGTGGATGGCGAAGATGGCGAAGTCCATGCCCATGCCCATCTGCACCGACAGCGGCGCGTACAGCGTCCACCCGGCAGCGGTGGCGCCGCCCGGCACGAAGAAGGAGCCCAGCAGCAGGATGGCGGCCGGCGGCAGCAGCCAGAAGCTCCAGTTGTTCATGCGCGCGAAGGCCATGTCGCTGGCGCCTATCATCAGCGGGATCTGCCAGTTCGCGAAGCCGACGAAGGCCGGCATGATGGCGCCGAACACCATCACCAGCCCGTGCATGGTGGTGAGCTGGTTGAAGAACTCCGGCTGTACCACCTGCAGGCCGGGCTGGAACAGCTCGGCCCGTATCGTCAGCGCCATCACGCCCCCGGACAGGAACATGACGAAGCTGAAGATCAGGTACATCGTGCCGATGTCCTTGTGGTTCGTCGTGGTCAGCCAGCGCATCAGCCCCGACGGCGCGTGGTGATGATGGTGGTCCAGCGGATCCGGGATGACGGCGGCCATGCGGTGCCTCCTGCCTGGGTTGCCCTTGATTTCGCCTGCGGCGCTCAGCTCTTGTTTCGCCCCGCCTTCACTTCCGCCGGCTGTACCGCCTCGCCGGTGTGGTTGCCCCAGCTGTTGCGGGTGTAGGTGATGACGGCGGCGACGTCGGCGTCCGACAGCGCGCCGCCAAAAGGCGCCATGGCGGTGTTCGGCCGGCCGTGCAGCACGATGTCGATCTGCCCGGCCTTGTCGCCCAGCACCACCTGGGAGCCATCCAGCGGCGGGAAGGTGGGCGGCAAGCCCTTGCCATTGGCCTGGTGACAGGCGGCGCAGATGGTGCCGAACACCTGCTCGCCCCGCGTCATCAGCTCCGCCATGGACCACTCGCGGGCCTCGTCGGCGGCGGCGCCGGCCGCCTTCTCCCGGTGCTCCGCCACCCAGGCGGCGTACTTCTCCGCCGACACCACATGCACCTCGATCGGCATGAAGGCATGGTCGCGGCCGCACAGCTCGGCGCAATTGCCCCGGTACACCCCCTCCTTGTCGGCGCGGAACCAGCCATCGCGGATGAAACCGGGAATCGCATCCTGCTTCACCCCGAAGGCCGGCACCCACCAGGAATGGATGACGTCGTTGGCCGTCAGCAGCATCCGCACTTTCTTGCCGACCGGCACCACCACCGGGTTATCGACCTCCAGCAGGTAGTTCTCGCCCTTGGCGGCGCCGCCCTCGATCTGCTCGCGCGGCGTGGAGAGACTGGACAACAGGCGTATGCCCTCGCCTTCGCCCTGCAGATAGTCGTAGCCCCACTTCCACTGGTAGCCGGTGGCCTTGATGGTGAGATCGGCCTCGGAGGTGTCCTTCATGGCGATCACCGTCTTGGTCGCCGGCCAGGCCATGCCGAGCAGGATGAGCACCGGGATCACCGTCCACGCGATCTCCACCGTGGTGTTCTCGTGGAAGTTGGCGGCAACCGCGCCACGGGAGCGGCGGTGGTGGATCACCGCCCAGAACATCACCCCGAACACGCCGACGAAGATGACTAGGCAGATCACCAGCATCAGCGTATGCATGTCGTGGATCTGCTCGGCCAGGCCGGTAACCGGTGTCTGCAGGTTGTAGCGCGCGGGCGCGCCCTGGGCCTGCGCCGCCGCAGCCGGGACGAGAAGAAGCGTTGAAGCTGCAATGCGAGCGGCAAGACCCATGTCCCAACCCCCATCGATGCAGTTTCGGCGACAGGCGGAACAATGGCGCGCAGCCAACTCGGGCCGCACAAGTGCGCATCCAGGAATCACAGCTTTGGGGCTGGAAACGGGCACCGCCATCGTCCGCCGCATCGGCCGGAACGATCCTCCATCGCGGAAAGCCTTGTTTTTCGTGGTTCCCGGCCTTTCCGCACGGTCGATCCGATCATGCCATAGTGAATTTCTCGGTCGCAATACGATATTTTGATGAAAGTCAATATGCTGCAGCGCGATATTTGCTAAGCGCAAGAAGGGGCGTGCGGCACGGGGATGCAGTCCGGGTTTTCCCACCGGTAAAAATGCTGCGCCGCAATATGAAAACACCTTGATCTGCAAGGCATTTGCACCTATCGCAGCCCTATTTCCATACGCTACCGAATGGAAATGGCCGTATAATTCCGCGCTTCGCAGGCGGCCGGCGATCCCGACCGCCCGACATCAGCAAGAGGCCCAAGGCCCGATCCCCATTCGGCAGACACAAGGCCCGCCACCCGCGGGCCCGGCATCACGACCGGGGCGTGAAGGAGGCAAAGGAGGACGCACCCGAGGTGCGCCCATGGTTCCCCCTACGCTTTCCATCGTCATGACCTCTTCCGACCGTATCCTGTCTCCCGCACTCCGTTCCAAGCTGATGAGCGCAGAAGCCGCCGCCGCGCTCATTCCCTCCGGCGTCAATGTCGGCATGAGCGGCTTCACCGGCGCCGGCTATCCCAAGGCCGTTCCCGGTGCGCTGGCCAAGCGCATCATGGACGCCAACCTGCACGGCAAGAACTTCAAGATCGGCGTGTGGACCGGCGCCTCCACCGCGCCCGAGCTGGACGGCGCCCTCGCCATGGTGGACGGCGTCGAGCTGCGCCTGCCCTACCAGTCCGACCCCACCTGCCGCAAGCGCATCAACGCCGGCGAAATGGAATACCTGGACATGCATCTGTCCCAGGTCGCCCAGTTCGTCTGGTTCGGCTTCCTCGGCAAGCTGGACGTGGCGGTGGTGGAAGTGGCCGGCGTGCTGGAGGACGGCCGCCTCATCCCATCCTCCTCGGTGGGCAACAACAAGACCTGGCTGGAGCAGGCGGACAAGATCATCCTGGAGGTGAACACCTGGCAGAGCAGCGCGCTGGAGGGCATGCACGACGTCTACTACGGCACCGCGCTGCCGCCCCACCGCAAGCCCATCCCGCTGGTGAAAGTGGATGACCGTATCGGCGAACCCTATCTGCGCTGCGACCCGAGCAAGGTGATCGCGGTGGTGGAAACCACCACGCCGGACCGCAACTCCGCCTTCAGCCCGCCGGACGAAAGCTCCCGCCTCATCGCCGGCCACATCCTGGAATTCTTCCAACATGAAGTGAAGAAGGGCCGGCTGCCGGCAGAACTGCTGCCGCTGCAATCCGGCGTCGGCAACATCGCCAACGCGGTGATGGCCGGGCTGGACCAGGGCCCCTTCAACAACCTCACCGCCTACACCGAGGTGCTGCAGGACGGCATGCTGGACCTTTTGAAGTCCGGCAAGCTGGCGTGCGCCTCCGCCACCGCCTTCTCGCTGTCCTCGGCGGCGCTGGCCGAGCTGAATGCCGACCTCGCCCGCTACCGCGAGCGCATCATCCTGCGGCCGCAGGAGATCTCCAACCATCCGGAACTGATCCGCCGCCTGGGCGTGATCGCGATGAACGGGATGATAGAGGCCGACATCTACGGCAACGTCAATTCCACCCACGTCATGGGCACCCGCATCATGAACGGCATCGGCGGCTCCGGCGACTTCGCCCGCAACGCCTACATCTCCATCTTCATGACGCCCTCGCAAGCCAAGGGCGGCGAGATCTCCTGCATCGTGCCGATGGCCTCGCACGTGGACCACACCGAGCACGACGTGCAGATCATCGTCACCGAGCAGGGCCTGGCCGACCTGCGCGGGCTGTCGCCCAAGCAGCGGGCGAAGGTGGTCATCGAGAACTGCGCCCACCCGCACTTCCGCCCGGCGCTCAACGACTACTACAAGCGCGCCCTGCTCCACTCCGAGGGCAAGCAGACGCCGCACCTGCTGGACGAGGCCCTGTCCTGGCATCTGCGCTACCTGCGCGGCGGCCAGATGTAAGGCGGCGACCGGCCCGCGCCCGCATCACGCGCGGGCCGGCCGCTGCATTGCCTTAGTTCTGAACTTATAGGCTCAGGTGCTTAGGCACGCCGGCGAATCCTCCTAGAATGGCGCGACCCGACTTTTCCCCGGAGGAATCCAGATGAAGATCGCCAGCAACGTCACCGAACTGATCGGCAACACCCCGCTCGTCCGCCTCAACCGCCTGGCCGCGGGGCTGGACGCCACCATCGCCCTCAAGCTCGAGTTCTTCAACCCGGCCCACAGCGTGAAGGACCGCATCGCCGCGGCCATGCTGGACGCCGCCGAGCAGGCCGGCAAGATCGGCCCGGACACCATCATCCTCGAGCCCACGTCCGGCAACACCGGCATCGGCCTGGCCATGGTCTGCGCCGCACGCGGCTACAAGTGCACCATCGTCATGCCGGAAACCATGAGCCGCGAGCGCCGCCTGCTGATGAAGGCCTACGGCGCCGAGCTGATCCTGACGCCAGGGCCGGACGGCATGGGCGGCGCCATCGCCAAGGCCAGGGCCCTGGCCGAGGCCGACCCGCGCTACTTCATCCCGCAGCAGTTCGAGAACCCGGCCAACCCGGAAATCCACCGCAACACCACCGCCGAGGAAATCTGGCGCGACACCGACGGCCAGGTCGACATCTTCGTCTCTGGCGTGGGCACTGGCGGCACCATCACTGGCGTCGGCGAAGTGCTGAAGGCGCGCCGCCCGGGCGTGAAGATCGTCGCCGTCGAGCCGGATGCCAGCCCGGTGCTGTCCGGCGGCCAGAAGGGCCCGCACCCCATCCAGGGCATAGGCGCCGGCTTCGTGCCCGCCATCCTCAACACCGAGGTCTACGACGAAGTCGTCCGGGTGAAGAACGAGGACGCCTTCACCGTCGCCCGCGCGCTGGCCGCGCAGGAAGGCCTGCTGGTCGGCATCTCCTCCGGCGCCGCGGTGCAGGCCGCGCTGGAAATCGCCAAGCGGCCGGAGAGCAAGGGCAAGCTCATCGTCGTCGTCGTCCCCTCCTTCGGCGAGCGCTACCTATCCACCGCGCTGTACTCCCACCTGGAGGCCTGATCCCGCGCGGGATCCCCACCGCCCTCCGGCAGCAACACCGCGGGGCCGGGCAGAAGCGCAGGCTTCTCCCCGGCCCCGCTGCCGTATTACGCTTCACACCCTGCCCCGCAGCGCACGGGGCACTGCAGAGAAGGACAACATCCTGGAAACCGCTCTCCCCTCCGCATTCGAAACCGCCTCCGGCTTCTTCGGCGGCATCGGCCTCTTCCTGCTCGGCATGCACCTGCTCACCGACGGCCTCAAGCTCGCCGCCGGCCGCGCGCTGGAAGACATGCTGGAACGTTCCACCTCCACCCGCCTGCGCGGCCTCGCCGCCGGGGTGCTCATCACCTCGCTGGTGCAGTCCTCCACCGCGGTCACCCTGGCCAGCATCGGCTTCGTGAACACCGGGCTGCTGTCGCTGCAAAACGGGCTGTGGGTGATCTTCGGCTCCAACGTCGGCTCCACCATGAACGCCTGGCTGGTGGCCGCGCTCGGCTTCGGCTTCAAGATCGACGCCTTCGCCCTGCCCTTCGTCGGCATCGGCGCCATCCTCATGGTCGCCACCCGCGCGGTGCGCGGCCGCGCGCTGGGCCAGGCGCTGGCCGGTTTCGGCCTGCTGTTCATCGGCATCGGCGTGCTGCAGGACACCTTCTCCGCCTTCGGCCGCGGCTTCGACCTCGCCGCCCTCGCCATTCCCGGCATCACCGGCTACCTGCTGCTGGTCGGCCTGGGCACGGTGCTGACGCTGCTGATGCAGGCCTCAGGCGCGGTCATCGCCCTGGTCATCACCGCCGCCCAGACCGGCCTGGTGCCCATCGAAACCGCCTGTGCCATCGCCATCGGCACCAACATCGGCACCACCTTCACCGCCATCCTCGCTGCCATCGGCGCCACGCCCAACGCCAAGCGGCTGGCCGCCTCGCATGTGTTCTTCAACCTCATCGCCAGCGCGGTGGCGCTGATGCTGCTGCCGCTGCTGATCGCCTTCGTCGAGCGCATCGGCGGCTGGTTCGGCGGCACGCCGACGCCGGCAGTGATGATCGCCCTCTTCCACACCACGGTGAACGTGCTCGGCGTGCTGCTGATGGTGCCGCTGGCCGACCGGCTGCTGCGCATTCTCTCCGCCCGCTTCGGCGGCGACGGGAACGAGACCCGGCCGCAGTACCTGGACGACAACGCCGTCGCCGTGCCCGACCTCGCGGTACGCGCCCTGCGCCGCGAGCTCGGCCGCACCCAGCAGTACGCCTGCGCCGCGCTGGCCTGCGCCGCCGCCCAGCCGGCCAATGCCGCCGGCGTACAGACGGCCCGCGCCCGGCTGGAAACCCTGGCCGAAGCCATAGACCGCTACAGCGGCCGCATCACCTCCCTCAGCCTGCCGCTGGCGCTGGGCGAGCGCCTCGCTCGCAGCCTGCGGGTGCTGCAATACCAGCAGACCGGCACCGACTACGGCCGCCACGCCGCCGAACTCGGCGGCCTGCTCGGCCCGCTGGCGGACGAGGAACTCGCCGCCGCCGCGCTCGCCTTCACCACTGCCACCGCCGAACTCGCCCGCCAGGCGGAAACCGACGCCGAGGGTTTCCGCGCCGCCGCGCTGGAAGAGCAGTTGCTGCGGGTGGAGAGCGACTATGCCCGGCTGAAGGAGAGCCTGCTCGCCGCCGGAGCCCACGCCCGCCTCAACATCCACGAGATGCAGGAGCGGCTGCGCCAGGCCAGCCTGCTGCGGCGGGCGGCCGAGCAGGCGGCCAAGGCGGCGCGCCACCTCGCCGCGCTGGACTGCGGCGCGGTGGAACCGCAGGACGGCGACGCCCAGACCGCCGAGCTGGCCGACGTTGCCTGATCCCGCTGCCGCGCGCCGCCCTGGCGGCGGGCTAGAATTCCGCCCTTTCCTCCTGCCCAGGCGCTTCCGACCATGAGCACCCGCTCCTACGCCCGCCCCGCCTTCGAATCCAAGCTCTGCCCGCCGGAGCAACTGGCCGAACGCGCAGCCGCACTGCCGCAGCCTCTGGTGTTCACCAACGGCTGCTTCGACATCCTGCACCGTGGTCACGTCACCTACCTGGCGCAGGCGCGGGCGCTGGGCGCAGCCATGGTGGTGGCCCTCAACACCGACGCCTCGGTGAGGCGCCAGGGCAAGGGCGACGACAGGCCGATGAACCCGCTGGAAGATCGCCTGGCGGTGATGGCCGCGCTGGAAAGCGTGGATCTCGTCACCTGGTTCGACGAGGACACGCCCATCGCCCGCATCCTCGACGCACGCCCCGGCATCCTGGTGAAGGGCGGCGACTGGGCGCCCGAACGCATCGTCGGTGCGCCGGAAGTACGCGCCTGGGGCGGCGAAGTCCACTCTATTCCCTTCGAAGTAGAACGCTCCACCACCGCGCTGATCCGCCGTATCCGCGGAAAGTGATAGCGGCCCGGCTGAAGAAGGGCAGCCGGCCTCGCTTCATGACATACAGCTTTCTTTAATTTTTCTGAAACCTCCTATTTAAATTCCTGCAAAACAGGACGGACACACTGGCGCCCGCCGCAATAGCGGACTCCCTTACGGCGGGCCCCTCCCATACCGCCGTCCGTCAGACAGGAACCCCGGGCAGCCAAACAGGCAGCCCGATCTGGAGATTTTGGATGAAACTCAAAGCACTGCCCTTGCTGCTGGCCGGCCTCGCACTGAGCGCGCCCGCCACCGTCCTCGCCGCCGGCCCGACGGTTTACGGCAAGGTGAACGCTTCCTTGCAGAAGTTCGACATGGAGCAGATCAGCGGCGGCCAGGTCGTCAGCGAGCGCGACGACTGGCAGATGCGCAGCAATGCGTCCCGCATCGGCGTCAAGGGCGACTACGACATCAACGAAAGTCTTAAGGCTGTCTACAAGCTCGAGTACGAGATCTCGGTCGATACCGGCACCAACAGCAACGGCCGCGAATTCGCCGCCCGCAACATCGTCGGCGGGCTGCAAGGCAGCTGGGGCACCTTCCTGTTCGGCCGTCACGACACGCCGCTGAAGCTCATCCAGGAGAAGGTCGACCGCTTCAACGACCTGCAGATCGGCGACATGTCGAACTTCCTCGTCGGCGAGTTCCGCCGCGACAACATGATCATGTACACCTCGCCGGACTTCCGCGGCTTCAACCTCACCGCCGCCTTCTCGCCGGGCGAGAGCGCCATCGGCGCCGACGGCAAGGAAGACGACAGCCTGGCCGACTCCGCCTCCTTCGCACTGACCTATGGCGCCGGCACAGACCTCTACCTGGCGCTGGCCCACGAGCAGAACATGGCCAGCAACAGCAGCGCCGGCAGCTCGGACATCACCCGCCTGGTCGGCGAAGTGAAGCTGGGCGCGGTGAAGGTGGGCGCGCTGTACCAGACCGCCCGCCAGCACAAGAGCGAAGACGCCATCGCCGGCGTTCCTTCCGGCATCAACCAGTTCGGCAGCAGCTTCGAGAAGCAGGACGCCTGGCTGCTGAGCGGCGAATGGGCGGCGACCAAGGCCATCGTGCTGAAGGCCCAGTACGGCTACTCCGAGAGCAAGCCGCTGACCGCCAACCGCTCCGATGCCGAAGCCACCCAGATCGCCGTCGGCATCGACTACAAGCTGGACAAGAACTCCAAGTTCTACGGCTACTACGCCCAGGTCGACGTCGAAGGCGACAGCGCCTACAGCACCGGCAAGCCGTCGGACAAGACCATAGGCGTGGGCTACGAGATCAACTTCTGATCTCCGCTTCCCCGGCTTCTCGCTTCATCGCATCGGCATCGGCGGGTTTCCCCGCCGGTGCCTTTGCCTGCTGAAAACAATCCCCCGCATCCGCCGCCGCATCGCGGCCCCCGCTACAGGACGTTCCAGATGACCCGCTCCCGCCTGCAACTCTCCCTCCTCCTGCTCGCCAGTCTGCTGCCCGGCCCGGCAATGGCCGAGTCCGACGTCGACCAGGCCGATTCCCTGCGCTTCCAGCAGTTCTTCGAGGACAAGAGCGATTCGATCAAGGTCTGGCGCGAAACCGACGGCAAGATCGAAAGCGGCCGGCGCAAGCCCATGGTGAAGACCTATGAGGAAGGCGCCCCCGCGGGCAAGCCTGCCGCCGCCAGTGCCGCCCCGCCAGCCGCCGCAAAAGCCCCGGTGGCCAAGGCTGCCGCTGCCGCACCGGCCGAGGAAATCCGCGGCCTGCGCTACGAAATCCGCGAGCGCTACACGTTGGACCGCAGCGACGACACGCCCTACTCCGCCCTGCACGTGGTCACCGCCATGCACAAGCAGATGGCCGGACTGTGCCCGAACGGCTGGCGCAAGTACGCCGAGCGCAGCGAGCCGGTGGGCAAGGACTTCTTCCTCTACTACGAACTGGAATGCCTCTGAGCAGCGCCTGACCGGCGCCGCTGGGGCCCGCCTTGCCCCGCGTACCCAGGCCCACGGTGGCCGGCGAAGAAGCGCTTGAACGAAGGACGAGGTCCGGCCCCGGACCCGCCCCAACCGCCCCGCGGGCCGTCGCTCAGACCGGGCCCGGCCCGTCCGTTCCGGCCGCCCGCTGTTCCGCCCTGCTTCCGCCACCCGGCCGGCGCGGCAGGCGCAGGCGCATGGTGGTGCCGCAGCCGGGCGCGCTGCTTACGTCTATGCTGCCGCCCAGCAGGTCGCGCACCAGCGAATCGACGATGTGCAGGCCCAGCCCGCTGCCGCCCTGGCCCAGCCGGGTGGTGAAGAAGGGGTCGAAGATGCGGCGCAGATGGCTGGGCGGAATACCGCAGCCGTCATCGCTCACTTCGATCAGCACATGCGCCTCGCCGTCCGCGCGGCCACTGACCTTCACCCGGCCGCTGTCGCGGCCCTCGAAGGCGTGGGTGATGGCGTTGTTGATCAGGTTGGTCAGCACTTGCCCCAGCGGGCCGGGGTAGCTGTCCAGCATCAAGCCCTCCGCCACCTCGGTCTCCAACGCGTAGGGCAGGCGTTTCAGCGACGGGCGCAGCGTCATCGCGATCTCGTCCACCACCTCGGTGAGGGCGAACTCCCGCCGCTGCGAACTCGCCTGGTCCACCGCAACCTGGCGGAAGCTGGCCACCAGCTCGGCGGCCCGGCCGAGGTTGCGCTCTATGATGTCGTTGCCTGAAACCGTCTCTTCCAGGTATCGCTCCAGCGAGGAACGCTTCAACCCCTGCGCCAGCTCGCGCTGCATGGCGCGGGTGTGATCGCGCACCGTGTTGGAGGCGATCAGGCTGTTGCCCAGCGGGGTGGACAGCTCATGGGCAACGCCCGCCACCAGCGAGCCCAGCGCCGCCATCTTCTCCGAGCGCAGCAGGCCTTCCTGCGTCACCCGCAGGTGATCCAGCGCGGCGCTGAGTTCGGCGGTGCGCTCGCTCACCCGCTGCTCCAGCGTGTCGTTGAGCTCCCGCAGCTGCTGCGCCGCCTCGCGCTCGGCGGTGATGTCCTCGTAGGCGACGACGAACATCACGCCCAGCGAGGCCAGCTCCACCTTGTTGCCCGAGACCTCGCACAGCCGCCGGTCGCCGCCGCCCTGCGGCTGCATCCAGGCCTCTTCCGCCTGCACCAGCGGCGCGGCGGCGATGCGCTCGAAGAAGCTCGCCCGCTGCCGGGTATCGCACCACAAGCCGAAGGTGTGATTCGCCCGGCCGCGGGAAGCCTCGGCATCGAAACCGAACAAGCGCTCCCAGGCGGCGTTGGCATCCACCAGCCGCAGGTCCTCCGACCACACCGCCATCGGCACCGGCGAAGCCTGGAACACCGCCGAGAACTTGCGCTCCGCCTCGCGCCGGGCACTCTCCTCTTCCAGCTGCGCGGTGACGTCGAGGTCGATGCCGACGATGTAGTAGTCGCCCTCCTCCTCCGCCGGAATGGCGAACAGCGTGGCCAGCACCTGCAGCATCCGGCCGTCGGCGCGACGCACCGCCATCAGTTCCGGGCCCCGGGTTCCGCCGGCGCGGTCTATGCCGGCCAGCATCTGCGCATACTGCTCGGCCTGCCGCGGCGACAGCACCAGCTGCTCCAGCGTGCGTCCCATGGCCTGCTCGGCGGTGAAGCCGTACAGGCGCTCGGAGCCGGGGTTCCAGTAGACCACCCGGCCGGCGGCGTCATACCACCGGATGGCGACCTCGGTGGCGTTGTCCAGCATCGCCCGCAGGCGGGCCTCGCTGCGGCGCAGCGCCTCCGCCGCCAGCCAGCGGGCGGTGAGGTCGTGGCCGATGGCAGCGATGCCGCCCTTGCCCTGCTCGCCCAGGTGCAGCGTCCACGCCACCCGGTGATGGCCGCCGGCGCAGTCCACCACCTGGCCTTCAAAAGAGGCGGTAGGCGCCCCGGCCCGCAGCGCGGCGAGGGCCGCGTCGCACCAGCGGCCACCGGCGCCCTCCCCGCCTTGCAAGTAGGCATCCAGCGGCTGGCCGGCAAGCGCCTCCGGCGCGACGCCCAGCAGGCGGCAGACGGCGGGGTTGGCGTATTCCACCCGCGCCGCGTCGTCCAGCCTCAGCACCAGCTCGGAGGTGCTCTCCAGGATTTCGCGGTAAGCCGCCTGGCTGGCGGCGATGGCTTCTTCCCGGCTATGGATGGCCTCGCTCATGCCGCCGAAGGCCGCGGCCAGTTCGTTGAACTCCACCACCCGCGAGCGCCGCCAGCGCAGGCCGTAGTCGCCACGGGCGATGCGCTCGGCGAACTCGCCCAGGCTGCGGAACTGGCGGCCGAACAGCGCCGCCTGCATGCCGGCGCCGGCCAGCCCCAGCACGACCGCGCACAGCAGGCCCAGCATCATGATGGTGCCGGCGGTGCGCGCGGGCCGATAGGCCTCCGCCGTGGGCCGCATCACCAGCACCCCCCAGTCCAGCTCAGGGATGCGCAGCAGCGAGCCGACCATCTCCTCGCCCATCAGCTCGAAATGCACCAGCGGCAGCTCATCGCGGCTGCGGTCGCGGACGAAGTCGAACCCGCTGAAATCCAGGTAGTGGGTGTCCGGGTCGGCGGAGGAGTCCACCAACACATGCCCGCGCCGGTCCAGCACCAGCGTGGCCACGCTGCTGCCCTCGCTGAGGCCTTGCACCCGCGTCATGAAATCCTTCAGCTGCAGTTCGGCGATGACGGTGTGGGCGCCGATGCGGTAGGCCACCGCCACCGTGCGGCGGGCGCTGACCGGCGACAGGAAGGCGTCCGTCCAGCGCACGTCGGCGGCGTCCTGCGCCAGCCGCCACAGGGGATGGGAGGAGAAGTCGATGCCGATCAACTCATTGCGCAGCAGCCGGCGCTCCGACTCCACGCCGACGCCGACCACCATGCCCAGGCCGTCCAGCAGGTAGACGTTGGAAAAGCCGCTGCCGGCATCGACGAAGGCATCCAGCCGGGCGGACAGCGTCGCCTCCGGCCCGCGGCCGAGGTCGGCGAGAATGCGGGCGAAGCTGGAGACGGCGAAGCGCGGCCCATCCAGCACCGACTCCACCTGGGCGCGGATGGCGCGGGCGAGCTGGATCTGGCGGCGCTCCACCTCGCCCTCGTTCTGCGGCAGCAGCCAGCCGACCACCAGCGGATAGACGATGGCGAAGGTGATGGTGGCGACCAGGATGGAACGCAGGAACAGCAGGTGCGACAGCCGCGCCCCCGGCAGCCGCAGCCGCGCGCGCCAGCGCGGCGGCAGGCTGGAACCGGGGTCCGGCTGGCCGCTCACCGGGTTTCCTCCCCGTCCAGCAGCGCCACCTTGCGGTACTGGCCCACTCGCACCGCCGCCATGAAGAGATCGCGGCGGGAATCCCCGTAGGCGTCCAGCGCCACCCTGTGCTGCAGGCCGTCGAAGCCGCCGTGGGCGAGCAGGCGCCGGCGCACCTCGGCGCGGCTCGCGTCCGGCGCCTCGCGCAGGGTGTCGAGCAGCAGATGGGCGGCGTCGTAGGCGGCCACGCTGACGATGCCGGGCGCCACCTGGAAGCGCTCGATGTAACTGCGGCGGAAGGCGATGTAGGCCGGCGCGCTGCTGTCGCGATCGAAGAACTGCGGCACGTACATGCCCTCCACCGCTCGGCCGCCTATCTCAATCAACTGCTCGGTGGCGGCCCATTCCGACGCCGCCAGGCGCAGCCGCGGCTCCCGCGCCCGCACCAGCCGGGCGATGCGCGACACATCCACCACGCTGGCCACCGCCACCACCAGGTCCGGCCGGGCGGCCAGGATGCGCTCGACCTGGGGGCGCAGCCTGGACGACGTGTCGCCACGGAAGGACTCCCGGCGCACCACGCTGCCGCCGCCGGCCTTGAAGGCGCTCTCGAAGCTGTCGGCCCAGTCCGCGGTATAGGCGGCGTTGGCCTCGTCGGTGATCAAGGCCACCCGCCGGCTGCCTTCGGTTTCCAGGAAGTAGCGCGCGCTGACCGAGCCATAGGTCTGGGCGGTGGAGACCACGCGCAGGAAGTAATCATCTTTCCCGGCCAGCTGGCTGCCGGTGACGGAAGGCGACAGCAGGGTGATGCCGGCCTCGTTCGCCATCGGCACCACCACCTCGGCCACCGAGCTGGTCATCGGCCCGATCACCGCGACCGCGCCGGCATCGATCAGCGCCTTCATGGCCTCACGCGCGGTATCCGGGCGCTGGCCGTCGTCCCTCACCACCAGCTCGAAGCGGCGGCCGGGCTCGCTGGCGTTGGCGTCGTCCAGCGCCAGCAGCACGCCGCTGCGCGCTTCGATGGCGGCGTCCGAGAAGCGTCCGCTGAGGCTGCCGATGAAGCCGATGCGCACCGGTTCCGGCTTGGCGCAGGCGCCGGCGGCCAGCACCGCCGCCAGGGTCAGCGCACCGGCGGCGAAGCGACGCCAGCCCGCGACCCGGCCGGCGCCCATGTCAGCCGCGAGCACCGGCGTGGGCGCGCAGCCAGGCCAGCCACTCGGCCGCCGGCATCGGCTTGGCGTAGAGCCAGCCCTGGCCCAGTTCGCAGCCCATGGCGCGCAGGGCCGCGGCCTGGGCCTCGGTTTCTATGCCCTCGGCCACCAGTTCCAGGCCGAGGCGGTGGCCCAGACCGCAGACCAGTTCGGCGATCTCCGCGCCCTTGCCCGGGCGGTCCAGCTCGGAGACGAAGCTGCGGTCTATCTTCAGCCGGTCCACATGCATCTGCTGCAGGTAGGAGAGCGAGGAGAAGCCGGTGCCGAAGTCGTCTATCGCCACCTCCAGGCCCATGGCCTTGATCTGGTCGAACAGTTCTATCATCCGCCCCGGCTCGCCCATGGCCACCGATTCGGTGATCTCCAGCTCGATGCAGTGCGGCCGCACGCCGCTATCGGCCACCGCGGCGCGCAGCTTGTCGAGGAAGCTGGGGTCGCGGAACTGGATGGAGGAGACGTTGATCGCCATGCGGAGGTCGAAGCCCAGCTCCGCCATCTCGGCGGCCTGGCGGCAAGCGTGGCGTATCACCCATTCGCCCAGCGGGGTGATGAGGCCGGAGCGCTCGGCCAGGGCGATGAAGCGGTCCGGCGGCACCATGCGGCCATCGGCGGCGCGCCAGCGCAGCAGCGCCTCGGCACCGACGCAGCGGCCGCTCGCCAGCTCGATCTGCGGCTGATAGACGAGGAAGAGGTGGTCGTCGGCGAAGGCCTTGCGCAGCTCGTTGAGCAGATTGACGCGGTCGCGGATCTCCTCGCCGATGCGGCGGGTGTAGCTGGTGAGGCTGCCGCGCTCGGCGCGCTTGGCCTGCTTGAGGGCAAGGAAGGCATCCTCCAGCGCTTCGCTGCCATCGCCCTGCACCTCCTTCAGCCGCACCACGCCTATGGTGACGGAGACGGTGATCTCGTTGCCCTCCACCGCCAGCGGCCGCTCGAACAGGCCGGCGAGGACGGCCTCGTCCGGGCTGCAGCCGCGCCAGAACACCGCAAAGGTGTCGCTGCCCACCCGCGCCACCTGCGCATCGCCGCAGCCATGCGCCAAGCGCTCCGCCACCGCCTGCAGCAGGCAATCGCCGAAGCGGTGGCCGAGAGCGCCATTGATCTCGCCGAAATGATCCACGTCGATCACCGCCAGCAGGCCGTCTGCCCGGGTACCGGCGGCAAGGTGCTGGTCCACCATCTCGATCAGGTGGCGCCGGTTAGGCAGGTTGAGCAACTGGTCGTAATAGGAATACGCGTTCAGCCGCTCCAGCAGATGGGCGTTGTCCAGGCAGACGGAGACGTTGGCACAGAACACCTGGATGAGATGGGCATCCAGCCCTTCGTCCATCAGCTCCGCATCCACATAGGCGGCCAGCGCGCAGTCAGGGCCGCCGCCGATGTGCAGCGCCAGCCCGTTGCCCGCCTCCAGCACGGTGGCGCCCTCCACCAGCGCGCGCTCCAGCATGTCGGCGATGAGCGGGTCGCCGATGGCGGACAGCGGATGGCTGATGGCGTGCTCGAAGCGCCCGGCGGCGGCGATCACCACCGGCCGGGTGTCGCCGTCGCGGCGGGCGCAGACCAGGCCCTCCGGCTGCAGTCCGAGCAAGGCGGCGATCTGGGTGATGACGCCGGCGGCGAATTCGGCGATGCCGCTGGTCTGCAACAGCGACGCGCTGCCATTGACGATCTTGCTGAGGCCGATGCGGCCGGCGTTGATGACGTGGATCTGCATGTAGGTGCGGATCGCCGCTGTCAGCGCCGCGTACAGCCGGCCGCGGGAAAGCTCGGTCTTGTTCTTGTAGTCGTTGATGTCGTAGTCGCGTATCGCTTCCAGTTCCGGCGCGTAGCCGGGCTGGCCGGTGCGCAGGATGATGCGCGTCTCGCGCAGGGCGTAGCGGTTGCGGATCTCCTCCACCAGCCGCAGACCTGCATCTTCGGTCTCCATCACCACGTCGAGCAGGATCACCGCCAGATCGGCGCCGTCGGCGAAGAAGCTGCGCGCCTCCGCGGCGGAATGGGCATGCAGGAAAAGCAGTGGCCGCCCGAGGATCTCGGTGCCGGACAGGCTCAGCTCGGTGCTGCGATGTACGTCCTCGTCGTCATCGACGATCAGTATCTTCCACGCCTGCCTGTTTCTTTCCCTGTGCGGCCCGGTTACGGGTTGCGGTTCATCGGCAAACTCGAGCAGATCGTCGTCGCTCATGCAGGCTCCGTTACTGGCGCTATGTGCGTGTCGTCCGCAACACTGTCCGACGGACGGCAGGATGCCGCAGTTTAGAGCAGCGAAGCCACGCCGCATACAGCGCCCCCGCTCGCCGGTAGAATAGCGGCCGATGTCGCCCATGCCGCCCGCCCCCTCCGCGCTCCACGTCCTCGAACACGTCTTCGGCTACACCGCCTTCCGCGGTCCGCAGCAGGACATCGTGGAGCACGTCGCCGCCGGCGGCGACGCTCTGGTGCTGATGCCCACCGGCGGCGGCAAATCGCTGTGCTACCAGGTACCGGCGCTGCTGCGCGAAGGCACCGCCATCGTGGTGTCGCCGCTGATCGCGCTGATGCACGACCAGGTGAGCGCACTGGTGGAGGCCGGCGTTTCCGCCGCCTTCCTCAACTCCAGCCTGGACATGGACCGCGCCCGCGCGGTGGAGCGCGCGCTCTACGACGGCGAGCTGGACCTGCTCTACGTCGCCCCCGAACGGCTGATGACGCCGCGCTTCCTCGACCAGCTCGACCACCTGCGCGACACCGGCCGGCTGGCGCTGTTCGCCATCGACGAGGCGCACTGCGTGTCCCAGTGGGGCCACGACTTCCGCCCGGAATACCTGCAGCTCTCCATCCTGCCGGAGCGCTACCCGTCGATTCCGCGCATCGCCCTCACCGCCACCGCCGACCGCCAGACGCGCGAGGAGATCGCCCAGCGCCTGCGGCTGGAGGACGCGCGCCGCTTCGTCTCCAGCTTCGACCGCCCCAACATCCGCTACACCATCGTGGACAAGCAGGATGCGCGGCGCCAGCTGCTCGGCTTCATCCGCGAGGAATTCCCCAGCGACGCCGGCATCGTCTATTGCCTGTCCCGCCGCAAGGTGGAAGAGACCGCCGCCTGGCTGTGCGAGCAGGGCGTCAATGCCCTGCCCTACCACGCCGGCCTGCCCGCCGAACAGCGCGCCGAGCACCAGACCCGCTTCCTGCGCGAGGACGGCCTGGTGATGGTGGCCACCATCGCCTTCGGCATGGGCATCGACAAGCCGGACGTGCGCTTCGTCGCCCACCTCGACCTGCCGCGCTCCATCGAGGGCTACTACCAGGAAACCGGCCGCGCCGGCCGCGACGGCCTGCCGGCGCAGGCGTGGATGGCCTGGGGTGCGCAGGACGTGGTGCAGCAGCGGCGGATGATCGACGAATCCGAGGCCGGCGAGGACTTCAAGCGCCTGGCGCGCAACCGGCTCGACGTGCTGGTCGGCCTGGTGGAAGCCACCACCTGCCGGCGCCAGCACCTGCTCGCCTACTTCGGCGAGGACGCCGCCCCCTGCGGCAACTGCGACAACTGCCTGAACCCGCCGCAGACCTGGGACGCCACCGACGCCGCGCGCAAGGCGCTGTCCTGCGTCTATCGCACCGGCCAGCGCTACGGCGCCGGCCACCTCATCGACGTGCTGCGCGGCGAACGCAGCGAGAAGGTGCTGGAGCGCGGCCACGACCAGGTGAGCACCTTCGGCATCGGCGCCGAGCTGGACGAGAAGCAGTGGCGCACCCTGTTCCGCCAGCTGGTGGCGCGCGAATACGTGGCGGTGGACCACGAACGCTACGGTGCGCTGGCGCTTACCGACCTCGCCCGCCCGCTGCTGCGCGGCGAGGCCGAGTTCCTGATGCGGCTGGTGCCGGAGCGCGACAAGCGCCGCAGCAAGCGCCCGGCCCGCATCGACATTCCCGGCGGCATCCCGACCACGCTGTTCGACCGCCTGCGCGCCTGGCGCGCCGAAACGGCCAAGGAGCGCAACGTGCCGGCCTACGTCATCTTCCACGACGCCACGCTGCGCGAGATCGCCGTCGCCCGACCCGCCAGCCGCGATGAACTGGCCGGCATCTCCGGCATCGGCGACCGCAAGCTGGACGCCTACGGCGATGCCATCCTGCAGGTGATTGCGGAGACGAACTGAGGCGGGACCCGTGCTACCCGGGCGCCCGAATGAAAACGCCGGCACGAGCCGGCGTTCCTCCTTGCTGCATGAGCGGTCTGAAGCGGCTCACAGCACCTTCAGCAGTTCCACTTCGAACACCAGGGTGGCGTTCGGCGGAATCACGCCACCGGCGCCGCGCGCGCCGTAGCCCAGTTCCGGCGGAATCGTCAGCTTGCGCGTGCCGCCCACCTTCATGCCCTGCACGCCTTCGTCCCAGCCGCGGATCACGTGGCCAGCGCCCAGCGGGAAGTTGAACGGGTCGTTGCGATCCTTGCTGGAGTCGAACTTGGTGCCGTCGGTCAGCCAGCCGGTGTAGTGCACCGACACCATGGCGCCCTTCTCGGCGAGGTCGCCGCTGCCACTCTCGATGTCCTCGTAGACGAGGCCGCTGGGCGTGGTGGTCTGGGTCATCGGGGTTCTCCTGCGTGATCGAAAAGCGGCGATTCTACCCGCCCTGCCGCCGGCGGCCGGCAAACTTCTCGCGGAACTTGGCCACCTTGGGCGCCACCACGTACTGGCAGTAGGGCTGGTCGCTGTTGTTGGCGTAGTACTCCTGGTGCTCCACCTCGGCCGGCCAGAAGGGGCCGGCGCGCTCGACGCGGGTGACGATGGCGTGCGGGTAGACGCGCGCCTCGCCCAGTTCCTCGATCAGCGCCAGCGCGGTGTGGAACTGCTCGTCGGAGGTGAAGTAGATCACCGAGCGGTACTGGGTGCCGATGTCGTTGCCCTGACGGTCCAGGGTAGTGGGGTCATGGATGGTGAAGTAGATCTCCAGCAGTTCGCGGAAGCTGATGCGCGCCGGGTCGAACTCGATCTTCACCACTTCGACATGGCCGGTGCCGCCGGCGCACACCTGACGGTAGGTGGGAGCCTCCAGGTGGCCGCCGCTGTAGCCGGAGACCACCGACTCCACCCCCTCCACTTCGAGGAACACCGCTTCCAGGCACCAAAAGCATCCGCCGCCCAGAATCGCCGTCTCTCGCCGGCTTTCGTTAGTCGTCGTCATTTCGTTCGCCTCTCTCTGTTCTCTTGGGATTTTGCTCATAAGACAACATAGCCGACGCCGCATTCAAGCGTCGGTTCCCGATATCAACGGAAAGAGAGGGAGTAATACACATCCAGCGCGTTGTCGGTGCCGCCGCGGGCGACCAGCGACACCCGGCGGCTGAGCTGGTAGCTGAGCTTCACCAGCGTCTCCGCGCCGCCCAGGCTCTGCTCGAAGGACAGCACCAGATCGGAAGACAACCGCTTACCCACCGACAGCACCTGGCCGGTGACGGTGGGGTCGCTCACCGTGCTGCCGCCACCGGCCACCTGGCTGGTAGCGGTGCGGGAGGCGCTGTTGAGTTCGCCCTGGCCAATGGAGAAGCTGTCGAAGCCCAGGCTGCGGCTAAGCTCCTCCGTCATGCCGCCGCCGGGGCCGCCCAGCAGCGCCTGCGCCGCCGGCAACAGCAGCGCGAGGTCGGCGCCGCCGGCGGCGTCCGGCGCCCGGCCGAGCACGATCCAGGACAGCTTCTCCGGGTCCGGCACGTTGGGCTGGGACACCAGCCTCACCTCCGGCCGCCGCGCGCTGCCGGTGATGGCCACACCGGCCTCCACCGCCAAGCCCTTGCGCAGCGCGATGATGTTGAGGCCGGGGTTGTCCACCGGGCCCTGGAAGTTCACCAGGCCGCGCTCTATCGACAGGTTCTGGCCGTAGCCGCGGAAGCTGCCGTCCACGGTGGAAACGGTGCCGGTGGCGCTGAGGCCGCGGCCGGGCTGCTGGCGCAGGCGCAGCTCGCCGCCGAGGCGGGTGTCCAGCCCGAGTGCGGAGAGGTAGAGGGCATCGCCCAGCGACACCCGCACATCCGCGGTCAGCGCAAAGCCGCCGCCCTCTCCCGCCGGCTGGTCGTTGCGACCGATCACCACCACGTCTTCCGACAGCGCCGGCGGCGCCGACTCGCCCATCTCCAGGTAGCCGGCATCGGCGCGGAAGGCGGCGTCGATGTTGGCCGAGGTCCAGGTGGTGCGCGCCTCGCCCTTGCCGGAGAGGATCAACCAGCGGTCCGCCCGCTGCAGCAGCGGCAGGCGGTCGGCGCTGAACTGGAAGCGGCCGTCGCCGCTTTCCAGTGCCACCTCGCCGCTGGCCTCCAGCGTGCCGGGGGTGGCGGTGAGGCGGGCGAAAGGCACCCGGTTGTCGCGCGGCCTCGCCCGGTTGGGGGAAACGAAGGCCAGCTTGTTGAGGCGCAGGCGCTCGCGGTCGAAGGCGGCATCCAGCTCGCCGCCGGACAGGATCAGGCCCTGGTCCACCAGCGCGATCTGCAGGCCGGCGCCCTGGATGGTGCCGGCGGCCTGGGGCGCCTCCGGCGTGCCGCCGACCGAGAACTCGGCGTTCAGGCTGCCAGCAGTCTCCACGCTCTCCTCCAGCAGGCGGCCCACCCAGGCGATGGAGGGAATGGACACGGTGGCCGAGCCGGCCAGCGGCGCATCCGGCGCCAGCTGCCAGCCGCCGTCCGCGGTGCGGGACAACTGGGTGCTGGCGGAGCCGGCGACCTCGCCCAGCTCGCTGCCGCGGGCGTTGAAGCTCAGCCCCAGCCGGTTGGCCTGGGCGGTCAGCCGGGCTTCGAGCGTCTCCAGCCCCAGGCTGAGCCCGGCACCGGTATCCAGCCTGAGGTCGCCGGACTCACGGAACAGCCGCGCTTCGCCATCCAGCGTGTTGCCGAGGCGCAGATCCCATTCGGCGCCCAGTGTCAGCGCGCCGCGACTGCGCCGCCGGCCTTCCTGCAGGGCGGCCAGATCCAGCACCAGGCCGGTGAGCGAACCGCGCACCGCGCTGGAAGCGGGCGACCAGCGGGTTTCCTCCAGCCGGATGCGGCCGCGCTCGCCGGCGGAGAAGGAAGCAGCAGCGAGCTGCGCGCGATCGGCCGCCAGCTCCAGCGCCGCCGGCGCCTCCAGCTTGAGCGGGAAGCGGCCGCCGATCTCCAGCCGGGCGAGACTGCCGCGCCAGCGCGGGCCGCTGGCGGGGGTATCCGCGCCGCCTTCCAGGCGCAGGCTCAGGGTGTCGTGCTGCAGACCCTCGGCGGCGAGTTCGATCACATGGGCATCGCGCTGCCCTTGGGCGTTGAGATTGGCGTGGTCCACCAGCGTGCCTGACTCGCCCGCCTGACGAACGCCGAGCACGTCCAGCGCCAGCGCGAAGCGGCCGCTCCTGCCCGGCTCCAGCGAGCCCTGCCCCTGGGCGTTGGCGATGTGCAAGCCGCCGGGCAAGCCAAGCGCGTTGGCAGAGAGCTGCATCGAGCCGGCCGGCTCTTCCAGCCCGCCGCGCACTTCGCCCTGCAGGCTGGCCTGGCCAGCAAGGCCGTAGCCCAGCGCGGCCAGCGCGCGGGCATCCACGTTCAGCGTCAGGCGATCCTCCTTGCCGCCCCAGGCGCCGTTGGCGGCGACCTTGTTGCCGGCCACGTCCAGCGCCAGATCCACCAGCGGCAGGCGCTCGCCCTCCAGCCTGAGCTTGCCCCTGCCGGTCAGCGGATGGCCCTGGAAGCGGCTTTCCGGCATGGCGAAGGCGAGGTCCAGCGTCAGCGGCTCAGCCAGGCGGCCGCTGGCATCCAGATCCAGGTTGAGCCTTGCCGACGGCGCGCCGGGATAGACCGCGCCCGGGTCCAGGTTGCGCAGCTGTGTTCTGGCGGCGAAGCGGCGGGTGCCGTCCGCCTCGGCCTGCAGCTCGACCTTGCCGTCCAGCCTGGCGCTGCCCACCTGCAAGGCCAGTTCGGCCTGCTGGCGGGCGTCGTCCGCCTCCGCCCGCAGCGAGCCGCCGATGCGCTGGCGCGGCAGGCGGCTGTCCAGCCGGGAGGTGTCTATGCCTTCCAGGCGCAGCGCGGCAAACACCTGGCCGATGACGGCAGCCGGCTCATCCGCGACCGGTTCGCCAGCAGACACAGGCGGGGCGTCCGGCGCCTTGCGGCTGGCGCTGCCGCTGATGCGGCCGCCGCCGGACAGGCGCAGCTCCAGCCCTTCCACGCCGGCTTCCGCACCGCGCCAGTAGATCTGGCCGGCCAGGCCATCCACCGGCAGGCCGCCGCGGTCCCAGGTGTCCGGCTGGCGGTTGCTCAAGCGCACCGGCCCTCGCAGGCCGATGCCGCCGTCCGCGGTCGCCTGCGCCTGCAGGTCGGCGTTGAGGTCGAGCAGCGCCTTTGGCGCTTCCGGCGCGAAGCGCGCGGGGTCCAGCCCGCTCAGTTCGAGTTGCAGATTGCGCAGCGGCAACGGTTCAAAGGGCGTGGCTTCGACCTGGCCGGTGCCCTGCATGCCGGCGCCCTCGGCCTGCAACTGCAGCCGCGGCGCGAGCAGATCGCCATCGGCACTGAGATTCAGCCGGTAGTCATGCGCCTCGCGCTGGCCGGCGAGGCTGGCCTCGGCCTGGAGCGGAAAGGGGCTGGCGGCGCCGAGTTCGGCAGCCAGGGTGGCGTCGCCGAAAGGCAGGCGGAGCTGCAGGCCGTCCAGGCGGTGATGCTCGCGATCGCTGTGGAAGGCGGCGCGCAGGGTGTCGAAGGAGAAAGCGGGCGGCGCGGCCGGATCGTCCAAATCACGCAGGGCGAAGCGATCCACTTCCAGGCTGTCCACCGCCACGGCCAGCGGCAAACGCAGGCTGCCGGGTGCAGTGAGCGGAGCATCGGCCTGGTCGTCCGGCACGGCACGGCGGGCCACATCGACCTCCTCCGCCCGCAGGCGCTGGATGGCCAGCTGGCCGGACAGCAGCGCCGATGGCCGCCAGTCCAGTTCCAGCCCGCGCAGGTCCAGCACCAGATCGGCGCTGACGAAATGCAGCCGGCCCAGGCGCAGCGGACCAGCCAGGGAGCCGGTGGGCGCTTCGATCTCCACGCCAGCCCTCTGCGCCAGCCCGGCTGCCGTGCGCAGGCCGGATTCGGTGCCCAGCAGCCAGGCCGCGGCGGCCAGCGCCACCGCGACCAGCAGCAGGATGGCGGAAAGCAGCCACCAGGCGCAGCGGCGCAGGCGGCCCTGGGGGCGGGCGGGCGTCTGCTGGCTGGCGTCCGGCCCCGTCATCCGTCCTTACCCGAACAGCGCGCGCAGGCCGTCGCCCGGCTCCGGCACGCGCATGAAGGCTTCGCCGACGAGGAAGGCATTGACGCCGCGGCCGCGCATCAGCGCCACGTCGGCCGGCTGCAGGATGCCGGACTCGGTGACCACGATGCGGTCGGCCGGCATCGCCGGCAGCAGCGCCAGCGTGTTCTCCAGCGAAACCTCGAAGGTGCGCAGGTTGCGGTTGTTCACCCCGACCAGCGGCGTCTGCAGCTGCAGCGCCTGCTCCAGCTCGGCGCCATCATGCACTTCCACCAGCACCGCCATGCCGAGCTGCCAGGCGATGGCTTCCATGTCGCGCATCTGCGCCAGGTCCAGGCAGGCGGCGATCAGCAGGATGGCATCCGCGCCCATCGCCCGCGCTTCATAGACCTGGTAAGTGTCGACGAGGAAATCCTTGCGCAGCGCCGGCAGCTCGCAGGCGGCGCGGGCGGCTTGCAGGTACTCCGGCGCGCCTTGGAAGAAGGGGCGGTCGGTGAGCACCGACAGGCAGGCGGCGCCAGCGGCGGCGTAGGAGGCGGCGATGGCGGGAGGATCGAAATCCGCCCGGATCACGCCCTTGGAGGGGCTGGCCTTCTTGATCTCGGCGATGACCGCAGGCCGGCCGGCGGCCATCCTCGCCCGCATCGCGCCAACGAAATCCCGCGCCGGCGCGGCCGCCTCCGCCTCGGCGCGCACCGCGGCGAGCGGCTTCTGCGTCAGCGCCGCCGCCACTTCCTGACGCTTAACGTCGACGATCTTGGCAAGGATGTCGCTCATTGCGGGGCTCCGAAACGGCGGGTGTAACGCACGAACTCGTCCAGCTTGGCCCGCGCTGCGCCGGAGGCGATGATCTCGCGGGCGCGCAGGATGCCGGCGCCGATGGAGTCGACCAGATTGGCCGCATAGAGTGCCACACCGGCGTTGAGGATGACGATTTCGCGCGCCGGGCCGGGGCGGTTCTCCAGCGCGCCTATCAGGGTCTGGCGCGACTCGTCGGCGTCTTCCACCCGCAGGTTGCGGCTGCCGGCCATGGCCAGGTCGAAGTCTTCCGGATGGATCTCGTACTCGCGCACCTGGCCGTCCTTCAGCTCGCCGACCAGCGTGGCCGCGCCCAGGCTGACTTCGTCCATGCCGTCCAGGCCATGGACCACCAGCACATGGTTGGCGCCCAGGCGCTGCATCACCCTGGCCTGGATGCCGACCAGGTCGGGATGGAACACGCCCATCAGCGTGTTGGGCGCGCTGGCCGGGTTGGTCAGCGGGCCGAGGATGTTGAAGATGGTGCGCACGCCCATCTCGCGCCGCACCGCGGCCACGTTCTTCATCGCGCTGTGGTGGCTGGGCGCGAACATGAAGCCGATGCCCACCGCTTCCACGCACTCGGCGACCTGCTCCGGCGTCAACACGATGTTGGCGCCCAGCGCCTCCAGCACGTCGGCGCTGCCAGACTTGGACGACACGCTGCGGTTGCCGTGCTTGGCGATGCGCGCGCCGGCCGCGGCGGCGACGAAGATAGTGGCGGTGGAGATGTTGAAGGTGTGCGAGCCGTCGCCGCCGGTGCCGACGACGTCGAGGAAGTGATCATGCGGCGGCGCCACGACCACCTTGGTCGCCAGTTCGCGCATCACGGTGGCGGCGGCGGTGATCTCGCCTATGGTTTCCTTCTTGACGCGCAGCCCGGTGAGGATGGCGGCGGTCATCACCGGCGACACCTCGCCGGCCATGATCTGGTGCATCAGGGAGAGCATCTCGTCGAAGAAGATTTCGCGGTGCTCTATCGTGCGCTGCAGCGCCTGCTGGATGGTGATGCTCATGCTCTTTTCCTTGTCTGTTCGTAGCGGAAGCCGGGGCGGGCCGCTCAGGCCGCCGCGCGGAGGAAGTTGCGCAGCAGGTCGTGGCCACGCTCGGTCAGGATGGACTCGGGATGGAACTGCACGCCTTCCACATCGAATTCGCGGTGGCGCACGCCCATGATTTCGCCATCCTCCGTCCAGGCGGTGATTTCCAGGCAGTCCGGCAGCGAGGCGCGCTCGATGGCGAGGGAGTGGTAACGGGTGCAGCACAGCGGGTCAGGCAGGCCGGCGAACACGCCGCTGTTGCGGTGGCGCACTGGCGAGGTCTTGCCGTGCATCGGCCGCTGCGCATGCACCACCTTGCCGCCGAAAGCCGCACCTATGCTCTGGTGGCCCAGGCAGACGCCGAGGATGGGCAGCTTGCCGGCAAACTCCTTGATGGCGGCCACCGAAATGCCCGCCTCCGCCGGCGAACACGGCCCAGGCGAGATCACCAGACGCTCGGGCTGCAGCGCGGCGATCTGTTCTAGGGTGATTTCATCGTTGCGATAAACCTTCACCTTGGCGCCCAGTTCGCCGAAGTACTGCACCAGGTTGTAGGTGAAGCTGTCGTAGTTGTCGATCATCAGCAGCATTTCGACCCCGCAGGTCTCGTTTCTGGAAGTGGGTTGCGCACCGGGCGCGGCAGGGAGGCGAGCCAGGGCCGCCATCGCTCCGCCGCCATTGCCGGGCGCTGCGGGTGAAACAGGGTTTGCCGGGGCGGAGCTGGTATCGCGGAAAGGCGCTGGGCGTTCATCCGCTCACTCCACCCGGGTATCCAGGCCTCCCTCGGCCATCTCCGCCGCGCGCAACATGGCGCGCGCCTTGTTGCGGGTTTCCTGCCATTCAGCATCCGGATCAGAATCGCTGACGATGCCGGCGCCGGCCTGCACGTGGATCTGGCCATCCTTCAGCACCGCGGTGCGGATGGCGATGGCGAGGTCCATGTCGCCATGGAAGCCGATGTAGCCCACCGAGCCAGCGTAGATGCCACGTTTGACCGGCTCCAGCTCGTCGATGATCTCCATCGCCCTCACCTTGGGCGCACCGGATACCGTGCCCGCCGGGAAAGTGGCGCGCAACACCGCCAGCGCATTCAGCCCTTCCTTCAGCCGGCCCTCGACGTTGGAGACGATGTGCATCACATGGGAGTAGCGCTCGACGGCGAAGCTCTCGGTGACGCGCACCGAGCCGATCTCGGCGACCCGGCCGGCGTCGTTGCGGCCGAGGTCCAGCAACTGCAGGTGCTCGGCGCGCTCCTTCTCGTCGGCGAGCAGGTCCTGCTCCAGCGCCAGGTCTTCCGCCGGGGTGGCGCCGCGCTTGCGGGTGCCGGCGATGGGGCGCACGGTGACGTCGCCATCCTCCAGCCGCACCAGGATCTCCGGCGAGGCGCCGACGACGTGGAAGTCCTCGAAGTTGAAGTAGAACAGGTAGGGCGAGGGGTTGAGGCTGCGGATGGCGCGGTACAGCGCCATCGGGCTAGCGGCGTAGGGCTTGCTCATGCGCTGGGACAGCACCACCTGCATGACGTCGCCATCGACGATGTACTGCTTGGCGCGCCGCACCGCATCCTTGAAGGCCTCTTCGCCGAAGCTGGAGACCTCCGGCTGCGGCTCGGCACGGATTTCCTCCGGAATGCTCACCGGCTCGCGCAGCCGCGCCAGCAGTTCGCGCAGCCGGCGCTTGGCGCGCTTGTAGGCCCCCGGCACTTCCGGCTCGGCATAGACCACCAGGGTGAGCTTGCCGGAGAGGTTGTCCACGATGGCCACTTCTTCCGACAACAGCAGCAGGATGTCCGGCGTACCCAGTTCGTCGCGCTTCTCCGCCTTGGCCAGCTTCGGCTCGATGTAGCGCACGGTGTCGTAGCCGAAGCAGCCGACCAGGCCGCCGGCGAAGCGCGGCAGGCTGTCGCTGGGCGGCACCTTGATGCGGTTCATGAACTCGCCGACGAAGTTCAGCGGATCGCCGTAGTCGCGCCGCTCCACCAGGCGGTTGCCGGTGAGCAGCAACGCCGAGCGGCCATAGACCTCGATGCGGGTGGGGGAGGACAGGCCGATGAAGGAATAGCGGCCAAAACGCTCGCCGCCCTGCACCGACTCCAGCAGGTAGGTGTAGGACTCGTTGGCGAGCTTCAGGTAGATGGACAGCGGGGTGTCGAGATCGGCAAAGGTCTCGAGGGTAACCGGGATGCGGTTATAGCCCTGGGCGGCCAGGGCATTGAATTCTTGTTCGAGCATGGTGGCTCCACAAAACTCGGGGACGATTCGGACTGGGTGCGGGCGGCGGCCTGGAACTACCGGCGGCCCCCGCGAAGGGGTGCGCTTTTATTGGCCCGCAGGCCACCACCAACCGGCACGCCAGCACAGCTGGATGCTACGGTCGGTTGCGATCTTCTTGTCCGAAACCCGGTTTGCGAGAGTCACGATGGGAGGTGTTGGATGTGCTGCGAGGGCTGTTTGGAAGAGTTTTCCGGTGCGGGCCTGGGTATTGCCTAGGGGCTGCCTATGCCACTGCGATCCGGTCCAGCGCTTCGAGTGCCGAGGATAGTAGCCCATCGCATTCGATGGTGTCCACCGGCATGCCCTCGCTATAGCCGTAGTCCACCAGCAGCACCGGCATGCCGGCGGCACGCGCGGCGAGGGCGTCGTTGGCGGAGTCGCCTATCATCAGCGCCTGCGCCGCGCCTATGCCAAGCAGGCCGCAGGCGTGGTGCAGCATGGCGGGGTCCGGCTTCTTGGTCGCCACCGAATCGCCGCTGACGACGGCGTCGAAGCGGCCGGCGAAACCCATGCGCTCCAGCAGCGGCAGCGTGAACTCTTCGGCCTTGTTGGTGACAACAGCCAGCTTGAGCCCCAGCGTCCGCATCGCCTGCAAGGTGTCCTCTATGCCCGGGTAGATGCGGGTGGTGTCGCCGTTGATTTCGGCATAGTGACGACGGAACACCTCAATGCCACGCTCGATTTCCACCTCGGTGGCGTGAGCATCCTCGGTGAGGCAGCGGCGCACCAGCATTGCAACGCCCTTGCCGACGAAGCTGTGGATCTGCGCCGGGCTGCGCAGCGGACGGCCCAGTTCGGCGAGCATGCGATTGGCGGCCTCGACCAGGTCGCCTATGGTGTCCAGCAGGGTGCCGTCCAGGTCGAACAGGACGGCACGCACCGGGAAGCGCTCGACCGCCGCCATGTCAGGCCCCGGCCTTGGCCAGTTCGCGCCGCAGTTCGGCGATCACACTGTCATAGCGGTGCGCGTCCGTCTCGCGGGCGGCGCCGAACACGGCGGAGCCGGCAACGAAGGTGTCCGCGCCGGCGGCGGCGATCCCGGCGATGTTGTCCACCTTCACCCCGCCGTCTATCTCCAGCAGGATGTGGCGGCCGCTCCTGGCCTCGTAGGCGTCCAGCCGGGCGCGGGCCTCGCGCAGCTTGTCCAGCGCGGCAGGGATGAACTTCTGCCCGCCGAAGCCGGGGTTCACGCTCATCAGCAGCACGATGTCCACCTTGTCCAGCACGTAGTCCAGGTAGCTCAGGGGCGTGGCCGGGTTGAACACCAGGCCGGCCTGACAGCCGTGCTCGCGAATCAGGCCCAGGGTGCGATCCACATGGTCGGAAGCTTCCGGATGAAAGGTGATTACGTTGGCGCCGGCCTTGGCGAAGTCGGGAACGATGCGATCCACCGGCTTCACCATCAGGTGCACATCGATGGGCGCCTGGGTCAGCGGGCGGATGGCCTCGCACACCATCGGACCTATGGTGAGATTGGGGACGTAGTGGTTGTCCATCACGTCGAAGTGGATCCAGTCCGCCCCGGAGGCGATGACGTTGGTGATCTCCTCGCCGAGCTTGGCAAAGTTGGCGGAGAGGATGCTGGGAGCGATGCGGAACATGGAGGCACTCCGGTAAAGCGGAAGAACAAAAACAGAGGGGCGGATTCTACTCCGCCCCCATCAGGCACCAAGCCGGCCGGCGTCAGCGCACGCAGACCTTGCGGACCTGCTTGAGGTCGGTGACGCCGGACAGCACTTTTTCGATGCCGTCCTGGCGCAGGGTACGCATGCCCTCGCCCAGCGCCGTCTCCAGCAACTGGGCAACCCGCGCCCGCTCCTGGATCAGGCGCTTGATCTCGTCCGACCCCAGCATCAGCTCATGCAGGCCCACCCGGCCTTTGTAGCCCTGAGTGCATTCCGGGCAGCCAGCGGCACGATAGAGGGTGAAGCGGCCCTGCCCATCGCCGTACTCCTTGCGCCAGCGCGCGAGGACGGCAGCCCGCGCGGCCCCGGCGCCGGCACGGAAGTCCGGCGTGCCGTGCATGTCTTCGCAGTACTCGTCGAGCAGGTGGTTGAGTTCGGCTTCGTCCGGCTCGTAGGCAAGCTTGCAGTGGCGGCACAGGCGCTTGGCCAGGCGCTGGGCCAGCACGCCGAGCAGCGCATCGGCGAAGTTGAACGGGTCCATGCCCATGTCCAGCAGGCGCACCACCGACTCCGGCGCGCTGTTGGTGTGCAGCGTGGAGAACACCAGGTGGCCGGTGAGCGAGGCTTCGATGCCGATGGACACCGTTTCCTTGTCACGCATTTCGCCGACCATGATCACGTCCGGGTCGGCACGGAGGAAGGACCGCATCATGGTGGCGAAGTCCAGCCCGGCCTTGCGGTTCACCTGCACCTGCCGCAAACCCTTCTGGGTGATCTCGACCGGGTCCTCCACAGTCCAGATCTTGGTCTCCGGCGTGTTGATGTGACCGAGGATGGAATGCAGCGTGGTGGTCTTGCCCGAGCCGGTGGGGCCGCAGACGAAGAAGATGCCGTAGGGCTTGGCGACGGTGCGCTCCACGCCGGCGAGGTTGTGCGGGCTGAGGCCCAGTTCGCGGATGGGAATGGGCTCGCTATGGGCGAGGATGCGCATCACCACATCCTCCAGGCCGCCGGCGGTGGGTACCGTGGCCACCCGCAGCTCGATGTCCAGCGGCGCGTACTTGCGGAACTTGATCTTGCCGTCCTGCGGCTTGCGGCGCTCGGAGATGTCGAGGTCGCACATGATCTTGATGCGGGTGACCAGCGGGTTGCGGTAGCTGGCGGGCACCTCGATGTAGGGCACCAGGGTACCGTCCTTGCGGAAACGGATCAGCGTCTTTTCCTTGCCGCCGCGCGGTTCGATGTGGATGTCGGAAGCCCCCTGGCGATAGGCATCGACGATGACGCGGTTCACCAGCTTGACCAACTCGTTGTCCGCCGCCGCATTCACATCGTCGGACAGGGAAGCATCGTCGCCGTCCTCGTCCATGTCGGACAGCAGGTCGGAAGCCGAGCCCGAGTCCAGCGAGCGCTCGAACATCTGGTTGGCGGTACGCTCGAACTCCTCCCGGGTGGTGACACGGAAGGCCAGCCGCTTCTTGGGGAAGACGTTCTGTGCCACCCGCGAGCCGCGCACCTGCTCCGGATCCACCGCCATGATGACCACCCCTTCGGTGGTCTCCTCCAGCGGCAACCACAGGCTCTGCAGCACATACTCGCGCTTGATGTTGCGCAGCAGATCCATGGGTTTGACACGTTCCTGGCGGAAGGGCTCATAGGCCACGCCGTAGAAGCGCGCGGCCGCGGCACCGATCTCGGCCGCCGACACGTTCAGGCGTTCTATCAGCACCGTCTCGGTCGACTTGCCGCCAGCGCGCGCCTCCCGCGTCGCCTCGGCCAGTTCGTCGGCGGTGATGCGCCCATCCGCCACCAGCGCATCGAAACGGGAACGCAGCTGCGCCGGCGCCTTGGCCCGCCGTGCGAAAGCCACGCCCAGGGTCTGCGCCAGGCCCATCAGGCCCTCTTCGGCCACCGCCGAGAAGCGCCCGCCGGCGGCGTTGTTGATCAGTTGGATGACGCCCTGCAGCGTGCCGCTGTCGGGGTCGATCACCGGCGCGGCCAGCATCTGCCGGGCACGAAAGCCGGTGGTCTCATCCACCTCGCGGCGGAACTCCAGCTTGGGAGAGAAGGCGGATAGTTCCTCGCGGTCATAGACATCGGCGATGTTGAGCATCTGCCGCTTGCTGGCGACGTAACCGGCGACGCTGTTCTCGGCGATCGGCAGCCGAATGCTCTGCGCCGCCTGCAAGCCGGTCTTCACCCGGGTGACGATGGCATTGCCCCCCTCCTCCACCATGTAGATGGACAGGCGCTCGGCATCGAACAGCGCGCACAGATCGGCGGACAGCTCGAAGATGATCTCGTCGATGTCATGGGCGGCGTGGATGCGGGTGGTGATCGCCTGCAGGCCCTTGAAGAAGGCCAGGCGGCTGGCAACCGCGCTGCCACCAGCGGGGGCTTTTGCGGGGTTTGCGTTCATAAGGGGTTCGCTTGTCGAGATGAAGGGCCGATTGCGCCCATTTTATCCGCGCGGCGGTCGCCAGCCCGGCAAGCGTCCGCACATCCCATGAAACAGTTCAGAACTCCAGAACCTGCCCTTGTTCCAGCTGCCGGGGCCGCAGCGGCCCCCGGTAGGCCGCCAGCTGCGCCATGATGCGCTCGCCCAGGCCGGGCTTGAGGTGGCTCACATGGACTTCAGGATGGCCGTGGATCTCATCCAGCATGGCGGTAAGCATGTTGGGGCAGAGATGCCGGGAAGCCACCGCCAGGCCGTGCTGCTCGTCGGAAAAAGCGGTCTCCACGATCAGGTGGCGCAGGCGCGGCACCTTGTTGATCGCGGCAATGAGTTCACTGGAATAGGCCGTGTCGCCGGAATACACCAGCTGACCGTCGCCGCCGTCCAGGCAGTAGCCGAAAGCGGGCACCGTATGGTGCGCAGGAAGGGCCGTGATGGTGCGCGCCCCAAGCTTTACGGACTCGCCGACCTTGAGTGGCTGGAAGCGCAGGAAGGGGCGGTGGCGGTCAGGTATGGCGCTGAAATCAGGCCACACCAGCCAGTTGAAGACGTGGGAGCGGAGGATGCGGATCGTCTCCGCCGAGGCATAGACGGTGACCGGCACGCTGCGGCTGTCGCCCACCGAATCGATCATCAGGGGAATCGAGACGATGTGATCGAGATGAGCATGGGTGATGAAGATGTGGTCGATGCGGCGCAGGGCGTCCAGTTCCAGATCGCCCACGCCGGTACCGCAATCGACCAGGATGTCGTCGTCGGCGAGAAAGGCGGTGGTGCGCATTCCCGCGCCGCCTATGCCCCCGC
Organism: Azoarcus indigens; assembly: GCF_004361735.1. GTDB lineage: Bacteria > Pseudomonadota > Gammaproteobacteria > Burkholderiales > Rhodocyclaceae > Azoarcus > Azoarcus indigens. Next base: position 121,446 of record NZ_SNVV01000004.1, on the reverse strand, counting down.
TACATCCCAGAACCTTGAGTTTCATGAAAGATCGCTGCGCGGCGCCGGTGCCCTCGCACCTGCCGTCCTGCTCCCCTGTGATCAGGTGGAGACCTTAGCATCTGGCCCAGCCGGAGGCCTATGGAAAAAATCACGCCCATCCCCGCCGCCAGGAAAGGGGCCGGGAGCAGGCTCAGGCGCGGAGGAAGAACTCCATCTTCACGCCAGCGATCTCGATGATGTCGTGGTCACCCAGCTTGTGCGCCTGCACGTCCAGCGTGCGGCCATTCACCACCGGAAAGGTCGTGCCTTCGACATGGGTGATGAAGTAGCCGTGCGGCCGGCGGGCAATCACTGCCACCTGCTTGCCCGGCTTGCCCAGCGTGGTGAGCGACTTGGTCAGCGCCAGTTCCCGCCCGGCATTGGCACCGCTGAGCACCTGCACGAAGCCCTGGCGATCATCCGCCAGCAATTCCTCCCGCTGCAGCGCGTCCGCCGGCAGGACCTGGGTCTGCGTCGCCGTCGCCGCGCCCCTCAGCGGCCGGGCGTCGACCGAGTCGGTGGCGATGGTTCCGATCTCGAAGGGCTTCAGCGCAGCCGTTTCCACCATCTCGGAAGGAGAGAGCCCGGGCTGGGACGCATCCGCCAAAAACTTGAGGCGGTACTTGCCGAGTTCGACCACATCATTGTTCTGCAGCACATGCTTCTTGATCGGCTGCCCGTTTACATAGGTGCCGTTGGTGCTGTTCTGGTCTTCAAGAAAGGCATCCTCGAGGATGCAGGTGATGACAGCATGCTGGCCGCTGATTGCCAGGTTGTCGATCTGGATATCGTTGTTCGGCTTGCGCCCGATCGAAGTCCGCCCCTTGTTCAGGACGATCTCTTTGAGCACCAGCCCGTCCATGCTGAGGATCAACTTCGGCATTGCTAGCACCCGCTCCCCGGTTCGCCCGCTCGTACGGACGCATTCATTGCTTTCATTATCTGCTTCCCGCGCTCTGGGCAAGAATGACGGTCACATTGTCCCGCCCGCCGCGCATGTTGGCGAGATCGACCAGCCGCCCGGCGATATCGTCCAGGCTACCGCCGACGCCGATCTCGGCCTCGATTTCGTCATCCATCAGCATGTCCGTCAGACCATCGGAGCACAGCAGGTAGCAATCGCCCCACTGCGTTTCATGCTCGGCCACGTCCAGCTCAACCATCCGTTCTATTCCGAGACCGCGCGTGAGCATGCCACGGAAACGGGAACGCCGCGCTTCGTCGGGGTGAATCATGCCGGCGTCCACCTGCTCCTGCAACAAGGTGTGATCCCTCGTCAGCAAGGTCAGGACGCCATCCCGAAAGCGATAGAGGCGGGAGTCGCCGACATGCGCGCACACCATGACTCCGGGCAGAAAGGTCGCTATCACTATGGTCGAACCCATTCCGGCCACTTCGACGCGCCTCAATCCAACGTCATGAATCTCTGCATTGGCCTCGGCTACGGCCGAGCGCAACACTTGCGTCAAGGCAGCGGCATCCTTCAATACCGCCTGTTCAGCCTCGAGGCGGGAGACTACCGCGTCAACCGCCATGGCAGCAGCCACGTCGCCGCCGCGGTAGCCGCCCATACCGTCGGCCAGCACCAGCCAGCCCCGGTCCGGCACAGTCCGGTACGCGTCCTCGTTGCGCGCCCTTACCCGGCCGACATCGGTTCGGCAGGCACAGCGCAACAGCGGTGCGCCTCCCTGCGTTTCCACTACCGCCACACACGCTCCCTGCCTGATGGCTCCGCGATGCCGCCCGCAGCTGTCATCGTTGAATCGGCCGGCAATCGCGGCCGCTCTGTGCAAAATCAGGGGCACGCCCCGCCTGCTGTCGGCCCGTTCCGGACCTATCGTTTCATTCTAGCGTGGCCCCATGCCGGCGTAGACAAAAAAGCGCCGGCATGAGCCGGCGCTTTTCAAGACGGCAAGTCCGTTTTTCTTACAGCAGGGACTTCAGCAGACGGCCCATTTCGGACGGGTTACGGGTCACCTTGAAACCGCACTCCTCCATGATGGCAAGCTTGGCGTCAGCCGTGTCCGCACCACCGGAAATCAGCGCACCGGCGTGGCCCATGCGCTTGCCGGCCGGAGCGGTGACACCGGCGATGAAGCCAACCACCGGCTTCTTCATGTTGGCCTTGCACCACTGAGCGGCTTCGGCTTCATCCGGACCGCCGATCTCGCCGATCATGATCACCGCATCGGTGTCCGGATCGTCGTTGAACAGCTGCATCACGTCGATGTGCTTCAGACCATTGATCGGATCGCCACCGATACCGACGGCGGAGGACTGGCCCAGACCGATCTCGGTCAGCTGCGCGACCGCCTCGTAGGTCAGCGTGCCCGAGCGGGAGACCACGCCGATGCGACCCTTGCGGTGGATGTGGCCCGGCATGATGCCGATCTTGATCTCTTCCGGGGTGATCAGGCCAGGGCAGTTCGGGCCCAGCAGCAAGGTCTTCTTGCCACCGGCCGCTTCCTTGGCCTTCATCTTGTTGCGCACTTCCAGCATGTCGCGGACCGGAATGCCTTCGGTGATGCAGATCGCCAGATCCAGGTCGGCCTCGACCGCTTCCCAGATCGCCGCTGCAGCACCGGCCGGCGGCACGTAGATCACGGAAACCGTGGCGCCGGTTTCACCGGCGGCTTCCTTGACCGAAGCGTAGATGGGGATGTCGAAGATCTTCTCGCCAGCCTTCTTCGGGTTCACGCCGGCAACGAAGCAGTTCTTGCCGTTCGCATACTCCTGGCACTTCTCGGTGTGGAACTGGCCGGTCTTCCCGGTGATGCCCTGGGTGATGACCTTGGTGTCCTTGTTGATCAGGATGGACATTCGTTCTCTCCCTTATCCTTTACTTGACCGCAGCGACGATCTTGGTCGCCGCCTCCGCCATGGTGTCGGCCGCGATGATCGGCAGGCCGGATTCGGCGAGGATCTTCTTGCCCAGGTCTTCGTTGGTGCCCTTCATGCGCACGACCAGCGGCACGGACAGGTTCACTTCCTTGGCCGCGGTGACCACGCCGGTGGCGATGGTGTCGCACTTCATGATGCCGCCGAAAATATTCACCAGGATGCCCTTCACCTTGGGGTTCTTGAGCATGATCTTGAACGCTTCGGTGACCTTCTCGGTCGTGGCGCCGCCGCCGACGTCGAGGAAGTTGGCCGGCTCGGCGCCGAACAGCTTGATGGTGTCCATGGTGGCCATGGCCAGACCGGCGCCGTTCACCAGGCAGCCGATGTTGCCGTCCAGCGAGATGTAGGCGAGATCGAACTTGGAAGCTTCGATTTCGTCGGCATCCTCTTCATCCAGGTCGCGGTAGGCGACGATTTCCGGATGACGGAAGAGCGCGTTGGAGTCGAAATTGAACTTGGCGTCCAGCGCCTTGATGTTGCCGTTGCCTTCGAGGATCAGCGGGTTGATTTCCGCCAGCGAGGCATCGGTTTCCATGTAGCAGGTGTAGAGCTTCTTGAACGCATCCACCGCCTTGGCGATGGAGCCTTCCGGCACACCGATGCCCTTGGCGAGCTCGGTGGCCTGCTCGTCGGTCAGGCCGACCAGCGGATCGACGAAGACCTTGATGATCTTCTCGGGGGTGTTGTGGGCAACTTCTTCGATGTCCATGCCGCCTTCGGAGGACGCCATCATGGCGACCTTCTGGGTGGCGCGGTCGGTCAGCGCGGCGACGTAGTATTCCTTCTTGATGTCGGCGCCTTCCTCGATCAGCAGCCGGCGGACCTTCTGGCCTTCCGGGCCGGTCTGGTGCGTCACCAGTTGCATGCCGAGGATCTGACCCGCCAGGGTGCGCACCTCGTCCAGCGACTTGCCGAGTTTGACGCCGCCGCCCTTGCCACGGCCGCCCGCGTGGATCTGGGCCTTCACCACCCAGATGTTGCCGCCGAGTTCCTCGGCTGCCTTCACCGCTTCATCAACGGAAAAGCAGGGGATGCCGCGCGGCGTGACCACGCCGTACTTTCTCAGCAGTTCTTTTGCCTGATACTCATGAATCTTCATGGTTGCCCTTCGATCGAAGCCGCGGCGCACTCCTCGCCGCGAACAGGTTGATGGGACGCTTCGGAGCTTCGCTCCGCGACGGGCACCGTCTCCCTCGTCCGGCACCTGCCGCTTCTGACCCGGGCAAAAACCCTGCCCACGCCGTGTCTATCGGAGGCCTCGCTGTCAAGGCGTGGTAACCGTAAGAACCTCGGGATTATAACCGGTTTTCCGCAGCGCACAGGACGCTTCAGACCGGCTCCCTCTGCCCCCGATACCAGCGCGGGTAGTAGCGTCGCACCGCCTCCGAAGTTGTTTCGAGCGCATGGCAGCGGTCGAGCTGGAAGGGCTTTCCGCCGCTGTCATCGACGTCGCGCTGAAAAGTGGCGAAGGTCTGGATCGCTGCCGTCGGCAGACTGTTCAGCAACTCGGTGATATGAGTACACCCGGCGACGTCGGCAAACATCTCGGCGATGGTGCGGCGGAAGCCCTGCACCAGGTTGAGGCCGACCAGCCGCTGGTAGGCGGGTCCAATGGTGTCGCAACTTCCGGGATAAGGCACACGGTCGGAACAAGCCTCGGCGGCGAGGATGTTGAAGGTGGCGTCCAGCGTAAGCCGCAGTCGCATCAGGTGCACTGGCTCGCCCGCCGGGCGGACACCCGACGCCAGCGGATAATCGACATCCTTGACATCGCACAGCGACGCCTCGAGCTCGAACAGGCCATCATTGCGCAGGTAGCCCTCCACCTCGATACGACGCAGATGAACCCGCTTGCGGCCAAGGGAAGAATTGGAAAGCGGCATGAACGTACGGCTAAGTATGGAAATGCCCCGATCTTACTCCGGCAGCAGCTTCACGTTGCACTGCCGCATCCCCTGTCGCCACGCCTACTTCGCCCCCTACTGCAACAGAAATCGACGACGGCATGCAGCCATGCGACGGGATGCGGCGCAGGCGCTGGAATAGCGCCCAAGACTCTGATAAAACGCCGACATGCAACCTTCCCCCCACGGACCCGCGGAACGATGAGATCACAAGGACCTTCGCTTACCGCGCTCGTCATGTTGTTGCCCCTTGCCTGGCCCGGCATTGCCGGGGCGGTAGTCCTTGGCGAAGTAACTTCGGTTTCGCCTCTAGGCACCCCTTTCCGGGTCGAGCTCCGCTCGCTCGATGGCCGGGTGGACGACGCGGGCGAGTGCCTGCGGGTCGCCACCGAAGAGGGAGGCGAACTTCCGGCTGTGCGCAATGTCCGCATCTCGGCCACCGGTAGCGGAGCTAGTGCCCGCATCATCATCAGCAGCGCAGCGGCGGTAAACGAACCGGCCGTCCAGCTGACCCTGCAGAACGCCTGCGACTCGCGGCTGCAGCGCCGTTACACCCTGCTGCTTCCATTCCCGGATCAGGTGGCGGACGCCCCCCAGCGGCCGGCCGCATCAGCCGCCAGCCCTCCCTCAGCCGCCGCCACGCAAACAACGCCCGCCAGCGGCGGGCATGCGCCCGCCCCGGCTGCTGCCGGGCAGCACTGGACCACGGCCCCCGGGGAATCCCTGGCGTCATTGGCCGAAGCCCTGCACCCGCAGGATCGCGCAGCGCAGCGGCGCTTCATCGCCGCAACGGCGCGCGCCAACCCCGAACGCTTTCCCAACGCAGGCTCGCATTCCCGGGAACTGCCTCCCGGCACCGATCTACTCATACCCTCGCCTGCGCAACAGGCACGGACCAGGAGCCACCCCACCGAACAGGCAGCTGCCGCCCTGTCGCCGGATACCCCCTCGCGCCAGCGCCAAATCCCGGCGGGCGAGCAGGGCAACCCCACAGCCCCGGCTCGAAGCAGGAACGACCGGCTGGTCGTCGGCGAGCAAGAGGCGACGCCCCCCCGGAACTACAGCGCCGAGCCCGACTCCCCGGGGTGGGTTCGCAAAGAGCAAGCGCTGGCCGGCGCGGTCGATAGAACCATCGTCGCCCAAATGGAACTCCTGGCGCGAATCAAGGAGCTGGAGGAAATGCAGGCCCAGCTGAGCGCCCGCGCCGCGCGCCTCGGCATTGCCCTGCCGCCAGAATTGCAGCGTCCCTCAGTCAGCCCCCTGCCAGAGCCGCTTTCCCCCCCGCCCGAGGCCCCTCCTCCTGCGGCCGAGGAGCCATCTGCGCCGGCAGTATTCGCTGAACCTCAGACGCCCCCCGCAGAAGAAGATCCGCCTTCCACGCAGACAGCAACAACACCGCCAGCTCCGGAAGCCGCCCCGCCTGCGACCACCCCGTCCGACACCAACGACGACACCGCCTGGCAGATTCCGGCGTTGCTCGCAGCGGTCGTGATCCTGCTCGTCCTGCTGTTCCTGCGGCAGCGGGAAAGGCGGCTCGAGACATTCCCCGTCACGACAAGGGCTGCCTTTTCCGAGGTGCCCCCCAGTCTGCCTCCTGAGGCCCCAGCAACCGAACCTGCTCCCACGCCCCAGCCGCTGACCCACATCTCCGGCGTTGCCCCGCTGGACTGGGACGGCAGCCCAGTCTCGCAAGCAGAACGCCGGGCAGTCGCCCCGCTGGAACCGGAAGACGAGAACGTGGAAGAACACGACTCCGCAATTGAGTTGGCGGAGATCATGATGAGTTTCGGCCGGGTGCATGGAGCCGCGGAAACGCTGGCCGAATTCATCCGCAGCAACCCAAAGCAGGCAGTGACGCCGTGGCTGAAGCTGCTGGAGGTCTATCGGGCGGCGGGGCTGCGCTCCGAGTTCGACGGGCTGGCGCGGCAACTGAACAAGACTTTCAACGTGAAAGCCGTCACCTGGGACAATTTCGACCAGGCACGCCGCGCCACCGCCACCCTTGAGCAGATGCCGCACATCATCAGCGCGCTCCAAGCCACCTGGGGCACCCGCGAAGCCCAGGCCTACCTGCAGACCCTGCTGCGGGACAATCGCGACGGCACCCGGGAAGGTTTCCCGCTCAATGTCATCGACGACATCCTGACCCTCGCCGCCATTCTGGAAATGGAACTGGGACCTTACCGCCCGACCCAGGAAGAGACAGACGCTACGGCCTGATCAGCCTCAAGTGCCTCAGGCGGGATTGTCGATATCGCAGAACACGGCCTCCAATCCCAGTGTGTTCTTCATGTAATCCGCCATCGCCCGCGCACCGTAACGCTCGGTGGCATGATGGCCGGCGGCAATGTAAGGCACCCCAGCTTCGCGCGCGAGGTGAGTCGTCTGCTCCGACAACTCCCCGGAAATGTACACATCCGCCCCAGCGGCGATTGCCTGCTCGAAGTAGCCTTGGGCACCGCCGGTACACCAAGCCACCTTCCGCACCAGGCGCTCCCCCGGCCCCACCAGCGTCGGGTCCCTGCCCAGCCGCGCCGCGATCGAGCGCGCCAATTGTCCGGCGGTTTCCGCTCCCGGCACCGCAGCAGGCCTCCCCAGCCACCCCAGATCCTGATCGGCGAAGCGGGACTCGGCATGCCAGCCCATCAACTTGCCGAGTTGAGCGTTATTACCCAGTTCCGGATGCAGATCCAGAGGCAGGTGATAGGCAAACAGGCTGATATCGTGCTTCAGCAAAGCAGTCAGCCTGCGCTTGCGAATGCCGGTGATCCGGCCATCTTCTCCGCGCCAGAAGTAGCCGTGATGAACGAAGATTGCGTCATAGCCCCGCTCCACCGCTTCATCAACCAATGCCTGGCTGGCGGTCACGCCGCACAGCACTCGCAGCACCTGGGGGCGTCCTTCCACTTGCAAACCGTTTGGGCAATAATCGCGAAGCCGCGGGACTTCCAGCAGTTCATCCAAGTGAGTTTGCAGCTCGATGAGTTGCATGCGATCTCCCCCTCTCTTCTACCTACCAACTCCGGCAAGCGCCACACTGGCCCCTTGCCTAGACCGGGCAACATTATGCGCCGCCTGTGGCTGATCTTCGCCCAGGCCGTGACGATCAGCGTCGCGGCCCTGTTCGTTCTGAATACGCTCAAGCCTGAATGGCTGCGCGACGCAGCACCCGCCTCGGTGGTCGCCATCCTGCAGGCGCCGGAAGAGAACGGCGGCGATACCGCCGCGGCCCCCGGCTCTTATGCAAGCGCTGCACAGCGCTCCATGCCGGCGGTCGTCCACGTCTATACCAGCAAGGCCGTCCAGAATCCACGCCATCCCCTGCTGGACGATCCCATCTTTCGCCACTTTTTCGGTGACCGCCAAGGCAACGGCAACAATGACAGCCAGCGCAGCGCGGGCCTCGGTTCGGGCGTCATCGTCAGCCCGGACGGCTTCATCCTTACCAACAACCATGTCATCGACGCCGCAGATGAAATCGAGGTGGCACTGAACGACGGGCGGAAATTCCCCGCCCGCATGGTGGGCAAGGACCCGGAAACCGACCTCGCTGTGCTACGGATCCAAACAGATGCCCAGTTGCCGGCCATCACTTTCGCCGGCGCCGAAGGCCTGAAGGTGGGCGATGTGGTACTGGCCATAGGCAACCCTTTCGGTGTCGGCCAAACGGTCACCATGGGCATTGTCTCCGCGCTGGGACGCACCCATCTTGGCATCAACACCTTCGAGAACTACATCCAGACCGACGCCGCCATCAACCCAGGCAATTCCGGCGGCGCGCTGGTAGACGCCCGCGGCAACCTGGTGGGCATCAATACGGCGATCTATTCGCGTTCCGGCGGCTCCTTGGGTATTGGCTTCGCCATCCCGGTTTCGCTGGCGCGCAACGTCCTGGAGCAGATTGTCACCACCGGAATGGTCACTCGCGGATGGGTCGGCGTGGAGATACAGGAGATCACCCCGGACATGGCGGAGAGCTTTGGCCTGGGCAGCACCGAGGGCGCACTGATCGCCGGCGTGTTGCGCGGCAGCCCGGCGGAAAAAGCAGGGATCAAACCAGGGGACGTACTGGTCGCGGTTGATGAAAAGACCGTAGCCGACCCCAAAAGTATGCTTGAGTTGGTCGCCGCGCTGCCACCCGGTCACAGCGCGCACTTCCGTATCCGCCGCCAGAACAACGAACTGGATCTGCAGGTGGAAGTCGGCCGCCGCCCCCCACCGCAGCAACTGAGCAACAAGTGAGAGATCGGGGCCTGGAAACAGGCCTCAGCCCTGTTTGCCCTTGCCTTCCTCAGCCTCAATACGATCCAGCTCTTTATCCAGCGCGGCGGTAGTCGCCACGGCCGTGCCCATGCCCGGCTTCTTCTCACCCAAACGCGCCAGGAGAATGCCCAGTTCGTACAACAGGCACATCGGCACTGCCAGCATGAACTGCGACACCACGTCCGGCGGCGTGACGATGGCGGCGATCACGAAAGCCCCTACGATCACATAGGGCCGCACTTCCTTCAGCTTGCTGATTTCCACCAGCCCGGCCTTGACCAGCAGGATGACGGCGACCGGCACTTCAAAAGTGATGCCAAAGGCAAGGAACATGGACATGACGAAGGAGAGGTACTGTTCGATGTCCGGCGCAGGAACAATGCTCTTCGGCGCAAACTCGGCAATGAACTTGAAGACCGTGCCGAATACGAAGAAGTAGCAGAAGGCCATTCCCATCAGGAACAGCACCGTACTGCCGAGCACCAGCGGAATCGCCAGCCGCCGCTCGTGGGCGTACAGCCCCGGTGCGATGAAGGCCCAGGCCTGATAGAGCACCACGGGCAGCGCAATCACGAAAGCCACCAGCATGGTCACCTTTACCGGCACGAAGAACGGCGTGACCACGCCGGTCGCAATCATGTGCGTACCTTCGGGGAGAGTGCGCATCATCGGCATTGCGAGCAAGTCGTAGATGGTGCCGGCCCAAGGCATCAGGCAGACGAATACAACGACGATGGCGATGATTGCCCGCAGCAGGCGATCACGCAGCTCAACCAGATGGGCGATGAAAGTCTCGTGCTGCTCGCTCATGCCTTGTCCGCAATCCTGGGCGTGTCACTGGCCGACGATGAAGCCGCAGGCTCCTTGGCCTGGTCGCCCCCCAAGCCAAGTTCAAGCTGAGGGCTGGGCTCGGCCGGTACGACGGGCGCCTCTCCAACCGGTGCGCCCCCCCCTTCCACCTTGGCCTGCGTTTGCGCGACCTCCGGCAGAGCAGCGCGAACCTCTTCCGCCGTCTGATGAACTTCAGCCTCCACCTTCGCCATCTGGGAACGCATGGAGTTCTCCAGGTCGCTGGCCTGTTGTTGCACCTGCTGCTGCAGCGACTTCAATTCCTCAAGCTGCATTTCACGCTGGATATCCGACTTCACGTCCGAAACATAGCGCTGCAATCGCCCCAGCAGATGCCCCGCCGTGCGCGCCACCTTGGGTAGGCGCTCGGGCCCGATGACGATCAACGCCACCACTCCGATGATGAGCAGCTCCGAAAAACCAAAATCGAACATGATTTCAGGTCCGCTGCGAAAACGAAGGGGCGCTCCTGTGGGCGCCCCTCGCCTCGCGGGTTACGCGTAGATCAGGAATGGGTCTTCTCGACCTTTTCCCGCGCCTCGCCATCGATGGTCTGGCCGTGGCCGGAAATCTTCTGCTGGGATGCGGCATCGGCGCCGCCGTCAGCCTCCTTCATCCCGTCCTTGAAACCCTTGACCGCACCACCCAGGTCCTGCCCGATGTTGCGCAACTTCTTCGTGCCGAAAACCAGCAGCACGATGACCAGCACGATCAGCCAGTGCCAGATGCTCAATGAACCCATACCGCTCTCCTTAACGCTTCAGCATGGGCGGCAGGGGGTCCGGCCCGCCCAACACGTGAACATGAAGATGATACACCTCCTGCAAACCGACCCGCCCGGTGTTCACGATGGCTCTGAACCCATCAGCACAGCCTTGTTCCCGGGCCAGCCGCCCCGCAACCACCATCGCACGCCCCATGGCAGCTTCGTGCTCTGCGACCAGCTCGGCCATCGAAGGAATATGAACCTTGGGGATGACGAGGATATGAACCGGAGCCTGAGGCTGGATATCGTGAAAGGCGAGGACATGCTCGTCCTCGAAGATCTTGCGCGCCGGAATCTCTCCAGCAACGATACGGCAGAAGATGCACCCGCTCATCGCCGCCTCTCAGCCCTTGCGCGACCGCTTCTCGTCGATGCCGGACACGCCTTCACGACGGCGGAACTCCGCCAGCACGTCGTCTACGGAAAGACCATAGTGCCCCAGCAACACCAGGGAGTGGAACCAGAGGTCGGTGACCTCGCGAACGATGTGCAGGCGCTCGCCGTCCTTTGCCGCCATGATGGTCTCGGCCGCCTCTTCGGCGACCTTCTTGCAGATCGCGTCAGTACCTTTGGCATAGAGGCTGGAGACGTAAGAGGATTCGGGAGAGGCGCCCTTGCGCTCCGCTATGGTCGCTGCCACACGGTGCAACACTTCGATATCGATCATTTGTAGATATCCTTCGGGTCCTTGAGAACCGGCTCGACGGCCTCCCACCGGCCATCCGCGAGATAGCGCTGGAAGAAGCAGCTGTGCCGCCCGGTGTGGCAGGCGATGCCGCCAACCTGCTCGACCTTGAGCAGCACCACATCGTTGTCACAATCGATCCTGATATCCAGGACCTTCTGTACATGGCCAGACTCTTCGCCCTTGTGCCACAGCTTGCGCCGGGAGCGGGACCAATACACCGCCTCGCGCAATTCCGCGGTGCGTTGCAGCGCCTCGCGGTTCATCCAGGCAAACATCAGCACGTCACCAGTGGCCGCTTCCTGCACGATGACCGGCACCAGGCCGTGCTCGTCCCACTTGACCTCATTCAACCACTTGGTACTCGCACTCACAGCCTGACCTCGATTCCCCGCTCTCGCATCAACTCTTTGGCTTCCCGCACCGTGTGCTGCCCGAAATGGAAGATGCTGGCGGCAAGCACCGCATCCGCGCGGCCTTGAGAGACACCTTCAGCCAAGTGCTCAAGCGAACCCACGCCTCCGCTGGCGATCACAGGAATCGCCACCGCATCGGCAATCGCCCGGGTAAGCCCCAGGTCGAAACCGGCCTTGGTGCCATCCCTGTCCATGCTGGTCAGCAGGATCTCCCCCGCGCCGAGACGGGTAACCCGCTGCGCCCACTCGACTGCATCCAGTCCGGTGTTGTTGCGGCCACCATGGGTGAACACTTGCCATTTGCCCGGCGCAGTCTGCTTGGCGTCAATCGCGACCACGATGCACTGGCTGCCGACCTTGTCGCTGGCTTCCTGCACCACCTGCGGATTGTTCACCGCCGCGGTGTTGATGCTGACCTTGTCCGCCCCCGCGTTCAGCAGCCGGCGCACATCCTCCACCGTGCGCACGCCACCGCCCACCGTCAGAGGAATGAAGACCTGGTCCGCTACCTGCTCGACGACGTGCAGGATGATGTTCCTGTCGTCGGAGCTGGCAGTGATGTCCAGGAAGGTGATCTCATCCGCGCCCTGCTCGTCGTACCGCCGGGCAACCTCCACCGGGTCGCCCGCATCCCGCAACTCAAGGAAGTTGACACCCTTCACCACGCGCCCCGCATTCACGTCGAGGCAGGGGATGATGCGTTTGGCGAGCATCAGGAAGCGGCGCCGTTGAGTTCATCGGCGCGCGCCTGACCTGCAGCGAAATCCAGGGTGCCTTCGTAGATCGCCCGGCCGGTGATGGCCCCCATCACCCCTTCCGCCTCGACCGCACACAGCGCGTCGATGTCGGTCACGGAAGCAATGCCACCGCTGGCGATTACCGGAATACGGAGCGCCTGGGCGAGACGCACGGTGGCGTCGATGTTGACGCCAGAAAGCATGCCGTCGCGACCGATATCGGTGTAGATCACGGCCTCGACGCCGTAATCCTCGAACTTCTTCGCCAGGTCGACCACGTCGTGGCCGGTCATCTTGGACCAGCCATCCACCGCAACCTTGCCGTCCTTCGCATCCAGACCGACGATGATGTGGCCGGGAAAGGCACCACAGGCATCGTGCAGGAAACCGGGATTCTTCACCGCCGCAGTACCGATGATGACGTAGGTGATACCGTTGTCCAGATAACGCTCAATGGTGTCGAGATCGCGGATACCGCCACCCAATTGCACCGGAATGTCGTCGCCGACCACCTGAGTGATAGCGCGGATGGCAGCCTCGTTCTTCGGTTTGCCGGCAAAGGCGCCGTTGAGGTCTACCAGATGCAGGCGACGTGCGCCTTGGTCCAGCCAGTGCTTCGCCATGGCAGCCGGATCTTCGGAGAAGACCGTCGCATCGTCCATTTCGCCCTGCTTCAGGCGAACACAGTGACCGTCTTTGAGGTCGATGGCGGGAATCAGCAACATACCGGGATCTGAAACAGTAAGGGATGAAGAAAGGAACCGGTTGCGCTCACGGCGCCCAGCGTATGAAGTTGGAAAGCAGCTGCAAACCTGCTTGCGCGCTCTTTTCCGGGTGGAACTGGACCGCAAAGATATTAGCCCGTGCTACCGCACTGGTAAAGCGCAGGCCATAGTCGGTCTCGGCGGCGGTCACGGCATCATCCGCCGGCGACACGAAGTAGCTATGGACGAAGTAGAAGCGCTCTCCGTCGGGGATACCCTCCCACATCGGGTGGGCCGCCGTCCGCTGCCAGACCTCGTTCCAGCCCATGTGCGGAACCTTCAGCCGAGCTCCGTCGGCAAGCGCCATGCGCGCCTCGGGAAACCGCACCACCTTGCCCGCCAGCACGCCCAGACCGGGCACATCGCCTTCCTCGCTGTGCTCGAACAACATCTGCTGGCCGATACAGATCCCGAGAAAGGGTTTGCTTGCCGCTGCTTGCAGCACTGCCGGGCGCAGGCCGCGCAGATCGAGCTCTCGCATGCAGTCCGGCATCGCCCCCTGGCCGGGAAAGACGACCCGCTCGGCCGCCGCAACAACCGCGGGATCGGAGGTCACCACGACCTCACGCCCCGGAGCGACATGCTCGATTGCTTTGGCGACCGAGCGCAGATTGCCCATGCCGTAATCGATGATGGCCACACAGGTCATCGCTGGTATCCGTCTGTCTGGATGAGAGGTGCGCCCGGGCAGCCAGCGCTGCTCAGAGCGCGCCCTTGGTGGAGGGAATGGCGCCCAGGGCACGATCATCGCGCTCAGCAGCCATACGTAGTGCCCGCCCGAAGGCCTTGAAGATGGTTTCGCACTGATGGTGCGCGTTGTCGCCCCGCAGATTGTCGATGTGCAGGGTGACTCCGGCGTGGTTCACGAAGCCCTGAAAGAACTCCCGCGCCAGATCCACATCGAAGCTGCCAATACGCGCGCGGGTATATTCGACGAAGTAGTGAAGCCCCGGACGGCCAGAGAAATCAACGACCACCCGCGACAGCGCCTCGTCGAGCGGCACGTAGGCATGCCCGTAGCGGCGTATGCCCTTCTTGTCACCGATGGCGCGAGCAAAGGCCTGGCCCAGCGTGATGCCGACGTCTTCCACCGTGTGGTGGTCATCGATGTGCACGTCCCCCTCCGCCTTCACTTCGAGATCGATGGCACCATGGCGGGCGATCTGATCCAGCATATGGTCGAGGAAGGGCACCCCGGTGGCGAGTGTCGCCTTGCCGGTACCGTCGAGGTCGATCCGGACGGAGATCCGGGTTTCCAGGGTGTCGCGCTTTACGTCTGCTTGCCGCATGGCTTGAAACATCACTACAGGTGGGAATCGAGGCCCATGATAACATCGCCCGGCTCCGCAGCAGCAAAGCAAGCTTCGGGCAAAACCCGCCTCGGCGCGGGGTTTCGGCCTTGCCATGCTGCTGCCGTCTGGCCTGGCGGCACCTGCCCGGCCCTCTCGCACTCGGACCCATCAAGCCATCATGAGCCGTTACTGGAGCCCCATCGTTCACCGCCTGACACCCTACGTGCCGGGGGAGCAGCCCAAGCTCGACAAGCTGATCAAGCTTAATACCAACGAGCACCCCTACGGCCCGTCGCCGCGGGCAGTCGCTGCGATCCGTGAAGCGGCGGACGACAGCCTGCGCCTCTATCCGGATCCGAATGCAGACAAGCTGAAAGCCGTACTGGCGCAGCGCCATGGGCTCACCCCGGCGCAGGTATTCGTCGGCAACGGCTCGGACGAGGTGCTGGCCCATGCCTTCCTCGGCTTGCTGAAGCAGGACCACCCACTGTGGTTCCCCGACATCACCTATAGCTTCTATCCGGTGTATTGCGGTCTCTACGAGATCGCCTACGAAACCCTCCCCCTGGCCGATGACTACAGTCTGCGTCCGGAAGACTATTTGCCGTTGGCGGGCCGGCGGGCGGGCGCAATCATCTTCGCCAACCCCAACGCCCCGACCGGCCGCCTGCTCGCATTGACGGAAGTGGAGCGCATCGTGGCCGGCAACCCGGATGCAGTGGTGCTGGTGGATGAAGCCTATGTGGACTTCGGCGGCGAGAGCGCGATCCCGCTGGTGGAACGCTACCCGAACCTGCTGGTGGTGCAGACCTTCTCCAAGAGCCGCTCCCTCGCGGGCCTGCGGGTGGGCTTCGCCGTGGGCCACCCGGATCTGATCGAAGCGCTGGAGCGGGTAAAGAACAGCTTCAACTCCTACCCGCTGAACCGGCTCGCACTGGCTGGCGCGGTCGCGTCGGTGGAAGACGAAGCGCACTTCCGCGATAGCTGCGACCGGGTGATTTCCAGCCGCAGCCGCCTGACCGAGCAACTCTCAGAACTAGGATTCGAGGTGCTGCCGTCGGTGGCGAACTTCGTCTTCGCCCGCCATCCCCGGCGCGACGCCGCCGGATTGGCGGCGGCGCTACGCGAGCGCGCAATCATCGTGCGCCACTTCCGGGCACCGCGCATTGACCAGTTCCTGCGCATCACCATAGGCACCGATGCACAGTGCGATGCACTGCTTGCCGCGCTGGGAGAAATCCTGGCCTGAAAGCACTCGGCCCCGCGATCGCAGGGCCGGTTCTGTCAAACGCCGGCTCAGACCTTGAGCCGCATCTCCGCCGACCTGGCATGGGCCTGCAAGCCCTCGCCGTGAGCCAGCACTGAAGCGATCTTGCCCAGGTGCTGGGCGCCGGCTTCCGAGATATGGACGATGCTGGTCCGCTTCTGGAAGTCATACACGCCGAGTGGCGAGGAGAAGCGCGCGCTGCGCATGGTCGGCAGCACGTGATTGGGGCCGGCGCAGTAGTCGCCCAGCGCCTCCACCGCCCAGTGGCCGACGAAGATGGCGCCGGCGTGACGGATGTGGTCTATCCAATCCTCCGCCTTCTCCATCGCCAGCTCCAAGTGTTCCGGTGCGATCCGGTTGGCGATGGCGCAGGCCCGCTCCAGGCTGTCCACATGGATCAGCGCACCGCGGTTGGCCAGCGACTTGGCGATGGTTTCCAGCCGCGGCATGGTCGGCAGCAGCCGGTCTATGGCCTCGTGCACTGCGTCGATGAAGGCGGGGTCGGTGCAGAGCAGGATGGACTGCGCCAGTTCATCGTGCTCCGCCTGGGCGAACAGGTCCATCGCCACCCAGTCGGCATGACCGCTGCCATCCGAGATGATCAATACCTCGGAGGGCCCGGCCACCATGTCGATGCCCACGGTGCCGAACACCCGGCGCTTGGCCTCGGCGACGAAGGCATTGCCCGGGCCGACGATCTTGTCCACCTGCGGAATGGTCTGGGTGCCGTAGGCCAGCGCCGCCACCGCCTGGGCCCCGCCTATGGTGAAGACGCGGTCCACGCCGGTTATCTCGGCCGCCGCCAGCACCAGCGGATTCTTCTCGCCGCGCGGCGTCGGCACCACCATGATGAGCTCACCAACGCCGGCCACCTTGGCCGGAATCGCGTTCATCAGCACCGAGCTCGGGTAGGAGGCCCTGCCGCCCGGTACGTAGAGGCCGACGCGGTCCAGCGGCGTCACCTTCTGCCCCAGCCGGCTGCCGTCCGCCTCCACGTACTCCCAGGACTCCGCCTTCTGACGCTGGTGATAAGCGCGCACCCGCTCGGCAGCGATCACCAGCGCATCGCGCTGGGCGGAGGAAAGACTGGCCAGCGCCGCCTGCAGCTCATGTTTTGGAAGCTCCAGCGCCGCCATATCGCTCACATCGAGATGATCGAAGCGGCGGGTGTATTCGATGAGCGCCGCATCGCCGGTGGTGCGTACGCCGCGCAGGATCTCGGTCACCGCGTTGTCGATGCGCTCATCCGCCTCCGACTCGAAGGCGAGCAGCGCGTCCAGTTCGGCGAGGAAGCCAGGATTGCGGGCATCCAGGCGGCGGATGGCGGTCTTGCTCATGGCTTCACGGCTCCGGCAAAGGCCTCCAGCACTGGCTGGATGAGGTCGCGCTTCAGTTTCAAGGAGGCCTGGTTGACGATGAGGCGGGAGCTGATGTCCATGATCTCCTCCACCTCCTCCAGGTTGTTAGCCCGCAGGGTGCCGCCGGTGGACACCAGATCCACGATGGCGTCGGCCAGGCCGACCAGCGGCGCCAGTTCCATCGAACCGTACAGCTTGATCAGGTCCACATGCATTCCCTTGCCGGCGAAGTGGGCCTTGGCGCTGTCGATGTACTTGGTGGCGATGCGGATGCGCCCGCCGGGCCGCGTCGCCGCAGCGTAATCGAAGCCCTTGGGCGCAGCCACACACAGGCGGCAGCGGGCAATGTTGAGGTCCAGCGGCTGGTACAGGCCGGCGCCACCATGCTCCAGCAGCACATCCTTGCCGGCGATGCCGAGGTCCGCGGCGCCGTACTGCACATAGGTGGGCGTATCGGTGGCGCGCACGATGACCAGGCGCACGTCCGGCCGGTTGGTGCCGATGATGAGCTTGCGCGAAGACTCGGGATTATCGGTCGGCACAATGCCGGCGGCAGCCAGGAGCGGCAGCGTTTCCTCGAAGATGCGGCCCTTGGACAGGGCGAGGGTGATGCTGGACACGGACGAAAACCTTGCGGGGATTGGGCCGACATTGTAACCCGTGGTGGCTTCTGTTAGCCTCCGACCCACTGGCTGAACCGCCGACGGCGGTTCGGCCTTTTACTTTTTCCGGCGGACTCCCCGCCCCCGTAATCCGCTCGAGTTTTCCCGTATCGCATAATCGCGATGCGTGCTCTCGACTTCATTACCCAGGAGCAGAACCATGAAACCGGAAATCATCGTTTCGTCCCGCGACCTCGAACGCCTGGAGGCACTGCTGTTCGCCCCGGCGGCCCGCGCCCGCGGCGATCTCGATGCCCTGCGCGACGAACTCGAGCGCGCCGACGTGCGCGAGCCGGAGGACATGCCGGCCGACGTCATCACCATGAACAGCCGTGCCCGCTTCTGCGAGGAAAACACCGGCCGCGAGTATGAGCTGACGCTGGCCTATCCGCGCGAAGCGGACGCCGCCGCCGGCAAGGTCTCGGTGTTCACCCCGGCCGGCGCCGCCCTGCTCGGCCTGTCGGCCAACCAGAGCATCGACTGGGCCACGCCGGACGGCAAAGCCATCCGCTTGAAGGTGCTGGAGGTCACCTGGCAGCCGGAAGCGGCCGGCCAGTACGACCTCTGATGCCCGTCGCGGGCGCGGTGGCTGCAAGCACCGCCGCGCCGGCAGGGATCGCGCTCAGCTCAGACGCCGGACGCTGGCGCCCAGCGCGGCCAACTTGTCGTCCAGGCGCTCGTAGCCGCGGTCCAGGTGGTAGATGCGCTCTATCGTGGTCTCGCCCTCTGCCACCAGGCCGGCGATGACCAGGCTGGCGGAGGCGCGCAGATCGGTCGCCATCACCGTCGCCCCCTGCAGCCGCTCGACGCCGTGCACTACCGCGGTATTGCCGTCGATGCGGATGTCGGCCCCCAGGCGCTGTAACTCCACCGCATGCATGAAGCGGTTCTCGAAAATGGTTTCCCGTATCATCGCGGCCCCCTGGGCCACGCAGTTCAGCGCCATGAACTGCGCCTGCATGTCGGTGGGGAAGGCGGGATAGGGCGCGGTACGCAGGCTTACCGAGTTGAGCCGGGCAGGCGCCTTGATGCGGATAGCTTCGCGCTCGCTGGTGACATCGCAGCCGGCGTCCATCAACTTGTCCACCACCGCATCCAGATAGCAGGACGAGGTGCCGGTAAGCCGGACTTCGCCGCCGGTCACCGCCGCCGCGCACAGGTAAGTCCCGGTCTCGATGCGGTCCGGCATGATGCGGTGGGTCGTACCGTGCAGCCGCTCGACGCCGCGGATGCGGATCACGTCCGAACCGGCACCGGAAATCTGCGCGCCCATCGCGACCAGGCAGTTGGCGAGATCGACCACTTCCGGCTCGCGGGCTGCGTTCTCGATCACCGTTTCGCCGTCGGCCAGGCAGGCCGCCATCATCAGGTTCTCGGTGCCGGTCACCGTCACCATGTCGGTGAACAACCGCGCGCCCTTCAGGCGCGGCACGCTGGCCTGCACGTAGCCATGCTCCACCCGCACGTCGGCGCCCATCGCCTGCAAGCCGCGGATGTGCTGATCCACCGGGCGTGCGCCGATGGCGCAGCCGCCCGGCAGCGACACCCTGGCCTCGCCGCAGCGCGCCACCAGCGGCCCCAGCACCAGGATGGAGGCACGCATGGTCTTCACCATTTCATAGGGCGCCAGCGGATTGTCCAGGCCGGACGCATCCAGCGTCACCTCATCGCCGGCACCGCGTTCCACCTTCACGCCCATCTGCGCCAAGAGCTTGAACAGCGTGGCGATGTCGTTGAGGCGGGGAACGTTGGTGAAGGTCACCGGCTCGCGGGTGAGCAGCGCGGCGCAGAGGATGGGCAGCGCCGCATTCTTGGCGCCGGAAATGGCAATTTCGCCAGCGAGCGGGCGCCCGCCGGCGATCAACAATTTATCCATCGTGGTTCCGTTTAGAGACCGAGTTCGCCGCGCACCGTTTCCCACTTGGCCGGCGTGTAGGTCTGCAACTGCAGGGCATGGATCTCGTTGCCCATCAGCGCGCCCAGCGAGGCATACACCGCCTGGTGCTGGCGCACCATGGGCTTGCCTTCGAAGGCAGCGCTGACAACGATGCCGGTGAAGTGGACGCCGTCGTCACCCTCGATGGCGACGAAGTCACAGGGCAGGCTGGCGCCGATCAGGCGCTTGATTTCATTCGCGTCGAACATGTCTTGATCACCTCATGCACGCAGCTTGTAACCCCGGGCGAGCATGGCCAGGGTAAGCACTGCGAGCGCAACGAAACAGAAACCGACCACGGCCAGGGAGAGCCACGGCGAGACATCGGACTGGCCGAAGAAACCGTAACGGAAGCCGTCGATCATGTAGAAGAACGGGTTGGCGTGGGACACATCCTGCCACAGCGGCGGCAGGGAATGAATGGAGTAGAACACGCCGGAAAGCATGGTAAGCGGCATGATCAGGAAGTTCTGGAAGGCAGCGAGCTGGTCGAACTTGTCCGCCTGGATGCCGGCGATGACGCCCAGCGAGCCGAGGAAGGCGCCGCCGAGCACGCCGAAGGCCAGTATCCACAGCGGATGCGCCAGCGGCAAATGGACGAAGGGGATGGACACCAGCAGCACGCCGGCGCCGACGAACAGCCCGCGCAGCACCGAGGCGATCACATAAGCCGAATAGAACTCGCGGTAGGACAGCGGCGGCAGCAGCACGAACACGATGTTGCCGGTGATCTTGCTCTGGATCAGCGAAGACGAGCTGTTGGCGAAGGCGTTCTGCAGCAGCGACATCATCGCCAGGCCGGGCACCAGGAAGGCGGTGTAGTCCACCTCGCCATAGCCGGTCACGTGGCGGTCCAGCACATGGGCGAAAATCAGCAGGAAGAGCACCGCGTTGAGCACCGGAGCCGCCACCGTCTGGAAAGCCACCTTCCAGAAACGCAGCACTTCCTTGTAAAGCAGGGTGCGGAAGCCGGCCAGCGGCACCTCGCGTCCCACCGGGGGGAGTTCGGCCGGCTGGCGGGGTTGTTGCGACACTTCAGGCACTGTGCATCACCTCGACGAAGACCCGTTCCAGATCCGGCTCGCCCAGCCGCATCTCGATCAGGCCGGCGCCCGTTTCGCGCAGGCGCGCCAGCAGGGGCTCGACCTCGTGATAGCTCTCGAAGGCGAACTCCATCCAGCCTGCCTCGCCATTTACACCGCCCAGGCTAGCTGCGATTTCCGGTCGCTCCACTCGCACGCTCAGCGTATGGGTGGCAAAGCGTTGCAGCAGGTTGGCGGTGGAGTCCAGCGCCACCACCCGGCCGCCTTTCAGCATAGCGATGCGGCCGCATAGCGTTTCCGCCTCCTCCAGGTAATGAGTGGTCAGCACGATGGTATGGCCGTCGCGGTTCAGCTTGCGGATGAACTGCCACAGCCCCTGGCGCAACTCGACATCCACACCGGCGGTAGGCTCGTCCAGCACGATGACCGGCGGCCGATGCACCAGCGCCTGGGCGACCAGCACCCGGCGTTTCATGCCACCGGACAGGGCGCGCATGTTCTGATGCGCCTTGGCGGTCAGGTCAAGGTTGGCGAGGATCTCGTCTATCCAGTCGTCGTTGCCGCGGATACCGAAGTAGCCGGACTGGATGCGCAGCATCTCGCGCACCGAAAAGAAGGGATCGAACACCAGTTCCTGCGGCACCACGCCCAACCGGCGACGGGCATTGCGGTAGTCGGAAACCACATCGTGGCCCATCACTTCCAGCGTCCCGCCATCCGGTCGCACCAGCCCGGCGAGGGCGGAAATCAGCGTGGTCTTGCCGGCGCCGTTGGGGCCGAGCAGGCCGAAGAACTCGCCCTGCTCGATTTCCAGATCGACCCCGCCGAGCGCCTGCAGCGCGCCATAACGCTTGGTGACACCGGAAATGCGGATTGCGGGCAGGGTCATCGAAACAGCTTTCAGGGGGCCAGCGGCAGGAGGTCTTGGATACCGTAGAGTTCGGCGAGGCTTTGCAGGCCGCGGGGCAGGCCGCGCACCTGAACCTGGTGACCGGCTTCGCGGCCCGCACGCAGCCAGTCGAGCAGCAGGCCCAGGGCGGCGGAGTCCGCCTCGGCGATGGCGGCGAAGTCTATCACCACGTCTCCGGCGGCAATAGCATCGCGCCCGCGCTGCAGGACTTCGGGCGCGGTCCGCATGGTCAGCGGACCATTGAGGCGCAGCACGCCCGCCTCGCTCACCGCACCACCCGCACCGTCGCCAGGAAAGGGCCGGACAGGCTCATGCGCCGGCCTTGCCGCTTTCGAGCGCGCGGTTCTTTTCCTGCAGCGAGCGGATCAGGCCATCGACGCCGCCGGTACGGATCTCCTGAGCGAAAGTGCCCCGGTAGTTGGTGACCAGGCTGACGCCGGCGACGATGACGTCGAACACCTTCCAGCCGTCGTTGCCCTTCTCCAGCATGTAGTCGATGCCGATGGGCTGGGCGCCGGGCTGGCGGACTTCGGTACGCACCTGCACCGAAGTATCGGCCGGCGCCATGCGCAGCGGCTTGAAGTCTATGGTCTGGTCGCGGTACTGGGTCAGCGCATTGGAGTAGGTGCGCACCAGCAGGGTACGGAAGGCGTCGGTCAGTGCCTGCTGCTGATCCGGCGAAGCGCTGCGCCAGTCGCGGCCGACGGCGAGCATGGTCATGCGGCGGAAGTTGAAGTGCGGCAGCACCTTCTCGTCCACCAGTTGCAGCACTTTGCGGGTATCGCCGCCCTGGATGGCCTTGTCCTGGCGGACGATGGCGAGTACTTCATTGGTCACGTCGCGCACCAGCGCATCCGGCGCGCCATTGGGTTCGGCCGCCTGCGCAGGGGTAAGGAAGGCGGTCATCAAGACCGCCAGGCAAGCAAGGAGTTTTCTCATTCTGTGTCCCGATTCCTGGGGGCAGCGGCCAGGGCCGCCGGAGTAGCTCCGACATTCCCCACCGCGACCAGTTCAAGCCGCTCCACCGCCGAATGGGCGGCGGCATCGGTTCCGCGGCCCAGCGCCGCGGCGCCATCCTCGGCGTCGAAATCCTCGTACATATTCGCCGGGTTGCCGTCGTTCACCTTGTAGCGGCGCTGCTGCAGGTAGAAGTCGCGGATGTAGGCGTACTTGTCCAGCGTACCCTCGTCCACCGTGCGCTCGGTACCCAGCAGGCGGGCACGGGTATCGATCACGCGCAACCCGGTGAGCGAGTTGCGCACCGGGACGTCGCTGATGCCGGTCACCGGATCGGCGTAGAGGTCCAGCGCCAGGCCGGCACTGTCGCGTACCGTGCGAGGCCCGAAGAAGGGCAGCACCACGTAGGCGCCCTCGCCCACGCCCCAGGTGCCCAGGGTCTGGCCGAAGTCCTCGTCGTGCTTGGTGAAGCCCATCTCGCTGGCGATGTCGAGAATGCCGGCGAAGCCGAAGAAGGTATTGACGAGCACCCGCATGCCGTCGGACAGCGCCTCCTGCGGCTTGCCCTGCAGCAGGTTGTTGGCGCCTATCCAGACATCGCCGATATTGCTGAACACATTGCCGATGGCAATGCGCAGCGGCGTGGGCGTGACAGTGTCGTAGCCCTGCGCGACCGGCTTCAGTACCGCGCGGTCGACCTGCTCGTTGAACGAGAACATCGCCCGGTTGTAGCCCTCCAGCGGATCCTCCGGATTGGCCGGACGGCTCGCACACCCGACCGCCAGCAGGCTGACACAGGCCAGCGCCAGCACTTTGCTGCGGGCGGATGAAGCGGCAGCGTTCCTCATCGGTCTCTTCTCCCCTTGCGGACACCGGCTCACTTCTGCGGCTCGGCGGAAGGCTCGGCAGCCCTGTTGAACAGGAACTGCCCGATCAGTTTTTCCAGCACGACGGCAGACTGGGTGATCTGCACCCGGTCGCCGTTCTTGAACACGGCCTCGTCCGCGCCCGGCTCCAGGCCAACGTATTGCTCGCCGAGCAGGCCTGAGGTGAGGATGGTGGCGATGGTGTCGCGCGGAAATTCGTAACGGCTGTCGATATCCAGCCGCACCATCGCACGGAAGCTCTTCTCGTCGAAACGGATGTCGGCCACCCGGCCCACCAACACGCCGGCGCTCTTCACCGGCGCCTTCACCTTGAGGCCGCCGATGTTGTCGAAAGGCGCCTCTATCGAATAGGTGGCGTTGCCGCCCAGGCCGGAGAAGTTGCCCACCTTGAGCGCGAGGAACACCAGGGCGCCAAAGCCGAGAACGACGAAGAGCCCCACCCAAAGATCCAGCGTTTTGCGACTCATCATTGTCCCCGGAACATGAAGGAAGTCAGTACGAAGTCGAGGGCCAGGATGGCCAGCGCGGAACTCACCACCGTGCGGGTGATGGCCCGCGATACGCCCTCGGCCGTGGGCGTGCAGTCATAGCCCTCGAAGACCGCGATCAGCGACACCGCGACGCCGAACACGAAGGATTTGATGACGCCATTCATCACGTCGTAGCGCACATCCACCGCCGCCTGCATTTGCGACCAGAACGCGCCGTCATCCACGCCGATGAACACCACGCCGATCAACCAGCCGCCGAAGATGCCCATGGCGGAGAACATCGCCGCCAGCAGCGGCATGGAGATCACGCCGCCCCAGAAGCGCGGGGCGACCACGCGGGCGATGGGATTCACCGCCATCATGTCCATCGCCTTCAGCTGCTCGGTGGTCTTCATCAGGCCGATCTCGGCGGTCACCGCCGAACCGGCACGGCTGGCGAACAGCAGCGCGGCCACCACCGGGCCCAGCTCGCGCAGCAGCGACAGCGCCACCATGGTGCCCAGCGCGTCACTGGAACCGAAGCGCTGCAGGATGTCGTAGCCCTGCAAGCCCAGCACCAGGCCAACGAAGAGGCCGGACACCAGGATGATCAGCAGCGACAGCACGCCACTGAAGTAGATCTCGCGTATGGTCAGCGGCAGCCGCCGCAGCGACTGGCCGGAATACAGCAACACCAGGCCGAGGAAGCGGGTGGCGAAACCCAGCCGCCAAACGCCGTCCACCGCCATCGCGCCGATGCGGCGCAGGAAATTCGCCAGGCCGCTCATCCCACCCCTCCGCCGAGCTGCTCGGCGATGGCGGGCGCCGGATAGTGGAAGGGCACCGGCCCGTCGGCCTCGGCATTCACGAACTGATGCACGAAGGGATCGGTGGAGGCGCGGATCTCGTCCGGCGTGCCGCGCGCGACGATGCGCCCTTCGGAAACGAAATAGACGTAATCGACGATGCCCAGCGACTCGTGCACATCGTGGGTGACCATGACCGAACTCGCGCCCAGCGCATCGTTCAGCCGGCGAATGAGCTGGCCGATGATGCCGAGCGAGATCGGGTCCAGCCCGGCGAAGGGCTCGTCATACAGGATCAGCATCGGATCCAGCGCCACCGCGCGGGCCAGCGCTACCCGCCGTGCCATGCCGCCGGAAAGCTCGGAGGGCATCAGTGCCGCCGCGCCGCGCAGCCCCACCGCCTGCAGCTTCATCAACACCAGGTCGCGCACCATGCCGGCCGGCAGATCGGTGTGCTCGCGCAGCGGGAAGGCAACGTTGTCGAACACCGACATGTCGGTGAACAGCGCGCCGAACTGGAACAGCATGCCCATGCGCCGGCGCAGCGCGTAGAGGTCCGCGTTTCCCAGGGCTGCGAGATCGTGGCCGGCCACTTCCACGGTACCGCCGGTGGCCTTCAACTGACCGCCGATGAGGCGCAGCAGCGTGGTCTTGCCGCAGCCGCTGCCGCCCATGATGGCGACCACCTGCCCCCGATGCACCGACAGATCGATGCCGCGCAGCACCTCGCGCTCGCCGTACGCGAAGCGGACGCCACGGAGGCTGACCAGCGGAGGAAGTTCAGGGCTTTCGATCGCCACGGCTCGTCGTTGAAAACTTGCAAACCGCGCAGTCTACCAGACAGCCCCCTGGCGACGCCCCGGACTGTTGCAGCGCGGCAACGATATTGTCTTTTCAGCCACACGGAACAATGCTGTACGCATCTCATCCACAGCCTTACGGGCCGCTCAGACACCCTTCAGCAAACGTGCTTCGGCAGCCTCCAGGCCCGCCGGCAGGCCCACCAGCACGAGGATGTCTCCCTCCTCCACCCGGGTTTCCGCCGCTGGCGACACCCCGCGTATGCCCCGGCGCCGCACCGCGGACACGCCGACGCCGATCTCCTCCAGCGCAAGATCGCCGATGCAGCGCCCCACCGCCGGCGCGCCCGGCGGCACCGTCACCGACTGCAGCCTGGCTTGCACCGCCTCCGGCTCGCCGAGGTCGGTCACGCCGTGGAAGAAACCACGCATCAGCGCATAACGCTGGTTGCGGATGTCGCGGATGCGCCGCACCACACGGTTGAGCGGCACGCCGATCAGCGCCAGTGCATGGGAGGCCAGCATGATGCTGCCCTCGAAGGCCTCCGGCACGACCTCCGCCGCACCGCCGGCCGACAGCTTATCCATCTCCGCCTCGTCCGCCGCCCGCACCACGATGGGCAAGCCCGGCCGCAAGGCCTGGGCGTGATGCATGACGCGCAGCGCGGTCTCCACCTCGGCGAAGGAGATCACCAGCGCGCTCGCCCGCAGGATGCCGGCCGCCATCAGCGTCTCCCGCCTGCCCGCGTCGCCGTAGACCACGCTGTCGCCGGCGGCCCGTGCTTCGCGCACCCGCTCCGGGTCCAGGTCCAGCGCCATGTAGCTGACGTTCTCCTGCTCCAGGAAGCGCGCCATGTACTGACCGCTGCGGCCGTAGCCGCAAACGATGATGTGCTTCTCGGTGTTGATGGACTGCGCTGCCACCCGCGTCAGCTCCATGGAGCGCAGCAGCCATTCGGAGGCGACGAAGCGCATCACCAGCTTGTCGCTCACCTGCACGATCAGCGGCGCCAGCAGCATGGACAGCACCAGCGCCGCCACCGTCGCCTGCTCGATACCGCCGGGCAGCAGCTTCAGATCCACCGCCTGCGACAGCAGCACGAAGCCGAACTCGCCACCGGCGCACAGCCACAGGCCGGACCGCATCGCGGTACCGGCCGGCGAGCCGAAGGCGCGGGAGGCGGCGAAGACGATCAGGAACTTGCACAGCAGCAGCGCCAGCAGCAGGCCGAAGACTGCCGGCAGGCTGCGCGCGATCACGCCCACATCCAGGAACATGCCGACGGTGACGAAGAACAGCCCCAGCAGCACGTCGCGGAAAGGCTTGATGTCCTCCTCCACCTGGTAGCGATACTCGGTTTCCGAGATCAGCATGCCGGCGAGGAAGGCGCCCAGTGCCAGCGACAGGCCGACCAGATCCGACAGCCACGCCAGCCCCAGGGTGATCAACAGTACATTGAGCATGAACAGCTCGCCGGACTTGCGCCGCGCCACCACGGTGAACCAGCGATGCATCAGCCGCTGGCCGAACCCCAACACCAGCGCCAGCAGTACCACCACCTTCACCGCGGCCAGCCCCAGGGTGATCAACAGCGCCTCCGGTGGCCGTGACATCGCCGGCAACATGATCAGCAGCGGCACCACCGCCAGATCCTGGAACAACAGCACGCCTATGGTTTCGCGCCCATGCGGGCGATCCAGTTCCAGCCGGTCGGTCAGCAGCTTGGACAGGATGGCCGTGGAGGACATCGCCAGGATGCCGCCGAGCACGAAGCTGGCGCCCCAGCCCAAGCCACCCAGGTGGCCGAACGCCATGGTCAGCAGGGTCGTCCCCAGCACCTGCGCCGCGCCCAGGCCGAACACGATGCGCTTCATCGCATACAGCCGCTGCAGGGAAAACTCCAGACCTATCGAGAACATCAGGAAAACGACGCCGAACTCGGCCAGATGCTGGGCCGTGGCCGGCTCGTGCAGCAGGTCCAGCGCATGCGGACCGCCAAGCGCGCCGATCAGCAGGTAACCCAGCACTGGCGGCAGATTGAGACTGCGGAACAGGGCCACCACGACCACTGCCGCGGCCAGCAGCAGCAGGACGAAATCCAGGGTATTCAGCATCGGCGCCTTCGGCTTCCGGCAACTGGGCCTCCCCCGGCGGGAGACCCGACTGTTATACAATCGCGGGCTACCGGACCGGCCGCGCCCGTGGGAATCGCCGCGCTGCCGGCCTTTCGGCGCATTGCGCGCCAGTTTAACCGCAGCGC
Organism: Azoarcus indigens; assembly: GCF_004361735.1. GTDB lineage: Bacteria > Pseudomonadota > Gammaproteobacteria > Burkholderiales > Rhodocyclaceae > Azoarcus > Azoarcus indigens. Next base: position 93,491 of record NZ_SNVV01000004.1, on the reverse strand, counting down.
CCCCATGACCCCACTTCCGCCGCAACCTGCCCAGCCGCATCGCATCGCCGCGCTCGCCCGCGAGGTGCTGCGCATCGAGGCCGCCGCCGTCGCCGCGCTGGCCGAACGCATTGGCGACGACTTCGAGCGCGCGGTGGAGATCATCCTGCAGCGCCGTGGCCGGGTCATCGTCACCGGCATCGGCAAGTCCGGCCACATTGCCCGCAAGCTCGCCGCCACCCTGGCGAGCACCGGCACCCCGGCGTATTTCGTACACGCCGCCGAGGCCGCTCATGGCGACCTCGGCATGATCACGCCCGAAGACGTCGTCATCGCCCTGTCCAACTCCGGCAGCAGCGAGGAAGTGCTGACCATCGTGCCGCTGGTGAAGCGCCAGGGCGCGCGGCTGATCTCCATGACCGGCCGCCTGGATTCGCCGCTGGCGCGCGAGGCCGACGTACACCTGGATGCCGCGGTGGCGGAGGAAGCCTGTCCGCTCAACCTCGCCCCCACGGCCAGCACCACCGCTGCCCTCGCGCTGGGCGATGCGCTGGCGGTGGCGCTGCTCGATGCCCGCGGCTTCGGCGCCGACGACTTCGCCCGCTCCCACCCCGGCGGCGCCCTTGGCCGCCGTCTGTTGACCCATGTCGAAGATGTGATGCGCGACGCCGATGCAGTGCCTGTCGTCCCCCCCGATGCCCCGCTGAGTGCAGCCCTGCTGGCAATGAGCCGTGGCGGCATGGGCATGACGGTGATCGCCGCACCCGGCGCCGCGCCGCAGGGCATCTTCACCGACGGCGACCTGCGCCGCGCGCTGGAGAGAGGCGTGGACGTGCGCAGCGCCAGCCTGACGGACGTCATGACGCGCAATCCGCGCACCATCTCCCCCGCCGCACTGGCGGTGGAGGCCGCCGCGATGATGGAACGGCTGCGCATCAGCCAGCTGCTGGTGGTGGATGCCCAGGGCGAACTCGCCGGCGCCCTCACCACCCATGACCTCATGCTCGCCAAGGTGATCTGAAATGCGCAGCATCGACCATGCCCGGGAAAGCGCCGCCGCCGTCCGCCTGATGGGCTTCGACGTGGACGGCGTGCTCACCGACGGCAGCCTCTACTTCACCCCCAACGGCGATGAGATCAAGGTCTTCTCCAGCCTCGACGGCCATGGCCTGAAGATGCTGCAGCAGGCAGGCATCGAAGTCGTCATCATCAGCGGCCGCAGCTCCCGTGCGCTGGAACTGCGCGCCGCCAACCTCGGCATCGCCGAACTGCACATGGGCGTGGAGGACAAGCGCGGCTGCCTGGACGGCATCCTCGCCCGCCGCGGCCTGCCACGCAGCGCCGCCGGCTACATGGGCGACGACGTGGTGGATCTGCCCATCCTGCGCGCCTGTGGCTTCTCCGCCACGCCGGCCGATGGCCACGCCTTCGTCCGCGAACATGTGGGCTTCGTCACCAGCCAGCCCGGCGGCCGCGGCGCAGTGCGCGAAACCTGCGACTTCCTGCTCGCCGCCCAGGGCAGACTGGATGTCATGCTACAGCGTTACCTGGACTGAGCATGCGCGCCTCCATCGACCGCCTCTACCCGGTACTCGCCCTCGCCCTGCTCGCAGCCGGCACGGTGTGGCTGGAACGCGTCTCGCGGGTGGAAGACCCGGCGGCCGCCGGCGCGCAGCGCACCGGCCCTGACTTCATCGCCGAGCAGACCCGCATCCTTGGTTTCGGCTCAGACGGCCGGCAGCGCTACGAGCTGATTTCCGAACGCCTCACCCACTACCCGCAGGACGACACGACCAAGCTGGACCAACCCCGCCTCACCATGCAGAGCGAAGGCCGCCAGTTGCGCCTCACCTCCGCCGAGGCCGACGTCTCCCCCGGCGGCGAGCGGGTGGACATGAGCGGCGAGGTGCGTGGCCGCCGCGAGGGTGGCGCCGACCGCCCGGAAATCACCTTCGCCTCGGAAAAGCTCACCGTCTGGCCCGACGATCATCGTGCCGCCACCGACACCCCGGTGGTGCTCACCCAGGGCCAGTCCACCGCCACCGCCCGCGGCCTGCGGGCAGACAACCTGTTCGGCAACCTCACCCTGATCGGCGACGCCAAGGTCAACATGCCGCGCCGCCCCCGGAATCCCTCATGACACCACGCCTGCCTGCCCTCCTGCTGGCCCTGCTCCTCGCCAGCCCGCTCGCCCACGCCGAACGCGCCGACCGTGACAAGCCGGTCAACATCGAAGCCAACCGCGTCACCGTGGACGACCGCAACAAGGTCCACATCTTCGAAGGCGCGGTGGTGCTCACCCAGGGCACGCTGACGATCAAGGGCGAGAAGCTGGTCGTCACCCAGGGGGCGGACGGCTTCCAGAACGGCGTCGCCACCAACGACAAAGGGCTTGCCTCCTTCCGCCAGAAGCGCGACGGCAGCGACGAGTATGTATACGGTGAAGCCGAGCGCATCGAATACGACAGCCGCGCCGAGAAGGCCCGCCTGTTCAACCGGGCGATGGTGAACAGCGGCGGTGACGAGGTGCGCGGCCACTACATCGAGTACGACTCCATCAGCGAGAACTACCTCGTCACCAACGCCCCGGGCAGCAAGCCGACGGCAACCGGCGACGGCCGCGTGCGCGCCGTCATCCAGCCCAAGAACGAGAACCGCTGAGCGGCGTCGCTCAACCCGCTTCAACCAGGTCGCAAGCGAGCCGGTGCTACCCCAAACGGCCGGGCGGCGAATCCCCAACGCAAAGAGCAGGAGACCGCAGCATGTCCTATGAACTGATCCTCGTCGAAACCCGCGGCCGTGTCGGCCTCATCACTCTGAACCGGCCGAAGGCGCTCAACGCCCTGAACGACAACCTGGTGGACGAGATCGGCAAGGCGCTGGACGGCTTCGAGAGCGATGAAGGCATAGGCGCCATCGTCATCACCGGTTCGGAGAAGGCCTTCGCCGCCGGCGCCGACATCGGCGCCATGGCCACCTTCTCCTACATGGACGCCTACAAGGGCGACTACATCACCCGCAACTGGGAACGGGTGAAGACCTGCCGCAAGCCGGTCATCGCCGCAGTGGCCGGCTTCGCCCTCGGCGGCGGCTGCGAACTGGCGATGATGTGCGACATCATCATCGCCGCCGACACCGCCAAGTTCGGGCAACCGGAGGTCAAGCTCGGCATCCTGCCCGGCGCCGGCGGCACCCAGCGCCTGCCGCGTGCGGTCGGCAAGGCCAAGGCGATGGACATGTGCCTCACCGCCCGTTTCATGGATGCGACTGAAGCAGAGCGCGCCGGCCTGGTTTCCCGTGTGGTGCCGGCCGACAAGCTGCTGGAGGAGACGCTGGCGGCCGCCGAGACCATCGCCGGCTACTCCCTCCCTGTGGTCATGATGATCAAGGAGTCGGTGAACCGCGCCTTCGAAAGCAGCCTGAACGAAGGTCTGCTGTTCGAACGACGCGTCTTTCACTCCGCCTTCGCGCTCAACGACCAGAAGGAAGGCATGGCCGCCTTCGTCGAGAAGCGCAAACCGGATTTCAAGCACGACTAAGCGCGTAACGCCGGCGACATCATCCTGGGCAACCTGCTCCGCAACATTTCAAGTGGATTACATGCAGGTTGCTTTTCGCTGCTGCTCATTACGGGTATTTCATTTGCAAGCAGTCAGGCTGCCGTAAGCAGGGACGATGATAATCCGCACTGAATTGTGCAATGCACAATGACGGGGTTGACAGCAGGGGTATCCCCCCTATAATCACCTCAGTGTTGCGACGCAACATCCGGCATCGGTTTTCCTGTTCCGCGATGCCACCTTCCTCACCAAGGAGCTTGTCATGACTGCTACCCCTGAGCAATTCATCACCATCAACAAGGCCAACGTCGAGACCCTGCTCTCGCTGGCGAACACCGCATTCGCCAACGCCGAGCGTCTTGCCGCGTTGAACCTGAACACCGCCCGTTCCGTGCTTGAAGACGGCGTTGCCAATACCAAGGCCCTGCTGGCCGCCAAGGACGTGCAGGAGCTGGTGAGCCTGCAGAGCTCCCTGGCCCAGCCGCTGGTCGAGAAGGTCGTGGCCTACACCCGCAGCGTCTACGAGATCACTTCGCAGAGCCAGGAAGAAGTTTCGAAGCTGCTGGAAGCCCAGGTCGCCGAGCTGAACAAGGGCATCGCCAGCGCGCTGGACCAGGCCGCCAAGTCCGCTCCGGCCGGCTCCGACGTTGCTGTCGCCGCGGTGAAGTCCGCCATCGCCGCCGCCAACAGCGCCTACGACAGCCTGAGCAAGACCGCCAAGCAGGTCGCCGAGATCGCCGAAGCCAACGTGGCTGCCGCGACCAACGCCACCGTCAAGGCTGTCAGCGCCTCGGCCAAGGCCAGCAAGAAAGCTGCCTGATCAAAGAATCAGGTAGGGAGAAAAAAAGCCCCGCTCACGCGGGGCTTTTTTTGTTCACCGGCTTCCGAGGGGGGCCATCGAACGACGCCGTTCGGGGGAAAGCCAAGGCCACCGCTGCTCCGCATGCTTTACAGCGCTGCTTCTTCCTGCTCCGGGATCAGGGTCGGAATGCCGGAGTTGGGATAGTGGTGCGGGAACAGGCGCCGCATCTCGCCTTCGATCCAGGCCTCGGCCTGGGCATTGATCGCCTCCACCTTCATGCCCCTCACATCGATCGCCGGACCGATGCTGACGGTGATCTCGCCCGGGTACTTGAGGAAGGCATTGCGTCGCCAGAACTCGCCGGCGTTGTGGGCCACCGGCACCACCGGCACCCCCGCGCGGCGCGCCAGCCAGGCGCCGCCCACCTTGTAGCGCCGCGTGGTACCGGGCGCCACCCGGGTGCCTTCCGGGAACACCACCACCCAGTAGCCCGCCTTCAGCCGGGCCCGCCCCTGCTCCACCACCTGCGCCAGCGCATCCTTGCCGGCCGCGCGGTCGATGGCGATGCTGGCGATCTGGGCCAGCCCCCAGCCGAAAAAAGGGATGCGCAGCAGCTCGCGCTTGAGCACGAAACATAGCGGCGGAAAGATCACCTGCAGCGCCATGGTCTCCCAGGCCGACTGGTGCTTGGACAGAATCACCGCCGGCCCGGCCGGAATGTTCTCCCTGCCGATGACGGTATAGCGGATGCCCAGCAGATGACGCACGAACCACAGCACCAAGGGTGCCCATGAGGTGACGATGCGATGGCGTATCCGCAGCGGGAGGGGAAAGGTCAACGCGCCGAAAATCGCATACGGCGGGGTGACGACGATGAGGACCAGGGCGAACAGTAGGGAACGCAGGAAGATCACGATGAAACTCAGGTGGTGAGATCGGCGACGACCGCCGCGAGGTCCGGATAGATCAGGGTGCCCGCCGGCAGCGCGGGATCGTCCTTGGTCTTGATGCCCTTGCCGGTGAGCACCAGGTAAGGCGTGCAGCCCACCGCGGTACCGGCCTGCAGGTCGCGCAGGCTGTCGCCCACCGCCGGCACGCCGGTCAGGTCCACGTTGAAGCGCTCGGCCAGTTGGTGGAACAGGCCGGGTTTGGGTTTGCGGCAATCGCAGGTGGAGTCGGCCGCATGCGGGCAGAAGAAGATGGCATCCAGCCGGCCGCCCGCCTGCGCCAGGCTTTTCACCATCTTTTCGTGGATGGCGTTCAGCGTGTCCATGCCGAACAGGCCGCGGCCGACGCCGGACTGGTTGGTCGCCACCACCACCCGCCAGCCCCACTGGTTGAGGCGGGCGATGGCCTCCAGCGAACCGGGTATCGGCTTCCATTCCTCGGGCGACTTGATGAACTGGTCCGAGTCCTGGTTGATGACGCCATCGCGATCGAGAACGATCAGTTTCATGCCAGCCCTCTACGACGGTGAAGGACGCCGCCCGGCGCGCGAGCGGCCGGGCGAACGGTGCGACTCATGCCGAGAGCCGCGAGATGTCGGCGACCTGGTTCATCAGGCCGGCGAGCTGGGCCAGCAGTGCGAGGCGGTTCTGGCGGATCAGCGGCTCTTCGGCCATCACCATCACCGACTCAAAGAAGGCATCCACCTCGCCACGCAGGCCGGCCAGCGCGCATAGCGCCTCGGTGTAGCCCTCGCCGGCCATGTGCGACTTCACCAGCGGCGCGATCTCGACCACGCGGTGGAACAGCGCCTTCTCGGCGGCTTCCTGCAGCAGCGCCGGATCCGGCTCGCCCGGCGTGCCCTCGGCCTTCTTCAGGATGTTCACGATGCGCTTGTTGGCCGCGGCCAGCGCGGCCGATTCCGGCAGCGCGCGGAAGGCTTCCACCGCGGCCAGCTTGGCCGGCACCAGGTCGATGCGGGTCGGCGCCAGCGCCAGCACCGCGTCCACCACGGCGGCGTCGGCGGCCTTGCCGCCAGCTTCGCCACGCAGCAGGTTCTTCAGGCGCTCGCGCATGAACTCCAGCAGCTGGGTCTGGAAGCCTTCGGCGGTGAGCAGGCCGGGCTTGAAGCCGGCGGCACTGTCGGCGATCAGCTCGGCCAGATCCAGCGGCAGCGGGGTTTCGATCAGGATGCGCAGCACGCCCAGCGCTGCGCGGCGCAGGGCGAAGGGGTCCTTGTCGCCAGTGGGCACCTGGCCGATGCCGAAGAAGCCGACCAGCGCGTCCAGCTTGTCCGCCAGCGCCACCGCGGCGGCTACGTTGCCGGCCGGCAGCGCATCGCCGGCGAAGCGCGGCTGGTAGTGGGCCTGTACCGCGTCGGCGACGACTTCGCCCTCGCCATCGGCCAGCGCGTAGTAGCGGCCCATGATGCCCTGCAGCTCGGGGAACTCGCCGACCATCTCGGTCACCAGGTCGGCCTTCGCCAGGCGGGCGGCGCGGCGGGAAGCGGCTTCGTCCGCCCCCAGGCGAACCGCGATGCGGCCGGCCAGCGCTTCCAGGCGCTCGACCCGCTCCAGCACGCTGCCGAGCTTGTTGTGATAGACCACGTTGGCCAGCCGCGGCAGGCGGGAATCCAGCTTCTGCTTCTTGTCGGTCTCGAAGAAGAAGCGGGCGTCGGACAGGCGCGGCCGCACCACCCGGGCGTTGCCGGTGACGATGTTGGTCGGATCGGCGACCCGCATGTTGGAGACGATGAGGAAGCGGTTCTGCAGCTTGCCGGCGGCGTCGAACAACGGGAAATACTTCTGGTTGGCCTGCATGGTGAGGATCAGGCATTCCTGCGGCACGGCGAGGAATTCGGCCTCGAACTCGCCGACGTACACCGTCGGGTGCTCGACCAGCGCGGTCACCTCGTCCAACAGGTCGGCGTATTCGCCCAGGCGACCGCCCTGGCGCTCGGCCTCGGCCAGCAGCTGGCGCTCGATGTCGGCGCGGCGCTCGGCGAAGTCCGGCACGACCTTACCCTCGGCCAGCAGCGTCGGCTCGTAGGCTTCGGCACTGGCGATCTCGATCTCGCCCCGGCTCATGAAACGATGGCCCTTGGTGATACGGCCGGACTCCAGATCCAGCACGCGGCCCGGCACCACCTCGGCGCCGTGCAGCATCACCAGCTTGTGCACCGGGCGCACGAAGGTGGCGTCGCCGTCGCCCCAGCGCATCACCTTGGGAATCGGCAGCGCCTTCACCGCGTCCTGCACCACCGCGGCGAGCACGTCCGCCAACTTGGCGCCGGCCACGGTGGCGGTGTGGAACAGGGCTTCGGCCTTGCCGTCCATGCGACGCTCGAAGCCGGCCACCGCGTCCGCCGGAATGCCCTTGGCTTCCATCTTCTTGAGCAGCGCCGGCGTCGGCTGGCCATCGGCGTCCAGCGCGACGGTGACCGGCATCAGCTTCTCGGTGACCTGCTTCGCCTCGCCCGCGGCGAACACCGCCGGCATCAGGATGGCGATGCGGCGCGGGCTGGCGAACCAGCGGAAGCCGGCATCGGCGGCGGCCAGGCCGCGGCTCTTGAGGCCGTCGGCGATCTTGGTGGCGAAGGTTTCGCCCAAGCGCGGCAGGGCCTTGGGCGGCAGCTCCTCGGTCAGCAGTTCGACGAGCAGGGAATGTTGGGCCGTCATCACGCGGCTTCCTTGTTCTGTTGCGGCAGCATCGGGAAGCCGAGCGCTTCGCGGGATTTGAAATAAGCCTGGGCGACGGCGCGCGACAGGTTGCGGATGCGGCCGATGTAGGCGGCGCGCTCGGTCACCGAGATGGCGCCGCGGGCATCCAGCATGTTGAAGTTGTGGGCCGCCTTCAGCACCATTTCATAGGCCGGCAGCGCCAGCCCGACCTCCATCAGGCGCTTGGCCTCGGACTCGTAGTTGTTGAACAGCGAGAACAGGAAATCGACGTTGGAGTGCTCGAAGTTGTAGGTGGACTGCTCCACCTCGTTCTGGTGGAAGACGTCGCCGTAGCTGACACGGGTGCCGTCCGGATACACGGCCCAGGTGAGGTCGTACACGTTCTCCACGCCCTGCAGATACATCGCCAGGCGCTCGATGCCGTAGGTGATCTCGCCCAGCACCGGCTTGCAGTCCAGGCCGCCGACCTGCTGGAAGTAGGTGAACTGAGTCACCTCCATGCCGTCCAGCCACACTTCCCAGCCGAGGCCCCAGGCGCCCAGCGTCGGGTTCTCCCAGTCGTCCTCGACGAAGCGGATGTCGTGGCTGTTGGGGTCTATGCCCAGCGCGCGCAGGGAATCCAGGTAGAGCTCCTGGATGTTCAGCGGCGAGGGCTTGAGCACCACCTGGAACTGGTAGTAGTGCTGCAGGCGGTTGGGGTTCTCGCCGTAGCGGCCATCCTTGGGACGGCGCGAGGGCTGCACGTAGGCGGCGTTCCACGGCTCCGGGCCGATGGCGCGCAGGAAGGTGGCGGTGTGCGAGGTGCCGGCGCCGACCTCGAGGTCGTAGGGCTGCAGCAGCACGCACCCGCGGTCGCCCCAGAATTGCTGGAGCGTGAGGATGATTTGCTGGAAGGTGGGTTTGGACAGGGACATGGTCTCGGGCGGCGAGCGCCGCGCAGCGAACGCAAAGGAGCGGATTTTACTGGCATTCCGCCCTTGGCGCGCACCTGCTTGGCAGCGGAAACCACGGTTTCCGCCGGCAGCGCGGCCTCGTCACCCTCGCCAGCGGGCCGGCTGAGGCCGCCGGCCGCTGCTCCACCCGCCTCAGCGCGTGCTGGCGACAGTCGCCGCCCCCTCCGCCAGCCCGCCCGCGTCCGGCGCCCGCGCCGACCACACGCTGTCCGCCGGCCCGCCATGCACCCGCCGTGCGGTGGCGCGCGCCATCCAGACGAAGCACAGCCCACCGGCGGCGGCGGTCAGGTCCACCCCCAGCGTCGCCGCGGCCGGGTGGGCCCACAGCCCCAGCGCCGGCACCAGCGCGCCCAGCAGGCTGGTGGCCGGAATGGCGAAGGTGAGCATGGCCGCCAGCCACAGCAGGCCGACCGAGGCACGCGCGCCACCGCGCAGGAAGGCCCAGGCCAGGCAGCCGAAGAAGGCGGCGTAATAGCTGTAGCGGTGCCAGCTGCCGAGGTCGGCCACCTGGCCGTGCAGCCACTTGCCGGCGACGATGCTGAGCGAGATGCCGCAGACGCAGCCCAGGCAGACGCCCACGGTGGCGGCGGCCATCAGCCGGGTGTCCAGGCGCTGCACCGGCATGCCGCTGCCGTCGCGCGGCGCCTTGCGGCGGCGGCTTTCTATCCACAGCAGGTTGCCGCCGTAGAACAGCCAGGCGCCAGCCATGCCGAGCAGGAAGTACATCCACTGCACCGGCGTGCCGCCGAAGGCGCCGAAGTGCAGCGCGAACAGGCTGCTGACGGTGGCGTGCGGCGCATCCTGCTGGCCGGGCAGGTATTCGGTGTTCACCACTTTGCCGCTGTAGGGATCGAGGGCGACGAAGCCACCGACGAAGCGCGGCGAGAAGGCGGTGGCGTCGTGCCCCCAGACGCGCACGGTGGCGCGCGGGCCGGTCACCTGGGCGTACTGCAGCCGCTCCGGCTCGAAGCCGGGCGACAGCGCATGCACCCGCGCCAGCAGCTCGGCCGGCGGCAGCATGGCGGCGGGGTCGCGCGGCGGCGCCTCCTGCGGCCCGCCGCCACGCGGCGAGAAAGCGGCGGCCAGGCCGCCGCCGTGCAGCATCTTGTTCTGCAGGGCGTAGATGCCGTCGTGGTAGGCGAAGCCGACCGCGGTGATCGCCATCACCAGGTGGAAAGGCAGGCTGACGATGCCGACCACGTTGTGCGCGTCCAGCCACATCCGCTTCAGGTTCTTGCCCACCCGCAGGGCGAAGAAGTCCTTCACCAGCGAGGGCAGCAGCACGATGACGCCGGATACCAGCGCCACCGCGTACAGCGCCGCCACCACGCCCATGAACCAGCGGTTGGGGTCGGTGTCCGCCGGCAGGCCGACCACCCGGTGCAGCACGTCGATGAACTCCGCCAGCTTGGAGGGCTGCGCCTCCTCGATGCTGACGTCGCCCTCCGCCGTCAGGCTGGCGGCGTAGTGACGCACCGAGAAGCTGTCGTGGTCGTCGGCGTCGGGGTCGCGCACCTGCCAGCTGAGGCGCGCCGGCTGGTGCTCGTCCAGCTTGAGGTTGAGGGAGAAGTCCCGCGCCGTCTCCGGCCGCGCGGCCAGGGTGGCGGCGATCAGCGCCGGCGCTTCGGCCAGCGGCACCGCGGCCGCTTCGCCAGCAAGGGCGGGCGGCGAGGCCCAGCGCGCCAGCGGCGCCTTGAACACGGTGAGGGCGCCGGCGTAGAAGGCGATGAACAGCGCCATGCCGGTGAGGATGCCGGTCCAGGTATGGACGGCTTTGTAGATGCGGATCAGTTCCGAGCGCATGGGGAAAGTCCTTGTCGAGTCACAGCCACTGCGCGGCGGCCAGGGCGCCGAACACCAGCGCGTTGGCGCCGCCCAGCCAGGCCCAGGCGCGCAGGCCGCTGCGGAAGAAATAGACGCCGCTGAAGATGCCCAGCCAGATGGGCATGACCATCCACATCGCCAGCTGCGCCCGCACGCTCATCTGCATGCCGTCCGCCAGCCAGGCGAACACGCCGCTGCAGCCGATGGCGAGGGTGAAGCCGAGCAGCACGCCGGCCACGGTCTTGGCCAGCCAGTCGCGGCGGATGGGGGGCGCGGAAGAGGCGCTCATCTCAAGCCCCCCGCCTGAGAGCGAGCAGCGCGCCGAGATAGGGCAGCAGCACCAGCAACAGCATCACCCAGGTCAGCAGCACGTAAATGGCGGCCAGCGGCTGCAGCGCCTGGCACAACGCCGCCATGCCGGCGACGAGCAGTGCGCCGGCGGCGAAGCGCGCCGGCCGCGCCGGCAGGGGCGCCGCGCGCCAGCGCTGCTGGGGCGACGCGAGATAGAAGGCGGTGCAGCCCGCGAGCGCGAGCAGCAGTCCGGAGGCGACAGCCAGGTTCATGTCAGAAATCCACGGAGGTTGAAAGCTTGAAAGTGCGGGGCGCGCCCAGCGTGGCCTGGCCGCCGGGGTAGAAGCGGCCGGACCAGTAGTGGCGGTCCTCCAGGTTCTCCACGCTGGCGCGCACCACCACCGCCTTGCCGGCGATGCGGGTGGCGTAGCGGGCGCCGATGTCCCAGCGGTGCCAGGCCGGAATCTCCAGCCGGTTGGCGACGTCCAGGTACTGCGAACTGGTGTAGATCCAGCGCGCGCTCAGCGTCAGGCCGGCGAGCAGCGGCGTGTCCCATTCGGTGCCGAGGTTGGCGGTCCATTTCGGCACGCCGGGCATGTCCTTGCCGTTGTTGGCGGTGCTGGAGGCGCGCACCTGCTCGGCATGGGTGTAGGCGCCGCCGCCCAGCAGCCGCAGGCCCTTGCCCACCTCGCCAAAGACGTTCCATTCCACGCCGCTGTTGCGCTGCTCGCCATCCAGCTTCAGCGTCGGCAGCGGCGCGCCGGTAGCCACCGACACCGCAAAGGGCTTCTCGATCTGGAACAGGCTGAGGGTGTTGGTGAAGCGCACGCCGTCTTCATCACCCACGCCGGCTTCCCACTTGACGCCGACTTCCGCCTGCTTGGTGCGGTAAGGCGTCAGCGTCTCGCCTGCGTTGGCGTAGGTGATGCCGACGGTGATGCCCGGGCTCAGGCCCTCGATGTAGTTGGCGTACAGCGACACCGCCGGCCCCCAGGGCTTGAGCACCAGCCCCACCAGCGGCGTCACCGCGCTCTCGTCGTAGGCGGTGGGCGTGGCCATGGACTGGCGCACCCGCTGCGCCCGCGCGCCCAGCGTCAGCAGCACCGAGTCGTTCCGCATGGACAGCGTGTCGGCCAGCGAGAAGCTGGTGTAGGTGTTGTCCACCGTGGTCCACACCGCGCCGTAGGGGCCGGCCAGCGTCGGGTTCGGGATGGGCTCGTAGATGTTGGTGACGTAGGCGGCACCGGTCGCCAGGCCGACGCGCCCGCCGCTGGAGCGCATCTGCACCGAGGAGGCGCTGGCCACCAGCTGGTGTGCCACCGCGCCGGTGGTGAAGCTGCCGCGCACGCCGGCCTCGGCCGACAGACCCTTGGTGAAGCCCTTCTGGTGATTGGTCTGGCCGCGGGCATCACCGGCGTCGTTGAGCACCTCGACCAGGGTGCCGTTGAGGTAGCCCTTGTAGTGGTAGCGCGAGCCGCCCACCGCCGCCCAGGCCGTCCAGTGCGCGTTCAGGTCGTACTCGCCGCGCAGGGCCGCGCCCTCGGTCTGCTGCTTCACATAGGTACCGCGCAGCGCGTTCTTGGTCGGGTCCGGCGCCTTCAGCACATGGCCCAGCGTGGTGAAGCCCACCCACAGCGGGCTGCCGTTGGACTGGTCCTGCTTGGAGGAATAGGCGTCCAGCTCCAGCCGCCAGCCGTCGCCGCGGTAGTCCATGCCGAGGGAGAGGAAGCGCTCCTTCTTCTTCTGGTCTTCCAGCGTGGTCTCGCCGTCGCTGGAGGACGCGTTGACCCGCACACCCAGGCGCTGCTCCTCGCCGAAGCGGCGGCCGAGATCGGCGGCGATGCCGAAGCGGGAGGCGGAGGCGTAGCTGGCGGTGAGGCGGGTCAGCGGCTCGCCGCCGGCGCGCTTGGGCACCAGGTTGATGACGCCGCCGACCCCACCGCTGGGGGCGATGCCGGACAGCATCGCCCCCGGCCCCTTGAACACCTCCACCCGCTCCAGGAACTCGGTGGGCACATGGGTGCCGGGCAGCATGTTGTAGAGGCCGTTGAAGGCCAGCTCGGTGGAGGTGAGGTCGAAGCCGCGGACGGTGAAGTTCTCCGCGTTATGGCCGTCGCTGGTGGTGTAGCGCACCGAGGGGTCGTTGCGCAGCACCTCGGCCACCGTCGCGCTCTGCTGGTCGGCGATGGTCTGCGCGGTGTAGGCGGTGATGTTGAAGGGCGCGTCCATCACATCGACGTTGCCCAGCACGCCCAGCCGCGCGCCGCTGGCCACCTGACCGCCGGCATAAGCGGGCGGCAGTTCGGAGGGCGAGATGCCTGTAGCCGACACCCGCACTTCCGACAGCGTGCGCCCGCCGGTGGCCGGCTCGATCACCAGGATGTTGCCCTCGATGCGGCCGCGCAGCCCGCTGCCGCGCAGCAGCTCGGCGAGCGCGGCAGCGGTGTCGCCGCGGCCACTCAGCGGCTGGCTGCGCAGGCCGCGCACCAGCTCCGGCGCCGCCAGCAGCTGCAGTCCGGCCTGGCGGGCGAAGGCGCTGAGGGCCTGGTCCAGCGCCTGGGCGGGAATATCGAATTCGGCAGCGGCGGCGCTGGCACCGACCTGGGCGAAGGCAGCCGGCACCGCCAGGGACAAGGCGGCGACGGCGAGCAAGGGAGAGCGGCAGATCATGGCGTTCGGTTTCCTGTCGTTTTGGGAGCTACTACGACTGGAACGAACAGGCCCGCGGATTCCCTCAGGCGCATGGGCAAGAACTTGCACGGCCAGGCTGCGCGCCCTGTATCCCGCCTCAGCGGCGGGCGATCAGCAGGCCGCCGCCGGGCTGCGACCGCAGCGTTACCGGCAGGCTGCGCGGCAGCAGTTGCAACCACTGTTCGCTGTGGGCGATGCGCACCCGGCCGAGCACCGGCAGGGTCGCCGCCTCCGGCGCCACCGCCACCGCCTGGGCGCGGTAGCGGCCCAGCCGGGCGACGGCCTCGCCCAGCGCGACGCCGTCGAAATCCAGCCAGCCCTCGCGCCACGGCGCCGCTTCCGCCGCCTGGCCGCTGGCGACGATGCCGCCGCCGGCCTGCAGCCGCAGCCGCTCGCCGGCGCCCAGTTCGCGCAGCTCGCCATCGCCGGCGGCCACCCGGACCCGGCCGGATTCGACCGCCACCGCCACCGCGCCGCCCTGCACATCCACCGCGAAGCGGGTGCCGAGCACGGTGATGCGCGCATCCAGCGCATCCACCACGAAGGGCCGCGCCTCGTCGCGGGCGACGGCGAAGAAGGCGGCGCCGCGCAGCAGCACCGCATGCCGCCGCGCCAGGTAATAGGAGAGTTCCAGCCGGCTGTCGGCATCCAGTTGTACCCGGCTGCCATCCGGCAGCGCCCGCTCGGTGAAGCGGCCGGTGGCGGTGGCGAGTTCCAGGCGGAAATCCGCCACCCACTGCCGCCAGGCCTGCCAGCCCAGGCCGCCGCTCAGGCCCAGCCCGGCGAAGCCCAGCAGGGCGGACAGCGCCTTGCGCCGGCCGCGCCGCGGCGCCGCGCTGCTGCCGCGCCACTGCAGCAGCGCCGCCTGCACGCAGTCCATGGCGCGGATCACGTCACGCTCCACCGTTTTCACCGAAACCCCGTGGCTGCGAGCCAGCTCCTCATGGCAGGTGCCGTCCAGCCGGTGGGCGAGAAAGACGTCGCGGGTGCGCGGCGGCAGCGTGTTCAGCGCGCCCAGCACCTTCTCCAGCGCCTGGCGATAGAGGTGGGTGTCCGCCACGTCCGGCACCGCCGGCCCCAGATCCTCCAGGCCGTCGCCGACGGCGACGAAGCGCTCCAGGCTGCGGCCGCCGCGGCGCAGATGATCCACCGCCAGGTTGGCCGCCACCGCGAACACATAGGCGCGGCGGCCGTCACCGCCCTCGCCCGCGGCAGACGCCAGCTCGCCCGCGCCGCCCCCGGCGCGCTCCCGCTCCGCCAGCCGCAGCCAGGTTTCGTGGGCGAGATCGGCGGCGGTCTCGGCGCAGCCGGTGCGGCGGGTCAGGAAGCGCACCAGGTCGCGGTAGGCGGCATGGAAGCTGGCGAGCAGCGGGCTGACGGCGGCGGGAGCGGACATTGACGTGACCGGGAACGGCAAAAGCGTGATTCTATAAGAGAACGATTCTTATTTATTAAATAACCCCATTGAAAGTGGGCCCGCGCAAAGATGGCGGCTGAACGTGAACAACCTGTTCGACCGCAAGTATTGCGAAGGCACGGGCTGAGCCACGGCGGCAACCAGTACGGCGCTCCGCGCAACCTCATGCTGACGGTGAATTACCAGATGTGAGGGTGGAACTCGGTGCAGGGCCATCAGGAGCCAAAATCAGGAGCCCGAGCCAGCGGAGACGCGATTTTGCTCCTCTCCCCTCGCAGGGCCGTGGCGCTCGTTCCGCCGCTGGCGCCCTGGCGGGCGCTTCCCCCTCTCCCCGGCCCTCCCGCGAGGGGAAAGGAGATAAAAACCGCGCTTCCGCGCCGACCTGTTATGTGTCCTTTCCGCGCGAGACCGCTACCCCGGCGCCAGGTCTTGCTCCCTCCCCCTTTGCGGGGGAGGGCCGGGCAGAGGGGCGCGTCCGACAGGACGCCAATAGCCGATTCAGGCGGCTCAGCCTATCTCCCCCCCCCTGCCTGCGTAGCCTCTCTGCGCCCCAACACCCCGCGACAGAAGAGGAAGGAAAAACCCATTGCGGCAACGACTGGCCTTGCGGAAAGAAAAGCCCGCAAAGCCACCGCCATCACTCCGCCTTGCGCGGCATGAAACGCCGCTTCACCCACTGCCCGACATCGTCCACATAAGTGAATACCGCCGGCACCACCAGCAGGCTGAGCACGGTGGAGGTGATGAGGCCGCCGATCACCGCGATCGCCATCGGCGAGCGGAAGCTGGCGTCGGCGGCACCGGAGCCGAGGGCGATGGGCATCATGCCGGCGCCCATCGCCAGCGTGGTCATGATGATGGGGCGGGCGCGCTTGCGGCAGGCGTCCAGCAGCGCGTCGAAGCGCGACAGCCCGTGGTCGCGGCGGGCGACGATGGCGTATTCCACCAGCAGGATGGAGTTCTTGGTGGCGATGCCCATGAGCATGATCAGGCCGATCAGCGAGGGCATGGAGAAGCTCTTCTGCGCCAGCAGCAGGCCGACGAAGGCGCCGCCCAGCGACAGCGGCAGCGCCGCCAGGATGGTCACCGGGTGCAGGAAGTCCTTGAACAACAGCACCAGCACCACGTAGATGCACAGCACGCCGGTGAGCATCGCCAGGCCGAAGCTGGCGAACAGTTCGCCCATCACCTCGGCGTCGCCCACCTCCACCACCCGCACGCCCGGCGGCAGGTTGCGCACCGAGGGCAGCTGCGCCACCGCGGCGGTGACGTCGCCCAGCGGCGCACCGGAGAGCTCGATCTCGAAGTTGATGTTGCGCGAGCGGTCGTAACGGTCGATCACCGCCGGGCCACCGGCCACTTCCAGCGTCGCCACCTCGCCCAGCAGCACCGGTCCTCGCGCGCCCGGCACCGCCAGCCGCTCCAGCACCGCGAGGTCCTTACGCGCGGCGTCGTCCAGCCGCACCAGGATGGGCACCTGGCGCTGGGCGAGGTTGAGCTTGGCCAGCGACACGTCGTAGTCGCCCAGCGTCGCCACCCGAAGCGTTTCGCCGATTGCGTTGCTGGTGACGCCGAGGTCCGCCGCGCGGGCGAAGTCCGGCCGCACCGCGATCTCCGGCCGGATCAGGCTGGCGGTGGAGGCGATGCTGCCGAGGCCGGGGATGGTGCGCAGGTCGCGCTCCACCGCCAGCGCGGCGCTCTGCAGCGCGCGCGGGTCCTCGCCGGCCAGCACCAGGATGTACTTCTCCCCCGAGCCACCGAGGCCGACCTTGCTGCGCACGCCCGGCAGGCTCTCCAGCTCGTGGCGGATGTCGTTCTCTATGCCCTGCTTGCGCGGCCGCTCGCCGCGCGGGGTGAGTTGCACGGTGAGGGTGGCCTTGCGCACCTCGGCCGTGCCCTGCGGGGCGAAGGGATCGCCGCCGGCGCTGCCGGCGCCTATGGTGGTGTAGACGCTCTGCACCTGCGGCAGCGCCGCCACCCGCTGGCGGGCCTGCTCGGCCACCGCCTCGGTCTGCTTCAGCGTGCTGCCCGGCGGCAGCTCCAGGTAGATCTGCGTCTGGGAGTTGTCGTCCGGCGGAATGAAGCCGGTGGGCAGCAGCGGCACCAGCATCAGCGAGCCGATGAAGAACAGCGCCGCGCCCAGCAGCGTCAGCCCGCGGTGCTTCAGGCAGCTGCGCGCCCAGCCTTCGTAGCGCACCAGCCAGCGCGGCTCGGGGTGGTCGGCAGTGGGCTTGAGCAGGTAGGCGGCCATCATCGGCGTCAGCATGCGGGCCACCACCAGCGAGGCGAACACCGCCAGCGCGGCGGTCCAGCCGAACTGCTTGAAGAACTTGCCGGCGACGCCGCTCATGAAGGCGGTGGGCAGGAATACCGCGATCAGGGTGAAGGTGGTGGCGATCACCGCCAGGCCGATCTCGTCCGCCGCCTCCATCGCCGCCTGGAAGGGCGACTTGCCCATGCGCAGGTGGCGCACGATGTTCTCGACTTCGACGATGGCGTCGTCCACCAGGATGCCGACCACCAGCGACAGCGCCAGCAGGGTGATGACGTTCACCGAGAAGCCGAACAGGTACATGCCGATGAAGGCGGGGATCACCGACAACGGCAGCGCCACCGCCGACACCAGGGTGGCGCGCCAGTCGCGCAGGAACAGCCACACCACCACCACCGCCAGCAGCGCGCCCTCGTACAGCAGGTGCATGGAGCCGTCGTACTCCTCCTGCACCGGGGCGACGAAGTTGAAGGCTTCGGTGATCTGGATGTCCGGCCGCGCAGCGTGCAGCTCCTGTAGCGCCGCCTGCACCGCGGCGCCCACCTCCACCTCGCTCTCGCCGCGGCTGCGGGAGACCTCGAAGCCCACCACCGGTTTGCCGTCCAGCAGCGCCAGCGCGCGGCGCTCGGCCACCGTGTCTTCCACCGTGGCGACGTCGGCCAGGCGGATGTGGCGGCCGTCGGACAGCGCCAGCTCCAGCCGCGACAACTCCTCGGCCCCGCTCACCGTGCCCAGGGTGCGCATCGGCTGCTCGCCGTCGCCCAGGTCGGCGCGGCCACCGGCGCTCTCGGTCTGCACCTGGCGCAGCTGGCGCGATACGTCCGCCGCGGTGGCGCCCAGCGCCTGCAGGCGCAGCGCATCCAGGGTGACGCGGAACTCGCGGGTGACGCCGCCGACGCGGTTCACCGCGCCCACACCGCGCACCGCCAGCAGGCGGCGGGAGACGTCGTTGTCCACGTACCAGGACAGCGCCTCGTCATCCATGCGCGGCGAGCTGATGGTGAAGGCCAGCACCGGCTGGGCGGCCAGGTCCACCTTGTTGACGATGGGGTCGCGCAGATCGCCCGGCAGGTCGGCGCGCACCCGCGCCACCGCCGAGCGCACGTCGTCCACCGCCTCCTGCACCGGCTTCTCCAGGCGGAACTCGACGGTGATGACGACGCCGCCGTCCTGCACCTTGGTGTAGATGTGCTTCAGGCCCTGCAGGGTGGCGATGGCGTCCTCGATCTTGCGCGCGACGTCGTTCTCCAGCTGGCCGGGGGTGGCGCCCGGCAGCGAGGCGGTGACGGTGACCGTCGGCAGCTCGATGTCGGGGAAGTTCTGCACCTTCATGCCGTTGAAGGACAGCAGGCCGGCGAAGGTGAGCAGCACGAACAGCATCACCGCCGGAATCGGATTGCGTATGGACCAGGCCGAAACGTTCATGGACGCGGCCTCAGCGTGCGGCGGGCACGGCGGCGGGCGCCGGCGCCTCCGCCACCCGCACCAGGTCGCCATCGTTGAGGAAGCCGGCGCCGACCACCGCCACCCTGGCCTCCGCCGGCAGCCCTTCCAGCACCTCCACCCGCTCGCCGACGCGACGGCCGGTGCGCACCTTGAGCTGGCTCACCCGGCCGTCGTCGCCCACGCGGAAGACGTAGCTGAAGGCCTCGCGCACCACGACCGCCTGCTGCGGCAGCGTCATGCCCTCGCTGGCGCCGAGTTGGAATTCGCCGCGGGCGAACATGCCGGCGCGGGCGCCGCCGGGGCGCGGAATGTCTACATAGACGAGGCCGGAGCGGGACTGGGTATCCACCGTGGGCGCCACCATGCGTACCGCGCCGGCCACCTGCTCGCCGCTGGGCAGCGTCAGCGTCACCCCGGTGCCGGCGGCGACCTTGCCCAGCTCGGCGGAGGTCAACGCCGCGCGCCACTCCAGCCGGCCGCGGCGGACCATGCGGAACAGCTCGGTGCCCATGGCGTTCACCGCGCCCACGGTGGCGCTGCGGGCGGAGATGACGCCGTCGTCCGGCGCCAGCACCCTGGTGCGCTTCAGCCGCAGCGCCTGGGCGTCCGCCGCCGCGCTGGCCGAGGCCAGCCGGGCCTGGGCGGTGCGCTCGGCGGTGAGGTACTGGGTGATGAGCTGGCGGCTCAACGCGCCGCTCTCCTGCAGCTCGCGGGCGCGCTGGGCATTGGCCGCCGCCTCCGCCACCGCCGCCTCGGCTTCGGCTACCGCCGCCTGCGCCTGGGCGAGGTCGATGCGCACCGTTTCCTCGTCAAACACCGCCAGCACCTGGCCGGCCTTGACCACGTCGCCGACATTGACCCGCACTTCGGTGAGCCGCAGGTCGGCCACGCCGGCGCCTATGCTGGCTTCCTGCCAGGCGGCGATGTCGCCGTTGGCGCTCAGGCGCAGCGGCAGCGAGTCGCGCCGGGGCACGTCCACCGTCACCGTGAGCGCCGGGCGCTGGGCCGCCGCGTCAGCCTTGTCGGCAGCGCTCGCGGCGAAGGACGGCATCAAGAAGTAGGTCGCCGAGAGGGATACGAAGAGGGCGGCGGGGAGCGCGAGGACAGCGAGGCGGGGCAGGTGGCGGTTCATGGGCGGCAGGCGGAGGTCATGCTCCCCCGCCTTGCGGCGCGGCGGAGCGGTTCGGGGGCTGGTGAGGGTCCAGGCCGGCGTCGCGGAACACCGGCAAAACGGCCGCCAGCCTATCACCGCAGCCATGCTGTTCGCACCACATTGGTGAGCAAATGACAGGGAAAGGCGTGGCGACGGCGTTCACCCGCCACGAGAGCCGCCCTCCTCCCGCGTCGCCGCCGCCTTTTCCCCTCGCACCATCGGCCGGCAAGCAAGCCTCGCCGGAGCTTCTTCAGCCTCTGCGGCCTCGCTCCGGACTGGCAGGTCGCAGGGCAGGGCCTGGGCAAGCCCCGCCCTGGCCCGCCGGAGGACGCAGCCCGAGCGGCGGTCGGGCTGCCGATTGCCGGGCGGCCTGCGCCGGCCCCTGGGCTCAGCCCAGATAAGGCGCGCTTGCCGGCGCCGGTACCACCTTGCCGAGCAGCGCTTCCAGCTGCTCGCCGAAATCCAGCAGGGTTTCGTCGGCGTAGCGCTGGGCGACGACCTGCACGCCGAAGGGCAGGCCCTGCGCGGTGCAGCCCAACGGCAGGGCGAGCGCCGGCTGCTGGGTGAGGTTGAAGGGGTAGGTGTAGGGCGTGAGGGCGAACCAGTTGCCGCTTTCCTGCTCGATGCGCGCTGCCTGCGGATGCGCTGCCGGTGCCAGGCAGCCCAGCGGCGGCGCCGGCGTGGCGGTGGCCGGCGTCAGCAGGAAATCGTGGTCGACGAACACGCTGGTGAGGCGGTTGGCCGCCACCCGTAGCCGGCTGCGGGCGCGGGCGAGCGCCGCCGCATCCAGCGCGCCGCCGAGGCGGCAGGTGCGCAGCAGCCGCGGGTCCAGCAGCGCCTGGCGCTCGGCCGGCCAGTCGACGAAGGACTCGTGCAGCCGCGAGGCCCACAGGTTCCAGCCCTCCTCCGCGGTGTCCAGCCAGTCCAGCGGCACTTCGACCAACTCATGCCCCTGCGCCGCCAACGTCTCCACCAGGCCGGCGAAGCCGCGGGCGATGTCCTCGTCCAGCATCGCCTGCCCCCCCAGCCGCGCCGCCCAGGCCAGGCGCAGCGGTCGTCGTGGCAAACCGCCGGGTTGGCGCGGGTAGAGCGAAGCGGGGTCGCGCGCATCCGGCCGGGCCAGCACCTGCATCGCCAGCCGGCAGTCGGCCACGCTGCGGCTGAGCGGGCCGAGGTGGGCGAACTCGGCGAAGGCGCTCTGCGGCGGGTTGGGAATGGCGGAGAAGGTCGGCTTCAGCCCGACCAGGCCACAGTAGGCTGCCGGGATGCGCACCGAACCGCCGGCATCGCTGCCCAGCGCCAGCGGCCCCCAGCCCATCGCTACCTGGGCGGCGGCGCCGCAGCTGGAGCCGCCGGCGGTGTGCGCCGGCGCATGCGGGTTGCGGGTGACGCCGCCGTGCGGGCTCTCGGACATCACCGCCCAGCCGAACTCGGTGGTGGTGGTCTTGCCGAACAGCACCGCGCCGCCTGCGCGCAGCAGCGCCACCGCGGGCGCGTCCGCCGGCGGCAGCGGCTCGTCGGCGGTGGCCAGCGAGCCGCGCCGGGTGGGCCAGCCGGCGACGTTGCTCATGTCCTTGATGGACACCGGCACGCCGTCCAGCGGCCCCAGCGGCCGGCCAGCACGCCAGCGCGCGGCGGAAGCGGCGGCCGCCGCCAGCGCGCCTTTCCGGTCCAGCAGGGTGAAGGCGTTGATGGCGTGGCGGTCGTCGGCGATGGCGGCGAACAGGCTCTCCGCCACCGCCACCGGCGACAGTTCGCCGGCGGCGTAAGCGGCGGCCATCTCCGCCGCGCTCCAGGCGTGGAGCGGGCGATCTGCGCGACTCATGGCTCAGCGCGCCGGGGCGAAGGTTTCGAACTCGACGTTGCCCAGCCCGCCTTCGGCGCCGGCCACCGCGCCCACCTTCTCCAGCCGGCGGATGTAGTGGTTCTGCACCACGTCGCCGGTGGTGGCATCTATGCTCAGCGGGCCGCGCGGGCTCTCGAAGCTGACGCCCTTCAGCGCCGCCATCAGGCTCTCGCCGTCGGCCTTGCCGCCGGTCTTGCGCAGCGCGGCGTAGATGGCAGCCATGCCGTCGTAGGCGGCCACGCCCATGATGGTGGGCGGCTCATGCTTCTCGCCCAGCTCGACGAAGTCCTTGGCAAAACGCTGGTTGAGTTCCGAGCCGTGCAGCGCAGAGTAGGGATAGACGCTGACCACGCCCAGGCCGTTGTCGCCGATGGCCTTGAGGCTGTTCTCCATGACGATGTCGCCGGTGCCGATGAGCTTGATGCCGGCCTGGTCCAGCCCGCGGGCGCGGAACTCCTTCATGAAGGCGGGCGAGACGTCGCCGGCATTGACGAAGCTGAACAGCACGTCCGGCTTCAGATCCTTCACCTTCTGCAGGTAGGGCGCGAACTCCACCGTGGTCATCGGCACCCGGACATTGCCGATCACCTCGCCGCCGGCCTTCTTGTAGGCGCTCATGAAGGCGGCCTCCACATCCAAGCCGGGGGCGTAGTCCGCCACCAGCACATAGGCGCGCTTGTAGCCCTGCTTCACCGCCCATTCGGCGATGGGCGGCACCATGTCCGGATAGGTGAAGGACACCCGCGCCATGTAGGGCGACAGCTTGGTGAGCCCGCCGGCGGCGGCGTTCATGACCACCATGGGCACCTTGGCCTCGGTGGCGACCGGGGCCACCGCCGCCGCGTTAGGCGTGAAGCCGAAGCCCGCCAGCACCTGCACCTTCTCCCGCACCACCAGTTCCTGCGCCAGCCGCTTCGCCAGTTCCGGCTTGGGTCCGCCGACGTCGCGATACACCACCTCGATGCGCTTGCCCGCCACGGTGTCGCCATGCTGCTTCTGGTAGGCGCGGATGCCAGTCTGCATCTGCCGGCCGAACTCGGCGAAGCTGCCGGACATCTCGCCGACGAAACCGATCTTGATCACTTCTTCGGCCGCCGCACTGGAGGCCGTGGCGAAGACGCCGGCGGCCAACAGACCACCGGCCAGCTTTCTGGAAAACGCGTGCATAGGAGCTCCTGCTTGTTGGGGAAAGGGAAAGACCGCCAAGCGGTCCCTCGGGCCGCCCCGCTCCAGCACGGAGACTCAGGCAGACCGGGCCCGCCCGCGCTTCTCTGACGGACGCGGCAGGCGGGGTCCGGGCAGTTTAGGGAAACCTTGGCCTGAACATAAAGCGCCCAGGAGAGGGTTTGCATTTTCCGGATAGTAGGAAGGCTGGCTTGCAACAGGCGCAGGGGAAGCTGATGCTGGCCGGGGGCGCTCCCATGGCGTTCTCCCCTCGCAGGAGAGGGGCCGGGGGAGAGGGGGCGCGAGGGTTGGGCTCGCGTTGAGCCGCCACTTCGGGGCGCACCCTCTCCCGCAAGGGGAAAGGGAGCAGGCCAGCGCTGCGGCGCGATGGCCTGCTTGCCAGCAGCCCATCGCCGCAGGAGGCGCCTCAGGCGGCGCGACCTCTCCCGCTGCGCAGCCACACCGCGCCCAGCAGTGCCAGCGCCGCCAGGCCCAGCGCTGCGGCGTCGCCCCAGCGGGCGTAGGGCGTCAGACCCTGGTAGCCGCGCACCTCGGCGTGTAGCGCGCCCGATTCGAAGGCCGGCAGCCGGGCGCTGACCTCACCATCCGGCTGCACCACCGCGGTCATGCCGGTGTTGGTGGAGCGCAGCATGGGCCGGCCGGTTTCCAGCGCGCGGGCGCGGGCGATCTGCAGGTGTTGCGGCAGCGCAAGCGAGTCGCCATACCAGGCGAGGTTGGAGATGTTCAGCAGCAGCGTGGCCTCCGGCAGGCTGTCGAGCAGCTCGGCGCCGAAGAGGTCTTCGTAGCAGATGTTCACCGCCACCTTCTGGCCACCCACGGCCAGCGGCGGCTGATGGGGCGCGCCGCGGGTCTGGTCGGACATCGGAATATCCGCCAGCTGGTAGAACCAGCCGAACAGCGGCGGCGAGTATTCGCCGAAAGGTACCAGGTGGCGCTTGGCGTAGTGCTGCGATGGCGCACTGCCGAGACTGACGGCGGCGTTGTAGATGTTGTCGTCGGCGTCGCGGGTGAACAGGCCCAGCACCAGGTCGCCGCCGCCTGCCCGGGCATAGTCGGCGAGCAGGTCCAGGTAGCCGCGGGGCAGCATGTCGGACAGCAGCGGCAGCGTGGTCTCCGGCAGCACCACCAGCTGCGCCGGGTTGTCCGCCACCATGCGGGCGTTGACCTGCAGCCAGTCCTGCAGCCGCGCCGGCGCCCACTTCAGGTCTTGTTCGATGTTGGTCTGCAGCAGCGCAACCTTGAGCGGCTCGCCCACCGGCTGGGTCCAGGCGATCTGGCGCAGGCCGGCGCCGGCGACGAAGAGCAGCGCCACCATCGCGGCCACACCGACGACCTGCCGCCGCCGACGCCAGTCGGCCGCCACCGCCAGCGCGGCGACGAAGGCCACCAGACCGCCGACGCCATACACGCCCAGCACGGGCAGGAAACCGGCCAGCGGCGACGGCGGCACCTGGGTGTAGCCCACCGCCAGCCAGGGAAAGCCGGTGAACAGCACGCCGCGCAGATATTCGCCCAGCGTCCACAGGCCGGCGAACAGGGCTGCACGGCGCCATGCACCACCTTGCTGCAGGCGCGCCTGCAATGCACCGATCAGCCCGGGGAAGAGCGCGAGATAGGCGCAGAACAGGCCGATGGCGAGCGCCGCCAGCGGCGCCGGCATGCCGCCGTAGCGGTGCAGCGCGACGAACAGCCAGGACACGCCCGCCACGAAGGCGCCGAAACCCCAGGCGAAGCCGAGCAGGAAGCCGCTGCGCGCGCCGGGGGCGCAAGTCAGCAGGGCGGCCAGCACGGCGAGGGAGAAGAAGGCCAGCGGCATGGCGCCAAAGGGCGCGTAGGCGAACACGCTGGCGCTGCCCGCGAGCAGCGCGATCAGGAAGCGCATCGCGGGTCAGCTGCCGTTGGCGGCGGAGATCGCCGGGATGCGGTCTACCAGCAGGGTGTGGATGCGCCGGCTGTCGGCGCGCAGCACCTGGATGCGCAGGTCGCCCAGCACCACGCTCTCGCCGCGCTTGGGCAGGTGGCCCAGCTCGCGGATGACCAGGCCGCCTATGGTGTCGGCGTCGTCATCGCTGAAGTCGGTGGCGAAGGCGGCATTGAACGCGTCCACCTCGGTGGTGGCCTTGACGCGGTAATGGCCGTACTGGTCGAGGCGGATGGCGTCGCCCACTTCGTCGAAGTCGTATTCGTCCTCGATGTCGCCGACGATCTGCTCCAGCACGTCCTCGATGGTGACCAGGCCGGCGACGCCGCCGTATTCGTCCACCACGATGGCCATGTGGTTGCGGCTGACGCGGAACTCGCGCAGCAGCACGTTGAGGCGTTTGGATTCGGGCACGAACACCGCCGGCCGCAGCATGCCGCGCAAGTCGAACTCACGGCCGGCGAAGAAGCGCAGCAGATCCTTGGCGAGCAGGATGCCGATGACGTCATCCTTGTTCTCGCCCACGGCCGGGAAGCGGGAGTGGGCGGTATCGATGACGAAGTCGGCGATCTTGTCCATCGGGTCTTCGACCCGGATTACATCCATCTGGGCGCGGGGCACCATCACGTCGCGCACCTGCAGGTCCGACATCTCCAGCGCCCCCTCGATGATGGAGAGCGCGTCGGCGTCGAGCAGGTTGCGCTCGAAGGCGGAGTGCAGCAGCGCAAGCAACTCCTCGCGGTCTTCCGGCTCGCGCGAGAGCAGTGCGGAGAAGCGTTCTATCAGTGACGGTTGCGGTTTGCCTGAGGGACTGTCCATTAGGGGTGTTGAGGTAAGGAGTAAGGAGTGAAGCGCACGCAAGTTGCATGCCGCCCCACTCCTGACGCCTCACCCGAGGCCTGCGCCGTCAGGCGCGCTCGGCGGCGTAAGGGTCGGCATAACCCAGGCGCTTCAGGATCTCGCGCTCCAGGTCTTCCATGGTTTCGGCTTCGCGGTCGTTCTCATGGTCGTGGCCTTGCAGGTGCAGCATGCCGTGTACCACCAGGTGGGCGAAGTGGGCGTCCGCGGTCTTGCCCTGAGCGACGGCCTCGCGCAGCACCACCGGCACGCACAGCACCAGATCGCCGAACAGCGGCACGCCTGCCTCGCCCTCTTCACCATAGACGAAGGTGAGGACGTTGGTGGCGTAGTCCTTGCCGCGGAAATCCCGGTTCAACGTGCGCCCTTCGTCCTCGCCGACCAGGCGGATGGTGACCTCGGCGTCGCGCAGCAGCGCGGCCTGCGCCCAGCGGCGGAACAGGTGCTTCTTCGGCGCGGCGGCCTTGTCGGCGCCGTCCAGCGCTTTCTGCACCGTCAGCGCCAGGGCCGGCGGCGTGGCCTGTTCCGGCAGGGAGAAGGATTCCACCGGCAGCAGGTCGCGGTGCACATCCACCCGCAGCGTCAGCACATTGCAGGCGCTGGCCTGCACACTGACGACAGGCACCTCCGCCTCGTCGGCGGTCTCGGCCTCGATCTCCAGCTCGCCCCAGCCCTGCGGCGGGAAGCCCAGCAGCAGGCGGCGGCCGTCGCCGATCTCGATCTCCAGCCGTTCGGCCTTGATCCGGCTGCGTTTGCCGTCGGCACCGATGGCGACGATCTTCGGACTGGCTGCCTGCTTAGGCATCTCCACGCTCCCTCTTCTTCTCTTCTTCGGCCCGCGCGACACGCGCAGCCTGGGTGTCATAAGCATCGACGATGCGCGCGACCAGCGGATGGCGCACCACGTCTTCCTTGTGGAACTCGGTGAAAGCCAGGCCGCGCACGCCGGCCAGCACGTCGCGCGCCTCGCGCAGGCCGCTGCGCATGCCGCGCGGCAGGTCCACCTGGGTGAGGTCGCCGGTCACCACCGCGCGGGCACCGAAACCGATGCGGGTGAGGAACATCTTCATCTGTTCCGGCGTGGTGTTTTGCGCCTCGTCCAGGATGATGAAGGCGTTGTTCAGCGTGCGGCCACGCATGAAGGCCAGCGGCGCGATCTCGATGCTGCCGCGCTCGAACAGTTTGCCGACGCGGTCGAAGCCCATCAGGTCGTAGAGCGCGTCATACAGCGGCCGCAGGTAGGGGTCGACCTTCTGCGCCAGGTCGCCGGGCAGGAAACCCAGGCGCTCGCCCGCCTCCACCGCCGGCCGGGTGAGGATGATGCGCTCGACCAGGTCGCGCTCGAAGGCGTCCACCGCGCTCGCCACCGCCAGATAGGTCTTGCCGGTGCCGGCGGGGCCGATGCCAAAGGTGATGTCGTGATCCTGGATGTTGCGCAGGTATTCGACCTGGCGCGGCGTGCGCCCATGCAGCTCGCTGCGGCGGGTGAGCAGCGCCGGCGCCGCCGGCAGCAGCGGCTCGGTACGGTTGGCGATTTCCACCAGACCGAGCTGGATGTCGTCCACCGACAGGTGATTGCCGGCGCGGCCGTAGAACTGGCGCAGCGCCTGCGCCGCCAGCTGGCTGCGCGCGGTGTCGCCATGCACGGCGAAGCGCTCGCCGCGGCGGGCGATGGTGACGTCGAAGGCGCTTTCGATCTGGCGCAGGTTCTCGTCCAGCACGCCGCAGAGGTTGGCTAGACGGATGTTGTCCACCGGCTCCAGCACGACTTCGAGATCAGGCATCAGGACTCCCGGACGACGATCTCGCCCCGCAGGCTGTGGGGCAGCGCGGCGGTGATGCGGACGTCTACGAACTGGTTGATCAGCCGCGCCCGGTTGGGCGAGGGCGCGATGAAGTTCACCACCCGGTTGTTGCCGGTGCGGCCGGCCAGCTCGTCCGGGTTCTTCTTGGACGGTCCTTCCACCAGGATGCGCTGCACCGTGCCGACCATGGCCTGGCTGATGGCGCTGGCCTGCTCGTCGATGCGCTTCTGCAGCCGCGCCAGCCAGGCCAGCTTGGTTTCCTGCGGCACCGGATCTTCCAGCTCGGCCGCCGGCGTGCCGGGGCGGGCGCTGTAGACGAAGCTGAAGGAAGAATCGAAGCCGATCTCCTCGATCAGCTTCATTGTCTTGTCGAAGTCTTCCTCGGTTTCGCCGGGGAAGCCGACGATGAAGTCGGAGGACAGCGACAGGTCCGGCCGCGCCGCGCGCAGCTTCTTCACCACCGACTTGAACTCGATCGCGGTATAGCCGCGCTTCATCGCCGCCAGGATGCGGTCGGAGCCGGATTGCACCGGCAGGTGCAAGTGGGAGACCAGCTTGGGCAGGCGGGCATAGGCCTCGAACATGCGCGGCGTCATCTCGCGCGGATGGGAGGTGGTGTAGCGCACGCGCTCGATGCCGGGGATCTCGCACACGCATTCGAGCAGGAAGGCGAAGTCGCCGGCCTCCTCGTCGTCGCGGCTCATGGCGCCACGCCAGGCATTCACGTTCTGGCCGAGCAAGGTCACTTCCTTCACGCCCTGGCCCGCAAGCCCCGCGATCTCGGCCAGCACGTCGTCCAGCGGACGGGAGACTTCCTCGCCGCGGGTGTAGGGCACTACGCAGAAAGTGCAGTACTTGGAGCAGCCCTCCATGATGGAGACGAAGGCGCTGGCGCCCTCGACCCGCGCCGGCGGCAGGGCGTCGAACTTCTCGATCTCGGGGAAGGAGATGTCCACCTGCGAGCGGCCGCTGCGCCGCCGCGCTTCGATCAGCGCCGGCAGGCGATGCAGGGTCTGCGGCCCGAACACCACGTCCACATAGGGCGCGCGGGCAACGATGGCCTCACCTTCCTGGCTGGCCACGCAACCGCCGACGCCGATGATGAGCTCCGGCTTCTGCTGCTTCAGCAGCCGGGCGCGGCCGAGGTCGTGGAACACCCGCTCCTGCGCCTTCTCGCGCACCGAACAGGTGTTGAAGAGGATCACATCCGCCTCTTCCACGTTGTCCGTCTTGGTGAGCCCTTCGGCCACGCCGAGCACGTCTGCCATCTTGTCGGAGTCGTACTCGTTCATCTGGCACCCGAAGGTGCGGATGTACAGCTTCTTCATGGAATTCGCTTGATCACTGCTTGGGGTCGACCACCGCGGCCTCTTCCGGGGTGAGCAACCATACCCGGTGGACCTGGCCATTGTTGTCCATCACCGCCCGCACCTTGTACTCGCCACGGAGGTGGCTGGGCAGCACGATGAAGTTGCGCGTGTCCCGGATCTGCGCGCCTGGGCTGAGGCGGTAGGCGGTGTCATCCACCGCGACGCTGTCGCCGCCGGCGAAGCTCATCTCCATCTTCTTCGCTGCCACCGGAAAAGGGCGCAGTGCGTACGCGCAGCCAAGCTGGCCGCCGAAGACGGACAGGATCAGACCAAGAGCAAGGAAGCGGGAGGTGCGCAAGGCGAACCGGCAGGGCCGGGACTTAGGGAAAGATAGTTCGCGATCATCCCCGAAGCACCAAGCGATGTCAATCCAAAAGCCTTATAAATCAAGCCCTCTGCCATCGCAAAGCCGATTGCCTACGCAAAAAGTCGCATTCCGCATCGCAAAAGCGATATTGACGGCCTCTCGGGTGCCCGCTATATTCGCGAGCTCGGTTGGTGATGTAGCTCAGACGGTTAGAGCGACGGATTCATAACCCGTAGGTCGGCGGTTCGATTCCGCCCATCACCACCACACGGATTCGGCAGAAGGGCCTGGGCAACCAGGCCCTTTTTGCTTTCCGGCCTGCTTTCATTGCGACGAGCGCAGACGCCAGCCGGCGATTCTTGCCCCCACCGCAATTATCCTTCCACGAAAGCCGCGTTTTTCCGCAGCAATACCGGCGCCAGACTGCGCACTCCCCAACCCGGAGTGCTCCCATGCCCATCGCCCTGCTGGCGCTAACCGTAAGCGCCTTTGCCATCGGCACCACCGAATTCGTCATCGTCGGCCTGATCCCGACCATCGCCGCCGATCTTGCCGTCAGCCTGCCTTCGGCCGGCCTGCTGGTCAGCCTCTATGCACTGGGCGTCGCCATCGGCGCACCGCTGCTCACCGCCCTCACCGGCCGCATGCCGCGCAAGCAGCTGCTGCTGGCGCTGATGGCGCTGTTCACCGCCGGCAACCTGCTGGCCTGGCATGCGCCGGGCTATGAGTCGCTGATCGCCGCCCGGGTGCTCACCGGACTGGCGCACGGCGTGTTCTTCTCCATCGGCTCCACCATCGCCACCGGGCTGGTTCCAAAGGAACGGGCAGCGAGCGCCATCGCGATCATGTTCACCGGGCTGACGGTGGCGCTGGTCACCGGTGTTCCGCTGGGCACCTTCATCGGCCAGCACTTTGGCTGGCGCGCCACCTTCCTCGCGGTCTCCGCACTCGGAGTCGTGGCGTTCTTCGCCAGCCTGCTGTTCGTCCCGCCTCGCATTCCCCACACGCCGCCGGCCTCGCTGCTGCGCCAGCTGGAGGTGCTCGCCCAGCCGCGGCTGCTGATGGTGTATGCGAAGACGGCGCTGGGCTATGGCGGCTCCTTCATCGCCTTCACCTTCCTCGCCCCCATCCTGCAGCAGGTGAGCGGCTTCAGCGCCGGCGCGGTCAGCCTGGTGCTGCTGGTCTACGGGGTGTCGGTTGCGGTCGGCAATCTGTGGGGTGGCAAGCTGGCAGACCGCCATGGGCCGATACGCGCGTTGCAACTCATCTTCCTGCTGCTTGCCGCGGTGCTGCTGATGCTCACCTTCACCGCGCCGCATCCGGTGCTGGCACTGCTCACCGTGCTGCTGTGGGGCGCGGTCGCCTTCGGCAACGTGCCGGGGCTGCAGGTGTACGTGGTGCAGCAGGCCGAGCGTCACGCGCCGCATGCGGTGGACGTGGCCTCCGGCCTGAACATCGCCGCCTTCAACCTCGGCATCGCCGGCGGCGCCTGGGCGGGCGGGCTGATCGTGGCGGAGGCCGGGTTGATGAACACGCCCTGGGTCGGCGCGCTGGTGGTGCTGCTGGCCTTCGGCCTGACCACCTGGAGCGGCCGGCTGGACCGGCGGACTGCCTGCGCGGCCTGAGACCATCGCGCCACGACGGAGAGACTTGGCGACGCGGGATGCTTGCAGGCAGGAAAAGGAATGGTAATAATTCTCATTAAAGCCATCCCTGCGGCAGCTCCGCTCCGCCAGTCCGGAATCCAAGCGTTTGCCCGTCGCCACCTCCCCCCTCTCCTGCAGCACCAGCAGCCCCACCCCCAAGGGCAGCCGCTTGCTGGCGGCCATCGTCCGCCACTACGACGATCTGGTCAGCCACGTGCGCCAGCATATCGGTCGCCGCGGCGGCGACCGGGCCGAAGCCCAGGACGTGGTGCACGATGTCTGCGTGGAGTTGATCGAACGCCCGCCCGAAGGCGAGATCCGGGTACCGCTGGCCTTTCTGCGGGAGATCGCCTCCCGCCGCGCCATCGACCGCTATCGCAGCGAAACCGCCCAACGGCAGTGGCTGGAGCATGCGGCAGACCTGCCGGAGTGCGCCGACCCCTCGCCCTTCGGCCGCGACCCGGCGCAGCTCTTCGCCGGCCGCGAGCGCCTGGCCTGCCTCGCCGCCGCCATCGAGGCGCTGCCGCCGCGCTGCCGCGATGTCTTCGTGATGCACAAGATCCACCAGATGCAACAGGCCGAAGTAGCCGACCAACTCGGCATCTCGCTGAAGACAGTAGAGAAGCACCTGCGCCTGGGCATGGCAGCCTGCCGCCTTGCCCTGGACGATACAATCGCGGCCTCCTCCACGCCGCCACGTCCCGCGCCCGCGCCCCGCAATGCCCCCGCACCGAGCTAACTCCTGCCCACCCTCCGACGATACGCAAGCCCCCGCCACTGCCCTGGACGAGTTGCTGAGCGAGGAGCGGGAAGCGCTGAAGCAGCTCTTTCCGCTGCCCGGCAGCGTCCCGCGGGCGCGGAAGAAGCCCAGGCGGAAGGAGCGGGTAGCGGCGGCCATCGGCGGCAGCCTGCTGCTGGCGGCGCTGATCTTGCTCGACCCGCCCTACGCCGAGGAGCGCTTCCAGACCGCCGTCGGCGAGCAGCGCACGGTAACGCTGGCGGATGGCAGCCAGATCACGCTGGACACCGCCAGCGCGCTGCGCGTGTCCTGGCATCTGCGCAGCCGCCGCAGCATGCTGGAGCAGGGCCGCGCCTCCTTCGCCGTCGCCCCCATGCTCGTCCGCCCCTTCGAGGTGGATGCAGGCCGCTTCAGCGTGCAGGTGGTCGGCACCATGTTCGACGTGGTGCGCGGCCCGGAACAGTCCAGTGTCACCCTGAGCGAGGGTGTCGTCCAGGTAACCGCCATCGACGGCAGCACAAGCCGGCTGGCACCCGGCCAGCGCCTGTCCACTCGCAACGGAAGCGCCGCACAGACCGGCCAGGTGGATCTGGAACGTGAAAGCGCGTGGCGCGAAGGCCGGCTGGTGTTCGACCACACCCCGCTGAGCGAAGCCCTGGCAGAAATCGCCCGCTATCGCAGCCAGCCGGTGCGCCTGCACGGCGAGCACCTCGCCGCCCTGGAGGTTTCCGGCGTGTTCGACACCGCCAACACCGACCAGGCGCTCTCCCTGCTGCCGCGCATCCTGCCCGTGCGGGTAAGCCCGCAAGCCGACGGCAGCGTGGATATCAGCCCGCGCTGAAAATTTTTCTGCCGGGAGAGGTAGGGTTGGGCGCGGCGGCGCTCGACATGGTCCTTGAAGTCCTCACTTTCAAGGAAAACCCGTGGCTCGCTCCTCCTCTCTCCTGCCCCGCGCCGCCCTGCGCCTGTCCACGCTGGCCGCTGGCGTGCTGCTCGCCTGCGCCGCCCACGCGCAAACCGCTCCCGTCCGTTTCGACCAGGCAGCCGAGCCGCTGGACCGCGCCCTGAACGAAGCCGCACGCCGCGCCGGCGTGCAGGTCTTCTTCGCCTCCGACATCACCGCCGGCCGCCGCGCCCCGGCGCTACGCGGCGACTACACCCCGCGCGAAGCGCTGGAACGCCTGCTCGCCGGCAGCGGCCTGCGGCTGCAGGCCCGCGACGAGCGCACCTTCACCGTGGAAATCGCGCCCAGTTCCAGCAACGGCGCCACCGCACTCGCCACCGTCACGGTGAACGCCAGCGCCGACGCCTCCGCCGCCGGCCTGCCGCCCAACTTCGCCGGCAACCAGGTCGCCCGCGGCGGCCGCGTCGGCTTGCTGGGCAACCGCGACATCATGGAAACGCCCTTCAACACCACCGCCTACACCGCGGAGCTGATCCAGGATCAGCAAGCCAGGAGCGTGGCCGACGTGCTGCTGAACGATCCTTCCGTTCGCACCGCCCGCGGCTTCGGCAACTTCCAGGAGCTGTACGTCATCCGCGGTTTCCCGGTGTACTCCGACGACATGATGTACAACGGCCTCTACGGCCTGCTGCCGCGCCAGTACGTCGCCACCGAGTTTCTGGAGCGAGTCGAGGTGTTCCGTGGCGCCAACACCTTTCTCAACGGCGCCGCCCCGGGCGGCAGTGGAATAGGCGGTGCAGTCAATCTCCTGCCCAAGCGTGCCCCCAACGATCCGCTGACCCAGATCACCGTCGGCGTGGAAAGCGGTGGCCAGGCCTTTGTGGCTGCCGACGTCGCCCGCCGCTTCGGCCCGGACAATCGCCTGGGCGTGCGCATCAACGCCGCCCGGCGCGACGGCGACACCGCAGTAGACAAGGAAAGCCGGGAACTGGACATGTTCTCCATCGGCCTCGACTACCGCGGCGACAGCTTCCGCCTCTCCGCCGATGCCGGCTACCAATACCAACGTTTCGATGAGCCCCGCCCCAGCGTCACGCCCACCGGCGCCATCCCCAGCGTGCCGGATGCGGAGGACAACTATGCCCAGCCCTGGACCTACTCCCAGGAACGTGGAACCTTCGGCACCTTCCGCGCCGAGTTCGACTTCTCCAGCAGCGTGACGGCCTGGCTGGCCGCCGGCATGCGCGTGGGCCGCGAAAAGAACGTGCTGGCTAACCCGCGCTCCACCGCGGACGGCGTGCTCTCCGGCTCCCGCTTCGACAACGCCCGCGAGGACATCGTCCGCACCGGCGAAGTCGGCATGCGGGGCAGCACCCGTACCGGCAGCATCTCCCACGCCTGGGCCGTCTCGGCCTCCCGCTACAGCCTGGACTCCAGCAATGCCTTTGCTTCCGGCGGTCCGCTGCCCAGCAACCTGTACAACCCGGTCGAACTGCCCATGCCGGCTGTTGCCAGCTCCGGCGACCTGTCCTCGCCGCGCACCACCGACCGCACCACGGCCAGCGGCATCTCCATCGCCGACACCTTGGGCTTCATGGACGACAGCCTGCTGCTGACCCTGGGCATCCGCAGCCAGAACCTGGAAACCAAGGCCTACGACAACGTGACCGGCGCCCGTGGCGCGAGTTATGACAAGAGCGCGATTTCGCCCATGGTGGGCGTTGTTTACAAGCTGACGCCGCAATTCTCCGCCTACGCCAACTACATCGAAGGCCTGCAAAAAGGCGAAACCGCCGGTACTTCCAGTGCGACACCGGGCCGGGTGCTCTCTCCCTACCGTTCCAAGCAGGGTGAAATCGGCCTGAAGTACGATGGCGGCAAACTGGGCGGCGCGGTGGCGATCTTTCAGACCGCACGCCCCTTTGGCGCGGATAAAGACGGCGAATTCCAGGAGGCCGGCGAGCAACGCAACCGCGGCCTGGAAATTACCGCCTATGGCGAACCGATCAACGGCCTGCGCGTACTAGGCGGCGTCACCTTCCTCAACGCGGAGCAGCGCAAGACCGGCGACAGCGCCACCGAGGGCAAACGCGCCATCGGCGTTCCCTCCACGCAGTTGAATCTCGGCACCGAATGGGAGGTGCCTGGCGTGCCCGGTCTGTCGCTCAATGCCCGGGCGATCCACACCTCATCCCAATACGCCAGTGCAAACAATGCCTACAAGATCCCGTCCTGGACCCGTTACGACCTCGGCGCCCGCTACCTGACCACCCTGGGCGGCCAGGTGGTCACCTTCCGCGCCCGGGTGGATAACGTCACCAACAAAGACTACTGGGCCTCTACCGGCGGCTATCCGAACTCCTACTACCTGGTGCAAGGCGCACCACGCACCTTCGTGCTCAGCGCCACCGTCGACTTCTGATGACGGCCGCTGCGATGCGGCGGTGGGGCTGGATCCACAAGTGGTCCAGCCTCGTCTGTACGCTCTTCATGTTGCTGCTCTGCCTCACCGGCCTGCCGCTGATCTTCTCTCATGAGATCGATCATCTGGCAGGCGATGGCATCCATGCGCCCGAGA
Source organism: Azoarcus indigens (assembly GCF_004361735.1). Classification (GTDB taxonomy): domain Bacteria; phylum Pseudomonadota; class Gammaproteobacteria; order Burkholderiales; family Rhodocyclaceae; genus Azoarcus; species Azoarcus indigens. The sequence continues at coordinate 58,318 of NZ_SNVV01000004.1, read as the reverse complement.
TGCCGGCCGACACGCCACGGGCCAGCCTAGACGCGGTGGCGCAAGCTGCCGTCGCCCACTATCCCAGTCTGGTGCCGCTCTACTTCTTCGCCGGGGAAGACGATCCGAACCTGTGGTACGTCAAGCTCGACACCCGGGTGGATACCGACGAGAGCGCCTCCCGCCTGGTGCTGGTCGATGCCCGTACCGCCGAAGTACTGGGCGAGCCGCAGTTCGACTCGGGCTTCATGAGCGTGATGTACCGGCTGCATGTGGACATGTACGCCGGCCTGCCGGGCAAGCTCTTCCTCGGCGCGATGGGGCTGCTGCTGGTGACCGCCATCGTCTCCGGCGTGGTGCTGTATGCGCCCTTCATGCGCAAGCTGGACTTCGGCACGGTACGACGCCAGCGCGCCACCCGCACCCGCTGGCTGGATCTGCACAACCTGCTGGGCATCGTCACCGTGGTATGGGCGCTGGTGGTGGGCTTCACCGGCGTGGTGAACACCTGGGCGGAACTCATCTTCAAGGCCTGGCAGGCGGAGCAGGTGGCCGCGCTGCAGGCGGGCGCGACCCACACCGTGCTGGCGCCCGATGCCGCTGGCGCAGCGGCCGCCGATGGCAGCGTGCAACGCGCGATGGAGCGCGCCCTGTTGGCCGCGCCGGGCATGAAGGTCGACATGATCGCTTTCCCCGGCACCCTGCGCAGCACGCCCACCCATCACGCGGTACTGCTGAGCGGCGACACCCCGCTCACCGCCCGGCTGACACAGGCGCTGCTGGTGGATGCTGACAACGGCGAGGTGCTGGAAGCCAGCGGCCGGCCCTGGTACGTCACCGTGCTGCAGCTCTCCGAGCCCCTGCACTTCGGCGACTACGGCGGGCTGCCGATGAAGGCGCTGTGGGCGCTGCTGGACCTCATCACCATCGTCGTGCTCGGCAGCGGCCTCTACCTGTGGTGGCGCCGCGGCGGCCAGGAGGCGAAGCCATGATGCGCATCTGGGCATGGCCTGTGGTGCTGGCTTTGCTGACGGCCGGCGGACTGGCCGCGGGGCTGGTGTCGGATGGACTGGGCGACGTCGCCGCCTGGATCGGGCTGGGCATTCCGGTCGCCGTCTGCTTGGGGTGCTCACTGCGGCGAAGGGCCTGAACGGTCCGGGAGGACGTTCGGGCTGGCCGGCCCTCAGGCGAACAGAGCCCAGCCGGAACGCCTTCCTCGCCGCGCCCTCCCGTCGGGCGCGAACATCCCGCCGCACAAAAAAAGAGCCCCGCACTGGGCGGGGCGACTCTCTGTTGTGGTTGGGGCTACGCTGGCTTTTCGTGGGCCCGTCTTCAGGCCCGGTGGTCAGAAGCTCAGGCCTCGACCGAGGTGCGGATAAGGTGATCGAAGGCGCTCAGCGAGGCCTTCGCGCCCTCGCCCATGGCGATGATGATCTGCTTGTACGGCACCGTGGTGCAATCACCGGCGGCAAACACGCCCGGCACCGAGGTCTGGCCCTTGGCATCGACCACGATCTCGCCGAACTTCGACAGTTCCACCGTGCCCTTCAGGAAATCGGTGTTGGGCAACAGGCCGATCTGGACGAAGATGCCTTCCAGGTCGATACGCTTGCTCTCGCCCGACACACGGTCCTTATAGACCAGGCCGTTCACCTTGTCAGTACCGGTCACCTCCGTGGTCTGCGCATTGGTCAGCACGGTAACGTTGGGCAGGCTGAAGAGCTTCTTCTGCAGCACCGCGTCCGCCCGCAGCTTGTCGGCGAACTCCAGCAGCGTCACATGGGAAACCACGCCGGCGAGGTCGATTGCGGCCTCGACACCGGAGTTGCCGCCGCCCACCACCGCCACCCGCTTGCCCTTGAACAGCGGGCCGTCGCAGTGCGGGCAGTAGGCCACGCCCTTGCCGCGGTATTCCTTCTCGCCGGGCACGTTCATCTCGCGCCAGCGCGCACCGGTCGCCAGGATCACCGTCTTCGCCTTCAGCGCGGCGCCATTCTCCAGCTTCACCTCGGCCAGGTCACCCGGCACGATGGCGGCCACGCGCTGCAGGTTCATCACGTCCACTTCGTACTGCTTCACATGCTCTTCCAGGCTGGCGACCAGCTTGGGGCCCTCGGTGTAATTCACCGAGATGAAGTTCTCGATGCCCAGCGTATCCATCACCTGGCCGCCGAAACGCTCGGCGACGATGCCGGTGCGGATGCCCTTGCGCGCGGCATAGATCGCCGCCGCCGCGCCGGCCGGGCCACCGCCGACGACGAGCACGTCGAAGGCTTCCTTGGCAGCCATCTTTTCCGCCGCGCGCTTGCTCGCGCCGGTGTCGATCTTGGCGAGGATCTCACCCAGCTCCATGCGGCCCTGGCCGAAGTGCTCGCCGTTCAGGAACACGGTGGGCACCGCCATGATCTGGCGCTGCTCGACCTCGCCCTGGAACAGCGCGCCGTCGATCATGGTGTGGCGGATGTTGGGGTTGATCACCGCCATCAGGTTCAGCGCCTGCACCACTTCCGGGCAGTTGTGGCAGGACAGCGAGATGTAGGTCTCGAACTCGAACTTGCCTTCGAGGTTGCGGATCTGCTCGATGACGTCGGCCTCGGCCTTGGGCGGGTGACCACCCACCTGCAGCAGGGCCAGGATCAGCGAGGTGAATTCATGGCCCATCGGCAGGCCGGCGAAACGCACGCCGATGTCGCCGCCCTTGCGGTTGAGCGAAAACGAGGGTTTGCGATTGCCGTCGTCGCGGGACTCGGTCACCGTGATCTTGTCGGAGAGCTCGGCGAGGTCCCTCAGCAGGCCCTGCATTTCACGAGACTTGTCGCCAGCGTCCAGCGACGCAACGATCTCGATCGGCTGCGTGACCTTCTCCAGGTAGGCTTTCAGTTGGGTCTTGATGTTGGCGTCCAGCATGATGATTCCATCCGTGATGAATGCAGTACCCGCGGTAGCGGCGCACATAAAACACAGCCGGCTCGGGGCCGGCTGTCGATTCTGCTTCCCGGGCGGGTAGCCCGGGAGGGCAACAGCGGCTTAGATCTTGCCGACGAGGTCCAGCGAGGGGGCCAGGGTGGCTTCGCCTTCCTTCCACTTGGCGGGGCAGACTTCGCCCGGGTGAGAAGCCACGTACTGGGCAGCCTTCACCTTGCGCAGCAGTTCCTGGGCGTCGCGGCCGATGCCTTCGGCGGTCACTTCGACAGCCTGGACGATGCCGTTCGGATCGACGATGAAGGTGCCACGGTTGGCCAGGCCCTGGTTCTCGCGCAGCACTTCGAAGTTCTTGGACAGGGTCCACAGCGGGTCGCCGATCAGCGGGTACTGGATCTTGCGGATCGTGTCGGAGGTGTCGTGCCAGGCCTTGTGGGTGAAATGGGTGTCGGTGGACACGCCGTAGATTTCCACGCCCAGCTTCTGGAATTCAGCGTAGTTGTCGGCCAGGTCGCCCAGCTCGGTCGGGCACACGAAGGTGAAGTCGGCCGGGTAGAAGAAGAACACGGCCCACTTGCCCTTCACGTCAGCATCGGACACATCGACGAACTTGCCATTGTGGTAGGCGGTCGCGGTGAAAGGCTTGATTTCGGTGTTGATCAAGGACATCTCGAATCTCCGTTATGTTGATGGAACGACGTGTTGCAGACTTCATGGGATGCAGTTTATGCCCGCGCCACGAATTGCTCTAATTGATTATCAGGATGGTCCTGATTGTTCTCGGCTATCGGCCACCCCCCGAGCACGGGCTGTGTGACCTATTAGCGTAGTAGACGTTTCAGCCGCAAGCATGCGGCCGGCTCAGTCGCCCGCCAGATGCCGCCGCACCGAAACCGCCGCGCCCAGCCAGCCCAGCAGCGCAGCGAATGCCAGGATGGCCGCCGCTTCCGGCAACCCCGGGCCGGCTAGCGCGAACACCGCGCCGTAGGTTTCCGCCAGCGCCGTCACCGGCCCCGCCAGCGCCCGCACGCCCAGCCACACCGTGCCCAGCGCCACCAGGCCGCCGAGCGCGCCCTGCAGGATGCCGAACCAGTAGAAGGGGCGGCGGATGAAGGGGTCGGTGGCGCCCAGCAGGCGGCTCACCTCGATCTCCGCCCGTTGCGTCAGGATCTGCAGGCGGATGGTGTTGAAGGTGACGATGACCAGCGCGAAGCCCAGCAGCCCGGCCAGCATCAACACCGCGGAGCGACCCAGCCCGAGCAGCGCGTGCAGACGCTTCACCCAGGCGGAGTCCAGCTGCACATGCGCCACCTTGGGCCAGCCACGCATCTCGGTGGCCAGCCGCTCGAACACCGCCGGATCCTCGCTGTGCGGCGCGACGATGAAGGCGTCCGGCAAGGGATTGGCAGTGAGGCCGCCGAGCACATCGCCCAGGCCGCTGCGCTCCAGCTGATGCAGGGCATCGTCGCGGGACACGAAGCGGAAACTGCTCAGTTCCGGGTTGCCCTTGAGGCGGCGCTCGACCGCCGCCACGTCCGCAGCACCGGCGTCGTTGGCGAGGAAGAGGCTGATCTCCGGCGTGCCGGACACGCCGCGCGCCAGCGTCGCCACATTGTCCAGCAGCAGGTAGCCACCCGCCGGCAGCGATAGCGCGATGCCGACCACCATCGCCGACAGCAGGGTGCCCAGGGGCTGCCCGGCCAGGCGGCGGAAGGCATCGGCGATGGCGCGGGCGTGCAGATAGAGCCAGTTGCTCACGGCGCCACCTCCCGCACCCCGGTGTTCACGGCGGCAATCGGGAACAGGACGAAGTCCATCACGCCCCCTCCGTCAGCAGGCCCTTGGCCAGGACGAGCCGGCGCGGCTTGTTGGCAGCGAACAGATTGGCATCGTGGGTGGAAACCAGCACGGTGACGCCGGCGCTGTTGAAGGACTTGAACAAGGCGGCGATCTCGTCGGCGTAGGCCGGGTCCAGGTGAGCGGTCGGCTCGTCGGCAATCAATATGGAGGGGCGGTTGACGATGGCGCGGGCGATCGCCACCCGCTGCTGCTCGCCACCGGACAGGCCCAGCGGCATCTCGCGGCCGCGGCCGCCGAGGCCGACCCGCTCCAACGCCGCCGCCACCCGCTTGGCCGCGTCACCCGGCGGGTGCCCGGTGATCACCAGCGGCAGCATCACGTTCTCGAACACGCTGCGGTCGGTCAGCAGCTTGCTCTCCTGCAGCATCAGGCCGAGGTTGCGGCGCAAGTAGGGCACCGCGCGGCGCGGCAGGCGGGACACATCCTGACCGTTGATCAGCACCGTGCCGGCGGTGGGCCGCTCGATGGCCGGAATCAGCTTCAGCAGCGTGCTCTTGCCGGCGCCGGAGTGGCCGGAGAGCACCACCAGTTCGCCATGGCGGATCTCGAAACTGACGCCGGCCAGCGCGGTGTAACCGCCGGGGTATCGCTTGGCGACGTTATCGAAGACGATCATGCGCGGCCGCCGGCTCCCGGCAAAGGTTCGAACAGCGCATCTACGAACTCGCGCGCATGGAAGGGCTGCAGGTCGTCTATGCCTTCGCCCACGCCGATGAAGCGCAAGGGCTTCGGGCACTGGCGGGCGATGGCGGCCAACACCCCGCCCTTGGCGGTGCCGTCCAGCTTGGTCACCACCAGGCCGGTGACGCCGATGGCGGCGTCGAAGGCCTTCACCTGCGCCAGCGCGTTCTGGCCGATGTTGGCATCCAGCACCAGCAGCACCTCGTGCGGGCCGTCCGGCGCCGCCTTGGCGATCACCCGGCGGACCTTGGCGATCTCTTCCATCAGGTGGAGCTGGGTCGGCAGGCGGCCGGCAGTATCGGCCAGCACCACGTCGATGCCGCGGGCGCGGGCGGCATTGATGGCGTCGAAGATCACCGCCGCCGCATCGCCACTTTCCTGCGCGACCACGGTGACGTTGTTGCGCTCACCCCAGGTCATCAGCTGCTCGCGGGCGGCGGCGCGGAAGGTGTCGCCGGCGGCCAGCAGCACGCTCTTGCCCTGGGCCTGGAAATACTTTGCCAGCTTGCCGATGGAGGTGGTCTTCCCTGAGCCGTTCACGCCGGCGATCATGATGATGAAGGGCGTGTGCGGGCTGACGTCCAGCGGCTGCTCCAGCGGCGCGATGATGCCGTGCAGCGCTTCGGCCAGCGCTTCCTGCAGCTGGTCGGCGGTTTCCAGGCGATCGCGCTTCCAGCGGGTGCGCAGCTCGCCGAGCAGGAACCCGGTTGCCTCGACGCCGCAATCGGCCATCAGCAGCGTGCTCTCCAGCTCTTCGAGCAGGTCTTCGTCGATCTTGCGCCGGCCGAACAGGCTGGCGAGGCCGCCGCCCAGCTGCTGCCGGGTGCGGGCCAGGCCGGCCTTGAGGCGATCGCCCCAGGACGGACGCGCGGCGGTTTCGGGCATGGGCGCCGGCACTGCCGCCGCGAGCTGCTGCGACTCGACCGCCGGCGGCGTTGCGCCGGTGTCGGCGGCATCTGCGGGGCGCTCGGCCTGGTCGGCCTGCTGCTCATCCGCAGCCGGCGTCTTGCCGGACTTCTTGAAGAAACCAAACATGGGCGCTCGGGTCTGAGGGGGTCGTTCGGCGGAAGCCGGATGGCATGGCCGCCAGCCGGCCCGACAGGATCAAATAAGGCTAAGATGCGCTCCCCGCCTAGCCGGCGGATTGAACGCCGCATGGCGCGAAGCGGCGGAAATTCTACCAGATGCAGGACACGCCCATGGTTCGCCCCCCACTCTCCCTCCCCCTGCTCGCCGCAGGTCTGGCCGCAGCCGCGCTGCTCGCCAGCCCGGCCCGGGCCAATCCCTTCGAGACGGTGTTGCCCAACGGCATGAAGGTGATCGTCAAGGAAGACCGCCGCGCCCCCTCGGTAGTGCACATGGTGTGGTACCGCAGCGGCGCCATGGACGAGGAGGACGGCGTGTCCGGCGTCGCCCATGTGCTGGAACACATGATGTTCAAGGGCACCAGGAAAGTCGGTCCGGGCGAATTCAACAAGCGGGTCGCCGCCGTCGGCGGCCAGGACAACGCCTTCACCGGCAAGGACTACACCGCCTACTTCCAGCAGATTCCGCCCACCCACCTGGGCGCGATGATGGCGCTGGAAGCCGACCGCATGCGCAACCTGGTGCTGACCGAAGACGAGTTCAAACGCGAGATCGAGGTGGTGAAGGAGGAGCGCCGCCTGCGCACCGACGACCAGCCGCGCGCCCTGGTCTACGAGCAGCTGATGGCCACCGCCTTCCAGGCCCATCCCTACCGCCGCCCGGTGATCGGCTGGATGACCGACCTGCAGAGCATGACCGTGGCCGACGCCCGCAGCTGGTACCAACGTTGGTACGCGCCCAACAACGCCTACCTGGTCGTGGTCGGCGACGTGGATCACGAGGCGGTGTTCCGCGACGCACGCAAGCATTACGGCGCCATTCCCGCCCGGCCCCTGCCGGAGCGCCGCATCTCCAGCGAGCCGGAGCAGCGCGGCCCCCGCGCCACCACAGTCAAGGCGCCGGCTGAACTGCCCTACTTCAGCCTCGCCTGGCATGTGCCCTCGCTGCAGGACCCGGTGAAGGATCGCGAGCCCTACGCGCTGGAAGTGCTCGCCGCCATCCTCGACGGCTACGATGGCGCCCGCCTCAACCGCCGCCTGGTGCGCGACCAGCGTGTCGCCGTCTCCGCCGGCGCCAGCTACGACGGCGGCGGCCGTGGCCCCTCGCTGTTCCGGCTGGACGGCACCCCCGCCCCGGGCAGGACCGAAGCCGAACTGGAAGCCGCTCTGCGGGCAGAGCTGCAGCGCATACGCGACGAAGGCGTCAGCGAGGCAGAGTTGGCACGGGTCAAGACCCAAGCCATTGCCGCCCAGGTTTACAAGCGCGACTCGCTGATGGGCCAGGCGATGGAGATCGGCTACCTGGAATCCTCCGGCCTGTCCTGGCGCGACGAGCAAACCCTGCTGGACGGCCTGCGCCGCGTCACTGCCGACGAAGTGCGCGAGGTCGCACGCCGCTACTTCGACGACGCCAGCCTCACCGTTGCCCGGCTGGAACCCCAGCCGGCGGGCGCCCCCCGCACCCGCTCTCCCTTCACGCCCCGGCACTGACATGAAGAAAACCCTCGTTTCTCGCCTCCATGCCGGCCGGGCGCTGGCTGGTGCGTTGTTCGCCATCGCCACACTGGCCGCTTCGCTGCCGGCCACGGCGTCGCCCACCATCCAGCACTGGACGGCGCCGACCGGCGCCCGCGTCTATTTCGTCGAGAGCCACGCGCTGCCGCTGGTCGACATCCAGATCGACTTCGCCGGTGGCAGCGCCGCCGATCCTGCCGGCAAGGCCGGCACCGCCTCGCTGACCCGCGGCCTGCTGGATGCCGGCGCCGGCGAACTGGACGAACAGGCCATCTCGGACCGCAGCGCCGATCTCGGCATCGCTATCGGTGGCGGCGTGGAAGCCGACCGCAGCAGCCTCAGCCTGCGCACCCTTTCCTCCGCACGGGAGCGCGACGCCGGCGTCGCCCTCGCAGCCGAGTTGCTCGCCCACCCGCGCTTCCCGGCCGACGTGCTGGAACGCGAACGCGCCCGCGGCATCGCTGGCCTGAAGGAAGCGCTGACGCGGCCCGGCCCCATCGCCGCCAAGCAGTTCGCCCAGTCCATCTACGGCAGTCATCCATACGGCCTCAGCACCAGCCTGGAGTCGCTGGCCGCCATCGGCCGCGAGGATCTGGTCGCCTACCACGGCCGCCACTACGTCGCCCGCAACGCCTCCATCGCCATCGTCGGCGATGTGGACCGTCAGACCGCCGAGCGCATCGCCGTCGACCTCACCGCAGCGCTGCCTGCCGGCGAACCGGCACCGCCAATGGCCCAGCCACACCAGCCGGAGGCCGCCGTGCTGCGCATCCCCAACCCGTCCGCCCAGGCCCATGTACTGATTGGCCAGCCGGTGCTGTCGCGGGAAGACCCGGATTACTACCCGCTGCTGGTCGGCAACTACGTGCTCGGCGGCGGTGGCTTCGTCTCCCGCCTGACCAAGGAAGTGCGCGAGAAGCGCGGCTACGCCTACAGCGTCTCCAGCCACTTCATGCCGCAGCAGGTCGCCGGCCCCTTCCAGATCGCTCTGCAGACCCGCGGCAGCCAGGTGGATGACGCCCTGCAGGTGGTCGACCGGACCCTGGCCGATTTCATCGCCGACGGCCCCACCGCCGCCGAGCTGCGCGCCGCCAAGGACAACATCATCAACGGCTTCGGCCTGCGGCTGGACTCCAACCGCAAGATCCTCGGCTATGTGGCGGTGATCGGTTTCTACCGCCTGCCGCTGGACTGGCTGGACAGTTATCCACGCAAGGTGGCCGAAGTCAGCGCCGAACAGATCCGCGACGCCTATCGCCGCCGCCTGGAGCCGGCGCACCGGGTGGCGGTCATCGTCGGCGGCGACGGCGATCGCAAGGCCGAGCCTGCGGCGGCCGAAGCGGCGCCTTCCCCCGCCGACGCCGGCGGCCCGCGGTGAGCCGCGTCCGCATTGTCGGCGGCGCCTGGCGATCACGCCTGATCGACGTCGCCCCCGTCACCGGCCTGCGGCCCACCCCCGACCGGGTGCGCGAGACTCTGTTCAACTGGCTGGGCCAGGAGCTGGACGGCCTGCACTGCCTGGACCTCTTCGCCGGCAGCGGCATCCTCGGTTTCGAATCCGCCTCCCGCGGCGCAGCAAGTGTCGTCATGGTGGAGCGCGATCCCAAGGCCTACGCGGCGCTGACGGCCAACGCCAAGACGCTGCACGCCGAACGGGTGGAGATCGTTCGCGGCGATGCGGTAAGATTCCTCCAGTCCACCTCACGAAAATTCGATGTGGTGTTCCTCGACCCCCCCTACAAGCAGGGCTGGCTCGAGCGCGTGGAGCCGCTGCTGGAGCGGGTTCTGCAACCGGACGGCTGGCTCTACGCAGAGGCGGAAGCCCCGGTGACTCGCCTGGCAGGGTGGCAAACGATCAGGCAGGGCCACGCCGGACAGGTTCACTTCCATCTCTTGCAGGGGAACCAGGAATGAAGGAAGGGGTGGCGGTCTATCCCGGTACGTTTGACCCGTTCACGCGCGGCCACGAAGACCTTGTGCGGCGATCGGCACTGCTCTTTGACCGGGTCATCGTGGCGGTTGCCGAGAGTGCCGGAAAGAATCCGATCTTCACGCTTGCCGAGCGGGTGGAGATCGCCAGGGAAGTGCTGACGCCCTTCCCGAATGTGCAGGTGCTCGGCTTCAATAGCTTGCTGATGGACTTCCTCCGGTCCCAGAATGCGCGCCTGATACTGCGTGGCCTGCGCGCGGTGTCCGATTTCGAGTACGAGTTCCAGATGGCGGGAATGAACCGCAAGCTGTTTCCGGACGTCGAAACCGTATTCCTCACGCCGTCGGAGGAGCACATGTTCATCTCGGCGACCATGGTGCGGGAAATTGCCCGCCTAGGCGGCGACGTCAGCAAGTTCGTGCAGCCAGCCGTGCTGGCCCGGCTGCAACAGAAAGTGAGTTCTAAGCGATAGGAAGGAAGCGACAAACATGTCTCTGATGATTACCGACGAGTGCATCAACTGCGACGTCTGCGAGCCGGAATGCCCCAATGGCGCCATTTCCCAGGGCGACGAGATCTACCAGATCGATGCCAACAAGTGCACCGAATGCGTAGGCCACTTCGATGAGCCGCAGTGCCAACAGGTGTGCCCGGTCGACTGTATTCCCCTGAACCCGGACCACGTCGAGTCCAAGGAACAGCTGATGGAGAAGTACATCAAGCTGACCGGCGTTCAGGCCTGAATCCAGACCACCGCATCGCCAGAAAGACAACGGGGCGAGCCAATGGCGCGCCCCGTTTCCTTTGCCCGGCTCCTGGCGTCAGGCAGCCTGTATGATCCCGCCCCCCGCTGCCGCCCCCGCCGCGGCGTGAGTCAGCCCGAGAGCCCGGTGTATGGCCTCGTCCAGGCCGGACAGCTCGCTCACCAGTCCGAGTAGCGCCAGTTCCTGCTGCTGCAACTCCTCCACCCGCTCTTCCAGCGTATCGGTAGCCTGGTGGATGCGCTTCACGCTTTCCAGCCGGCGCTTGAGCTGGATCTGGTACTCCCGCACCTGGGTTTCCAGCGGCGACATCACCGCCCGCAACCATTGCTCCACGTCGCGGTTGGCAACCTCGAAGGTCCGGCGCGCCTGCAGCGCCACCGTCTCGAAGAACTTCTGCGTCAGCGTGTGCTTCTCGGTGGTGACAAGAATGAGCGCCGTGTTGATCTGCCGATTGAAGGCCTTCTCCAGCCGGTCCAGTTCGCGCTCGTAGCGCAGGGTGGAGAAAGGCTCCGGCGGATTCAGCGTCAGCCCGTGCTCCACGCTGAAGCGCTTGTACATCGCATCCAGCATGCTGGTGATCTCGGCGATCTCGGTGGTGGAGCGGCGCAGGTTTCCCCTCAGGTGGCTGAAGAAGCCCTCCATCGCCTCCTTGAGCCCGCGGGTGAAACTTGCCTCCAGCATCGCTTCCCGGGTACGGCGGGTCTCATCGCGCAAGGCGTCCATGCCGAGGTTGGCCAGCAGGTTGTTGGTGAGGTTGGAGAACACCGAACGCACCGCGTAGTACTTCTGCAGCCCCTGCTCGAACTCATCCTTCTCCGCGCGGATCTTGCGCATCATGTACTCGATGACGCTCTGGTTCTTGCCGCGCAGGTCGGTCAGCTCTTGCAACTGCTCGCGCAGCCCGGCCAGGCGCGCTTCCAGCAGGCCACGGGTCTGGCGCACCAGTTCGTCGGTCTCGCTCAATGTGCTTTCGCCGACGATCTCCTGCCGCGTCGGCAGCAGATCATCCGCCAGCGCCCGCTCCAGCGCCGGCAGGCGGCTGCGGGCCAGCAGTTCGGCGTCGCCATTTACCCGCGCCACCAGACCTTTCTGCGCGGACACCGGGAACACCCGGTCTTCGCCCACGCCCAGCGTCGAGGCCACGCTCTCCACCTGGCGGGAGATCTCCGCCTCGATCTGCGCCTCTTCCCGCAGCCCGTCCCACAGGCCATCGATCTTGTTGAGCACGACGAGGCGGCCCTTCTTCCGCTCCTGCCCGCCCTGCACATACTCCCGCCACACCGCCAGATCGCTCTGGGTAACGCCGGTGTCCGCCGCCAGGATGAACAGCACCGCATGCGCATTCGGCAGCATGGACAGGGTCAGTTCCGGCTCGGCGCCGATGGCATTCAGACCCGGCGTGTCCAGCACCACCAGCCCCTGCTCCAGCAGCGGGTGCGGGAACTGGATCACCGCATGGCGCCAGCTGGGAATCTCCACCAGGCCGTCCGCCTCCGGCGCCAGCCCCTGCTCGCCGGCGGGGTCGATGTCGAAGCCGAAGCGGCGCGCCTCCTCCGCCGGCACCCGCAGCGTCTCGCCGACACGGGCCAATGCCACCTGCAACTCAGCGGCGGAGTCGGCCTTCAGCGGCGTCACCACCCACTCATCCGGGAAGCGCTTCAGTTCGCTGACCGGTGCCTGCAGCGCCCGGCTGGCGATGGGCAGCAGCCGCAGCTCCGGCGTGGCGCCCGCGGACCACTGCAATTCGGTGGGGCACATCGTGGTGCGGCCGGCGCTGGAAGGCAGGATGCGATCGCCATAGTCGGAGAAGAAGATGGCATTGATCAGCTCCGACTTGCCGCGGGAGAACTCGGCGATGAAGGCGACCGACAGCTTGTCGTCGCGCAGGCGCTCCAGCACGTACTGCAGGCGCAGGTCGGCCTGAGCGTCGCCAACCTCGTTGCGCGTCAGCCAGGCGCGCAGCCTGCCGACTTCGTCCGCCACCGCCCCGCGCCACCGCCCATAGGCGGAGAACTCTTCGATCAGCTTGCCGTTTTGCTCGACCATGTGACTTACGCCCGCGCAGGAAAAACACCGACAGCATAGCGCCCTTCGCCTCCGCCAGCCATGCCCGTGGAACGGAAGCGCATCCGGCGCGAAGCCAGCGCCCGCGCCGGGATCAGCGCCGCTGGCAGGCAGGGCAGAAGTAGGTGGCGCGCTGTCCGCTCACCACCCGGCTGATCTCGCCGCCACAGACCCGGCACGCCTGCCCATCCCGGCCATAGGCGAAGTACTGCTGCTGGAAGTAACCCGGCTGGCCGTCACCGCCGACGAAGTCACGCAGGGTGCTGCCGCCGGCGGCGATGGCCGCGTGCAGCGTCTCCTTCACCGCCTCCGCCAGCCGCTCGCAGCGCTGCAGGCCGATACGGCCAGCTTGCTCCAGCGGGTGGATGCGGGCGCGGAAGAGACTCTCCGATGCGTAGATGTTGCCCACGCCGACTACCTTGTGCCCATCCATCAACACATGCTTGATCGGCGCCCGAAGGCCGCGGCTCACCTGGTACAGCCAGGCGCCGTTGAAGGCCTCGTCCAGCGGCTCCGGCCCCAGCCGCGCCAGCCGCGGATGGCCCGCCGCCTCGCCCGGCTGCCACACCACCATGCCGAAACGGCGGGGGTCGCGCAGCCGCAGCGCGCGCTCGCCGAACACCAGATCCACATGGTCATGCACGCCCGCCGGCTCCTCCGCCTGCACCACCCGCAGGCTGCCCGACATCCCCAGATGCAAGATCAGCGAACCATGGCCGAAACCGAACAGCAGGTACTTCGCCCGCCGCGACACCGACAGCAGGCGGCGGCCCGCGAGCAGCGCCGCGAGGTCTGCCGGCACCGGCTGGCGCAGGCGCGGGTTGCGCACCAGTACCGCGGTCAACAACTGGCCTTCCACATGGGGCTCCACGCCGCGGCGGGTGGTTTCGACTTCGGGCAATTCGGGCATGGCGGAAACGCTCTCTCCAGGGGACGGCGCGGCCGGGCGCGATGCGGGGAACCCGTCGCTTGCCGGCGCACGGCCAAAGTGCCTAACATGAGGCGAACCGAATTTTAGAACAGCCCTCAAATCGACCACAGCGCCGGCGCGCTTCCTTCCGGGCCTTCCCGGACTCTTTCGCCGCACTGCCCCCGCCACCGGAGTCCGCCGGACCGCCTACATGACCTCCAAGACCTTCCCGCTTACCCGCCGTCTGCGCCGCCTGGGCGCCGCCATCGCCCTCAGCCTGCCACTGGGCGCGCTTGCCGCCGCCGATGAAGCCGCCCCTCCCGCCAGCGCGCTGCCCACGCAAGAGCTCACCGCCGGCGTGCTGTACAACTTCCTGCTGGCGGAAATCGCCGGCGCTCGCGGGCAGGTCGGCCTGTCCACCCAGCTCTACCTCGAACTCGCCCAGCATACCCACGACCCCCGCATCGCCCGCCGCGCCACCGAGATTGCATTGTTCTCGCGCAACCTCGCCGCCGCCTCCCGCGCCGCCAAGCTGTGGGCGGAGTCCGATCCCGGCTCCGAAGAAGCCCGCCGGGTGCTCGCCGGCGTCGTGTCCAGCAGTGAAGGCCGTGTCGAGGATATCCAGATCCAGCTCGCCCGCGTGCTCGCCCAGTCGCCGGACGCACTGCCGCAGAATCTGATGGGCCTCAACCGCGCGCTGTCCCGTATCGAGAACAAGGAGACCGTGCGCAGCATGGTCCTGCGCCTCACCGCCCCCTACCTCGACCATCCGGAAGCCCATTTCGCCCGCGCCCAGGCCAACATCGTCGCCGAAGACCCGATGAGCGCCCTGGGCGCCATCGAGACCGCCCTGCAGCTGCGGCCCGACTGGGAGCCGGCTGTGATCTTCAAGGCCCAGCTGATGCAGCAGGCCGGCGCCGAGCGCGACGCCTCCGCCCTGCTGGCCAGCCAGCTGGCCCGCCACCCGGAAAGCAACAACCTGCGCCTGGCCCACGCCCGCCTGCTGGTCTCCCTGCGCGATTTCGAGAACGCCCGCGCCGAATTCAACAAGCTGCTGGAAGCCGCTCCGAACGACCCGGAACTGCTGTTCGCCGTCGGCCTGCTGTCCTTCCAGCTGGAAGACAACGACAACGCCGCCGCCCTGTTCGAGCGCGCCCTGGCCGCTAACCATCCGGACCCGGACGCCATCCGCCTGCACCTCGGCCAGATCGCCGAGCGCCGCAAGGACACCGAGGGCGCGCTGAAGTGGTACCGCGCCATCCCCGAACCCAGCCGGCAATACGGCGACGCCCAGATCCGCATCGCCATCGCCCTCGCCAATGGCGGCCGGCTGGCCGAAGCCCGCGCCCACCTGCAGAACCAGCCGGGCGATGCCGACGTCAAGCGCCGCTACCTGTTGGCCGAGGCCCAGCTGCTGCGTGACGCCGGACAACCCCAGCAGGCTTTCGACCTGCTGGAGGCCGCCCTGCTCAAGGCCCCGGACGACACCGACCTGCTCTATGAATCCGCCATGCTGGCCGAGCGCCTGGACCGGGTGGACGCGATGGAGACCCGCCTGCGCAAGCTGATCGCGCTGGAGCCGGAGCACGCCCACGCCTACAACGCGCTGGGCTACTCGCTGGCCGACCGCGGCCTGCGACTGGAAGAGGCTGAACAGCTGATCGCCCGCGCAGTGGAGCTCGCGCCGCAAGACCCCTTCATCCTCGACAGCCTGGGCTGGGTGCGCTTCCGCCGCGGCGACAACAGCGGCGCCATCGCCGTGCTGGAACAGGCCTACGGCCTGCGCTCCGACCCTGAGATCGCCGCCCACCTCGGCGAAGTGCTGTGGTCGCTGAACCGCCAGGCCGATGCCAACCGGGTGTTCGACGAAGCCCTGGCCGCGCACCCGGACAACACCGTGCTGCGCGAAACCGTACAGCGTCTGCGCAAGCCATGAGGCGTCCGCATCGCCTCCTGCTCGCCGCCACCGCGGCGAGCTTGCTGCTCGGCGCCTGCGCTCCGCTGTCGCCCCAGATCCGTCATAGCGGCGCAGCACAGCAACGCCAGCAGGCGGCGGCCTTCGAACTGGAAGGACGGCTGTCCGCCAGCGACGGCGAGCGTGCCGCCAGCGGGCGCATGGAGTGGCTGCACTCCCCCACGCGGGACAGCTGGACGCTGCTGAACCCGCTGGGCCAGATCGCCGCGCAACTGGAGCAGGACGCCAGCGGAGCCGAACTGGTGACCGCCGACGGCCGCCGCTACCGCGCGGGCAGCGCCGACAGCCTGCTGCCGCAACTGCTGGGCGTGGAAGTTCCGGTAGCCCGCCTGGCCCAGTGGGTGCAAGCTGCGCCGCGGCGCGAAGCCGAGATCCGCGAAACCGACGGCAGCGGCCGCCCTACCCTGCTCATCGACGCCGGCTGGCGCATCGCCTACCTCGAATACGCCGACAACGGTATCAACGCTGCCCCCCGCCTCATGGACATCAGCCGCGGCGACACCCGCCTGCGGCTCTTCATCGACCGATGGACGCCCACGCCCTGAACGCCGCCAGCCCCCCACTGCGCCTCACCGGCTGCCTCGCCCCCGCCAAGCTCAACCTCTTCCTGCACGTCGTCGGCCGCCGCGCCGATGGCTACCACCTGCTGCAGACCGCCTTCCGCATGCTGGACTGGGGCGACACACTGGACTTCGAACTGCGGACCGACGGCCTCATCCGCCGCCGCACCGACCTGGACGGCGTACCGCCGGAGCAGGACCTGGTGGTCCGCGCCGCCCGCCTGCTGCAGGGCGTCACCGGCTGCAAGCTGGGCGCGGACATTGCCGTGCACAAGGTACTGCCCATGGGCGGCGGCCTCGGCGGCGGCAGTTCCGACGCGGCCACCACCCTGCTCGCCCTCAACCGGCTATGGAACACCAAGCTCAGCCGGCAGGCACTGCAGGATCTCGGCCTCGCGCTGGGGGCGGACGTACCCTTCTTCATCTATGGTCGCGACGCCTTTGCCGAAGGTGTAGGCGAACATTTCCAACCCCTCCAGCTGGCGCCGGCTCGCTACGTTGTCATCCTCCCCGGAGTACATATTTCGACCGTAGAGATTTTCTCGTCGAAAGAGTTGACACGGAATACCGACCCCATCAAAATAGCGGACTTCGCAGCGAGCTCTACCCGAAATGACTTGCAGCCAGTGGCCTGCAATCGTTACCCGGAAGTAGCGCGAGCGATCGAATGGCTGGCGCAATTTGCTCCGGCCCGGATGACAGGCTCAGGCGCTTGTGTTTTTGCCGAAGTGGCCTCGGAAGACGAAGCAAGACGGATCGTCGCCGAGTGCCCCGCTTCATGGAAGGCATGGCAGGCCCTCAGCCTGGAAAGGCATCCGCTCTACGAAAGCGCGACATAGAACGCGAACGTGTCGATCGAGCGAAAAAGTTTCTTGGGGAGTCGCCAAGTCGGTTAAGGCACCGGATTTTGATTCCGGCATTCGAGGGTTCGAATCCTTCCTCCCCAGCCAATATACGACGGGCAGGCCACGAGCCTGCCCGAGTCGTTTTTGACGGTTTCATTCTATCGGCATCGGAGATTCGGTCATGCCCTACGGCAGCCTGATGGTCTTCACCGGCAACGCCAACCCCAAGCTTGCGGCGGATGTTGTGCGGAGACTGGGCATTTCCCTCGGATCGGCTACGGTGGGCCGTTTCTCCGACGGCGAAGTCAATATCGAACTACTGGAAAACGTCCGCGGCAAGGACGTCTTCATCCTGCAGCCCACCTGCGCCCCGACCAACGAGAACCTGGTCGAACTGCTGGTTCTGGTCGATGCGCTAAAGCGCGCTTCCGCCGGCCGCATTACTGCCGCCATCCCCTACTTCGGCTATGCCCGCCAGGACCGCCGGCCGCGTTCGGCCCGCGTGCCCATCACCGCCAAGGTCGTCGCCAACATGCTGCAGGCCGTGGGCGTGCAGCGGGTACTGACGATGGACCTGCATGCCGACCAGATCCAGGGCTTCTTCGACATCCCGGTCGACAACGTCTATGCCGCCCCGGTGCTGCTGGCCGACCTGGACAAGCAGAAGTACGACGGCCTGATGGTGGTTTCGCCCGACGTCGGCGGCGTGGTGCGTGCCCGTGCCTTCGCCAAGCGCCTGGAATGCGACCTCGCCATCATCGACAAGCGCCGCCCCAAGGCCAACGTGTCCGAAGTCATGAACATCATCGGTGAGGTCGAAGGCCGCACCTGCGTGATCATGGACGACATCGTCGATACCGCCGGCACGCTGTGCAAGGCCGCCAGCGCGCTGAAGGCCAATGGCGCCAAGCGTGTGCTGTCCTACTGCACCCACGCGGTGCTGTCCGGCGCCGCGGTGGCCCGCATCAACGAATCCGAGCTGGACGAGCTGGTGGTGACCGACACCATCCCGCTGCGCGACGACGCCAAGGCCTCGCCGCGCATCCGCCAGGTTTCGGTGGCCTCGCTGCTGGCCGACACCATGCTGCGGATCAGCAACGAGGAATCGGTTTCCTCGCTGTTCAGCGAATAAGTTCCAACCGCGGCCTGGCCGCGGTTTTTCCATCTCCGCCTGGTCGCGGGCGGGGAATCTTCAACCCAGGAGTTTCAAATGACTATCGAATTCAAGGCCACCAAGCGTGAAGCGCAGGGATCGAGTGCGAGCCGCCGCCTGCGTCGCGCCGGCCAGCTGCCGGGCATCATTTACGGCGGCGGCAAGGACGCCCTGGCGATCAACCTCGACCACAACGACCTGTACCACCTGCTGAAGAAGGAAGCCTTCCACGCTTCCATCCTCACCGTGGACGTCGAAGGCGCCAAGGAAACCGTCGTGCTGCGCGACACCCAGTGGCACGCCTACAAGCAGCAAGTCATGCACCTGGACTTCCAACGTGTGGACGCCTCCCAGAAGCTGCACCTGAAGGTGCCGCTGCACTTCGTGAACGCCGAAGTCAGCCCCGCCGTAAAGCTGGGCAGCGCCATCATCGCCCACGTCATCACCGAACTGGACGTGAAGTGCCTGCCGTCCGAGCTGCCGGAATTCATCGAAGTGGACCTGGCTGCGCTGGAAGTCGGCCAGTCTGTGCACGTTTCCCAGTTGAAGCTGCCGGCCGGCGTCGAAGTCGCCCACCACGGCGAAGGCGACCCGGTGGTGGCCAGCGCCCAGCAGGCCAAGGGTGCTGCCGCGGCTGAAGAAGGCGAAGCGGCCTAAGGCCCCCGCCTGCCCGGACCCATGCTGGAGGCCGACATCCGATGACCGCAGCGCCTGCGCGCCCCCCGCGTCTCGTGGTCGGCCTCGGCAATCCGGGCGCCGAATATTCCGAAACCCGGCACAACGCCGGGTTTTGGCTTTGTGAGCGCCTGGCCGACGAGCTCGGCGTGCGCTTCAGCCACGAGTCCCGTTTCCACGGCCTGGTGGCCAACGCCCGCGACGCCGGCGTCTGGCTGCTGATGCCGCAGACCTACATGAACCGCTCGGGCCAGGCGGTGGGCGCGCTGGCGCGCTTCTACCGCATCGAGCCGGCGGAGATCCTCGTCGTGCATGACGAGCTGGACATCCCGCCCGGCCAGCTGCGCCTCAAGTTCGGCGGCGGCGCCGGCGGCCACAACGGCCTCAAGGACATCACCGCCCACTGCGCGACGCCGGACTACTGGCGGCTGCGCATCGGCATCGGCCACCCAGGCGACCGCAACGAAGTGGTGAACTTCGTGCTCAAGCCGCCGCGCCGCGAAGAGCGCGCCGAGATCGACAGCGCGATAGACCGCGCCCTGCTCGGCTGGGCGCAGATCGCCCGCGGCGAATGGAACGCAGCCACCACCCGTCTCAACACCCGGCCCGCGCCGCCCAAAGCTCCGAAACCTCCGAAGGAGCCGCCGCAAGGCGCGACCCAAACCAAGGACGAATCCACGCCATGAGTCTGAAATGCGGCATCGTCGGCCTGCCCAACGTCGGCAAGTCCACCCTGTTCAATGCGCTGACCAAGGCGGGCATTGAAGCGGCCAACTATCCCTTCTGCACCATCGAGCCCAACGTTGGCATCGTCGAGGTGCCGGATGCGCGCCTCGCCCAGCTGTCCGAGATCGTCAAGCCGCAGAAGATCCAGCCGGCCATCGTCGAGTTCGTGGACATCGCCGGCCTGGTCGCCGGCGCCTCCAAGGGCGAAGGCCTGGGCAACCAGTTCCTCGCCAACATCCGCGAGACCGATGCCATCGTCCACGTCGTGCGCTGCTTCGCCGACGACAACGTGGTGCACGTTTCCGGCAGCGTCGATCCCCTCCGCGACATCGAAGTCATTGACACCGAACTCGCGCTGGCCGACCTCGCCACGGTGGACAAGGCCCTCAACCGTTACAAGCGCCCCGCCGCCGCCGGTGACAAGGAAGCCAAGGCCATGGTCGCGGTGCTGGAGAAGTGCCTCGCCCAGCTGAACGAAGCCAAGCCGGTGCGCGCCCTCGACCTGGCGAAGGAAGAGACCGCGCTGCTGAAGCAGTTCTGCCTGATCACCCAGAAACCGGTGCTGTACGCCGCCAACGTCGCCGAAGACGGTTTCGACAACAACCCTCACCTGGACGCAGTGCGCGCCCACGCCGCCCAGGAGGGCGCCGAGGTGGTGGCGCTGTGCGCCGCCATCGAGGCCGAGATCGCCGACCTGGACGACGCGGACAAGAAGGATTTCCTGGAGTCTATGGGTCTGGAAGAGCCTGGCCTGGACCGCCTGATCCGCGCCGGCTACAAGCTGCTTGGCCTGCAGACCTACTTCACCGCCGGGGTGAAGGAAGTCCGCGCCTGGACCATCCACATCGGCGACACCGCGCCGCAGGCGGCCGGCGTCATCCACACCGATTTCGAGCGCGGCTTCATCCGCGCCCAGACCATCGCCTTCGAAGACTTCATCGCCCACAAGGGCGAGGCCGGCGCCAAGGAAGCAGGCAAGATGCGGGCGGAAGGCAAGGAATACGTGGTGAAGGACGGCGACGTCCTCAACTTCCTGTTCAACGTCTGAGCCCCCAAGGCCCCCCGCGCGCGTCGACCTGCGCCGGGGGAGCCTCGCGAATCCGAAGAAACCGCGCCTGCGCGCGGTTTCTTCGTTTACGGCGCAGCCATGCCGAAGAACCGGGCTCCCGCCCCCGGCCGGCAGACCCTGGCCCGGGCATGGCCGCCTTTCCAGCGAATGCGGCCTGCCTAGATCGCCGCCGGCAGGCACCAGGGCAGCAGGCGGGCGATATTGCGGGCATCGTCCAGCCCACGGTGATGCCGGCCTTCCAACGCCAGGTCCACCAATTGCAACGCCTTTGCCAGGCCCACTTCCTTGATGCCGCGGGCATTGGCGAAACTGCGCTTGAGGTTGATGTGTTCGAGGCCGGCCAAGGGATCGTCCACACCGTGGCGCGCGCAGTCCCGGCCGAACTGGGTGAAGTCATAGCGCCCCCAACTACCCCACCAGCGCTGGCCGCCGGGATGCAGGCCGGCGAACTCCGCCAGGGCCGCCGCCGCTTCCGGGAAACGGAGCGCGGTAGCGACATCCTCCTGGCGGATGCCGGTGAGGCCGGTGCAGAAGGCGGTGAGCCGCGGGTTCAGCACCGGCTGCATAAAGGTCTGGAAGCACTCGTGCACGCTGCCATTGGGTGAAGCCCACACCGCGCCGATCTCGATGATTTCCATGTCGCCAGGCGGCATGGCCTCGCCTTCGTCACAGGTGGCCTCAAGGTCGATCACCAGGATCATCACGCTCTCCGTCATGCAAAGGGGGGCTCCGACGGACTTCCACCTCCACGCCCGCCGCCCCTGCGCTCCTGTAATTGCGGCATGCACGCTCCGCCTCCGGCGGAACGATTTACCTGGATTTCGCCCCCGGGAGCCGCGGTTTCCCAGGCACGAGGATTGCACAGACGCAGCGACCCCCATGTTCCAGACGCACCTATGGATAGGCTGACGACGACCTTGAATCCAGCGCCCGCCCTTGCCGCCTTCGAGGCGGCAGAGATCCTCGCCCATGGTAGTGAAGGTGTCATCGCATGCGACAAGGCGCAGCGAGTGCACTACCTCAACCCGGTCGCCGAACGGGCGCTGGGGCGTCCGCGCGAGGCGCTGCTGAACCGGCCCCTGCTGGAGATCTTTCCCGGCCTCAAATCCCACCTGGCCTCACTGCCCGGCATGCAGCCGGGAGATCAGGCCCTGGAACTGGAGCAACAAGATGCCGTCAGCGGCCGCAGCTTCCATCACAGCCTGCACCCCACTTCGGACGGCGGGCTGGTGATGTTGTTCCGCGACGTCACCGAGCCGCGGGGAATGGCGGACGCGCTCAGTCGCTCGGAAGAGAAGTACCGCGACCTCTTCAACGCCATCGACGAAGGCTTCTGCGTGATCGAAGTGCTGGTGGATGAGAACGGGGTGGGCATCGACTACCGCTTTCTCGAAGTGAATCCCAGCTTCGAGCGCCAGACCGGGCTGATCGACGCGGTAGGCAAATGCATGCGGGAGATGGTGCCGACCCATGAAGAACACTGGTTCTCCATCTATGCGCATGTCGCCGCCACGGGTGAATCGACGCGCTTCGAAAACCGTGCCCAGGGTCTGAACCGCTGGTACGACGTCTACGCCTTCCGCGTCGGCAAGCCGGAGGACAGGCATGTCGCCATCCTGTTCAACGACATCAGCCAGCGCAAGGCGGCGGAAGAGGAGCGCCAGGAGGCCGACAAGCGCAAGGATGAGTTCCTCGCCATCCTCGCGCACGAGCTGCGCAACCCGCTGGCACCGTTGCGCAACGGCCTGGAGATCCTGAAGCTGGCCGGCAGCACCGGCGACGGCGAACTGCTGAACCGCGCCTGCACGATGATGGAGCGCCAGGTGAGCCACATGGTGTCGCTGGTGGATGACCTGCTCGACGCCAACCGCATCAGCCGCGGCCTCATCACCATCAGCCGCAAGCGGGTGGATCTGGCGGACATCGTCCGTCACTCGGTGGAGTCCGCCGAGCACGCCATCCGCCAGCAAGAACACGAGTTGACGGTGCAGCTGCCCTCGCGCGAGGTGTACGTAGACGCTGACGCGGTGCGCCTGACCCAGGCCCTCACCAACCTGCTGGTGAACGCCGCCAAGTACACCGAGCCGGGCGGTCGCATCGCCCTGGCGGTGAAGCGGGACGACGCCACGGTGAGCATCGCCATCACCGACAACGGCGCCGGCATTCCGCCGCACATGCTGAACCGCATCTTCGACCTTTTCGCCCAGGTGGAAGTGGCGCCCCACCAGCCTTCGCGCGGCCTGGGCATCGGCCTCACCATCGTCAAGCAGCTGGTGGAGATGCACGGCGGCACGGTGCAAGCCCATAGCGAAGGTGTCGGCAAGGGCAGCCGCTTCACCGTCACGCTGCCGCTGTCACCCGAGCGCCGCGCCCCGGGCGAAGGAACGATGGACCAGGCCCCCCGTGCCCGCGGGCACCGCCGGGTGCTGGTGGCGGACGACAACCGCGACGCCGCCGAGAGCCTGGCGACCATGTTCGAGCTGCTGGGCCACCAGGTGGCGATCGCCTACGACGGCGAACAGGCGGTAGCCGAGGCGGAACGCCTGCAGCCGGAAGTCCTGCTGCTGGACCTGGGCATGCCGCGGCTGGACGGCCTGGGGGCCGCCCGCCGCATCCGCGAGTTCCCGTGGGCGATGACGGCGGTACTGATCGCCACCACCGGCTGGGGCCAGGAGCAGGACAGGCTGGCCTCGCGCACCGCCGGCTTCGACCACCACTTGGTGAAGCCGGTGGCGATGAGCGACCTGGAGAAGATCATCGCCGAGATGCCGCCGGCCGATGCGGCGTAAGCTGCCGCGCTCAGCGCCCGGAGGGGCGCTCGGCGAAGGTCCACAAGGCATTGCCGGCGTAGTGCCAGAACAGAAGCAGCGCCGTCACCAGGATCTGTGCCAGCAGGTAATGCACGCCAAGCGCATGGGTGAGCAGGCTCATCAGCAGTCCGTTCCACACCAGCCCCAGCCCGGCGACCGCCAGGAAGCGCGGCAGCGCCTCGCGATGGGCACGGCCAGAGCGGAATACGATGGCGCGGTTCAGGCTGTAATTGATCAGGGCGCCAACCAGGAAGCCGGCCACCGAGCCCGCCACCGGATCGCCGCCCAGGCCTTCCACCACGGCGATCAGCGTCAGGTAGTGTCCGGCGGTGCCCACCGCCCCCACCGCGGCGAAGCGGATCAGCCGGCCCAGCAGCGGCGAGCCCGTCATGCCGGCATCGGCCTCATCGCGGAATGCGCTCGTCATCCGCCAGGCCGCGGCGGTCGCGCAGCACGCCCAGCTCCACGCCCTCGCGCACCACTTCACCGACGATGCGGCCCTGCATCGCGGTGTGGCAATCCATGTGGGTGGGCGAGATGAAGAAGTCCGCCGCGCGCCAGTCGGTGGTCACCTGGAAGCGCGCGTCCAGCCAGGCCGCCGCCTGCAGCGGCTCGGCGCAGACCGCCACCAGGTAGGGCCGGGTCTGGCCGCCCTCGCGGCTCACCCGGGTGCGCAGATCGGCCACCAGTTCCTTCACCGTCGCCGCCCAGTAATCCTGCTCCCAGCGGTCCTGGGTGCCATGCAGGCCACCAGCGATGCTGTTGTACGCCACGTACTCGTATGGATGCAGCCGGGCGAGGTTGATGGCGTGCCCCAGCGCCAGCACCGCACAGGCGCCCAGGGCCAGCAGCCGGCCGCGCGGCCAGGGCTGCGCCCAGCGCCAGGCGGCCGCCAGGCCGGCGCCACCCAGCACTGCCAGCGGCGGCAACAGGAAGGTGAAGTGGCGGATGCCGTTGTACAGCGGCGGCGCCGCCAGCAGGGTGTAGGCCAGCGGGAAGCCGGCGGCCAGCACCACCGGCAGCCAGCGCAGCGCCTCACCGCGGGCCTGGGCGGAGACCAGCAGGCCGGGCAACGCGCGCACGCCGGCCAGCGCCGCCAGGGAAATGCCGATCAGGAACAGCTCCGGCAGGCGCACCAGCAGGTAGTGGGCGAGATAAGTGCCGGGCACGTCGCCGTTCTTCATCACCTCGCCGTCCAGGATGGTGGTGAGCTGGAAGGAGAAGTGGGAGAAAGTGGTCATCGCGGTGTAGAGGTTCTCCGGCGCCATCACCGACCACGGCCAGCACAGCGCCATCAGCGCAAAGGCCAGCAGCACCGCCGGCCACAGCCCCTGCGCCGCGCGCAGCAGCAGGCCGCCGCGGCTGCGCAGGTCGGCCGCGCCCATCCAGGCCCAGGCCATCAGGCCGACGCCGAGGTAGAACACCGCGAACACCGCGCCCACCCGCAGGCCGAAGGCGCAGCCCAGGGCGAAACCCAGGCCCAGCACGTCGCGCAGCGCCGGCCGCGGCAGGCTCTCCAGCACCCGCACCGTGAAGTACAGTGACCACACCATGGTGGCGGCGAAGGGCACATCCTTGGTATGGGTGAACATCGCGCCGGTCCAGGCGCCAGTGGCCAACAGCAGCACCAGCGCGCCCAGCCCGGCCCATTCGCCCGCCAGCCGCCGCGCCAGCAGCCAGGTGCCCAGCGCACCGCCGAGGCCGAAGCCGGCCGACAGCAGGTGGCGCAGATCCCACACGTTCATCGCCGGGAACAAGCGTTCCAGGCCGGCGGCGATCAGGTCGAACAGGCCGCCGTAGAGGTAGAGGTTCTTGTAGGCGAAGGCGCTGTGGTCTGCGAAGCCGGAGGTGTAGAAATCCAGCAGCAGGCGGCCATACACATGCTGCACCTCCTCATCGTTGCTGATGCCGTAGTGGCGGAAGGCCAGCAGCGCGAACAGGCCGGCGGCGGCCAGCAGGCCCATCGCCAGCCGCAATGCCCAGGCGGGCGACAGCGCGAATGCGCGCGCCGCCGGCGCCAGCGTGCCGGCGGTCGCTTCCCCGCTGCGGCTCACCGGCGCGGCTCCTCGAAGCCCAGGCGCTCGGCCACCAGATAGAGCGGGCGCGCCTTCACCTCGGTGAAGATGCGGCCAACGTACTCACCCAGCACCCCGAGGCTGATGAGCTGGATGCCGGACATGAACAGCACCGCCACCATGATGGAGGCGTAGCCGGGCACATCCACGCCCCAGATCATCGTGCGCAGCACCAGCCAACCGCCGTAGGCGCCGGACAGCGCCGCCATGCCCAGGCCGATCAGCGACCACACCCGCAGCGGCAGCGTGCTGAAGGCGGAAAGACCGTCGAGCGCGTAGCGGCCCAGCCGCCACATGGACCAGGCCGAGGCGCCGGCGGCGCGCTCGGCCGGCTCGAAATCCACCTGCTCGTGGCGGAAGCCCACCCAGCTGGTGATGCCCTTCATGAAGCGGGTGCGCTCCGGCAGGCTGTTGATGGCGTCCACCACCGTCCGGTCGAACAGGCGGTAGTCGCCGCCGCCCTCGGTCAGCGCCACTTCGGACACGCGGCGGAACAGGCCGTAGAAGGCCTGCGACAGCTTGCGTCGCAGCCAGGGGTCGGTATCCCGCGAGCGCCGCACCGCAGTCACCATGCGCGCGCCCTTGTGCCAGCGCTCCAGCATCTCCGGGATCAGCTCCGGCGGATGCTGCAGGTCGCCGTCCATCAGCACGATCACGTCGCCAGTGGCCGCGCGCAGGCCGGCGGCCATGGCCGCCTCCTTGCCGAAGTTGCGGGCGAAGCGGATGGCCTTGATGGTCGGATCGCGCAGGCACAGCGCGGCAACCTCGGCAAAGGTGGTGTCGCGGCTGCCGTCGTCCACGAACACGATCTCCCGGCGCGCCAGCGGCAGCGCATCCAGTACCCCGCACAGGCGCTCGTGCAGCAGGTTCAGCGAGCCGCTTTCGTTGTAAAGCGGCACCACCACGGACATCGCCGGCACGGCGGGCTGGGTGGGTGTGGCGGCTGCGGCCAGGGTTTGATGGAGATCGGGACGGGACACGGTGGCGGTCTCACGAAACTCCTCCACGAGGGAGGCATGCAGGCGTAAACGAGGCACACTGGCGGCGCGTTGACTGCCGACCAGTTTCCAGTTATTGCCATGCGTGAATTACTTCCTGCCCGCCCCATCATCGTCTGCGCCGACGACTACGGCCTCGCTCCCGGCGTCAGCGCCGCCATCGCCGAACTGATCGCCGCCGGGCGGCTTTCCGCCACCAGCTGCATGAGCGGCCTGCCCGACTGGCGACGCGCCGCAGGCGAGTTGCGCGCGGTGGTGGCGGCCACCCCGGCCGACGTCGGCCTGCACCTCACCCTGACCGATCACGCCCCGCTCGCGGGCGACCTGCATGGGCTGGCGGCGGGCGGCCGCCTGCCGCCGCTGAAGCGCCTGCTCGCCCGCACCCTCGCCCGCCATCTGCCGGCCGCGGCGGTGGCGGAGGAAGTGCGCGCCCAGCTGGACGCCTTCGAAGATGCCTGGGGCGCGCCGCCGGATTATGTGGACGGCCATCAGCACGTCCACCTGCTGCCGGGCGTGCGCGACGCGGTGGTGGCGGAGCTGCGGCGGCGCTACCCCGCCGGCCGGGTGTGGGTGCGCAACTGCGTGGAGGCGCCGGACCGCAGCCTGAGGCGCGGCATCGCCACCGGCAAGGCGCTGTTCATTTCCGCCCTGGGACGCGGCCTGCGCCAGCAGGCGCGCACTGCCGGCCTGCCGATGAACGAGGGCTTCTCCGGCCTACACGACTTCAGCGCCGCGCCGCCCTTCGGCGAGCGCATGCGCCGCTTCCTCGCCGACACCGGCCCGCGGCCGCTGGTGCATGTGCACCCCGGCCGGGTGGATGCGGCGCTGATTGCCTGCGATCCGCTGACCACGCCGCGGGAGGCGGAGCTGGCCTATCTGGCGAGCGGGGAATTCGTCGCCGATCTGGCCGCGGCCGGCCTGTATCCGGCGCGTTTCAGCGCGTTTGGCCGCGAGGCCTGAGGCTGCCCAGGGCCGGAGCTGGCGCGGCGCTCCAGCGGAGGAAGCCCTTCACCCTGAGTAAAGGGACTTGCGCGAAACCTGTTGCGGCAAGCCGTGGAACCCACGGCGAGCCATGCGATTGCCGCCTTGCGATAGCGGTGGCCTCGCTTGCCCGGCCACCGGCCGGCGATACCACCGCCCCTGTTCAAGCCGCGTAGCGCAGATCCGACTGGTCGCGCCGCGCCCGCCGCGGGCGGAACACCCCGACCACCAGCGCGATCAGGCAGCCGATGGAAAACAGCGGGTCGATCAGGTAATCCCACAGGTTGGGCGAATCGAATACGCCCAGGCGCCAGCTCACCAGCGCCACCCCCAGCGCCAGCGGCAGCAGACGGGCGCCCAGCAAGGCCGCCACCAGCGCCAGCCCGCCGGCGGCCAGCGGCAGCACCGCGCCGCCGTAGCCCCAGGCGTAGGGGTCGGTCGCGCCCACACCCAGCGCCGGCGGGTAGAACAGCAGGCCGGTGACCGCCGCCAGCACGGCAATGGCCCGTGCCTCGCCGGCGCGGAACACGCAGCTGCAGCCGGTGCGCGCCAGCAGCAGGCCGGCCAGCACCAGCGTGGTGGTCGGGGCCGGCTCGGCGAACAGGCCGCGCAGCACTGCGATCGGCGAGATCCCGACCAGCGGCACGTTCAGCAGCGCCGCCCACACGGCCAGCGCGATCAGCGCCAGCAGCGGCCGGCCGCGCAGGCCGGGCACGCACAGGGAAAGGGCCAGCGCCCAGGCCAGCACATCATGGATAGCGGTCACAGCCTTTCCTCCAGCCAGGCCCGGTTGAAGCGGATATGGCGCACGAAACTGCGGTTCCAGGTGTAGACGAGGTGGTAGTCGCCGTTGCGGGCCTGGATCAGGTAGGGGTAGTCGTACTGCCAACTGCAGTTGCCGCCGTCGCGGCAGAGGTTGCGCTCGGCGACCTCGGCCACCGCCTCCGCGGCGGGGCCGGGGCCCAGCGCCGGCAGGTCGCCCGCCAGCCGGCTGCGGAAGGCAACAAGGTCCAGCGGCTTGCCTGCGCTGTCGCTGCGGTCTTCGAAGCGGTGGATGGCGCGCCAGTGGCGGCCCTCGTCCTCGCTGACGAGCAAGGACAGGCGCAGGCGCTCATCCTCAGTGTCATTGGCCACCGCCAGCATGCGGCCATCCTCCATCCGCAGCGCGGCCAGGGCCGAGTTGGGGTTGGGCAGGTCGGTCGCCTCCACGCCGGACCAGCTGCGGCCCGCGTCCTTGGTCTCGATGCGCCAGGCGCGGTACAGCGACTCCTCGGCGCCGTAGCGCAGCAGCGCCACCGCGCGCTGTTCGTCCTGCACCAGCATCACCGGCTGCAGCGAGCGGCGGCCGTGGTCCATGCGCACCTTCTGCTTCACCTCGCCGGTGGGCGACAGCAGCAGCAACTCGGCGAACTTGCCGCCCATCTCGTGATAGACCGGCAGGCCGATGTCGCCGTTGGCGTAGAACACCGGGTAGGCCTTCACCAGCGTGCTGAGGTTGAAGAAGGGCGAGGTCACCAGCCGTTGCGCCGGCTGCCAGTTGGCGCCCTTGTCGGTGGAGCGCATCAGGTTGAGGTGGCTGGTGGCCCAGCCGCCCATGCTGACGCTGACGTACACCAGCCACAGCTCGCCAGCCGGCGTGGTGAAGGTCACCGGATTGCCGACCTTGCGCACGAAGTAGCCGAGGTCCGCCGCGGTGCTCTCCGGCGAGGCGACGATGTGCTGCTCACCCCAGGCGCCAGTGGCGGGGTCAAAGTGGGCACCGTAGATCTTCACCTCCTCGCCGCCTTCGCGCTCGCCGCCGAACCAGGTGGCGTAGAGCCGGCCATCGGCAAGTTCCGTCACCGAGGCGGCATGCACCCGCGGCGGTGACACCGCGCTGGCGATGGCGCTGGCGAACAGCGGCTGTGCCGCGCCCGCGCCATCGGCGGCAGCGGCCTTGCCCGGCGGTACCAGGCCGGCGGGCGCCGGTGCATGCAGGCCGGGCCAGGCGGTCCACAGCGAAACACCGACGATCAGCGCGCAGGCGCCGGCACGCAGGGCAAGACTCATCTGGCCTCCACACGAAGCAGGTAATGGAATTGCAGCCCCTGCTCACGCGTCAGCGGGCTGAGGAAACGGGAATTCAATCGCGTCACCCGGAAATCCGGGGTCACCGCCAGCGCCTCGGTCTTCAACCCGGCGGCCTCCAGCGCGTCCAGGCCGGACTCGCCGGTATAGATGATGGTGGCGCCGGGGCGGGCGGCCACTTCATCCACCGACAGTGCCGGCGTCAGCCGGGCGGTATAGAAATCGAAGCTGTTGGCGCGGGCTTCGCCTTCCAGGTAGAACACCTCGTCCGCCGCCACGCCCAGCCGCTCCAGCTGCGCCGCCAGCATGTTGCCGGCCTGGTAGCGCAGCAGCTGCGGATAGAAATTGAAGTTGAGCAGCACATTGAAGGCCACCGCCGCGGTCAGCGAGCACAGCAGCAGCCGCACCGAGCCCCGGCTGCGGAATACCAGCACCGCGCCGACAAGCACGGCGAAGGCCGCCAGCGCCGGCGCCAGCATCCCGCTCACCGGGAAGGCCCAGCCGTTCAGCGCCAACGCCAGCACCGCCAGCACCACCACCACCACCAGCTGCGCCGCCCAGGCCGCCCGCCCGGCGCGCTCCGCCGGCCGCGCAGCCAGCCAGGCGCCCAGCATCACCGAGAACAGCGGCAGCAGGATGTTGAGGTAGTGCGGCAGCTTGAAGCGCGACAGGGAGATGATGGTGAAGATCACCAGCAGCGTGCCCAGCGTCAGCATCTCCACGCCGGGCCTGGGCTGGCGCAGCGCGCCAGCAGCCGCGCGCAGGTGGGTCCACACCGCCGCCAGCGCCAGCAGCGACCACGGCAGGAAGGCCCACAGGAAGGTGTGGACGAAGAACAGCTTGTCGTCCGCGCCGGCATTGCCGAAGCGCTCGCCGGCCAGGCGCTCGAAGTTCTGCGACCACAGGATGAACTTCACCCCGCCGGTGCCGAACTGGTGGTAGTAGGCGTACAGCACCGGCGCGGCGAACAACAGGAAGCAAGGCAGCAGCGCCAGCCAGCGCCAGTCGAACAGGCGCGCCCAGTCGTGCCGCCAGACGAGGTGCAGGAACACCGCGATGCAGGGCATGGCCACGCCTATCATGCCCTTGGTGGAGAAGCCCAGCGCCAGCCCCAGGCCGCCCAGCAGCAGGTTGCGCCAGCGCCCGGCGGCGGCGAATTCGGCCAGCTGCCAGATGGAGAAGATGATGGCGCCGGTAAGGATGGCGTCCATGCGCACATCGTTATTGGCGAGGATGAAGGCCAGCGCGCTCGCCAGCACCAGCCCGGCCAGCCGCCCGGCCTCCGCCGAGTACAGCAGCCGCCCCAGGCGCACGGTGGAATGGAGGGCCAGCAGCGAGAACAGCAGCGAGGGCAGCTTATAGGCGAAGGTGGTGACGCCGAACAGCTTGAACGACAGCGCCGCCAGCCAGAACAGCAGATGCGGCTTGTCCAGGTAGTCGCGCCCCTGGGTCACCAGGCTCAGCCAGTCGCCGCTGAGGTAGATGTTCAGCGCGATGCCGGCGTGATGGCCGGAGTCGTTGTTCATCAATGGAACCGCGAGGCCGCCGGCATAGGCGAGCGCAAGCAGCAGGTAGCAGGCGAGGGTGGTCCGGGAGTCGATCCGCACGGCAGGGAGGGGGCTGGATAGGACGGGCGCCGGCGCTGGCCGGCGGGGTGAGCGGCGAATGCTATCATGGCCGGCCGCCGCGCCGTTCTAGCCCCGGCGGGCCGCCGCCCTGCTCCCCATGACCACCGCGCCTCCGCCCTACATCGGCCGCTTCGCCCCCTCGCCCACCGGCCCGCTGCACATCGGTTCGCTGATCGCCGCGGTGGGCAGCTACCTGGAGGCGCGCAGCCGAGGCGGCCGCTGGCTGCTGCGGATGGAAGACCTGGACACGCCGCGCATCATCCCCGGCGCCGCCGCCGGCATCCTCGCCACGCTGGAACGCTTCGGCTTTGAATGGGATGGCGGCATCGTCCACCAGGACCAGCGCCGCGACGCCTACGCCGCCGCCCTCGCCCGCTTGCAGGCCGACGGCCTCGCCTTCCCCTGCGCCTGCACCCGCCGCGAACTGGCGGACTCCGCCATCGCCCGCGACGGCTCCCACCGCTACCCCGGCACTTGCCGCCACGGCCTGCCGCCGGGGCGGCAAGCGCGGGCCTGGCGGGTACGCGCCGAAGGCGTGGTGAGCTTCGACGACCGCATCCAGGGCCCGCAGCGGGAAGACCTGGCGCGGGACGTGGGCGACTTCGTGGTGCTGCGCGCCGATGGGCTGCATGCCTACCAGCTCGCGGTGGTGGTGGACGACGCCGAGGCCGGCGTCACCGACGTGGTGCGAGGCGCCGACCTGCTGGACTCCACCGGCCGCCAGATCCACCTGCAGCAGGCCTTGGGCATGCCCACCCCGACCTACGCCCACCTGCCGGTGGCGACCAACGCCGCCGGCGAGAAACTGTCCAAGCAGACCCTGGCCAGCGCGGTGGCGGAACAACCGCCGGCCGCCGCGCTGCTGGCCGCCCTGCGCTTTCTCGGCCAGAATCCTCCCCCTGCGCTGGCCGGCGCGCCGACGCGGGAAATCTGGCAATGGGCCCTGCCCAATTGGCGGCTGGCCGCCGTACCCCGCTCGCGGCACGCCCCCGCGCCGCAACCCTGACAAGGACCACCTCCCCATGATCGACGACATCGCCGGCCTGCGCCGGGTACTGCAGCAGACCCGCAGCATCGCGGTGGTCGGGCTGTCCGCCAACTGGCACCGTCCCAGCTTCTTCGCCGCCAAGTACATGCAGGACCGCGGCTACACCATCATCCCGGTGAATCCGGCCTACACCGAAGTGCTGGGGCAGAAGTGCTACCCCAGCCTGCGCGAACTGCCGATGAAGGTGGACATGGTGGATGTGTTCCGCAAGCCGGAAGAGGTTCCGGCCATCGCCGACGACGCCATCGCCATCGGCGCCCGCACGCTGTGGCTGCAGCTGGGCGTGATCGCGCCCGAGGCGGCGGCCAGGGCGGAGGCCGCCGGCCTGGAGGTGGTCATGGACCGCTGCGTGAAGATCGAATACGCCCGCCTGTTCGGCGGCCTCAACCTCGTGGGCGTGAATACCGGCGTGATCTCCGCCCGCCGCCCGGCACCGCCCGCCGCGCGCTGACCCCGTTCCGGCGGGCGCAGCGCCGGCCCCTCAGCCGCGCCGCCCGTATCCAGCCACGCCTATCGCCAGCCGCGCCCCCTGGTAGGCCAGCCAGCAGGCGATGCGCCGCAGCAGCGGCAGCTTGCGCCAGTCTTCCGTGCGCAGCTCCTGGGCGCCCTCGTCGATCGCGCGGAAGATGCTGTCGCGCAGCCGGCGGGAAAACGCGCCATCCTCGACGACGACGTTGGCCTCGCGCGCCAGCAGCAGGCTGAAGGGGTCGATATTGCTGGAACCCACCGTCGCCCAGTAGCCGTCCACCACTGCCACCTTGGCGTGCAGGTAGCTGCGGTGATACTCGAACAGGCGGATGCCGCGATCCAGGAAGAAGGGGTACAGCGCCCGGGTGGCGTGAGCCTGGAAGGGGTGGTCCGACAGCCCCTGCAGCAGCAGGGTGACGCGCACGCCGCGGGCGGCGGCCTCCACCAGCGCCTGGCGGAAGCGGCGGCCCGGCAGGAAGTAGGCGCAGGCGATGACGACCTCCTCGCCGGCCAGCGCGATGGCGGAGAGATAGGCTTCCTCGATGTCGTGCCGGTGGCGCAGGTTGTCCCGGATCAGGAAGGCCGCGCGCAGTTCGCCGGCCGCCCGCCCGTCCGGCAGCGCGCGCATCGGTGCCAGCAGCCGGCGACGGAAGTTGGCCCAGGACACCAGCCGCCACAGGTCGTGCGCCGCCTGGCAGATGGGCACCAGCAGCGGCCCTTCCACCTTCACCGTGTAGTCGTAGCGCGGATGCGGCGGCCCGCCGACCTCGAAATCCTCGATGACGTTGATGCCGCCGACGAAGGCAAGCCGGCCATCCACCACCACCAGCTTGCGGTGCATGCGCCGCAGGCGGTGGCGGCGGAGGGAGAGCAGCTTGAGTTCGCGGCGGAACACCAGCACCTTGACGCCATCGGCCACCAACCCGGGCATCAGGTCGCGGACAAAGTCCCGCCCGCCGAAGCCATCCACCACCACGTGCACCGCCACGCCACGCCGGGCCGCCCGCGACAACGCGGCAGCGATGCGGCGGCCGGTGAGATCCGGGCAGAAGATGTAGCTTTCGAGGAAGACCTCGGTTTGCGCCGCATCCAGCGCGGCTTCCAGTTCGGGGAAATAGGCCTGGCCGGTCTCCAGCAGCGCGATGGCGTTGCCCGCGACGAAACCGGTCAAGACCTCGGCTCCAGATCCGCCGTCAGCGCCGCGTGGTCGGAGATGCGCGACCAGGGCTGGCCGAAATGGACCTTCGCCTGCTTCACATCGAAGCCGCGCACATAGATGCGGTCCAGCCGGAACAACGGCAGCGCGCTGGGGAAGCTGCGCGCCGGCACGCCGGTGGCGCTGAAGGCTTCGACCACGCCGAGGCGGCGGCACAGCAGATCGTCCGCATGGTTGCGCCAGTCGTTGAAGTCGCCGGCGATGATCATCGGCGCGCCATCGGCCGCCAGCCGCTCCATGCGCAGCGCCAGCGCCTCCATCTGCCGCCGCCGGCTGCCGGCCATCAGCCCGAGGTGCACACAGACGCAGTGCAGCGTCTGCGCCATGCCCGGCAGCTTCACCTCGCAGTGCAGCAGGCCGCGGCGCTCGAAGCGGTGATCGGAAACGTCCTGGTTGTCGGAGGACAGGATCTGGTGGCGGCTGAGGATGGCGTTGCCGTGGTGGCCGTGGTCATACACCGCGTTGCCGCCGTAGGCGGTCTGCGTCCATACGTCGGCGGCGAGGAACTCGTGCTGCGGATCGGAAGGCCAGTCGGCATGGCGGCGGGAGTGCCGCAGGTTCAGGCCCTGCACTTCCTGCAGGAAGACGAGATCCACGTCCAGCGTGCGCAAGCGCTCGCGCAGGTCGTGCACCACCATGCGGCGGTTGAACTGGGAAAACCCCTTGTGGATGTTGTAGGTGCAGATGCGAAGTACCGGATCCCTGTCCGCGCTCTTCTCCGCGGCGGTCGCGCTCATGACCATCTCCCTTGCATCGTTGCTCCCAAGCGTGTGCCTGACGCCTATTTTGTCCGGGCCGGCGCCAGCGGGGCAACTCAGGTGGCAGCGGAGGCGGGCAATAAGATGATCGCCCTCGCGCCGCCTTCCGGCCGGTTCTCCAGCCACACCCTGCCGCCGTGCGCCTCGATGCAGGAGCGGGCGATGGCCAGGCCAAGGCCGACACCGCCGGCTTCGCGGTTGCGCCCGCGGTCCGGCCGGGCGAAGGGCTCGAACGCCTTGTCCAGCCATTCGTCCGGAATGCCGGGCCCGTCGTCGTCCACCAGGATGCGCAGCGCGCCCGACGCCGGCGGCTCCAGTCGCAGGCGGGCACGCTTGCCGTAGCGCACCGCGTTGTCCGCCAGGTTGCCCACCGCCCGCGCCAGCGCCACCGCCCTGCAGCGGTAGGGCAGCGAGGCGGGAACCTCCCAGCAAACGTCATGCCCCAACGCCGCGCGCTCGCTGCCGGCGCGGGCCACCAGTTCGGACAGGTCCACCTCGACGGTGGTTTCGCGCACGCTGTCGTCGCGGGCGAAGTGCAGGGTCTCCTCCACCATGGCGCGCATCTCGTCCAGGGTGCGCGTCATCGCCCCGCGCAGACCGGGGTCGTCCACCATCTCGACGCGCAGGCGCAGCGAGGTGATGGGAGTGCGGAAATCGTGGCTGATGGCGGCGATCATGCGGGTGCGGTCGGCGACGAAGCGGCTCAAACGCTCCTGCATGGTGTTGAAGGCGGAGGTCACTTCGCGCAGCTCCTTGGGGCCGCGCACCGGCAGCGCCTCGACCTGCTCGCCGCGGCTGATGTGCTCCGCCGCCTGCTCCAGCGCCCGCACCGGCCGCAGGATGCGGCGGGCGAACAGGAAGACCACCAGCAGCACCGGCAGGATGCTGACCGGCACCGAGAACAGCAGCGGCCGCCACCAGGTGGTGCGCACCACCGGCCACAGCTTGGCCGCCAGCACCCGGCCATCGGCCAGCGGCGCCTCGACGGTGAGGCTGGTGGCGCGCGCCACCGCGCCGGTGCGGCGAGTCAGCGGCGAATCCTCGGGCGATTCTTCCTGCATGTGCACCGCGACCGGAACCCCATCGCCAGCGCGGAGCAGGCGGGCCAGCGAGTCCGCCAGCTCCGCCTCGTCCTCGTCCATCTCCGGCACCGCCAGGGTGGGTACGGTAGCCAGGCGGAAGTGGATATCGTGGGCCCCCAGCGCGGCCAGCAGCGCTTCCTGGTCACAGCCGCTACAGGATTGCACCGCCCGGTAGGCGGCGGCGTAGCGCTCCAGGATCTGCCGCAGGGCGAGCGGATGCACCACCCCGCTGCCAAGGCCGCTGAAGGGTAGCGCGATGAGGTGGGCGGCGATGATGCCGGTGAGCAGCACGCCGATGAGCTGCCCCGCCAGCGTCCGCGGCAGCAGCCTCATGCCTGCAGCAGCCTGACGTCGGCCGACAGCAGGTAGCCGTCGCCCCAGGCGGTGCGCAGCAGCTGCGGATGGCGGGAATCGTCCTCCAGTTTCTTGCGCAGGCGGCTCACCTGGCTGTCTATGCTGCGGTCGAACACCGGCGCGTCGCTGCCGCGGATGAGGTCCAGCAGGCGCTCGCGGCTGAGCACCATGTTCGGGTGCTCCACCAGCGCCTGCAGCAGGCGGAACTCGGCGGCGCCCAGTTGCACCGCGCGGCCGCCTTCGCCATACAGCTCGCGCCGCCCCACATCCAGCACCCAGCGGCCGAAGCCATAGCGGCGCACGCCATCCTGCGGCGGCGCCACCGGTTCCGGCTGAGTCATGCGCAGGCGGCGCAGCACACCGCGGATGCGGGCCACCAGCTCGCGCGGCTCGAAGGGCTTGACCATGTAGTCGTCGGCGCCCATTTCCAGGCCGGCCACCCGGTCGGCGGTATCGGCCATCGCCGTCAACAAGATGACCGGGGTACGCAGATGCTCATGCACCCAGCGGCACAGGGACAGGCCGTCCTCCCCCGGCAGCATCACGTCGAGCACGATCAGATCGAAGCGGCTGCGCTCCAGCGCGTTGCGCATGCCGATGCCATCGGCGGCAACCGTCACATCCAGGTTGTAGCGGCCCAGGTAGGAAGCCAGCGGCTCGCGGATGTCCTCATGGTCGTCCACCACCAGGATGCGTACCGAATCACTCATCGAAGTCCTCGCACCGGCGCCACAAAGCGCCACATCTCGGCAAATTTTCTCAATATTAAATGAGTATTGTTATCAATTGAAAGCGGATCCCAGTCGCCGCCCGGGGGCTCATGCCCGGGCGCCGCCACAAACACGATGCTCATGGAGAAGTTTGCAATGTCGGTAGCCTCCCCGTTCCGGCTGACGCCGGTCGCCCTCGCCCTCAGCCTCGCCTTTGTCTCGCTCTCCCCCGCCCGCGCCCAGCAGGGGAGCGACGCCGCGCAAGGCGCTGACACCACGCTTGCCGAAGTCCAGGTGCTGGGCACCGCGGAAGAAACGCTGAAGCAGGCACCCGGCGTTTCCGTCATCACCGCCGAAGACATCGAGAAGCGGCCGCCAGCCAACGACCTTTCCGACATCATCCGCCGCATGCCGGGCGTGAATCTCACTGGCAACAGCTCCACCGGTGCCCGCGGCAACAACCGCCAGATCGACCTGCGCGGCATGGGACCGGAGAACACGCTGATCCTGATTGACGGCAAGCCCGTGACCTCGCGCAACTCGGTGCGCTACAGCCGCAACGGCGAGCGCGACACCCGCGGCGACTCCAACTGGGTGCCGGCGGAAGAAGTGGCCAGCATCGAGGTCATCCGCGGCCCGGCGGCGGCGCGCTACGGCTCCGGCGCCGCCGGCGGCGTGGTGAACATCATCACCAAAGGCATTCCGGAAGAACTGCGCGGCTCGGTGACGCTGTACACCAATCAGCCGGAAGACTCGGACGAGGGCGACACCAGGCGGGTGAACTTCAGCGCCAGCGGCCCCATCAACGAGCAGTTCGGCTTCCGCGTCTATGGCAACTACAACAAGACCGACAGCGACGAGCCGGACATCAACGTCGCCGACACCGCCGCCGGCGCCAGCACCGCAGCCGGCCGCGAGGGCGTGATCAACAAGGACATCAAGGCCATGCTGCGGTGGAAGCCGGTGGAGAGCCAGACGCTGGACTTCGAGTACGGCTACTCCCGCCAGGGCAACATCTACGCCGGCGACACCAATCTCGGCTCCAGCGCCACCGACGAGGGCACCGCCACCGGCACCAACCCTGCCTCCTTCCTCGGCAAGGAGACCAACACCATGACCCGCCGCACCTACTCGGTGTCGCACAAGGGGGATTGGTCCTTCGGCAAGTCCAGCGCCTACTTCCAGTACGAGAACACCAAGAACCGCCGCCTGGGCGAAGGCGCTGCCGGTGGTGGCGAAGGCAACATCAACAGTGCCGAACAGTTCACCAGCGAACTGGACGGCTACACCCTCAACGGCCAGGTGGACATCCCCTTCAAGCTCGGCGTGAATCAGGTGCTGACCGCCGGCGTGGAATGGAACCGCCAGGAGCTGGACGATCCGCGCTCGGTGCAGAACGGCGTTGCCGGCGGCATCACCTGGCCGGGCGTGGTTCCCGCCGCCCAGCGCACCACCGACATCGACGCCACCATCACCTCCTTCTTCGTCGAGGACAACATCGAGCTGACCTCCGACCTGATCATCACGCCGGGTGTGCGCCTGGACCACCACAGCGAGTTCGGCAACAACTGGAGCCCGGCGCTGAACGCCTCCTACATGATCACGCCGGAAGTCACCCTGAAGGGCGGCATCGCCCGCGCCTTCAAGGCGCCCAACCTGTACCAGATGAACCCCAACTATCTGTACAGCACCATGGGCAACGGCTGCCCGGTGGGCTTCAGCAACCCCTGCTACGTGCTCGGCAACGAGGACCTGGATCCGGAAATCAGCGTCAACAAGGAAATCGGCATCAACTACACCCACAATGGCTGGAACGTGGGCCTGACCTATTTCCACAACAAGTACGACAACAAGATCACCTCCGGCATGACCAACCTGAACACCTCCGGCGCACTCACCGGCAGCGTGCTGCAGTGGGAGAACGCCACCAACGCGGTGATCGCCGGCTACGAAGGCAACCTGCTGGTGCCGCTGTCGCCCACCCTCAACTGGAGCACCAACTTCACCTACATGCAGCGCAACAAGGATCAGGACGGCCAGCCGCTGTCCATCATCCCGAAGTACACGGTGAACACCACGCTGGACTGGCAGCCCACCGACGCGCTGTCCTTCGTCGTTACCGGCACCTTCTACGGCGAGCAGAAACCACGCACCCGCGCAGCCAGCACCGGCGCGGCGGTCACCGACCCCGAAGCGCTGGAAACCCGCGAGGCCTACAACCTGTGGGGCGTCAGCGCCGGCTACACCTTCAGCAAGATGTGGAAGGGCCGCGTCGGCGTCAGCAATCTGTTCGACAAGCGCCTGTATCGTGAAGGCAACGGCAGCTCCGCCGGCGCCAACACCTACAATGAACCGGGCCGCGCCTACTACGCGACGCTGACCGCCTCGTTCTGATTACCGCCCCGCGCATCCACTCCGGCTGCCGCCCGAACCGTCCGCTCCGGACGGTTTTCCGTTTCCTGCCCCGACCATGCCACGCACACTCTCCGCCCTGAGCCCCCTCGCCGCCCTGGCCGCACTTGCCCTCGCCAGCCTGGCGCCCGGCAACGCCCATGCCCAGCCGCGGCTCGAAGCCTCCGCCGAACCCGGCATCGTTGCCACCGGCTCGGCGCACTACCTGTTCGACACCCTGAACCTGAGCTCCACCGACGGCGAGCGCCGCTACCGGGTGTTGATCGCCCGCCCGCGCGCAGCAGCGCCGGCGCAGGGCTACCCGGTGGTCTATCTGCTGGACGGCAACGCCGCCATCGAGGCGCTGAACGAAGCCCTGCTCGGCGAGCTTGCCGCCGCTGCTCCGCCGGTGCTCGTCGCCATCGGCTACGACACGCCGCAGCGCTTCGACGTCGTCGCCCGCGCCTACGACTACACCCCACCGCTGGCGGGCGAGACGGCGCAGACCGATCCGCTGGACCCGAAACGCAAGAACGGTGGCGCCGCCGATTTCCTCGACTTCATCGAACAACGGATCAAACCGGAAGTCGCCGCGCGCGTACCGGTGGACGCCGCCCGCCAAGGGCTGTGGGGTCACTCCTACGGCGGCCTGTTCGTGTTCTACACCTTGCTGACGCGGCCGCAGGCCTTCACCGCCTACGCCGCCGCCAGCCCGGCGCTGTGGTGGCGCGACGGCAATCTGATCCTCGACCGCGGGCAGGATTACGCCCGCAGCCTCGCCGGCCGGCACGCCCGCCTGCTGGTGATGCGCGGCGGCAACGAAGGCCGGGGCGCTCGCCCGGACGCCCCGCCGGGAGCGACACCCGAGCGCATCGCACAACGCAGCCGTGCCACCCGGGCACTGTCGCCGGATGCCCTGCCCGCCCTCACCGCCCGCCTCGGCGAACTGCCGGGCGTTGAGACGGCCTTCCAGGAAGTCCCCGGCCTGGACCACGGCCCCATGTTCCCCGCCTCCATCGGCCCCAGCCTGCGCTGGATGAGCATGCCGGCCCGCCCATGAACACCCCCCACAGCGACGGCTACCAAACCGGCCTGCCCTACCCGGCCTACTTCCACCGCGAGCTGACGCCCGGCTGGCTGGCAACCACCGTTACCGCCCTCGGCCACCGCGCGCCTCCGCTCTCCGGCCCCTACACCTGGTGCGAGCTGGGCTGCGGCCCCGGGCTGACGACGCTGATCGCCGCCGCCAGCAATCCGGCAGGCACGTTCTACGGAGTGGATTTCGACGCCGCCGCCATCGCCCACGCCCGCGCACTGGCGGCCGAGAGTGGCCTGGACAATGCGCACTTCCTGCAACTGAGCTTCGCAGAACTGGTAGACGCAGGCTGCAGCCCGCTGCCGCCGCTGGACTTCGTCGTGCTGCACGGGGTGCTGTCCTGGATCTCGCCCGCCAACCGGCAGGCAGTGATGCGCATCATCGAAAACCGGCTCAAGCCCGGCGGCATCGCCTGCCTCGCCTACATGAGCCAGCCGGGCAGCGCGCCGATGATGGCGATGCAGCGCGTTCTGCAGCGCAGTGCCCGGCTAGCCGGTGCAGCGCCCGGCCTGGAGTCGGGCCTGGCGCTGCTGCGCGGGCTGCGCGACGGCGGCGCCGGCCAGTTCGCGGTGGTGCCGGAGCTGAGCCGGCAGCTGGACGAGGTCATGCGTCATCCGCAGGGCTATCTGGCGCATGAATTCCTCGGCGCGCACTGGGAGCCGCTGCATGTGGCCGACGTCATGGCGGCGGCGGAGAGCGCCGGCTGCGGCTTCCTCGGCAGCGCCACGCCGCTGGAAAACATCGACGCGGTTTCCCTGCCCGGCGGCACCCAGGCCACCATCGGCGCCATCGCCGATACCGCGCTGCGCGAAACAGCGAAGGACATCGCCCGCAACCAGACCCTGCGCCGCGACCTCTATCAGCGCGGTCCGCAGCCCTTGACCGTGGCCGAACACCGCGCCGCCCTCGAGGCCCAGCGCCTGCGGGCCCTGCCCGGCGCCCCACGCCAGGGCGCGCTACGCTTCGACACCCGGATAGGCCCGGTGAACGGCCCGGCGGCGATGTTCTCGCCGCTGCTGGAAGCCCTGGCCGACGGCGAAGCGCAGCGCTTCGGCGAGTTGCTGCGCCTGCCCGCTTATGCCGGCAGCCGCGGCGGCCTGCTCAACCAAGCCAGCCAGATGCTGTACTGGGCGGGGCATCTGCACCCCTGCCCGGCGACGGCGCCCGATCCCGCGCCCGCCCAAGCGCTGAATCGCGCCATCCTGCGTGCGGTGGCCGCAGGCGGCGACTACCCTGGCCTGGCGGCCCCGGCCATCGGCGCCGGCATCCCCGCCCCGCGCGACTCCCTGCTCGCCGCCCTGGCTTGGCTGAAGCCGGACTTACCCGCCGCGGCAGCAGTCCCTGCAGCAGTCCGCACACATTTCCGGCACGAAACCCTGCCGGCCTGGCAGCGCCTGGGCGCGCTGCCAGCCTCCCCCTCGAACTGAAGCCAAAAGCAAAGAGCCCGGCATTTGCCGGGCTCTTCATGAACTTCGCCGCGTGCAGGAAAAACTCAGGACACCGCCAGCATCCGCTCCAGCGCGATCTTGGCCAGCGCGGCCTCGTGCTCCGGCACCACGATGTGATTCACCACGTTGCCGTCGGCCAGATTTTCCAGCGTCCACGCCAGGTGCTGCGGGTCGATGCGCTGCATGGTGGAACACATGCAGACGGTGGGCGCCATGAACTGCACGATCTTGCCCTGCGGCTTCATCTCCTCCGCCAGGCGGTTCACCAGGTTCAGCTCGGTGCCGACCAGCCAGCGGGTGTTGGCCGGCGCATCGGAGATGACCCGGATGATGTACTCGGTGGAGCCGACGAAGTCCGAATTGCGGCAGACGTCCAGGCTGCTCTCCGGGTGGGAGATCACCATGCCGTCCGGATATTGCATGCGCCAGCGGCGGATGTGGCTCTCCTGGAACATCTGGTGCACCGAGCAGTGGCCCTTCCACAGCAGGATCCTGGCATTGCGGATCTGCTCCGGCGTCAGGCCGCCGTACTCCTGGTCCGGGTCCCACACCACCATCTGCTCCAGCGGGATGCCCTTCTTGAAGCCCGTCCAGCGGCCCAGGTGCTGGTCGGGGAAGAACAGCACCTTCTCGCGCTGGGCGAAGGCCCAGTCGAGGATGGTGGGAGCGTTGGTGGAAGTGCACACGATGCCGCCGTGCTCGCCACAGAAGGCCTTCAGGTCGGCGGCGGAGTTGATGTAGGTCACCGGCGTGATCAGCGCGTCAGGCGTGTCCAGCACTTCCGCCAGCTCGCGCCAGCAGCGCTCCACCTTGGCGAGGTTAGCCATGTCGGCCATCGAACAGCCGGCGGCGAGATCGGGCAGGATGGCCTTCTGCGTCGGCCGCGACATGATGTCCGCCACCTCGGCCATGAAATGCACGCCGCAGAAGACGATGAACTCGGCGTCGGTCTGCGAGGCCAGTCGCGACAGCTTGAGCGAGTCACCGGTCAGGTCGGCGTGCTGATAAACGTCCGCGCGCTGGTAGTGGTGGCACAGCAGCACCGCGCGCTCGCCCAGCCGGGCACGGGCGGCGCGGATGCGCTCCTGCGCCTCCTGATCCTGAAGCACGTTGAATCGATCGAAACTGATGGGGGCCACTTGCATGATGCTGACTCGCTGAAGAGGAGTGATTCAGGCTGCTGCTACGGCTGGGGGTTCCCGGCGCCGCGCTCAGCCCTGCTGCCAGGGCAGGCCGGCATGGCGCCAGCCGCCGATGTGGTTGCGCTGGCCCTTGGCGTCCTTGTCGCCTTCGAAGCCTTCGAGGATGTTGTAGCAGTTGCTGTAACCAGCGCCGACCGCCGCCTTCGAGGCCGCATCCGAACGGCCACCGGAGCGGCACAGGAACATCACCAGCGCCTCCGGATCCACCGCCTGGCGCAACTGGTTGAGGAAAGCCGGATTCGGCTGGCTGCCCGGCCAGGTCAGCCATTCGATTTCCACCGCGCCGGGCACGCGTCCGACCCAGTCCCACTCCGCCCGGGTACGTACATCCACCAGCTTGGCACCCGGCGCCAGCTGCCAGACCTGGTAGGCCTCGGCCGGCGTCAGCGCGCCTTCGTAGGGCAGGTTCAGATCGCTGGCCCGCTGGCGGGCAAGCGCGAGCAGTTCGGAAAGGGTTCCCATGTTCGGCATCCGGCTAGAATGACGTGAATCTCGAAGTATATCCGCTCATCTCCCCCACTGCGCCCCTCCCGCCATGCCCGTTTCCCCGAGCAGCCCCGGCGCCATTCCCGATTCCGCCGACGCGCGCAGCCGTGGAATACGCCGCACCACTCTCATCGCAGTCGCCACCAATGCCTTCCTGGCGGTCGCCCAAGTAGCCATCGGCCTTCTCGCCAATGCCTTCAGCCTGGTTGCCGACGCCGCCCACACCTTCTCCGACCTGGTGACGGACCTGCTGGTGCTGGTCGCCGGCAAGCGCGGCGCCGACCCGGCGGACAAGAACCATCCCTATGGCCACGGCCGCATCGAAACCGCAACCTCACTGGTGCTCGGCGTCGCCCTCGCCGGCGTGGGCATCGGCTTCCTCCTCAGTTCCGGCCTGCGCCTGCAGCACATGGACGACCAGCCCGACCTTCACCCCGTCGCGCTGGCGATGGCGCTGCTGACGCTGCTCGCCAAGGAAGCGCTGTTCCGCTACACCTTGGCCGCCAGCCGCCGCCTCAAGGCGCCGCTGCTGGAGGCGAATGCCTGGCATGCACGGTCGGATGCAGCCTCTTCGCTGGTCGTGGCCGCCGGCATCGGCGGCAGCCTCGCGGGCTATCCCTTCCTCGAACCGCTGGGCGC
This sequence comes from Azoarcus indigens, assembly GCF_004361735.1. GTDB lineage: Bacteria > Pseudomonadota > Gammaproteobacteria > Burkholderiales > Rhodocyclaceae > Azoarcus > Azoarcus indigens. Next base: position 14,148 of record NZ_SNVV01000004.1, on the reverse strand, counting down.
GGCAGTGGTCGGCTTCCTCATCCTCAGCATGGGGCTGCGCCTGGCATGGAAGGCCATGCGGGAACTGGTGGATACCGGCCTGCCTGAAGAGGAAGTGGCCCGCCTGCGTCGCACCATCCAGGAAACACCGGGCGTGGTCGGCCTGCACGAGCTGCGCACCCGGCGCATGGCCGACCGCATCCTGTGCGACGCCCATGTCCAGGTCGATCCGCGCCTCACCGTCTCCGAAGGCCACCGGATCTCGGACAGGGTCTACTTCCGCCTCCGCGCCGCCCACCCTGAGATCCAGGACGCCCTGGTGCACATCGATGCCGAACTGGACGACCAACGCGACCGCCCGCACCCCGCCTTACCCGAAAGGGCAGAAATCCTGGCTCAAGTGCATGCTCTTCTCGGCACAGTCGATGCGCCACCCGAGCGCGTCCAGATCCATTACCTCGGAGACAGCGCGGAAGTGGAAATCCTGCTGCCCCCGGGCGGGGCGTGCGCGGAAGGTCATGCACTCAAACAGCGCACCGAAGCATGGACGACTCGCCAGCCCGCCATCCGCAAGGTGTCCTACTTCCAACGAATAGCCCCATAAAAGGGCGACCACCCAATCAAATGCACCATAAAAGTGCATCCAGCCCCGCCCCTCGGAAAAAATGCCCTTGTGGCACAATGCGCCGACGGCCGCAAACGCTATGGCACAGATGCTGCTTATGTCCGCCGCGACGGAAGCATGACCGTTACCCGAAGAAATACGCCTCAGCTCACCAGGAGTGAATATGAACGCTCAAGAAGTCATGAAGTTGATCCAGGAAAACGAAGTCCGCTTCGTGGACCTGCGCTTTACCGATACACGGGGCAAGGAGCAGCACGTCGGGCTGCCGGTCTCCGCGTTCGAGGAAGAGCATTTTGAACACGGCCACCCGTTCGATGGTTCCTCCATCTCCGGCTGGAAGGGCATCCAGGCTTCGGACATGATCCTGATGCCGGAAGCCAGCTCCGCCTATATCGATCCCTTCTTCGACGAAACCACCCTGGTTCTGACGTGTGACGTCATCGAGCCCTCCGATGGCAAGGGCTACGACCGCGACCCGCGCTCCATCGCCAAGCGCGCCGAAGCCTATCTGAAGTCCACCGGCCTGGGCGACACCGCCTACTTCGGCCCGGAACCCGAATTCTTCATCTTCGACTCCATCGAATGGGCTGCCGACATGTCCGGCTGCTTCGTGAAGATCTCTTCCGAAGAAGCTGCGTGGTCCTCCGCCGAGAAGTTCGAAGGCGGCAACACCGGCCACCGTCCCAAGGTCAAGGGCGGCTACTTCCCGGTCCCCCCGGTCGACAGCCTGAATGACATCCGCGCCGCCATGTGCCTGGCGCTGGAAGGCATCGGCATCCCGGTCGAAGTGCATCACCACGAAGTCGCCACCGCCGGCCAGTGCGAAATCGGCACCAAGTTCAACACCCTGACCAAGCGCGCCGACTGGACCCAGGCTCTGAAGTACGTGGTGCAGAACGTCGCTCACCAGTACGGCAAGACCGCCACCTTCATGCCCAAGCCCATCGTTGGCGACAACGGTTCCGGCATGCACGTGCACCAGTCCATCTGGAAGGACGGCCAGAACCTGTTCGCCGGCAACGGCTACGCCGGCCTGTCCGAGTTCGCGCTGTACTACATCGGCGGCATCATCAAGCACGCCCGCGCGCTGAACGCCATCACCAACCCGGGCACCAACTCCTACAAGCGTCTGGTGCCGCACTTCGAAGCCCCGACCAAGCTGGCTTACTCCGCCCGCAACCGCTCGGCTTCCATCCGCATTCCGTACGTCGCCAACCCGAAGGGCCGCCGCATCGAAGCGCGCTTCCCGGACCCTCTGGCGAACCCGTACCTGGCCTTCTCCGCGCTGATGATGGCCGGCCTGGACGGCGTGCAGAACAAGATCCACCCGGGCGACGCTGCCGACAAGAACCTGTACGACCTGCCGCCGGAAGAAGACGCGAAGATCCCGACCGTCTGCACCAGCCTCGATCAGGCCCTGGAGTACCTGGACAAGGACCGCGAGTTCCTGACCCGCGGCGGTGTGTTCAGCAATGACTTCATCGACGCCTACATCGAACTGAAGATGGAAGAAGTCACTCGCTTCCGCATGACGACCCACCCGGTCGAGTTCGACATGTACTACAGCCTGTAATCCCAACGGGATTACTCGCAGCGAGGGGGACGGGCAATGCCCGTCCCCTTTTTTTATGGTCTAATCCCCCGCATCCGCGCGGCCGGCGCAGCCCGGCCTTCCTGCCTCAGTCCATCGCCGCCTTCGGAACCGCCCATGAGACAGCTGCGCCCTCTGGCGCTTTCTCTCGCCCTCCTGGCCCCCCTGTTTGCCCACGCCGACGTCTATAAGTGTGTAGATGCAGAAGGCCGCACCACCTACACCAACGACCGCAACCTGGCACGCAACTGCAAACTGCTGGAGCAGGGCCAGGCAGTCTCCTCCGTCCCCCCACCGCCCCCACGCCAGACCGCGCCGGCGCAAAGCACCTCGCCTTCCAGCTTCCCCCGCGTAAGCGCCGATACCCAGCGCGCCCGCGACAACAGCCGGCGCGAGGTTCTCGAAGGCGAACTCGCCGCCGAAGAGAAGTCCCTCGCTGCGGCACGCCAGGCGTTGAGCGAACAGGAGGCGATACGCACCGGGGATGAGCGCAACTACCAGAAAGTCCTGGATCGCCTGAAGCCCTACCAGGACAGAGTGGACCTGCACCAGCGCAACATCGAAGCCCTGCGGCGGGAGATCGCCAACCTGCGCTGAACCTCCATGGCGCGTTTTTTGCATCGTCCGCCTCGCAAAACTCCAAGAACGCGCCATGACCCATCCGCACCCGCCCGCCTCCGGCCCCTTCGCCGGCCTTGAACTGCTCTCCTCCGCCGTGGTGCTGGTCGACGAGCACCTGACCATCCGCTACATCAATCCCGGTGCCGAAAACCTCTTCGCCATCAGCCAGCGCAAGCTGGTCGGCACCCAGCTGTCCCGCCTGCTGGGTGAGCCGCCCGGCCTGGGTGCGGCGCTCGAGAATGCGCTGCGCACCAACTGGAGCTACACCGGGCAGGATCTGAAGATCCCGCGTAACAACGCCGAGCCGATCAACCTCGACTGCACCGTCAGCCCGGTGGAGGCCAACGGCGTGCGGCTGCTACTGGAATTCCGGCCGATAGATGCCCAGTTGCGTGTCGCCCGCGAGGAGCAGCTCCTGCAGCAGCAGCAGGCCAATCGCGAGCTGATCCGCAATCTTGCTCACGAGATCAAGAACCCGCTGGGCGGCATCCGTGGCTCTGCCCAGCTGCTGGAGCGGGAACTGGCCGATCCGCAGCTGCGCGAATACACCGAGGTCATCATCGCCGAGGCGGATCGCCTGCAGGACCTGATGAACCGGCTGCTGACCTCGCACAGCATGATGCGGCCGGCCCAGCTCAACATCCATGACGTGCTCGAGCGCGTACGGCGCCTCATCCTGGCCGAGTTTCCCGACCTGGTGATCCGCCGCGACTATGACACCAGCCTGCCCGAGCTCACCGCCGACCGCGAGCAACTCATCCAGGCCATACTCAACATCACCCGCAATGCAGCCCAGGCACTTGAAGGCCGCGGCGAGATCCGGCTGCGCACCCGGGTCGCGCGCCAAGTCACGCTGGCCAAGCGCCGTTTCAAACTGGCATTGGAATTGCAAGTAATCGACAACGGCCCCGGCATACCGGAGGAGATCCGCGACAAGATCTTCTACCCCTTGGTCTCGGGGCGGGACGGTGGTAGCGGACTGGGCCTGTCTCTCGCCCAGAGCTTCGTGGAGCAGCACCAGGGCATGATCGACGTCGAAAGCCGCCCTGGCCGGACCTGCTTCATGATTCTGCTGCCGATCACGGACCGGACGTAAGCACGTACGGGACGCACCATAATAGTGCATACACAATAATGAATACCGTCTGGATCGTAGATGACGACCGCTCCATCCGCTGGGTGCTGGAAAAAGCCCTGGGGCGCGAAGAGATTTCACACCGCAGCTTCACCTCGGCCAATGAGGCGCTGCAGGAACTGGAGAACACCAGCCACCCGCCCAAGGTGCTGCTGTCGGACATCCGCATGCCGGGCGAAACCGGGCTGACTCTGCTGCAGCGGGTCAAGGCCATGCACCCGCAGTTGCCGGTGATCATCATGACCGCCTATTCCGACCTGGAGAGTGCGGTTTCCGCCTTCCAGGGCGGCGCTTTCGAATACCTGCCCAAGCCTTTCGACGTCGACCAGGCGGTTGCACTGGTTCGCCGCGCAATCGATCAGAGCACGCACCAGGAAGGTGCAAGCGAAGACACCTCGCTGGCGCCGGAGATCCTCGGCCAGGCGCCCTCGATGCAGGAAGTCTTCCGCGCCATCGGCCGGCTTTCCCAGTCCCACGCCACCGTGCTGATCAATGGCGAGTCCGGCACCGGCAAGGAGCTGGTGGCCCGTGCGCTGCACCGCCACAGCCCGCGCCGCGACGCGCCCTTTATCGCTATCAACACCGCGGCGATCCCCCGCGACCTGCTGGAATCGGAACTCTTCGGCCATGAGCGCGGCGCCTTCACCGGGGCCGCCGCCCAGCGCCGCGGCCGCTTCGAGCAGGCCGAGAACGGCACCCTGTTCCTGGACGAGATCGGCGACATGCCGTCCGAGCTGCAAACCCGCCTGCTGCGGGTGCTGTCCGACGGCAACTTCTATCGCGTCGGCGGCCATCAGCCGATCAAGGCCAACGTGCGCGTCATCGCCGCCACCCACCAGGATCTCGAAGAACGGGTGCGACTGGGCCTGTTCCGCGAGGATCTCTTCCACCGCCTCAATGTCATCCGCCTGCGCCTGCCGCCGTTGCGCGAGCGCCGGGAGGACGTGCCCATCCTGGTCCGCCACTTCCTGCAGCGCAGTGCCCAGGAGCTGGGCGTGGAGAGCAAGCGGGTATCGGAAGGGGCAATCAAGTACCTGCAGGCCCTGCCCTTCCCCGGCAACGTCCGCCAGCTGGAAAACCTGTGCCATTGGCTCACCGTGATGGCCCCCGGCCAGATCGTGGAAGTCGCCGACCTGCCACCGGAGATGCGCGACCAGCCGACCCGCGAAACCCCGGTCAACTGGGTGGATGGACTGGGCCTGGAGACCGACCGCCTGATCGCCGCCACCCCGGGCGAAGTCTTCGACCGCCTCACGCGCGAGTTCGAACGCACCCTGATCCGGCGCGCGCTCACCGCCACTGGCGGCCGCCGCATCGAAGCGGCCCAGCTGCTCGGCATAGGCCGTAACACCATCACCCGCAAGATCCAGGAACTCGGCATGGACGAAGACCGTAACCACGCGGTCGATCACAACGCCGACAGCGAGGACTGACCGTACCGCCGCCATGCACCAGGGCCGTGCATGGCGGTCGAGTTGGCGGATAATGCCGCTTTCCGTATTACGCGAGCCGCACTTGTCCGCCCCTGCTGCACCCGACTATCCCCTCCCCGGCCTCGGCGATCTCGACGCCCAGTTCTCTGTGCGCCACCTTCCCGCCTGCGAGTCCACCAACAGCGTGCTGATGGACGCGCCGCCCGCGGATGACGGCCGCGTACATGTCGTGCTGACCGACCGCCAGACCGCCGGCCGCGGCCGCCGCGGTCGGCAATGGCAATCCTGGCAAGGCGGCAGCCTTACCTTCTCCGCGTTGTGGCGCTTCGACGCCGGCGCCCCGGTACCCGCCGGACTCTCGCTGGTCGCCGGCCTGGCACTGGCCCGCACCCTGGAACAGCTGGGCGTCGCCGGCGTGCAACTGAAATGGCCGAACGATGTGCTGATCCACGGAGCCAAGCTGGCCGGCATCCTGGTCGAGCTGCTCCCGGGCCGCGGCCGCACCCCGGCCGCCATCATTGGCATCGGCGTCAATCTCAGCCTCCCTCCAACGGCCACGATAGAAGGACAGAAGGCGGTGACCGATCTCCAGCGCGAACTCGGCCGCGATGTCGACCGCGACACCCTGCTCGCCGCCCTGCTGCGCGAACTGCATGGCCTGCTGACAACCTACGCCGCCGCCGGCTTTCCCGCACTGCGTGCGGCCTGGGAGCAGCGCAATGCCTTCGCCGGGCTGCCGGTAAGCATTCTGGGCGAAGCGGAAGCCCTGCAGGGCACCTGTATCGGCGTGGCGGAGGATGGCGCGCTGCTGTTGCGGGGCGAAGACGGCGTGCGGCGCATCCTCTCCGGCGAAGTGTCGCTGCGGGCCGCGCCATGATCCTGCTGCTGGACGTCGGCAACACCCGCCTCAAATGGCGCCTGCAGGCGGAAGCACCCGGGATCGGTGGCACCACCTTTCAGGAAGGTAACCTGGGCCATGGCGAGCTGGGCCGACTCACCGAGCTGCTGGCAGCGCATCCCGAGATACAGCGCCTAATCGGCAGCAACGTCGCCGGCCCGGCCGTCGGGGCGGAAATCGCCCGGCTCGCGGGCGCGCAGCGGATCACCGCCGAGTGGCTGCGCCCGTCCGCAGCCCAGTGCGGCGTCCGCAATCACTACCTCCGCCCGGAGACGCTTGGAGCGGACCGCTGGGCCGCGCTGATAGGCGCTCGCGCCCGGCATACCGGCCCGGCCCTGGTAGTCACCGCCGGCACTGCGACCACCCTGGACTTGCTGGATGGCGACGGCAACTTCCGCGGCGGCGCCATCCTCCCCGGAGTCGAACTCATGCGCCAGGCCCTGGCCGGCAACACCGCGCAGCTGCCCCTCGCGGACGGCAGCTACAGCGAGACACCGAGAAACACTGCGGACGCGATACACAGCGGCATCCTGCATGCACAAGCCGGAGCGGTGGAACGCATGTTCCGCCAGATCGCCGACCAGCCCGCCGCACTCTGTCTGCTCGGCGGCGGTGCGGCGGACGCCTTTTCCAGCCTGCTGCAGATACCCCTGCGCCGTGCCGAAAACCTGGTGCTGGATGGCCTTGGCCTAATCGCCCACTCCGGCCCCCACTCCAATCCCCACTCCGGCCGCAGCAGCTGAACGGCGCCCTCGCCCCTGCGGCTTATCCCGCGCCTGCGGATCGGTTAAGCTCAAGCTCATGTCTACGCTGCGCTTCCTGTTCATCCTGCTGCTGCTCCTCAACGTCCTCGCCTTCGCCACCCTGAAGGGCTGGCTGGGTGGCAACGCTCCCACCGGCGAACCGGAGCGCCTGAACAATCAGCTCGCTCCCGAGCGCATCCAGTTCATCCGCAAGGACGGCAAGGAGCCAGCCGCCTCTCAGCCCGCCCAGGCGGATCCGGCCCCACTGGCCCCCCAGCAACCCGTCGGCACACCCCAAGCGCAGGAGACGCCCGTCCCGCTTCCCGCCACGGCGGAGACCTTGCAGTGCCGGGCCTGGACCGGCCTCAACACGGAGGACGCAGGCCAGCTCGCCGAGAAACTGCGAGCGGCCGGGCTGCAGCCACGTCAGAGCAGCTACGAGAGCGTCACCGCCTGGTGGGTCCGCATACCACCGCAGGGCAGCCGGGAAGCCGCCGAACGCAAGGTGCGCGAGTTGAAAGCGCTTGGTGTCAGCGACTACTTCATCGTGCAGGATGCAGGCCCCACCCAATACGCCGTTTCCCTGGGGCTGTTCAAGACGGAAAACGCCGCCAACCAGCAGCTGGCGCAGTTGCGCAGCCGGGGCGTCCGCTCTGCCGGCATCACCACTCGCAATGGTCTACATCATCGAGTGGAGGTGAGCGCACCGGCGGGCGCACTCACTGCGTACGACGGCCTAGATCCCGCACATCAGGGCGAATGCAAGCCGTGAAACCCTACGTCGTCGGGCTTACCGGCGGCATCGGCAGCGGCAAGAGCGCGGCAGCCGACCATTTCGTCGCGCTGGGCGCCAGCCTGGTAGACACCGACCGCATCGCCCATGCGCTGACCGCTCCCGGCGGCTCCGCCATCCCGGCCATCCGCTCCATCTTTGGCGCAGGCATGATCGCAGCCGATGGCAGCATGGACAGGACGGCGATGCGGGCGCTGGTCTTCGAGCGCCCCGAAGCCAGACGCGAACTGGAGGCCATCCTCCACCCCCTGATCCGCGCCAGCAGCGACCGCGCTTGCCTGGCGGCGCCCGGCCCTTACGTGATACTCGCCGTGCCGCTGTTGATCGAGTCCGGCAGCTACCGCTCCCGCTGCAGCCGGATATGCGTGGTCGACTGCCCGGAAGCATTGCAAATCAAGCGTGTCCGCAGCCGCAGCGGACTGGACGAAAGTCAGATCCGCGCGATCATGGCCAGCCAGGCCACGCGGGCGCAGCGGCTCGCCGCCGCGGACGATGTGATCGACAACAGCGGCCCATTGGCGGAACTCGCCCCCCAGGTCCAGCGTCTTCACCTCCAATACCTCGCAGCCGCAGCCCGATAGCAGCGGCGGCGGCGCAGAAACCGAGCAATGGCGCGGGCCGCACGCTCATCGCTGTGCTATTATCGATCGATATCCTGAGACCCGAGACGCTGGCGGACATTACGCGGTGATCAGCTACGAATATCCCCTCAACGAGCGTATCCGCACCCTCCTGCGCCTGGAAGACCTGTTCCGCAAGGTGGGTCATTTCAACCGCAGTGAAGCGCCTCAGGATCACCACGTCTCGCTCCTCACCCTGTTCGAAATCCTGGAAGTCGCCAGCAGAGCGGATCTCAAGGTGGATCTGGTACAGGAGCTCGAGCGCCAGCGCCAGACCCTGATGTCCTATCGCAACAACCCGGCAATCTCCGAAGAGGCCTTGGCGGGCGCCCTCTACGAGATCGAGCAGGCCTCCACCGGCCTGCTGGCAATGGCGGGAAAGATCGGCCAGTACCTGCGCGAGAACGAGTGGCTGATGAGCATCCGGAGCCGTGCTGCCATCCCGGGCGGAGCCTGTCAGTTCGACCTCCCCTCCTATCACTTCTGGCTTAATCGCGATGCGGATGCCCGCCGGCGGGACCTGGAAGGCTGGGTCCGCCCGATGACGCCGATACGCGACGGGCTGGAAATCGTGCTTCGCCTTCTCCGCGGCAGCGGCCGCCCGGAAGGCCAGCGCGCCCGCTGCGGCACCTACCAGCTGACGATGGCAGGCCGTGCCGCCCAGATGGTCCGGGTAAGCGTTCCCCACAGCGAAGCCGTGGTTCCCGAAATCAGCGCCAATAAGTACGCGCTGAACATCCGTTTCATGCTGCCGGAAACCATCGCCCGCCCGCGGGTGGCGGAACGCGATGTGCAATTCGAACTTACCTTCTGCAGTCTTTAAATGGCCGAGCAAGCCCCTAGGGTCGTCAAGTGCCCTACCTGCGGCAAACCGGTGGAGTGGCTTCCGGAAAACCGCTATCGCCCCTTTTGCTCCGAGCGTTGCAAGAAGATTGATCTCGGCGCCTGGGCTTCCGAGGATTACCGCGTTCCCGCTGCTCCGCCGGACGCAAGCGAGGGCGGTGAAAACGCCTGATCCTGCCTGAACTCCCAGGCCCCCCGGATGGCGGCGACACCGTGCGCTCCCGCGTTCCGGGCGGTTTCCATGTCCGAGAATCGCAGTCCCCCCAGCGCTAGGACTGGTAGCGGCAAGTCCGCGCTCAATCTGGCGAATGCCTCCCACCCCAAGGACACCTCACCGGGATGCGTGGGAGTCGCCATCACTGCCCCCAGCAAGGCATAGTCCAGCCCCAGCCCGGCGGCCTTTTCCAGCTCTGCCCGGGTATGGCAGGAGGCCCCAACCCAACGAAATGGCGGTCGCTCGCCCAAAGCCTGCAGCCGCCGGGCGGGGAGATGCAAGCCCGGGGCACCCAACGCTTGCGCAAACTCCGGTTCCGTATTGAGAACGGCGACCGCTCCCGCCTGCGCCGCCAGGCGCAAGGCCTCCCGGGCAAAGTCGCGATAGGCGACAGCGTCCAGCCCCGGCTCCCTCACCTGCACGAAGCGTAATCCAGCGGAGAGCGACACCTCCAGCGCATTCAATTGCTGCATCACACCGACCTTGCCGGCCTGGGTAATTCCCATGCACCTGGGCAAGCTCAACGCTTTCAGCACCGGCCCATTGGCAGGCAACATCGGAAGCGGCATCTCGCCGCCCGGCGTAATCCATGCCAGGCGATCGTGCACTTGTCCAAAGGGCTCGCCTTCCCAGGCAGTCACCTCGAAGAAACGCAGCCGGACGTAGGCGTGCTCGTAATCGTGCTCTCTGCAAAGCCACGGCCGGAGGTGGCGCACTCGAATTCCCAGCTCCTCCTCGAGTTCGCGCCTCAACGCCTGGGCCGCGCTCTCACCCGGTTCGACCTTGCCACCGGGAAACTCCCAGTAGCCGGCGTAAGGCACATTCCCCGCGCGGCGCCCCAGCAGGAATGTACCATCCTGCCGGGTGATAACGCCGGCCGCCACCTCAACCACCTTAGCCCGCCTATCTGGCGTCATTGCACTCTACACTCCCTCACTGCCACGACCCTGCGCAAAAAAGGCGCTCGTCGTGCCCCATCTTCACTACTCAGAAAGCAACCAGCCACAACGCCGTGGAGAGCTCCTGCCTCACTCGTCCTCATCCTCTCGCGCCTTCTCTTGCCTGGGCCAGGTCGCCCAGACGATGACGAGCAGCAGCATCAAAGCCAGCCCGGCCTCCAGAAAGATCACCCACACACTTGCCTCCCGGGAAATTTGAGCCTCGACCGGTATACTGCCCCCCTTTCTGGCTCAAATCCTCTGTACTCATGTTCCTGGCTCCGGCGCAATTCCGCCTGCTAAGTATTTCCGCCGCCTTTGCCTTGCTCGCCGGCTGCAGCACCACCGCAACGCCTCCCCAGCAGATCAGGTCCTCGGGCCATGAGGCCAAGGCCTGTCCTGCGCCTCAACCCTGCCCCGTCTGTCCAAGCTGTCCTCCATCAGTGACGACACCCGCCCCAGCGGCCCCGGCTGCGCCACTGCAGACCTCATCCTGGAGCGCCATGCCTGGATGGCGCGAAGACGACCTGGCCGCCGCATGGCCAGCCCTGCGCGAGTCCTGCAGCGTCTTGGGGAAACAGGAAGGGTGGAGCTATGTCTGTGAGATAGCCCGCATTCTCGGGGAGCGCCCCGGAGTATCCGCCATCCGCCAGTTCTTCGAAACCAACTTCACGCCGTGGCAGCTGACCAACCCGGATCATAGCGCCGAGGGCTTGATCACCGGCTATTACGAGCCGCTGATCAAAGGTAGCCGGACACGCTCAGCCCAATATTCATGGCCGGTGTATGGCGTGCCATCCGACATGCTCACTATCGAGCTGGGAGACGTCTACCCTGAACTGAAGAACATGCGCCTGCGAGGGCGTCTGGTCGGCAACAAGGTCGTGCCTTACTGGACACGGGGGGAACTTGAGGAAAACGGCCGGAAACCTCAGGCTAAGACCTTGTTCTGGGCCGCGGATCCGATCGACCTTTTCTTCCTGCAAGTCCAGGGATCAGGCCGGATCCAGTTGCCGGATGGAAGCTACGCCAGGATAGGCTACGCCGATCAGAACGGGCACCCTTATCAGTCGATTGGCCGCTGGCTGGTGGACCAGGGAGAACTGCCCTTGGAGAAGGCATCCATGGATGGCATCAAACGCTGGGCCGCAACGCATCCCACCCGTCTAGCAGAATTGCTCAATGCCAATCCGAGCTATGTATTCTTCCGCGAGCTCCCTCAACGTGAAGGCGGCCCCATAGGCGCCCAAGGCACCCCGATTACCGCTGGCCGCAGTCTCGCAGTCGATCCAAGATACGTCCCACTGGGTGCCCCGGTCTTCCTGGCGACAACCTATCCCCTGAGCGAAAAACCGTTGCAACGCCTGATGGTCGCCCAAGATACCGGCGGCGCAATAAGGGGTGTCGTCAGGGCTGACTTCTTTTGGGGCTTTGGCCCGGAGGCCGGGGCGCAAGCTGGCCGGATGCGTCAGCAAGGGAAGATGTGGGCTCTACTCCCGAACGGGATGCAGGCTGGCGAGCGCTGAACACTCACCGCCCACAAGAAAAGCTCACTTGCTGACCGCCGCCAGCGCCTTCTCGATCTCGGCCATCGGCGCATAACCGCCAATGCGCGTGCCGTCTGCAAGGAAGAGCGTGGGCGTACCGTGGATCTTCAGCTTCTGGCCGAGCGCCAGGTTCCGGTCGATCACGCTGGTATCGCACTCCTTGCTGGCGGGAGCCTTGCCGTCATTCATCCAGTCATTCCAGGCTTTGGACCTGTCCTTGGCGCACCAGATGTTCTGGGACTTGGTGGTGGAATCCGGGCTGAGGATGGGGTACAGGAAGACGTACAGGGTTACATCATTCATCTGCGCCAGCTCTTTCGCCAGACGCTTGCAGTAACCGCAGTTCGGATCCTCGAAGGTTGCAATCACCCGCTTGCCGTTACCCTTCACCTGCTTGATCGCCTGATTCAGAGGCAGGCTGGAGAAATCGATGGCAGACAGCTGGTTCAGACGCGTCTGCGTCACATCCTTCCTCGTCTGGGTGTCGATCAAGCGGCCGTCGATAATGAAACCCGCCTTCTCATCGGTATAAACCAGTTCCCCGCTCTTCAGCACTACCTCGTAAAGACCGCCATAAGGTGTACGGGCTACAGATTCGACGGCGGGAGCTCCGACGAAAGTTTCTACAGCCTTCCGCACCGCATCTTCATTTGCGTGGGCAAATCCGGCCATCAGAAGGGCACAAGAAAGCATCGCCGCCTTGAGGCCAAGGCGCTTGCAGAAAGAAAACATCCACTTCTCCAGAGTTATGAGAACTTACCGCTAACCGCGTAGCGCACCAGCGAGTTCGTTAGGACAGGCAGCCTTCCGGTGAGGTTCAGCCCCGCATTGCGGAAAAAAGCGGCAGCAGGATTACGCGCGGCAAACAGCCGATTCAAACCATGCGTGGCGTACTGGAGCATGAATGGCTCCTCCGCCCGCTTTCGCGCATATCGCCGGAGAAACGAGTAGTCTCCGATGTCCCGCCACTCAGGCGCGGCCTCCAACAACTCTGCCAGCGCCTTTGCGTCTTGAAAGCCCAAATTAATGCCATGCCCGGAGAGAGGGTGTATTGCATGCGCTGCGTCCCCGATCAGCGCCACCCGCTGCCTGACAACACTTTCTACCCTCATCAACCGCAGTGGAAACGCCGCTGGCCTCCCCCTAAGACTTAGCTTGCCCAATAGACGGCCACCTGCCCTCTCCACCCGGGAGCAGAGTTCCTGCTCATTCATTTGCAGCAGGGATTGGGCAAAGTCATCCTTGACCGACCAGACCATGGACATCATACGTCCAGGCAAAGGCAACCAGGCAAGGACACCGTCGCCGCGGAACCATTGGTAGGCAATACCGCGGTGATCTCCCTCGCATTCGAAATTGGCAACCACACCCATCTCGCCATAGGGAACACTACGTGTTGCCAGCCCGCTTTGGTCACGAACCCAGGAGTCCCGGCCATCGGCCCCAACTAGCAGACGCCCCGTTAAGATGTCACCCCCATCAAGCTCAAGGCATATGGACGCGTCCTCAAACCTTGCAGAAACGGGGATCCTCGGGCAAAACAAGGTCACGTTATGTTGGCGTTTCACACTCTCCCGGAGTTCATCATGAACCAGGCGAGACTCCCCGATCCAGGCCAGTTCTTGCAAACCGCTCTCATAGGCGGAGAACCGTAAAGCGCCTTGTTCATCGCCATAGACTTTCATCTCGGCAACAGCACAAAGCCTTTCCCTATCCAGATGCTGCCACACTCCCAACTCCTGCAAGAACTTCGCACTAGCAGGGCTGTATGCATAGATCCGTGCGTCCCATTCCGAATAAGGCTGCTTCGCAGCCAAGTGAGGCTCGACTATCGCAATGGACAAACGCGATTTTCTAAGTGCCACTGCTGCAGCAAGCCCTGCGAGGCCCCCACCAACGATTATCAAATCAAATTTCATATTGATGTGCCGGAATAGGTACGAGGACATTTTGCCTTAGCGAATGAACACTCGTCACTTGAGTTCCATCTGGACAACTTGGGGGTAGATTTCGATTTAGATTCAACCGCTCCGCGTTGGCATTTCGATCCGCAAACGCAAAAAGCCCCTGCACTTTAATGTGCAGGGGCTTTTCAAATAGTTAGTCTGACGATGACCTACTTTCACGAGAGCGCATCTCACTATCATCGGCGCGGTCTTGTTTCACGG
>NZ_SNVV01000003.1 GCF_004361735.1 Azoarcus indigens | reverse complement strand
CGGCGAAGCCGCGCCCGACCTCGCCGGCGCGGGCCGCCTCGATGGAGGCGTTCAGCGCAAGAAGATTGGTGCGCGCGGCGATCTCGCCGACCTCGCTGGCCATGCTCTGGAGGTCACCGGCCACGCCGGAGAGGCGGCCGATGTCGTCCATCAGGCTGGCGCGCGCCTGCAGCGAGGCGCGCAGGTCGGCGACGACGGCGTGGAGTTGGTCGCGGCAGTCGTCGAGCACGGCGGAGACGGACTCGCCGCCCTTGGTGGAGGAGGCCTGCAACGCCTGGCTCATCTGCACCGACAGGGCCGCGAAGGTGGCCGACAGCGCAGTCAGGGCTTCTTCCATCTGCCCGCGCACCGCGTCGAGGTGCTTCTGCCACAAAGGCAGCAGGCGACCGCACAGCAGTTCAAGGCCGTCGGCTGGGCTCGGCGGGGGAACGACCGGACCGTCGACTGCGGAGAGGTCGGCTGGCGTGCCGGGAGGGGGGGCCGGGAAGGTGAGGGCCAGGGCGGAGGCGCCGGCGAGGCCGAGGACCATGATCAGCGATGCGCCAGTCCAGTCCTCGTGTCTGAAGCCTATCCAGAGGCCGCTGCCGATGCAGAGCAGGAGGGGCAGCGCGCTGCAGAGGAGACGGTGTGGATCGCGCATGAATATTTCTTTAGGTTATGGCCATGTTCGCTACTTCTCCACTGCGCGGAGGAGCGGCGGAATGCCGCCTAGAGGCCCGCTAGACGCCGCGCGCAGAGAAGTTGTCACCAAGTGTATCGGAAATGTCACGTATGACTATCGACATATTCCTATAGAGATATAGGATTTTTCCGATGAAGTATTTGCGAAAATGTTGAACCGGAATTCGCTGCTGGAAGCAAGGCGAGGGGGCGCTTGCGCGTTGACCGCCGTGGGCGGGCGGCCCCTGGGTACTGAAGCCTTGGAGGCCTCAGTCGGCGAGGTGATGACGGAAGGCGTAGCGGACGAGATCGGCGGTGCCGGAGAGGTTGGTCTTCTGCAGCAGGCGCGACTTGTGCGTACTGACGGTCTTGATGCTCAGGTTCAGCTGGCAGGCGATGTTGCTGATCGAATGGCCGGCGACCAGCAACTTCAGCACCTGGCGTTCCCGTGCGGAGAGGATGCGTTCGGGGGCGTCGTCCGCCTCCCCCTGGTCGAAACGGAGGGTGTCGAGCAGGAAGGGGTCGATGTAGCGCTTACCGTCGGCGATCTTGGCCACCGCGTCGAACAGCACCTGAGGTTCCGAACACTTCCGCACATAACCGTGCGCGCCTGCCCGCAGGGTGCGCATGACGGTTTGCGAGTCATCGGATTCGCCAAGGGCGAGGAAGCGGAAGTCCGGCCGGTACTCCCGGAGTTCATGAAGGAGATCGCTACTGAACACGTCGGGCAGGATGGGGGAGAACAGTACGACATCAACACCGAGTGCGCGCGCCTGGCGTTTCGCTGTCTGCCCGTCGCCGGCTTCCCCAACCACCCTGATATCCGTCGTCTGTGAAAACAAGGCCTTGAGGCCCGCGCGGAACAGCGTCTGGCTGTCGATGAGCATCAAGCGTACTGCCTTGGTGAACTTCCGCCGTGTTGAGGAAGCTGCTTGAGAGGGGGCTGAAAGTGCTGAGGCGGGGCGGCTGGAGGTATCCATTTGCGTATCTGCTTGTTCTTGAGAATTGTCGCACCGCGGCGCAGGCATATTACTGACGGTTTCTGTCTAGCGACCAATTCACGTATAACTAAAGTTATTTGGACTTGGCGACGATCATGGAAGTTGAGCGACGATGGGCGGACTTCGCCGTGGAAAGCTGGTTTCTCGATGCCCGCGGTAGACTTCCTGTTCTGGGTATTGATTATCTTGACATAGCTAATTGATCAAATAATGCCAAATACGCAAGGGGGTACCTGCGGCAGCGCCCACCCAATGCTGTCCGGCAAGAGGGACAAGGGGTGGTGATGGCCAGCTTCATGGAGGAGGGTGATTCGGGGGCTTGCCGCTGGCAGCAGTGCCGCTCTCGGGACAGGGACGGCCATCTAGCTGGCCCTGGTCGTGCTGCCGGATGGCGCATGGGACATCCTCGGGCTGTGGATCGAGAACACCGAGGATGCCAAGGTCTGGATGAAGGTCTTCAACAGGCTCAAGACCATGCGGTGTGGCCGATATCCTGATCGCCATCACGACGCGGCTGCCCCAGGCTGATCTGGCTGACCTTGCGCAACACCACCGCCGATCGAGGACGGGCGGCCAAGGACTGGAATGTGGCCATTTACCCATTTGACATTCTCCGCGCTGAACGCTTTGAAGCGGCCCGCGGATGAAATGACCACCGACTTTCCTGCCGTGCCGGGCGCCTCCGGTCTGAACCGACCCCATCGCTGGCTTCCGCGCGGGGAATGTCTCCAACATAGAAGAGGGGCGCGACGGTGGCAAAACCGGCCGGCGCGACGCAATGGACGGCTCGCCGCCCGGCGGAGGATGCCGGCTTCGGTGCCCGTCGCGGTCCGTCGCCGGTCCCGTGTCCGGCGCGGCTGCTATACGGCGAGGGTGCGCGCCACCGCCAGCAGCGTGCGGCGCCGTATCCAGCCGCTGCCCAGGCGAATGGCGAGCCAGTAGGGCGTGAACAAGGCCTTGGCGCGCAGGTCGGGGCAATGGACGAAGGTCTCGGTGCGCAGGATGTGCCGCCCGGCGGCAGCGGGCAGCACCTGGTAGCGCAGCACCAGCCTGGCGGCGCCGGGTTCGGCGTAGCGGGCGAAGTCCTCCGCGTCCCGCAGTTCGGCCAGGGCGTAGTCCAGCCGCCAGAAGCGGCCGGCGAGGCCGAAGTTGATCTCGGTCTCGCTGCGCGACAGCGGGGTGAAGCTGTGCAGGCCGAAGGCGAGGGCCCCGTCCGGCGGCGTGTTGCCGAGGCGGCGCAGCAGCTTACCGGGGGCTTCGCGGATCCGCATCAGGCCGTCGATGACCGGATCGCTACGGAAGTCGATGGAGGCGACGGCCTGGATGATGGCCTCCGCGCGGGCGGCGATGGGGGCGGAGTCATGCCGCTCGTGGAAGCTGAAGGAAGGCAGGTGGGGGGTGGAAGGCACGGCAAGGTCCGCAGAACGGGGCGGCTGGACCATGAGCCAGTCCGGCGCGGATTGCAAGCCGGAGGCGCGGCGGCCTGCGGCTCCGGGAGGCGGGCTTCCGGCAGCGGCCAGGGCGCTGCAGGGGGGCATCAGGCTCACCGCCATGCGGTGCGGCGCCGGCGCTCTCCTTGACCGGAGCGGCCGCGGCCGGCAGTCAGCCCTCCGCCTGCAGCGCCCGCCGCTGTTCCGCCGCTTCCGGCGGCGTCCATTGGTAGAGCCAGGTCTCGCTGATGCGGCGGCCGCCGGCGGTGAGGTGCAGGCGCAGGTTCACCGGTGCGGTGCTGCCCTGGGCCGGGCGCAGGTCGAACATGGCACGGTAGCCGGAGACGGCGGCGAGCGGGCGGGCGGAGGTGATCTCCAGCGTGCCGCTGGAAGCTTCGATCACCGCTTCCACCTTCACGTCGCTGGCGATGCGCGGCAGTTCGCCGCCGGCGAAGTCCACCGCGAAGCGCCAGGAGAAGTAGCGCCGTGGTTGGCCGATGACGCCGCCGATGCCGGTGCGGGTGGCGACCACCCGGGCGAGCGGCGGCTGCGCCGGCGTGCGGCTGCCCCAGTGCAGGCGGTAGGCGTAGAGCAGTTCCTTGCCCGGCACCACTGGCTCGGCCGGGTTCCAGAAGGCGACGATGTTGTCCAGGGTCTCGTCCGGCGTTGGAATTTCCACCAACTGCACGGAGCCGCGGCCCCAGTCGCCGCGCGGCTCCACCCACAGGTCGGGGCGGCGTTCGTAGAACACGCCGTCGTCCTGGTAGTTGGCGAAGTCGCGGTCGCGCTGCAGCAGGCCGAAGCCGCGCGGGCTGGCGTCCTGGTAGGCGTTGAAGCGCAGCTGCGCCGGGTTGGCGAGCGGGCGCCAGATCCATTCGCCGCTGCCGGTGTGCAGGGCGAGGCCGTCGGAATCGTGGATCTCCGGCCGCCAGTCGTTGGCCATCCGCCTGTCGTTCTCGCCGGTCTGGTACATGCTGGTGAGCGGCGCGATGCCCAGGCGTTCTATGGCCTTGCGCGGGTAGAGGGCGGCATCCACCTCCATCGTCAGCACCGCCGCCGGGTGGATCTCGAAGCGGTAGGCGCCGGTGATGCTGGGCGAGTCGAGCAGGGCGTAGACCACCAGGCGGTCGGCGTTCCTGGCCGGGCGCTCGAACCAGAAGGCGGTGAAGCGGGGGAATTCCTCCGCCCGCGGCAGGCCGCAATCCACCGCCAGGCCGCGCGCGGAGAGGCCGTATTGCATCTCCTGGCCGACGGCGCGGAAGTAGCTGGCACCGAGGAAGGCGGCGACGTCGCGCTCCGGGTCGGTATGGAAATGGACGCGGAAGCCGGCGAAGCCGAGGTCGGCCGGCAGGGCGCCGCCGTCCAGACCGCTCCTGCCGTAGTCGAACATGCGGGCATCGTAGGCCAGCTCGCGGGCGCGGCCATCGGCCACTTCGTAGAGCCGCACCGGCTCGCGGTAGAACAGGCCGAGGTGGAAGAAGCGCAGCTGCAGGTGGCGGCCTCTGTCGTTTCCTTCCTCGCCCCACAGGGCGTGGTCCGGGCGGAAGCGGATGGCCTGGTACTGGTCCCAGTCCAGCGCCGCCACGGGTGCTGGCAGGTTCTGCGGCGGCGCCTGCCAGGGCTGGCCGGCGAGGTGGCGGGCCTGGCCCTTGAGCCAGGCATAGTCGAAGGGCTGCGCTTCGCGGCCGGGCACGGTGGGGGCGGCGGCGCGCGCTTCAACCCGCAGGAGCAGTGTGCTCGCGGCCAGCGCCGCGCTGCGGAGAAGGAATTGACGTTTCTGCATCGGCGAGGTCTCCGGACCAGGAGAGGGAATAGGGCGGCCGGGTGGCATCGGCGGCGGCCAGCCAGTCGGGATGCGCCACCGGCGAGGACCAGACGGTGAAGTGGAGGTGGGAGAGCGCGTCGGCGTCGTCCAGCAGGGCGAGGCGGCGCGTCTCGCCCAGGCCGGCGGGCCCGTCCGCCGCCGCTGCGCTGGCGAGTGCGGCGCTGCGTTCGGCTTGCTGCGGGGTGGGCGCGCGGCGGCCGGCGGTGCAGCACACCAGCGCGTTCACCGCCGGATCGACCACCGCGTCGACGAAGCCCGGCAGTTCCGGCGTGGCTGCGGCGGCCGCAGCGGTGGCGCGCAGCGCCGGCGGCGGCTGGCGCTCTTCCGGGATGACGAACAGCCCGCCCGCGCGCAGGCCACGGCCCAGGCCGACGCGGCTGGTGAACACCGAAATGGGGATGGACAGCATGATGGCCCCCACCACCGGCGCCAGCCACCACAGGAAGCTCGGGTCCAGCCAATAGACGAAGCCCGCCCAGGCCACGCCGAGCGCCGTGTGGCCGCCGTGGCGGCGCAGGCCGTCGCCCCAGCTGGTTTCGCTGTCGTCGCGCGGCGGCGATTTCCAGCTGGTGCGCACGCCCAGCAGCGCGGCGGCGACGAACTGGGCATGGAACAGCATGCGGATGGGCGCCAGCAGGGCCGAGAGCACCAGCTCCAGCAGCATGCCGGCCGCCAGCTTCAGCCCGCCGCCGAAGCCGCGCGCGCCCTTGGCCACCCGCAGCAGCACCGCCAGGATCTTGGGCAGGAACAGCAAGGTGGCGGTGGCGCCGAACAGGGAGATGGCCCACTCCGGCCGCCACTGCGGCCACAGCGGGAAGAGCTGGTTGGGTTCGACGAAGTATTGCGGCTCGGAGAGCACATGCTGCGCCAGCAGCGCAGTGGACAGCAGCAGGAAGACGAACCACAGCAGCGAGGAGAGATAGGCCATGACGCCGGTGACGAACACCGCACGGTGCGCCGGGTGCAGGCCGCGGGCGAGGAAGAGCCGCGCGTTCATCAGGTTGCCGTGGCACCAGCGGCGGTCGCGGCTGAGCTCGTCCACCAGATTGGGCGGCATTTCCTCGTAGCTGCCGTCCAGGTCGTAGGCCAGCCACACGCCCCAGCCGGCGCGCCGCATCAGCGCCGCCTCGACGAAGTCGTGCGACAGGATCTCGCCCGACAGCGAGCCGCGCCCCGGCAGCCGGCCGAGCGCGCAGTAACGGGTGAAAGGGGCCACCCGGATGATGGCGTTGTGGCCCCAGTAGTGGGATTCGCCCAGTTGCCAGAAATGCAGGCCGGCGGTGAACAGCGGCCCGTACACCCGGGTGGCGAACTGCTGCATGCGGGCGTAGAAGGTATCGCGCCCGGCGGCGCAGGGCGCGGTCTGGATGATGCCGGCGGCCGGGTTGGCCTCCATCAGCTGCACCAGGCGGGTGAGGCAGTCGCCGGTCATCACGCTGTCGGCGTCCAGCACCACCATGTAGCGGTAGTTGCGCCCCCAGCGGCGGCAGAAGTCGGCGACGTTGCCGCTCTTGCGCTTGATGCGGTGCTTGCGCCAGCGGTAGAACAGCCGCCCGGCCCAGCCGCAGTCGCGGCACAGGCTGCGCCAGGCGTGCAGTTCGGCGACGCGGGTGTCGGCCTTGTTGCTGTCGCTGAGGATGTAGAAGTCGAAATGGTCCAGCGTGCCGCGGGCGGCTACCGACTCCACGGTGGCGCGCAGGCCGGCGAACACCCGGGCGACGTCCTCGTTGCAGATGGGCATGATCACCGCGGTGCGCGCGTCGCCCAGCGGAAAATCCGCCGCCGCGGTGCGCGAGATGGCCTGGCGGTCGCCGCCGCGCAGCTGCACCAGGAAGCCGCAGGCGGCGGTCCAGAAACCGGCCGAGATCCAGAAGAACAGCACCGCGTACAGCACCAGCGCGGCAATCTCCAGCGGCCGGGTGCCGTGGTAGGGCAGCACCGCCGTCATCAGGCTGGTGGCGACATAGGTCTGGCCCAGGGTGAGGGCGAGCAGCACCAGCCGGCGCAGGCCGCCGTGGCCGCGGTCCGGGTGTGCCGGTCTGGCAGGCGCCGCGGCCGGATCGGCGCTGGGGGCGCCGGTGGCGGCCGGCGGCATGTCCTCGTCCGCCTCCGACAGCCAGGCGTGGGGCGCCATCGGGCTGCGGTTGAGCGGCGGCGCACAGGCGAGGTGACCGGCGGCGTCCGCTTCGCCATAGCCCAGGCGGAGGCGGCGGGAGAGGGACTGGCGGGCGGGGGACAGCCCGGCGGCCACTGCTGCCGGTGAGGTCGGAGCGGGCGGACCCGCCTGCGAGTGGCCCGGCAGCGCCCCGGCGAGGCCTTGATGCACCGCCGTCAGCGAGTGCTCGGCGGTGGCCATGCCGTGGTCCGCCAGCAGCGCGGCCCGCTCGCCTTCTTCCAGCGGCAGGCGGGCGAGGTAGTCGGCGGCGGTGCGCGAAGGAGGAGGAGGCGGCGGCGCGTTCATTCGGGCGGCAGCACGTAGCTCCAGGTTTCGGAGCGAGGACGGTCGGCGGCCTGCTCGTCCGGGTCGAACAGCTGCAGCCGCAGTTCCACCGGCTTGGCGGCGTCGGCCCGGCGCAGGCGCAGTGTGGTGCGCCAGCCCTGCAACGCCGGGTTGGCGGCCAGCCGGGTTTCCAGCAGTTCGGCGTTGTCGCCCACCGACACCACCGCCCGCACTGGCCGGTCCGGCGGCAGCTTCGCGTAGCCGGGGTCGGCGAAGTCCACCCGCAGCCACAGTTCGTTGTCGGCGCCCTGGCGGTCGTTGCCGACGCGGGTCTGTACCACCCAGGCCCTGGGTGGATGCGGCGCCTCGGCGGTGCGCCAGGACAGGCGGTAGCCGAAGTCGTAGGGCTTGCCCGGCGCCGGGGCCTGCTCCGGCACCCAGTAGGCGACGATGTTGTTGTTGAACTCGTCCGGCGTCGGAATCTGCACCAGCTCCACCTGGCCCGCTCCCCAGCCGCCGCTGGGTTCCACCCAGGCGCTGGGCTTGAGCTCGCGGCGGGCGTTTATGTCCTGGTAGCTGGCGAAGTCACGGTCGCGCTGCATCAGGCCGAAACCCCGCGGGTCGGTGAGGCCGAAGGCGGTGATGAGCAGGCGGCGCGGGTTGGACAGCGGCCGCCATATCCATTCGCCATTGGCGGCCAGCACCGACAGGCCATCGGCATCATGTACCTCCGGGCGGTAATCCTCGCCGCGCGCCGGGCGGTTCTCGCCGGCGAAGTGCATGCTGGCCAGCGGCGCCAGGCCGAGTTTGCCGGCCTGGGCGCGGGGGTAGAGCCGCGCGCGAACGTCTTGCACGCTGCCGTGCTTGTCCGGCTGCAGCACGAAGCGGTAGGCGCCGGCATAGCGGGGCGAATCCAGCAGGGCGTAGATCACTAGCTCGCGCGCGTTGGCTGCCGGGCGCTCCAGCCAGAACTCGACGAAGCGGGGAAACTCCTCGCCGCTGGGCAGGCCGGTGTCCACCGCCAGCCCGCGCGCCCAGGTGCCGTACTGTTCCTCCTCGCCGGGCGAACGGAACAGGCTGGCGCCGTGGAAGGCCAGGATCTCCTTGCGCTCGCCGCCCTGCCTGCCGCGCTTGCCGGTGAGCACCCGCAGGCCGGCATAGCCCAGGCCTTGGGCGGTCTTCAGCTTCGCGGCGTCCACCGGCCCGCCGCCATAATCGAAATCGTCCGGGTCGAAGCGCAGCTCACGCACGCCATCGGCATCGATCTGGTTGATCTTCACCGGCACGGTGTAGTTCAGGCCGGGGGGAAAGAAGGCGACCTCGAAGGCGCTGCCAGCCTGGGCCCATAGCGCGCGCTCCGGCTTGTGGCGGATGCGGCGGTAGTCGTCGTAACTCAGCTGGCGCAGTTCCGCCGGCAGGGTTTCCGCCGGCGGCTTGTAGGCGGCTTCGGCCAGCTGGCGGGCGCGCTGGGCGACATCGTTGAAGCCGAAGGCGGCGAGGGCCGGCGGGACATGCAGGCCGCCGACGAGCAGCAGCGCGGAGAGGGCGAGCCTGCACAGCGGGGCCTTCGCCGCCTTGGGGGCGCGCGCAGCGGCGGGTCGCGCAGCGGCGGCCCAAGGGGCTTCGGACGACTCGCCGGGCGAGGTGCGCACGGCGGTATGGATGAGGTCCGTCCGACGGGATGCGGGATGCGGCCGCCTTTCCTGCACGGCCGCGCCTGCGGGTGACGGACCGGCGGCGCTGTAGCGCGCCGCCGGGTGGGCGTGGGGGGGAAACATCGGCTGCCGGGTCCGGGGGACTCAGCGCTTGGCGGCCGGCGGGCTGTCCGGCGACTTGTGCTGGCTATCGCGCCCTGAGATCTGCTTCCGATCCTGATCCTGCTGCGAGGGGCGGCTGGCCCCGGCCGTTTCCTGGTCTGGCGCCTGCTCTGGCGTCTCGTTGCCAGCGGCCGTCCCGGCATCGTCTTCCAGTTCCAGGTCCTGCGGCTTGCCATGGTCCAGTGCCAGGTCGATCTCGGTTTCCGCCGGCGCGTCGCGGCCGGCGGCGGCGCGTTCGCCAGTGCCGGCGGCATCGGTGTCGCTGTCCAGGCCGGCATCGCCCACGTCGGCGCCGGCATTGCGGGCGTCGTCGCTGCCCGGATCGCCGGTGGGGCCGCTGTCCAGCCCCAGGTCCTGGCCGCTGGCCTCACCCGCCAGGCCGGGGCCACCGACGATGTCGCTGCCGCTGTCCGAGCTGTCGCTGGGGCCGAGGGCTCCGGTGCCGTGGCCCTTGCCGGTTTCCGGTTTGCGGTCCAGCGGCGGATTCAATGTGGTTCCCATGGCCGTCTCCTGTTCGTTTGCGTGCCCGCTTCCCCAGCAGGCCGCGTTCCCGGTGCGCCGCCGCGGCACGGCGGGAGGAGGGCGGGCGGAGAGGTGTAAATGTTGCGGTGCGGCTGTAGGTTTTGCCGGCGGCGCTCGGGGCCCTTCCAGGGCGTGGGGGCGCCCGTCACGCCCGTGCCCGCAGCCTCGCGGGCTGATCGCGGGCCAGCAGCGCTTCCGCCTGCCGCAGCACTTCGGCGATGCCCTCGTCGGCGGCGAAGCCGGGCGGGGTCCAGACGCTGGGGTGCAGTTCCCGCTCCAGCGGTGCCCAGCGTTCCATGTCCGTCGCCCGGAAGATGGTGACGCTGGGCCGATGCAGCGCGGCGCAGAGCTGGGCGATGTCCTGGTCGTCGCTGACCACCAGCCGGGCGGCGCTGAGCTGGGCGGCGAGCGTGCCCGGCGTCAGCGGCGCCTGACCGTGGCGAGCCGGTGTGTGCAGGGCCTGTTGCACGGCGTGGCCGGCGTCGCTGCCGGCGGCCGTCAGCACCAGCGGCAGGCCGGTGGCGGCGTGCAGGGCGTCGCCCACCGCGGCGAAGGCCTGGGGCGGCCAGCGTTCCCCGGCAGCGCCGGCATTGGGATGCAGGCAGATGTAGCCGCCCGGCGGCAGATCGTCCGCCTGGCCGCTGTCGGCCAGGGCCTGCATGTCCTCCGCCAGCAGCGGGAATTCCAGCCGCTCGCCCTGGCGCGGGGCGCCGAGGAAGTCGGTGAGCGCCAGCAGCCGGCGTATCTCGCTGCCCTGGGCCGGCCAGGGAAGGAAGGCGTCGGTCTCGCTGCCGGTGGCGCCGGCGGCGCGGAAGCCGGCATTGGCGCCGGCATCGAACAGGGCGGCGACCGCGTTGGCGAGCGGGCTTTCGTCGTGCATCTGCAGGGCGAGGTCGAAGCGGCGGGATTGCAGCTCGGTGAGAAAGCCGGGGATGGCCGGGATGTCCGGCGTCTGCTCCGGCAAGCCGGGAAAGCCGGGGAAGGCGACGAAGTCGTCCACATAGCCCGGGTAGCGCCGGGTGAAGTCGCGCGCCCAGGGCAGGCCGACCAAGGTGATGCGTGCTTCCGGGCAGGCTGCCCGCAGCGCGCGCAGCGCCGGCACGGCGCACAGCATCCCGGCCACCGGCAAGGCGCGGAAAACGAGGATGTTGCGCGGGCATCGGTACTGCAGCAGCGAAGTCTTCATGGCGGGCTCCGGGTCGGACCTTGCCCAGGTGCTAGCAATCGGGAGGCCGGGCTCGCCGATTGCTCTACCGCCCCAGGGGAAGGCGCCACGCCGCTGCGGGCGCCGTTCTCCGGCGATTTTTCGACGCGAGGACAAACGGACGGAGGAACAAGAAGATGACGTCGAATGGACAGGTTGCCACCTGGCTGGAGCTGGCGAGTACGGCCGCGCAGGGAGTGCCGGCCGCGCGCAGGGTGAGGGTCCATCCGGTGGGGGGGCATGGTGGGGAGTGTGTGGCCGTATCGGTGAACGAGCGTCTGCTGCATGACGGCGAGGGCCGTATCACGGTGTTCCGCGGCACCGAGGCGGCAGCCCATTTCCTGGGTTGCGGCGGGGTGCCCGCCTATCTGCCCGGCGCCCCGGCGCCGATGGCGGTGAGTTGCGGCGATGCCGCCCGCTGCCTGCATCTGAAGCGGGGCAGGCGGCTGACCGCCTGCTGCCTTGCCCGCCAGGCAGAGGAAGTCTCATGAGTGGAAACGGGCGTTTATTACATCGCCGTGTAGTCCTTGCACGCTGCATAGCCGCCGCCGGCACCGGGCGCAGCCGCCGCTTCGGCGGCCTGGCGCGGATGCGGGCGGCGCTGGTGCTGTCGCTCTCGGTTTCGCTGGCGGCGCCGCTGCCGGCCGCGGCGGCCCAGGGCGGCGGCATGGAGCGCAGCGGCGGCAGCGCCAGCGAGGGCGGCCCGGCGATGCGTGCTGATCTGCAGTACCTCACCCGCGCGCAGACCCTGCTGGGCAGCAGGGTGAAGAACGCCGCCGGGGAGAATCTCGGCAAGGTAGAGGAACTGGTGGTGGATACCACCCACCAGGTCGCCCACTACGCGGTGCTCAGCTTCGGCGGCGTACTGGGTCTGGGCGACAAACTGTACGCCTACCCGGTACGCATGCTGCGGCCGACCTCCGCCGTCGGCGAGCTGACGCTGGACGTGGAGCGCGAACGCCTGCAGCAGGCGCCCGGCTTCAGCCCGGAGCGCTGGCCGGAGTGGGGAACCAGCGCCTATCTGCGCAATGTGGACCGCTACTTCGGCTCCGCCGAGGCTACCCAGACCGGCCCCACGCTGCGGCTGCTGCGGGCCAGCGAGCTGATGGGCAGCGAGGTGGTGGATGGCGAGGGCAAGGAAGCTGCGAAGGTGGCCGACCTGGTGGTCGGCCTGGGCAACGGCAGGGTTGCCTGCGCGGTGCTGGAAGTCCAGCCTGCGGAGGGTGGGCCGGTGCTCGTGCCAGTGGCGCTGTCGTCCCTGGTCTTTCCCCACGGCGGCAAGGCCGCGGTGCTGCGCGCGCCGTTGAGCGACGAGGCGATGCGCCATGCTTTCGCGCGCGATCAGTGGCCCAACTTCAACGACGAACGCTATCAGCGCGAGCTGGATAGATACCTGCGGGACAGCGAGGTGAAGAATGCACGCCCTTGAAGCCGCGGCCTTCGCCGCCGAGGACTCCACGCAGGATTTCGCCGGCGCCCTGCTCGCCGGCCTGCACGCCCAGCCCAAGCGGGTGCCCTGCAAGTTCCTGTACGACGCCGAGGGCTCCGCCCTGTTCGAGCGTATCTGCGAGCTGCCGGAGTACTACCCCACCCGCACCGAGATGGCCTTGCTCAAGGAGCATGCGGCCGAGTTCGCCCGCTACATGGGGCCGGACGTGGAGCTGATCGAGTTCGGCGCCGGCTCCGGCCGCAAGGCCAGCATGCTGCTGGACGCGCTGGAGCAGCCGCGGCTCTACATGCCGATCGACATCTCGCCGGATGCGGTGGCCGCGGCGGCGGGCACGGTGTGGCACGCCTTCCCCCGCCTCAAGGTGGTGCCGGTGGAGGCGGACTACACCGGCCCGCTGGCCCTCGAGCCGCAACGCGGCCAGCGCCGGGTGGGCTTCTTTCCCGGCTCGACGATAGGCAACTTTCCGCCGGACGAAGCGCTCGCCTTCCTGCGCCGGCTGGCCGAACTGCTGCGCGGCGGCGGCCTGTTGATCGGCGTGGACCTGGTGAAGGACCCGGCGCTGCTGCATGCCGCCTACAACGACGCCGCCGGCGTCACCGCCGCCTTCAACCGCAACCTGCTGGCGCGCGCCAACCGCGAGCTGGAGGCGGATTTCCTGCTCGACCGCTTCGCCCACTACGCCTTCTACCAACCGGTGGCGCGGCGGGTGGAGATGCACCTGGTCTCGCTGGTGCAGCAGCAGGTGCACGTCTGCGGCCAGGCCATCTCCTTCGCCGCCGGCGAAACCCTGCACACCGAGGATTCCTACAAATACTCGGTGCTCGGCTTCCACTCGCTGGCCGCCCAGGCCGGCTTCCTGCCGCGGGCGACGCGGGTGGACCCCGAGCACCGCTTCAGCCTGCACTGGCTGGAGGTGCCGGCCTGAGCCGCGGCCCGCCGCCAGCAAACGACAAGGAGATTCCCATGCTGCCCAGCACCCAGCAACGCGTACCGCTGCACACCGCAACCCATGTGAACCGGCACATCCGCGAGCAGGCCCGCGCCTCGGTGCAGAATGCCGCGCTCGGCGGCCTGCCGGGCATAGACCGCCGGCTCGCCGAACTCGACCGCGAGTGGGACGTCGAGCGCGTGCTGGAGGCCAACGCCGCCTCGCTGGTGGTGGCCGGCTGCGCGCTCGGCGCCTTTGCCGACCGCC
The DNA here is from genome assembly GCF_004361735.1 of Azoarcus indigens. Taxonomy (GTDB): domain Bacteria; phylum Pseudomonadota; class Gammaproteobacteria; order Burkholderiales; family Rhodocyclaceae; genus Azoarcus; species Azoarcus indigens. The sequence continues at coordinate 340,260 of NZ_SNVV01000003.1, read as the reverse complement.
GTTTCTTCGTCGTGCCGGCGCTGGTGGGCGGCTTCCTGCTGCAGCACGCGCTGCAGGGTTGGTGTCCGCCGCTGCCCTTGCTGCGCCGGCTGGGGATACGCACCGAGGCGGAGATAGAGGATGAGCGCCGCGCGCTGCTGGCGAGCCGGGCGGACGTCCTCGCCGCTTCCCGTGTCGGTCCGGCGGGCAGAGCGCAATGACGGCCAGCTTGCAGGACACCCCAGTGGGCCGTCTCAGCGGCCATGACATCTACCTCTTCCGCGAGGGCTCCCACACCCGGCTGTACGAGAAGATGGGCTGCCAGCTCGACGAGGGCGGCGAGGGTGCCAGCTTCGCCGTGTGGGCGCCCAACGCCCGCGCCGTCTCGGTCGTGGGCGACTTCAACGGCTGGCGTGACGATGCCGCGCCGCTCAGCCCGCGCCCGGACGACTCCGGCCTGTGGGAAGGGAATGTGGCTGGCGTGCGCTCCGGCGCGCTGTACAAGTACCGCATCGTCTGCGCCAACGGCGAGATCGCTTACAAGGCCGACCCCTACGCCGCCTACGCCGAGGCGCCGCCGCAGACCGCTTCCCGCGCCTGGCGCTTCGACTATGCCTGGGGCGACGGCGACTGGATGCAGAGCCGCTCCCGCCGCCAGGCGCTCGACACGCCGATGAGCATCTACGAGGTGCACCTCGGCTCCTGGCTGCGGCCGGAGGGCGGCGGCCTGCCCGGCTACCGCGAGATCGCGCCACGGTTGGCGGAATACGTGTCCGGCATGGGCTTCACCCACGTGGAATTTCTGCCGCTGGCCGAGCATCCCTTCTACGGCTCCTGGGGCTACCAGTGCACCGGCTACTTCGCGCCCACCGCCCGCTACGGCACGCCGGAAGACTTCATGTTCCTGGTGGATTGCCTGCATCGCGCCGGCATCGGCGTGATCATGGACTGGGTGCCCTCCCACTTCCCCAGCGACGCCCACGGCCTCGCCGAGTTCGACGGCACCCACCTCTACGAGCACGCCGACCCGCGCCAGGGCTACCACCCGGAGTGGCACTCCAGCATCTTCAACTACGGCCGCCACGAGGTTTGCGCCTTCCTGCTCTCCAGCGCCACCTGCTGGCTGGACCGCTACCACATCGACGCCCTGCGGGTGGATGCGGTGGCCTCCATGCTCTACCTGGACTACGGCCGCAAGCACGGCGAATGGATACCCAACCGCTACGGCGGCAAGGAGAACCTGGAGGCGGTCGCTTTCCTGCGCCGGCTCAACGAATCGGTGTACCGCGAGTTTCCGGATGTGCACACCATCGCCGAGGAATCCACCGCCTGGCCCATGGTGTCGCGGCCGGTGCACCTCGGCGGCCTGGGCTTCGGCATGAAGTGGAACATGGGCTGGATGCACGACAGCCTGGACTACTTCAAGCACGACCCGATACACCGCAAGTTTCACCACGGCCGCATCACCTTCTCCATCTGGTACGCCTTCCAGGAGAACTTCGTGCTGCCGCTGTCGCACGACGAAGTGGTGTATGGCAAGGGCTCGCTGATCGCCCGCATGCCGGGCGACGACTGGCTGCGCTTCGCCGGCCTGCGCTGCCTGTTCGCCTACATGTGGGCGCACCCGGGCAAGAAGCTGCTGTTCATGGGCGGCGAGTTCGCCCAGCAGGCCGAATGGAACCACGAGGGCGAACTGGACTGGGGCGCGCTGCAGGACCCGCGCCGCGGCGCGCTGCGCCTGCTGGTGGGCGAGCTCAACCACCTCTACCGCGCCCACCCTGCCTTGCACGCGCGGGACTTCGATACCGGCGGCTTCCAGTGGGTGGACAGCGAGAACAGCGACGACAGCGTCATCGCCTTCCTGCGCCGTGCCGAAGGCGGGCGGGACGTGCTGGTGGTATGCAACTTCACGCCGATGCTGCGCAACAACTACCTGGTGGGCGTTCCCCAGGGCGGCTACTGGCGCGAGGAACTGAACACCGATGCCGCGCTGTACGGCGGCAGCGACGCCGGCAACTTCGGCGGCGTGGAGGCGGCGCCCGCGCCCTGCCACGGCCAGCCCTGGTCGCTGGCGCTGACGCTGCCGCCGCTTGCGGTCCTCTACCTGGTGCCGGAGGGCGACCATGGAAGCACACAAGGATGAGCTGCCGGATGAAGGCAGGGTGCGGGCCGTCGTCGAGGCGGTGACGCCGCAGGTGGATGGCGGGCGCTTCCCGGCCAAGCGCAGCGTGGGAGAGGAACTGGTAGTCGAGGCGGACTGCTTCGCCGACGGCCATGACGCAGTGGTCGCCATGCTGTGCTGGCGGCGGGAAGGCGAGGGTGCCGACACTCTCCCCAGGGCCGCAGACCTGGGCGCTGCGGGCACCGGGCGCTGGCATGCGGTGCCGATGCGGCCGCTGGGTAACGACCGCTGGCGCGCCAGCATCCGCCTGCCGGAGATGGGCCGCTGGTGGTACACCGTGTGCGCCTGGGTGGACGGCTTCCAGTCCTGGCGCAACGAACTGGTCCGCCGCACCGATGCCGAAGACATCCGCATCGCCGCGCTGGTCGGCGCCGAACTGGCGGAGGCCGCCGCGGCCCGCGCCGGCGGCGACGATGGCCAGCGCCTCGCCGCCTGGGCGCGGCGCCTGCGCGACAGCAGCGCCGCCGCCCACATCGACGAGCTGAAGGCCCTGGCGCTGGACGCCGGCCATGCCGAACTCGCCGCCCGCCACCCGGACCGCCGCTTCGCCGCCACCCATGCGCCGCTGCCGCTGGACGTGGACCGGGAGCGCGCCCGCTGCGGCGCCTGGTACGAGTTCTTCCCCCGCTCGCTGACCACCCCGTTGCACGGCACCCTGGCGGACTGCATCGCCCACCTGCCGCGGGTGGCGGCGATGGGCTTCGACATCGTCTACCTGCCGCCCATCCACCCTATAGGCCGCGAGCGCCGCAAGGGCCCGAACAACGCCCTGGCGGCCGGTGCCGACGATGTCGGCAGCCCCTGGGCCATCGGTGCGCGCGAAGGCGGCCACCTCGCCATCCATCCCCAGCTCGGCAGCGCCGAAGATCTGCGCCGCCTCATCGCCGCCGCCCGCGGCCACGGCATGGAAGTGGCGCTGGACGTGGCCCTGCAGTGCGCGCCCGACCATCCCTGGGTGGCCGAGCACCCCGAGTGGTTCCGCCGCCGGCCTGACGGCAGCGTGCAGTACGCCGAGAACCCGCCGAAGAAATACCAGGACATCTACCCCTTCGACTTCGAGAGCGAAGACTGGCGCGCCATGTGGCAGGTCCTGGCCGGCATCTTTCGCCACTGGATCGCCGAGGGCGTGCGGGTGTTCCGGGTGGATAACCCGCACACCAAGTCCTTCGCCTTCTGGGAATGGGCCATTTCCGCCATCCGCCGCGACCATCCCGACACCATCTTCCTCGCCGAAGCCTTCACCCGGCCGCGGGTCATGCACCGGCTGGCCAAGCTGGGCTTCAACCAGTCCTACACCTACTTCACCTGGCGCAACACCCGGCCGGAGCTCACCGCCTATTTCCAGGAACTGGCCCACGGCCCCGGCTACGATTACTTCCGCCCCAACGTCTGGCCCAACACGCCGGACATCCTGCCGGAATACCTGCAGACCGGCGGCCGCGGCGCCTTTGCGGTGCGCCTGGTGCTGGCCGCCACGCTGGCCGCCACCTACGGCATCTACGGCCCGGCCTTCGAACTGATGGAACAGCGTCCGCGCGAGCCGGGCAGCGAGGAATACCTCGATTCGGAGAAATACCAGCTGCGCGACTGGCAGGCGGTGCGCCAGGAGCGCGGCGACGGGCTGAGCGAGTTGGTCGCCCGGGTGAACCGCATCCGCCGCGCCAACCCGGCGCTGCACGGCAACGCCTCGCTGCGCTTCCTCGACATCGACAACGAGCACATGCTGGCCTACGCCAAGCACGCGCCGGCGAGCACGGAGGGGGAGGAGGAGGGCGGAGCGGAGGATGCCGAGGGCGGCAACCTCATCATCGTCGTCGTCAATCTCGACCCCTACCACGTCCATGACGGCTGGCTGGCGCTGGATCTGCCGGCGCTGGGCATGGAGGCGGACGCCTCCTACCAGATGCACGACCTGCTCACCGGCGCCCGCTACCTGTGGAACGGACCCCGCAACTTCGTCCGCCTGGACCCCGCCCGTCTGCCGGCCCACATCTTCCGCGTACGCCGCAAGCTGCGCAGCGAGCGCGACTTCGACTACTTCTTCTGAGGGCCGAGCGCCATGGACACCCTGTTACCGGGCGGAGAAGGGAACACAGGCGGCAAGGACGACGACTACTGGTACAAGGACGCGGTGCTGTACGAGCTGCACGTCAAGGCCTTCTTCGACAGCAACGACGACGGCATCGGCGACTTCCCCGGCCTCACCCGCAAGCTCGACTACATCCGCGACCTCGGCGTGGATACCCTGTGGCTGCTGCCCTTCTACCCCTCGCCGCTGAAGGACGACGGCTACGACGTCGCCGACTACCACGGCGTGCTGCCGGCCTACGGCACTCGCAACGACTTCCGCAACTTCGTGCGCGAAGCTCACCGCCGCGGCCTGCGGGTGATCACCGAGCTGGTGGTGAACCACACCTCCGACCAGCACCCCTGGTTCCAGGCCGCCCGCCGCGCGCCGCCCGGCTCGGCCAAGCGCGACTACTACGTGTGGAGCGACGATCCCAACCGCTACGCCGGCACCCGCATCATCTTCACCGACACCGAAACCTCCAACTGGGCCTGGGACCCGGTGGCCAACTCCTACTACTGGCACCGCTTCTTCAGCCACCAGCCCGACCTCAACTACGAGAACCCGCGGGTGCTCAAGGCAGTGCTGCGCACCATGCGGTTCTGGCTGGACATGGGGGTGGACGGCTTCCGCCTGGACGCGGTGCCCTACCTGCGCGAGCGCGAAGGCACCAACAACGAGAACCTGGCGGAAACCCACGCCACCATCCGCGAGATCCGCCGCGTCATCGACGAGCACTACCGCGGCCGGGTGCTGCTGGCCGAGGCCAACCAGTGGCCGGAGGACGTGCGCGAATACTTCGGCGGCAACGAGCGCGGCGAGGGCGACGAGTGCCACATGGCCTACCACTTCCCGCTGATGCCGCGGCTGTTCATGGCGCTGGCGCAGGAAGACCGCTTCCCGGTCATCGACATCATGCGGCAGACGCCGGACATCCCGGACAACTGCCAGTGGGCCATCTTCCTGCGTAACCACGACGAACTCACGCTGGAGATGGTCACCGACCGCGAGCGCGACTACATGTGGCAGTTCTTCGCCAACGACCCGCGCATGCGCATCAACGTCGGCATCCGCCGCCGGCTGGCCCCGCTGCTGGAGAACAGCCGCGCCCGCATCGAGCTGATGAGCTTCCTGCTGCTCACCATGCCCGGCTCGCCCACGCTGTACTACGGCGACGAACTGGGCATGGGCGACAACGTCTTCCTCGGCGACCGCAATGGCGTGCGCACCCCCATGCAATGGACCTCGGACCGCAACGCCGGCTTCTCCCGCGCCGATCCGCAGCAGCTCTACCTGCCGCCGGTCATGGACCCCGTCTACGGCTACCAGGCGATCAACGTCGAAGCCCAGGCGCGCAACCCGCACTCGTTGCTCAACTTCAACCGCCGGCTCATTTCCACTCGCAAGCAGTACCGCGCTTTCGGCCGCGGCAGCCTCAGCTTCCTGGAGCCGGGCAACCGCAAAGTGCTGGCCTACCTGCGCGAATACGGCGACCCCGGCCCGGACGGCGGCGGCGGCGAGCGCCTGCTGTGCGTCGCCAACCTGTCGCGCACGCCGCAGGCGGTGGAGCTGGACCTGGCGCGCCACGAGGGCAGGGTGCCGGTGGAGATCTCCGGCCGCACCCCCTTCCCGCCGATAGGCCGGCTGCCCTACCTGTTGACGCTGCCCGGCTATGGCTTCTACGCCTTCGAACTCTCCTGCCAGGCGCCGCCGCCGGAATGGCACGAGGAACGCCTGCCGCAGACCGACCTGCCGGTGCTGGTGCTCACCGACGGCTGGCGCACCTTCCTGCGCATCGTCGAGAGTGCAGCCAATCGCTCCCGCCAGGCCATCGCCAGCCGCAGCCGCGCGCTGCTGCAGGACCAGGTGCTGTTGCCCTACCTGCAGACGCGGCGCTGGTTCGCCGGCAAGGGCGAAATCGCCACCCGGGTGGAGGTGCTGCAAGAACAGGAGTGGCGCAGCGACGGCAGCAGCTGGTTGCTCACCGTGCTGAAGGTGAGCTTCGCCGCCGCCGAGCCGCAACACTACTTCCTGCCGCTGGCGGTGGCCTGGGAAGAACACGGCGAGTATCCGGCCGACCGCGTCGGCGCGCTTGCGCTGGCGCGGGTGCGGGAGAAGGCGCGCGTCGGCTTGATCTACGACGGCTTCGCCGATCCGCTGTTCTGCCGCGCCCTGCTGGGCGCGATGGCGGCCGGCGAAACCCTGCCGCTGGGCGGCGGCAGCGTGCGTTTCGGCGCCGCCGCCCAGGAACTGCTGAGCGCCGCCGCCGGCGAGGAAGTGCGCCTGCCCGCGCTGGAGCAGACCAACACCGGGGTGTTCTTCGGCAAGCGTCTCTACCTCAAGGGCTACCGCCGCCTGCAGCAGGGCGTGAATCCCGAACTGGAGATGGGCTACTTCCTTGCCCGCGCCGGCTTCCCCCACATCGCCCAGGTGGCCGGCGCCGCCGAATACCTGGATGCCGACGGCAACAGCGCCGCGCTGGCCATGGCCCAGGTCTATGTCGAGAACCAGGGCAACGCCTGGGACTACACCCTGGACCACCTCGGCCGCCTGTTCTCGCCCGACACGTGGCCGGGCAGCGGCGAGGAGCGCGACGCCGAAGGGTTGAACCGCGTGTACCTGCTGCAGATGGAGTTGCTGGGCCGCCGCATCGGCGAACTGCATGCGGCGCTGGCCTCGGATTCGGCCGATCCCGCCTTCCAGCCGGAGCCGGTGACGGCGGAGGAGGTGGAGGCCTGGCGCGGCGCGGTGGCGGCCGACCTCGCCCGCACGTTGGACATGCTCGAAGCCCGCCGCTTCCAACTGGAAGGCGGCGCCGCCGATGACGCCGAACGGGTGCTGGCGATGCGCGCCGACCTCGGCGCCCGGCTGGCGACGCTGGACCTCGCTCCGATCAATATGGTGAAGACCCGCTACCACGCCGACCTCCACCTCGGCCAATTGCTGCTGGTGCAGAACGAGTTCGTCATCGTCGACTTCGAGGGCGAGCCGGCGCGGCCGATGGCGCTGCGGCGGGAGAAACACTCGCCGCTGCGCGACCTCGCCGGCATGCTGCGCTCGTTCGACTACGCCGCCCGCAGCGCCGAGGCCCGCGCGGCGCAGACCCAGCCGGAACGCGCCGCCGAATTCGCCCGCGAGCTGGCCGGCTGGCAGGCGCAGACCACCGCCGCGCTGGTCGCCGCTTACCACGAAGTCGCCCAGCCCGCCTCCTACGGCGGGCCGGACTTCCTGGTGCTCTTCGTCCTGGAGAAGCTCCTCTACGAACTGCGCTACGAACTGGAGAACCGGCCGGACTGGGTGCGCATACCGCTCGCCGCGCTGGCCGACCTGGCGGCGGGCGAGGGCGGCTGAAAGTCCGCCTGCCACGGCTCGCCGGCGAAGCGTGCGGCGAGGAAATCCAGCAGCGCGCGCACCGCCGGCGGCAGGTGGCGGCGGGAGGGATAGATGGCATACACGGTGAGCACCGCCGGCCGCCACTGCGGCAGCACCACCTCCAGCTTGCCCTCGCGTACCAGCGGGCCGACCAAGTAGGTCGGCTGCAGCGCGATGCCCGCCCCGGCGAGGGCGGCGGAGGTCAGCACCGTAGCGTCGTTGGCGGTGAGCCGTACCGGCACCGTCACCAGCCGCTCGGCGCCATCCGCCGCATGGAAGCGCCACTGGTCGCGGCCGAAGTTGGTGTAGCCCAGGCAGCGGTGGCCGGGCAGTTCGTCCGGATGGCCGGGGCGGCCGGCGGCCTCCAGGTAGGCCGGCGCCGCCACCAGCACCGAGGCGCATTCCGCCAGCGGCCGCGCGATGAGGCCGGCATCCGGTTCATGGCTGATGCGGATGGCGAGGTCGATGCGGGCCTCGACCAGGTTGAGCGCGCCGTCGCTCACGTCCAGATGCACCTTCAGCTGCGGGTGCAGGCCGAGGAAGTCCCCCAATGCCGGCGCCAGCTGCGCATAGCCGAAGGACACGCTGGAGGTCAGCCGCAGCTGGCCGCGCAACTGGCCATCGGTGGAACAGGCGTCCTCTTCCACCTCCTGCACGATGGACAGTACCTGCAGGCAGCGCCGCAGGCATTGCTCGCCGGCGTTGGTCAGCTTCACGCTGCGGGTGGTCCGCTGCAGCAGCCGCGTCCCTAGCCACTGCTCCATCTCGGCGACATAGCGCGTGACCATCGCCCGGGACATGTCCAGGCGGTTGGCGGTGCCGGTGAAGCTGCCGCTGCGGGCAACCTCGGCGAAGACGCGCATTGCGGTCAGTCTGTCCATGTCCTTAGGGGAAACCTGGTCGATTGAAGAAACAAACAAGCCCATTCTGATGGGTTTATTGGCGTCGTTTCAATACCTAAAGTGGCGGCATCGTTTCATCCCATCAAAGAGGAGTCGCCATGAAAGTGCTTCACACCCTGTTCGCCGCCGGCCTCGCGCTGGCCGCCACCGCCGCTGCCGCCGGCGAAGCTCTGAGCCTGAAGGTTTACAACGCCGATGCGCAAAGCTTCAACGTCAACTCGGTGCTGATCTCCGGCCCCACCGAAGCGGTGGTGGTGGATGCCGGCTTCACCCGCGCCGATGCCTACCGCATCGCCGCCAACGTGCTCGACAGCGGCAAGAAGCTCACCACTGTGCTGGTCAGCAACGCCGACCCGGATTACTACTTCGGCGCCGAGGTGCTCAAGCAGCTGTTCCCGGATGCGCGGGTGGTGACCACCCCGGCGGTGCGCAGCCGCATCCAGACCAAGATGCAGGCCAAGCTCGGCTTCTGGGGGCCGAAGATGGGCGCGAACGCGCCGCAGTCGCCGGTGCTGCCTGACCTGCTGCAAGGCAACACGGTGACGGTGGACGGCGAAGCCCTGGAAGTGCGCGGCACCACCGGCCTGCTGGCGCACCGCCCCTATGTGTGGGTGCCGGCGCTGCGCGCCGTCGTCGGCAACGTGGCGGTGTTCGGCAACATGCATGTGTGGACCGCCGACACCAAGACGGTGGAAGAGCGCGCCGCCTGGATCGCCCAGCTGGACGAGATGGCCGCGCTGATGCCGGCGGTGGTGGTGCCCGGCCACATGAAGGCCGGCACGCCGATCGACGCCGCCAACCTGAGCTTCACCCGCGACTACCTGAAGCGTTTCGACGCCGCAGTGCAGGAATCCGCCGGCAGCGCCCAGCTCATGCAGGCCATGCAGGCTGCCTACCCGCAGCTCGGCACCAGCCTGTCGCTGGAGATAGGCGCCAAGGTGGTCAAGGGCGAAATGCCCTGGTAAGCCAGCCTCCGGCAACTGCGCGCCAGCTGCAGGAAAGGCGCCGAGCCGGCAGGTGCCCGGCGCTGGGGCAAACCCGCGGCCTGCGAAACGCCCACCCATCCAGGTGGGCGTTTTGCTTTGCGCGCCGGCTTTCCTTTGCTGCCTTTCGGCGCGCGCCGGGCCGGCGGACGAAACGTTTGCCGGGCGCGCGGCCTCGAAGCTCCAGGTGCCGGTGCACCGGCCTGTCTCGCAAGCCCGCGCCCGTGGTCGGCACCCATGGGGCGTGGAACAGGAGATCACACCATGAGCGCATCGCCTGCCCACATCGCCGTCTCCACCAGCAAGGATTTCAGCGCCAGCGCCGAGCAGGTGTTCGATGCCTGGCTGGACCCGGCCCAGGTGGCGAACTGGTTCGCACCCGGCCTGGGGCCGATGTGCCGCATCGACATCGACGCCCGCGTCGGCAGCGGTTTTCACCTCGACCAGGAGCGCGCCGGCGGCATCGCCCGCCATCAGGGCGAATACCTCAAGCTGCAGCGTCCGCGCCGCCTGGCCTTCACCTGGCAGGTAGAGGGCGGCGAAGGCTACAGCCTGGTGCAGATCGACATCCAGCAACTGCCGGATGGCGGCTGCCGCCTCGAGCTCATCCACACCATGGATGCCGTCTGGGCCGATTACGCCGATCGCACCCGCCAGGGCTGGGCCAACATGCTGGAGGGCATGGCGCGCGGCCTGTCGCGCGAGGCGGAGCAGGGCGGCGCCGAGCGCAAACTGGTCATCACCCAGGCTTTTCCCGCCACGCCCGAGGTGCTCTATGCCGCCTGGACCGATCCGGTGGTGGCCGGCGGCTGGCTGTTCACCGGCGCTGGCAGCGAACGGGCCGAGCATCTGCTCGACGTCCGCCCCGGCGGCCGCTGGCAGATCACGGACCGCCGCGACGGCACCGACTACACTGCCTGTGGCGAGTATCTCGCCGTGGAACCGGCGCACCGGCTGGTCTTCACCTTCGCCATGCCCCAGTTCTCGCCCGACAGCGACCGGCTCAGCGTCGAATTCGAGCCAGCCGGCGACGGCTGCCTGCTGCGCTTCACCCAGGAAGGTGCAGGCGTCGCCACCGAACTCGCCAGCCTGCCCGACGGCACCGTCAGCGGCAGCGAAGCAGGCTGGCGGGAAATGTTCGATCGCCTCGCCACCCTGCTGATCCGCAGCAGCGGCCGCGCCGAACAGCCGGATACCGCCACCCTGCATTTTGAACGCCTGCTGCCCGGCAGCCCGGACCAGCTATGGCCCTGGCTGACCGACAGCGACAAGCGCGCCCTATGGCTGGCAGCCGGTGAAATGCCGCAGGGCGTGGGCGACGCCTTCGAACTGCACTTCGACAACACCCGCCTGTCGCCGCGCCGTTCGCCCGTCCCCGAACGCTTCCGCCGCTACGACCAGGCCTGCACCACCGCCCACCGGCTCACCTGCCGGGAGGCGCCCCATCGCCTCGGCTTCACCTGGGGCGGCGAGGGCGAGGAGGCCTCGGCGGTGCACATCGAGCTGTCCGCTGCCGGTGACCGGACCCGCCTGACCCTCACCCACGACCGCCTGGTGGACGGCGCCGAACGCATTGATGTCGCCAGCGGCTGGCACACCCACCTCGCCATCCTCGCCGACCAACTCGCCGGCCGGACCCCGCCGCCGTTCTGGCTGCTGTTCGAGGGGCTGGAGACGGACTATGCGAAGCGGCTGAAGGCCGCCGATCTGGACGTGGGGGTTTAGCGCAGGGAAGACGCCAAGCCCGGCGATCTCGCGCGCTGACCGGCATCGCGGCGGCGGCCCCGGCAGCCAGACCGTCCCGGCGGCGCTGCGGTAGCATCCGGCGCTCCTACTGACTGGAGCCCGCAATGGCAATCGAGCTGAACAAGGACGCGCGCCGCGAGGCCATCGCCTCCATCGAACGCTACTTCCGCGAATACATGGAAGAGCCCATAGGCAACATCGCCGCCGGCGGCCTGCTCGGCTTCTTCCTGGAGGAGATAGGCCCGGCGATCTACAACCAGGCGGTGGCGGACGTGCAGGCGCGTCTGCAGGCGCGGGTCATGGAACTGGACATCGAGATCCATGAGGAGGAGTTCCAGTACTGGCGGAAGCTGGAGCGGGGCGGGAAGGGGAGGAGGTGAGCTTGTGTGAGGCCGCTGCCCGGGTGGGTGGAGTTCTGCATTGCGGGGGCAGGCGGCTTCCGAGCAGCGCGACCATTGAACCTTGAGGAGGGCTGTCGTTCAACGTTGAAGCTGAGCCGCGAGCCGCCCGCTTGGCCCACGGTCTCAGGCAATCTGCTCGATACGGCACGCCGCACAAAGCGGGTAGGGGCAATGAAGCCGGAAAGCAGGTGCTTCATTCTCTTGAACAACTCGCCATACATGTAGAAGGCCAAACTAGGCCGCAGCATCATCAAGGGGCACGAGCAGATGAAGAAGCTTGCGCTGCGCTTCATGCGCTCTCTTTGCCAACCGTAGGCTTCACTCAAAAACCACTTGAACTTCGATGAGTGAAGTTGCGCCTAGGGTAGCCTTGCAAAGGCGGCCAATTTCCACGGTCTCTGCCAGGATAGCCATTCGCTTCGCGTCTTCAGCAGAAATCTTCATCATTTCTTGATAGGCCTCGATTTTTTCTGGAGAGACGTCTTTTGGAGCTTCGTGCTGAGGAGTGCAAGTAAGAATTAGGTTATCTCCTGAGTATGTCGCATTTATACCCCGTGTCGTTTCATCATCTATGCCTTTTAAGACCTGTTTTTTATCGATTTTTAAACTGTATTGGTCATGCGAAAAACTGCCCCCCAACACGCAAAGATCTATGTTTGACGACACTTCACCAATTTTCACCGAGTTCGATTGACACACTGGCTTTCCGGGTTTCGACACGATTTTGAGCCTTGGAGCGTCCTCTGCTATGACGACTGACGATAAGGAGGTCAAGGAGATCAAAGTCAATAAACTGGCTGAAAAGCGCGTATTCATAAAGAGTTCCTTCAGGAGAGACGGATCAATAATTAAACCTAATAGGTCGATGCAACAGTAATTCGCAGATGGGCGGTGAAAAATCCGACCCCTCAAAAGCGTCTCCAAGACGTTTTTTTCACCGAGGGAAGGGCTGGGCCGCCCCCCGAAAATCGTCATGTTCACAACTTCAATGGGTTCTGCATCACCCTGTTAACCTTGCTTTAGGGGCCACAGTCTTGCCGCATAACATCGGCATGTCTGCTCACATGCTCTGTAAGTTACTGATTGGAAGCAGGAGCTACACAAGGCAACATAACAAGACAGGAGAAGCTGCAGCCGACGGCATGGTGAGTGTACGGTTGACAGCGCACACAGGCCAAAAGCATACCTCCTCGCCGACGTGGCAGCTATCTGGACGAGGAAGACTGGCGGCATCTGGCCGAAAGCGCTTTTTCCGGGTGTATAAGCCCGGCTAGAAGCTGCAGCAATCCAAACAAATAGCCCCGGCGTCCTGAACAAGGACGCCGGGGCTATTTGTTTCGCGGCCGCGAATTCAGCCCATCGTCAGAACCGATGCCCCAGCACCAACTGGAAGGTTTCCAGTCCGGGGTTGGGGAGGTCTATGCCGGCGTTGGAGTAGTGGGTGACGCGGGCGCCCAGCCAGGTTTCGCCGGTGCCGCCGCGGCTGCCGCCCCAGGCGACGCCGAGGCCGATGTATTCGCCGAACTGGAAGCGGGTGGAGAAGTCCTTGGAGCCGAGGTTGTTGCGCGACAGCACGTTGAGGCCCAGGCCGAGTTCCAGGTAGGGCCTCAGCGTTTGCACCGGCGGTTCGAAGCGGAAGTTGGCGAAGGCGCCGCCCTGCCACATGTCGTCGCCTTCGTGGTGGTGCAGGTTCAGCTGCAGTTCCGGCGAGCCGGTGATGCGCCAGCCGCCGGGGGTGCTGGTAAACCAGGGTGCCATGGTCCACTGCAGGCCGTAGCTGTCCACGCTGTTGCGGGTGCCGCCGAGCAGGGCGAAGCTCTGCTGGGCGAAACAGGCGGGGGCGATGCCCGCAAGCGCGCCGGTGAGGGCGAGGGTGGCGGCCAGCCGGGAGCCGCGCTGCGGGCTGCGGCGGGTACGAGCGGAATTGGCATTCTTCATGGTGTTTTGTCCTTGTTTTCACCGCGGCGCGGCGACGCGCTGACCCAGCAAAACCTGTTCCCGCCGGTCCGGGCAGTCAGGCCGGCCCCGGCGGCGCCCCGGGAGTGCGCCCGCGGGGCCGGAGCGCATCCATTTTGTTCCTCTTCGCTGTAATTCCTACCGCTGCGGCTCGCCGGGGCTGTCTTGCCGCTGCCGGCCGGTCGGGAACAGGCTTTGCACCGCGATAGCTTGTGCAATTGCCAGTGCGAGCGAGCGCCGCATGGAGGCTATCGAATGGTGAGAGAGGCGTGTGATGGATCTGCTGGCTCATACCGGCGTGCCGCTTGAGGATCAGATGCTGACCTGGCGCGAGATGGCCGGGAAGCCGATCAGCAAGTTGGACGACGACGCCTTTACCCGGGTGAGGGTCATCCTTATGAACGCGCTGGAGCTGGATGCGATGCGCCTGCAGGATTCCGGTGCCCGCAACGAGGCGGACTTGCGCCTGTCGCTGGCCTGCGTGCGCCGCATCGAGCAGCACCAGGCCACGGCGGTGAGCTGGATGCTGTCCGCCGACCACTCCGCGCTGGAGGCCACGGTGGCCTGCGAGCAGGTGGCGGTGGAATTGACCGCCGCCATCGCCCAGCACGAGCAGGATCCCTACCTCGCCCAGGTGTACCGCTTCGGCCTGCTGGAGAACCTGGACCGCCTCTACCGCTATGCCGCGCTGCTCGACCGTCTGGAGGGCAAGGATGCCAACAACATCCTGCAAGGCTACACCGACATCGTGCCCGGCCGGCCCACCCCCGAAACCCATCGCGCACCGCGCGACGACCTGCGCCGCCCCAGCGGCCCGAAGGCGAGGCTGGCATCCCGTTTGCACATGATCCTGGTGGCCGCGGCGGCGCTTCGGGCGCGGGATTACTACATGACCGTAGGCCCGGCCTTTGCCGACCCGGTGGCACGCGAGCTGTATGCGGAGATCGCCTCCTGCGGCGAGCAGCACGCCACCCAGTACGGCACGCTGCTGGCGCCGGGGCGGACATTCCTCGAGAACTGGCTGCTGCACGAGGCGGCCGAGGTGTATGCCTACTTGAGTTGTGCTCAGTCAGAAAGCAATCCGCGCATACGCGCGGTGTGGGAGCGCTTCTGTGACTACGAGCTGGGCCAGCTGCAGCATGTGGGAGAACTGATGCGCCGCCATGAACACCGCGACCCGGCCGAGCTACTGGCCCCCGGCCTGCCGGCGCCGCTCGAGTTCCGCAACCAGCGCGACTTCGTGCGCGACGTGCTGAGCGAGGAGGTGCATCTGCGTGCCCGCGACAGCGGCTTCGTCGACCGGGGCGGCGAAAGCGCCGAATCGCTGGATTACCGCCGCCGGGTGAATGCAGACGGCTCACCCTCCACCCAGGTGGCCCAGTCTTACCACTGGACGGCCGGCACCGAACTCAACCGCCCGCGGCCGCCGTCCTGAGCCTGCTCACTTCCTTCCGCCGCGCCTGCGGCTTGCCGAGGATTTGCGATGAATGCAGCCGATACCCCTGTTTCCCGCTTCGTCCGCCGACGCCCCCGCAGCGGCGCCGCCGGCTTCAACCGCACTGGTGCCCAGACCTCGCCGCTGGCCTTGCGCAGCATGCAGTCCTACGCCGACGAGCAGGTGGCGCTGCCGACACCGATTGCCGACAGCGCTGCCGGCAAGGGTATCGCGGCGATGCGGCTGGCCTATGTGCGCGATGCCGGGGAGGTCGGATCGGTACCCATGCCTGGGGCCATCACCGGCGCCTTCGCCCTCTGCGCCACCCGCCTTGCCGGTGGCGCGGCGGAGCTGCTGGTGGACAAGCTGGGCGAGCGCCTGGCCTGGGAGCGCAGCAGCGTGCGCCTCTATCAGGCCTTGATCGACAAGGCCACCGCGCTGGCGGCTAGCACCGCGCTGCCGCTGGAGGTGGAGGAGCTGCGGCAACTGCGCGACGAGGCGCTGGAGCATATGCACATCGCCACCTCGGCGCTGGACTCCCTGGGTGCCGACTCCTCGGCCCTCACACCCAGCGCCGCCATCTCCGCGCTGGTCACCCACGGGATCACCCAGGTGCTCACCGATCCCCGCACCACGCTGCACCAGTGCCTGGAGGCCATCCTCACGGTGGAACTGGCCGACGAGGCGAGCTGGGAGTTGCTGATGCGCCTGGCCGAGGCGGCCGGGCAGGACGAACTGCTGTTCCACTTTCACCGCGCCTTCCGCCACGAGCACACCCATGTGAGGAAGCTGAAGCGCTGGCGCGACGAACTGGTGCTGGGCGCGCCGGACCACTGAACCGACGCCGGGCGGTGCGCCCGGCATTCCGCGTCCCGCCAGGGCGCTTCACCAGCAGGAGGACATCATCATGGAAGAAACCCGCTTTCCGCCCGACCCCAAGGATCCGGTGCAAGGCAACGGCCAGCGCGCGGACGCAAGCCGCGCGGGCGATGACGACGTCAAGATCTACTCCAGCGACAGCGGCCACCAGCTCGGCCCCCAGCCGGACGCCGGCGAGGGCGACCAGGGCGAACAGGACGGTGCGCACAACGGCCGCCTGGCTACGATGGATGCCCGCTGCCGGGAGCAGTTCGCCGAACGCCCCTGGACGGTGTTGGGCGTCGCCACCCTGGCCGCCGGCGCCCTGGGCGCGGTGGCCGGCTACTGCTGCGGCAAGCGCCACGGCAGCCTGTTCTGACGCGCGGCTGGCAGGGGCCCACCACGGCTGCTGAAGGCCGCGGACGGCCCTTGCCGTCGCGCACCCTTTCCCCCGATCAAGAGGACGACACGATGAGCGGAAACGAATCCGGCAAGAGCCTGCCGCCCCAGCATCAGGAAACCCAGCCCGGCCATGTCGCGCCGATGACGCCGCAGCCTTGCGACGAGATGCGCGGCTATACCGGCGCCGGGAAGCTCAAGGGCAAGGCCGCCATCGTCACCGGCGGCGACAGCGGCATCGGCCGCGCGGTGGCCATCGCCTTCGCCAAGGAGGGCGCTGATGTGACCGTGGTCTATCTCAACGAGCATGAGGATGCCGCCCATACCCAGCGCAAGGTCGAGGCCGAGGGCGTGCGCTGCCTGCTGCTGGCGGGTGACGTGGGTGACGAAGGTTTCGCCGCCCGGGTGGTGGTCGAGACCACCCAGGCTTTCGGCCGGTTGGACATCCTGGTGAACAACGCCGCCGAGCAGCACCCGCAGGACAGCCTGGCGGCGGTGAGCCGCGAGCAGGTGGAAAAGACCTTCCGCACCAACGTCTTCTCCATGTTCGACCTGTGCCGCCATGCGCTGCCGCAGCTGAAGGAAGGCAGCTGCATCATCAATACCACCTCGGTCACTGCCTATCGCGGCAGTTCCCACCTGCTGGACTATTCCGCCACCAAGGGTGCCATCGTCGCCTTCACCCGCTCGCTGGCGCAGGCGCTGGCGGAGAAGGGCATACGGGTGAATGGGGTGGCGCCGGGGCCGATCTGGACGCCGTTGATTCCCTCCACCTTCGAAGCGGAGCAGGTGGAGAAATTCGGCGCCAAGCAGCCGCTGGGCCGTCCCGGCCAGCCGGACGAAGTCGCGCCCAGCTACGTTTTCCTCGCCAGCGCGGACTCCAGCTACATGAGCGGGCAGGTGCTGCACCCCAATGGCGGCGAGGTGGTGAACGGCTGAACGCAGCCGGGCCTGCCGGCCGTTGCCTGCCGCCGCCCCCGGCGCCGGCCTGCTCCTGCCGTGGATACGCCGGGGCGCGGCGCCGAGGGCGCTTAATGCGGCGCAGGCGGGCCGTGCAGCAGCGCCGGCAGCACCACCCGCTCGGCGCAGTACCAGCCCTCGTCCGCATGGGCGAACACCAGCTTCTGCGCCGGCGCCAGCGTCTGCTCGCCCACCTCGGTGACCAGCGCGCCGGCGGCCTCCAGTGCCGCGTTGCGCAGCCGTACGGAGGCGCTCTCCGGCAAGGTCCGGGTGCCGGCCTCGCAGCCGGCCACCGTGCCGGCGGGCAGGCCGAGCAGGGTGTCCAGCTCGTCCTGGGTGCGCTCCAGGACGCGGCGCAGGAAGTGGATGCCATCCGGGGCCAGGCGGTGATGGGAGCGGCTAAGCTCCAGGGTGATCGCCCGCATCAGCCCGTCCGGGTCGCGGTACTGCACGCCGCCGCCGGCAAGCTCCTCGTAGCCGTTCTTCAGCCACAGCTCGTTCAGGCCGCCGATGTGTTCCTTGTGCATGAGTCGCCCTCCAGGCTCGAAACGGTTCCGCGCACGGCTGCAAACCACGTTCCGTGGCGTCGGTGGAAGAAGCGCCGGCGCGGTCCGGCGGGGCACGCCCGGGGTATGGCGCGCGGCTGCGCCTCCCGGCGGTGCTGGCTGCCGCATCCATGCCGGCATGCAGGCGCCGCCCGCCGCGTCGGACCGCGCCGGCGGGAGGGGATTCCCGCGGCGGCCCGGCGCCGGAAGCGGTGCACGCGGAGAAGCAAGCGAGGATTTGCGTCGCGGCTCCTGCGGAACGTGTCTTGCAGCTTCCCCTCCGTACAGGCGCCGGCATCCGGCCGCGCCGCTTTTTTCGGGGGATACACCATGGCTCAATCCGAACTTTCGTCCGAGATGATGGCCTGCATCCAGGCTTGCCGGCATTGCCAGCGCATCTGCCTCAACATGGCCACCGGCCACTGCCTGGAGAAGGGCGGCCGGCATGTGGAGCCGGAACACCTGCGCACCATGCTCGTCTGCGCCGAGATCTGCGGCACCGCGGCCGACGTGATGACCACCGGCTCCACCCTGCATCGGCAGGTCTGCGCGGTCTGTGCCGACATCTGCGATGCCTGCATCTCCAGCTGCCGCGATCTCGACGAGATGGACGAGTGCATCGACGCCTGCGAGCGCTGCAAGGACAGCTGCGAGGCGATGACCTCGGAGTGAGGCGCTCGCTCCATCACTGGCAACGGGGGCAGCTTCCCGTTGCCGATGCAGCCGCCCTTGCAGGGCGCTCCCTCTGCCCAGCCCTCCCGCGAGGCGCGCCCAGGCAGAACCGCGCATGGGAATGAAGACTTGCAGACTGCAGGGCCGGGGTGGAGCCCGGGCGCAGCCGGCCACCTTCGGTGCCATCCTTCGTCCAGCTGATTTATCCCTCAGGCGGGCAAGCCCTCCGCGCGCCAAGGCGGGGCCGCTCCTCCGCCGCTTCCGCCCGGCCCATGCCGACGGCTACAGATCCGGATTCCTGTCCTCTCCGGTGCCGATGTCCAGCCGCCCATCCGCCGCGCGGCTGGCGCCCGGCGCTTCTTCCTTGTCCGCTTTCAGGGTGCCCATGCGTTCGCCGAGCGCGACAAGGTCCAGCCGGCTCTTGCGCGCCAGCGGGAAGATCACCTTTTCCACCTGGTCCATGTGCTGGCCCAGGCGCTCGGCGAGCTTGTCGAAGGCATCGCGGTAGCAGCCATCGCGGTCTTCACCGCCATCCACGCCCTGGTCCACCGTGACCAGGCCTTCCGCCTGTTCCAGCAGCTTGCAGTTGATCTCATGCTCGGCGCGCGCCTGGCCTACGGCGGGGTCGTCGCAGACCTCGGCCAGGGCGGGGTAGAAAACTTCGCTTTCGAGGCGGCAGTAGTGGATGAGCCGGCGCCGCAGCGCCGGCAGGGTCTCGCGCAGGGCGAAGTCGCCGCGCGCAGGCGCGCTGGGCGACACGCCGATGGCGACCGTATCAGCTTTTTCGCGCGCGGCGGCGAACAGCGAACGCAGGTCGCGGTGCTGGGCCTGGAGTAGCTCCAGGGCATCGGGGCTGCGGGTTTGCTTCATGGTCGTCTCCTTCCCGGCCGGGCCGGTTGAACGCGAACGCGGCCAGTGCGGCCGCCCGGCGGCTACGCAAGACCCATGCCGCCGTGGCGGGCGCGGAATCTCTGCCCGCTCGTCATGAGGCGGCGGGTAGGAATTACATCGGGCGGTAAGAATTTCGCGCCTTTCCGGGCCGCAGGAACGGGCTTTTCCCGTGGCCTCTCCGCGCCGCGCGCCAGTCTCTGGGGCGCCGCCCGGCGGCGCGCTGGCGGCTTGGGCGGCTTTGCGCCGGGCGGGGTGGGCTGCGCGGCCGGGCGGCGGGGCTTTCCTTCCCGCGCCGGGGGACGGGCCGGGGTGTGGAATGGGGTTTGCTCAGTCAGCGCAAGCGGTTTGGTGCCGCGAGTATCCCTCCGTCAAGTCTTGTGAGGTCTAGCCATGGAAACCCGGACCATAGAAGCCACGACAGTCGAAAGCTCCCCGCTGATCAATGGCATTCACTGGAGCGCCATCTTCGCCGGCCTGGCGGTAGGCCTGGGCGTGCATTTGCTGCTGATGCTGGCCGGCATTGCCGCCGGTTTCGCCGTCTACGGCGCTGGGGCACGGCCGGATGGTGGAAGCGTGTCCGTCGCGGCGGCGGTGTGGAACACCTTGAGCATGCTGATTTCCGCCTTCGTGGGCGGCTATGTGGCGGCGCGCAGTTCCGGTCTGCGCCGCAGTTCAGACGGCATGCTGCACGGCGTGGTCTCCTGGGGGGCGACCATGCTGTTCTTCGCTGTCATCACTGGCTCCCTCACCGGGAACGCGGTTACCGGCATGTTCGGCATGGCGGCTTCCACGTCCACCGCGGCGGTGGCGCAGGCGGACGATTCCACCGTGGGCGAGTTGTTCGCCAGCCTGGAGCGGGGCGACCGAGCCAGCGCGGTGAACCTGTTGCGCGACCGCCTCGGCTTGAGCGAGGAGCAGGCCGGCCGGGCGGCAGACCAGGCAATGGCGATGATGGGCCGGACCAGCGCAGGCGCCCAGCCGGGCACCGTCAACGATGCTGCGCAGGCCGCCTCCATCGCCAGCACCTGGCTCAGCGTCGCCATCCTGCTGTCGCTGATGGCAGGTGCGGCCGGCGGCACCGTGGGCGCCCGCAGCGCCCGTATGCGCGCCATGCCGGGCCGTTACGGCGAGCGTCGCGTGGTGCGCACCCGCAGCACCGCCCATCGCGTGCCTACCGCGACCTGAACCCCCGTGTGATGCCGGCGCCGGTGCCAGCCGGCCAGCGCCGGCTGCGCACGATCCCGGAAGAAGGAGACCCAGTACATGACTGCAAGCACGTCGTCCCGCAGCGGTCTGGCCGGCCTGGGGCCGGCCCAGCCCGGCGAGGAGCCAGCAAGCTCGGTAGGCAGTGAAACCGGCCGCGCCGGGGAGGTCGATCCCTTCGTGGGTTCGGCCGAGGTGCCACCGGATGCCGCCGCCAGCGGCGAGATCCAGGGCGCGGAGCGGTCCCGCTTGCCCTCCGGCCGCAGCGATGGCGATGTGATCGCGGTGGACCGGCTGCAGGGCCAGGAAGTGAGCGGGGCGGGCGGTGTCCTTCTCGGCCGCGTCCGCCATGTGCTGGCAGATCTGACCGGCGGTCGCATCGCCTTCCTGGTGCTCGAACTGGAAGGTCGCGGTGGCGACTGGCTGTGCGCCGTGCCCTGGCCCGCCTTCCGGCGCAAAGGGGAAAGGCTGGAGCTCCCCCACGGCGCCGAGGAACTGCGCCAGGCCCCGGGCTTTTCCGCGGGCAGCTGGCCTTCCTTCGCCGACCCGGACTGGCTGGAGCAGCTCTATTTCTTCTTCGACTGCATGCCCTATTGGGTTGCCGACCGCCGCTGACGGCGGGCGGGCCCGCCCGGGAACGTCGCTTGCAGGCAATTGGCGGACAAGGCAACAGCGGCGGGCGTTTCCGCCGCCGGCGACGGTGAGGGAGCCAGCATGGCGAGGGTGATCTGGAAAGGCGCGGTGAGTTTCGGGCTGGTGCACATCCCGGTCTCGCTGCTGCCGGCCACCAATCGCGGCGGCGTGGACTTCGACTGGCTGGACCGCCGCAGCATGGACCCGGTGGGCTACAAGCGCATCAACAAGACCACCGGCAAGGAAATCAGCAGCGAGAACATCGTGCGCGGCGTGCAGTACGAGAAGCACCGCTACGTGGTGCTGGAAGACGAAGAGATTCGCGCCGCTTACCCGGAGGCCACGCAGACGGTGGACATCGTCTCCTTCGTGGACAGCCGGGACATCCCGCCGATGTTCATCGACACCCCTTATTACCTCGCGCCCGAGCGCCGCGGCGAAAAAGTCTATGCGCTGCTGCGCGAGGCCTTGCGCAAGACCGGCCGCGCCGGCCTCGCCCGGGTGGTGTTGCACAGCCGCCAGCGGCTGGCGGTGCTGCTGCCGGTAGGGCCGGCGCTGGTGCTCAACACCCTGCGCTGGGCGGCGGAAGTGCGCGGCATCGACGAGATCGGCCTCAAGGCCGAGACCCTGGAGGCCAGCGTCGCCAAGAAGGAGCTGGACATGGCCACCCAGCTGATCGAGGGGATGAGCGAAGACTGGGCGCCGGAGCAATACAGCGACAGCTTCGAGGCCCGGATCATGCAACTGGTCGAGCGCAAGGCCCGCGCCGGCAAGCTGGAGACGGTGGAGAGCGGCCGGGTTGAGAAAGAGGGCGGTGGCGGCGCCGACGTCATCGATCTGGCCGAACTCCTCAAACGCAGCCTGGCCGGCAAAGGCAAGCCGGCGGCGGCGAAGACCCCGGCGCGGACCAAGGAAGGCGAAACCCGCAGCCGCCGCAGCACCCGCAGAAAAGCCGGCTGAACAGACCGGCGCCCTGACAGGGAGAGACCTCCAACCCCGACACCGAGAGCACGCAGAGGCCAGGACGACAGAGAGCCCCGGCAGAGAGACGGATCACGGCCCGCTTCCGGAAGAGGAGCGGGGCAGGCAGGCGGGGCGCGGTGGCCGGTAAGGCTGCCGCGCCCCGCGGATGAAAGACACCGCGTGGCAACAGCGCGCCCGGCGAAGCCGGGGCTGGAGGGAGAAGGGCATGGAGGACGTGGGAAGAGGGGACTCTGTGGGGGAGTCCGCAGGGCGCAAGGCCGACGCCGCGGGCGAGGGCGGCACCGCCGCCCTCGCCGAGTACGACCGCAAGCGCGATTTCACCGCGACGGCGGAGCCGCCCGGGACGCGCGGGAGCGGCGAGCGCAAGCATGCCGCGGCTGCCGCTGCCGGGCTGCGCTTCGTCGTGCAGAAGCATGACGCCAGCCACCTGCATTACGACTTCCGCCTGGAGATGGACGGCACGCTCAAGAGCTGGGCGGTGCCCAAGGGCCCCAGCCTGGATCCCGAGGTGAAGCGCCTGGCCGTGCAGGTGGAGGACCACCCGCTGGAGTACGCCGGCTTCGAGGGCCACATCCCGGAAGGCCACTACGGCGGCGGCGACGTCATCGTCTGGGACCAGGGCGCCTGGCAGCCGGCCGAGGCCGATCCCGCCGCCGCCTACCGCGCCGGCAAGCTCAAGTTCCATCTGCTGGGCGAGAAGCTCTCCGGCGGCTGGACGCTGGTGCGCACCCGCTACGGCGACGCCGCCAGGGACAAGGCACAGTGGCTGCTGATCAAGGAGGCGGACGAGGCTGCCCGCAGCGAGGGAGAGTACGACATCCTGGCGGAGCGGCCGGAGAGCGTGTTGAGCAAGGCGCTGCTGCCGCGCGAGCAGGGCGGCGGGAAGGCCGCCGGGAAGGCCGCCGGGGGCAAGGCGCGTACCGCCGCCAAGGCGGTGAAGGTGCCGGCCGGGGCGGAGAGCGCCCGCGCCGCCGCGCGGGCGACCGGAACCGCGAAGGGGGCCGGTACGCAGGCGGAGCCCTCGGCCGGGAAATCCACCGGCCGCGCCGTCGCGGCCGCTGCCGTGGCGGACAAGCCGTTGCGCCGTGGCCGCAAGGCTGGCCTGCCGGCCTGGATCGCGCCGCAACTCGCGGTGGCGGTGGACCAGCCGCCGCCCGGGCAATGGCGCTACGAACTCAAGTTCGATGGCTACCGCCTGCTCGCCCGGCTGGAGAACGGCAAGGCCCGCCTGCTGACCCGCAACGGCCACGACTGGACGTCCAGGCTGGGCCCGCTCAAGCGCGCGGTCGAAGCCCTGGGTTTGAGCAACGCCTGGCTGGATGGCGAGATCGTGGTGCCGGACGAACGCGGCGTACCTGACTTCCAGGCCCTGCAGAACGCGCTGGAAGAGGGCCGCAACGGCGATATCCGCTACTACCTCTTCGACCTGCTGCATGTGGACGGCGAAGACCTGCGCAGCCTGCCGCTGGACAACCGCCGCGCTCGCCTGCGCCAGCTGCTGGGGCCGGAGGGACATGAGCACATCTACTACTCGGAAGACTTCGCCGTGCCGGTGGAAGACATCCTTGCCGGCGCTTGCGAGCTGCACATGGAAGGCGTGATCGGCAAGCGCGTGGGCAGCTACTACCGCTCCGCCCGCAGCACCGATTGGATCAAGCTCAAATGCAAGCTGCGCCAGGAATTCGTCATCGTCGGCTATACCGCGCCGCAGGGCGGCCGCCAGGGTTTCGGCGCGCTGCTGCTGGGCGTGCATGACGAGCGCGGCGTGCTGCGCTATGCCGGTCGAGTCGGCACCGGCTTCACCAGCGAGAGTCTGAAAGCCTTGCACGCCCGGCTGCAGCCGCTGCGCCGCGACGTGCCGGCGGTGGAAGGCGCGCCCGCCAGCGGCGTGCGCAGCCGCGGCGTCAGCTGGCTGGCGCCGGAGCTGCTGTGCGAAGTGGAGTTTGCCGCGTGGACGCGCGAAGGCGTGGTGCGCCAGGGCGTCTTCCACGGCTTGCGCGACGACAAACCGGCGGCGGCCATCCGCCGCGAGCCGCGGCTGGCCGCCGCCGCACTCGCGGTCGAAGCGGGGGACAAGAAGATGGAGCGGAAAGCAGCCAAGGGCAGGGCGGGGCATACCAGTACCGGCAATGGCGCCGGCAAGCGGGCGGTGAAATCCTCGCCGCTGGTGTCGCCGGGCGACGCGCCGGACGAAGCTCCGCCGGCGGGCAGCCACGGTGCCAGGGCGGCCTCGCGCGGGGCCGCGCCGGCAGGGGCGAATGTGGCGGCCACCGCCGGCAAGGCCACCAAGGCCACCAAGGCCACCAAGGCCACCAAGGCCACCAAGGCCACCAAGGCCACCAAGGCGGCCCAGGCGGAGGCCGGCGCTGCGGCGGCCAGCGCCGGGAGGGCGGGGAAGAAAGCCGGAAAGCCGGCAGATACCGCCTCCACCGGAGCGGCGGCCGGGTCGTCGCGGCGCAAGTCCGCCCGGCACAGCCCCGAGCGCGTCGCCGACATCGGCATCAGCCACGCCTCCCGCGTCATCGACGAGGCCAGCGGCTACACCAAGGGCGAGCTGGCCGCCTTCTACTGCCGCATCGCCGACCATCTGCTGCCCCACCTCAAGGGCCGGCCACTGTCGCTGCTGCGCGCGCCCACCGGCGTCGCCGGCGAACAGTTCTTCCAGCGCCACGCCGAGAAGATGAGCATGCCCGGCATGCGCCTGCTGCCGGCCGAGCTGGACCCCGGTCACGATCGCCTGATGCAGGCCGACGACCTGGAGGCGGTGGTGGGCGCGGTGCAGATGGGTGCGATCGAGTTCCACACCTGGAATGCCGCGTCCGCCCGCATCGAGCGGCCGGATCGCATGGTCTTCGACCTCGACCCAGATCCCGCGCTGCCGTGGTCGCGCATGGTCGAAGCCACCCGGCTGGTGCTCACCCTGCTGGACGAACTCGGCCTGGAGGCCTTCCTCAAGACCAGCGGCGGCAAGGGCATGCATGTGGTGGTGCCGCTGGCGCGCCGGCACGGCTGGGACGAGGTCAAGGCCTTCGCCCGCGCGGTGTCCCTGCACCTGGCGCGCACGCTGCCGCAGCGCTTTGCCGACCGCATGGGGCCCAAGAACCGCGTCGGCAAGATCTTCGTGGATCACCTGCGCAACCAGCGCGGCGCCAGCACCGTCAGCGCCTACTCGGTGCGCGCCCGGCCCGGTCTGGGCGTGTCGGTGCCCATCGCCCGCGAGGAACTGGAGCGCATAGACGGCGCCGCCGCCTGGACGGTGAATACTGTCGAAGCCCGCCTCACCAGGCTCAAGCGCGACCCCTGGGAAGGCTACGCCTGCCGCCAGACCCTGACCCGCGCCATGGCCCGCCGGCTGGGGCTGAAGGCGGAGGAAAGCGGAGAGGGCTGGGAGGATTGAGGGCCGCCAGCCTCTGCGGGGCCCGCCCCTTCCCGCGCCCGCGCCTGGCCCGGCAACTGCCGCCGCATCCGGCGGACGCACCCCGGCCGCTGGCGGAGGCCCTTGTCTGCCCGCCGCCGCCTGGCTGATCTCACACCGTCCCCCAGGCCGTTCCCGGTTTCCCCCGGCGAGAAACAAAGGCATCGGTGCCGCTGGTGCCCACTGTGCCTTGTAGACAGCACCGGGCGGCTCCGGATTTCGCCCTGCTCCGTTCGAACGGATCAGGGCCCGCCTGTCCGGCCTGCGCGCTTCTGCGGCAGACTCCCGCTTTACCGCTATCGCGCGTGGGCGCCGGTTTGCACAAGGGGGGCCGCCGCGCGCTCCTGCTTCGTCTCGCCAAACCAGCTATCAGGGAGAAAAAAATGGGCAAACCGGGCCGGACTCCGGCAAGCATGCCAAGGCGGCGCATCGCCGCCGTACCGCGGTGGCTGGCTGCCGCTTGGGCTCCGTTCCCGCGGGCTGGTGGCGCGCAGTGGGGCCGGGGCGCCCGGCGTGGCGGCATCATGCGGGCCCGGCGGCGGGCGGGGCTGCGTTTGACCCTGGCCGCCGGGCTTGCCCTGGCCGCCTTGCTGCCGCCCATCGCCGCCATCGCCGCAACCGGGTCGCCGCCACCGCTGCCCGCGCTCGGTCTCGACACCGGCCGGGTTTCGCTGTCCGGTCTGTCCTCCGGTGGTTTCCTCGCCGTGCAGTTTCAAGTGGCGCATGCCGATATCGTGCAGGGGGTCGGCATCATCGCCGGCGGCCCTTATTACTGCGCCCAGGGGCAGCTGCGGCGGGCCTTGAAGGACTGTATGTGCGCAGACCCGGAGCAGTGCCGGGGGGATGCGCTGAAGGCCGACATTCCGGCCGCCATCGCCTACCTCAGGAAGGCGGCAGTCGCCGGCGAGGTCGCCGATCCGGCCCAACTGGCCCGCCAACGTGTGGTGCTGCTCTCCGGCGGCGCCGATACGGTGGTGCCCCCGGCGGTGGCCGACCGCCAATTGGCCGAGTTCTACCGCGCGGCGGGCGTGCCGCCGGAAAACCTGCTGCGCCCGCCGCTGCCGCCGGCCACCGCCCATCAACTGCCAACCCTGGATGCCGGCACCGACTGCGGCAAGCAGGTGCCGCCCTACATCGGCCGCTGCGGCTTCGATAGCGCCGCCGCCATCCTGCAAGGCATCTACGGCGAGCTGCGACCGCCCGCTGCGGAGAAAGCAGCCAACTGGATCGCCTTCGACCAGCGCCCTTACGACCCCCGCCGCCAGCGCGGCGTCTTCGGCATCAGTGGCGTGCATTTCTTCCCCTCCGGCCTGGATGACAGCGGCTGGCTCTACCTCCCCGACGCCTGCCGCGCTGGCGAGCTCTGCCGCCTGCACATCGCCCTGCACGGCTGCCGCCAGGGCCAGAACTACGAGCTCGGGAACGAGGAGGGCGGCAGCAACGGCCGCTTCGGCATGCTCTACGCAAAATCCACCGGCCTCGCCCGCTGGGCGGAAAGCAACCACATCGTGCTGCTCTTTCCGCAGGCGAAGCCGATATCGCCGCTTCCGTACTTCTACGCCGCCAACCCGCTGGGTTGCTGGGACTGGTGGGGCTACAGCGGCGCGGCTTACGCGACGCGGAATGGCGTGCAGATCCAGGCGTTGAGGACGATGGTGGATAGACTGGGGGCGGGGCGGCAGCGCAAATGAGCTTGCATTGGCGCCGCTGGGAAATGCTGGTAAGGCTGATGGGATAAATGACGTTTGACTGAATGGGGGCCCTGTGAGCTAATCAGGACGTTCAACATTCTTCCAGGAAGGTTGATCCTGATTAGTCGCCTGTTCGCCGCTGGATTCGCTGAAGGCTTTGAAGCAGCGGCTTCTTTCTTCGATCTACGTATCTTTTAAGGGATTCAAAGGGAGGTATGAATGCCATACGCCTTGATTTCGTTCTTGATGTTCGCTTTATGGTCTTTTGTGGTGTTCTTTTTTTTTCGACCATTTAGCTATTTTTCGATCTTCCTTTTTGTTTCGCTTGGAACGGTGCTTGCCGAATTGATTGCGGCGAGCTCAAAGAGCCTGAAGCCGAGAGTGAAGATCAAGTCAGTAGTGTTGCTTGCAGCGGCGAACGCCATGGTCGCCGCAACTTTTCTCGTCACGTTCTTCCACCTTGTTTTGGCCGCCATCCAGATATCCGGACCGGGGTTGCCATATACCCCGCCACCTCTGGGTGTCCTCTTCGGAAGATATTCAATATGCGTTTTTATATCGTCGTTTCTAGCGCTGCTGCTCGTGCGCTGGCTTTGGTCACCACCCCGCGCTCAGGGTGAGCTTCCACAGGCCGAGAGGTAGTGTTCTGTGGGGTGTCGAGACGCTGGAGGTAACTGCGTTTGCTTCTTGGTATCAAGCATCAGAAGGGGCTGATGGGGATTCTGATTTTCGTTGCCCCGTAGCTGGCGCTCTGGACATTTATTGCATGGGATAGACGCCGCTTGACGACAGCGGGCTTGAACCCGGCCCCGTCAGCCCGACAGCGATGACGCTGGGCCACAACAGCTGAGGTGGATGCGGTCATGGCGCAGGCCGGCGCGGCGGGAGCAAACATCGTCAAACCCGCGCAGGGCACCTTCTACGGCGGGTATGCCGGCTACTTCCAGGACCCGGATGGACATCTCTGGGAGGTGGCCTGGAATCCGCAATGGTCGGCTGAGACTGGGGCCGGGTCTGGGGCCAATGGAGCCTGAGGCCGGGCCGGCTCTCCATCGGCTGATGGCTTTCGCCAGGCTTTCAGGAAGTGCCCGGCCTGCAATGCCGGTCGCGCGCTGCATGCCAGAACGGCCGTAAGAACGCCGTTGCCGGGAAGGGCGAGCCTGAATCGTCCTTTCACTATTGCCTCAGCGGCTTTTGCCGATGGTGCTTGTACCTTCTTCCTGAGTGCCATCCTCCCGCGCCCGCCTCCCCATGTACGACCGCTCCCCCGCCGGCGCCGACTCCGCGCCAGGCAGCCCGGCGCGATGCACCTGCAGCGTCGGGTGATCGTGCAGCGCTGCCTGCAGCGCGGCGACCACGTCGGCGCGCAGCGCGGTCCAGGCGGGGCCGCCGGCGGTGGCGTGGCGCTGGTTGAGTTCCAGTTCCACGCCGATGTAGCGCGCGGCCGGGTAGCGGCGGCGCAGCCAGGTGCAGAAGCCGTCGGAGCGGCCGGTGTAGGGATAGTTGCGGCGCAGGCGGAGTTTGGGCGCGCGGCCGTGCAGGGCGGCGAGCCAGCGCTGGCAGAGGGCGACTTCGCCGGGGCGGCCGGGGTCGTAGAGGAAGCCGACGTCGGCGTTGCGCACCCGGCCGTCCATGATGGGGGTGAAGCTGTGGCTGGAGAGGTGCACCACGGTGGCGCCGCGGGCTATGGCGGTGGCGATGAGCTTCTCCACTTCTTCCCGGTAGGGCAGGTAGTGCTCGGCATGGATGCGGGCGCGCACTTTGTGCGGCAGCGGCCGGGTGATCTCGGAGTAGCGCCTGGGGTGCCCGGGTGAGCGGTTGAGGTCTACCAGCAGCCGGCTTGTGGTGGCGGCGACCAGCGGGGCGTCCAGCGCGGCGGCCATTTCCTGGGCGAGGAGGAGGGCGCCGGGGTCGTGGCCGCGGTGGCTGTCCAGCAGCGGGGCGTAGCCGGCGAAGTGTTCCCGGTACTCCGGCGGGATGTGCTTGCCGCCGTGCTCGCAGCTGACGAGGACGAAGAGGCCGCCTGCGGGCGCGGCCGGCGCGGCGGTGGCGCCGTGGCCTTTCAGCGGCGGGCGCCGTACTGGCGGTTGTCTTGCAGGCATGCGCTCAACTCCCGGTAGACGTCGCGCAGGCGGCCCGGGGCGTCGTCCAGCGCGATGGCGAGGCGGCGGGCCAGCGGCCCGTGCTCCTGGATGAAGCGCAGCGGCGCGCGCGCCTCCGCCGGCAGCTGTCCCCTGGATTCGAAGCGGGCGAGCAGCGCCGACCACAGCTCGCCGGCGCTGCACGGCCCCGTGCCGCAATCCAGCAGTTCGAGGTAGCGGGCGTCATCGATCTCGGCGCGCTCGGCGTCGCGTATGCAGCGCTCGAAGAGGGCGACCAGGGCCGGAGTGTCCAGGCCGGCGTCGGCCTGGGCGCAGGCGCCGTCGTAGAGGTGGCGCACCAGGGCGACGGTGGCGGCGGCGATGGCGAGGTCGGCGCTCGGGCATTCCTGGGTGTCCAGCACCCGGATCTCGATGGCGCTGCGCTCGAAGCGGGGTGCGGCGCCGCGCACGTTCAGCCATTCGTGGCGCAGTTCGCCGGCGTCGCCTTTGCACGGTACCGCGCCGTATTCCGCCACTTCCCGGTACATCGGCGCCAGCACCTGGGCGCGGTATTCCGCTTCGGAGTGGCTGGGTTCGGGAATGCAGTCGCCCATGGAGGAGGGCACCTCGCGCTGGTGCTGGCGGTATACCGCCAGCCGGTAGTCCATGCAGCCGGTGGGGCGGCTGTCGGCCCAGGGCGAGCTGGCGGCCAGCGCCGGCAGGATGGGCAGGGCCAGGCGGATGGCGGCGTGCAGGCGGGCGAATTCCCCGTCGCCGGCGAAGGGCAGGTTGAGGTGCATGCTCTGCAGGTTGCCCCAGCCGTGGCGGCGGCAGTTGAAGATGCGGTCGTAGCAGCTGTAGAGCGCGGCGCGGTCCCAGGTCCACAGCCGGGTTTCGGTGCTGGGGTCCATCCAGGGGTGCATGCCGCCGGGCAGCAGCCGGGCACACATGCCGGCCAGCAGCTCGTTGGCGGCGCGCACCTCGGCGTGGAAGGCCTCCGCCAGCCCTTCCAGGCGGGCGACCGGCGCCGGGTTCTTGATCTCGATGACGTGCAGCGCCAGCTCGTTGGACCAAGCCATGGCGCCGCGCGGCACGTCCGCCGCCGGGTGGCCGGCGGCGGCGCACAGCAGCTGGTCGGCGATGGGCTTCACGTCGAGGTGGGCCTGGTCGACGATCATGTATTCCAGTTCCACCCCGTAGCCGGAGAAGGCGGGGAGGGGCCGCGCGGCCGGGGCCGGCGGGAGATGCGTGTCGCTCATGCTTCGCCTCCGTCGCGGCGGCGTTCCAGCCGGCGCAGGAAGACCCCCATGACTTCGCGGTACAGGGCGTCCTTCAGGATGCCGTCCTCGTTGCCCGCGTCCACATTGGGGTTGTCGTTGATCTCGATGATGCAGTAGCGGTTGCCCGATTGCTTGATGTCTACGCCGTAGAAGCCGTCGCCGATGAGGTTGGCGGCACGCAGGGCGATGTCCACCACTTCCTCCGGCGCCTCGCCCACCGCCAGCGCCTCGGTGGCGCCTTCGCGCGGGCCGCCGTCGGCCTTGTGGTCGATGATCTGCCAGTGGCCTTCGGCCATGTAGTACTTGCAGACGAAGATGACGCGGCGGTCGAGCACGCCCACCCGCCAGTCGAAGTCGGTGGGCAGCCATTCCTGCGCCACCACCAGGTCGGACTTCTCCAGCAGGGTATTCACCTGTTCGCGCAGTTCCTGTTCGGTCTCCACCTTGTCCACGCCGGAGGAGAAGGAGCTGTCCGGCTGCTTGAGCACGCAGGGCAGGGCCAGCAGCGGCACTACCTGGTCGATGTTGTCGCGGTGGATCAGCAGGGTGCGCGGCGCCGGCAGGTTGTGGTGGGCCAGCAGCTCGGCCAGGTAGACCTTGTTGTTGCACTTGAGGATGGAATCCGGATCGTCGATCACCACCAGGCCTTCGCCTTCGGCGCGGCGGGCGAAGCGGTAGGTGTAGTGGTGGACGAAGGTGGTGTCGCGGATGAAGAGGGCGTCGAACTCGGGCAGGCGGCCGAAATCCCCCGGGGTGATGAACTCCGGGCGCATGCCCAGGGCGGCGGCGGCGCTGGCGAACTTGTCCAGCGCGGCCGGGTTGGAGGGCTGCTCGCCACCGTCCGGGTTGTGCAGGATGGCGAGCGCGTAGTCGCGCGCCGGGCGGCCGTCGTCCAGCCGGGCGCGGGTGGAGAAGTGGCTGGCGGCGGCTTCGTAGAGGAAGTTGCGGTGGGTGTCGGAGAGCTCGTTGATGCCCAGCAGCCGCACGCTGCGGGTGTGCCAGTGGCCACCGGCGCGTTCGAAGCGCACCCGCAGCAGGGGCGCCTGCAGCAGCGCGAACAGCTGCTGGGCGAGCACGTTGTAGCGCTGGGTGAGGTTGCGGCCGAAGTACACGCTGAGCTCGAAGCGGTCTGCCTTCAACGGCGCCAGCGTCTGCTCCACCAGCTGCGACAGCGTGGCGGTGAGTACCTGCACCAGGTTCTGCGACTGCAGATCCTCTATGGTGCCGGCGCGCGGCCACGGCCGGTGGCCGCGCGCCTCGGCCAGCAGGGAGACGTAGTAGCCCAGGCTCTGGTAGCGGTAGGAGCGGCACAGGTTGAATACCCGCGCCGCCCGGTCTTCGCCGTAGGCGGGGTCGGTGAGGTAGCGGCGGGCGGGGACCACGGTGATGCCGGCCCCGCCCGCCGGCCAGTCTCCGGCGTCGTCTACAACGATCAAGGTGCTCATGGCTGGTCTCCGGTGTGGTCGTGCTGCCGGCGCGGTGCGATCACCAGCAGGTTGGCGTCGTGGGTGACGATGCCCAGCAGCACGGCGTTGAACACGCGGTCCATGCGTATCCAGTAATCGCGGGTGCCGCCGTAGGGGTGGGGGCCGTAGGGGTCGGCCACCAGCAGCTTGCGCGCCGGCCTGTCGTAGCCGGCGATGACGACGAAGTGGCCGGCGGGCTTGCCACGCACGTCATCGGGGATGTCGGTGGGGCCGTACTCGCGCGCGGTGCGGTAGAGGAAGGTGGAGCTGAGGCCGGTGATGATGGGCCAGCCGCGCCGCAGCAGGCCGCGCACCAGCGGCGGCGAGAGGTCGCTGAAGCGCAGCTTGCCGCCCAGGCGCAGGAATTCCAGGTAGCCCTCGGTGGCGTGCAGCAGGCGCGGGTCGGTCTTGAACTCGCGCTGCATGCGCAGGCGTTCGGCGATGTCCATGCGCTGGCGGAACCAGGTGGGGTCGAACACGGTGACGTTGTAGGTGTAGATGGTGGCCGAGTAGCCCCGGGCGAGCGCGTCGCAGGCGAGGAAGACGGCGAAGGTGCCGCCGTGGGTCAGCGTGCGGGTGCGGCCTATCACTTCCTCCAGCGGCGCGTCCTCCCCCCAGTAGCGGTAGATGGACTGCAGGCAGGTGGGGCCGCAGGTGGTCTCGGTGGGCTGGGGCATCATGTTCAGCGGCAGATGCAGGGAACTGGGCAGCATGGCGGGCTCCCCCTTTCAATGGCGCGTGGGCGGCGGAACCTCCACGTTCAGGGGTTCTTCCATCGGCGGTACGGGCTCCGGCTCGGGATCGCGCAGCGGGTCGCGGTTGGGCACATGTTCCGGCACCGGGTCGGGCGCGGGGTTGGGCACCGGCTCAGGCCGGTGGGCCCGCATCTGGCCGCCTGGCCATCCTGCCGCGAACAGCGCTGGCACCCCTGCAGGGGGCGTGGCGGGCAGGGGGAGAACTGTCTCCATCGGAATGTGCATATCGACCTCCGGATCATCGTGGCTGGGGATGTCGCAAATGGCGTGCCTCGCGTCGGGGCGGCCGGGGCGGCGCCGGCCGGGCGAAGCCCGCGGGTACGGGGCTTGCAGCCCCCAGATGCAGCATAGACCCGCTGGGGCGCGTCCTCAGCTGTTCGGTCTGATGCTGATTTTCCTCAGTCATATCAAGGAGGTGCATCATGCTGGTACGAGAAGCGATGACCAGGGACGTGAAGCTGGTCAATCCGAGTCAATCCATACACGAGGCCGCGCGGATGATGGCGGACTGCGACGTCGGCTCCCTGCCGGTAGGCGAGAACGGCCGCCTGGTCGGCATGGTCACCGACCGCGACATCGCCATCCGCGGCGTGGCCGCCGGCATGGCTGGCGAAACCGAGGTGCGGAAGGTGATGAGCGAACAGGTGAAGTACTGCTTCGACGACGACGAACTGGACGGCGTTGCCCGCAACATGGGCGACATCCAGTTGCACAGGCTGGTGGTGCTGGATCACGACAAGAAGATGGTGGGCATCATCTCCCTGGCGGATCTTGCCAACCGCCAGGGCGAGCGGCCGGCGGGGCAGGCGGTATGCGGCATCTCGCAGCCCTCGCACAGTCCGGGCAGTTCTGCCTCTCCCCCCGCCGGCCGCAACAGCGGCGGGCCGGGTTCCAGCACGCAGATGTCCTGAGCCGTGGCTGGCGGCGGCCGGCCTGAACAAGGAAACGCCCCCTGCGGCGCCGCCGCAGGGGGCGTTTCCCTGAAGGCGCGGCGCAGCGCAGGCCGCCGCGCCCGTCGCTATATCGCGCCCATCAGCAGCAGGATGAGGACGACGACCAGGACCAGGCCGATGAGGCCGCTGGGCCGGTAGCCCCAACCGGCGCTGTGGGGCCAGGTGGGCAGGGCGCCAACCAGGAGCAGGATGAGAATGACCAGCAGGATGGTCGATACGGTCATGGCATGTCCTCCTTTTTATGGCGGCGGGGCCGCGGTGCCGGCAAAGGCGCAGCTTTCATGCCCGGCGCCGCGGGGGTGCGACCAAGCCCGGCAGCCTGTAATAGTTACCGGTCAGATGGCGTTTTTTCAGGGATTTCCGCCGGAAAAGGCCGAGCGTGCGCCGTGGCTGGCGGAAAAGGCGTGAAAGCAGGGGGCTGAACCGGCGGGCACGGCGCAAAACCGGAGAAGTGCCCCGGCTATCAGCGGCTTTCCCTGCACGGAGGGGCAGAAGTCGCGGGAAAAATCACCCTGAAGGCCGGCGGGAGGACGGGAAACGGCCGTCGCCGGCGGGGGCGGGCGACAGGCGGTGGGTCATAGGCGAGGGCCGGAAAGCGGGCGCAAGCGGAGCCGCCATTCTCCCCGCTCCCGGCCGCGAGCCGCCGGGGAAGGCACGCTGTTTGCTGCCGCGAGGGTCGTAAACAGCCGCTTCCGGACCGAGGAGGTCAGCCATGCTCTATTACGCCGCGGTTTTCCTTGTCATCGCCATCATCGCCGCCCTGTTTGGCTTCGGTGGCATCGCCGCCGGCGCCGCCGGCATCGCGAAGATCCTGTTCTACATCTTCCTGGTGGTCTTCGTGGTGTCCCTGGTGCTGGGTGTCCTGCAACGCTAGCCAGGGAGGCCGATGAGCATGAACAGCATGAGCCCCCCGATTTCCCTGGGCGCAGCCGCCGCCGCCAGCCTTGCCGGTTTTCACGGTGCCGGCGCGTTGCCGCCCCTGCTTGCCGTCGTGCGCGGCGA
The DNA here is from genome assembly GCF_004361735.1 of Azoarcus indigens. Lineage (GTDB taxonomy): Bacteria > Pseudomonadota > Gammaproteobacteria > Burkholderiales > Rhodocyclaceae > Azoarcus > Azoarcus indigens. Next base: position 305,448 of record NZ_SNVV01000003.1, on the reverse strand, counting down.
CCTGCCCGCCCGTGGTGGGACGGCACGGCGGCCACGCCCGGCTCGCCTGTTCGTCACCCTGTTCGCCGTCTTCAGCCTGGCGCTCGCCGGCTGCGGCGACAAGATCCAGACGGAGGAAGGCCCCACCTCGGTCAGTGAAACCTCCCGCCCCACGCCGGAGCCGGTGAACGACGATGTGCTGAGGGCGCGGGTGAACGCCGCCCTGGGCGCGGACAGCCGGGTGCAGGCCAGTGCCATCACCGTCACCGTCGCCCGTGGCCAGGTCACCCTGGACGGGCTGGTACCGGCGGACCAGATCACCCGGGCGGATGCCATTGCCCGCGAAGTTGCCGGCGTGGAGGAGGTGATCAATGCCCTCCGCCCGGCGATGCCGGCGTCGTGAGCCGTTCCGCGGCGCGCAGCGCCAGCCGCGCCACCGCGCGCTGGAGCCGGCGAGAGCACCGCGACCCGGCAGGCACCGGCCCGCGCACCCGCGCTGGCCGCGAGGACGCCGCCGCCGCTCCGCAGGTGGCGCGCGATTCCGAATCCAGGCTTTCCAACCACCGGAGGAACCCGGCGATGATGAACAGACGATCCATGTTGGGCGCCGCAGCCGCGGCACTGGCGCTGCCGCTGCTCGCGGCCTGCGCACCCACCGCAACCCGGCAGTCCACCGGCGAGTACGTCGATGACGCAACCATCACCGCCCGGGTGAAGGCCAGGCTGGTGGACGACCCGGTAGTGAAAGCCCGTGAGGTGAAGGTGGAGACCTATCGCGGCGTGGTGCAACTGAGCGGCTTCGTCGCGACCGCGGCAGAAGCGCGCCAGGCGGTCGAACTGGCGCGCGGCGTCCCGGGGGTGCAGTCGGTCAAGAATGACATCCTCATCAAGCCTGCGCCCTGAGCCTGCGGGCTCGCGCCCTGAGCCGACGGGCTCTGGGCTTGAGCCGGCGAGCCCGCATCCCGAGCCGCCAGCCCCCGCGGGCAGGCGCCGGCCGCAGTGGGGGCTGCTGCTCCTGCTGTGCGCCTTGCTCGGTGCCTGCGTGTCCGGCCCGGCCGCCACGCTGCCGGAGGCGGCCGGCACGCCGCGCCTCGCCGAGCTGCGGGTGGAGGACGAACGCGGGCCGCTCAGCGCCCGCCGCGCCGAGGCCGCGCTGCGCCGCCTCGGGCGGGATGCCAGCGAGCAGAGCCTGCTGGCGCACCACCTCGCCCAGGTGGAGGGGGTGGTCAGCTCGCCGCTGGTGCTGGGCAACGATGCCCACCTGCTGGTGGATGGCCCGAAGACGCAGGACGCCATGTTCCAGGCCATCGCTCAGGCGCAGCATCACATCGATCTCGAAACCTACATCCTCGAAGCCGACGGTGCCGGCGAGCGCTTGGCCGAGTTGCTGGAGGAGCGGCGGGCGAGAGGCGTTGAAGTGCGGGTGCTGTACGACAGCGTAGGCTCCATCGCCACCCCGGCGGCCTATTTCGACCGGCTGCGCGCGGCCGGCGTGGCTGTGTGCGAGTTCAACCCGGTGAATCCGTTGCGCCTGGCGGGCGATACCCAGCTCAACATCAACAACCGCGATCACCGCAAGATCCTGGTGGTCGACCGCCAGGTCGCCTTCACCGGCGGCATCAACATCAGCGCGGTCTACAGCTCCGGCTCCTTCGGCCGCAAAGTGAAGACGCCGGACCCGAAATCCGGCTGGCGAGACACGCACGTCATCGTCCGCGGCCCGGTGGTTTCCCAGTTCCAGAACCTGTTCGACGAGGGCTGGCAGGGCCAGCGCTGCCAACCGGCGGCGCCGCCGCGTGAGGCGGTGCAGGACAAGGCGCCCGGCCGCGCCGGCGCGATGGCCATGCGGGTAGTCGCCGCCGACCCGGCCAGCCAGCGCAGCGAACTCTACGTTGCCCTGCTGTCCGCCATCGACCACGCCAGCAAGCGGGTGTGGCTCACCTACGGCTACTTCGTGCCGGATGAGCGCACGCTGGAATCGCTGATCGCGGCTTCCAGGCGCGGGGTGGACGTGCGCCTGGCGCTGCCCGGCTTCAGCGATTTCTGGGCGCCTTTCCACGCCGGCCGCTCCCATTACGACACCTTGCTGGAAGCCGGCATCCGGGTGTTCGAGCGCCGCGACGCGCTGCTGCACGCCAAGACGGCGGTGATAGACGGCGTGTGGTCCAGCGTAGGCTCCACCAACCTGGACTGGCGCAGCTTCGTCCATAACTACGAGGCCGACGTACTGGTGCTGGATGCCGGCTTCGCCCGCGAGATGGAGGCCTTGTTCGCCCGCGACGAGGCTGCCTCCCACGAGATCCTGGCGCAGGAATGGAAGCGCCGCGATGTCGGCAAGCGCTTCCTGGAGTGGCTGGCCCGGCGCTGGGAATACTTCCTGTGAAGGCGCCACTGCGCGGCAGGCAGGCGGGGCGCCTCCCCGCCGGCGGCGCGGGCCGCCGCGGCCTCACATCATCCGCAGAATCCGGGGGCGTCCATGCCTTGGCTGAAAGTCTTTCACTTCGCCGCGCTCATCGTCTGGTGCGGCCTGCTGCTCTACCTGCCGGTGCTGGTGCGCGCCGCCTGGGCGCCGCAGGACGCCGACGAAGACCGGCTGCATGCACGGCTGGCGCGGCTGCTCTTCATCGGCATCTCGACGCCGGCCGCCTTGCTCGCCATCGCCTCCGGCACGGTGCTCTTCGTGCGCGAGGACGTGGTCCAGCTATGGCTGGTGGCCAAGCTCACCGCGGTGGCCGGCATGGTGTGCTGTCACGCCGGCTGCGGCGCGTTGATCCTGAAGGTGGAGCGCGCGCCGCCGCCGCCGCTGGGCTTGCGGCGGCGCGCCAGCGCTTGCGGGCTGGGCGCGGCGGTCTTCATCGGCCTCACGCTGTGGCTGGTGCTGGCCAAGCCCTTCCAATGAGCGGCGCCGCCTTGCCCTCAGGCGCCGCCGCTGCCGTCGGCCTCGGCCGCGGCGGTGCCCGGCGGCACATGCGGCTCCACCAGGCGGCTCTTGTGATGCACGCCGACCGCATGCTCATAGACCAGCCGGCCACCGAGGTAGCCGGCCAGGGCGATCAGCACTGCGGTGAGCAGGGAGAGCCAGGGCCCGGCCAGCGCCACGCCGTCTTCCGCGCGCAGGCGCACCAGCCAGTTGAGCGAGGCGGCGGAGAGCATCATCACCGCGATCAGCGCATGGCACCAGGCGGTGATCTTCTCGCGGATGCGCGGCACGGTGAGCAGGTCCACCAGCCCCATGGCGCTCGCCACCCAGCCGCCGCCGGCGCCCACCCCGGCCAGCCACAGGCCGGCACGCGCCCAGAAGGGGTCGCCGGTGAGCCACCAGCCGGCATCCACCGCCACCAGGCCGATCAGCGCCGCCACCGGGAAGTGGATCAGCATGGGATGCAGCGGATGGCCGCCGATGGCGGCGCGGCTGCGGATCGGCTCCGGCACTTCGTCCGGCAGCGGCGGCGCCAGCGGCAGGTCGGGCAGATGGGGGCGGTGGGGCATGCGGGTCTCCTGGAGTCTGGGCTGGGGGGAGCCGTCCGGTGCGCGGCCGGCAGCGGGGAGCCGGGGCGGCCGGCGGCGACGCGGGGCAATGGCGATGCCTGCCGCCGCCTTCTCGGCCTGCTGGCCCTGGCCTGCGTGTTGGCCTGTGTCCTGGGCGGCTGCGCCGGACCGGTCTCCACCCTGCAACCTGCGGGCCCGGCGGCGCGGGAGGCGGCGCAGTTGTGGTGGGGCATGCTGACGGTGGGAACGATCGTGCTGATCGGCGTAGTGGCGCTGTGGCTGCATGCGCTGCGCCGGCCCTCGGCCATGGTCGGGCCTGTGGAAGCGAAACGCATCACCTTGCTCTGGCTGGTGGGCGGCGGGCTGCTGTTGCCGGGCTTCGCCATCATCGCCTTGCTCGCTTTCGGCATTCCCGCCGGCCACCGCATGCTGCCTCTGCCGCCGGCCAGCGGCGAGGCGCCGCTGCGCATCGAGGTCATCGGCCACCAGTGGTGGTGGGAGGTGCACTACCCGGACACCGGCGTGGTGCTGGCGGACGAGCTGCACCTGCCGGCCGGCCAGCCGGTGGACGTGGTGGTGCGCAGCGCGGACGTCATCCACTCGTTCTGGATTCCCCGCCTGGCGGGCAAGATCGACATGGTGCCGGGGCGCAGCAACCTGATTCGCCTGCAGGCGGACGAGGCGGGCGAGTACCGCGGCCAGTGCGCCGAATATTGCGGCGTCAGCCATGCCTTCATGGTGCTGCGGGTGGTGGCCCACGAACCGGCGGCCTACGCCGCCTGGCAGCAGGAGCGCGGCGGATGAGCGGCGACGCGAGGGACTGGCCGCTGCCCCGGGGCGGCAGGGAGGGCGAGGGTGCCGGCGAAGGCGGCGGCGCGGGCACCGGCCCGGCCGACAAGGCGCCGCAGTCCAGCGGCGGCGATCCCGACCCCGCCCGCCTGCACGAGGACTTCAACGCCGTCTGGGGCAACCCGCGCGGCTGGCGCGCGGTGACCATTGTCAACCACACCGCCATCGGCCTGCGCTTCATGCTCACCGGGCTGGGCTTCTTCCTGTTCGGCGGCCTGCTGGCGATGCTAATCCGCACTCAGCTGGCGCTGCCCGGCCACACCATCATGACGCCGGAGGTGTATGCCCAGGTCTTCACCATGCACGGCACGGTGATGATGTTCCTGTTCGCGGTGCCGATGATGGAAGGCCTGGCGGTGTACCTGCTGCCCAAGATGCTGGGCGCGCGCGACCTGGTGTTTCCGCGCCTGTCGGCGCTGGGTTACTGGTGCTACCTGTTCGGCGGGCTGATCCTGTGCGCCAGCCTCTTCCTCGGCATCGCGCCGGATGCCGGCTGGTTCATGTATACGCCGTTGGCCAGCGCCACCTACACGCCGGGGCCGAACTCCGACTTCTGGCTCATCGGTGTCACCTTCGTCGAGATCTCCGCGGTGTCCGCCGGCGTGGAACTGGCGGTGTCCATCCTGCGCGCCCGCGCGCCCGGCATGGCGCTGGACAAGATGCCGCTGTACGCCTGGTACATCCTGACCATGGCAATGATGATCGTCATCGGCTTCCCGCCGCTCATCCTCGGCAGCATCCTGCTGGAGCTGGAGCGCGCCGCCGGCATGCCCTTCTTCGACCCCACCCGCGGCGGCGACCCCATCCTGTGGCAGCACCTGTTCTGGCTGTTCGGCCATCCGGAGGTGTACATCATCTTCCTGCCGGCGGCCGGCATCGTGTCCACCCTGCTGCCGGTGTTTGCCCGCCGGCCGGTCGTCGGCTACGCCTGGGTGGTGGTGGCGGTGCTCACCACCGGCTTCATCAGCTTCGGCCTGTGGGTGCACCACATGTTCGCCGTCGGCATCCCGATGCTGGCGCAGGCCTTCTTCTCCGCCGCCAGCATGCTGGTGGCCATCCCCACCGCCATCCAGGTGTTCTCCTGGATCGCCACCCTGTGGCTGGGGCGGCCGGTGTTCCACCTGCCGATGCTGTGGCTCACCGGCTTCCTCGTCATCTTCGTCGCCGGCGGCCTCACCGGCGTGATGCTGGCGCTGGTGCCCTTCGACTGGCAGGTGCATGACACCCACTTCGTCGTCGCCCACATGCACTACGTGCTGGTGGGCGGCATGTTCTTCCCGCTGATCGCCGGGCTGTACTACTGGCTGCCGCACTTTTCCGGCCGCATGGCCTCGCCGGCGCTGGGGCGCTGGGGCTTCTGGCTGGTGTTCGGCGGTTTCAACCTCAACTTCCTGGTGATGCACTGGACCGGGCTGCTGGGCATGCCGCGGCGGGTGAACACCTACGAGGCCGGGCTGGGCTGGGACCTGCCCAACCTCATTTCCTCGATCGGCGGTTTCGTCATGGCGGCCGGGGTGGTCACGGTGCTGGCGGACATCCTGCTGCACTTCCGCTTCGGCCGGCCGGCGCCGGACAACCCGTGGCAGGCGGACACGCTGGAGTGGGCCACCGCGCTGCCGCCCAATCCTTACAACTTCATCAGCCTGCCACGGGTGGAAGGCCGCCACCCGCTGTGGGACCAGCCCGGCATCGGCCGCGAACTGGCCGCCGGCCGTGGCGGGCTGGCGGTGATAGACCACGGCCGCCGCGAAACCTGGGGTACCGACCCGGCCAGCGGCGAGGTAAGGGAGATCATCCATCTGCCGGGCAACACCGCGCTGCCTTTCCTCGCCGCGCTGGCACTGGCGGTGGTGTGCATCGCCTTGTTGGCCAAGGCCTACGGCGTGGCGCTGGCGGCGGCGGTGGTGGTGGCCGGGCTGCTGCTGCGCTGGTCGTGGGAGAACGGCGCCCATCCGGCCGCCGCGCCGGACGCCCGTACCGCGCCCGGCGATCCGCCGCTGCATTCCCGCACCGCCGATGGCCCAGGCCTGTGGGGCATGGCGCTTACCCTGCTGGCGGACGGCGCGCTTTACCTGGCGCTGCTGTTCGGCTGGTTCTACCTGTGGACGGTGGGGCCCACCTGGGAGGTGCCGGAGGGCGGCGGCATGGCCGGCCGCGCCGGCCGCCTGCTGTTGGCGGCGGCGGTGGCGCACACCCTGGCGCAGTTCGCCATGCAGCGCTGCGCCCGGCGGATGGCGCAGGGCAGGGGGCCGAAGCACGGCGCTGCCGCCTTCGCCGCGGTGGCGGCGGGGGGCGCGCTGGCGCTGGGACTGGTCTACGCCGCGCTGCGGGCGGCCGGGCTGGTGGTGACGGCCACCGCCCATGACGCGGTGATCGCGGTGGTGCTGGGCTACTCCTTGGTGCACCTCGGCATGGCCACCGTGGTCACCCTGCTGCAGGCGCTGCGGGTACGCCGCGGCTATGTCGGCCTGGAGGCGCCCTACGAGCCGCTGGTGGTGGCACGGCTGTGGCACTACAACGGCGGCGTGCTGTGGAGCAGCTATGCGGCGCTGGTGCTGTTCCCGCCGGCCTGGGGCGGCATATGAAGCCGCCGGCCTTCCATCCGGCGCAGATTCCGCTCGGGCTCACGCTGTGGAGCCTGTGGTTCGTCGCCCTCTACGGCGGCACTGCGGTGGCCTGCGAGCGGCTGGCGGCGGGCCCGGAGGAAGCCGGGCCCGCCGCCATCAACCTGGGTTTCCTGCTGTTTACCCTGGCCGCCGCCGCCGTGCCCGGCACTTACGCCTGGGGTTGCTGGCGAGCCGCCCGGCTGTCCGCCGGCCGGCCATCGCAGGAGCGCTTTGCCGCCCGCGTCGGCGCCGCGCTGCATCTGGTGGCGGTGATCGCGATGCTGTTCATCGGCCTGCCGCTGCTGGGGTTGCCGCCATGTCTGTGAAATACCCGGCCGGAGCTGGCCGGGCGGTGCGGACCGCCCTGGCGGCTGGGGCGCCGCCTGGGCTCCGCCATGCGGCAGCGCTGCTGGCGACGGCGCTGCTGGGGGCTGCGCCGGCGCTGGCCCACAACCCCTTGGACGCCGGCCAGCCGGATCGCCTGCCGCTGCTCGCGGGCGCGCTGCTGATGACGGCCGCCTGGCTGCTCTACCTGCGCGGCGCGCGGCTGCGCCCGCCGCCGCCGGGAGCGCGCACCGCCTTCCATGCCGGTATGGCGATCGCCGTGCTGGCGGTATTCGGCCCGCTGGACGAGTGGGCGGAGACCAGCACCGCGATGCACATGATTCAGCACATGGCTTTCATGGTCGTCATCGCGCCGCTGTGGGCGCTGGCCGCGCCGCTGCCGCAATGGCGGGCGGCGCTGGGCGGCCATGGCCGGCCGCTGTGGCGGGCGCTGATCCGTGCCGGGCGGCAGCCGGCGGCAAGCGCCACCGTGCATGGTGCAGTGGTATGGATATGGCATGTGCCTGCGCTCTACCTGCTGGCGCTGGAAGACCCTTGGTGGCACATGGTGGAGCATGCCTGCTTCCTGTTCACCGCCTGGCTGTTCTGGTGGGCAGCGCTGCGGGCGGCGCGCGCCGAGGTGGGGGCCGCACTGGTGGCGGTGACGGTAACGCTGATGCACACCGGCCTGCTGGGCGCGCTGATGACTTTCGCCACCGTGCCCTTCTACGGGCCGGAACGCAGCGTGGCCGACCAGCAACTGGCCGGTCTGATCATGTGGGTGCCGGGTTCGCTGTTCTACCTCGCCGGCGCCGGCTGGATGACCTGGCGCTGGCTGGAGCGCGGCCAGGCTTCGGAGCGGGTGATTGCCCGGGAGGAGGAGAGCGGATGAGATTCGACAGCGACGGCGAAGCAAAGCGGCAGCAGGACGCGCTGCGTGAAACGCGCCGGGCGGCGACGCATGCCCAGGGGCGGTCGATGGCAGAGGCTGCCGGCGGGGCCCTGGAGGAGGGCGGCCGGGCAGCGCCGGTGGTCGTCATCACCGGCGGTTCTGCTGGCATAGGCCGCGCCACCGCGGTGGAATTCGGCCGCCATGGCTGGCGGGTGGCGATCCTGGCACGTGGCGAGGAACGCCTGCGCGAGGCCTGCACCGAGGTGGCGCTGGCCGGTGGCAAGGCCATCGGCCTGGTCGTGGATGTGGCGGACGAGGTGCAGGTGGAGGCGGCGGCGGAGCGGGTGGAGCGGGAGTGGGGGCCGATCTCGGTGTGGGTGAACAACGCCATGGCCACCGTCTATGCCGACGTCGCCCGCATGCAGGCGGAGGATTTCCGCCGCGTCACCGAGGTGAGCTACCTGGGCGCGGTGTGGGGCACCCAGGCGGCGCTGCGCCGCATGCGCCCGCGCAACCGCGGCACCGTGGTGCAGATCGGCTCGGCGCTGGCCTACCGTTCCATTCCGCTGCAGTCCGCCTACTGCGCGGCCAAGGCCGCGCTGCGTGGTTTCACCGATGCGTTGCGTACCGAGCTGTACCACGACGATTGCGACGTGCATCTCACCATGGTGCAGCTCTCCGCCTTCGACACGCCGCAGTTCGACTGGGGCCGCAACCGCATGCCGGGGCGGCCGCGCCCGGTGGGCCGGGTGTTTCCGCCGGAACGGGCCGCCCGCGCCATCTATCGTGCCGCGCACAGCCGCCGGCGCGAACACTGGGTCGGTCTGCCGGCGGCACTCGCCATCGTCGGCACCCGGGTGTTGCCCGGCTTCCTCGACCGCAAGATGGAGCGGGACGCCTGGGAAGGACAGCTGGAGGATGCCGGCGGCGGGGCGCACGCCTGGCTACGCGACGGCAACCTGATGCGGCCGGCGCCGGGGCGGCAAGGCGCCCGGGGGCGCTTCGGCGCAGAGGTGGCGCGGGCGCAGCAGAGGGACGCGGGCATGCTCGCCGGCATGGCGCTGCTGGCCGCAGGACTGCTGGCGGTACTGGGGAAGCGCCGGCCTTGAGTCTGGCGTCGGGTCCGGTATCGAGCGCCGGCCGCAGCCGTCCATGGTGGTGCGCGGCGAGCGGCGCCGGTGGCCGCTCCCGGCTCGACTGCGCTCAGGGCGCCGTGGCGCTCACCCGCCAGCAGGCGGCGGTGAAGCGCGCTTCGCCGCCCCGCACATAGGGCTGGAAGGCCTGGCGCAGCACCGCCAGCACCCGGCTCCGCGTCTGCGCGTCGCTACGTTGCAGCGCCTGGCCCACCGGCCCCAGCCAGCTCAGGTAATGCAGCAGATCCGCTTCCGACATGCGGCAGTCCACGTCCAGCGGCTGCAGCGCCGCCTCCTGCCAGCCGCTCTCGTCCAGGATGCGGCGCACCCGGCCCGCATCGGCAAAGGCGAACTGCCCCGGCCCGCCCGCGCGGCGCGGCGGCAGCGCCGGCATCAGCGGTGCCGCCGCGGCCTCGGCGGTGGTCATGAAGGGGTTCTCGGCGGGGCTGCGCCAGGCCACGAAGTCCAGCGTCGCGCCCGGCCTTGCGGCAGCACGCAGGTTGGCGAAGGCCTGCACCGGGTGGTCGAAGAACATAACGCCGAAGCGGGAGACGAGGTGGTCGAAACCACCCGGCTCGAAGGCATGGCGCTGGGCATCCGCAAGAATGAAGGCGGCCGGCAACACTGCGCGAGCTGCCCGGCCCTGTGCGGCTTCTATCATCGGCCGGGAGAGATCGATGCCGGTGCTGCGCCCGGGGGCGGCCAGGCGTCTCGCCAGCGCCAGCGTCAGCGCCCCGGTGCCGCAGCCCACGTCCAGCACCCGCCTGCTGGAACCTTCTGCCACGGTGCCGGCCAGCAGCGCTTCGAACGGCTGGAAGAGGCGATCCAGCACTGCCTGCGCCTCCACCCAGGCCCGGCCCGCGGGCCCGTTCCAAAGCCGCTCCTGTTCCTCCCTGATGGCGTCATCACTGCTCATGGCAGCCTCCCTGTGATTGCAAAGTCCACAGCCTGCCATTTCAAGTCGACTTGAAGTCAAGGGGGCTTCAGGCCGTGAGGACGGACAGTTTGGCGGCAAGGGGGGCGCCGCAGCGTGGCCCCGGCTGCCGCGGTCCTGCCACGCCGGAACCGCCGCCCTGCGCGCATCGCGGTCGGCGTGCTTGCGGTTCAGCCGGGGAGGGCGGCTGTCAGCCGCCGCAAGCGCCCTTTTCCCCGGCCGCAGCGGGCGGGAGAGACGGGGCGCCCATCAGGGGGACCCGGCTCCAGCCTCCCGGTGGCTTCCCCTCGCGCCCCACCCGCCGCCTCGGCCGGGGAGGCGCTGCTGCGCTTTTCCGCCTGCGCCGCGGGAGCGGGAGGCAGGCTCGTCGCTGCCTGCATCGCTTAGAGGCCAGCCCCGGGCTTCGCTGTGGGCCGCATGCGCCCTGCCGCAGATCCAGTGCCGCGCACCTGCCCCTAGCGTGCGACTTCCACCTCCAGCTCCGCTTGCGGCGCCGCCTTTCGTCCTTCGGCGGCGCCGGCCGGCTTCGTCTCCAGCCGCTCCCCGGCCACGCCGTGGGCGGCGAGGTAGTCATGCACGACCTGTCCGCGATGCTCGGCCAGGGCCTGTAGCGCCTCGTCCGCCAGGCCCTGGTGCTGCAGCAGGCGGTTGAACAGTTCGCGGTGCAGGGCGGTTTCGTTGCCGGCCTGGGGGCCGCGGGCGAATTCGTCGCGGAAGGCGGCCAAGGCCTGGGGGCCGGCGGTGGCTTCGAAACGGCTTGCGACGGCGCCGCGGATGGCGCTGTCGCCGAAATCCAGTTGGTTCACCGGTCCCTTGCCCGGAGACTGGCCGGCGGCGCTGGCGATTTCGCGGCGGGTGGCCTGCAGGCGCAGGGCGGCGCCGTCGTCGGCGGTGAGGTAGGTGCCGCGGATGCGCAGCCTGAGCTGGGGCCGCTGCGCCAGCGCGCCGGCGAGCTGCTGCAGCTTTTCTTCCTCCACCGGCGACAGGCGCTCGCTGCCGGCTTCGAAGGCGACCGCCTGCAGGCTGTCGTCCTCACCGCGGCCGACCAGGCGGGCGAGCAGGCGGAAGGGGGCGGTGACGGCGCGCTTGAGCACGTTGCCGATGGCATCGCGCACCAGCTGGCCATACTCGAAGCGGGCGTCGCCGACGTTGCCGCGCACCGGTACTTCGAGGTGGACGCGGCCCTGGGGATCCTTGAGCAGGGCGAGGGCGAGTTCCAGCGGCAGGTCCATGGCGTTGGGGGCGTCCACCCGCTCGCCCAGGGTGAAGTCTTCCAGGGTGACGGCGTTGTTGCCGTCCAGCTGCCAGTCGAGCACCCGGTAGCGCACGTCCAGCCACAGCTTGCCGCGGGCGATGGTGCGGCCGGCGAAGGTGGCGCTGTAGGGGGAGAGCTGGGACATCTCGACGTTGTCGAAGCGCACCGCGACGTCGGTGAGTTCGTTGGGGGCGAAGGGCCGCAGCCGGCCTTCGACGCGGACTTCGCCATAGGGCGGAATGGCGCCGCGGGCGTCGATCACCGCCTCGCTGCCGGCGGCGTTGTCCACGCCCAGCACCTGGCCGTTGAGCCCTTGCGCCTGGGCGGAGAAGGGCAGGATCAGGCTCTGGTCGGCGAAGTCCACCGTGGCGTTGCGCAGTTCGACGCGATCCACCCGCAGCGGGAAAAGGTCTGGCGCGTCTTCCGCCACCTTGGCCGCCACTTTGCGGGCGGTGTTCCGGGTGACCGCCTGGGCGCCGCCGTCCGCCGCCGGGTTGTCGCGCTGGCGCAGGATCTTGCCGAGGTTGAGCTGGCGGTCGCGGTCCACGATGAGGCGGGCGTTGGGCCGGTCCATGACGACGGTGGCCAGCGCCAGCCGGTCCGGCGCCAGTTGCAGGCTGCCGCGGGTGGCGATGCTGCGGGCGGAGAACAGCGGCTCGCCGCTTTCGGCGACGTCGAAGCGGATGCCGTCCAGCCGCGCCTCGCCCTCGGCGCGCAGGCGCGGCTCGCCGTCGCGGGCGTAGCGGATCTGCAGGTCGCCGCCCAGCTTGCCGGCCAGCAGCTTCAGCGTGGTGTAGCGCTCCACCAGGGCGCGGGCGGGGGCGAGTTCCACCCCGTCCAGGCGCAGCCGGCCCTGCAGCCGGCTGGCGTCCTGCGCGGCCTCGCCCTGCATCTGCAGCCGGCCGCCGCCGGCCACTTCCAGCTTCACATCCACGCCCAGCGGGCCGGCCTCTCCGCTGGCGACATTGGTGAGCTGCACGCCGCCCTGCACCCGCAGCTGCAGCGGGGTGCTGGTGCGCTTGTCGTGGAAGCCGAGGTCCAGGCCGTCTGCGCTTACCCGTTCCAGGGCGTAGGACCAGGGTTGGCCGGCCTCTGCCTGCCGGCCCTGGGCCGGCTGCGCCGGCGTGCCCTCGCGGGCGGCTTGCGGCACCAGCCCGCCGGGGATGAAGACGGTGCCGTCCGGCTCGATGGCGAGGTCCATCCTGCTGCCGGACAGCGCCAGTTCGCGGGCGGTGAGGGCGCGCCTGGCGGTGTCCACGCTGGCGCCGGCGAGGCGGATGCGTTCCACCGTGAGCGGACTGGCATCGCCGCCGGCGAAGCGGGGCCGCTGCAGGGTGGCATCCAGCGCGTCCACCCGCAGGCCTTCATCGCCGGTGGCGACGGTGATGTTGCCGCCGGCGTCCAGCCGGGCGACGTCCAGCCGGCGGCGGGCATCCGCCTGTTCGCGGTAGTGCAGGGCGATGTTTTCAAGTCGCGCTTCCGGCAGCTGGATGTGCCAGGGCGCCTCGCCGGCGGCCGGCGGCTTGTCCGCGCCGCGCTGCAGACTGGCCCAGTCCAGCCTGCCTTCGGCATCGACGATGACGCTGAGCTCGCCCTCCGCCAGCCGCAGGCCCTGCAGACTGAGGCGGCGCCCGCCCAGGGTGAAGCTGCCGCCGCCGATCTCGGCGCGGCGCAGCGCCAGCATGGGCGCGTCCTCGTCCTGGCTGCCGGCGCGGGCGAGGCGCAGATCATCCGCGGCGAGGCTGAGCGCTTCCACCGCCAGGTCGAAGCCGCCCGCCGTCATGCCGGCCTGGTAGTGACCGCCGAGGGCGATGCGGCCCTGCGGCGGTGCCAGGTCCAGCTGCCGCGCCAACAGCGGCCACCAGCCCTGGAGCTGGGCCTCGTCGATCTGGATGCGGCCCTGGCTGCTGCGGCCGGCGAGGGCGAGTTCGCCATCCGCCTGCAGGCTGCCGCCGCCGGGCAGGCGAGCGCCCAGCTGGTAGGTGGCGGCGCCCGCTTCAGGATCGGAGGCGAGTCCATCGGCCCGCAAGTCTATGCCTTCGATGGCGACCGGCGGGGCATCGGCGGCCGCTTCGCGCTCACGAAGGGCGATGCTGCCGCCGGTGACGGCGAGGTGGCGTATCAGCAGCGGCGGCAGGGGGGCTTCCGTGGCGGGGCCGGCCGCGCCGGCATCCGTGCCGGCGGGCGGAGTCTCCGCAGCGGGGGAAGGCGCCACCGGCTCGCCAGCGGGGGCCACGCTGCCGCTGGCCTGCTGCCGGGGCGGGGTGTCCTGCGCAGGAGTGGGACGGGGCAGGGAGAAGCTGCCGTCGCCCTCCCTGACCAGGGTGAGGCGCGGGTTGTCCAGCACCGCTTCGGCCACTGTCCAGCGGCGGGCGAAGAGGCCGGACCAGTCCATGTCGACCCGGGCACCGCCGGCTTCCAGCAGGCGGTTGCCGTCCGGCTGGGTGAGCGCGATTTCATCCGCTTCGGCGCGCAGCAGGAAGGGATTGATGCGCAGCGCCCCCAGGCTCAGCGTGAGCCCCAGGCGCTGCTCCAGCAGCGGCGGCAGTTCGCGTTGCAGCAGCCAGGGCAGCAGCAGGAAGCCGGCCAAGGCGTAGAGCAGCACCAAGGCGGCCAGCGTGCCGCCCAGCCACCAGGGCCAGCGCCGCCGGCGCGGCGGCGCGCTTGCGGATGTCGCCGGCACCGGCGCACCTTCAGCGGTGGGCTGCGGAGCCGGGCGGCGGGGCTGCGGCGTGTTCATTCCTTGCCTCCACCAGCTTCAGCGTCTGCCGGGTAAGACCGCGGCAAGCGGCATTCGGCTTCCCGGCGGCCGGGCCGCAGCTTCCGCTGCGGCTTTTGGGCGAACAAGCTGGCGGCAGGCCGCCGCCGTGAACAGGCCACGAGCGGCGCCGGGCTCACGCCCGCTCCCCCGCGGCGGCGCCGCCCTCCGCCGGGGCCGGCGAACCGGCCGGTTCGTCCGGCTCCACGTAGAGGGTGCGCACCAGCACCATGCCGGTGGCGGCCAGCGGGGTGGCGAAGACCACGCCCAGGGCGCCCAGCAGGGCGCCCAGCAGCACCTGGGCGGCGATCGCCAGGGCTGGCGGCAGATCCACGCTGCGCAGGTCCACCAGCGGTGACACGATGTAGTTCTCCGCGGCCTGCACGCCAAGGTAGAGCAGGCCGACGTAGAGGGCGTCGGTCGGGCTCATGGCCAGTGCCACCAGCAAGGCGGGAAAGGCGGCCAGCGCCGGGCCGATGTAGGGCACGAAGTCCAGCACGAAGGCGATCAGGCCCAGCGCCAGCGCCAGCGGCATGCCCAGCAGCCACAGGCCGATGCTCACCGATACGCCGACCACCGTCATCTTCACGAAGGTGCCGATGAGCCACCAGCGCAGGGTGTGGCCCACTTCGTCCATCACCTCGCTGGCGCGCTCGCGGTTGCCGCGCGGAAACAGGGCGAGGAAGCCGCGCTGGTAGGTGCCGGGATCGGCGGCGCCGTAGAGGCCGATGAAGACGACGATGAGGAAGCCGCCAATGGCGCCCACCGTGGTGGAGAAAAGGCCACCGAGCTGGGTCAGCCATTCCTGGTTCTCCGGCATCATCGCCCGCAGGTTGCGTTCGTTCAGCAGGGCGCGGCCCCATTCGTAGCTGTTGATGGCGGCCAGCATCTTGTCCCAGGCTTCGCGGGTGCGCGGCCCCAGCTGTTCGAACTGGGTGGCGGCCTCGGCGCCGAGGAACAGGCCGCCCAGCGCCAGCAGGGCGAGCAGGGCCAGTACTACCGCGACGAAGGCGACCATGTCAGGCAGGCCGGTGGCGCGGCGCAGGGCGTCGGTGAAGCCGCGCAGGAAGATCGCCAGCAGCATGCCGGCGAACACCAGCAGCACCACGTCCGCTATCGCCCACATCACCAGGCCGAAGCCCACCAGCAGTACCACCGCACCCACCACCACGATGGAGCGGTCGGCGCGGCGGGCATCGGCGGCCACGCCGGGCGCGGCCGGCCCCAAGGCCGCGGCGCGCGGGCGCCGGCGGCGGGGCTGGGGTGCGGGGGGCGCGCTCAACCTGCCTCCCGCGCCGTCTCCGGCACCTCCACCGCCACGTACACCGCGGATTCGCCGCGGCGCACCAGCAGCGGCGCATAGCCGCCCGGCGTGGAGGCGAGCAGGCGATCGAACTCATGCCGGTTGCCGAAGCTGCGGCCGCCGACCTTGAGGATGACGTCGCCATTGCGGATCGCGTCGTCCGCCAGCGCCGGCGGCGCCTTGTCCACCCGCAAACCGTAGGCGATGCCGAGGCGCTTGCGTTGCTCGGCGGGCACTTCGCTCAGGGTGAGATGCTTGTCGGCGGCGGAGCTGTGGGTGGCCTTTGGCGGTTCCGCCCTGGTTTCGCCCATGACGACGGTGAATTCCTGGCGGCGGCCTTCGCGCCACACCATCACCTTGCGCTCGCTGCCGGGCGTGGCGGCCGCGATGAGCTGGGGCAGGCGGTCCGGCCCGGCGAGGCGGCCATCCAGGCCGATGATGACGTCGCCGGAGTGCAGGCCGGCCTGCTCCGCGGCGCTGCCGTTTTCCACCGTGCCCACCACCATGCCTTCGCCTTCGAAGCCGAAGGCGCGCGCCAGCTCGCGGGTGACCGGCTGGATGGTGACGCCCAGGCGGCCGCGCCGCACCGTGCCTTCGCGTTCCAGTTCGGCCGCCACTTCCAGCGCGGATTCGATGGGAATGGCGAAGGACAGGCCCATGTAGCCGCCGGTGGGGCTGAAGATCATCGAGTTGATGCCCACCACCTCGCCGCGCAGATTGATCAGAGGGCCGCCGGAGCTGCCGGGGTTCACCGCCACGTCGCTCTGGATGAAGGACACCAGGTCGCCATCGGCCAGCGCGCGGCCGGTGGCACTGACGATGCCGGCGGTGATGGTGTTGGCGAAGCCGAAGGGCGCGCCGATGGCGGCCACCCAGGTGCCCGGTACCACCGAGGCGGAACTGCCCAGCCGCGCCACCGGCAGGCCGTCGGCGTCGATGCGCAGCACCGCGATGTCGCTCTGCGGATCGGCGCCGATGACGCGGCCGGGGTACTCGCGGCGGCCGTCGGCCAGGCGCACGGTGATGGAGGTGGCGCCGGCCACCACATGGGCGTTGGTGAGGATGAGGCCGTCCGGCCGGATGATGAAGCCGGAGCCCAGCCCTTCGGACGGTGTGTCCTGCCTCGGGGTAAAGGGTTCGACCGAGGTGGAGGTGGGCTCGCCGGGCAGGCCTTCCAGCCCGGGCGCGTCCGCCGGCCGCACGCTGACGATGTTCACCACCGCTGGCCCCTGGGCGCGCATCAGCGGACCGAAGTCGGGCATGGCCGCGCTGCGGCTGGCGGGCTGCTGGAACCAGGCGGCCATGTTGCGGATCGGCGCGTCTCCCGTACCGGCGTCGCCTGGCGTGCAGCCGGCCAGGGCGCTGAGCAGGGCGGCGCCCAGCAGCAGTCCGCCGAGGAGCGCGGCGAGGGGGTGCCTTTCCCGAGTCGGCAGGGCTTGGGGCAGGGGCCGGACCGGTGCGGGGCGAGCGGTGGCGAGCGGGCGGCAAGTATTGTTTTTGCTATGGGCAGGCATGATCTGAACTCCCGGGACAGACCCGACCGCAGCGGTAGAGCAAGTGTCATGCCCTATGTCGATTCGCTAGCGATACCGTCCGGGTACGCCGTTTGCGACCTCCCTGCCGGACCGCCCCCGGGCGGCCGAAAACGCCCGCCCGCCGCCTCCCGGCGGCGTGGGCTCACACGGAGGAATGCCAGAATGAATACCAGAAGATCCTTCCTGAGCGTGCTCGCCGCGGGTGCCGCGGCATCGGTCCTGGCCAGTGTTTCCCATGCGGCCGGCGATACCCATTCCGGTGAGAGGACGACCGGGGAATACATAGACGACAAGACTTTGGAGGCCAAAGTGAAGTCGGCGCTGATCGGCAACGATCAGGTGAAGGCGCGCAATGTCGAGGTCGAAGTGCGCAATGGCGTCGTCCACCTGGGCGGCACGGTGGACTCCGCCGCCGAGGCCGAAGCCGCGGTGCTGGTCGCCCGCCGGGTGGAAGGCGTGAAGTCGGTCCAGAGCGCGCTGATGCCCAAACCCGCGCGCTGATCGTGGGTATGCCAACGGCCTGGAAAAACGCTCCGCAGGCTGTATGCCTTACCGGGCAGTGTAAGTTTTACAAAACATTTCAGTCCGCCATCGCCCCTCGCCCGGGGCCGGCGGACGACTCAAGGAGTCCCCCCATCATGATCAAGTGGGCCATCATCTTTTTCGTCATCTCCCTGGTCGCCGGTCTGCTCGGTTTCACCAACATCGCCGCCGGTGCCGCCGGCATTGCCAAGGTGCTGTTCTTCATCGCGCTGGCGATCTTCCTGATCGTGCTGATCTTCGGGGTCGGCCTGGGAACGCTGGTGTTCTGAGCCGGGTGACGCGGCCGCGCCGGTGGCGCCCGCCACGGGGCGGTCCGGCCCTGCCGGCGTTCACCTTCCCGACGGCCTGCGCTCACGTCCGCGCCGGCAGGCCGGCCGCGGGGCTCACTGCAGTTCGTCTTCCACCTGCAGGCACAGGCTGGCGCCCGCGGTGTCGCGGCAATCCAGGGAAGCCGGCAGATCGCCCTCCAGCAGCCTTCGCGCTGCGGCCTCATTGCCGCGATAGCGCTCGGTGGGCTGCAACGGTTCGCTGAAATCCGCCAGATCGACCACGCCGTAGTTGTGGTCGGCGCAGCCGCTGCCGCCGCAGCTGTGGTCCACGACCAGATAGCCGCGCCCGCCGTGGGCCACGCAATGCAGCCGCAGGAAATCATTCTCCGGCTTGAACCGCAGCACCCGCCGCTCTCCGCCGCGCTCCAGGGTGACGACGAAATCCTGCAGCCAGACATCGCCCCGCGCCTGCGCCGTCGTGGCATGGACCACGCTGTCGCCGCAGACAAAGGGCGGCGCGCCGGCGGCGTGGGCCGGCAGGAGGGGGCTCAGGAAGGCGGAGCAGGCAAGCAGGCTCAGGGTGGGGCGCATTTGAGGTGTCCGGTGACGAGCGGAATCAGCGGTACCTGATGCAGTAGCCGTGTTCGCAGGTCTGTTGCGGGTAGTTCTGGAGGATGAAGCGGTCCAGCGCGGGGAAGCGCTCGTTCATCGGGCGGCCGTCGATGCGGTAGGACCAGAAGGTGGAGGAATACACCAGGGCCGCCGGCCGCGCGTTCGCCAGGCTCTGGATGAGTTCGTCCTCGTAGGCCGCGCTGGCGTAGACCGGGTAGATGAAACGGCTGCAGGCGGGCAGCCGGGTGAGGCCGTTGATGATGCCGTTGTTGGAGAGGTCGAAGACGCAGCCCACCTTGTTCCTGAGCAGTTCGGAGGCGACCCACTGCATTGCGGGTTCGGCGCTCTGCCAGTTGCTCTGAGGGGCACGCAGGCTCTGCAGCCAGGCGTAGCTCTCCAGGTCGCTGTTCCTTTTCCAGGCGGAGAAGAGCACCAGCAGCAGGGCGAAAAGGAAGGTGAGCTTGATCAGGCGCCTGATCGCGGTCCGCTGGGCGTCGAACTGATAGAGGATCAAGCCGGCGATCAGGGGCAGGCAATAGGAGCGGAACTCGACGCCGATCTGGACCGCGAATACGAAGCCGAGGAAGGAGACGCAGAGCAGCGGCGTGTGCAACGGAATGCTGCGGTGGTTCATCCGCATCGCCAGGATCCCCGGCACCCACAGCGCGGAGTGGATGTGCTGAAGGTCGACCCGGTTCGTCCCTATCTTCAGGAAGAGGATGGCAAGCAGCGTCAGGGCGATGGCTTCGGCGGCATGCAGCCGCAGCGTCCGCCCTTTCAGGTGGGAGCCCCAGAACAGGCCCAGCGCCAGCAGGTTGATGAAGAGGGCGAAGGCCGTCAGCGTCGCCGTTTTCTCGCTGGGGTTGTAGCGCCACTGCGCAGAGGTCTGCACCAGCACCATCACGTTCTCGATGAAAGCCCGTGGCGAGAAGACGTCGTGCAGGCAGGCGAGGATCACTAGGCCGGCGGCGAAGGAGAGCAGGGGCAGCACGAAGCGCCTGTCCGTCCAGGCCAGGTAAAGCGTGGCCGTGCCCAGGGAGACCACGGCGGCAATGCCGCGGTCGAAGGACCAGTACAGGCCGAAGGCGGTGGAGAGGCCGAACAGGAGCTGGAGCGCGGTTCGCCAGCCGGGGCGGAGTTCCGCGGTAAGCAGGCCGTAGAAGGCGCCCAGGGAGATCAGCAGGAAGAAATCCCGGTAGCCCACCGCCAGACCGCCGATGAGCGCCAGGGCGAAGAGGGAGGCGCGCCGCCTGGCGGCATCGCCGGCGGCGCCGGGGACGAGGAACAGCAGCAGGGCGGCCAGCGTTCCCAGCAGCGCATAGATGGCGTAGCTGGGGATGAAGTGGTGATCGCTGCCCCACAGCTGTGCGCCGATGAGACTGGGGATGAAATCCAGCGCGCCGTGGATGGAGAGCGCGTCCACCGCCTGAGTCGAGTTGCCCAGGGACTGGGCGAAGGCGAAATGCTCGCCCTGGTGGAAGGGATCGCTGAAGGCGAAGAGGCCGCCGTTGAGGGAGAAATTGCCGGGAAAATTCTGCAGGAAGGCGTTGAAGGCGGCCAGTAGCAGGGCGCAGGCGGCGAAAAGGCGGTTTGTCGTGGTTCTTGCCGGGTTCATCTTGTGGTTTGGGGGTTAGAGCGCAGCTGGTTCTCGGCCCAATCCAGCGCAGGCGGCGTCAGGCGCGGAGCAGGGGCTGGGGAATAACGGTGCCGGCGCGGCATCAGGCTTCCCGGTCGCCGGCGGGGTTGAACCGGCCGAGGCAGGCGGCCACCAGCACCTTGAAGACGGAGAGGTTGCCGCGCACGCTGGAAATCTTGGTCGGCACCTCGCCCTTCGGATAGCGCCGGATCGAGGGCAGCTCGATGCAGCGGAAGCCGAGCCGGGGGCCGCGATAGGAGAGGTAGGCCAGCAGTTCGTAAGTGAGGAAGACGTCGCGGAACGGTGCCACCCTCGGGTCCAGCAGCATGCGGCGGCTGTAGGCGCGGAAGCCCTGGGTGGTGTCGGTCCACCGGAAGCCGGAGGCCAGGCTCAGCATGGGGGCGTGGATGAAGCGGATCGCCCAGTCGCGCGAGCGCGGCGTGTTCTCCGCCACGCCGCCGGGCACGAAGCGCGAGCCCTGGACGAAGTCGTAGCCTGCCTTCAGCGCTTCGATGAAGCGCGGAATCCCCTCCGGGTCGTCCTTGTCGTTGCCGTCTATGGTGACGATGCCCGCGTAGCCCTGTTGCAGCGCGAAGGCGTAGGCGCAGCGCAGCTGGGCGCTCAACTTGCCCGGCCCGGTCTTGACCAGCAGGCCCCGCACGCCTTGCGCCTGCAGCGCATCCAGGGCCAGCGAGCCGTCCTTGCTGCCGCCATCGACGATGATGATGTCGGCCATCGCCGAAACGGAGAGCGCCGCCATCCGGCGCAGGAGGTTGCGGATGCGCTCGCCCTCGTTGATCACCGGAATCACCACGCACCAGGGCTGGCTGCGGCCCGGCCACAGGGCGATGTCGAAGGCGGGTACTTCCCAGGTGGCGGATCCGGGCAGCGCTGGCGGGGTGGATGGAGTCATTTTTTCTTGCAGGAGTTCAGGCAACACGAAGGGTGATCAGGCAGACGCCGGCAATCACCAGCAGGACGCCCACCGCGGTGGTCCAGTGGAAAGGCTCGCTGAACAGCACCACGGAGAAGAGCGCCACGGTGGCCACGGCGCCGGAGGTCAGGATGGGGTGGGCGACATTGAGCGGCAGCCGGGCGAGCGCGGCCGCGTACAGCAGGAAGGCGCCGCCATAGAGGGCAAGGCCCAGCCAGAAGGGCCAGTTGCCGAGCGCCGCCAGCGGGTCGGACAGCGAGGGGAAACGGCGCGGCGGCAGCATCGCGTACTTCACCAGCACGCTGGCGGACGCGTTGGCGAGGATGCCGAGGACGAGGATGAGCCACTTCATGAGGCTAGGCTCCGGCGGCCCGGTAGGCCGCGTCGGCCAGGTCGAGGGCCCGGCCTATGGCGGAAAGATGGGGCTCGCTCTCGCTGGCCAGCATTTCGATGCAGACCACATGCTGGGGCAGGCTGGCCAGCAGCGCCGCTGCGGCGCGCTGGTGGTCGCTGCCGCCGTCGCCCAGGGTTTTCAGGCCGGGCTCGCTGGCATGTACATGCGCGACGAGGTCGCCGCAGCGCTGCACCACCTCGGCGGCATCCTCGCCGTTCATGGTGACGGCGCCGACGTCGAACTGCATGCGGATGGCGGCATGGCCGATGGCGCGCACCACCGCGGCGGTTTCCGCGCTGGTAGTCATGAAGTTGGCGCCGTAGGCAGCGGGGTTGGGCTCCAGGCAGATCACCACGCCGTGGCGGGCAGCGGCATCGCCCAGGCGGGAGAAGAAGGCGCATGCCATGTCCGTGGCTGCGCTGTCGCTCATCCCGCTGCGGTCACGGTTCTTCGGCGAGCCGAAGACCAGGTGCGTCGCGCCGAGGCCGCCGCCGATGCGGCAGACCGCCTCCAGGTGGGCAAGCATGGCGTCCTGGGTGGCGGCGGGGCCGAAGACATTGAGGCCCTGGGTGCCGAACAGCAGGGCCTGCATGCCGGTGATCTCGATCTCCTGCTCCGCCCACCACTGGCGCACGGCGTGGATCTGGGCATCGGTGGCCCGTGCGGGATCGGGAAAATACTTGCCGGGGGCGATGTCGATCGCATCCACCTTGCGCTGGCGCAGCAGCGCGGCGACCGCGCCATCTTCCTCGATGTCCCAGGCAATGTTGGAGATGGACAGCCTCATGCCGGCGCCTCCGCCTTGGGCTTGCGCGGTTCCGACTGGGCGTAGGCACGCACCGCCAGCAGCGTTTCGCGCAGGTCGTATTGGTAGCTGCCGTGGCCGCCGAACAAGGCAGCATGGCGGCTGCGCATGTCGTAGCGTGCCGGCGGGTTGCCCAGCGCCTGCTCGAAACGGCGGCCGAAGCCGCTACCGGCGATGGTGGCCACGCTCACCGGCTCCGCCGTCAGGTGCAGCAGCGAAAGCCCGGCCTGCAGGGCCGTCTGCAGGTCCTGCCAGAGGTTGACCATGGGGTAGAACTGGAAGACGCCGCGGCTATCGATGGCGTGCAGGTTGTTGTCGTTGAGGAAGTCGAAGATGACGTTCTTGCGCAGCCCGGGGCCGACTAGGCCGGGCAGGCGCACGACGAGATGGCGCTCGAAGCGGCGCTCGACGAACTGCTCCAGCAGGCGGCGATGCAGTCCGTAGGCATGCAGGCCGTCCTCGATGACCGGCGAGGCTTCATCCACCTCCAGCGGCTGCTTGAACACGTCCACGGTGCTGATCAGCACGAAGGTCTTGCACTCGATCTTGTCCAGGTGGCCGATCAGGCCGTTGATGCTGGCGAGGTCGGCTTCCGGTTCCTTGTTGGCGATCCACTTCTGCGCCGGGGCGCCGGCGCAGACCACGAGATCGAAGCTGCGTCCCCGGACCTCATGGATGTCGGTGGAGCGGTACAGGGCATCGAATGCCGCCTGCCGCAGCAAGGTGCCACCGACGAAGCCGGTATGGCCGATCAGTGCGTTCATGTTGAGTGCTCCCTGGCCCCGGAGGCGGAAAGCAGCGGTTCGCTCTCCAGCTTCTCCAGGACGTCATAGATGTTGTCGATCTTGCCGCCGAGGATGGAATACGCCCCCGGCAATCCGGCGTGGCGTTCGAACAGGATGGGGCGGCCGTCGTCGCCTTCGTTTTTCTGCAGGACCGTCTTTACCTCGAACAGCGAATCCACATGGCGGGCCTGCGCCACCAGCGGCATGTAACGGGCGACGTCGCGCACCATGCGGTCCGCCCGGCTTGCCTGCCCGTAGTCCTGCATGCGGCGGTAGGGGTCCAGTCCGGGCTCGTCCTCCCACTGCAGGTGAGGCGTGTAGCGGACATGGGAGAGGGTGTGCAGCCCGCGCGCCGGGAAGGGCATCAAGGAGAAGAAGGGGCCGTCCATCACCGTCACCCCCAGGTCCTTGAACGGCGCCGGCACGTCCATCAGGGCCATCTCCGTCAGTTCGTGCTTCAGCCCGGTGCGGGTGGTGCCGAAACTGCCGCCCAGCTGGTTGAGCCCGCTGTAGGTGCAGTTGAATACACCGAATGTGTGAACCTGGTAAGCGTCTGCCCCGCCCGTCAGCGTCACCGTCAGCCCGCCCGCCGGGGCCACATCCACCGCGAGAGCCTGCGTTGCCAGCCGGACCTCGACGCCGCTTTCCCGCAGTTCCCGCTCCGCCCAGGCGCGCAATACGCAGGCGTCGAAGGCGTACTCCTCGACCACGTAGGCGC
The DNA here is from genome assembly GCF_004361735.1 of Azoarcus indigens. Classification (GTDB taxonomy): domain Bacteria; phylum Pseudomonadota; class Gammaproteobacteria; order Burkholderiales; family Rhodocyclaceae; genus Azoarcus; species Azoarcus indigens. The sequence continues at coordinate 281,695 of NZ_SNVV01000003.1, read as the reverse complement.
GCTCGATGAAGCGCGGGTCGAAATGCCTGGCCAGGGTGGCGGGAGCGGCCTGGATGCGGGCGCCGATGTCGCGGCAGAAACGCTCGAACTGGCGGCTCGTCACCTTGGAGTTGCGTCGGGCGATGGCATACAGCTTGGTGAAGTCGGTGCGCACCGCCGCCGGCCAGTCGCTGACGAAGCGCGGCAGGTTCACCCGGCTGCGGTAAGCGGTGGTGAAGCTGCGCGGGTAGTGGTAGCCGTTATGCACCCGGGCCTGGTTGTGATACGAGGCGCGCGTCAGCAGAGCCTGCCCGCGCTCGACCAGCAGCACCCTCCCGAAGCCGCGGCTGCGCGCCAGGTAGACCGCGATCGCGGCGCCGTAGAACCCTCCACCGACGACGACGGCGTCGAACGCCTGCAGGGTCACGCCGGGCGTCCCGCAGCGCTGAAGACGGAGCGCCCGCGCTCGGTGGAAGCGTCCTCCACGTTGAGCTTCTCCCGCCGCGTCAGCCGGGCGCTGGTGAACTCCTGGGCGACGTGGTACGGCGGCCCTTCGGTGGACAGGCTGGCCATGTGCAGGATGTATTCGCCCAACACCAGCAGCACCAGGGAGATCAGCAGGAACATGCCTGACTGCTGCAGCGACAGGCTCACCCAGCCGGCCGCCACGTTGGGATTGAGCAGCGCCACCGCCAGCACGTAGATGGAATAGAGCACGTTGGCGACCGCGCCGAACAGGGATAGCCCCATGACCAGCCGCATCGGCGCCCGGGTGGTGGACACCAGCAGCCGTGTTCCCCTGCCTATGCTCTCGCCCAGGGGCTTCGCCGCGGTGGCGCGCGGCGGCGCGCTGTAACGCAGGTTCACCCGGGCAAAGCCGCCGGTGGCCGGCAGATGGCGGTAGGTGATGGAGGGCTGGGGATGCTGCAGGATGAAATTGATCACCCGCTTGCTCAGCACCCGGTACTGAGGCGCCTCGTTGGCAAGGTGGATGCCGTTGAAGAATTTGTACAGACGGTTGAAGACGGAGTAGGCCAGCGTGTAGGCCAGGGACTGCCGCGGCCGCTGCTCGTTGGTGGCGAAGACGACGTCGGCACCGGAGACGGCCTTGTCCAGCATCTGCGGCAGGAAGGCGATGTCGTCGGCGAGCGGGTCGATGACGGCGACGAAGTCGCCCAGCGCGTTTTCCAGGCCCACCCAGGAGGCGGTGTCCGCGTCCACTTCCTTCGTCAGCGCGTACACCTGCAGGTTCGGCAGCCCGTTCTCGCTGGTCAGCCGCTTCAGCTCGGCCACGCTACCGTCGGTGGATGCGTTGTCGACGACGATGATCTCGTGGTCGCCAACCAGGGGGGAGATGCTGCCCACCGCCGCCGAGAGCATTTCCTCGAGCCGTGCCTCCTGATTGCGGACGACCAGCACGACCGAGAGAAACACCGGGAAAAACGCCATTGCACGCCACCTTTCACTGCCACGATTTGTATCTGCTTTGTGACAGATTCTACCGCAGCGCGGCGGGGTTCCTGTGGGGCGATGCCGGGCGCCGGGGCGCTCGATGCGGTTTCCGGCGGAAGCGGCGCCGGCCATCTGCGGTGGCGGCGCCGGCCATCTGCGGTGGCGGCGCCGCCCTGCCTCAATGCAGCTTCACCTTGGGCTGCGAGCGTTTGCTCAGCCATTGCCCCAGAGTGACGAAGGCGGTGCGCAGGCCGCCGAGGAGTACCGAGAGGTGTTTGCGGTAGAGCACCCAGTAGCCGAAGCGGGCGGAGCGGCCATGGAGGTGGAGGCGGCCGGTGGGGGCTTCGACGTTGCCGACGGCCTTGTCGCGGCCCAGCGAGATGAGGTTGCCACGCTCCTGGTAGCGGAATTCGAGCAGCGACTTGCCGGCGACGTGGCGCTGCAGCGAGCGCGCCAGCAGTTCGGCCTGCTGCTGGGCGGCCTGGGCCTTGGGCGGCACCGGCGGGGCGTCCGGGTCCGGCTGGCAGGCGGCGCAGTCGCCGAGGGCGAAGATGTTGGCGTCGCGGGTAGTCTGCAGCGTGGGGTGGACGACCAGTTGGCGGCGCTGGTTGGTCTCCAGGCCGTCCAGGCCCTGCAGCACTTCCGGGCCCTGCACGCCGGCGGCCCACACGGTGAGGTCGGCGGGGATGCGCTCCCCGCCCTTCAGCATCACGCAGTCTGCCCGTACCTCGGCGACGCGGGCGCCGAGCCGGATGTCCACCCCACGGCCGCGCAGGTCGTCGCCGGCCTTGGCGGCGATATCGTCCGGCAAGGCGGCGAGCAGCTTGTCGCCGGCCTCCAGCAGGGCGATCTGCAGCGGCAGGCGCAGGTCGCGCAGCTGCATGCCGTAGGAGGCGATCTCGTCGGCCGCGCCAGCGAGCTCGGCCGCCAGCTCCACGCCGGTGGCGCCGCCGCCTACGATGGCGACGCGCACCGCCTCGCCGGTGCTCATCTCGGCGCGGGCGCACAGGGCGAGCAGGCGGCGGTGGAAGCGCTGGGCTTCTTCCATGCTGTTGAGCGACAGGCTGTGGGCGCGCACGCCGGGGGTGCCGAAGTCGTTGTCGATGGCGCCGATGGCGATCACCAGGGTGTCGTAGGCCAGCGGCCGGCGCGGGGCCACCTCCATGCCTTCCTCGTCCACCAGCGGGGCGAGCCAGATCTGCCTGGCTTCCCTGTCCACCGTTTCCAGGCGGCCGAGGTGGAAGCGGAAGTGGTGGCGGCGAGCTTGCTGCAGGAAGTTGAGCTCGTTTTCCTGCGGCCCCAGGGTGCCGGCGGCCACCTCGTGCAGCAGCGGCTTCCACATGTGGGTGAGGACGGCGTCCACCAGCACGATCTCTGCCTTGCCGTGGCGGCCGGCGTCGTCGCCCAGGCGGGCGGCCAGCTCCAGCCCGCCGGCGCCGCCGCCGACGATGACGATGCGGTGGCGGCGTTCCGCGGCTTCGCGGGAGGCGAGGTCGGCGGCGCTGCGGCTGCGGCGCGGCGCTTCCTCCGGCATCGCGCCGGTGCCGCCGGGTTCGCCGGCGAAACGGGTTTGCAGCAGGCTCCAGCCTGGCATGCCGGCGGCGGCCGCGCCGGCGGGCAGCGGGAGCGATAGCAGGCAGGCCTGCTTCAGGGCGTTCAGCAAAGAGAGGGCGGACGGGGCGTGGGCGTATAGATGGGGCGGGGTGACTGTGGGCGGCATGAGGGTGTTCTCCGGGGGGCGTTGGGGCGGGCCGTCAGCCTGCGTAGGCCAGGGTGCTGAGCAGCGCGAGTTCGGCCTGGCGGGCGTCCAGCCGGGTGTGCTGGACGACGATGGGGCGGTCGGACTCGATGAGGCTGGCGTAGTCGGTGTCCGGCGGTATGGGTTCCGGCTCGCGCAGGTCGTTGAAGCGCAGGTGCAGGGTGCGCCGCGCTGGTACGGTGACGCGATAGGGGCCGGCGGGCTCGCGGTCGACGAAGTAGACGGTGATGCGCACATTGGCATCCTCGTCGCCGGTGTTGAGCAGGCAGGCGGTTTCGTGGCTGACGAGCTGGCGGCTGGCGTCGCCGCGCTGCGCCGGCAGATAGCCCTCGGCGATGGCCCAGCGCGTCTTGCCTATTGGTTCGCTCATGGTTGCTCGCTCCGTGCGGGTGAAAAGCTTCGGCTCATGTCCTCAACCCCCGCCCTCAACCCTTGCCAATGGGGAAGAGGGTCTCCCAGGTCTCGCGCAGCGAGGCGAGGATGAGCGCCCTGGCGTCCGGGTCGCCGCGCAGGGCAGAGAAGTAGGCCAGGGTCTGCTTGGCGGTGAGGTGGGGCGGAATGGGCGGAATGTTGGGGTCGGTCACCATCTCCACCAGCGTCGGCCTGTCGGCGGCAAAGGCAGCGTCCCAGGCAGGCGCGACCTGCTCCGGGCGGTCCACCCGTATGCCCTCCAGGCCCAGCAAGCGGGCGTATTCCGCATAGGGGAAGGCCGGCACCTCCTGGGCGTCGGCGAAGCGCGGGTCGCCCCCCAGCGCGCGCTGCTCCCAAGTGACTTCGTTGAGGTCGCCGTTGTTCAGCACCATCACCACCAGCCGTGGGTCGCTCCACTCGCGCCAGTGGCGGGCGATGCTGATGAGGCCGGTGATGCCGTTCATCTGCATGGCGCCGTCGCCCACCAGGGCGACTACCGGCCGCTGCGGATGGGCGAACTTGGCCGCAAGGGCGTAGGGCACCGCCGGCCCCATGGTGGCGAGGCCGCCGGACAGCGAGCCCATCATGCCGCGCTTGAACTGGATGTCGCGGGCGTACCAGTTGGCGGCGCTGCCGGAGTCGCAGGTGAGGATGCTGTCCGCCGGCAGCCGCGGCGACAGCTCCCAGAACACGCGCTGCGGATTCACCGGCTCGCCCGGGTTCAGCGCGCGGCCCTCCATCACCCGCCACCAGCGGTCCACCCAGCCGGTGATGTCCTTGCGCCAGCCGGCGGCGTCCTTCTGTTCCAGCAGCGGCAGCAGGGCGCGCAGGGTTTCGCGGCTGTCGCCCACCAGGCCGAGTTCCATCGGGTAGCGCAGGCCTATCATGCGCGGGTCGATGTCGATCTGCACCCCGCGCGCCTTGCCCTCCGGCGGCAGGAATTCGCTGTAGGGAAAGCCGGAGCCCACCATCAGCAGGGTGTCGCATTCGTTCATCAGGTCCCAGCTCGGCTTGGTGCCAAGCAGGCCGATGGCGCCGGTGACGTAGGGCAGGTCGTCCGGCATCGCCGCCTTGCCCAGCAAGGCCTTGGCCACGCCGGCGCCGAGGCGGTCGGCCACCGCGATCAGCTCCTCGGTGGCGCCCAGCGCACCGGCGCCCACCAGCATCGCCACCTTCTTGCCGCGGTTGAGGATGTCCGCCGCCCGCAGCAGTTCGGCCGCCGCCGGCACCTGGCCGAGGGCGGTGTGGCCGATGCCGCTATGCACCGTGCCGTGTTCCCGCGGCGGCTCGGCGGCCGGCAACTCCTGCACGTCGTTGGGGAAGATGATGCAGGTGACGGCGCGGCGGTCGCGGGCGATGCGCATCGCCCGGTCTACCAGGTGGCGCACCTGCTCCGGCGTGGTCGCCATGTGCACGAACTCGTGGGCGACGTCCTTGAACAGGGAGATGAGGTCCACCTCCTGCTGGTAGTCGCCGCCGATGGCGGAGCGCTTCTGCTGGCCGACGATGGCCACCACCGGCTGATGATCCAGGCTGGCGTCGTAGAGGCCGTTGAGCAGGTGGATGGCGCCCGGCCCGGAGGTGGCCAGGCAGACGCCGACCTCGCCGGTGAACTTGGCGTGGGCGCAGGCCATGAAGGCGGCCAGCTCCTCGTGGCCGGCCTGGATGAAGCGGATGCCCTCGTCCGGCTTGTCCGCGGTGCTGGCGGTGAGGCGGCCGAAGGCGCCCATGATGCCGTTGATGCCGTCGCCGGGATAACCGTAGATACGCCGGACCCCCCAGGCGGAAAGGCGTTCCAGCAGATAGTCGCCCACAGTCCGTGCCATGCCGTGCTCCTTGAAAGGCTTGCGGCAGTGGGTGCAAGCGACGTTCCCGCGCTTGCCGCCGGGTCCGCCGTTTGCTGGCTGGGCGCGCATGTCAGCCCCTCGCATGTCAGACCCTGTTTCCCACTCCGCCCCCCGTCCGGACCGGCAGGCCGACGCGGCCGCCCTTGCGCGCGATCCCGCAGCTGCCGAGCCCTATCCGGACATCGCCGACTACGCCGTTATCGGTGACTGCCGCAGCGCCGCGCTGGTGTCGCGCACCGGCTCCATCGATTGGCTCTGCCTGCCCCACTTTTCCGCACCCTCGGTGTTCGCCGCGCTGCTGGACAAGGAGCGCGGCGGCCGCTACCTGCTGCGCCCGGCGGACATTCTTTCCTGCCGCCGCCGCTACGACGGCGACTCGGCGGTGCTGGTCACCACCTATCACTGCCGCGACGGCATCCTCAAGGTCTCCGAGGCGATGACGCTGCTGCCGGAGGACGCCGGTGGCGAGGAACTGCAGCCCCAGCACGAACTCCTGCGCCTGGCCGAGTGCGTGGAAGGGGAGGTGCGGCTGCACGTGGAGTTCGAGCCGCGCCCCGGCTACGGGGCCCGCGGGGTAAAGCTGCGGCGGCGCGGCCGGCTGGGTTGGTATTGCGAGATCGACCCCGGCCGCCGCCATGGCAACCAGGGCAGCGGTGCCCTCTACCTGTATGGCGACATGGACCTGCAGGCGGAGGCCGGCGGCACCCGCCTGCGCGGCCAGATGCTGCTGCGCGAAGGCGACTGCTGCCGGCTGGCGATGGCCTGGAGCGGCAACGGCATCTGCGTGCTGCCGCCCGCCAGCGAGGTAAGCGAGCGCATCGCCTGCACCCGCCGCTGGTGGATGCGTTGGGCGGGCGGGAGCGGCTATCGCGGCCCCTACCGGGACGCGGTGCTGCGCAGCTGCATCACCCTGAAGCTGCTCACCTACCGGCTCTCCGGCGCGGTGGTGGCGGCGGCCACCACCTCGCTGCCGGTGCACCGGGGCGGCGAGCGCAACTGGGATTACCGCTACTGCTGGCTGCGCGACACCTCCATGCTGCTGCAATGCCTGCTGGATCTCGGCTTCCGCAGCGAGAGCGCCGCCTTCATCGACTGGCTGCTGCACGCCACCCGGCTCACCCGGCCGCGGGTGGACGTCATGTACGACGTGCATGGCAACCCGGTGCCGCGGGAGGACATCGCCCGGTTGGAGGGCTACCGCGGCATGGGGCCGGTGCGCATCGGCAACGCCGCGGCGGAGCAACTGCAGCTCGACATCTACGGCGAGGTGCTGCTCACCGCCCGGCGCTACGTGGAGCAGGGCGGCGAGCTGGACGGCCACGAGCGCCGCTTGTTGCTGGACCTGGGCGAAGCCGTGCGCCGGCACTGGCGCGAGCCGGACAACGGCATCTGGGAAATCCGTCTGCCACGGCGCCACAACACCCACTCCAAAGTGATGTGCTGGGTGGCGCTGGACGCGCTGCTGGCGGTGCACGGGCAGCTCGGCCTGGAACTGGACGAGGACGCCTGGCGCGCAGAGCGGGCCGCCATCCGCGACGACATCGAGAACCACGGCTACAGCGCCGACCTTGGCAGCTACGTCGGCTACTACGGCGGCACCGCGCCGGACGCCAGCCTGCTGCTGCTCGCCCGCTACGGCTACCTGCCGGCCGACCACCCGCGCATGCGTGGCACCTGGGCGCTGATCCAGCGGCAGCTGGCCAGCGGCGAACTGCTGTACCGCTATCCGCCGGGCAGCGAGTACGACGGCGTCGGCGGCGCCGACGAAACCTTCCTGCTGTGCAGCTACTGGCAGGTGGATTACCTGGTGCGCCTGGGCGAGTACGACCACGCCCGCGACATCTTCGAGCGCCTGGCGGCGCGCGCCAACGACCTCGGGCTGCTCGCGGAAGGGGTGGCGCCGGATAGCGGCGAGCCGGCCGGCAACTTCCCCCAGGCCTTCAGCCATGTCGGCCTGGTGGTGGCGGCGCTGGCGCTGGCCACCACGCGGGAGGGCGATGGCCGCGCCAGGGGCGATTCCGTGGTGGGCGGACGCCGCCGCACCTACAACAGCGGACGCGCCGGCTTCCTGGAGGATGACCTGCCCGGCAGCGGCGCGCAGGCGGAGAAGGAGGACCCATGAGCGAAACGGAGCGACTCTCGGTGCAGGCGGCGATGGATGTGGATGTGGCGCTGGCGGTGCTGGGCATCCTGGTGTGGGCGGTGATCGCCACCCTGGCGATGACCTCGCTGATGTTCATCAGCCAGTTCCGCGGCTGGTCGCGGCTGGACCTGCCGCTGCTGCTGGGCTCGCTGTTCACCGGCGACCGCGAGGCCGCCAGCCTGCTGGGCTTCCTGCTCAACTTCGCCGGCGGCTGCCTCATCGCCTTCCTCTACTACTTCGCCTTCGCCTTCGGTGGCAGCGGCGCCGGCTGGCTGGCGGGGCTGGTGGCCGGGCTGGCGCATGGCCTGGTAAGTCTTACCGTATTCCTCCCGGTGCTTTCCCATATCCACCCACGGCTGGCCTCGGAGCACGATGGTGCCGGCGTGCGCCGGCGTCTCGAGCCGCCAGGTTTTCTCGCGCTCAACTATGGTTACCGTACGCCTTTGGTTGCGCTGGCGGCGCACGCGGTTTACGGCACCGTGCTCGGCGCCGGATTTCGTCTCCTGATGTAAGGCGGGCGGACGGCAGCGCGGAACTGGCGCGGAACCTGCTGCTTTCCACGGGCAAGCTTTCCGGCACCGCCTTGACAGGCGGAGGAGGTGGATATGCCCTGTACCGTTCATTGCCTGGTCAGCGACGACGAGCAACTGGCGCCGATGCGCGAACGCATCGCCCGTGCCGGCATCGCCGACGAGCGTGTCTATGTCGTCTGGCGTGGCCCCGAAGCGCGGACACCCGCTGGCGCCACCCTGCGCGCCTGGGGCTTCATCCTGGCGCCGGCCGCCTGGTGGTGGTCGCAAGCGATGCGCGAGTGGCTGCTCGCCACCGAGCATGTGATCGCGCGCCCGAGCGCGGCGTCCGCTGCGGCTGACACGCCGGCCGAGCCTGTTGCCCGCCAGCCGGCGGCCCGCGCCAGGCGGGCGTCCGGGGCGCGCGGGCCCGGCGCAGCCCAGGCGGCGAAACCACGGCGGGCGCGACCCGCCGGCAAAGCCGCCGCCAAGCCGGCCATCAACGCGCCCGCCAGACCCAGGGGCAAGTCTCCTTCCAAGCCTCCCGCCAGCACCTTCTCCAGAAAACCTTCCAGCTCCCCCTCCAAGGCGGTCACCAAGCCCGGCCGTCGCGGGCGGATTTCCGGCCCGCCTGTGTCGCTTTCTTCCTCCGCCTGCCTGCACACCAAGGCGGCGCCGAGACTCGTGGATAAGGGCGATTCCGCGGCGGGGCCGGGGGCCGTCCCCGGCCCCTTGCTGCGGGCGAGGCGCGCGGCCAGTGCCGCCAGGCTGGCCAGGGCCGCCCGCCTGGCGGCGGCGCGTAGCGCCAACGGGCGCCCGCCGCTACGTCTGATAGAGGGCGGGCTGACGCGGACTTCCAGCGAGGAGGGCGACGACGAGCCGCAGCCGCCGGCGGGAGGAGGCAAGCGCCACCGCCCGGGTGGTGGCCGTGGTGCCAGCCAGGGGGCGGGCGGGAGAACGAGCTCGACCCAGGCCGTACGCCCTCCCGTGCCGGCGGACTCTGCGACTGAAACAGGAGCGCCGCAGGGCGCGGGGGCAGCGGCAACTCAGGCAGAAGCCGCGCCGGGCACGAAGACTGCGGCAGCCCGGCCAGCCGCTCCGCATGGTGGTGGCTTGAGCGTTCCCGGCGCCACCGCCGGTGGCCGGCGGAAAGCGGCCGCCGCTGCGCCCAGGGGCGCAAGGACAAATACAAGAACAAGAGGGGGGAAAACGGGGGTGGGCGCCCCCGTGCCGGGGCGCGGGAGGTGCTCCGGACCGGCTTGAACGCCGGTGTCGCCGGAAAAGGCCGGGATTCCGGGGGGGATCCCGGCCCGGCGCTTGCCCCTGAGGGCGCGCTCCAACGCGGCGCAACCATGCGTCGCCGCAGCCGTGCATCCCCGAGGGGCATCCCGCCCGTCTGTTCCGGCCGCCGTCCCCCGAGGCCCGAAGGTCAGGGCGATTGCCCGGATTGCCGATTGCGAAGCCAGGCCCCGGGCGCGAGCCGCGCGAGTGAGCGGGCGCCCTGGCTGGAAGTTTGCCGCTGCGGCTGGCTGTGCCATGCCGGGGAAGGCGAGGCCGTACGCGCGGTAGCGGCAATGTCGATCCCGTCAGCTGCCTCATCCGGTGCTTGCTGCTGCTGCCGGCTGGGCCCGGTGTGGTCCCGGTTTGCTTCCGCCCTGATCCGGAGGGATGGCGGAATCAGGCCGCCTTGCCCGCCTTGGCCGCTCCGTCGCCCGCCTGCCTGGCGGCTTCCGCACCCTCGCGTACCGCGCTGCGGGCGTTCTCGTTGATCCGCTCGCCGCCACGGCGCAGCGCTTCCACCTGTCGGCTGGCCAGTTCGCGGCTGTGCTCCAGCCCCTGGCGCACGGTGGCGCGGAACTGCTCGCCGCCTTCGCGCAGCGTGGCCTGCGTCATGTCGGTGATGGAGTCGGTGGCGCGGGCCATTTCATCCGCCTGTTGACGCGTCAGTTCCTGCAGCTCCTGCAGGCTCTCGCTGGCCTGCTGCTGCAATTCCTCCAGGCCGTTTTGCCAGCGCTCGGTGAAGCCTATGGCCTGCTGCTCCAGCAGGCGGGAGAAGTGGCTGTGGATCTGTCCCAGGGTGTCGTCCGCCTGGCCGACGAAACGCAGCGCATTGTCGGTGGTGGCCGAGAACAGCGTGAGGGCGCGGTCGTCCGCCACCTGCAGCAGGCGGGAATAGTCCGGCATCCCGATGGCGGACAAGGCGCGCAGCTGGGTCCGCAGCATGATGCGGGCGGTGGCGGCCTGGAGGTCGTAGAACTGGCTGATGCTGCGCAGCGTCGTCGCGGCGAAGTTGCTGGCGATGGCGTCGCGCGCGCTGGAATCGGACTGCTGTTTCAAGCCGCTGGAAGTCTGGGCCATGGTCTGATCTCCTGAAGTTGATGAAAAAAGCCGGGTACAAGGCGCTGCCCCGCACCGGCCGCAGCCCCTTTGGGGCTACGGTTACGTTGCATAGCAACATGAGGGCCCGCCGCGCTGCCGCCCGTCGATCCGCATGGATTCGCGCTCGACTGCGGCACCGCCGCAAGCCGCGATGGCGCCAGCGCGGCCTCGGCGGCCGCCCGCCGCGCTGGAGGCGGGCCCCGGCCCGGGTTTTCCGGCTGGCGAAATCCTTGTTCCAGCGCTGAAAAAAATGCACGCAGGGGAAAAAACTACCGGTCCGCCGGACTTGGGCAGCCCAGGTCCAGGCGCAGGCGTGCTGGGGTTCCGCAGTGGCGCCGGGAACGGGCCGCAGGGTGCAGGCGGGGCGGGGCTGGCAGCCTGCACCCCGCTCGGGCGTCGGCGAGGGCGGGGCCGACGCGCGGCTGGGCACCCGGCTTGCTGAGGCCGGCACCAGGCGAAGGACCGGGGGCAGGAGCGCCCGGCGGGATCGCCACCGTCTAGGAGGGGACCTTATGAGCGAGTTGAGCGAGCAGCAGCTGCGGGCCTTGAGCGAGTTGCTGGACAAGCGCGAGCAGGCGGTGAAATCCGGCGTGCATGAGCATGTGGACCGCCTGCGCGCCAGCAGCGAGCCGGGCCTGAGCGCGCCGGTGGGCGATGCCGCCGACCAGGCCGACCTCGAACTGCTGCGCGACAACGAGAATGCCGCGGTGGTGCGCGAGGTGCGGGAACTGCGCGACATCGAGGCCGCCCGTGCTCGCCTCGCCGAGGGCGAGGCGGGCATCTGCATCGACTGCGGCGACGACATTCCCTTCGCCCGCCTGGAGGCGCAGCCAGCCGCCGCGCGCTGCGTGCGCTGCCAGGATCTCTACGAACGCACCCACGCCACTACGCCGGAAATCGCGGTGCGCGAGGAGTAGGGCGACGATGGAGAGCCTGGACCCGGTCCTGCTGTCGCGGCTGCAGTTCGCAGCCAACATCACCTTCCACATCCTGTTCCCGGCGATCACCATCTCGCTCGCCTGGGTGCTGCTCTACTTCCGCCTGCGCTACGACCGCAGCGGCGACGAGTCGTGGATGGGGGCCTACCGCTTCTGGGTCAAGATCTTCGCGCTCACGTTCGCGCTGGGCATCGTCACCGGCGTCACCATGAGCTTCCAGTTCGGCACCAACTGGCCGGGCTACATGGAGACCGTGGGCAATATCGCCGGGCCGCTGCTGGCCTACGAGGTGCTCACCGCCTTTTTCCTGGAGGCGAGCTTCCTCGGCATCATGCTGTTCGGCACCAAGCGGGTGAGCCGCAGGGTGCACATCCTGTCCACCTTCCTGGTGGCCGCCGGCACCACGCTGTCGGCCTTCTGGATACTGGCGCTGAACTCCTGGATGCAGACGCCGGTGGGCTTCGAGATGATAGACGGCCGCGCCCACCCCACCGACTGGCTGGCCATCCTTTTCAGCCCGTCCTTCCCCTACCGCTTCACCCACATGCTGCTGGCCTCCGGCCTCACCACCGCCTTCCTCGTCGCCGGCATTTCCGCCTGGCGCTGGCGCCGCGGAGACCGGGGCGGCGACGTGCGCGTCGCCCTCGGCACCGGGGTGCGGCTGGCCGCCATCCTGATCCCGCTGCAGATCCTGGTGGGCGACCTGCATGGCCTTAACACCCTACACCACCAGCCGGCCAAGCTGGCGGCCATGGAGGGCATCTGGGAGACCCAGCGCGGTGCCGCCGCGGTGCTGTTCGCCGTGCCGGACGAGGCCAGCCGCAGCAACCGCTACGAGATCGCCATCCCCGGCCTGGCCTCGCTTTACCTGGGGCACTCCTTCGATGCCGAGATCCGCGGCCTCAACGACTTCGCCGGCGAGCATCCGCCGGTGAAGCCGGTGTTCTTCGCCTTCCGGCTGATGGTGGGCACAGGCCTGCTGATGCTGCTGGTGTCCTGGCTGTCGCTGTACCAGTTCAGGCGCCAGGGCGCACCGGGGCCGCGCACGCTGATGATCCTGGTGGCGATGACCTTCTCCGGCTGGGTGGCGCTGGTGGCCGGCTGGTACGTCACCGAGATCGGCCGCCAGCCCTGGCTGGTGCATGGCGTGCTCAGGACGGCGGAGGCCGCCACCGCCACCGCGGCCAGCCGCATCGGCCTCACGCTGGCGATGTACCTCAGCCTCTACGCAGTGCTGCTCACCGCTTTCATCTCGGTGATCTTCCATCTGGCGAAGAAGGCCGGCGAGAGCGAGCAGCCCAAGCAGATGAACCCGGTCGCCGACCCCTTCCATGCCGGCGTCGGCGTGGCCGACAAGGAGCGCGCCCAGCGTGGCGCCACCCCGGACGACGGCGCCCGCTCGCCGGAGGAGAGACGCGATGCCTGACCTGAGCCAACCCGCCGGCTGGCTGCCGCTGGTGTTCCTGCTGGTGATGGGGCTGGCCATCCTCATCTACGTGGTGCTGGACGGCTACGACCTCGGCCTGGGCGCGCTGCTGGGCGTCGCCGACGAGCACGACAAGGACATCATGGTTGCCTCCATCGGCCCCTTCTGGGACGCCAACGAAACCTGGCTGGTGCTGGGCGTGGGCGTGTTGCTCACCGCCTTCCCGCTCGCCCACGGCGTTGTCATGGGCGCGCTCTACCTGCCGGTGGCGGCGATGCTGCTGGGCCTGATCTTGCGCGGCGTCGCCTTCGATTTCCGCGTCAAGGCCCAGGCCCACCACAAGCCGTGGTGGAACCGCGCCTTCTGCGCCGGCTCGCTGATCGCCGCGCTGGCGCAGGGCTACATGGTGGGGCTGCTGGTGGTGGGCTTCGAGCGCAGCGCCATCAACCTGTTCTTCGCCGCCTTCATCGGCCTCGGCCTCACCGCTGGCTACTGCCTGCTGGGCGCGGGCTGGCTGCTGATCAAGACCGAGGGGGAACTGCAGATACGCGCCGCGCGCTGGGGCTGGCGGGCGCTGTGGTTCACCGCCTTCGGCGTCGCCGCGGTGTCGGTGGCCACGCCGCTGCTGAGCCGTGCCATCTTCGACAAATGGTTCGAAGTGCCCAACCTTTTCCTGCTCGCGCCCATACCGCTGATCACCGCAGTGTTGTTCGTCTTCGCCGCGGTGGTGCTGCGCCGGCTGCCGGCCCAACTGGCGCGGGGCAACCACGCCTGGGTCTGGGTGCCCTTCGCCGCCACGGTGGCGATCTTCATCCTCGCCTTCCACGGCCTCGCCTACAGCCTCTTCCCCTGGATCGTGCCGCAACGCATGGACGTCTGGCAGGCCGCCGCCGCCCCCGGCTCGCTCGCTTTCATCCTGGTCGGCGTGGTGGTGGTGCTGCCGTTCATCATCGGCTACACCATCTTCGCCTACCGGGTGTTCTGGGGTAAGGCGACGCACCTGGAGTACGGCTGAGGGGGCGCTCAAGCGGCGGAATCTGCTGCCTGCCCCATCCGCTCCGGGCCTGCCGAAGAGCGACTGCCCGCGAGGCCGGCAGTCCAGTGCAGGCCTGCACACCCGCCTGCGGAAAAAAGAAGCGCAGGCACCGCAGCGGCGCCCGCCCTTGTCCCGTCTTTCAAAGAGGCTTGCCGCTTAGCGCTGATGTTTGGCGATCGCCCGCGCCAGTTCAGCCTTGTTCATGCTGGAGCGGCCGCGGATGCCGAGGTCGCGGGCGCGTTCGTACAGCTCCTGCCGGCTATGGCCCTGGTAGTCCACGCCGCCGAAGGTCTCGCCCTTGCCCTGGCGCTTCTCGGCGGTGGAATGCTCGGCGCGCGGGTCCGAGGGGCCGCGCTCCTTCTTTGCCTCCCAGTGGTCGCCCACCTTCTCGAAACCGTGCTTCAGCGCGGCGATCGCGGTACGCCCGGCCCGCTCGCCGGGGCCGTACTCCCGCTCGGCGTTCTCCAGCGTCTTCGCATAGGTGCGCTGCGCCTTGGCCGGCGAGCGCTTGAGCGTGCGTGGAACTTCGATGTGATGCCTGGGCATGGCTGTCTCCGGTTGCTGGGCGGAATTGCCTGCCCCAACGCATGAGAACCGCGTGCCCGGCGGTGGCCTACTGGTCGCTTTGTGCGGACGGGAGACCGTCGCACTGGTTGATCTCATACCGCGTGCTGCGCCCGCCGCCCGGCAGGCGGACCAGGCAGCCTTTGGCGACGAGGTCGGCCAGGTGGCGGGTGGCGGTGGCCTTGGAGACTTGCGCCACCGCCTTGTACTGGGCGGCGCTGATGCCGTCATCGAAGCCGCGTTCCCCGCCGTCCAGCAGGCGGTTGAGCACCTTGAGCTGTTCGGCGGACAGGCCCTCGTGGCGGTGGCGCTGCCAGAAGCGCGCCTTGGCCAGCACGCGGTCGATGCGGGCGAGGGCTTGTTCCAGGCTGTGCAGCAGCGTTTGCAGGAACCACTGCAGCCAGGCGGTGACGTCCAGGCTGCCTTTCTGACTGGCTTCGAGGATGCGGTAGTAGGTGGCGCGCTGCTCCAGGATGCTGGCCGACAAGGCATGGAAGCGGATTGCCTCCGGCGCGTCCTGGGCCAGCGCGAGGTCGGTCAGGGCGCGGGTGAGGCGGCCGTTGCCGTCGTCGAAAGGGTGCAGGGTGACGAACCAGAAATGGGCGATGCCGGCGCGCAGCATGGGGTCCAGCGTGGTATCGCCGCGGCTGTGTTCGAACCAGGCGATGAAGCCATCCAGTTGTTGTTCCAGGCCGGCGCGCGGCGGCGCCTCGAAATGCACGGTGGGCCGGTCCAGCCGGCCGGAGACGACCTGCATGGTCTCGTCGCCGCGCAGCTCGCCGACGCGGATGCGGGTGAGCTGCAGCTCTTCGGCCGGGAACAGCCAGCGGTGCCAGCGGTACAGGCGTTCCAGGGTGAGCGGCTGATCGGGATGGCGGGTGGCATCCAGCGACAGTTCGGCCAGGCCTTCGCTGCGGGGGCTGGGGTTGCCGCTGTCGTCCAGGCCGAGGCGGCGGGCGAGGGAGGAGCGCACCGAGCCGACGTTGAGCTGTTCGCCCTCGATGGCCGAGGAGGTGATGATGTTCTGCAGCAGGGCGTCCAGATTGTTTTGGGCTTCCACATCGGCGCCGATCGCGCCCGCCATGCCCAGCAGTCGCCCCTGGGCCTGGGTGCAGGCCCGCAGCAGCGGTGCAAGCGCTTCGGCTTGCCAGCGGAACTGAGGCCAATCGGGCTGCTGCCAGATCCAGGGTGGGGTGCGCATCGCGGGGCGGCTCGTGTTGTGAGCCGATTGGGAGGGGTTAATCGGCTCATTGAGTGAGCCGATTTTGCGGCTTATTTGGCTCAGGGTCCAGCGAGCAGCAGATTTCAGGCCGAGCGCGCCTGCCGCTGCGGCGGCACATGTTCCACCTGCGCGCTGGCCGGCGGTACTGCGGGGGCGACGATGGCTCTCACCGGCAGATGGTCGGAGGCGATGCGGGAAGAGGGGCTGCGGTGGGTTTCGAAGGCGAGCAGGGTGTGGCGGGGGCGGACCCAGACGCGGTCCAGCGCGAACAACGGCAGGCCGGAGGGGAAGGAGCGTTCGGCCGGGGCGTGGCCGAGCAGGTTGTTCAGCCAGCGCAGCGGCCGGCCCATGGGCAGCCATTCGTTGATGTCGCCCAGTACCACCACCGACTGCTCCGGCGGGATGTCGTGCAGCAGCCTGAGCATCTGCTGCACCTGGTAGCGGCGCTCGGCCGGCCGCAGGCCCAGGTGGGTGACGATGACGCGCACCGTTTCGCCGGCCACGTCCAGGTCCACCTCCAGCGCGCCGCGCGGTTCGCGGCGGCGGTAGCTGAGGTCGTGGCGGCGTACCGCCAGCACCTTGCGGCGGGTGAGCAGGGCGTTGCCGTAGCTGCCTTCGTGGCGAATGATGGTGTGGCCGGCGACCGCCTCCATGCCGGTCTGGGCGGCGAGGAAATCGAGCTGCATGGAGTCGTGGCGGCCGTCGGAGCGGCTGTCCACCTCCTGCAGGCCGACGATGTCGCAGCCCAGTTCGCGTATCACCTGGCCGACGCGGGCGACATCGCAGCGGCGGTCGCGGCCGACGCAGCGGTGCACGTTGTAGGAGGCGATGCGCAGGCAGTCCTCGCCGAGGGCGAGGTCCAGGTTGCGCCAGCTAGCGAGGCTGTTGGCCTGGGTTGCCATGGGCGTGGGTGCGGTGCTCGGAGACCAGCCAGCGGCGCACCGCCAGGGTGATGAGGGCGACGCCGGCGACGGCGGCGGCGATCAGGCCGTAATTCACCCGCGAGGGATCGCGCAGCGCCGACTGCAACTGGTCGCCGAACACGGTGGTGGCCAGGGTGCCGGGCAGCATGCCGAACAGGGTGCCCAGCATGAAGGGCAGCAGGCGGATGCCAATGGCGGCGGCGACCACGCCTTCCACCGCGAAGGGCGCGATCGGCACCAGGCGCAGCGCGGTGATGGCGATCACGCCGCGCCGTCGCAGGGTTTCGGCGATGTGGCGCAGCTTGCGGCCGGCGAGGTTGTGCACCGTCTCCTGCGGCATCGCCATGCCGGCGACGTAGGTGAAGAAGGCCGCCAGCAGGATGCCGGAGAGGGAATAGACGAAGCCCAGCATGGGGCCGAAGGCCACGACTGCCGCCAGCGTGATCAGCGGCCGCGGGAACATCAGCACGCAGGCCGGGGTATAGGCGAGCAGGATGAGGATGGGCGCCCACGGCCGGTCGGCGAACTCCCGCGCCCACTGGGTGACGCGCTCCGCGTTCACCCACTGCGCCAGCGGCGTGTATTGCCACACCGCGGTGAGCGCAACCAGCACCACCGCGAGGGCGGCGATGCGGGCGGCGAGGCGGCGTACCGGATGCATGCGACGCGGCCGCGGCATGCCCGGCAGCAGCCCGGTGGCCTGGCCGCCGGGGCTGCCCTCGGCAGCGTATTCCGGGCTGCTGGCGATGAGGCTTTCCGGGCTGAACTCCTCGATCAGCCGCTCCAGCGACACCGGTTTGCCGGGGTCGCCGACGCGGGCGAAGTCCAGCACCGCCTGCGGCCAGTCCGGCTGGTCCTCAAGCGGTTTCAGCGTGCGGCTGCGCCCGGCCAGCGCGGCAATGGCGGCCGCCAGGCTGCCGTGGCGGCGTAGCGCCGCCTCCACCGCATCTGGCGCGCAGTCCAGGTGTTCCGCCAGCAGGCGGTTGCGGTAGGTGGCGATGGCGGAGGCGACGCGGGTGTCGCCACGGGCTTCCAGCGCGGCGTCGCACTCGCTGTCCATGCCCATGGAGCGGTTGCACAGGTTGGCCGAGCCGATGCGCAGGATCTCGTCGTCTACGATCATCAGCTTGGCGTGCAGGTCGATGCAGGTGCGCTCGGACAGGCCGTCCACATGCGGGTAGTAGATGTGGAAGCGACCGTGGTGGTCGGCGGCGCGCAGGCGCTCCACCAGCCGGGCGCGCAGCACGTGCATGGTGTGTTCTTCCAGCCAGCCGTGGCTGAACAGGCGCACCACCACGATGATCTCCGGCCCGTCCTCCTCCTCCAGCCGCGCCGCCAGCGCCTCGCCGATGCCGCCAGCGGTGAAGTACTGGTTCTCCACGTAGATGCAGCGGCGGGCGGCGGCCACCATGTCCAGGTAGAGCTGCTCGACCTCGCGCACCGCCGGCTGGCCGGCGCGTTCCGGCAGCGTGCGGGAGATGGCGATGTCGATATCGGAGAAGGCCACCTCCAGTCCGGGCGGCCAGGGGCTGCCATCGGCGGCCAACTCCGCATGTCGCGGCGGCGGGGGCAGCGGATGGCCGAGGGCCGCCTCCCAGCGGGTGCGCACCACGCCGGCCAGTGCGCGGGCGGCTTCGCCATCCACCGCCAGCATCATGTCGTGGAAGGGCGGATAGGGCTTGCCGGCGCAGTCGCGGCGCGGATCGTCGGCGCGGTGGGCGCAGGTGTCCCAACGCCGCACGGTGAGATCGAAGCCGCCGATGAAGGCGAGGGCGTCGTCGATGACGACGATCTTCTGGTGGTGCGAGGCGCCCAGCGGATGGGTGTCGTCATAGGCCAGGTGTACCCGGCGGTGTGGCTCCCAGCCGCCCAGGCCATAGAGCGGCGGGAATTCCCTGTCGGTGCCGAACACCATCGGGTAGTCCCAGTCCAGGATGTGCACCTGCAGGCCACGGCGGCGCTGCACCAGCCAGTTGAGGAAATCGCCCAGGCGTTCCGGCATGCCGGGCACCGGCGGCTCGTCGTCGAAATGCAGGCAGGTATTGCTGTTGAAGTCCCAGGCCAGGATGGTGATGGAGCGGGTGGCACGCTCGGCGGCGCGGGCGAAGGCGCGGAAATACTCTTCGCCATCCACCACCATGCCGGCGCGGTGGGCGCGGGCCACGGTGCAGCAGTTGTGGCCGGGGACGAACAGGCTGGCCGCAGGGCCGGCCGGCGGCGGAGCGCTGCGGGCGCCGGTGCCGGCAAGGCCGGTGTCCGGGAGGGCGGTGGCGGGGAGGGCGCCGCCGGCCACGCTGCGCAGACCGCCGCTGCCAGGATCGCCAAGAAGCGTGGGGTCGCGGGGGCGCAATCCGGTGCCCTCCGCTCAGCGCGCCACCCGGCGGCGGCCGCGGCTGCTGCGCGTGCCGCGGCAGGCAGTACCGCTGCGCGACCGCCGGGGATGCGCTTCGGCCGTTCCCATCAGCGGGGCACAGCGGGAGCAGCCCTGGCAGGGCAGCACCCAGCGCAGGATTTCCGGGACCTCGAACTCGAATTCCGCGGGTTCGGTGTCGGTCTCGTACGGATTGCTCATGAAGTCATCCCGGGCAGCAGCGATGGCCGGGGGGTTGCAATGGGCGTGCCCGGGGTCGTCGGCGGTGACCCGGCCCGCCTTCCCGAGGGCGTCCGCATCGCGGCCGGGCTCCAGCAGCTCCGCCGGGCCGCATGCAAATTCGACAGCGGCATGTAGTTTTTTCCCCTCGCAGATCCATTCCGCTATTCCGCCTGCCCCGCCCCCGACCGGGGGCGGGAGTGGGCATTGCTGCGCTGCGGTCGCTCTCGCCGGCGTGGGGCGGCGCCGGCCGCCCGCCCGCCGATGCGGGCGCTTCCCGCGGCTCCGCTCGGGCATGGCGATTGCCTTCAGTGCCCTGCCCGCCGGTTTTCCTGTGCGCAGGAAGCCCCGACACAGAGACACGCGCTGCGGCGCGAAGGAGAAAACAATATGGAACGCCCCCGCCTGTCCATCGCCGTGGTGACCGAGACCTACTCGCCGGAACTGAACGGCGTGGCGCTTACGGTTGAGCGCACGGTGCACTACCTGCGCGGCCGTGGTCACAAGGTGGATCTGGTGCGGCCGCGGCAGGCGGGAGAGGTGGCGGAAGAGGGGACGCTGCTGGTACGCGGTTTTCCGCTGCCGCGCTATCCCGGCCTGCAGTTCGGCATGCCGGCGGTGTTCCGCCTGCTGCGGCGCTGGCGCAAGGCGCGTCCGGACGTGGTGCACATCGTCACCGAAGGGCCGCTGGGCTGGGCGGCGCTGTTCGCCGCGCGCCAGCTGGGCGTGCCGGTGACCAGCGATTACCGCACCCACTTCCAGAAGTACAGCGGCTATTACCGGCTGGGCAGGCTGGCCGATGTCATCAGCGCCGCGTTGCGTACCTTCCACAACCGCTGCGATCTCACCTTCGTGCCCACCCGCATGCTGGCGGCGGAGATGGCGGCGCAGGGCTACCGCAACCTCGCCATAGTCGGCCGCGGAGTGGATGGCGAGCTGTTCTCGCCCACCCGGCGCAGCGCCGGTCTGCGCGCGCAGTGGGGGTTGGGCGAGCGCCAGCTGGCGGTGCTGCATGTCGGCCGGCTGGCGCCGGAGAAGAACCCGGCGCTGGTGCGCGAGGCTTTCCACGCCATCCGCCGCGAGCGGCCGGATGCGCGCCTGATCTGGGTGGGCGATGGCCCGCTGCGGCCGGAGCTGGAGCGCGACGCGCCGGGTGAGATCTTCGCCGGCGTGCAGCGCGGCGAAGCGCTGGCACAGCACTACGCCTCCGCCGATCTCTTCCTCTTCCCCAGCCTCAGCGAGACCTTCGGCAACGTGGTGGTGGAGGCGATGGCGAGCGCGCTGCCCATCGTCGCCTTCGACATCGGCGCCACCCATGAGCATCTGGCCGACCGCCTGAGCGCGCGGGTGCTGCCGCCGCCGGGCGGCGACACCCGGGCCGCCGCCGCGCTGGCCGAGAGCGCCTTCATTGGTGCCGCCCGCGTGCTGGCGGTCCAGGACAGGGAGCGCCGCCTGCTGGCGGATGCCGCCCGCAGTGCGGCGCGGCAACTGGCCTGGCCGGTGATCCTGGGCGAGTTCGAAGCCCGCCTGGTGGCCTGCGCCGCCGGCGTCGGCCACTACCGCCATGCGGCCGGACTCGCTTGAGCGCGTGGGCCGGCTGCTGGCCATCGACGGCGCCTGCGTCGTCGCGCTGAACCGCGTGCTGGCCTATCGCCCCTGCCTGTGGCTGGCACGGGCGGTGAGCCGCATGGGCGATGGCGAACTGTGGGGCGCGCTCATCCTCGGCCTGCTGTTGCTGCCCGGGCAGACAGGGGTGCGCTGCGCCCTGCACATGGGGGCGGTGGCGCTGGTGGGCGTGGCGCTGTATCTGCTGATCAAGCGCCGCGCCGGCCGGCCACGGCCCTGCGTGCGCCTGGCCGGGCTCACCGTGTGCGCCCGGCCCCTGGACGAATTCAGTTTTCCTTCGGGCCACACCATGCATGCGGTGGCCTTCGCCGTCATCGCCTTCGCCTACTTTCCGCTGCTGGGGGGCGCCCTGGCCGGCTTCGCGGTGCTGACCGCGGTGGTGAGGGTGGTGCTGGGCCTGCACTATCCCAGCGATGTGCTGGCCGGCTCCGCCCTCGGCGCCACGCTGGCGACACTCTCGCTGGCGCTGGTGCTGCCGGCGTAGGGGGCCTTGTCGCCAGCAGGGGCCCCGGCTGCCGCCTGCGGCGGCCGGCGGCCCAGCAGCGCGGCGGCGAACGCGCGCTTGGTCAGCGCCATACGGCTGCGCAGCAGACTCTCCAGCAGGCCTTGCAACTGGCGGATCACCGCCGGCTGCCCGGCATCGTCCGGATGCAGGGCGATGCGTACCCCGGGGGCACGCGGCAAGGGGCGCAGCCCGTGCCACGCCAGCGAGAGGCCGAGGCGGGCGCGGCTGCGGGTGCTATAGGCGATGGCGGGCATGTCCACGCTGCGTCGCGGATGCAGCAGGTGAAAGCCGGTGGCGGTGGTGGTGTAGCTCAAGGGCAGGTTCTCCAGCGCCTGCCAGGTCCCGGGGCTGAGCAGCCAGGCCGGGGCGACGAAGCCCTCCACCGGCCAGCCGTGCTGGCGACACCAGCCCAAACCGGCGCTGAGGCGGTTGCGGGCGGCGGAGGTGTCCAGCGCCGAGAACTCGCCTTCGGCGGCGGTCATGATGCGCCGGCGCCACCACTGCCGCGGCGTGCGCGGCAGCGGCGCTTCGTCCTGGTGGGCGTAGCCGTGCAGGGCGAGTTCGTCGCCGCGGGCGAGGTGCTCGCGCAGCGCCTGCTCGTACCAGTCCGGCACCCGGTCGCCCTGCCGGTGGTAATTGGGTACCACCAGGAGGGTGAAGGGCACCGGCGCGACTTCGCTCATCGCCTTCAGCAGGCTGGCGCAGCGCGTCCAGGTGGCCGGGGCGACGTCATGCATGGCGACGCACACCGCGGGTGGGGCGGGGAAGAGCGAGAGGGCGGCACCGGCGTGGCGCGGCGGGCTGGCTTGCGGGTTCACCGTGGCGGCTTCATCGGTTCAGGAAAGCGGGAGCGGCCCAGGCCGGCGCGGGGCGGCAGGCAAGGGGCGGTTGGTGCGGCAGGGCGGGGCTGCCCGCCGCCGCAAGGGGCGGGGATGGGGCTGGATCGGGCAGCGGCCAGGTCAGCGTCTTCATCGCCGGAACGGGCTTTCCCTTCAGCGCAGTGCCGAGGGGCTGAGGCCGATATCGCCCAGCGGCAGCTCGCGATGGCGGCCGAGGGCGGCGTAGCGGGCGGCGATGCCGGGCAGGATGCGCTCCCAGTCATAGCTCTCGGCGCGGCTGCGGGCGGCTTCGCGCAGCGGCTGCAGGTCGGCGGCGCACAGCTGCTTCACCGCCTCTGCCATGCCGCTGGCCAGGGTGGCAGGGTCGGGGGCCGGTACCGCGCAGCCCACGCTGTCGTCCACCAGTTCCGCCAAGCCGCCGGCACGGGCGGCCACCACCGGCAGGCCGCAAGCCATGGCTTCCAGCGGCGCGAGGCCGAAGGTCTCCTGGTCGCCGGCATGGACGAAGAGGTCGCAGCTGGCGATCAGCCCTGCCAGCCGGGCCGGGTCGGAGATGAAGGGCACCACCCGCACTGCCGGGTGCTCCGGCGGCGGGTTGCCGTTGCCGACCAGCACCAGGACGTGGCCGGGCCCCAGGCGGTCCAGCATGTCGTACAGCACTGGCAGGTTCTTTTCGGCGGCGAAGCGGCCGACGAACACCAGCAGGCGGTCGCGCGGGCCGGCGCCCAGGCGCAGCCGCCAGCCCTGGCTGCGGCGCGAGGGGTGGAAGACGCGGCTGTCCACCCCCAGCGCCTGGCGTTCCACCCGCGGCAGGCCCAGTTCCAGCAGGCGCTGCACCATGCAGGCGCTGGGCGCCAGCACGAGGTCGAAGCGGCTGTAGAGGCGGCGGGTGTAGGCCTCGGCCAGGCGCTCGGCGGCGGCGCCGCAGGCCTTGCCGATCACCCGTGGCATGTCGGAATGGTAGAAGCCGACTACCGGCACGCCCAGCGCCTGGCCGGCGTCCACCGCCGCCCAGGCGAGGCGGTAGGGGTCGCCGGCCTCGATCACGTCCGGTTGCAGCTCCACCAGCGCACGGGCGGCCGCCCGGCGCGCGAGCGGCAGGCGGTAGCCGTGGGAAAAGGGCAGCGGCAGGCTGGGTACTTCGACCGCTTCCTCGCCAAGGGCGGCGTGCCGCGGCAGCACCAGCGAGTGGCGGAAGCCGGGTCGCGCCTGCAGCCAGCGCCGCTTCTCCTGCAGGTAGCGGCGGATGCCGCCGCTGCGGGCGGCGTAGAACATGGTGACGTCGGAGACGTGGAGGGCGCTGCCCTCGCGCATGCCAGCGCTGCTCACCGGCCCTGGCCCTGGCCTTGGCGCAGCAGGGTCTGGATGGGTTCGCGGGGGTCGAAATCCAGCCAGTCGCCATCCCGCCATTCGCCGTTGGCGCGGTCGATCTGGCGTGCATGGCAGCGACCGAGGATGGCAACGGCGGCCGCCTCGGCGCCGGGCTTGTCGACGTTCACCGCCACCATCGGGCCGCCGGGCGGTTCGGCCGGGGCCTCGGTGCTGGCCTTCGCCGGTTCGGGGGCGTCCGCCGCCCGCAGGGCGCCGGCCAGGGCGCCCAGGTAGGCGCCGGCGCCGGCGCCGGCGAGCATGCCCATCGGCCCGCCTATGGTGCCGACGATGGCACCGGCGGCGCCGCCGGCCACGGCGCCGGCGGTGGCATTCTTGCCGGCCTTCCGGGTGCCTTCATCGCTGGCGGCATCGCCGCCCAGGTGGTAGAGGCCGTGCTGGCCCGGGGGGTTGAGAAAGTAGGTTGCGTACTCGTCCCGGCTGAAGCCCTGGGCGCGCAGCTGCGCGGTGGCCTCGTGCATGTGTTCGACGTGGGCGAAGTGTGCGGCAATGATCGCGGTCATGATGCCTCCCTCCTGTGGTGGCGCCGCTCAGGCGGCGTTGGCTTCGACGTGGGACCCGCGGCCGGCGACGCGGCGCAGCTCCACGCTGGGTATGCGCATCAGCGTGCGGTACTTGGTCACCGTGCGCCGGGCCAGTTTCAGGCCCTGCTCGGCGAGCATGCGGGCGAGTTGGGCGTCGGACAGCGGCGTCTGTGGATCTTCGGCGGCGATCAGCTCCTTCATCAGCGCGCGGATGGCGGTGGCGGAGCAGCTGCCGCCGTCCTCGGTCGCCAGCTGGCGAGAGAAGAAGTACTTGAACTCGAACAGGCCGCGCGGTGTGGCCATGTACTTGCCGTTGGTGACGCGGCAGACGGTGGATTCGTGCAGCCCCAGTTCGGTGGCGATGTCCTTCAGCGCCATCGGCTTCATCGCCGCCTCCCCGTAGCTGAAGAACACCCGCTGGCGGGCGACGATGGCGTCGGCCACCCGCTGTATGGTGTTGAAGCGCTGCTCCACGTTGCGCAGCAGCCAGCGCGCTTCCTGCAGCAGGCGGGAGAAGGAGCCGCCGCCGTTGCGGCCGGCGGCGATGTCGGCGTAGGCGCGGTTGATCCGTACCTGCGGCTGCACCGCCGGATTCAGCGTCGCCACCCAGCGGCCGCGCTGGTTGGTGACGATGATGTCCGGCACCACGTAGCGGGTGTTGTCCGGCGCGAAGACGCGGCCGGGGCGGGGTTCCAGCGTGCGGATGAGGGCGCGGGCGCTGTGCAGGGCGTCCTCGTCGCATTCCAGGATCTGCTGCAGGCGGGTGAATTCGCGCTTGGCCAGCAGATCGAAATGTTCATTGACCAGCGCCATTGCCAGCGGCAGCGCGGGGGTGTCTTCCGGCAGCACCTGCAGCTGCAACTGCAGGCATTCCTGCAGGGAGCGGGCGCCGATGCCGGGCGGGTCCAGCTGCTGCACGAGTTTGAGCGCGGCGCTCAGTTCGCAGACATCCACTTCCTCTTCCGGTGAGATCAGCTCGGCCAGTTCCTCCAGCGGCGTCTCCAGGTAACCGGCATCGGTGAGCTCGTCGATGATCATGTAGGCCAGCGTGCGGTCGCGGTCGCTCATCGGCGACAGCTGCAGCTGGGTGCGCAGATTCTCGCGCAGCGAGATGGGTGACTCGGTCCACTCCGTCCAGTCGTTCTCCTCGTCGCCGCTGCTGCCGCCGCCGGAGCGGCCTATCTCGTGCAGCGCCATCGGCATCGGCGCTTCGCCGGATTCCATGCTGTCCGGCGTGGACACCGTGGTCTCCGACGGGGCCGGCATCGCGATTGCTGCGGAAGGTTGGGGGGGCGCTTCCGGGTCTTCCTCGAGGAAAGGGTTGCTGGTGACCGCTTGCTCGACTTCCTGTGAAAACTCTTGCGATGACAACTGCAATAGCCGGAGGGCCTGCTGGATCTGGGGCGTGATGGCCAGATGCTGTCGCAGGCGTAATTCCATTCCGAGGCTCATGACGTCTCCTTGCTCCGATCTCTTCTACCGCGAAGGGGGACGCGGTGGGCCTCCGACTTCCGCAAGGACCATGCCAGTGAGATTTTCCTTGTATTCACTGGGATCCAGGGCCGCGAGCAATTGAATTTCCCGGAACGTTTTACATGCCGGCAGTAAGAATTTCCGGAGAGTCATGACTTCGGCCATACCTCCGGCATGGCTGTGAGTTCCATGTCTCTGGCATGGATTCGGATTCGGCTCCTGGCCTTGGGGGTCCCCAACGTCATCCGCTTCTCCCCTCGCGCAGGGCAGAGGGTGTTCTTCCTTTGTTGCGGGATCACTAAATCCGGCGCGCCCGAATGTAAGTCGTTTTTTCCTGTGCGATGACTTTTTTTCCCACCGGCCGCTTCCCGAGGCCGGTAGCCGGGCCCTTCTTCCCGCCGCCGTTTGATGCGGCGCCGCAATCCGCGCCTTGGCTTCGCACCGGCGCTGAGGCGGCTGTATGCCGCTGTTTTCAGGGTGATGACCCATTCCGGGCAGTCGCGCCCGCATGCCTTTATCCATGCTTTCCCGGCGCAGCAGAACAAGGCGGGCACGCCGAATGCAGGGTAGGGGCTCGCCAAAGCCGCCAGCCCGCTTGCACGGGGCATGAAATCAGGCGGCCAACAGAAGGGGATCGCACTGCGGCAATCCCCAAGACAGGAGGACCAGCAATGGACATGAGACGACTTCGCCACTTCGCCGCGCTGGCGGCGCTGGGCGGCGTTCTTACGGCCTGCGACCGTCAGCCCGCGGAGGCTCCGGCAACGCCCCCGGCTTCGCCCGCCACGCCCACGGTACCGCCCGCCGCGCCGCCGGATGTGCCGCCGCCGGGCAGCCAGGGTGTGCCGCGTTCGGATTCCAATCCTCCGCCCGCCAGTGGCGGCCCGGAAGACCCGCAGCCGCTCGCCCCCAATCCCGATCAAGTGCCGCGCGCACCCGATCAGACCCCGGAAGATCCGCGCCAGACTCCGCACGAGGACAACCCCAACCCGCCGATGCAGGACTCCGGCAACCCCGCCAGCCCGCAAGGCGCCGGCGAGGGGCAGCGCGGCCAGCCCAGCTCCTCGCTGGGCGATGCCCTTTATGTCGCCATGCATCCGCGTTTGCACCTGGTACAACTCGCCCCGGCGCCTGGTGGCACCGGCCAGGGCGGCAGTGGTACCGGCACTGGGCAAGGTGGGACGGGAACGACATCCCCGGGTACGACCACGCCAGGTACGACCACGCCGGGAACGAGCACGCCGGGTACGACTACCCCGGGCACGACCACGCCGGGCACGACCACGCCGGGCACGACCACCCCGGGAACGACTACCCCGGGCACGACCACCCCGGGCACGACCACCCCGGGCACGACCACCCCGGGCACGACCACCCCGGGCACGACCACGCCAGGCACGACCACGCCGGGCACGACCACCCCGGGCACGACCACCCCGGGCACGACTACGCCGGGCACGACCACCCCCGGTACAACCGCTCCCGGTACAACCGCTCCCGGCACCCGATCCCCCGGAACGACCGCGCCGGGCACCCGCTCGCCGGGGACCACAGCGCCGGGTAGCCGTGGCACCGCGCCTGGCGGCACCACCGCCCCGGGCGGTACCCCCACCGCCCCGGGCGGCACGCCGGGAGGAAGCGGCGGGGGCTCCATGTCGCCCGGTGCCTCGCCGGCGGGTCCCGGCTCCAGGGCGCCGGCGGCCGTGCCCAGCTTGCTGACCGGCCTGCACAGCGGTCCGGTGCTCGCCTACTCGCCGGTCCATCAGGGCGCCCACTTCCACCGGACACAGGCGCAGTCAGCCCCGTCCCAGGTGAAGCCAGCCGCCCAGCCGCAGATGCAGCTCAACCAGGCCGATGCCCACTTCGTCACCATCGCCATGTCGCGTGGACTGGGCGAGATGGAGGCCGGCCGCATTATTGCCGCCGGCAGCTCGGATGCGCGGTTGAAGCGCTTCGGCGAGCGCATGGTGGTGGATCACCAGCAGGCCAACGTACACCTGGCCAAGCTTGCCAGCGCCCGCGGCATCACCGTGCGGGAGGAGATCCAGGACCGTGAGCGTGCCCAGCTGGACGAAATGCGCCAGCTCTCCGGCCCCCGGCTGGATGCCGCCTTCATGCGCCATTTCGGCGTCGCCGCCCACCAGGAAAGCATCGCCCTGTACGAGCAGCAGGTGCGCGAAGGCAAGGACCAGGAGCTGCGCGCCTATGCCGACCAGCGAGTGAAGGTGCTGCATGGGCACCTGGATGAGCTGCGCAAGATCCAGCCGCTCATCGCCGATGAAGAGAAGGGGGGCCGCTGATGGAGGTAGTGGGCGACTTCATCGCCAGCCGGCCCTGGCTTGCGCTGCTGTTGCAATGCGCGGCGGCAGCGCTGGTCGGGCTACTGGTGCATGCCGTACTGGACCGGGTGGCCCGCCGCCTGTTCCGCCGCTTCTCCCCGGCCGAGCGGGTGCTGGAATACACCCGCCGGCCCACCCAGATCCTGCTGCCGCTGCTCTTCATCCATGTCGCCCTGGCCGACGCCGCGGTGCCGGCCGGCGTGCTGGTCGGCCTGCGGCAGCTGATGTCCATCGCGGTGATCCTGCTGGTGACGCTGTTCGTCATCCGGTTCATCGCCGCCTTTGCCGACGACGTGGTCGCCCGCCATCCCACCGACGCGGCGGACAACCTGCGTGCCCGCAGCGTGCAGACCCAGGTGCGGGTGCTGGCGCGCACCGCCATGTTCATCGTCGGCCTGCTGGGTCTCGGCTCCATGCTGATGACCTTCCCCAATGTGCGCCAGATCGGCGCCAGCCTGCTGGCTTCCGCCGGCCTCGCCGGCATCGTTGCTGGCCTGGCGGCGCGGCCGGTGCTGGGCAACCTCATCGCCGGCCTGCAGATCGCCCTCGCTCAGCCCATACGGGTGGACGACGTGCTCATTGTCGAGGGCGAATGGGGCAGGGTGGAGGAGATCACCGGCACCTATGTGGTGGTGCGCATCTGGGATGACCGCCGCCTCATCGTGCCGCTGGAGTACTTCATCCAGAACCCCTTCCAGAACTGGACGCGCCGCACCTCCGACCTCATCGGTTCGGTCTTCCTGTGGGTGGACTACCGCATGCCCGTCCAGCCGCTGCGCGAGCAGCTCAAACGCATCCTGGAAGACGCGCCCGAGTGGGATGGCCGCGTCTGCGTGCTGCAGGTCACCGATTTCAGCGAGAAGTCCATGCAGCTGCGCGCGCTGGTCAGCACCCGCGACGCCGGCCGCGGTTGGGACCTGCGCTGCAAGGTGCGCGAGCAGCTCATCGCCTACATGCAGGACAACTACGCCGAATGGCTGCCTCAGGTGCGCGCCACCCTGGACCGCAGCGACAGGCTGGACCAGCCCGGCGCCCCCGAGAACACGCCCGCCCAGCGGCCAACGAACCTGACGGAGGGCGCGCAGGCGCCGGCGCCATGAAGACCTTCCACTGCACCAATTGCGGCTTCGTCGCCTTCTTCGAGAACAGCAACTGCGGCAACTGCGGCGCCGCCCTGGGCTTCGTGCCGGAAGAACTCGCGATTGCCGCCTTCGAGATCCAGGAGGACGGCGCCTGGCGCCGGCTGGGCGTGGATGCCGCACTGGTGAATCCATTCGACTGGCAGCCTTGCGCCAACTACAGCCAGCACCAGGTCTGCAACTGGATGAGCCGGGTGGAGGAGGGCAAGGCCCTGTGCCGCTGCTGCCGCCATACCGAAGACAGCGAAGCCATCGCGGTGGACGACCCCGACAGCAAGGCCGCCTGGTTCAAGCTGGAGGCAGCCAAGCGCCGGCTGTTCTATTCCCTCTACCGCCTCGGCCTGCCGGTGGATGACGAGAACGGCAGCGTGCCGCTGCTGTTCCACTTCCGCGGCGGCAACGGCGAGAAGGCCACCACTGGCCACCTGCACGGCACCATCACCCTGGACATCGCCGAGGCGGACGACGGCACCCGCGAAACCCGCCGCGTCGAACTCGGCGAGCCCTACCGCACGCTGCTCGGCCATTTCCGCCACGAGATCGGCCACTACTACTGGGACCGTCTCATTGCGAAGGGCCCGCGGCTGCAGGATTTCCGCACCCTGTTCGGCGACGAGACGCAGGACTACGCCGCCGCCGCCGCCGCCCATTACGCCAACGGTGCGCCGGCCGACTGGGCGGAACGCCACATCAGCGCCTACGCCACCATGCACCCGTGGGAAGACTGGGCGGAGACCTGGGCCCACTACCTGCACATCACCGACGCGCTGGACACCGCCGCCCACTGGGGCTTCGCCCTGCATTCCGACCAGGCCGCCGGCGGCCCGGCCGACGTGCCGGCGGTGGGCGGCAGCGGCCGGCCCTTCCGCCAGGTGCTGCTGGAGCAATGGCTGCCCCTCAGCCAGTTCCTCAACAGCATGGGCCGCAGCCTGGGGCAGGGCGATGCCTACCCCTTCGTGATCGCCACCGTGGTGCTGGACAAGCTGTGCTTCGTGCACCAGGTGGTGGAGGAGGCCAAGGCCGCCACCGCGGCCGCCGCGCCCGCCGGCACGCCGCCCGCCGATCCGGCCGCAGAAATCCCGCCTGGGGGGGCAGCATGAGAGAACTCCATCTCGCCGCCGGCCTGCCGTATCCGCTGGGCGCCACCTGGACCGGCGATGGCGTGAACTTCGCCGTCTTCTCCGCCCACGCCAGCCGCATCGAGCTGTGCCTGTTCGATGAAGCCGGGCGCAACGAAGTCGGCCGGGTCGATCTGCCGGAACTCACCGACGAGGTCTGGCACGGTTTCCTGCCCGGCGCCGGCCCCGGCCTGGTGTATGGCTACCGCGCCCACGGCCCTTACGTGCCGGAGCACGGCCACCGCTTCAACCCCAACAAGCTGCTGCTCGACCCCTATGCCACCGAACTGGTCGGCCGCCTGCGCTGGGGGCCCTCGCTGTTCGGCTATGACATGCGCAACCGCAAGCAGCCCGGCGCCGGCTTCGACAAGCGCGACAGTGCCTCGTCCATGTTCAAGGCCCGCGTCACCGCGCCCGGCCTCGCCCCGGTGACGCCGCCGCGGCCGGCGCCGCGGGTGCCGTGGGAGCGCACCGTGTTCTACGAAGCCCATGTGCGCGGCCTCACCCGGCTGCATCCGGCGGTGCCGGCGGACCTGCGCGGCACCTTCGCCGGCCTGGGCACCGCAGCCATGATCGACCACCTCAAGGCGCTGGGCGTCACCTCGGTGGAACTGCTGCCCATCCATGCCTTCGTGGACGACGCCTATCTCACCGACAAGGGCCTGCGCAACTACTGGGGCTACAACTCCATCGGCTTCTTCGCGCTGGAGCCGCGCTACCTCGCCGGCGGCGGCATCCAGGAGTTCCGCGACATGGTCGCCCGCCTGCATGACGCCGGCCTCGAAGTCATCCTGGACGTGGTCTACAACCACACCGCCGAAGGCAACGAGCTGGGCCCCACGCTCAGCTTCAAGGGTCTGGACAATGCCTCCTACTACCGCCTGAACCCGGAAGACCGCCGCTACTACATCAACGACACCGGCACCGGCAACACGGTGAACCAGAGCCACCCGCGGGTGGTGCAGCTCATCCTCGACAGCCTGCGCTACTGGGTGCAGCAGATGGAGGTGGACGGCTTCCGCTTCGACCTCGCCACCATCCTCGGCCGCGAAGACGGCGGCTACGACCCCGGCTGCGGCTTCCTCGACGCCTGCCGGCAAGACCCGGTGCTCAACCGCGTCAAACTCATCGCCGAACCCTGGGACTGCGGCCCCGGCGGCTACCAGCCGGGCAACTTCCCGCCGGGCTGGGCGGAATGGAACGACGGCTTCCGCGACACCGTGCGCGCCTTCTGGCGCGGCGACGAAGCCCAGGCCGCCGGCCTCGCCACCCGCCTGGCCGGCTCTGCCGACCGCTTCAACCACCGCGGCCGCCGGCCCTGGGCCAGCGTCAATTTCATCACCGCCCACGATGGCTTCACCCTGCACGACCTCGTTTCCTACAACGACAAGCACAACGAGGCCAACGGCGAGGACAACCGCGACGGCCACGCCGACAACCGCTCCTGGAACTGCGGCGCCGAAGGCCCGACCGACGATCCCGCCATCCTCGAACTGCGCGAGCGGCAGAAGCGCAACCTGCTCGCCACCCTGCTGCTGGCCCAGGGCACGCCGATGATGGTGGCCGGCGACGAGTTCGGCCGCAGCCAGCAGGGCAACAACAACGCCTACTGCCAGGACAACGAGATCAGCTGGCTGGACTGGACCGGCATCGCCGCCGAGGGCCGGGCGCTGCTCGCCTTCGCCCGCCGTGTGCTCGCCATCCGCCAGGCCCTGCCGGTGCTGCGGCCGGCGCGCTTCGCCACCGGCGGCGATCCCGCCCATGAACTGCGCGACGTCATCTGGTTGGATCCGCTGGGCAACGAACTGCAGCCCGAAGCCTGGGCCGAGCCGCACATGCGCTGCTTCGGCATGCTGGCCGACGGCCGCGCCCACCTCGGCACCGGCCCCGAACCCTGCGCCGACGCGGTGGTGCTGCTGGTGTTCAACGCCGCCCACGAAGGCGTGGAATGGACGTTGCCCGCCGCCGCTGGCATAGAACGCTGGACCCGCCTGCTGGATACCGGGCTGGCGGAGCGCGAGCGCTACCCGATGTTCACCATTGGCGACAACTACACCGCCGGCGGCCGCTCGCTGCTCCTCTTCGTCGCCGCGCCGGCCAGCGACACCGCCGAATGCCTGGCGGCGCTGCTGGCCCGCCTGGGCGGGGAGGGCTGAGCGATGGCTACGCTCCCCACCGAGTTGCTGCAGCAACGCTACCTGCGCCGCGAGCCGCTGCCGGAAGGCGGCTTCCGCTACCTGCGCCCCAACGGCCGCGAGTACAAGGACGCCGCCGGCCTCGCCCGCATCGCCGCGCTGGCGGTGCCGCCGGCCTACCAGGAGGTCTACGTCAGCCCGGACGCGGACGCCGAACTGCAGGCCTTCGGCCGCGACGCCCGTGGCCGCCTGCAATA
This sequence comes from Azoarcus indigens, assembly GCF_004361735.1. Taxonomy (GTDB): domain Bacteria; phylum Pseudomonadota; class Gammaproteobacteria; order Burkholderiales; family Rhodocyclaceae; genus Azoarcus; species Azoarcus indigens. Next base: position 249,173 of record NZ_SNVV01000003.1, on the reverse strand, counting down.
CCGCTACCACCCGGATTTCATCCATGCGCAGGCGATGCGCAAATGGCGCCGCCTCGCCCGTTTCGCCCAGGCCCTGCCGCAGCTGCGCGAACGCGTGGCCGCCGATCTGCGCTGCAGCGGCCTGCCGCGGCGCAAGGTGCTGGCGCTGCTGGTGCGCCTGCTGGACCGTGCCCACCTGCGCGTGGGCAGCGCCGACTACACCCGCCGCTACCGCAGCTACGGTCTCACCACGCTGAAGAAGCAGCATGTACGGGTTGAAGGCAGCAAGGTGGTCTTCCACTACCGCGGCAAGCACGGCGTGGAGCAGGAGCAATCGGTGCGTGATCGCACCCTGGCCCAGCTCATCGGCCGCCTGCTGGCGCTGCCCGGCAGCACGCTGTTCCAGTACGAGGACGAGGAAGGCGGCCGTCGCAAGGTGCGGGCCGAAGACCTCAACGCCTACATCCGCGAAGCCATGGGCCGCTTCACCGCCAAGGATTTCCGCACCTGGGGCGGCACCTTGAAGGCGGCGGAGTACCTCACCGCCCTGGGCGCACCCACCTGCCAGCGCACCGGCGCCCGCATGCTGTCGCGCTGCGTGCGCGCGGTGGCGTCGCAACTGGGCAACACCGCCGCGGTGACCCGCTCCAGCTACATCTGCCCGGTGATCTTCGACCTCTATCTCGCCGGCGAACTGGTTGCCGGCGAGGCGGGTGGGGAAGGCGGCCTGTGCCCCAGCGAAGCGGCCCTCAGCCGCTTGTTGGCGCGGGGATTGCGCCGCCAGCGGCAGGCGGTTGCGGTGGCGGAGAAAGCGGTGGCGACGCAACTGGCGGAGTCGGTGGTTCAGCTTGAGGAAGGAGGGCGCGAGAAGGCCCGGCCCAAGGCCGCCCCCACCCGGCAGACGACGAAACCCACCCGCCAGGCTGCCCCCGCCAACCGGATGGGGAGCAGGGAGCTGCAGCTATGAGCTCCGCCTGCCATCTGAACGTCATGAGCGCAGATTTTCTCCCCTCCCCCCTTGTGGAGCACAGGGGGAAAAGCGAAGCACTGCTTCGTCCGCCGGAGCGCCCGGAGGCCGTCAGGCCGCAGGGCCGGGGCGCGGAACGGGCGCCGGGGGAGAGGGGGAGAGGCCCGGGAGCCCTGAACGCAGCCGCCTCCGGCGGGGCGTCCCTCTCTCCCCAACCCTTCCCCGCGAGGGGGGCGGGCAACACCCCCGACCCCCTTCCTCATCCCGAGGCCGGAGACCCGTGTTTCCAGCCTCTTCACCATGTTTTCCCCAATCCAGCCCCGCTTGCGTCACCCCGTCGCTGCGGGTGCCCCTAGGAGGTGCATCATGATTGCCGGCAAGTCCGTACTCGCATTTGTCATGGCAGGGGGAGAAGGCAGCCGCCTGCATCCGCTTACCGCAGAGCGTTCCAAACCCTCTGTGCCGTTCAACGGCCGTCATCGCATCGTCGATTTCGTGCTCTCCAACCTGATCAACTCGGAGATCTTCTCGATCTACCTGCTGGTGCAGTACAAGTCCCAGTCGCTGATCGAGCACATCCGCAAGTCCTGGGTCATGAGCCCGGTGATCCCGCATCACTTCATCACCGTGGTGCCGCCGCAGATGCAGCACGGCCCCGAGTGGTTCCAGGGCACGGCGGATTCGGTCTACCAGAACCTGCACCTGATCGACCTGGTGAAGCCCGACCTGGTGGTGGTGTTCGGCGCCGACCATGTGTATCGCATGGACATCCGCCAGATGGCGCGCTACCACCTGGAGAACAACGCGGATGCCACCGTGGCCGCCATTCCGGTGCCGCTGGAGCAGTCGCGCTCCTTCGGCATCATCCGCACCGACAGCGCTGGCCGCATCCGCGACTTCCGCGAGAAGCCGGAGACGGCCGAGCCCATGCCCGGTCGCAGCGACCATGCGCTGGCCTCCATGGGCAACTACATCTTCAATACCGATGTGCTGGTGGACGCGCTCACCCGCGCCCACTCCAAGGGCGGCCACGACTTCGGCAAGAACCTGCTGCCGGCCATGAGCGAAACCCACCGGGTGATGGCCTACGACTTCTCCACCAACAGCGTGCCCGGCGTGCGGGACAGCGAGGAGCAGGGCTACTGGCGCGACGTCGGCACGATAGACGCCTACTACGACGCCCACTTCGACACCCTGGGCGAGGAGCCGCGCTTCTGCATGGCCAACTCGCGCTGGCCCATCTATGCCGCGCCGGACCAGACCGAAGCCGCCCAGGTGCATGACGGCCACATCCGCGGCGCCTCGCTCGGCGCCGGGGTGCTCATCCGCCGCGCCACGGTGGAGCGCTCGCTGCTGCGGCGCGACGTGGTGGTGGACGTCGGCGCCGAGGTGGCCGACTCCATCGTCATGGACCGCAGCGTGATCGGCGCCGGCGCCAAGGTGCGGCGCGCCATCATCGACCAGAACAACATCATTCCACCCGGCATGCGCATCGGCTACGACCTCGAAGCCGACCGCGCCCGCTTCCACGTCAGCGACAGCGGTGTCGTCGTCGTTGGCAAAGGGCAGTTGAAGCCATGAGAACAGGGACCCGACATGTCGCCGGGCGGCAACTCCGCCACGGCCATTTCGCCGGCAACGGCGAGGGCGGTGCAGGCCCCCAAGGCCTGGCCTGCGTACATCGCATGCCCTTCGGCCCGCGCCCGGTGGATGACGCCAGCCCGGAGGCCGGCTACCGCTTCCGCCTGTGGGCGCCGGCGGAGAAGCGGGTGGAGTTGTGCCTGATGCCCGCCAATGGCGAGCGCAGCGCGCACGCCTGCGCCAAGTCCGACGGCTGGCACAGCTGCAAGGTGGCCGAGGCCCGCCCCGGCGACCGCTACTGCTTCCGCCTGGACGGCCAGCTGGAGGTGCCGGACCCGGCCTCCCGCTTCAACCCCGACGGCGTGCACGGCCCCAGCGTCATCCTCGACCCGGCGACCTTCGCCTGGGACGAGGACTGGCAGGGCCGGCCGTGGGAAGACGCGGTGCTCTACGAGCTGCATGTCGGCTCCTTCACCCCGGAAGGCACGTACGCCGCCGCCGAGCACAAGCTGGACGAGCTGGCGGCGCTGGGCATCACCGCCATCGAGCTGATGCCGCTGGCGGAAAGCGCCGGCCGGCGCGGCTGGGGCTACGACGGCGTGCTGCCTTATGCGCCCCACGCCCACTACGGCACGCCGGACGAGCTGAAGCACTTCATCCAGGCGGCCCACCGGCGCGGCCTGATGGTCTTCCTCGACGTGGTCTACAACCACTTCGGGCCGGAGGGCAATTACCTGCACGTGTATGCGCCGCAGTTCTTCACCGCCGGGCATGAAACCCCCTGGGGCGGCGCCATTGCCTATGAAGGCGCCGCCAGCCCGGCGGTGCGGGCCTTCTTCATCCACAACGCCCTCTACTGGCTGGAGGAGTACCGCTTCGACGGCCTGCGGCTGGACGCGGTGCAGACCATCCACGACAGCAGCAAGCCGCACATCCTGGAGGAACTTTCCATCCGGGTGCGCTCGCGCATCGGCAACCGCCATGTGCACCTGGTGCTCGAGAACGTGGACAACCGCGCCAGCCTGCTGGCGCCGCCGGCCACGCCGGGGCGCTACGACGCCCAGTGGAACGATGACTTCCACCATGCCGCCCATGTGATCCTCACCGGCGAGCGCGATGGTTATTACGCCGACTACGCCGACCGCCCGGTGCAGCACCTGGCGCGCTGCCTGACGGAGGGCTTCGCCTACCAGGGCGAGCATTCGCCCTTCCACGGCGCGGTGCGCGGCGAAGCCAGCGCCAGCCTGCCGGCCAGCGCCTTCGTGAACTTCCTGCAGAACCACGACCAGATCGGCAACCGCGCCTTCGGCGAACGGCTGAGCACGCTCACCACGCCGGAGCGGCTGCGCGCCCTGATCGCGCTGCAACTGCTGGCGCCCTCGCCACCCCTGCTGTTCATGGGCGAAGAGGCCGGCGCCACCACACCCTTCCTCTATTTCTGCGACTACCAGGGCGACCTGGGCACTGCGGTACGAGAGGGCAGAAGGCGTGAATTCGCCGGCTTCAGCCGCTTCAGCGGCGCCGACGTGGCGCGCATTCCCGACCCCAGCGCCGAAGACACCTTCCGCGCCAGCAAGCTGGACTGGATCGCCCGCGAAGAGCCCGAGGCGCAAGCCTGGCTGGCCTTCTACCGCAAGCTGCTGGAGCTGCGCCGGACCATGGTGGTACCGCGGGTGCCCTGGCTGGTGCCCGGCCGCTGCGGCGTGCAGTTCGCCGGGGACGAAGCCTTCGACCTGCGCTGGACCACGGTGGACGGCTTCGCGCTCGTGCTGCGCGCCAACCTTTCCGACAAGCCCTCGCCGCTGCTGCCCAGCCCCGGCGTGCTGCCTTTCGCCGCCGTCGGCGCCGACGCCGCCGAGCCGGACCGGCTCGGCCCCTGGGCGGTGCGCGCCTATGTGCTGCCGGTGGACGAGGGCAGGGCGCCATGACGCTGGCCGCGGTGCATTCACCCGCGCTGCACGGCTGGCCCGGGGCGGCCGTGCGGCATCGACGTTCCACGCTCCGGATCAGGAGAGCTGCCCATGAAGGGTGAAGCCGTGGATGCCTTGTGCGGTTTTCTCGGCCTGGACCTCGCATTCGAGGATGCCTGGGGCAGGCGAACCGAAGTGCCCCTTTCCAGCCGGCTGGCCTTGCTCGCCGCCCTCGGCCACCCGCTGGGCGCGGACGGCGGGGGCGGTGACACGCCGGCCGACAGCGAGGCGCTCGAGGCCCGCGCCACCGCCGAGCTCGCCCGTCTGCGCGCGGAGGACGCCAGCCAGCTGCTGCCGGCGATGCTGGTGCTGGAGGCAGCGCCGCCGCCCCTGCAACTGCATCCGCGCCTGCCCGCCGGCCTGCTGGGCGGCAGGCTGTGGTGGCGCATCCGGCTGGAAGACGGCGCCGAGCGCCGTGGCGCGGCGGCGGTGCGCGCGGTCGAAAGCGTGGGCCTGGAACGGGAGCACGCCGCCGCGCGGGAGGCCGGCGAAGCCGCCACCGCGGTGGAGGGCCCGGCCCGGCTCTACCAGGCGGAGATCACCCTGCCGGTGGACCTGCCCCAGGGCTATCACCGCCTTTTCCTGTACGACTCCGCTTCCTCTTCCCAGCCACTGGCGGAAGCCGGGCTGGCGATCTGCCCCGCCACCTGCTTGCCCGGCGCCGAGCCGGCGGCCGGTGGCCGGCTGTGGGGGCCAGCGGTGCAGGTATATGCGCTGCGCTCTTCCCGCGACTGGGGCGTGGGCGACTTCGGCGACCTGCGCCGGCTGGTGGACCTGGCGGCGGATGCCGGCGCCCACTTCGTCGGCGTCAATCCGCTGCATGCGCTCTTCCCCCACGACCCGGAGCGGGCCAGCCCCTACAGCCCCTCCAGCCGCGAATGGCTGAACGTGCTCTACATCGACATCGAGGGCATGCGCGACTTCGCCGAATGTGCCGCTGCCGCCGAGCTGGCCGGCTCCGCCGAATTCCGCGCCCGCCTGGACGCCCTGCGCAGCCGCGGCGAGATCGACTACCGCGGCGTGGCGGCGGCCAAGTTCGAAGTGCTGGAAATGCTCTACCGCCATTTCCGCGCCACCCACCTGGAGCGCGGTACCCAGCGCGCCGGCCTGTTCCGCGACTTCCAGCGCGAGGGCGGCCGCAGCCTGCGCCTGCACGCCTTGTTCGACGCCCTGCAGGCCCACTTCCATGCGGACGACCCGATGGTGTGGGGCTGGACCACCTGGCCGGCGGAGTACCGCGACCCGGACAGCGCCGCGGTGGAAGCCTTCGCCCAGGACAACGAACTGCGCATCGAATTCTTCGAATACCTGCAGTGGCAGGCCGAAGCCCAGTTGCATGCGGTGGCCTCGCGGGCGCGGGCGCGCGGCATGCGCATCGGCCTCTACCGCGACCTCGCGGTGGGCGTGAACGAAGGCGGCTCCGAGACCTGGGCGCGGCAGTCGCTGCATGCCTTCGGCGCCCATGCCGGTGCGCCGCCGGACGAACTCAACCCGGCCGGGCAGGACTGGGGCTTCCCGCCGCAGCTGCCGCGCCAGCTCGCCGCCGAGGGCTATGCCAGCTTCCGCGCCGTGCTGCGCGCCAACATGCGCCACGCCGGCGCGCTGCGCATCGACCATGTGATGAGCCTGCTGCGCCTGTTCTGGCTGCCGGCCGTCCGCGGCGCCGACGGCCAGCCGCCGGTGGGTGCCTATATCGGCTACCCGCTGGAGCCGCTGATGCGCCTGCTGTGCCTGGAGAGCCGGCGCCATCGCTGCATCGTCATCGGCGAGGATCTCGGCATCGTGCCGCCGGCCATACGCGAGGCCATGGCCCGCCACGGCCTGCTGTCCTACCGGCCGTTCTATTTCGAATACAGCGAAGGCGGCCAGGGTTTCCGGCGACCCGGCGAATGGCCGGCGGCCGCGCTGGCGGTGGTCGGCACCCACGACCTGCCGACGCTGCGCGGCTACTGGCGAGGCTACGACTTGCTGCTGCGCGACCAGCTCGGCATCTACCCGGACACCGAGCTGCGCGACCGCCACATCGCCCGCCGCCGCGCCGACCGCCATGCGCTGCTCGATGCCCTGGGCGCCGAAGGCTTGCTGGACGCCGATGCCGAGCGCCGCAGCGCGGAAGAGGGCGGCGACCCGCCGCCGGCGCTGACCCCGGCGGTGTACCGCTACATTGCCCGCAGCCCGGCGCTGATGGCGGCGGTGCAGCTGGAGGACGTGCTCGGCCAGCTGGCGGCGGTGAACCTGCCCGGCACCAGCGAGGAAATGCAGCCCAACTGGCGCAGGCGGCTATCCGCCAGCCTGGGCGAGTTGGCCGCCGACCTGCGCTGGCACGCGGTAGCGTCGGCCATGAAGGAGGAGCGCCGCAGCACGCCGCTGCCGGTCAGCGGCGGCCCGGCCGACTTCCACCCCGAACATGCCGACGTGCCGCGCGCCACCTACCGCCTGCAGATGCATAAGGATTTCGGCTTCGCTGCCGCCGAGGCGGTGCTGCCCTACCTGGCCGACCTCGGCATCAGCCACGTCTACGCCTCGCCCTTCCTCAAGGCGCGGCCGGGCAGCAGCCACGGTTACGACATCGTGGACCACGACGCGGTGAACCCGGAGATCGGCAGCGAGCAGGACTTCGACCGCTATTGCGAGCGCCTGGAGGAACTTGGCCTGGGCCAGGTGATAGACGTGGTGCCCAACCACGTCGGCGTGCTCGGCGCCGACAATGAATGGTGGCTGGACGTGCTGGAGAACGGCCCCGCCTCCGCCCACGCCGACCACTTCGACATCGACTGGGAGCCGCCCTTCGCCGAGCTGCGCGGCAAGGTGCTGCTGCCGGTGCTGGGCGACCAGTACGGCCTGGTGCTGGAGAACGGCGAGCTGGCGCTGGCCTTCGCCGCCGAGCGCGGCGAGTTCTATGTGGAGTACTACCAGCACCGCTTCCCCATCGACCCGCGCGACTATCCCGCCATCCTGGAGGCCGGCGCCCCGGCTGGCGCGCGGGAGGAGGGCGGCGACGGCCAGCAGGGGGACGAGGTGGAACTGGAAACCCTGCTCGCGGCCCTGCGTCACCTGCCGCCGCGCGAGGTGGAAGACGCGGAGGCGCTGGCCGAGCGCAGGCGCAACAAGGAGGTGTTCAAGAAGCTGCTGGCCGATCTGTACGAACGCCTGCCGGGCGTGCGCGGGCGGGTCGAGGCGGCGCTGGCGGCCTTCCGGGGCACCGTCGGCGAGCCGGAGAGCTTCGACGCGCTGGATGCGCTGCTGTCTGGCCAGGCCTACCGCCTCGCCTCCTGGCGGGTGGCGGCGGACGACATCAACTACCGCCGCTTCTTCGACGTGAACGACCTCGCCGCGCTGCGCATGGAGCATGAGGCGGTGTTCGAAGCCACCCACGCCCGCATCCTGCATTGGGTGGCCGAGGGACGCGTTTCCGGGCTGCGCATCGACCATCCCGACGGCCTCGCCGACCCGGCCGCCTATTTCGACCGCCTGCAGGCGCGCTACGCGGACGCCGCCCGCGACGCCCGCATCACACCGTGGAATGCGGTGTCGCTGTCGGCGGAGGAGACCCTGGACGGGCCGGAGGCCAGCTGCAGATCGCGGGCGGACCGGAGCGCGAGCGCCAGGGCCGCGGCGCAGGCGGCGCTGCGGGACGGGCAGCACGCCGAAGCCGGCACCTTCCTGCGCGCGCCGGTTTCCCCCGAGGGGCTGGTGCAGGGCGCGGAGCCGGTGAGCACGCCGGGGACCGACCTGGGCGCCGCTGCCAGCGGCCTGGCCACCCCCTTCCCGCCGCCGGCCAGCGCTGGCGGGAAGGAGCAGGCGGCGCGGCCCGCGGTGACCGACGAGCACCGCACCCTCTACCTGGTGGTGGAGAAGATCCTCGCCGAGTTCGAGGTACTGCCGGCGGACTGGCGCATCCACGGCGGCACCGGCTACCGCTTCGCCAACCTGAGCAACAACCTGTTCGTGGATCCGGTGCAGGAGTCGCGCTTCAACCGCATCTACCGCGCCTTCACCGGCGAATCGCGCAACTTCAGCGAGGTGCTGCTGGAGGCCAAGCACATCATCATGACCCACTCGCTGCCCGGCGAGCTGGGCACGCTGGCCTACCTGCTGCACGCCATCGCCCAGCGCGACCGCCGCACCCGCGACTTCACCCGCAGCCGCCTGCGCGGCGCGCTGGTCGAGGTCATCGCCGCCTTCCCGGTATACCGCAGCTACATCAGCGAGCGCGGCGTTTCCGCCGCCGACCGCCGCCACATCGAGCGCGCGGTGGAAGAGGCCGCCGCCCGCGGCCTGGCGGGCGACGCCAGCGTGCTGCGCTTCGTGCGCGACGTGCTGCTCTCCGCCCCCACCGAGCAGGATGCGGCGCTGCGCCGGCTCAAGCTGCGCTTCGTCCGCCGCTTCCAGCAATTCACCGCGCCGGTGATGGCCAAGGCAATGGAAGACACCGCCTTCTACCGCTACAACCGGCTGGTGTCGCTGAACGACGTCGGCGGCGATCCGCGCACCTTCGGCGTCGGCGTGGAAGACTTCCACATCGCCAACGAGCGCATCGCCTGCAGCCACCCCTTCGGCCTGCTGGCGTCGTCCACCCACGACAGCAAGCGCTCGGAGGACGTGCGCGCCCGCATCGACGTGCTCTCCGAACTGCCCGGCGCCTGGCGCCTCGCGCTGCGGCGCTGGCGCCGCCTCAACGAGCGGCGCAAGACCCGCGTGGGCGACCAGGCCGCGCCCTCGGCCAACGACGAATACCTGTTCTACCAGACCCTGCTCGGCATCTGGCCGTGGCAGCCGCCGGCGGCGGCGGAGAAGGCGGAGCTGGTCGAGCGCGTCCAGGCCTACATGCTGAAGGCGGTGCGCGAGGCCAAGCGCCATACCAGCTGGATGAACCCCGAGCCCGCCTATGAGGCCGCGCTGGCCACCTTCGTGCGCCGCACCCTGGCCGACGAAGCCGGCTTCCTCGCCGACTTCCAGCCCTTCCAGGCGGTGCTCGCCCGCTACGGCGCCTACAACAGCCTCAGCATGCTGCTGCTCAAGCTCACCGCCCCTGGCGTGCCGGACATCTACCAGGGCTGCGAGGGCTGGAACTTCAGCCTGGTGGACCCGGACAACCGCCGCCCGGTGGATTTCGACGCCGCCCGCGAACGCCTGAGCGGGCTGCAGCGGGATTTCCCCGATGGCGCCGATGCCGCCGGCCTGGCCGGAATGCTGGAGAACCTGGCCGACGGCCGCCTCAAGCACTACCTGCTGTGGCGCGCGCTGGCGGTGAGGGAGAGCTGCGAGCGCACCCTGCGCTGCGGCCGCTACGTGCCGCTGGACGTGCGCGGCCCCGCCGCCCGCCATGTGGTCGCCTTCGCCCGCGTGCTCGGCCGGGAGACGGTGGTGGTCATCGCCACCCGGCTGCTGTTCGGCCTCACTGGCGGTAACGAAGCCCGCATCTGCGACCCGGCCACCTGGGCCGGCACCCTGGTCTCCATGCCCTGGCGGCGCGAAGGCATGGGCTGGCGCGACGCCATCGCCGGCCGCCGCATCCCGCCCCGACCGCAGGGCCCGGCAGCGCTGCCGGTGGCCGAAGTCTTCGGCCCGCTACCCCTGGCCTTGCTGGTGCGGGATAACGGAGGAGAGGCGTAGTGGAGCGGGGCGGGCAAGTGCTTGGGAATGCGCTTTTCTCCCCTATCCTCTCGGGGGGCATAGGCGGAAAAGCGAAGCACTGCTTCGCCCGCCGCAGCGCCCTGCGGCTGTCAGGCCACAGGGCCGGGGCGCGGAGCGGGGGCCGGGGGAGAGGGGGAGAGGTCCGCGAGCCTGGATCGCAGCCGCCCCTGGCGGAGCGCCCCCTCTCCCCAGCCCTCCCCCGCGAGGGGAGAGGAGGGAGAACCCCGGCGGGGCGGTTGGCTCATCTGCACGGGATTTCGGCGACGGGTGATGTAGCCACTGAAAGCAGCACTGCCAGCCGATACTCTCCCTCCACGCGGCGCTCACTCCCCGCGCCCCATCTCCCCCTTGCCATACCCTTCCCCCGCCAGCCGCCATGCAGCCCGGGCCGCCCCGAGCAGTGGCAAGCGCTCATCAGTGACGAGGTACACCGGCAGCCCTGCCATGAGCGCCATATGCGGCCCCTTGTCGCGGAAGGCGGCGAGGAAGCGGTTGGCAGCGGCGCCCGGCAACACCCGTGGGCCAATGCCGCCGGTGAGGAACACGCCGCCGCGCGCCAGCACGCTGAGCGCATGGTCGCCGCTGACCGCGCCGTAGGCATCGACGAACAGCTCCACCGCCTCGCGCGCCTGCGGGTCGCCCGCCTGCGCCCGTTCCCATACGGCATCGCCGCGCCCGGCGCCGTTGCCGGCGGGGCGGGCGGGGGAGCTGTCCGGCGTGGTCAGCGCGGGGCGTTCGCCGCCCTGGGGCAGCAGCCACTCATAGATGCGCGCCAGCCCGGGCCCGGATACCACGTGTTCCGCGCTGACGCGGCCGAAGCGCCTCTGCAGGTGCTGCCACAGCCGCGCCTGCTGGGCATCCCGCGGAGCGAAGCCGACGTGCCCGCCTTCGCCGGGCAGCACCCGCAGCCCGCCGCCATCGCCGGGCAGGCGGAAGGCCACGCCCAGGCCGGAGCCAGCGCCTATCACCAGCTGTGGCGCGGCGGTGTCCGGTTCGCCAGCCTGCAGCGTCAGCCGGCCTTCCGGCGGCAGGTCGCCTATGCCCCAGGCGCTGGCCTCGAAGTCGTTGAGCAGGCAGGCCGGCGCGCCGCCCAGCAGGGTGCGCAGGGAGTCGCCGCCGATGTGCCAGTCGAGATTGGTCATGCACACGCCGCTGGCACTCACCGGGCCGGCGATGCCGAAGCCGGCCATGGCCAGCTCCACCGGCCGGCCAGTGGCCGCGGCGCCAGCGGCGAGAAAATCGTCCACCAGGCTGGCGAAGCTGGGCCAGGCGCGGTTCTCGTAGCGCTGCACGAAGGCGAAGTGGATGACGCCTTCCCGCATCCCGGCGAGCGCGAACAGGCTTTTGGTGGCGCCGATGTCACCGCACAGAATCATGTTGTCCTTCCTTTTCCCTTGGAGCGATTGAGGCCGCCGCCTGCGGCCTGGAGAACGTCGTCATGAGCAAGAACAGTACCCTGCAGATCCTTTTCGTTACCCCGGAATGCGCCCCTTGGGCCAAGACCGGCGGCCTGGGCGAGGTCAGTGCCGGCCTGCCCGCCGCGCTGCTCGGCCTCGGGGTGGATGTGCGGGTGTTGATGCCCGCCTACCCGAGCGTGCTGGAGCAAGCGAAGGGCCTGCGTCGGGTGGCGGCTTTCGAGGCCGAGGCGGGGCTGCCGGCGGCCGGCCTGCTGCGTGGCAAGCTGCCCAGCGGCGTGCCGGCGCTGCTGCTGGATTGCCCGGCGCTGTACACCCGCAGCGGCGGGCCCTACCAGGACGCCCACGGCCTGGACTATGCCGACAACGTGCTGCGCTTCGGCCTGCTGTCGCGCGTCGCCGCCCAGCTGGCGAGCGCAGGGAGCCCGCTCGGCTGGCGGCCGGACGTGCTCCACTGCAACGACTGGCCGGCGGCGCTGGCGCCGGCCTACCTCAAGCTCGGCCTGGAGGGGCCGGCGCCCAGCGTGGTCGCCATTCACAACCTCGCCTTCCAGGGCATCTTCCCGCTGGACAATGGCCCGGCGCTGGGCCTGCCGGACTCCGCACTGGGCGTGGAGGGGGTGGAGTACTGGGGCCATATGTCCTTTCTCAAGGCCGGCCTGTACTACGCCGACCGCATCGTTACCGTCAGCCCCACCTATGCTGGAGAAATCCTGGGCGAGCACCTGGGCTGTGGCATGCAGGGCCTGCTGCAGACCCGCAGCGCGCGCGTGAGCGGCATCCTCAACGGCATAGACACCGACATCTGGAATCCGGCCACCGATCCCCACCTCGTCAGCAACTACGACGCCGACAGCCTGGCGGCCAAGGCGGACAACAAGCGCGCGTTGCAGGCACAGATGGGGCTGGAGCAGGACGACGCGGTGCTGCTGCTGGGCATCGTCAGCCGCCTCACCGACCAGAAGGGCGTGGACCTGGTGCTGGAGGCCCTGCCGGAGTTGCTGGGGCGGCCGGTGCAACTGGCGGTGCTGGGCAGCGGCGAAGAGAAGCTGGAGAACGCGCTGCTGGCGGCGGAGAAGGAATGGCCGGGCAAGGTGGCGGTGAAGATAGGCTTCGACGAGGCGCTGGCGCACCGCATCGAGGCCGGTGCCGACGCCTTCCTGATGCCCTCCCGCTTCGAGCCCTGCGGCCTCAACCAGATGTACAGCCAGCGCTATGGCACGCCGCCCATCGTGCGTGCCACCGGCGGCCTGGCGGACTCGGTGGGCGATTACACCCCGGCCGGGCTGGAGACCGGCGAGGCCACCGGCTTCGTCTTCGACGATCCGACCGCCCAGGCGTTGATCGCCACGGTGGACCGGGTGGCGGCGGTACGCGCCGAGCCGGCGGCCTGGGTGCAGCTGCAGCGCAACGGCATGAGCTGCGACTTCGGCTGGAGCACCAGCGCCCGCGGCTATCTGCGCTTGTACCGGTCCATGCTGGAAGAGCAGGACGAGGGGAAGGACGGAAGGGGGAGCCAGGCGAAAGGCCGCGGCAAGGGTGCCAAGGAAGGGGAGGGAGGCGCTGGCGCCGGCCGCGGCCGGAAGAAGATGCCGGAGACGGTGGCTGTGGCGGTGGTGGAGACGCTGGCAGGCCCTCGCCGGGCCGGGGCCGGCGTACGCCGTGGCGGCCGCAAGGCGGCCGAACTGGCGGAGCAGGAGGCGGGCAACGTGGCGCCACCGCCCAAGGTGGAAACCGAGCCGCGGGGCGGCGGCGGAGGCAAAGGGGGAGCGGGCTAGCGCTGCCGTGGCGGGGCCAGGCGCTCCGTCACCTTCGTCAAGCCGGTCGAGCAGGCGATGGCGGCCGGCCGAGGCCAGGATCCCTCCGCCCTCAGCCGGCCGGCGCCCGTTCCCGGCTGGCTGAAGGCAGGCTGCTCGGCTGCTCAGTCGGTCCACTCCTCTATCCCCGCCTGTCCGCCGCGGGCGCCGGGCGGGGTGGAGAGGATGTCCGCCACCGCTTCGGTGAGGCTGGCGGCCACATGCTCCGGCTGGCACAGCGGTGACGTTTCCGCTTCCAGATCCAGCAGTACCGTGCGACAGCCGGCGCGCCTGCCGGCCTCGATGTCGTCCGGGGTGTCGCCGATGAGCCAGCTGCGTTTCAGCGCCAGCCCGAGCTCCTCCGCCGCCTGCAGCAGCAGGCTGGGGCCGGGCAGGCAGCAGTCGCAGCCAGCCGGCTTCGCATGCGGGCAGCGATAACTTGCGTCGAGCACGACGCCGTGCGGGGACAGCGCTTCGGCCAGCGCGCCGACGGGCGGTACCGCACAGGGCTCGCCGGCAGTGCCGGCATCCGGGGCGGCGATCAGCACCAGCCGGTAGCCGGCGCGCTGCAGCCGCGCCAGCGCGGGCCCGGCATCGGCTCGCAGCGTGCCGCAGCCTGGATGCAGCAGCACTCCGGCTTCATCGATGAAGACCGCGCGGTTCGCCGGCTGCACCGCGCGGGCGTCGGCCGGCGGGCTCATCGCCCTGTCCCCGCGGAGGAGGCCAGGGGCCGGGGGCGTGGCGGAGGCTCGCGGGTGGCAAGGGGCATGGGGCCTCCCAGGACTGGCCTTGTTTGGGCTGCGGACCGGCGTAAGGGCTGTTTGCGGCGATGTTCTTTCCGGCAGGGCTGCGCTGCGCCTCGATCAAGGTTCGGCGAACCTGTCCGAAGGGGCAATCGATGTGCCCCGCAGGCCGGTTTCATCCCGTCCCGGCATGCCGGGAAGCTCGTGCCGGCTGGCGTGTAACTTCGTCCAGCCTGGGAAAAAATTACTGCTTCGCGCAGGCTTCTTCCCCCCCGCCTTGGCGCTGCAAACCCAATAAGGGCGCGGCGGAGCCCGGGCGGGAGCGCGTGGCACGGAGTCTGCTTCTGGCTCCAGCATGAAACCGCTCGCCCACCTCCGCGAAAGCTTCCTCGCCGCCTGCCGGCAGCTTCATCCGGCCGCAGCCGCAGAGCAAGCCAGCCTCTATACGGAGATGCTGCATGGCGCCTTGGTGGGCTGCGTGGCCGCTTTCCTGATGGCTTCATGCTTCTCGCTCACCTTTGCGCTGTATGCCGCGGTGGGGGGACTGTGCCTGGGCAGCCTGATCGGCCTGCTGCTGTGGAGTGCTTCGGCGGCCGCGCCGGATGGTGGCGCGATACCGCCGGCCAAAGGGCCACGGCGGCACCCGTAGGGGAAGGACTGTTACCTCGCCAGCTGCCGCCCGAGCGGTCTTCCCTGTTACCTGGCCCCGACCGCCTTCATGCGGCCGGGGCCGTGCTGCGTTCGGGGGCGCGAGGTGTTCAGGCGGCACACATGCGGCAGGCGGCGGCTGCGAAACTGCCGGTGGGGCTTACAGCGGACGGTCGCGGGCATTGCCGCCGTCTTCCCCTTCGTCATCGCCCGCGGTATCGGAGCGGCGAATTACGCTGATGGTGCCGTCGCTCTCCATGAAGGCGGCCTGCACCTGCGAGAGATGGGAGATACCGTGCTCGCGCAGTTTGGCGTACAGCTCGGACTGACTGATGAATTCGCGGCGCAGATTGCGGCTGAGGATGCGGCCGCGGTGCACCAATTTGAGCGCAGGCGGTTGTAGGATGCGGCGCACTTTGGGGAAACGGAAGGCGAGATAGTCGAACAGAACGTTCCATCCTAGGATGGTGGAGAGCAGCACCAGACCGTCGCCGACCGAGCGGTATTCACCCGCCATGGCGTTTTGCGCCGCATCGGCGATGAGGACGAGAACCAGCAGATCGGCGAGGCCGACCGCCCCGACGTCGCGCTGCATGAAGAAGCGCAGCGCAGCGAGGAGGAAGAGATAGATCGCTGAGCCGCGGACCAGGAGCTCCAGCGGCGACATGCTTAGGGCAAAGACTTGGTACCAGTCGACCGACACGTGGGCAGCCCTCCCGAGGGGACCACGTGGACGGTGCAAATAGCCTGCCCGGTGCGCATGGGAATGCGCCCGGATAAAAAGCAACTGAGGCTCCGTGGAGGGAGGCCGGACGAAGCTAACATCCGGTCCACGGGGCAGGCTCATTATTCAACATGGAGGCAAAATGCCGCAGGTACTGTTGGTGGACGACGACCCGGATACCATCGGCTGGATGACGGAGTTCATCCGTGCAGAAGGTTTTACCGTGGGGTCGGTGGATTCCCTGAGGGCGGCGCGCATCCACCTCACGCGCTCCAAGCCGGAGTTGATCCTGACCGATCTGATGCTGCCCGATGGTCAGGGCATCGAACTGGTCAACGAATTCGAAGCGGGCGAACTGCCCGAACTGGTGGTGATCACCGGCCACGCCAGCGTGGAGAGCGCCATCGAGGCGCTGCGCGCAGGCGCCACCGACTACCTGGTGAAGCCGGTGGACATCGAGCGCCTGCGCGGCATCCTGCAGCGGGTGCCCAAGACCGAGCACCTGCGCGAGGAAATCGGCGAGCTGCGCAACGAGCTCCTGCGCCTGGGGCGCTTCGGCCACATCCTTGGCAACTCGCCGGCGATGCGCAAGGTGTACGACCAGATGGCGCGGGTGGCGCCCACCTCGGCCTCGGTGCTGCTGGTGGGCGAGAGCGGCACCGGCAAGGAGGTGGCGGCGCAGACCATTCACGAGCTCAGCCGGCGCAAGCGCCAGCCCTTCCTGCCGCTCAACTGCGGCGCGGTGTCGCCGCAACTGGTGGAGAGCGAACTCTTCGGCCACGAGAAGGGCAGCTTCACCGGGGCCGACCGCCAGCACCAGGGCTTCTTCGAACGTGCCAACCGCGGCACCCTGTTCCTGGACGAAGTCACCGAGATGCGCCCCGACCTGCAAGTGAAGCTGCTGCGGGTGCTGGAAACCAAGAGCTTCATGCGGGTGGGCACCAACGAAGCCATCGCCACCGACGTGCGCCTGATCGCTGCCACCAACCGCTCGCCGGAGAAGGCGGTGGCCGAAGGCCGCATGCGCGAGGATCTGTACCACCGCCTCAACGTCTTTCCCATCCACCTGCCGCCGCTGCGCGAGCGCGGCACCGACATCGAACTGCTCGCGGAGCACTTCCTCGCCGAGCTGAACGAGCAGGAGCAGGCCAACAAGCGCTTCTCGCCGGAGGCCGTCGCTGCGCTCTATGCCCATTCCTGGCCAGGCAACGTGCGCGAGCTGAAGAACTATGTGCATCGCGCCTTCATCCTCGCCGACGAAGTCATCGAAGCCGAGCTTGCGCCTGAAGCCTTCCTGCAGCCGGCCCACAGCCCGGTGCTCACCATCCGCATCGGCACCCCGCTGGAAGAGGTGAACCGGCGCGTCATGGAAGCCACGCTGCTGGAATGCGGCAACGTCAAGCGCAAGGCGGCGGAGATGCTGGGCATCAGCCTCAAGACCCTCTACAACCGCCTCGCCGCCTACAACGCCGGCAAGGGCGGGAGCGAGGACGGGGCCGATGGCCTGGAGGACTATGACGACGAGGACGACGCGCCGGAAGAGTCGCGTCGCGCCAGGCGTTAGGGCGGGTGGCGGCGAGGCAGCCATCGGCCCGTACCCCCGCCCAGCGTAGGCCGGGCCGGCGGTGTGGAAGCCAGCCTGTGCGGGCGGGGCTGCCGTCGGCATAGCCGGCGGGCATGTAAGAGCTACAGCGTCGCGGTAGCTCTTACTTCCGGCACCGCCGGGAACGGCGGATGCTGCAGGCATGGCGTCCCTATCCAGAAGGAGGCAAGCCGATGAAACCGCAGGACGAGGACAAAGCGCGGCCGAAGAAGGACCCGGGCAAGGATCCGAAGAAGGATCCGCTGAAAACGCACGGGCGTTTTCCCGTGCCCGACGCGGAGGACAGCAATGTCGCCCGCCAGCCCCGCGAGGACGAATTGCCGCTGCCCTTCGAGCGCGACGAAGCGCCGGCTGCGCCGCCCAGGCCGGGCGAGAAGCGGCCGCGCCAGGTGATAGAGCAGGCCGCCAGCGACATCGAGCACGGCCTGGTGGATACCGACCGCCGCGGCGTGCCCTCCGATGTACCTGGCCCGGGCGCGGCACCGGAGGGCAGCCCGGGCGCGGATGTACCGGAGGACGGCGTGGACGTCGCCGGGCACTCCAGAACGGGCGAGCGGGCGCGCAAGAGGGGGAAGGGCTGAGCAAGCAAGGCCGGGAGAGGCGGGAAATGCGGGCGGGGGAGGGCCGCTCTGCCTTGGCGCCAGGCTGTAGCGCTCGGGAACGCCGATTGCGTCCACCGACGCGCCGCCGGCTTCCTTTTCTGCCCTGCCGGCCGCGGCGCAGCCTTGCCGGGCGAACCACGGACGGAGGATGAAACATGACGACCACTACGGGTTCCACCATCGCCGGAACAAGCGAACAGGGCGCTGCCCGCCTCGAACGTCTTTCCGGCAGCGCGCAGGAAGCAGTGGGCCGCGTCACCGAGGCCGCGGCTTCCGCCATGCGTGACGTCGGTGCGCGGGGAGAAGAACTTGGCCACCAGTTGATGGACAAGCAGGAGGTATGGATGCAGAACGCGCGCGGCTGCGTGCGCGATCATCCTCTCGCCGCGGTGGCCGCGGCGGTGGGCGTCGGCCTGCTGCTCAGCCGCCTGCTGTCGCGTTGAGCGGTCCGGGGATGCAGGGCGAAAGAGGACCTGGCGAAGGAATGGCAGGCCGGAGAGCGGCCAGCGCCGGGGCGGCAGGAGGCAGGGCCAGCGCCGGCGAGAGCATTGTCACCCTGTTCGGCCGGGCGCGCCGGCTGGCGGGGGATTTGCTGCTGCTCGCGGTGCTGGATGCCCGCTATTCCGCACGCCGGGCGATAGAGATCGTCTGCGTGGTGGTGGTCACCTCGGTGCTGCTGGTGACCGCCTGGCTGGCCCTGGTGGTGGCCGCCAGCGGCTGGCTGCTGGGTGCCGGCGTGTCCTGGCCCATGGTGCTGATGGTGGCGGCCGGCCTGAATGTGGTGGCCGCGCTGGCCGCGGCTGCCTGGTTGCGCCGCCGGCTGGATGAACTGCCCTTCGCCGCCACGCTGCGACAGCTGCGGGGCGAGCCGGCGGAAGGAGAAACGCTGTGATCGATGGCGGGGACGTACGCGAGGCGGAGATCCAGGTGCAGGAGAGCCGCCGCCAGTTGGAACAGGCGGCGGCGGTCTGGCTGCGGGGCAAGCGGGACGCCGCTGTGTCCGGCAAGGGCCTGCTGGCGGCGGTGGCTGCCGGCTTCGTCGTCGGCGGCGTGCTGCGCGGGCGCAAGGGCGCACGCGGGCAGGGGCCGCAGCAAGTGGCGGCGGCCGGTGGCGCCGCGGCCGCTGGGGGCGGGGTGCTGGGGATGGTTGCTGGTCTGGCGATGACGCTGTTGCGCATGCGCTACGGTGATCCGCTGACGGCGGCGAGCGCCTTGCTGCTGAAGCGCCGCAGCCGCGTGGCGCAGACCGGAGCGCCCCCTCCGGGCCCTCCTGCCCGGCGCGGCCGGGTGGGATGAAGCAGGGGGGCGGTGCCTAAGGCGGGCCGGCCGCGGGCCTGCCCGGCGGCGGTAGTGAGAGCATGAACGGAAGTGAATGAGTCAGATGTTGAAAAAGAACTTTGAATGCAGCCTGCCAGGGTTTGACTGCATCTCCCCGGTCCGCAAGGGCCCGACAGAGGGACGATGCGCATACCCGACATATTCCGCCGTCTGGTAATGGGCGACACCGGGCTCTGGGCTGCAAGACTGCGCTGCGGCGCGGTGGGGGCGAGTGCCCTCATCGCGCTCTTGGCGCTTCTGGGGCTGGTCGGCTGGGTGGCCGACATTCCCGAACTGACCACGCTGGGAGCGGACTCCCGGCCGATGATGCCCAGCGGCGTCTTCATGCTGATGCTGTTCGCCCTCGGGTTGCGGATGCTGGGCAGCGAAAGGGCAGGGGAGTTGCGCTGGCCGGTACGCGGCGTCGGCACGCTGGCGCTGCTGCTCGCCGCCCTGGGCGTCGGCCTGGAGATGGGCTGGCTGCCGGAGCCCGGCACAGGCGCGCTGGCGCTGCTCAGCGAACTTGAATCCCGGCCCACCTCGGCGGGCACGGCCTGCTGCTATGGGCTGCTCGCCGCCGGCATGGTGCTGGCGACCTTGAAGGGACAGCGGGCCTGGGAGTGGTCGCAGTTCTTCGCGGTGGCGGTGGCAGGCGTGGCGCTGGTGGCGCTGGTGGGTCTCACCTTCCGCCTGGTGCGGCTGGACCTGGCCGTGCCCTCGCTGGGCATGGCCTTGCCGGTGGCGCTCGGGCTGGCGGCGGGCAGCTTCGGCCTGATGGTGACGCGGCCATCCTCCCGCCTGATGCAATTGCTGGAGCACGACTCGCCCGGCGCCGTCATCGTCCGCCGCCTGGTGCCGCTGGCAGTCTGCCTGCCGCTGCTGGCCGGCTGGCTGCAGGCCCTGGGGCAGCGCGTAGGCTGGTTCGAGAACGTGGAGAGCGAGGGCGCGCTGACGGTGGCGGTGATCGTCGCCTGCCTCACCCTCATCCTGTGGACCTCCAGCCGGCTGGACGAGATGAACCAGTCGCGCTCCCTCGCCGAGCGCCGCGAAGCCACCCAGCGCCAATGGCTGGATGCCACGCTGGCGAACATCGGCGACGCGGTGTTGACGGTAAATGACGAGTGCCGGGTGAGCTTCCTCAATCCGGCGGCGGAGGCGCTGCTCGAAGCGAAGGCGGCCGCCGCGGTTGGACGCGACGTGGGCGAGCTGCTGACGCTGGTCGACGAGGCCACCGGCGAGCCCCTGGGCGGGCCGCTGCGTACCGCCTTCTCGCGCGGCGTGTCGCTGTCGCTGGATGGCGAACCGGCGGTGCGCCGGCGCGATGGCAGCCTGCAGGCGGTTGAGGTGACCTCCACCCCGATACGCGACCACCGCGACCGCTTGATGGGCGGAGTGATGGTGCTGCGGGACGTCAGCACCAATCGCGCCCGCGCCCACGCCGAACGCGAGGCCTACGCCGCGCTGGACCGCCGGGTGGCCGAGCGCACCCGCGCGCTGGACCGCACCATGACCGTGCTGCGCGAGAGCACCACCCTGCTGCGTACCATTGCCGCCAGCACGCCGGAACTGATCGTGGCCAAGGGCCGCGACGGCCGCATCATGATGGTGAATCCGGCGGCGCTGCAGGTGATGGGGCTGAGCCAGGCGCAGGTCATAGGCCGCAGCGAGGCCGACATCTTCGGCGACGATGGCGAGACCGCCGTCTCCGCCGCCAACGACCGCCGGGTGATAGAAACCGGGCGGCCGGCGGTGGTGGAGGAGCATCGCACCATAGGGGGCATCAGCCGGACCTTCCTCGTCACCAAATCGCCGCTGCGCGACGAAGATGGCGTGGTGTTCGGCCTGGTCGGCGTGGCCAAGGACATCACCGACCGCAAGCGCGCCCAACTGGAACTGGAGCAGTTGCTGGTGGCCGAGCACAAACTGCGTGGCGACGCCGAGCGCGCCAACCGGGCGAAGGACGAATTCCTGGCCATCGTCTCCCATGAACTGCGGTCGCCGCTGAACGCGCTCAAGGGCTGGAGCCAGATCCTCTCCAGCGCGAAGACGCTGGATACCGGCCTGGTGGGGCGGGCGGCGGATGCGATCAAGCGCAACATCGACCACCAGACCCGGCTGATCGACGATCTGCTGGACACCTCCCGCATCATCAGCGGCAAGCTGGACCTCAACCTCTACCGGGTGAACCTGGTGGACGTGGTAGGCGTGGCGCTGGACCTGTCGCGCGAGCCGGCGGCGGCCAAGCAGATAGAGCTGCGCTTCGATTGCGACTACGCGGTGGTGCCGGTGGAGGGCGACTTCGACCGCCTGCAGCAGATCGTCAGCAACCTGCTCTCCAATGCCATCAAGTTCACCCCGGAGGCGGGGCTGATCGAAGTCAGCCTCAAGCAGCAGGAGGAGCATGTCGAACTGTCGGTGGCGGACAATGGCATCGGCATAGAGCCGGATTTCCTGCCCCATGTGTTCGACCGCTTCAGCCAGGCGGACACCTCGATGACGCGACGCTACCTTGGCCTTGGCATCGGCCTCGCGCTGGTGCGCAACCTGGTGGAATTGCATGGCGGCAGTGTGCGTGCGGCCAGCGCCGGGGCGAAGCAGGGCGCGGTGTTCACCGTGGTGCTGCCGCGGGCGCGCAGCGGCGCCTCGGTGAAGGGCGCCAACCCGGAAGGACCGGGGCCGGAGGCCCGGGTGCTGGATGGGGTGGTGGCCTATGTGGTGGATGACGAGGACGACGCCCGCGAAGTCATGCGCCTGATGCTGAGCAATGCCGGCGCCCAGGTGCGCACCTTCGAGTCCGGCGAGGCGCTGCTGGAGATATGGGGGACGACCACCCTGCTGCCGATGCCGGCGGTGCTGGTGCTGGACATCGCCATGCCGGGCGCCAGCGGCTTCGAGGTGCTGCGCGAGATCCGCAAGATGGACCACCTGCCCCAGGTACCGGCGATCGCCTGCACCGCTTTCACTCATCTCGGCGAGGATTGCTTTGCCGAGGCCGGCTTCCAGTCCCGCCTGGGCAAACCGGTGGAGGAAGACAGGCTGATAGACACCGTGCTGGACGTGCTCGGCCGGCGGGAAGCCGCCGGCACCTCGGCGCTGGTTTCCACCACCCAGGCGCTCGCGCGCGAAGCCTGAGCGCCCGCCGGCGCTGCCGCCCGGGCAATAACGTGTGATACATGGAGGGGCGGCCCGCCCACTCCGGCATACGGCCCCGCCCGGCTCCGCAGCCCCCGCGACGCGCCATCGAACCTGTTGAATTCTTCCACCTGCCATGCGCTCAGGCGGCTTGCCTTGCCCGTGCCCCGGTCTGCTCGGTGGCTCGCGCCTTCGGCGGGCACCCGGTTTGCAAGCGAGCCGGCATGGCTCCTTCCTATCCCGGCGCACAGACCCGTTCCTCCCACCCCGCCGCGACCGCCCGGCCGCCGGTGAAGCGTCGCGATCCCGGCGCCCATGCTGCCGGCGCCCAGGTCGAAGAGGAAGACTGCCCGCCGCCCCCGGATGAGGCCGGCAACAAGGCGGCGTCCCGTTCGCCGCTGGCCCGCGCCTCGGGCGGGGCGCGCTTCGTTGCCGGCGTGGTCGGCGACTGGATGTCCGTCGGCGGCCTGTCGATGGCGGCCTCTGTCGCCTTCTACACCGCCTTCTCCCTGGCGCCGGTGCTGGTCGTGGCCATCGCCGTTGCCAGTCTGTTCTTCGGTGTCGAGGCGGTGCAGGGACGTCTGTTCTCCGGCATAGAGACCGTGGTCGGCGGCGATGGCGCGGTGGCGGTGCAGGCAATGGTCGCCAGCGCCTGGAAGTCCGGCGGCGGCGGCTGGGCCGGTTGGCTCTCGCTGGCGGGCACCGCCGTGGGCGCCACCGCCACCTTCGCCGAGCTGAACCGCTCGCTCAACCTCATCTGGCGGGTGCCCGACAACCCGCATGTGATCACCAGCCTGCTCAAGGTGCGGCTGATCTCCTTCGGCCTGGTCGTCGGCATCGGCTTCCTGGTGGTCGTCTTCCTGATCGCGGACGCGGCGCTGGCCTATGGCAGCCGGGTGGTGTTCGGCGGGTTGGGGCTGGTGACGCTGCTGCACGCGCTGGAGATGGCGATCTCCTTCGGCTTCCTCTGCCTCGCCTTCTCGATGCTGCACAAGGTGCTGCCGGACCTGCCGGTGCGCTGGCGGGCGGCGGTGATCGGCGGAGTGGTCACCGCCCTGCTGTTCACCGTCGGCAAGCAACTCTTCGCCCGCTACCTCGCCTATGTGGGAACCGCCAATGCCTTTGGTGCCGCCGGCTCCCTGGCGGTGCTGATGATGTGGCTGTTCTTCTCCGCCGCTGTTTTCCTGATAGGCGCGCAGGCCGCCGCCAACGTGGCGCGGCGCTGGGAGCAGGCGAAGAACTACACGCCGCTGTAATTCTTGCGTGAAGACGGGCGCTGGCAGGCGTGCTTTCGCCGCGGATCCGGCGGGGAGAGCGCAAGGCACGGCGATTGCCCTCCATAGGGCAGGCAAAAGGGAAGAAGGCAGAGGAAAGCCGAGGGAAAACCAGCGCCGGAGCTGCACCTTGGGCGGCGGCCCGGAAGGGGGCGCTAGAGGGCGGCCAAGAATGGCGACGCAATCCAAGGAAACAGGAGTGGTGACGATGGGAACACGATATCCGCAGTCCCTCCCGCAGCCCGGCGGCGCTGCGGCCGCGGAGGAGCCGATACCGCCGGGGCAATGGACCGGCAGCGGGCTGGTCGGCCGCCTGGATGCCAAGTTGCGCTTCGGGGACGGCCAGGCCGCGCTCGCCGTCCCCGGTGCAGGCCGGGCGGAACTGGCCGCACCCGGTCACGGCGAGTGGCGCTTCGCCGGCGGCGGATCGGAGGATGAGGGCTATGGCGGCTTCACCAATCGCGACATTGCCTTCGACGGTCCGGATGGCGACGAGCGCTGCCCCCGCCTGGATAGCACGCTCCCGTATGGCGCTCGGCCGGCTGACTTTGCGGCCTCAGCCGAGGGGAGCCGTCCGCTGGCCCCGTGGGCCGCGCAACTGCAGCCGCCTGCACGGGCGCATGCGCGAGCTCATCCGCGAGCCCCTGACGCGGATGGAAGAACTGGACGTCAGCGACGTGAGCGCGGGGGTGAATGACGCTCGCGTCACCCTGGAAGGGACGGTGCCCGAGCGCGGCATGAAGCATGCGATCGAGGACGCCGCCCATGACTGCTGGGGCGTGAGGGATGTGATCAATCGCATTCCTGTCGCACCCCGCGCCGGCCAGAGGATGGCCGGCGGGCAGGGCGCGGGCCCGGCGGGGGCCGCCCGGCGGCTGGCCGCCGACGTGGCCCGCGGGCAGCGCAAGGGATGAGTCCGCCGCCGGCACCGCCGGTGGATGGCCATCACCCGATTGACTAATGGAGGAAACGGAAAATGGCTAGTGCATACCCCCCTCAGACTGGAAGCACGACCCGCAGCGGCGGCAACCCCGCCATCGTGGGCGCTGAAACCGACATCCCCAACGGCCCCGGCCCGGAAGTGATGGCCGCCAGCACGCTGGAAGGCGACGACGTGGTCAATCGTCTGGGCGAGGATCTGGGCAAGATCAAGGAAATCATGATCGACGTGCCCAGCGGCCGGGTGGCCTACGCGGTGCTGTCCTCCGGCGGCTTCCTTGGCCTGGGCGACAAGCTGTTCGCGATCCCGTGGTCTGCGCTGACGCTGGACGTGAACCGCAAGTGCTTCGTGCTGGATGTGGACGCCGAGCGGCTGAAGAACGCGCCCGGCTTCGACAAGGACCATTGGCCGAGCATGGCCGATACCACCTGGGCCAACGAGGTCCATGCCTACTACGGCCAGCGTGCCTACTGGCAGCCGGACCGCATGTAAGCGCCACCGGCCCCCGGTGCGCGCCAGCGTGCCGGGGCGCCCCCTGGGGCCGTGCCGCAAGGCGCGGCCCCTCCCTATGACGGCTCCGGACGAAGGGTATGGCCTTGCAGGCCGGGCCGCCGGAGCGTGACAGGAGGACGGCCATGCAAGCAGCGGATGGAGGCCAGGGCGGTAGCCACTACCTCGGCGCAGACCTGGCCCGGCAGGCGGTTTCCCTGGCCGCGCCGATGATGGAGCGCGCGCTCGCCGACCGCGAGGTCGTGGGCAGCGGCTTCCTCTACATCGTGGTGATGGACCCAGGCCGTTTGCCGGGGGAGTGCAGCTTCGAGGATGCGGTGCTCTACGAACAGGCCTTCGGTGACCGCAGCCGCTGGGATGCCGACTACGCCGCCTTTGCCCGCGCCAAGGCGAAACTGAGCTGGCGCACCGGGAGCGACGGCCGGCGGGTGCAGGAATGCCTGCCCCATCTGCTGCGTACCGGCGACACGGTACTGGCCGGCAGCGTCTGCATCGACGGCATCGTGGTGGCCGCCAGCGGCGCCTTCCCGGTCTTCGACGAAGTCTTCGCTGGCACGGTGGCGCTGTGCCTGCGGGCATTGGCGCGGCGCGCGCGGGAGGCGGAAACGGCCGGCGTGAGCCTGGGCGACGCGCCGCAATCCTGAAGCGCGGCGGCGAAGCGGGCGGAGGGGCAATGGATTTCCTGATCGCGGAACTGCTCGCCGGTTTCGGAGATGGGCACGAGGTGCTGCGCTCCCTGTTGCGGCTGGCCTTCGCCATCGTATGCGGCGCGGTCATCGGCTACGAGCGGGAGCGCATGGGCAAGTCCGCCGGCCTGCGCACCCACATCCTGGTGGCAGCCGGTTCCGGCCTGGCGGTGATCGTTGCCGAAGAGGTGGAGATGGGGCAGGACGGCGTTTCCCGCGTCATCCAAGGCCTGGTGACCGGCATCGGCTTCCTTGGCGCCGGCGCCATCCTCAAGCGCCACCACCTGCATGACATCCGCGGCCTCACCACCGCCGCCGGCATCTGGATGACCTCGGCCATAGGCATCACCGCCGGCCTGGGCCGTTTTGGCACCGCACTGGCGGCCACCGTGCTCACCTGGTGCGTGCTCTCGCTGCTGCACCGCATGGAAGGACGCGGCGACGATGTGGAGCGCACCGCCCCCACCGCCGCTGCCCTGGAAAAGGAGAGGAGCATGAACAAGCCGATGAACGAAAAACTGCCGGTGACCGATCCGGCCAAGCGCAAGCCGCAGGATTCGCATGTGGAAGACCTGATAGACGAATCCGGCGAGGAGAGCTTTCCCGCCAGCGATCCGCCGGCGGTGTCGCCGGAGAAGAAGCCGACGGAGAAGCCACCGAGCCACAACGGCCGGCCGGGGTAGTGGCCGTGCCAGTTGAAGGTGGGCGCCTGTGGGTTCCCGCGCAGGGCTACTCACGTAGCCCCGGCAAGCCGGCATGGCCTCTCATGCCACATCTGCATCAGCCTGCAGGCGGCGTCAGCCGTCGCCCCGTCCGTGGCATGGCGCAAGCACGGCCCAAAGAAAACGGCCGACCCTAAGGCCGGCCGTTCGATCTTCCCGAAAGGAAGCCTCAGCCTGCGAACGCGCTCGGCGGCACCTGGAAATCCACCGCCATCATCACGCTCAGCGCGGTGATGGTGACGATGGAGAACAGGAACACCTTGTGGGCCCACACGCGGTCGTCGGTGGCGCGCTTGTAGCCGGACAGCGCCATGCCCAGCCACCACAGGGTGGTGGCACCGGCCACCGCCAGGTAGTCGTAGCCGGCGTAGCCTTGCAGGCCCAGCATCGCGGTGGCGACCGCGAAGGCGACGATGTACAGCACGATCTGGCGCTTGGCCGCGGAGATGCCCTTGGCCACCGGCAGCACCGGGATGTTCGCCGCCTTGTAGTCGGCGTAGCGGAAGATCGCGATGGCGTAGGAGTGGGGCATCTGCCACAGGCTGAACATGGTCAGCAGGATGGCGGCGCCGGCGTCGAACTCGTTGCTGACGGCACAGTAGCCCACCACCGGCGGCACCGCGCCGGACAGGCTGCCGACCAGCGTGCCATAGACCGAGTTGCGCTTCATGTACAGGCTGTACACGCCGACGTAGATGACGAAGCCAGCGGCGGCGAAGGTCACGGCCACGGCGTTGGTGTACCAGGCCAGCAGGCCGAAGCCGGCCAGCCCGAGCACCACGCCGTGGGCGGCGGCGGCCCGTGGCGAGATCGCGCCGGTCACCGTCACCCGGTTGCGCGTGCGCTGCATCTTGCCGTCGATGTCACGGTCGATGCAGTTGTTGAGCGCGCAGCCGGAGGCCACCACCAGCGACAGGCCGGTCACGGTCGCCAGGAACAACACCGGGTCGATGTTGCCCTGGCTGGCGAGCAGAAAGCCGCCGATGACCGAGATCAGGTTGCCGAAGATGATGCCGGGCTTGGTGACCGACAGATACCGCGACAGGTAAGGGGAGAGAGTCACCTTACCGCTCCGCTCACATCATCAGCGCGTTGGCGCTGAAGATGATCCACACCGACAGGCCCACCAGCATCACGATCACCAGCGCGGTGAACAGGAAGGAGAAGGTGTTGGGCTTGCCCTCGGTGGAAAAGTCCAGGTGCAGGAAGTACTTCAGGTGCACCACGATCTGGACGATGGCGAACAGCGAGATCGCAATCAGCGTGGCTTTGCGCGACACATTGCTGTCCATGACCATCCAGAACGGGATCACCGTGAGGATCACCGCCAGGATGAAGCCGACGAGGTAGCTCTGCACGCTGCCGTGCTTGCCCTCGTCCGCATGGGCCGCGTGGGCGCCGTGGCCGGCTTGGGGATGTTGTCTCATTACAGGGCTCCCATCAGGTAGACGACGGTGAACACGCAGATCCACACGATGTCGAGGAAGTGCCAGAACAGGCTGAGGCAGGTCAGGCGCGTCATCGTGCGCGGTGCCAGGCCGCGGCGATTCACCTCGACGATCATCACGATCATCCACAGCATGCCGGCGGCCACGTGCAGGCCGTGCATGCCCACCAGGGCGAAGAAGGCCGACAGGAAAGCGCTGCTGCTGGGGCCGTGGCCGGCGGCGACGAGGTGGTGGAACTCGTAGACTTCCATGCTGATGAACACCGCCCCGAGCAGGAAGGTGGCCAGCAGCCAGCGGGTGGCGCCGCCCTTGTTGCCCTTGTGGGCGGCGATCATGGCGAAGCCATAGGTGATGCTGGACAGCAGCAGGGCGAAGGTTTCCACGAGCACGAAGTCGAGCTCGAAGATGTCCCTGCCGGAGACGCCGCCGGCGGTGTTCATGAACAGCACCGCGTAGGTGGCGAACACCGAGGCGAACAGGATGCAGTCCGTCATCAGGTACAGCCAGAAACCGAAGACGGTGCTGCCGCCGCTGTCGTGGTGTTCGTGCTCGTGGTCGTGCCCATGCGCGGCGGCATGGGCGACGTGGGATTGGATAACGTGGGACGTCATGGGGAATCAGGCCTTGGCGAGTTTGGCGAGATGGGCGCTTTCGAGGCGCTCGATCTCGGCGGGCTGGACGTAGTAGTCCACATCGTTGTCGTAGGCGCGCACCAGGAAGGCGGCGATGATGCCCACCAGGCTGACGATGGCGAGCCACCAGATGTGCCAGATGGCGGCGAAGCCACCGACCGTGGCGAAGGCGCCGATGATGAGGCCGGCCGAAGTGTTGCGCGGCATGTGGATGGGCGCGTACTTGGCCGGGCGGTCGTAGGCGATGCCCTTTTCCTTCATGTCGGTGAAGGCGTCGATGTCATGCACGACCGGCGTGGTGGCGAAGTTGTAGAACGGCGGCGGCGAGGAGGTGGCCCATTCCAGGGTGTGGGCGTTCCACGGGTCGCCGCTCTCGTCCACCAGCTTCTTGCGGTCGCGCACGCTCACGAACACCTGGATGAACTGGCACAGGATGCCGAACAGGATCAGCACCGCGCCGATGCAGGCCACGTACAGCCAGGGCGTCCAGTCCGGGTTGTCGGTGTGGTTCAGGCGGCGCGTCATGCCCAGGAAGCCGAGGATGTACAGCGGCACGAAGGCGAAGTAGAAGCCGATCTGCCAGAACCAGAACGAGGCCTTGCCCCACTTTTCGTTGAGCTTGAAGCCGAACACCTTGGGGAACCAGAAGGTGAAGCCGGCCAGGTAGCCGAACACCGCGCCACCGATGATGGTGTTGTGGAAGTGGGCGATGAGGAACAGGCTGTTGTGCAGCACGAAGTCCGCGCCCGGCACCGCCATCAGTACGCCGGTCATGCCGCCGATGGTGAAGGTGACCATGAAGCCCAGCGTCCACAGCACCGGCGAGGTGAAGTGCAGGCGGCCGCGGTAGATGGTGAACAGCCAGTTGAACAGCTTCACCCCGGTGGGTACCGAGATGACCATGGTCGCGATGCCGAAGAAGGCGTTCACGTTGGCGCCCGAGCCCATGGTGAAGAAGTGGTGCAGCCAGACGATGAAGCCCAGGAAGGCGATCACGCCGCTGGCGTAGATCATCGACTTGTAGCCGAACAGGCGCTTGCCGGTGAAGGTGGAGATGACCTCCGAGAAGATGCCGAAGGCCGGCAGGATCAGGATGTACACCTCGGGGTGGCCCCAGGCCCAGAACAGGTTGATGTACATCATCGCGTTGCCGCCGCCGTCACTCGTGAAGAAATGGAAGTCGAGGTAACGGTCCAGCGTCAGCAGGCCCAGCGCCGCGGTCAGAATGGGGAAGGAGGTGACCACCAGCACGTTGGCCCAGGTGCAGGTCCAGGTGAAGATGGGCATTTCCATCAGCTTCATCGTCGGCGCGCGCATCTTCAGCACGGTGACGAGGAAGTTCACCGCCGTCAGCGTCGTGCCTATGCCGGATATCTGCAGCGCCCAGATGTAGTAATCCACTCCGACCCCCGGGCTGTACTCCAGCCCCGACAGCGGTGGGTAGGCCACCCAGCCGGTACGGGCGAACTCGCCGACGCCCAGCGACAGGTTCATCAGCACCACCGCCGCAACCAGCAGCCAGAAGGACAGCGAGTTGAGGAAGGGGAAGGCCACATCGCGCGCGCCGATCTGCAGCGGCACGATGATGTTCATCAGGCCGAACATGAAGGGCATGGCCATGAAGATGATCATGATCACGCCGTGGGCGGTGAAGATCTGGTCGTAGTGGTCCGGTGGCAGGTAGCCGAGCGCGCCATTGGTGGCCAGCGCCAACTGGGAGCGCATCATCATGGCGTCGGCGAAGCCGCGGATCAGCATGACGAGGGCGACGACGATGTACATCACGCCGATGCGCTTGTGGTCCACCGAGGTGAGCCACTCGGTCCACAGGTAGTTCCACTTGCGGAAGTAGGTGATCGCCGCGATCAGGGCGAGGCCGCCGAGCGCGACCATGGCCAGTGTCACCATCACGATGGGCTCGTGATAGGGCACCGCCTCCAGTGTCAGTTTGCCGAACATCTGATCAAAGCTCCGTGTTGGCGGGCGCCAGGCAGATCTGCGCGCCGGGCCAGGTGTTGAAACCCAGGATTTCGCCGACGGTGCCGACGTCGTGGGTATTCATGTACTTGCCGATGATGGCGCCGAAGAGGTTCGGCGCGACCGAGGCGTAATAGGTCACCGCATGCTTCTCGCTGGGCTTGGCCAGGTCGTCGTAGGCGAGGGCGTCCAGCGTGCTGCCGGAGGTGCGCACCTTCTCCACCCAGGCCTGGAAGGCCTCTTCGCTGGGCTGGGCGATGGCTTCGAACTTCATGCCGGAGAAACCGCCGCCGCTGTAGTTGGCGGAGAAACCGTTATAGGTGCCGGCTTCGCTGGCGATCAGGTGCAGCTTGGTCTGCATGCCGGCCATGGAGTAGATCTGGCCCCCCAGCTGCGGAATGAAGAAGGAGTTCATCGCCGCGTCGGAGGTGATCTTGAAGGCCACCGGCACGTCCTTCGGGAAGGACAGCTCGTTCACCGTGGCGATGCCCAGGTCCGGGTAGATGAACAGCCACTTCCAGTTCAGCGACACCACCTCGACGTTGATCGGCTTCTTGTCCGACTCGATCGGGCGGTAGGGGTCGAGTGCATGGGTGCTCTTCCAGGTGATCACCCCCAGGATGGAGACGATGAGGATAGGCACGATCCATACCACCAGCTCGATCTTGGTCGAATGCGACCACTTCGGCTCGTAGACCGCTTCGGTGTTGGTGGCGCGGTACTTCCAGGCAAACACCAGGGTCATCACGATGACCGGCACCACCACGATCAGCATCAGCAGCGTGGCGGTGATGATCAACGACTTCTCGTCTGCCGCGACCTGGCCCTTGGGGTCCAGAATCCCTCCGCTGCAGCCGCTCAAGGCGGCTGCAGCGAGGGCTGGCGAGAGCCATCGGAGAATGTTGGGGTACTTCCTCGTTCTCATTTTTTGCCTCATGGATGAAAGGAATGCGTGGTATGGCCCGCTGCGAACGGGCCGGCGCGTGGCGGCGAAACTGCGTACGGGGACGGCACGCGCGGAATCGGGAGGTGAAGCCAGCCAGGGAACGGGCGGGAGCCGGTGGGGCCGGTGCTGAAGCTGCGGCGGTGCAGAACGTGCTGGCGGCAGCGGGCCGGAGGCAGGCCCGGGGCGGAAAAAGGGCTGTCTTGCAGATATCCCGGACGTGAATTGCCCGAGAGAAATTCGCTGCAATTCCGGTATTGCGGCCACGTTGCGGAATTGTCATCGCAACGTCCGGAAGGGAGGAGGAGACGGACCACGCCAGCAGGTCGGGGGGAGGAAAGCGCGGATACTACAATACGAGGGAGCCCGTAAGTAATGGGTTAATGCGGCGGTGCGCAATGAATATGGGTATTGGAAAATGGATAGAAAAATCCCCTTCCTCCTAAAGGCCTTTCTGCTCGGACGGGAATAAAAAGCCGTTCTTCAGAGTTTTCAACAAATTGAAAAACAAGGGTAAAAATATTTTTTCTTGAAGGAGAGCAAGATGCTTTTAGGGAGATGGGAGGAGATAGCGAAGCAATATGGCATTTACTGATATTAATTTAATTAATGAGTGGATTAAAACAAAAAATGCTGCACCATCGCAATTCTTAAAGATAGATTAAGGAAATTGCCGACAATAACCCCTCGTCTTCAAGTTCATAAAACCCTATTTCCTTTATTGGATAAAGGTTAATTGGATCGTCCGCGATTACTTGAATTGTCCCCATATTGGATGCCGCGCTGGCCGGAGGGGAGCACCGGTTTCGCCACGCAGCAGCAGGAAGAGGCCGCACCCTCCACCGGCCGTGTTCCCCGGCTTTGCCACCGCCGGCGTCCTGCCCAGGGGCGCGGGCGAACTGGTAGACTCCGCCGCTTCCTCCCCCTCCCTCCCTGAGCGCACACGGCCGTGTCCCTGGCCTTCGTCGTGCTGGGGCGAAGGGTTCCCAGTCCAGAGGCGGCGCCCGGCGCGCCGGTGAGCATGCGGTTTCCCGGTTTTCCAGTTTCCCTGTCCCTTAGGTGTCTGACGGCCTGGTCCGCCTTACCCGGCCCCGTCCAGCGTTCCTCCTTCGCCGGAGGCCGGCGATGAGCGAGAGCGAGGTCAATGAAGTGGCCAGCCCTACCGGGCACGAAGGCAGCATCCTGGTCGTCGATGACGAGCAGGGCATGCGCAGCTTCCTCGCCCGCGCGCTGGCAATGCGCGGCTACGCGGTGGAGCTGGCCGGCTCGGCGGAGGAGGGGGCGAAGAAGTTCGAGCACACCCATTTCGACCTCGTCATCCTCGACATCGCGCTGCCCGGCAAGGCCGGCATCGAGTGGCTGCAGGACCTGAAGGCGGAAGGCTTCGCCGGCGACGTGATCCTGATCACCGCCTTCGCCGACATGGAAACCGCCATCGACGCGCTGCGCGCCGGCGCGTCCGATTTCATCCTCAAACCCTTCCGCGTCGACCAGATCGCCAACGCCATCAAGCGCTGCACCGAGCGCACCCGGTTGTCGCGGGAGAACTTCCTGCTGCGCCGTCAGGTGGCCGAGAGTGCGCGTGGCGACGACGGCATGGTGGGCGCATCGCCCGCCATCGCCCGGCTGCGGCAGATCCTGCACCGTATCGCCCCCACGCCTTCGACCGTTCTGATCCAGGGGGAATCCGGCGTCGGCAAGGAGGTGGTGGCGCGGGCGCTGCACCAGTGGTCGCCGCGGGCGGAGAAGCCCTTCGTGGCGGTGAACTGTGCGGCGATTTCGGCCGAACTGATCGAGTCCGAGCTGTTCGGCCATGTGAAGGGGGCTTTCACCGGCGCCCGCGAAGCGCGCAACGGCCTGTTCCATTACGCCCACGGCGGCACCCTGTTCCTGGACGAGATTGGCGAACTGCCGCTAGCGCTGCAATCCCGCCTACTGCGGGTGCTGGAAGAACGCCGGGTACGGCCGGTGGGCGCCGAAACGGAAGTACCGGTGGACGTGCGGGTGCTGGCCGCCACCAACCGCAACCTGCGGGCGGAAGTGGAGGCCGGCCGCTTCCGCGAAGACCTGTTCTACCGCCTGGAAGTCATCACCCTGACGGTGCCGCCGCTGCGCGAACGTGCCGAGGACATCCCGGAGCTGGGCGCCGCCTTCATGCGCCAGCTCTCCATGCAGCTGGGCGTGCCGCCGCTGCCAGTGGAGCCTGAGGTGTCGGCGCGGCTGATGGCTTATCCCTGGCCGGGCAATGTGCGCGAGCTGCGCAACTTCGTCGAACGCTCGCTGCTGTTCGGCGAGTTCCCGCTGGACAGCCTGGGCGGCAGCGTGGCGGGGCGGAGCGATGCCGGCACTCCCACGCCGGCGGCCACCTCGCTGCTGCTGGACGAGGTGGAGAAGCGCCACATCCTCGCGGTGCTGGAGCAGTGCGGCGGCAACAAGACCCGCGCGGCGGAGCTGCTGGGGGTTTCGCGCAAGACGCTGGAGCGCAAGTGCGCCGAGTGGGCGGTGTGAGCCGCCTGTACCGGCGCGGCGTGCGTGGCCGGGGCTGAAGGCGGTGGCGCCATCCGCCCATGCCGGCGCCGCCGAAAGGCGCAAATGGCTTTTTTTCCCCGGCCTCGGCTCGGTGCGGGCACGCCTGCTCGCACTGGTGCTGGCGCCGCTGCTGCTGGGCGTGCCCATCCTGCTCGGTATCGTCTGGGTGTGGGGCACCCAGGGCTACAACCAGCTGCTGGTGAACAAGGTGAGTTCCGACCTGCTCACCGCCCGGCAGTACTTCGAGCGGGTGCAGGAGGGCGTGGCCAGCGGGCTGGTCGGCTTCGCTGGCTCCCACCAGCTGGCGGTGGCGCTGGACCGGGGCGTGAACGGCAGGAACGCCGGCGACGTCAGGGAACTGCTGGCTTCCGCCGCCTCCATCCAGGGCCTGGATTACCTGATGCTGCTGGACGAACATGGCCAGCCCCTGTCGGTGCAGCGGCCGCTGCCGCAGGAGTTCCAGCAGCGCACCCTGTGGCCGGTGGTGCGCGAGGCGCTGGCCGGGCGGGCCCACCATGCGCTGGCGGTATTCTCGCCGGCCCACCTGGGCGCCCTCTCGCCGGCGCTGCGCGAGCGCGCCGCGCTGACGCTGATCGCCACCCCGAACGCGCCGCCCGACTGGCGCAAGCGCGAGGAGCGCGGGCTGATGATCCAGATCGCGGTGCCGGTGTTCAACGCCGCCGGCCAGCTGCGCGCGGTGCTGGAAGGTGGGGTGATGCTGAACCGCAACCTGGGCATCGTCGACCGCATCAACGCGGTGGTGTACCAGGACACCTCCTTGCCGCTGGACAGCCAGGGCACCGCCACGCTCTT
Source organism: Azoarcus indigens (assembly GCF_004361735.1). GTDB lineage: Bacteria > Pseudomonadota > Gammaproteobacteria > Burkholderiales > Rhodocyclaceae > Azoarcus > Azoarcus indigens. Next base: position 214,585 of record NZ_SNVV01000003.1, on the reverse strand, counting down.
CCTCGGCGACACCCGGGTGGCGACCAATGTGCGCCTGTTCCGCGATGGCGGCCGGGCGCTGGGCACCCGGGTGTCCGCCGCGGTGAAGGAGAAGGTGCTGGGCCGGGGCGAAACCTGGCTGGGTTCAGCCTTCGTCGTCAATGAGCCCTACATTTCCGGCTATTCGCCGCTGTTCGACGACAACGGCGAGCGCATCGGCATGCTCTATGTCGGCTTCCTGCAGGAGCCGCTGCAGCGGGCGCTGTACTGGGCCTTGAGCGGCCTCTTCCTGCTCTTCCTGCTGGTGTCGGCGCTGGGTACCCTGGCGGCGGTGCGCTGGGCGCGCTCCATTTTCCAGCCGATAGAGCGCATGGCGGCGGTGATGAAGCGCATCGAGGCCGGCGAGGAGAAGGCACGGGTAGGCACGGTGGTGCGCGACGACGAACTGGGCCAGCTCGCCCGCACCTTCGACAACCTGCTGGACATGCTGGATGCCCGCCGTACCGAGCTGCAGCGCTGGGCCGACGAGCTGGACATCATGGTCGCCGCCCGCACCGCCGAGCTGGAGATGGCCAACGCCACCTTGCGGCGCGCCCACCAGCAGCTGGTGATGAACGAGAAGCTGACTGCCATCGGCGAGCTCACCGCCGGCGTGGCCCACGAGATCAACAACCCGGTGGCGGTGATACAGGGAAACCTGGAGCTGCTGCGCGAGGTGCTGGGCAAGGGTGCCGAGCCGGTGCGGGAAGAGATCCGCATGATCGACGAGCAGGCCGGCCGCATCCACGGCATCGTCGCCAAGCTGCTGCAGTTCGCCCGCCCGGGCGATTTCGCCGGCTATACCGACGCGGTGGACGTGAGTGCGCTGGTGAACGACTGCCTGGTGCTCACCCGCCACAACCTCAGCCGCGGCAATGTGCGGGTGGAGGTGATGCTGAACGCCAGCCGCAAGGTGGAGATCAACCGCGGCGAGCTGCAGCAGGTGCTGATCAACCTGATCGTGAATGCCATGCAGGCGATGCCGGAGGGCGGCGCGCTGCAGCTGCGCACCGAGGATGCCGAGGTGGATGGTGTCGAAGGCGTGCGCATCGAAGTGGAGGACACCGGCCAGGGCATCGCCGCCGAGGTGCTGGACCGCATCTTCGACCCCTTCTTCACCACCAAGAAGCAGGAAGGCACCGGCCTGGGCCTGTCCATCAGCTACGCCATCGTCACCCGCTACGGCGGCCACATCGCGGTGGAGAGCACGCCCGGCTCCGGCACTTGCTTCGCGGTGCACCTGCGCAGCCACCCCGTGTTCAGCGAGGAACCCAGCGCACCGGGTTTCGCCAACCGCTTCTTCCGCCGCGATGGGGCTTGAATGCCCTGGGCGCGACGCACGCCCGCCCCGACACGAGGCGGACGCCTGGCCTCAGGCCGCCTGCGCGGCCAGCAGCAGGTAGGGATTGGCGCCCAAGCGCTGGTAGCCGGCCTCGCCCAGCGCGAGGTCCAGCGCCACGCTGGCAAGGTCGTCCGCCACCGGGTCCAAGCTCAGGGCCTTGCTGCGGTTGAAGAGCTTCAGGTAGCTATGGCAGTCGTCGCAGGTTTCCGCCTGCCATAGCCCGCCTTCCTCCAGCGCCTGGTAGGCCACGCGGCCGGACTGGTTGCAGTGGCTGCACTGGGCGCGCACATGGTGCCAGCCGCTGTTGCAGCTGCCGCAATAGAGATAGCGCAGGCCGTTGAGCTTGTGGGTTTCCAGCACGCTGGCGACGGCGGCTCCGCCACAGGCGGGGCAGGCTGCGCTGAGGCTGGAGAAGCCGTCGGCGGAGCTGCGGCTGGCGATCACGGTGGCCACCAGCTCCAGCGCCGCGGTGGCGAGCGGGGCCTGGTCCATGTCGCCCTCGCCGAGCTTGCCGTTGATCACCCGGCCGGCCAGCGCGCTGCGATCGTCCGCGGACAGGGCCGCGAGCTTGCGCAGCGCGATCAGTGCCTGGCCATCCACTGCTGCCGCCAGCGTTTCCAGCAGCCCATCCAGTGCGCCTTGCCAGGCAGGCAGCTGCGGCAGCAGCGCGATGTCCAGCGGACCGCTGCGCTCATGGCTGAAGCCGTCGAGGCGGGGCAGGGTGTGCACTTGCGCGCCGGCGACCAGGCCGACGAAGCCCAGCCAGTCCGCCATCGGCGAGGTGGCGGCGAGTTCGGTGAGACGGTCCTGGCGGGCGGCGAACAGGGCGGCCGGCTCCGGCGGGATGAAGTTGCGCGGTTCCGGGCCGGGGACGATGGTTTGCGGGCTGAGGCTCATGAGGCTGGGGTTCTCTCGCTGCCGAAAAGGGGAGGGCAGTGCAAGAAGCGTGCGCGGGCTCCGCCTTGGCGCAAACGCCCGGGGGCCGGGGCTTGCGCTCATTGCCCTGCTGACGATGGGGATAATTTGTCGCGCCCCGCATGGACAAATTGTCCCTTATGCCTTCCGTAGTACCCCGGAAACGACCGTTCTACTGGCTTTCCGGGGCTGGCACGGATACTGCTGTCAGCCTTCCTATTCCGGATGGCGCGTGCCGCCTCTGAGCCCAGCTGAAACGGTCTGACGGCCGTCGACGTCTTGCGGCCGTGCGCCTTCCGGGTGTGTAAACCAGGAGGCTTCATGCAGATTTCAAGACGTCAGTTCTTCAAGATATCGAGCGCGGGCCTGGGTACGTCCAGCCTTGCCGCGCTCGGCATGGCACCGGCGCTGGCCCAGGCGGAGGTGCGCCAGTACAAGCTGTTGCGGGCGAAGGAAACCCGCAACAACTGTACGTACTGTTCCGTGGGCTGCGGCGTGCTGATGTACAGCCTCGGCGACGGTGCCAAGAACGCCAAGGCGAAGATCTTCCACATCGAGGGCGACCCGGACCATCCGGTCAGCCGTGGTTCGCTCTGTCCCAAGGGTTCCGGGCTGATCGACTACATCAACAGCCCGCAGCGTCTGAAGTACCCCGAAGTGCGTGAAGCCGGCAGCAAGGAGTGGAAGCGCATCAGCTGGGATGAGGCGATTGACCGCATCGCCCGCCTGATGAAGGACGACCGCGACGCCAACTTCATCGAGAAGAACGAGAAGGGCCAACTGGTGAACCGCTGGACGACCACCGGCTTCCTCGGCTCCTCCGCCGCCAGCAACGAAACCGGCATTCTCGACGTCAAGTTCGCCCGCGGCCTCGGCATGGTGCACTTGGAGAACCAGGCCCGCCTGTGTCACGGCCCCTCGGTGGCTGGCCTGGCGCCGTCCTTCGGGCGTGGCGCGATGACCAACAACTGGGTGGACATCAAGAACGCCGACGTCATCCTGGTGATGGGCGGCAACCCTGCCGAGGCCCACCCGGTGGGCTTCAAGTGGGCGGTCGAGGCCAAGACCAAGAACAAGGCCTACATGATGGTGGTGGACCCGCGCTTCAACCGCACCGCCGCGGTGGCCGACTTCTACTCGCCCATCCGCGCCGGCGCCGACTCGGCCTTCCTGCTCGGCGTCGCCAACTACCTGCTGAACAACGGCAAGATCCAGCACGAGTACGTCAAGGCCTACACCAACGCGCCGCTGATCGTGCGCGAGGACTACGGCTTCGACGACGGCCTGTTCAGCGGCTACAACGCCGAGAAGCGCGCCTACGACCGCTCCTCCTGGGCCTACGAACTGGGCGCCGACGGCTACGCCCTGCGCGACGACAGCCTGCAGCACCCGCGCAGCGTCTTCCAACTGCTGAAGAAGCACGTCGAGCGCTACACGCCGGAGATGGTCAGCAGCATCTGCGGCACACCCAAGGAAGACTTCCTGCACATCTGCGAGAAACTGGCCGCCACCTGCGTGCCGGACCGCACCACCAGCATTCTTTACGCGCTGGGCTGGACCCACCACGTCGGCGGCTCGCAGATCATCCGCGCCTCCGCCATCGTGCAACTGCTGCTGGGCAACATCGGCATGCCCGGCGGCGGCATCAATGCACTGCGCGGCCACTCCAACGTGCAGGGCTTCACCGACCTGGGCGTGCTCACCACCATGCTGCCCGGCTACCTGACGCTGCCGCACGAGAACCAGCAGTCGCTCAAGGCCTACCTGGACGAGCGCACGCCCAAGACCCTGGTGGCCAACCAGGTGAACTTCTGGCGCAACACGCCCAAGTTCATGGTGAGCTTCCTCAAGGGCATGTACGGCGACAAGGCCACCGCAGGCAACGACTTCGGCTACCACTGGCTGCCGAAGTGGGACCGCAGCTACGACGTGATGGCCTTCGTCGAGCAGATGCACAAGGGCAAGGCCAATGGCTACGTCATCCAAGGCTTCAACGTGATCGCCGCGGCCGCCTCCTCGGGCAAGGTGCGCGAGGGGCTGGCCAAGCTCAAGTTCCTGGTCGTGATTGACCCGCTGCAGACCGAAACCGCGTCCTTCTGGGAGAACCACGGCGAGTTCAACGATGTGAATCCGGTGGAGATCCAGACCACCGTGTTCCGCCTGCCCTCGTCCTGCTTCGCCGAAGAAGATGGCTCCATCGCCAACTCCGGCCGCTGGCTGCAGTGGCACTGGGCGGGCCAGGTGCCGCCGTTCGAGGCCCGTCACGACGGCAGGATCCTCGGCACCTTGCTGATGAAGATCCGCGAGTTGTACGAGAAAGAGGGCGGCACCTGCCCCGAACCGCTGATGAGCCTGGACTGGAACTACCACGATCCGAAGGACCCGCACCCGGAAGAGGTGGCCAAGCAGGCCAACGGTTACGCGCTGGCCGACCTGTTCGACGACAAGGGCAACCAGATCGCCAAGAAGGGCGACCTGCTGTCCAGCTTTGCCCACCTGCGCGACGACGGCACCACCACCAGCCTGTGCTGGATCTACACCGGCCAGTGGACGCAGGCCGGCAACATGATGGCCCGCCGCGACAACACCGACACCGGCTTCGGCAACACCCCGGGCTGGGCCTTCGCCTGGCCGGCCAACCGCCGCCTGCTCTACAACCGCGCCTCGCTGGACCCCGCCGGCAAGCCCTGGGATCCGAAGCGCGCCTTCCTGCACTGGGATGGCGCCAAGTGGACCGGCGCGGACGTGCCGGACTACCCGGTCGGCTCGCCGCCGAACAGCGGCGTGAGCCCCTTCATCATGCTGCAGGACGGTGTCGGCCACCTGTTCTCCATGGGCGCGCTGGTCGATGGACCCTTCCCGGAGCACTACGAGCCGGAGGAAAGCCCCATTCCCGCCAACCCGCTGCATTCGGGCAGCGGCAAGAGCCCGGTGGCGCGCATCTTCAAGGACGACCTGCCCAGCTTCGGCAGCCGCGAGGACTTCCCCTGCGTGGCCACGTCCTATTCGATCACCGAGATGTTCCGCCACTGGACCAAGCACTCCCGCCTGAACGCCATCGTGCAGCCGGAACAGTTCGTCGAAATCAGCGAGAAGCTGGCGGCGAGCAAGGGCATCGTGGCCGGCGACATGGTCAAGGTGGCGAGCAAGCGTGGCTACATCCGCGGCAAGGCGGTGGTCACCAAGCGCGTGATGACGCTGCAGGTTGCCGGGCAGGAAGTGGAGCAGGTCGGCATCCCGGTGCACTGGGGCTTCGAAGGCACCACCCGCAAGGGCTTCCTGGCCAACGTGCTGAGTCCGCGCGTGGGTGACGCCAACACGCATACCCCGGAATACAAGGCCTTCCTGGTCAGCGTCGAGAAGGCCTGAGGAAAGAAACCATGTCCATGCAATCCCAAGACATCATCCGGCGCTCGGCGACCTCCACGCTGACGCCTCCGCCCCAGGTACGGGACCACAAGCAGGAAGTCGCCAAGCTCATCGACGTCACCACCTGCATAGGCTGCAAGGCCTGCCAGGTGGCCTGTTCCGAGTGGAACGACATCCGCGACGAGGTCGGCTTCAACCACGGCGTCTACGACAACCCGGTCGACATGACGGCCAAGAGCTGGACGGTGATGCGCTTCGCCGAGCACCAGGACGAAGGCGGCCGTCTGCAGTGGCTGATCCGCAAGGACGGCTGCATGCACTGCGCCGACCCCGGCTGCCTCAAGGCCTGCCCGGCGCCGGGCGCCATCATCCAGTACGCCAATGGCATTGTTGACTTCCAGCCCGAGCACTGCATCGGCTGCGGCTACTGCATCGCCGGCTGCCCGTTCAACGTTCCCCGCATCAACAAGGACGACAACAAGGCCTACAAGTGCACCCTGTGTTCCGACCGCGTCGGCGTCGGCCAGGAGCCGTCCTGCGTGAAGACCTGCCCGACCGGCGCCATCCAGTTCGGCACCAAGGAGGACATGAAGGTGGCAGCCGAAGGCCGTGTGGAAGACCTGAAGTCCCGCGGTTTCGCCAACGCCGGCCTGTATGACCCGCAGGGCGTGGGCGGCACCCATGTGATGTACGTGCTGCACCACGCCGACCGCCCGCAGCTCTACAGCAAGCTGCCCAAGGATCCGCAGATCAGCTCCACCGTGAGCCTGTGGAAGGGCATGCTGAAGCCGCTGGCGACCATAGGCATCGCCGCCGCCGGCCTGTTCGGCTTCCTGCACTACACCGCGGTCGGCCCCAACCGGGCCGACGAGGAAGAGGAGGGCGAAGGGGAGAAAGGCCACGGCGAGCACGCCGCGAAGGAAACCGAGGTGAGCAAATGAAGGAAAAACTGATTCAGCGCTATTCCGCGGCTGAGCGGATCAACCACTGGATCGTCGCCGGCTGCTTCGTGCTGCTAGCGATCTCCGGCCTGGCCTTCTTCTACCCGGCCTTCTTCTGGCTCACCGGCGTGTTCGGCACGCCGCAGCTGGCGCGCCTGCTGCATCCCTTCATCGGCGTGGTGATGTTCCTCGCCTTCGCCCGCCAGTTCTTCCGTTACTGGCACCACAACTTCATCGACAAGGAAGACGTGAAGTGGATGAAGGCGGTCGGCGAAGTCATGAAGGGCAACGAGGTCGGCGACATCGGCCGCTACAACGGCGGCCAGAAGGGCATGTTCTGGCTGATGTGCGCCTGCATGGCGACGCTGCTGGTCACCGGCCTCGTCATCTGGCGCCAGTACTTCGCCATCTACTTCCCCATCCCGGTGATCCGCATCGCGCTGCTGCTGCATGCGGCCAGTGCCATCGCGCTGATCGCTGGCATCATCGTGCACGTGTATGCGGCGCTGTGGGTCAAGGGCACGATACGGGCGATGGTGGAAGGGGTGGTCACCCACGGCTGGGCGAAGAAGCACCATCCGCGCTGGTACCGGGAGATGACCGGCAAGCGTAGCGGCGAATGAGGCGCTGAGCGGCAAGGCCGGGGCGGCTGCCGCCCCGCCTGCGGGCGAGTCGCGCGCAGTGCGCGGCAGCAGCGGATACACTTCCGCTGCTGCCGTTTTTCTTTTTCCCCAGTCAGATCAGCATGAGCACCTCCTGCCCGCTTCCATCCGCCTCAGGCCCTGTCGAGTTCGACCCGGCCGATTGGCCCACCGCCCGCACACTGCCGGTGAGCCGCATCCGTGCCGGGGCCGGAGTGCGCGAGGGCGAGGACGAGATCGTCGAGGAGGTGCCGGTGGCGCTGGTGTTCAACGGGATTTCCCATGCGGTGATGCTGGCTTCGCCCGCCGACCTGGAGGATTTCGCGCTCGGCTTCGCGCTGAGCGAAGGCATCGTCGCCTCGGTGGCCGAGGTCTTCGATCGCGAGGTCTTCGCCGCGCCGCAAGGGCTGGAAGTGCGGGTGGAGATTGCCGCCCAGCGTTTCCTGGCGCTGAAGGAGCGCCGCCGCTCGCTGGTCGGGCGCACCGGCTGCGGCCTGTGCGGGGTGGACAGCCTGAGCGAGTTCGAGCGGCCGCAGGGCAGCGTCGCCAGCGGGCTGCGCCTGGACCCGGCGGCGATCTTCAGCGCCCTGGGCGCGCTGGCCGGCTGCCAACCCCTGCGCGAAGCCACTGGCGCGGTACATGCCGCCGCGTGGGTGACGCCGGATGGCCGCATCGCCGCGGTGCGGGAGGATGTGGGCCGGCACAACGCGCTGGACAAGCTGGTGGGCTGGCGGGCGGCCAGCCTGGCCGGCGGCCGGGCCGGCGAGGGCGCCCAGGAGGGGTTTGTGCTGGTGTCCAGCCGGGCCAGCTACGAGATGGTGCAGAAGACCGCCCGCGCCGGCATCCCGGCGCTGGTCGCCGTCTCGGCGCCGACCGCGATGGCGGTGCGGCTGGCGCAGGAGAGCGGGGTGGCGCTGATGGGTTTTGCCCGCGGCGACCGGCTGGTCGCCTATGCGCACGCGGAGCGCCTGCTGCCCGCCTGAATTTCGCCAGCCATCCATCTCCGCGGCTGCCAGCGCTTCCGTTCGTCTGCCGGGCTGCTTGTCCGAATGTTATGGCCCCTTGTCCTGCGAGGGCGGGCGATGCCTGCCGCTTGGCGCGCTCAGGGCGGGAAGCGTTCTAGGGTCTCCCGCAGCCGTAGCAGGACCCCCTCCAGTTGCTCCAGCGGCACCGAGCTCAGCCCCAGCCGCAGCGCATGCGGCGCGTGCCGGGTGGTGGCATAGGCCTCCGCTTTGGAGACCGCGATGTCGCGTTCGGCCAGTGCGGTGGCGATGCGGTCCATCCGCAACTCCTCCGGCAAAGGCAGCCAGATGAAGAGGGAAGCGGGATTGGCGACCATCTCCATGCCGGCGAACACTCGCCGCGCAATCGCTTGCCGCGCCCGCGCTTCCCGCCGCAATACCGCCTCTTGCCGCACTACCGTGCCGTCCGCCATCCACCGGCTGGCCATCGCGGTGATGAGGCTGGGGAGGCTCCAGTAGCTGGCGCGTATCGCGGCTTTGATCCGCGCCGCGCAGTACGCCGGCGCCAGCAGGTAGCCGAAGCGCAGGCCACTGGCCAGGCTCTTGGAGAGGCTGGAGACATGCACCGTGCGCTCCGGCGCCAGCGTGGCCAGCGCAGGCGGCGCATCCTCGGGCAGGTACGCATAGGAGGCATCTTCGATCAGCAGGCAGTCGTAGCGGCGGGCTGTCTCCACCAGGCGTTGCCGCTGCTCCAGGTCCAGTATCCAGCCCAGCGGGTTGTGCAGGGTGGGCATGGTGTAGATCGCGCGGATGTGGTGCTTGCGGCAGAGGGATTCCAGCGCGTTCAGGTCGGGGCCGTCGGCGAGCGCGGGAACCGGCTCCAGCCTTAGCTCCTGCAGTTCCGCCAGCATCCTGAAGCCGGGGTAGCTCAGCGCATCCACCGCCACCGTGTCATGCCGCTTCAGCAGCGCGCGCACCGCGATGTCCAGGCCCTGCTGGGCGCCGTTGACCAGGAAGAGATGATCCGCAGTTACCTCCATGCCCCGGGTTCCGGCGAGGAAGTCGGCGACGGTCTGCCGCTCCCGCATCCGGCCGCCAGGTGGCTGCTGGTGCATCAGCGTCGCCAGATCGCCGCTGGCGGCCAGTTCGCGCAGCATGGCGCGCAGCAACTCCGCCTGGCCGGGCGGGCTGGGGTGGTTGAAGGAGAGGTCGGCGGCGGCGCTGCTCAGCCGTGCCTCGTCGCCGCTGTCCCATTCGCGCTGCTGCGCGCGGTCGCGCACGAAGGTGCCGCGGCCGATCTCGCCGACGACCAGCCCCATGGCCTGAAGCTGCGCATAGACCTTGCTGGCCGAGGCCAGCGCCATGCCGTGGCGGGCGGCGAGTTGGCGGTGGGTGGGCAGCAGGCTGCCGGGCGGGAGCTTGCCGCTGCGGATGTCGGCGGCCAGTGCTGCGACCGCGGCGGAGACGGGGGAGGGGGAGGGCATGAAGTGTATCTAGGACAATTCTTTGATTGTCCTAGTCTAAGTGCCTAGGCTGCGCCTCGGAAGCCGTCGTTGCATGCCCGCCCTCTCCTGTCCCTTGGGAATTGCGGGCGAGATGGCGGCCCTCGACTCCCGACAGAGGAAAGCAAGGACCATGAACGCAGCCATCCGCAAGCTCCCCGTCCTGGAATACCTGCAGCGCCAGCTGGCTGGCACGCTGGCCGCCGGCGATACCACTCACATGCGCTATCCCACGGCCATCTCCACTTTGCTCGGCTTTCGCATCGTCGACATCGGCGAGGCGATGGCGGTGCTGGAACTGGATGCCGACCCGCTGCGCCACGGCAACCAGCAGGGCACCGTACATGGTGGGCTGTTGTGCGAACTGGCGGATGCCGCCATCGGCACCGCGCAATCCACGCTGGCAGGCGAGGGCGAGAGCTTCACCAGCATCGACCTGAAAACCACCTTCCTGCGCCCGGTGTGGCGAACCCGCCTGCGCGCCCACGCCTGGGCGGAGCACCGCGGCAGGACGATCAGCCACTACCGCTGCGACATCCAGCGCGACGACGGCAAGCTGGTGGCGAGCATCTCAAGCGTGGTGATGACCCTGCGCGGGGAGTACGCGCAGGGGCGGTGAGGGTGGCTGCTGAGAGGGAACGGTGGCGGGCAGCAGTCTTCTCCGACCGGGATCGCGCCGGGGACGTGGTCAGGCTTGATGCGTTCGAAGGAGGTGACGCTGCAGTGTTTTTTCCCTGCGGGAGAGGGGGAGAGACCCGCGCGGGGCTGAACGCAACCGCCCCTTGGCGGAGCGCCCCCTCTTCCCGGCCGGGGAGCTGCAGACGCTGCGGAGACTGGCAGACGGCCTGAGTGCCCTCACACCTAGCTCTTCGTCAGCAGCCCGAGGTAGTTCCACCAGGTCGCGGCGAAGAGCAGCAGCATCAGGTAGCCGACCGCCGTGATCCACAGGCCGAAGCGGGTGAATTGCTTGCTGGTGAAGGTCTCGGTGCCGAAGCAGAACATGTTCTGTGGCGCGTTCACCGGCAGGATGAAGCCGAAGCTGACGACGAAGCCCAGCAGCATGGTCATGCCCATGACGTTGATGTCGCCGCCCAGGCGCTGCAGTACCGCGATCATGATGGGGATCATCGCCGAGGTCAGCGCGGTGGCGCTGGCGAAGCCGAGGTGGATCACGATCAGGAAGGCGGACAGCGCGGCGAAGATCCAGAACGGCGTCAGCGTTTCCAGGTGCAGGTTGGAGACGGCGAGGTCCGCCAGCCATACCGCCGCCTTGGTCTGCAGCAGCGCGGTGCCCAGGCCGATGCCCACCCCGAACACTACCAGCGTGCCCCAGGGGGCCTTGCTCTGCACGTCCTTCCAGCTCATCACGCCGATGCCAGGCAGCAGCAGGATGGAGAGGCCGACCAGGGTGGTGGAGGCGGTGTCGAAGCTGTGCAGCGTTTTCTCGGTGCTCCAGAAGCCCAGCAGGCACAGGGTGACGATCAGCAGCCGCCATTCCTTGCCGCTCATCGGGCCGAGTTCCGACAGTGCCTTCTTCATCGCCTCGCGGCCGCCGGCGATGCGTTCGGTTTCCGGCGGGAACAGCCAGCGGGCGAGGAAGTAGAGCGCCACCGACATCACGATGGCCCAGGGCGCACCGGCCACCAGCCACTCGATCCAGCTCGGCGAGTCGCCCAGCATCTGGCGCATGAAGCCGACGGTGAGCAGGTTCTGCGCTGCCGAGGTCTGGATGCCGACGTTCCATACGCTGGTCGCCTGCGCCACCATCATCATGATGGAGGCGGCGAACACCGAACGCTTGTCCACCCCGAAGGCGGCGATGATGCCCGCCATGATGGGCACCACGCAGGCCGTGCGGGCGGTGGCCGAGGGCACGATGAAGGACAGCAGGATGGTGACGACGATGGCGCCGATCAGGATGCGGCGGGCGCCGGTGCCGACCACCGAAAGCGTTCGCAGGGCGATGCGCTTGTCCAGCCCGCTGGCGGTCATCGCCACCGAGATGAAGAGGCCGGCGCCGACCAGGGTGAGGCCGGAGTTGGAGAAGCCGGACATCGCGGTGGTGAGGGCGCTGCCGGTGCCTACCGCCACTTCCGGATTCGCCGCCGAGGGCGCGGTGCCGAGCAGGAAGGCGATCATCGCCACGATGAGCACCGACGAGACCGCGTAATCGATGGCCTCGGTGAGCCAGACGATGACGGCGAAAGCCAGCACCGCGAGGATGCGCTGGCCAGCCGGTGTGAGCCCCTCCGGCTGGGGCAGCAGCAGGATCACGAATGCCGCCAGGATGCCGGCGAGCAGACCCAGAGGAAGACGCTTCCATGCTGGCGTTTGCTGGCTGGCCGCCATCATCCGGGCAGGGGGAGCGGTGGGTGCTGGCGCGGCTGCCGCCGCGGAGGCGAGCGGGGCCTGCTGTAGCGGCCCGGCGGGGGAGGACGTGGTGTTCATTTTTCTACCTCCGATGCGTTGGGAAGCAGCGCCTCGTGGGCGCCGCCGCGATGCCGCTGAACGGATCGCAGTTCCGTTTTAGCACCCTGCCCCTGGCTGGGTTTTGACTTCGGTCATAGCGCCTCGATGTGGGCGGTCTATGCTGAAACCGGCTGAAAAACGCATTCCCGTCATCTTCGAGGAGTCCATCATGGCCACGAAAATGAAAGCCGCCGTTGTCCATTCCTTTGGCGCACCGCTGCAGATCGAGGAGCTACCGATACCCGAAGTCGGGCGCGGCCAGGTGCTGGTGAAGGTGGTCGCCTCCGGCGTCTGCCACACCGACCTGCACGCCGCCGACGGCGACTGGCCGGTGAAGCCCAGCCTGCCCTTCATCCCGGGGCATGAGGGCGTGGGTTATGTGGCCGCCGTCGGCGAGGGCGTGAGCCATGTGCGCGAGGGCGACCGCGTCGGCGTGCCCTGGCTGCACACCGCTTGCGGCCATTGCGAGCATTGCCTCACCGGTTGGGAAACCCTGTGCGACGAACAGCAGATGACCGGCTACACGGTGAACGGCGGCTATGCCGAATACGTGCTGGCCGACCCCAACTACGTTGGCCGCCTGCCGGATGGCCTGGCTTTCGCCCCGGCCTCGCCGGTGTTATGCGCCGGCGTCACCGTCTACAAAGGCTTGAAGATGCTGGATTGCAAGCCGGGCGACTGGGTGGCGATCTCCGGCATAGGCGGCCTGGGCCACATGGCGGTGCAGTACGCCAAGGCCATGGGCTTCCATGTGATCGCGGTGGACGTGGCGGAGGACAAGCTGGCGCTGGCCCGCAGCCTGGGCGCGGATGAGGTGATCAACGCTGCCACCAGCGATCCGGTAGCCACTGTGCAGGCGCAGATCCGCGGCGCCCACGGCGTGCTGGTGACCGCAGTGTCGCGTGCCGCTTTTGCCCAGGCGGTCGGCATGCTGCACAAGCGCGGCACGATGTCGCTGGTCGGCCTGCCGCCGGGGGACTTCGGCCTGCCCATCTTCGATGTGGTGCTGAATGCCAAGACGGTGCGCGGCTCCATCGTCGGCACCCGCAAGGACCTGGAAGAGGCGCTGGCCTTCGCCGGCGAGGGCAAGGTGGCCTCCCACTTCAGCACCGACAGGCTGGAGAACATCAACAACATCTTCGCCCGCATGAAGGAAGGGCGCATCGACGGCCGCGTGGTGCTGACCCTGTAGCAAGGCGGGCGGAGGCCGCGGCGAGGCGGCGGGACGGCACCTGTTCCGTCGCACTGCGGCGCCGGTGTCGATGAGAATGACGAGAAGGCCGGATGGGCCGCTGGCGAGCTGATCTGCGGCCCCTTTCACGCGCTCAGCCCGGCCCCAGGCTGAAGCAGAAACGGGCGCCCTTGCCGGGCTCGCCGGTGGCGTCTATGTCACCGCCGTGGCGATGAACGATGCGCGCCACCGTCGCCAGGCCGATGCCGGAGCCTTCGAAATCGCGCTCGTGGTGCAGGCGCTGGAAAGGCACGAAAAGCTTGTCGGCGTAGCGCATGTCGAAACCGGCGCCGTTGTCCTCCACGCAGATGCGCAAGGCGCCTGCGCCATCCCCAACTCCCTCGCTGCGGACGTCGATTCGCGCTGCCGGGCTGCGGGCGGTGAATTTCCAGGCATTGCCCAGCAGGTTGCGCAACAGGATGCGAGTGAGGCCGGGGTCGGCATTGGCCAGGAGGCCGGGCTGGATACTGACTTCGAGCGCGCGCAGGGAGTCGGTCAGCCGCAGTTCGGCGATCACCTCGGCCGCCAGCTCGCTGATGTTCACCGGATCGCGCCGTATGGCCTGGCGGGAGACGTGGGCGAGGTTCAGCAGATCGTCGATCAGCCGGCCCATGCGCTGGGCGGCCGCCCGCATGCGCTGCAGCAGATGGCGGGCGTCCTCGCCCAGGGCTTCGGCGTGCTCGGAGGAGAGGATCGCGCCATAGCCGTCGATGGCGCGCAGGGGGGCCCGCAGATCGTGGGACACCGAGTAGCTGAAGGACTCGAGTTCAGCCAGGGCGGTGGTCATCTGCGCGGTGCGTTCGGTGACGCGGGATTCCAGCTCGCGGTTGAGTGCCTGCAACTCGGCCTCCGCGGCCTTGCGCGGGGTGATGTCGCCCACTGAGCCCACCATGCGGTAGGCCTGGCCCTTGTCGTCTATCTGCGCCAGCCCGCGCGCCAGCACCCAGCGCCATTCGCCGGCGGCGTCACGCACGCGGTATTCGCATTCGAAGTGGGGCGTGTGGCCCTTCAGGTGCTCTACCAGGGTCTGGCTGAAGCGCCGGGCGTCCTCCGGATGCAGGCGCGCCAGCCAGTCCTTGCCATTGGTACGCAGGTGCTCGCCCTGCATGCCCAGCATTTCCACCAGGCGGCTGGAGAGGAAGAGGTCGTCGCTGGCCGGGCTCCAGTCCCACAGGCCTTCGTTGGTGCCGCGCATCGCCAGCGCGTAGCGGGCCTCGCTGTCGTGCAGCATGGCTTCGGCTTCGTACTGGGCGGTGGTGTCCTCGACGATGGCGACGCCGCCGGTGATGCGGCGGTCCGGGCCGTACACCGGCGCGGTGCGCAGGCGAACCTGCAGGCGGCGGCGGGACCGGGTGACGTGGTAGGCACCGTCGTAGCGGCCGGATTCTCCTGCCAGCGCAGCCCGCAGCGCGGGCAGCACGCGCTGGTCCTGCAAGCGGTCCATCTCCAGGCCCAGCAGGGCGTCGCCGGGCACCTGCAAGAGCTTGCTCAGGCGGCTGTTGTGCTGGGTGATCTTGAGCTGTTTGTCGTAGTGCAGGATGCCGACCGGCGAACTCTCCACCAGCACGCGGTAGCGCTCGGCCTCCTCGTCCAGTCGCTGCTCCAGTTTGTGGGTGGCCGTGGCCGGTGGCGGTGTTGGTTGCGCTGGCAAGGAGCGACGCCAGGAACAGGAGAGCGCCAGCGCGCCTATCGCCAGCAGGCCGGCGGTGCGCCAGGCGTCGGCGTGGGCGTGGGGCAGCCGGCTGCATATCGCCAGCCAGGTCAGCGCCGCAATGAAGTAAAGCGTCACGCTCTGCCAGCGGCTGAGGTGTTTTAGCTTGACGGTCTCTGAGGGAGTGGGTGCTGTTGTTGGCATATCGTGCCCCATGTTGAGCGCATCTTACGGTCGCCGCCGGGGCCGGCAAGCGGGCGCCGGGGCCGGGCTGTGAAGCGCGTCACAGCCGGAGCAATCCGGCTCCGCTCCGGTAAACTGCGGTCTTCGATTGAAGAGGCGCCGTGGCAGGACGATGGACGACGAGGATTTCATGCGCGAGGCGCTGAGCCAGGCCAGGGAGGCGGGCGCATGCGGGGAGGTGCCGGTGGGGGCCGTCGTGGTGCTGAACGGCGAGATTGTCGGCCGCGGCTTCAACCAGCCCATAGGCCGGCATGATCCCACCGCCCACGCCGAGGTGATGGCGCTGCGCGATGCCGCCAGCCGCCTGGGCAACTACCGGCTGCCCGGCTGCGAGCTGTTCGTCACCCTGGAGCCGTGCGCCATGTGTTCTGGCGCCATCATGCACGCCCGTATCGCCCGCGTCGTCTTCGGTGCCCGCGATCCGAAGACCGGCGTGGCTGGCAGTGTCATCGACCTGTACGGCGAGGAGAAGCTGAACCACCACGCCAGCGTGGTCGGCGGCGTGTTGGCGGAGGAGTGCGGCGGCCTGCTGTCCGCCTTCTTTGCGGCTCGTCGCAAGCGCAGTGTGAGCGTTTGAACATGCGCATCCGCATCGATCTCGGCAGCCAGCGGCTCGCCCTCTTCGGCAACGATGGCGCCTGCATACGGCGCTACTCGGTGTCGACTTCGGCAAAAGGGGCGGGCGAGCAGAGCGGCAGCCTGCAGACGCCACGCGGACGGCATCGCATCCGCGCGCTGATCGGCGCTGGCCAACCGGCGGGCGCGGTTTTCCGGGGCCGCCGGCCGACGGGGGAATGCTGGTCGCCCGAGCTGGCCGCGGCGCATCCAGAGCGCGACTGGATCCTGTCGCGCATCCTGTGGCTGTGCGGTGAGGAGCCGGGGCGCAACCGCCTGGGCCAGGTGGACAGCATGCGGCGCTACATCTACATCCACGGTACCGGCGAAGACCAGCCTATGGGCGAGCCGCATTCCCACGGCTGCGTGCGTATGCGCAATCGCGACGTCCTGGAGCTGTTCGCGCTGGTGCAGCCGGGGACTCCGGTGGAGATTGTGGAATGAGCGTCGAATGAGCGATGGGCTGGAACTGAGCCTGCTGGACTGGCGCGAGGCCGAGGCGCTGGCCCTGCCGCTGCGCGAGCAGGTCTTCGTCGTCGAACAGGGCGTGCCGCTGGAACTGGAGCGGGACGAATTCGACCCGTTGTGCCGCCATGCGGTGCTGCGCCAGGCGGATGGCCGGGTGGTGGCCACCGGCCGTCTGCTGCCGGATGGCCACATCGGCCGGATGGCGGTGGCGGCGGACCGGCGTGGCTGCGGCCTCGGTGGCCAGGTACTGG
This sequence comes from Azoarcus indigens, assembly GCF_004361735.1. Taxonomy (GTDB): domain Bacteria; phylum Pseudomonadota; class Gammaproteobacteria; order Burkholderiales; family Rhodocyclaceae; genus Azoarcus; species Azoarcus indigens. The sequence continues at coordinate 197,967 of NZ_SNVV01000003.1, read as the reverse complement.
AGGCGCTGGTGGCCGAGGCGAGGCGGCAGGGCTTTGATGCAGCGGTGCTCAACGCCCAGGTGCAGGCGCAGCCCTTCTACGCCCGCCACGGCTTCGTCGCCGAAGGCGAGGTGTTCATGGATGCGGGGATTCCGCACCGGACGATGCGGCGGATGCTGGCCGTCTGAGCTTGGGCCGGACGGCGGAGCTGTCGCCGTTCGCCGCTGGGCGGAACAGGGTGCCCTGGTTCAGCTCTTGCCGCCGGGCGCAGCGAGGTGGTAGCGATGATCGACCTCGCTGGCCAGCTCGCCGTCGTCGCGCCAGGTCCACTCGCGGAAGCGCACATGGCTATCGCGGTGGAACAGGATCAGGCTGGTACAGCGGGTACCGTAGCCCGGTGCGCGAATGAAGGCAGGCGACAGGTGACGCTCCCATTCCAGGCTGACGCCGGTGGCGGGGAGATGGCCGTCCGCCGCCGGGGTGGGGTCGCGCAGCGCGGCAAGGATGGCGTCTGCGTTCGGCTCGCCCTGCAGCGCGGCGATGAAGCGCTCGCGGCTGCGCTTCACCTTGGGCCAGGGCGTGTCCAGCAAGTGGTTGGAGAGGCCGTACACGCCGGGCTCCAGCACGCGGACGGCGCCGCCCACGCTCTCATGGATGCCGAGTTCGCGGCCATCGCACAGCAGCAGGTTGAAGCCGGCGTAGCGGGCGCTGTCGCTGGCGATCGCCTCCAACGTCGTCAGCGTGCCAGTGTCGCTCTCCAGTGCATTGCGCACCAGTTGCCCGCGCGAGGGCAGGCCGGGGCGATGCTGGCTGGGGTCGCGATAGTTGGTCAGGGCGGCGAAGCGGCCGCCGCGGGAGAGGCCCATCCAGGTGCCGCCGGCTTCCAGGTCGCGGCCGGCGAGCAGATCGGGTGCATCCGGCCACCAGTGCGCCGGCGAGGCCGGCCGGGCGAGGAACTCATCCCGGTTGCCGGCGACGATCAGCGGGTAGTCGGGGTGCGCCTGCCAGGCCAGCAGGATCAGACACATTCGCGGAAGCGCTCCAGGTGGCGCACGGTGCCTTCCTCCACCAGATCCACCACCTGGTGTGCTTCCGCTTCTTCCATAAGCGCGGTCTCGAAGGCTTCGGCGACGCCGTCGCCTTCGTACACTTCCATCCAGGTGCGCTCGTCGTTCACCCGCTCCAGCAGCCGGCCCGCGATGCCGCTGCGGCTGGCGATCACCGTTTGCATCGCCCGTATGGTGGCGCGGGCATCGACCGGGTCGATGTCCGCCCGGACACGGTAATAGATGTAGTAGCGCAGCGGGACCGGAGTGGCGTTCATGAGCGTTCCTGTTCGGTTCAGGGCAGGGCGTAGGGCAGTTCCAGCAGCTTCAGCAGCGGGCCGCTGGGGCTGCCGAGGTGAATCTCGCCGGCTTCGGCGCTGCTGCTCTGCAGCACCGCCAGGGCCTCGAAGCCGCCGGCAGGCGAAGGAGCGACGTTCACCAGCTTGCCGGCGGACTGGTCGCCGAAATCCGGCGCATAGAGGTCACTGCCGGCCGCTGGCAGAGCGCCGGCCTCGCCGGCCACCCGGTACATCCGCTTCTTCAGCTTGCCCAGGTACTGGGTGCGGGCGACGATCTCCTGGCCGGGGTAGCAGCCCTTCTTGAAATTGACGCCGCCGATGACCTCGTAGTTGAGCATCTGGGCGACGAATTCCTCCTGGGTGGCCGCGGTGACCAGCGGCAGGCCGGCGCGTATCGTCGCCAGTTCCCAGGCGGCGGTGCCGGCCCTGGCGGCGCCGGCTTCGAGCAGGGCGCCGAAGGTGGCCGCGGCGGCGTCGGTGGCGACGGCCAGCAGGTAGAGATCGTCCTGCAGGCGCACGACGCGCACGCCGTTCGCTTCCGCCTGCTGCAGGCTGCCTTCTGGCAGCGGCAGGCCGGCCCGGCCAAGGAGGGCGGCTGCGTTGGCGCCGGAGAGGCCGATCAGCGCGGTGTCCGCGCTGGCGTCGGCCAGTTTCACCTTGCTGCGCAGGACATACATCGACAGCTTCTTCGCCAGCGCCGGCACGATGTCGGCGCTGGCCACCAGCGCATGGCCCTCGCCTTCAGGCCACAGCAGCAGGCTGGCGAGCATGCGGCCCTTGGGCGTGTTGAAGCTGTTCCACTGCGCCTGGCCCGCGGCCAGCTTGTTCACGTCGTTGGAGAACAGGTTGTGCAGGAAGGGCGCGGATTCCGGGCCGACGCTGCGTATCAGCCCAAGGTGGAGCAGGGGAACGGCAACCGTCTGTTCAACCGCGACGCGGACCTCGTCGGCAGCGGCGCCGAAGCGCAGGGTGGGGCGGTTGTCGGTGTCCACGGAGGCGCCCTGTTGGGCGAGGTAGTCAGTCCAGGTGGTCATATTTCGGCTCTCGATGAGGGTTGCGGGGCCGGGTTCGATGAGGGCCAGAACCCGGCGGGCGATACGTAGATCGGCATAGTCGGTCGCAGAGAAGGCTGTGGGTTGGGCCTGCTGAGCGATGAAGTATTATAGGGCCCCGCCGCAGGGCGGCAGCCTGTCCGCGCCTCCGGCGCGCGCGCCTGCTGCCGCGGCCTTGGTCCTTTCGTTCTGCATGAAGCGTTTCCTGTTCCGACTCTTCCTCTTCGCCTGCCTGCTGGCTGCGCTGGCTGCCGGCGGCGCCTGGTGGTATGCCCACCGCGCGCTGCCGCTGCCGACGGAACCGCTGGATTTCACCGTGGAGCGCGGCTACAACATGCGCCAGGCGGCCAACGCCATCGCCCGCGCGGGCGTGCCGATAGAGCCGGCGGCGCTGTACTGGATGGCGCGGCTCAGTGGCAAGGCGCAGTCCATCAAGGCCGGCAGCTACGAAGTGCATACCGGCGTCACGCCGTGGGAGCTCATCCTCAAGTTGTCTGCCGGCGACGTTTCCCAGGGCGAACTGCTGGTAGTGGAGGGCTGGACCTTCCGCCAGATGCGCGACGCGGTGGAGTCCAATCCCAACCTGAAGCCGGACAGCGTCGGCCTGACGGACGCCGAGTTGCTGCAACGCATCGGCGTGGCGGATGCCCATCCCGAAGGCCTGTTCTTCCCGGATACCTATCTGTTCGACAAGCAGTCCAGCGCCATCGCCCTATTCAAGCGCGCCTACGGCGCCATGCAGGAGCATCTGCAGAAGGTATGGGCGGAGCGCGATCCCACGTTGCCGCTGGCCAGCCCTTACCAGGCGCTGATTCTCGCCTCCATCATCGAGAAGGAGACCGGCCGGCCTGAAGACCGCGGGCTAGTTGCTTCGGTGTTCGTCAACCGGCTGAAGGTAGGCATGCGGCTGCAGACCGACCCGACCGTGATCTACGGCCTGGGCAGCGACTTCGACGGCCGCCTGCGCAAGCGCCAGCTGGAGACGGACCACCCCTGGAACACCTACACCCGGATCGGCCTGCCGCCGACGCCGATCGCCATGCCGGGGCGGGAGTCCCTGCTGGCGGCGGTGAGGCCGCCGCAGACTGATCTGTACTATTTCGTCTCGCGCGGGGACGGCAGCAGCGAGTTCTCGCGCAACCTGGACGACCACAACCGCGCGGTCAACCGCTACCAGCGCGGCAGCCGCGGCAATTGAAATCGACGCCGAGCGGGGCATCGGGAAGAACGACATGGCAGTTGCGCAAGGGCGCTTCATCACTTTCGAAGGCATAGACGGCGCCGGCAAGAGCAGCCAGATCGCGGCGGCGGTGGACTGGCTGCAGGGCCGCGGGCTGGCGGTGGAGCAGAGCCGGGAGCCGGGTGGCACGCCGCTGGGCGAGCGCCTGCGCGAGCTGGTGCTGCATGAGGCGATGGACCTGGAAACCGAGGCCATGCTGATGTTCGCCGCCCGGCGCGAGCACCTGGCCGCCCGCATCCTGCCAGCGCTGGCGGCGGGCCGCTGGGTGGTGTGCGACCGTTTCTCCGACGCCACCTATGCCTACCAGGTCGGCGGCCGCGGCCTGGACAAGGCCAAGTTCGAGGCGCTGGAAGCCTGGGTGCATCCCGGCCTGCAGCCTGACCTCACCTTGCTGTTCGATCTGCCACCGGAGGTGGCCGCCGCCCGTGTCGCCGGCACCGGCGAGGCACCGGACCGCTTCGAGCGCGAGCGCCGCGACTTCTTCGAGCGGGTGCGCGCCGCCTACCTGGAGCGGGCTGCCGCGTCCAGCGGCCGCATCCGGGTGATCGATGCGAACCGCCCGCCGGCGGCGATCCGCGAGGAACTGTTGGCGCTGCTGCAGGAGCGCTACGCGTGATGCATCCCTGGCTGCAGCCGACCTGGAAGCGCATCGTCGATCTCGGCGAGCGCCTGCCGCACGCCTTGCTCTTCGTCGGGCCCGGCGGACTGGGCAAGCGCGAGCTGGCAGAGACGCTGGCCGCCCGCCTGCTGTGCGAGGCGCCGGCCGCCGACGGCCACGCCTGCGGCCATTGCGCTGCCTGCCAGTGGCGGCTCTCCGGCAACCATCCGGACTTCTTCCGCGTGATCCCCGCCGCCGATGCCGAGACGCCGGTCGGTGAAGGTGGTGAAGGCGAAGGCGCCAAGGACGGCGGCAAGGAGAAGGCCAAGTCGGCGCAGATCGTCATCGAGCAGATCCGCGATCTGCAGGCCGCGCTGATGGTCACCGGCCACCACAGCGCCCGGCGGGTGGTGATCCTCGACCCGGCGGAGGCGATGAACATCTTCACCGCCAATGCCCTGCTCAAGCTGCTGGAAGAACCGCCTGCCGGCTGCGTCTTCCTGCTGGTGTCCTCGGCGCCGCGCCGCCTGCTGCCGACCATACGCAGCCGCTGCCAGCAGTGGGCCTTCTCCCGCCCGGCCGAGGCCGAACTGGCTCGCTGGCGCGAAAGCCATCAGGACGTGGATGCCGCCATGGTCGCCCTCTGCGGCGGCATGCCGCTGGCGGCGGAGCGGCTGGCGGCGCAGGGCGGGGGCGCGCTGTTGCAGCGCTTCGTCGCCGACGTCGCCCGGCCGCAGGGTAGCGATCCGCTGAAGCTGGCCGGCCAGTGGGAGGCGTGGCTGAAATCCAAGGAAGCGCTGGCTGCCGGCTTCGGCCTGCCGCAGCTGGTGGACTGGATGCAGCGCTGGGTGGCGGACATCGCCGCGCTGCGCCTGGGCGGCAAGGTGCGCTTCTTCCCCGGGCAGGCGGCGCAGCTGGAAGCGCTGGCGGGGCGTGCCACCGTGGCGGCAGTGACGGGCTGTTACAATGAACTCAGCCAAATCCGCCGCGTAGCCCAGCATCCCCTGAACATGCGTCTCGTCCTCGAAGACATGCTGCTGCGCTACATGCGAGCAACCCACGGAGCGCGAGGATGAACGACACCGTCCGGCCCATGGCGGCACGCCCCAGCGTGCTGTCGCTGAACATCAACTCGAAGTCGGCCCTGTACGCCGCCTACATGCCCTTCCTGGTGAATGGCGGCATCTTCGTACCGACGCCGCGTCCCTACGGCCTGGGCGACGAGGTGTTCATGCTGCTGCAGCTGATGGACGACCCGACCAAGCATCCGGTGGCCGGCGTGGTCGCTTGGGTCACGCCGCAAGGCGCGCAGGGCGGCAAGACGCAGGGCATAGGCGTGCATTTTGCCGCCGACGAAGCTGGCCATGCGCTGAAGGCGCGCATCGAACAGATCCTGGCTGGCCACCTCGGCTCCAGCCGCCCCACCCACACCCTCTGAGCGCGGTTCCATGTTCGTCGATTCCCATTGCCACCTCGATTTCCCCGACCTGCGCGAACGCGAGGCCGAGGTACTGGCGGCGATGGTCGAGAACGGCGTGGGCCGCGCGCTGTGCATCAGCGTGACGTTGGAGGATTTCCCGGCGGTGCTGTCCCTGGCCGAGCGCCACGACCATCTTTGGGCCTCGGTCGGCGTGCATCCGGACAATGCCGATTGCGAGGAGCCGGACGTCGCCCGTCTGCTGGCGTTGGCCGATCATCCCAAGGTGATCGCCATCGGCGAAACCGGGCTGGACTACCACTGGCACAAGGACGCGCCAGAGTGGCAGCGTGAACGCTTCCGCACCCACATCCGCGCCGCGCGCGCCTGTGGAAAGCCGCTGGTGATCCATACCCGCAGTGCCGCCGCCGACACCCTGCGGCTGATGCGGGAAGAGAATGCCGGCGAGGCCGGCGGGGTGATGCACTGCTTCACCGAGAGCCGGGAAGTAGCCGAGGCCGCGCTGGACCAGGGCTTCTACATCTCCTTCTCCGGCATCGTCACCTTCCGCAGCGCCGCCGACCTCAAGGAGGTGGCCGCCTACGTGCCGCTGGACCGCCTGCTGATCGAAACCGATTCGCCCTACCTCGCGCCGGTGCCACACCGCGGCAAGACCAACCAGCCTGCCTGGGTGGTGCATGTGGCCGAGGAAATCGCCCGCCTGCGCGGCGAACCGCTGGCGCGCATCGAGAGCGCCACCACCGAGAACTTCTTCCGTCTCTTCCGACATGCCCAAGCCTGATACCCGCCGCCACCTGCTCTCCGCCGTCGCTCTTGCCCTGTTGTGCGCCGTCAGCGCGCCGGTGATGGCTGGCAGTTATGAAGACGCCGTCAGTTCCGCCCGCCTGGGCGACACCGCGCAGCTGAGCGACCTGCTGCGCCGCGGCATCGACCCGGACACGGTGGACGCCAACGGCAATTCCCTGCTCATCCTCGCCGCCCGCGAAGGCAACGCCGCCACGGTGAAGGCGCTGCTGCAGTACCGCCCGCGGCTGGGCCACCGCAACCAGGCCGGCGATTCCGCGCTGATGCTGGCGGTGCTGCGTGGGCATGAGGAAGTGGCGGAGCTGCTGATAGCTGCCGGAGCGCCGGTCAACCACGAGGGTTGGACGCCGCTGCACTACGCTGCCTTCGAGGGCCGCGAAGCGCTGGTCGACCGCCTGCTGGCCGCCGGCGCCGATCCCGGCGCGCTGGCGCCCAACCAGGCCAACGCGCTGATGCTGGCCGCCCGCAATGGCCACATCGGCGTGGTCAAGCGGCTGCTGAAGACGCCGGTGGACCTCAACCAGATCAACGACGCCGGCTACACCGCGGATGCCTGGGCATTGTCCAATGGCAATACCGATATCGCCGAACTGATCCGCGCCGAGCGCGCCCGCCGGGGGATCGAGCCGCCGGGGTTGCGAATCGAGATCCAGTAAGGCTGGTCGCTGCTGCCCAAACGGCGTGGCTCCGGACGGAAGCACTGGGTCTTCTCCTCTCGCGGTTGGGGGAGAGGGGGAAAACAGGGCTCCTGCGTAGGGGATCGAGCGGTCTGGCTGATCTGAACGGTATTGGCCGCGTGCTACAGCTGGTGGCCGCTGGCGTTTCCGATCGGGGGCGCAATGCCGCCAACTTTGCGACCCGGCGTCAACTCAGCCCCCACTCACCAGAGCCTCAGCTCGAAGCCGAATTCATCACCTGCTGCGCCGCCAGCCGCTCCAGCAATCCTTCTGCAGGCTCCGGCCGGCCGAACAGGTAACCCTGGTATAGCATGGGCGCGCGGCGGGTAAGAAAGTCCGCCTGCTCGCGCGTTTCCACGCCTTCCGCGACCACGTTGAGGCGCAGGTGGGCGGCGACCGCCAGGATGGTGTCGATGAGCGCAGCATCGTTGGGGTCGCTGGGGGCGTCCTGGATGAAGGTCTTGTCGATCTTCAGCTCGTTGATCGGCAGGCGCTTCAGATAGGCGAGCGAGGAATAGCCGGTGCCGAAATCGTCGATGGAGAAATGCACGCCCAGCGCGCGCAGCTCGGACATCGTCGCTACGGTCTGGTGTATCCGGTCTATCACCAGGCCCTCGGTCACTTCCATCGTCAGTCGCGTGGGATCGGCGCCGGTTTCGGCCAGGATGTCGCGCACGCGGCGGATGAAGCCGCTGCGGTGGAATTGCCGCGGGCTCACGTTCACCGCCATGCGGATGGGGGTGCCGGCGGCTTCGGCGCGGGCGAGCAGGCGGCAGGTCTCCCGCATCGCCCATTCGCCCAGTTCCAGGATCAGCCCTGTTTCCTCCGCCACCGGGATGAAGTGGGAAGGCGGCACCAGGCCGCGCTGCGGATGCTGCCAGCGCATCAGCGCTTCGGCGGCCTGGATCTGGCCCTCGGCATCCACCTGCGGCTGCAGGTACATCTGCAGTTCGCCGCGCTCGACCGCATGGCGCAGGTCGCCTTCGAGGGCGAAGCGCGCTTCCACCCGCGCCTGCATCTCCGGCTCGAAGAAGCGCACCTGGTCGCGGCCGGCCTCCTTGGCCTGGTACATGGCGGTCTCGGCCTGCTTCAGCAGGTCGGCGATGGTGGTGGCCTGGCCGTTGGGGATCAGGGTGACACCTATGCTGGCGGCGACCACCACGTCCTCGTCGTCCATCGGGTAGGGCAGGGCGACCGCGTTGCGCACCTTGGCCGCCACGCTGCGCGCCATATCGGCGGCGAAGCCGGCGTGGGAGGCGAGGTCGGGCAGGAGCAGCACGAACTCGTCGCCACCGAAACGAGCCACGGTATCGGCTTCGCGCAGGCAGCCGGTGAGGCGCTCGGCGACGGCCTTCAGCAGGCGGTCGCCCATCTCATGGCCGCGGGCCTCGTTCAGTGTCTTGAAGTAGTCCAGGTCCACCAGCAGGATCGCGCCGTAGCGGCCGCTGCGGCGGGCGCCGGCCTGGGCGTTGGCGATGCGGTCCTGCAGCAGGCGGCGGTTGGGCAGGTTGGTGAGCGGGTCGAAATAGGCCAGCCGCTCGATCTCGGAGTCCGCCGCCTTGCGCGCGGTGATGTCGCGGCCGATGACGACCATGCCGCGGCGGCTGCCGTCCGGGTTGAAGAGCGGCACCTTGATGACGTCGAACACGCTGTGCGGGTTGTCTGGCGAGGGGATGCGCTCTTCGCTGCGATAGACGCTGCGCTGCTGCCAGGCGGCTTCGTCGGTGGCCTCGCAGGCGTGGAAGGTGTCGTGGTGGAAGGGCTGGCGCTCGGCCAGCTCCAGGTTGCGGCAGTTGTGGTAGTCGATGCCTTCCAGCCCGAGCTGGCGCACCGCGAAGGCATTCACCTGGCGCCAGCGGCCGTTGCCATCCTTGAAGCAGACCAGGTCGGGCATGGCGTCTATCAGCGCGGTGAGCTGTTCCTCGCGATGCACCAGGGCGCGGGTGATGCGGCGGCGGTTGGCGACGTTGGCGATCAGCAGGGCGATGATGAGCGCCTGTATCAGTACCGCGGCGAGCAGCGCCTGGCGCAGCCGGGACTGCGTCTCGACCGCCTCGCGGTTATTGCGGAGGATGGCCTCTTCGGTATGCAGGCGGTACTCCGCGAGCCTCGCCTCGGCTTCGCGCAGGCCCTCCACGTCCTGCAGCACCGCAAGCTGGGCCGGGCCGCCAGCGGCGGTGGTGGTACCGGCCAGTGGCGAAGTGTAGAACTCGACAGCCCGCACCCGGCCGTTTGCGAGCCGCTGAGGCAGCACCAGGTGGCTGCGCGATTCGAGCTGCGCCAGTGCGCGCTCGCCGGCGATGGCTTCGTTGTCCATCGCGGTGAGTTCATCCAGCGTGCGACCTATCAGTCGCTCGGGTGGATAGCCGTAGAAATGCGTGGCGGCGGCATTGGCGTCCAGGATGCGGCCGTCGCCGGGAGAGAGCAGCAGCATGGCGGCGCCATGGTTGCGGAAGGGCGTGAACTCGGCGACGCCGGAAGGGGGAACCTTGGGCCCTGCCTGCGCCGGCGGCGCACTGAACACGCCGGCTGCGGGGGTGAGCAGTGCGAACAGGCTGATCGCGAAGAAGCGCCGGGCTGGCGTCATTGCTGGCAGGAGCACGTCGAGAACGAGCGGACCGCAGCTGTGGGGTGGCATTGGGAGCGGCCTGCTGGCGTCGGGAACATGGGGGACGGCATGCGCTCTCGGTATGGCGGTGCGGTTACGACGAAAGGCGAAGGCCGATCAAACCATCAATCGCATTCGGCGGTCAAGGAAGAGCTTGGCGGCACGCGGCGGCGGTGGCCGCTGAAAGGGGGCTGAAGGGGGGCAGCGGAGCACAGGCGATCCAGCCTTCCAGCGGGTCGATCTCCGCAGGCAGGCCGAAGGAGGGTGGGCCGGCCAGCATGGAGGCGGCGGCCTCCGTCAGCGCCAGCACGGCGTCGAGCAGGTCGCCGCTGGCGTTGCCAACCAACTGCCGGAGCAGGGCGTCCTGGCCGCGCAGTTGCAGGCGCAGCGGGTGGCTGCCGGCGGCGAGCGCTTCGACGATCAGGTGGCGGGTGGCCTCCCGCGCAGGTGAATGTTTGCGCGGATCGTCGCTCTTGTAAGGCGCCCTGCTGATGCTACGGGCAAGCAGGCCGGGATAGGCCTCCAGCGCTATCCGTCGCGGATCGCCCGCATGCAGCCCCGGCATGCTGAGGCCGGCGGCGAACAAGCGCGGCGCGCCTTCGAGGAACATCAGTCCGACCGGTGGATTGACCAGCTTCAGCGAACTGTGGGAGACAGCGGCCATGTCGGTCGCTCTATGCGCGTAGCGACGCCCGGCGGGGCGGCTTTCGCGGTAGCGGTCCAGCGCCTGGCGGAAGGCGGCCCTGCCCAGTGCCTGGCAATGGCCCAGCAGCGCCGGCCAGGTCTCCGGCCAGCCGAGGTCGGACACTGCTTCGCGCGGCAGGCCGAAGGGGAAGTCGAAGCCGCCCACCCAGGGGCCGGGGCGGGCGAGCAGGGCCTCGAAACCGGTCCAGTCGGGAAAATGCTCGAAACCGTCCAACTGTAGCAGGGTCTTGCCGACAACATGACCGTGGGCGACGGTAATGGGCTTGCGCTTGCGCGGTGCGGAGGTGAAGTCCACGCCCAGCAAGGCGGTGGTGGCGAGATTCACGGCTGGAGCAGGTCCGCGGCTGTGAGCAGGGTGGCAAGGTGGATGTCCACCGTGTCGTCTATCTCGCGCGCATAACCGCCGGCCATGGCGAGGGCGACCGGGACGCGGGCCTGGTGGCAGCGCTGCAGCACGGCGCTGTCGCGGGCGATGAGCCCGCGCTTGCTCAGCGCCAGCCGGCCCAGGCGATCGCCGGCGTAGGGGTCGGCGCCGGCGAGGTAGATCACCAACTGCGGGCGGAAATCGTCGAAGACGATGTTCAGCGCGCCGGCCAGCGCCTCCAGGTAGGCCTCGTCGCCGGTTTCGTCCGCCAGTTCCACGTCGAGATCACTGCGCGCCTTGGTGAAGGGGAAGTTGCGGGCACCGTGGAGGCTGCAGGTGAAGACCTGAGGTTCGCCGGCCAGGATGGTGGCGGTGCCGTCGCCCTGATGTACATCGCAATCGACGATGGCGATGCGCTCCACCCGGCCCTCGGCGCGCATCGCCAGCGCGGCGATGGCAGCATCGTTGAACACGCAGAAGCCGGAGCCGGCGTCACGATGGGCGTGGTGGGTGCCGCCGGCGAGGTTGGCGCCCCAGCCGGCCTGCAGCGCATGGCGGCAGGCGGCCAGCGTGGCGCCGGCGGAGCGGCGGGAGCGCTCCACCATGGCGGCGGACCAGGGAAAGCCGATGGCCTTGAGTTCCGCCGCGCTCAACTGGCCGCTGATGACGCGTTCAAGATAGCCGGCGTCGTGTGCGCGCAGGACCTCTGCGTCGCTGGCGGCGTCCGGCACGGAGAAGTCCGCCGGGAGGAAGCGGCCGCTGTCCAGCAGGCGCTGGCGCAAGCGGGCGTATTTCTCCATCGGGAAGCGATGGCCGGCCGGCAGTGGCAGGACGAAATGGTCGGCGTAGAAGAGGCGCATCCGGCAGGCGGCCCTCCGGGGCTGGTCGGTGGATCAGCGGCTCAGCGGATCAGCGGGACGGAGGCGGGAAAGGACGGGTCGTCGTGGCCATAGACTTGGGCGATTTCGTCCGCGGGGACCACGGTGACCGCGATCTCCGGCTCGTGCTCGCCGCCGCCGAGGATGACGCCACGCAAGGGGGAGACGTCGGAGAAGTCCCGCCCCCAGCCGAGCACGATGTGCTCCCGCGCCGGCAGCAGCGCGTTGGTGGGGTCGAAATCCACCCAGCCGTGCTGCGGGCAATGCACCGAGACCCAGGCATGCGTGGCGTCGGCGCCGATGAGCCGCGGCTTGCCCGGCGGCGGGCGGGTGAGCAGGTAGCCGCTGACGTAGCGCGCGGCCAGGCCCAGCGAGCGCAGGCAGGAAAGCATGAAGTGGGCGAAATCCTGGCATACGCCGCGCCGGCGCTCGAACACCTCGGTGACGGGCGTGGAGACGTCTGTCGCCTCGGGGTCGAAGGTGAACTCGCGGAAGATGCGGTGCATCAGCGCGTCCACCGCTTCCAGCAAGGGCCGGCCGGGGGGGAAGTCGGCGGCGGCGTAGTCGGCGAACTCGCGCTTGAGGCGTACATGGGGCGACTCGAACATGAATGCCATCGCCTCCAGCACGTGCTGTTCCGCCGGCCGGCCAGCGTGGTAGCCGAGCAGGTCGCGCACCTGCTCCCAGCTGGGGCCGTCCTCCAGCGCCGGCAGCGGCGGTGCGTCCCGCTCCACCCAGCTTTCGGCGCGGATGAACAGGGTTTCATGGTCGCGTTCGAAGTGCAGCGACTGCACCGCGTTGCCGAAACCGTCGACGAAATTCAGCCGCCGTGCCGGCTCGGGCGAGATCTCCACATGGTGGCTGAGGCAACGCTGCCAGGGCAGTTCCCGCGGCGTTAGGCGCAGCAACTGGCGGGATTCGCCCACAGGCTGATCGTAGTGATAGACAGTGTCATGGCGCAGGTGGTAGCGCACCGGGCCGGCGGGCAGGGCTTCGGCGGCCGGCGCGGCGGCGCCCGGCGGGGCTGCCGCCAGGGTTTCCAGCTCCGGCTGGGGCTGCAGGGCGGCGCTCATGCGACTCTCCGCAGCGCCACCGGCCGCACGGTATGGGTGAAGAAGCGGCGGTGTAGTTCGTCCGACAAGGTGTGCGCGCCTTGCTGGATCTGCATCAGCAGGCGGCCCAGGTGGCCGCAGGCGCCGTCGCAGTGTTCGGCCTCCAGGGTGGTGAGGTCGAAGCGGCGCAATTGGGAGGAGAGTTCGTCCAGCAGCGGCGGGCAGGGATGGCCGAGTTCGGAGGCGGTGCGCTCCAGGTCGTGGCGCAGGGTCTCCACCTGGAAGGCCACCGAGTGCGGGTTGGAGGTGTCGAACACCAGCAGGTGCGCCACCGGCAGCGTCTCAGGCGCGCGGCGGTAGCGAGCACGGTAGGTGACGATGGAGTTGGCGGTTTCCAGCAGCCAGTCGAACATGCGCTCCCGGGTTTCCGCCGGCGCGTCCAGTGGCACCGAGATCAGTGTCGAGAGACCGACCATGCGTTCGGCATGACGGCCGAGGATGAGGAAGCGCCAGCCTTCGTCGCGGGTCATGTCGTCCATGGCGAAGCCGGCCAGCGAGATGCAGGAGAGCATCACCCGGTCGAGGGCGGCCAGGGCCTGGTCTATGGTCGCGGCCGGCGTCTGCAGCACCTGCTCCAGGCGGTTGAGCGCATGCCAGTTGTCGGAGGACATGCGCTCCCGCACCTGGCTGGCGGCGAAGGCGAGGGCGCGCAGATTGGCGGCGACCGAGCCGGCCTGTTCCGGGTCGAACACCGCTGCCAGCAGGCGCTCTTCGATGTCCTCGTCCGGGTCTTCTATGGTTTCCACCGGCAGCACGCCGGCGTGGCAGGCGGCGGTCAGCAGGCCGCGGAAGCTGGGGTCGCGGCCGCCTTCCGAACTGGACACCCGGGCCAGCGCGGCGCGCAGGATGCGGGAGCTGGCCTCGCAGCGCTCGGCGTAGCGTCCCATCCAGAACAGGTTTTCGCCGACGCGGGAGGGAATGTCGCTGGCCGCGCAGACGAGGTCGATGACGCCCAGGCGCTTCTTCAGCAGGCTGGTATGGACGACCGGCTCTTCGGCCTTGATCCAGGTGTCCTTGGACAGGCCTCCGCGCTGCATGGAGATGACCTCCATGCCGGCGCGCGGTGCCACTCGGGCAAGCGCGCCGGGCATCACCACGTAGCCTTCGGGCGTGGCGGTGGCGAACACCCGCAGGCCGACCGAGCGCGGCATCAGGCGCTGCTCGCGGTAGCGGCTCCATACTGGCGCCTGCGCCAGCCGCACCCATTCCTGCGCAACGTAGGCATGGGGCTGGGCCTGCAGGCGGGCGATCATGTTGCGGCGGGCCTCGCCGCGCAGCTGGTGGCCGAACATCGCTTCCATGTGCATGCTGGCGAAGGCCGGCTTGATGACCAGGTCGTCCAGGTGCTCCAGCGCATACTCCAGCGCCGGCGGCTCGCCGCACCACCAGGTGGCGACCGAGGGCATGGCCAGCGGCTCGCCCAGCAGGCGTTCGGAGATGGCCGGCAGGAAGCCGAACAGGGCGCCGGACTCCAGCACGCCGCTGCCCAGCGCGTTGGCCATCAGCACTCGGCCGGCGCGGATGGCGCCCAGCAGGCCGGGAATGCCCAGCGCGGAGTCGGCGCGCAGCTCCAGCGGATCGCAGAAGTCGTCGTCCAGCCGGCGCAGGATGGCGTGCACCCGGCGCAGGCCGCGCAGCGTCTTGAGGTAGACCGTGTCGTCGCGCACGGTGAGATCCTGGCCCTCGACCAGCGGGAAGCCGAGGTAGCGGGCGAGGAAGGCGTGCTCGAAATAGGTTTCGTTGTACTGGCCGGGCGTGAGCAGCACCGTCAGCGGCGCTTCGCCGTCGGTGGGCGCCAGGCGGCCCAGGCTGTCCTGCAGCGCGCGGAAGAAGCCGGCCAGCGGCTGCACATGCATGTCGCGGAAGGCGTCCGGGAAGGCGCGCGAGACGATGAGCCGGTTCTGCAGCGCGTAGCCGGCGCCGGACGGGCCCTGGGTGCGGTCGGCGATGACCCACCAGCGGCCGTCGGGCGAGCGGGCGAGATCGGCGGCGTAGTTGTGCAGCCACACGCCGCCCGGCGGTTGCACGCCGCGGCAGGGCCACTTGTAGCCGTGCTGGCCGAACACCAGCGCCGGCGGCAGCAGGCCCTCGGCGAGCAGGCTCTGGTCACCGTAGAGGTTGCCCAGCACCGCGTTGAGCAGGCGGGCGCGCTGGGCGATGGCGGCTGAGATCTGCGCCCACTCGTCGGCGCTCACCATCAGCGGCAGCATGTCCAGTTCCCACGGACGCTTGGTGCCCTTGGGGTCGGCGTAAACGTTGTAGGTCACGCCGTCGGCCTCGATGGCGTCGCGCACGAAATCGGCCCGGCGGGCAAGGTTGTCGTCGGGGAAGTGATGCAGGCGGTCGGCGAATCCCTGCCAGTGGGCGCGCGGGCGCCCGTCCGCCGCGAGCATTTCGTCGTAGCGGTCCGGGCTGGGGGGATAGGCGTCGATTAGGCCGGAGGGCATGGTCAGAAAAAGCGGCGCCGCCTCGGATTGAGCCGAGGCGGCGCGTGTGGGTCAGAATTGGCGCAAGTCTAGCGTGAACGGGAACTCCGGGTTGATCCGGGCTTCCCCGATGTCCATACGACCCGGGGTATGCCCCATGCGGAAGAAGCGGGCCATGCGGCGGCTTTCGGCCTCGAAGGCGTTCACCGGGAAAGTCTCGTAGTTGCGCCCTCCGGGGTGGGCGACGTGGTACTGGCAGCCGCCCAGGCTGCGCTGGTTCCAGGTATCCACGATGTCGAACACCAGCGGGCCGTCCACGCCTATCGTCGGGTGCAGGCAGGAGGCTGGCTGCCAGGCGCGGTAGCGCACGCCGGCAACGAACTCGCCCACGGTGCCGGTGGGTCGCATCGGCACCGGAACGCCATTGCAGGTGACCTGGTAGCGGTCCGGCGCAGTGCCGCTGAGCTTCACCTGCACCCGTTCCAGCGAGGAGTCCACATAGCGCACGGTACCGCCTATGGCGCCTTCCTCGCCCATCACATGCCAGGGTTCCAGTGCCCCCCGCAGCTCCAGGGTCATGCCCTTGACGTTGAAATCGCCGTACTTGGGGAAGCGGAATTCCTGGTGCGGCGCGAACCACTCGGCCTGCATCGGGTAGCCGTCGGCCTGCAGGTCGGCGATGACGTCGCTGAAGTCCTGCCAGACGAAGTGCGGTAGCAGGAAGCGGTCGTGCAGTTCGGTGCCCCAGCGCGCCAGCCGCTGCGGTTCATAGGGCTCTTTCCAGAAGCGGGAGACCAGGGTGCGCAGCAGCAGTTGCTGAGTGAGGCTCATCTGCGCATGCGGCGGCATTTCGAAGGCGCGCATCTCCAGCAGGCCGAGGCGGCCGGTGGGGCCGTCGGGCGAGTACAGCTTGTCGATGCAGAACTCGGCCCGATGGGTGTTGCCGGTGACGTCGATCAGCAGGTTGCGCAGCAACCGGTCCACCATCCACGGCGGGCAGCCGTTGGGGCCCTGGGCGGTGACCCGCTCCATCTCGCGAAAGGCCAGTTCCAGCTCGGGCAGGGAGTCGTTGCGGGCTTCGTCCACCCGCGGCGCCTGCGAAGTCGGGCCGATGAAGAGGCCGGAGAACAGGTAGGACAGGCTGGGGTGGTTGTGCCAGTAGCTGACCAGGCTGCGCAGCAGGTCCGGCCGGCGCAGGAAGGGCGAGTCGGCCGGTGTGGCGCCGCCGAGCACGAAGTGGTTGCCGCCGCCGGTGCCGGTGTGGCGGCCGTCCAGCATGAATTTCTCGGTGCTGAGGCGGGAGTAGTGGGCGGCCTCGTAAAGGTGGGTGGTCTGGTCCACCAGTTCCTGCCAGCCGGTGGCCGGGTGGATGTTGACCTCGACCACCCCCGGATCCGGCGTGATGCGGAACTGCGACAGGCGGGTGTCGCGCGGCGGCTCGTAGCCTTCCAGCAGCACCGGCTGGCCGAGGTGTTCAGCGGTGGCTTCCACCGCCGCGACGATCTCCAGGTAGTCCTCCAGCCGCGGCACCGGCGGCATGAAGATGTAGAGAGTGCCGTCGCGCGCCTCGGCGCACATTGCGGTGCGGGTGATCCAGCCGGCGGACTGCTTGGATTGCGGTCGCTGGTCGGTGACCGTGGCGGCGGCTTCGGCGCCGCCATTGCCGTTGGCGCCCGGGCTGGCGCTGCGCCGGCCCACGCCAGCGATGCCGCTGCCGGGCGAGAACTGCTGGCGGATGGCGGCATGCGCCGGCAAGGGCGGCACGCCGGCAAAGGGATCGGGCTGGTGTATCCAGGGATAGTCGGCCTGGCTGGCCCAGGGCTGGGAGTCCAGCGGCAGGCGGTAGCCCAGGGCGGAGTCGCCGGGCACCAGGTAGCAGCGCTCGGTGCGCAGGAACCAGGGGCCGGTCTGCCAGGCGTTGCCGGCCGGGTTGCGGGCGATGGGCAGCACATAGCCCACCGTCCTGTCCAGGCCCTGGGCGTAGACCTTCATCAGCCGCGCCCGCTCCAGCGGATCTTCGAGGCGGGAATCGAAGGGATCGACGTTGGCCGGCAGGCGGCGCTCGCGCCACAGGTAATAGAAGACGTCCTCGAAGGCGGGGAAGACGTACTGCGCATCCAGGCCGACGCGATCGGCGAAGGCGCGCAGGAAGCGGCCGGCGACCTCGTCGCTGGCGGTGCCGGCGCGGCTCTCGTCGGCGATCAGTTCAGGGCGGGTCCACATCGGCTCGCCGTCCTTGCGCCAGAAGCAGTTCAGCGACCAGCGCGGCAGTTGCTCGCCCGGATACCACTTGCCCTGGCCGAAGTGCACCAGGCCCTGCGGCGCGTAACGTTCGCGCAGGCGGTGGTAGAGGTCAGCGGAGAGGCGCTTCTTGTTCGGCCCCATCGCCGCGGTGTTCCACTCGGCGCCGTCCGGGTCGTCCACCGAGACGAAGGTGGGTTCGCCGCCCTGGGTGAGGCGCACATCGCCGGCCACCAGTTCTTCATCCACCGCGTGGCCCAGGGCCTGGATGTCCGCCCACTGGGCTTCGGAGTAGGGCTTGGTGACGCGCGGCGCCTCCCAGATGCGGGTGACCTTCATCAAGTGTTCGAAGCTCACCTCGCACTTGTCCAGCGCACCGGTGACCGGTGCGGCGGAGTAGGGGTCAGGCGTGCAGGCGAGCGGGATATGGCCTTCGCCGGCGAACAGGCCGGAGGTGGGGTCCAGGCCGATCCAGCCGGCGCCCGGCAGGTAGACCTCAGCCCAGGCGTGCAGGTCGGTGAAGTCGGCTTCGGGGCCGGAGGGGCCGTCCAGCGACTTCACGTCCGGCGTGAGCTGGATCAGGTAGCCGGAGACGAAGCGTGCGGCCAGGCCCAGGTGGCGCGCCAACTGCACCAGCAGCCAGGCGGAGTCGCGGCAGGAGCCGGAGCGGCGCTCCAGGGTTTCCTCCGGCGCCTGCACGCCGGGCTCCAGCCGGATGGTGTAGTCGATGTGCTTGTAGAGATTGCTGTTGAGCTCGACGAGGAAATCCACGCTTTGCTTCTTTTCGCGCTCGACGCCGTCCAGGTAAGCGGCGAATTCCGGCGTCAGCGGCAGCTTCTTGAAGTAGGGCGCGAGTTCGTCCCGCTGCCAGGATTCGTATTCGAAGGGATAGTGCTCGGCGTAGGGTTCGAGGAAGAAGTCGAAAGGGTTGATGACCGCCATTTCGGCCACCAGCTCCACCTCGATGTGGAACTGACGGGTCTTCTCTGGAAAGACGATGCGGGCCAGGTAGTTGGCTTGCGGATCCTGCTGCCAGTTGATGAAGTGCTGCTCCGGCAGGATCTTCAGCGAGTAGCTGAGGATGCGCGAGCGGCTGTGGGGCGCCGGACGCAGGCGGATGATCTGCGGACCGAGGTTGATCGGGCGGTCGTAGTCGTAGCGGGTGATGTGGGACAGCGCCACATGGATCGACATGAACTTGTTCCTCGTGCAGGCGGACTGGGCAAAAAAGCGATCGTTGCGGACCAGCAATTCCCGCGCCATGCGGGATGGGATTCAAAGACGCCGGTATGCCACCGAAAATGCACCGTTCATGGGCGGCGCCAGCGGCC
Organism: Azoarcus indigens; assembly: GCF_004361735.1. Taxonomy (GTDB): domain Bacteria; phylum Pseudomonadota; class Gammaproteobacteria; order Burkholderiales; family Rhodocyclaceae; genus Azoarcus; species Azoarcus indigens. The sequence continues at coordinate 179,169 of NZ_SNVV01000003.1, read as the reverse complement.
GGCGCACCGTTTCGAAACCTGCCTGCGGCAGGAGGCGGACGCGGTCGGATTCCTGTAATACACTCATCGTTTGCCCGGGCCGGACTGGCTGTTCTGCAAGTCCTCGGCCCAGATGCCACGATCGGGTGTAGCCATGAGCGTAACCGACATTTCCAGCCCCAGTCATGCCGATTTGATTGCAATCCGGAGAGATATTCACGCTCATCCGGAACTGGCTTTTGCCGAGCACCGTACCGCCGAACTCGTCGCCGACCGCCTGACCCGTCTCGGCCTGGAAGTGCACCGCGGCATCGGCGGAACCGGCGTGGTCGGTGTGCTGCGCGCCGGCCGCGGCCTGCGCGCCATCGGCCTGCGCGCCGACATGGACGCGCTGCCCATCACCGAGCGCAACACCTTCGCACACCGCTCCACCCACCAGGGCTGCATGCATGCCTGCGGCCACGACGGCCACACCACCATGCTGCTGGGGGCGGCCGCCGAGCTGGCGGCCAGGCCGGAGTTCGACGGCATTGTCTATTTCCTCTTCCAGCCGGCGGAGGAAGGCGAAGGCGGAGCGCTGGCGATGATAGAAGACGGCCTGTTCGACCGCTTCCCGATGGAGTCGGTGTTCGGCATGCACAACTGGCCCGGCATGCCGGCCGGCCATTTCGCAGTGCACGACGGCCCGGTGATGGCCAGTGCCGACCGCTTCGACATCCGCATCCTCGGCCGTGGCGCCCACGCCGCAATGCCCCACCTGGGGAATGACCCGGTCGTCGCCGGGGCCGCGCTGGTGCAGGCCATACAGTCGGTGGTGGCGCGCAACCTGGACCCGCTGGACGCCGGCGTGGTGTCGGTGACCGGCTTCCACGCCGGCGAGGCCTACAACGTCATCCCCGACCGCGCGGAGATCTACGGCACGGTGCGCGCCTTCTCCCCGGCGGTGCGCAATCAGATCGAGGCGGCGCTGAAGCGCCAGTGCGAAGGCATCGCCGCGCTGTTCGGCGTGGAGGTGGAATACGCCTACCGCCGCGGCTATCCGCCCACCATCAACTCCAGCGCCGAAGCGGCTCTGGCGGCGGAAGTGGCGGCCAGCGTGAGCACCAGTGTGAGCACCGATGCGCGCCCCAGCATGGGCGCAGAAGACTTCGCCTACTTCCTCGAACGCAAGCCGGGTGCCTACATCTGGATAGGCAACGGCCCGGGTGAGGGCGGCTGTACGCTGCACAACCCCAACTACGACTTCAACGACGAGATCATTCCCGCCGGAGTCGCCTACTGGGCGGGCCTGGCCCGTCGCCTGCTGCCGGCCTCAAGGTGAACACGCCGCCTCTCCCGCCCGCGCCCTCCACCCCGCCGGCCAGCCGGCTGGGGGAGGCGGACGCCGCCGCCCAACTCGCCTATCTCCGTGCCATCCTCGGCTCGCTGCCCGATCCCATCATGGTGATTGGCCGCGATGGCCGTTATCTGGACGTGCTCGGCGGCGCCGACCGTGGCAATTACGATGCCGCTGCACCCTTGGTCGGTCTGCACATGCAGGACGTGCTGCCGGAGGAAAAGTGGCGCTTCTTCCTCGACGTGGTCCACCGTGCGCTGGACAAGGGATGCCTGCAGACCGTCGAGTACCGCCTCTCTGCCGACGAAGTCGAGCCCACCGATAACGATGGTCCCAGCGGGGCGCAATGGTTCCAGGGCCGGGTCTACCCCATCGCCGGACGGGATGCCGTGGTGTGGCTGGTGGTGAACATCTCCGCGCAGAAGGCGCTGGAGGAGCGTCTGAAGCGCCTCTCCGAGGTGGACGACCTCACCGGCGCGCTCAACCGGCGCTGTTTCCTGGAGCGGCTGGAAGCACTGTTCGGCGCCCACTACCGGCGCAGCCGCAGCCTGGCGGTGATCGTATTCGACGTGGACCACTTCAAGTCCATCAACGACATCCACGGCCACGCCCAGGGTGACCGGGTGCTGAAGCGCCTGGGCGAGGTGGTGGCGGCAGGCCTGCGGGCGGACGACGTCTTCGGCCGCACCGGCGGCGAGGAGTTCGCCATAGGCTGCCCGGCCACCGACGCCCAGGAGGCGGAGATCCTGGCCGAGCGTCTGCGCGCCGCGGTGGAGAACCTGGTGTTCCAGACGCCGAGCGGCGAACTGCACGTCACCGTCAGCCTGGGCGCGACCCAGCTCGGCCCTGACGACAAGGATGTGGACGGGCCGCTGCACCGCGCCGACCAGGCGCTCTACCTGGCGAAGCGGCGCGGCCGCAACCAGACCTGCGTGTGGGCCGGCGACGAAGAGCCGGACATCGATCTGGTCGTCGATTGAACCGAACGGCCCGCCGGCCGTCCATCCGCCGTTCCCCCTTTTTCGTTTCCACCAGATGAATACCTTCCGCCTCGCCCTCCGCATGATGTTCCGCGACTTCCGCGCGGGCGAGTTGCACCTGCTCGGCCTCGCCATCATCGTCGCCGTCGGCGCGCTCACCAGCGTCGGTTTCCTCGCCGACCGCGTCGGCCGCGCGCTGGACCGGGAGGCCAACCAGCTGCTGGGCGGCGACCTGCTGCTGCGCGCCGACAAGCCCTGGTCGGACGAGGTGGTGGCCGAGGCCCACAAGCGCGGCCTGCGCACCGCCACCACCGTACTGTTCACCAGCATGGCCAGCACCGCCGAGCAGGCGACGCTGGCCGGCGTGAAGGCGGTGGAGCAGGGCTACCCGCTGCGCGGCACGGTGCGCATCGCTCCCGGCCCCAACCAGGCGGACGCAGTCGCCGACCGGGTGCCGGCCAGCGGCGAAGTGTGGCTGGACGAGCGCCTGTTCGCCGAACTGGGGGTGAAGCAGGGCGAGCTCGTCGGCCTGGGTACCAAGGAGTTCCGCGTCGGCGGCATGGTGACCTTCGAGTCCGACCGCGGCGCCAACTTCTTCAGCCTGCTGCCGCGCGCCATCTTCAACGTGGCCGATCTGCCGGCCACCGGCCTCATCACCGTCGGCAGCCGCGCCACCTACCGCCTGCATGTGGCCGGCGGCATCGCCGAGGTGGAGGATTTCGAGCGCTGGGCCCGCGCCGGCCTGCAGCGTGGCCAGGCGGTGGAAACCGTTGCCAACGCGCGGCCTGAGGTGCGCAATGCGCTGGATCAGGCGCAGCGCTTCCTGCGCCTGGCCGCGCTGCTGGCGGTGATCCTCGCGGCGGTGGCGGTCGGCCTGTCGGCGCGCCGCTTCATGCGCCGCCATCTGGACGGCTGCGCGGTGATGCGCTGCCTGGGCGCGCGCCAGCGCCAGCTCATGGGCATCGTTGTCGGCGAGTTCCTGCTGTTCGGCCTGCTGGCTGCGCTGGCCGGTACTGCGCTGGGCTGGTTCGTGCAGTGGGCGCTGGCCGGCGGGCTGCGCGAGATCCTCGCCACCGAGTTGCCGGTGCCTTCGCTGCTGCCACTGGCCCACGGCCTGATCGTCGGCATGGTGCTGCTGGCCGGCTTCGTGCTGCCGCAGCTGCTGCGCCTGGGCGCGGTGCCCACGCTGCGGGTGCTGCGGCGGGAATTCTCCGCCGCCGAGCCGCTCAGCGGCAGCGCCTGGGTGGCCGGCTTCGTCGCGCTGACGGCACTGGTGTTCTGGATTGCCGCCGACCTGCGCCTGGGCCTGTTGGTGACGCTGGGTTTCAGCGCTGCGCTGGGCTTGTTCGCCCTGGCCGCCTGGTGGGTGTTGCGGCTGGCTGGCCGGCTCAAGGGCACCGGCAGCCTGCGCGGCGGTGGCTGGCGCTACGGCGTGGCGGCGCTGGGCCGGCGCATGGGCGGCAGCGTAATCCAGGCTGCGGCGCTGGGCCTGGGCATCACCGCCCTGCTGCTGCTGACCCTGATCCGCGCCGACCTGCTCGACAGCTGGCGGCGGATGACGCCGCCGGACGCGCCTAACCGCTTCATCATCAACATCCAGCCGGACCAGCGCGACGCCCTGGCTGCCGCCTTCATCGCCGAAGGCCTGCCGGAGCCGGCCATCCTGCCGATGATCCGCGGCCGCATGGTGGAGATCAACGGCAAGCCGGTGAACAGCGAGGACTACGAGGACGAGCGCCTGCGCCGGCTGGCGGAGCGGGAGTTCAACCTGTCCCACTCCGATCACCTGCAGACCGGCAACACCGTTGTCGACGGCAAGTGGCATGCCGGTTCGCACACGCCGCAGTTCTCGGTGGAGAAGGGGCTGGCGCAGGATTTCGGCATCAAGGTTGGCGACGTGGTGGCCTTCGAGATCGCCGGCGAGCGGGTGCAGGCGCCGGTCACCAGCGTGCGCGAGCTGGACTGGGATTCGATGCGGGTGAATTTCTTCTTCATCTCGAACGAGGGGCTGCTGGAGGATTACCCCGCCTCGCTGATCACCAGCTTCAACCTGCCGCCGGGCCATCATGAATTCACCACCCGGCTAGTGGCGCAGTTCCCCAACCTCTCCATCATCGATACCGCGGCGCTGCTGGAGCAGGTGCAGTCGATGACGGACAAGCTCATCCTCATCGTCCAGTTCGTGTTCGGCTTCGCGCTGCTCGCCGGCCTCATCGTGCTCTATGCCGCGCTGCAGGCCACCCATGACGAGCGCGAGTACGAATTGGCCATGCTGCGCACCCTGGGTGCGCGACACCGCCAAGTGAAGCAGGCGCTGCTGGCCGAGTTCGCGGTGCTGGGCGGCATCGCCGGCGTGCTCGCCGGTGCCGGCGCCAGCGCGCTCGGCTGGGCACTGGCCCACTACGCCTTCAAGATGCAGTACGTACCGGGCCTGCTGCCGGTGCTGGTGGCGGTAGTGGTCGGCGCGCTGGGCGTGATGGCCGGCGGCTGGCTGGGCACCCGCGGGCTGCTGTCGCGGCCGCCGCTGGCCAGCCTGAGGGCGCTGGCCTGAGGGGAGGGCGCTGTGGGCCGGCGGCTATAATCCCGCCCCATCCCTGCGTCGTCCCACATTCGCCCCAGCGGCAAGCGGAGCCTCCGTGCAGCAAAACCTGATGTTCGCAATCGCGGCCCTGGCGCTCTTCGCCGGGGCCGCCGCCATTTGGCTGGCCCTCAGACTGGCGCGGCTGGAACGCAGCCTGCCAGCGGTAGTGGAAGCCGGCCTGCGGGAGCAACTGGCGGAGCAGCAGCGCGCGCTGCTGGCGGATCTGCATCTCGGCCTGGGCCGGCAGGGCGACCGCCTGGGCGCGCAGGCGGAGCAGGGCAGCGAGCGGCTGAGGGAGTCCATGCAGGCCCTGCATCTGGCGCTGCAGGGGCAGCTGGGCCGGCACCGGGAGGATGTGGCGCTGCGCTTCTCGGAACTGTCCAGTTCGGTCACCGCTTCGCATGAACGTCTGCGCGGCGAGATGCTGGAGCAGACGCTGAAGACGCTGTCCGAACATGCCCGCGCTGACCGCGAGTTGCTGCAGGCCGGTCTCAACAATGCCACGACTCAGCTATCGACCTCCATCGAGGCGCTCACCCGCACAATCAATGAACGCCTGGAAGGCATCAGCGGCCATGTGAACCAGCGCCTGGACGAAGGCTTCCGCAAGACCAACGAAACCTTCGCCAACGTGATGGCGCGGCTGGCGACCATAGACGAGGCGCAGAAGAAGATAGACGGCCTCACCACCAACGTCGTCGGCCTGCAGGAACTGCTGGGCGACAAGAAGGCGCGCGGCGCCTTCGGCGAGGTGCAACTGGAGGCGCTGGTGAAGAACGCGCTGCCGCCGGATGCCTGGGCTTTCCAGGCGACGCTGCCGAACAACGCCCGGGTGGATTGCCTGCTCAAGCTGCCGGAGCCCACCGGCCAGGTGGCGGTGGATTCCAAGTTCCCGCTGGAGAACTACCACCGCATGTTCGACGGCGCGCTGGCCGACGCCGACCGCCGCGCCGCGCAGGCCGCCTTCCGCGCCGACATCCGCCGCCATGTGGACGCCATCGCCACCAAGTACATTCTGCCCGGCGTGACCTCCGACGGCGCGGTGATGTTCGTGCCGGCGGAGGCGGTGTTCGCCGAGATCCACGCCTATCACCCGGAGGTGGTGGAGTACGCCCAGTCGCGCCGGGTGTGGATCGTGTCGCCGACCACCCTGATGGCGGTGCTGAACACCGCCCGCGCGGTGCTGAAGGATGTGGAGACGCGCAAGCAGGTCCATGTGATCAAGGACGCGCTGGGCAAGCTGGCGAAGGACTTTGGCCGCTTCGACGAGCGCATGGCGGCGCTGGCGCGGCACATCGAACAGGCCGGCCGCGACGTGCAGGAGGTGCAGACCTCCAGTCGTAAGATCAGCGCCCACTTCCGCCGCATCGAAGCGGCACGGCTGGAGGAGGACGCGGCGGACGACGAAGCCGCTCCGGCGCTGCCGGCAGGCGGGCCCGGCCTTCAGCCGCCGATGTAGGACATCTCGATCTTGCGCGCCGCCGCGGTATGGGCGGTGCGGATCTCGGAGTAGCGGTCCTCCCGGCCCTGCCACACGCTGGCGATGGCCGCATCCAGGCGGACGTCGTCGGCATCCGCCCGCAGCAGGCTGCGCAGGTCGTGGCCAGCCTGGGCGAACAGGCAGGTGTAGAGCTTGCCCTCGGTGGACAGGCGTATCCGCGTACAGGTGGAACAGAAAGCCTGGGTGACCGAGGAGATCACGCCGATCTCGCCGCCGCCATCCACGTAGCGCCAGCGCTCGGCTACCTCGCCGCTGTAGTTGGGATCCACCGGCTCCAGCGGGAAGTGGCGATGGATGCGGGCGACGACCTCGCTGGAGGGCAGCACCTCGTCCATTTTCCAGCCATTAGAGGAGCCCACGTCCATGAACTCGATGAAGCGCAGGATGTGGCCGCTGCCGCGGAAGTGGTGCGCCATGGCCTCGATGTCCCCATCGTTGGTGCCGCGCTTCACCACCATGTTCACCTTGATCGGCCCGAGGCCGGCCTCAGCGGCCGCGGCGATGCCTTCCAGCACCTGGGAGACCGGGTAGTCGGCATCATTCATGCGGCGGAACAGGGCGTCGTCCAGCGCATCCAGGCTCACGGTGACGCGGTTGAGGCCGGCATCCTTCAGCGTCTGCGCCATGCGCGGCAGCAGCACGCCGTTGGTGGTCAGCGTCAGCTCGGCGCCCAACGGGGCCAGCATCCCGATCAGCCGCTCTATGTGCTTGCGCAGCAGCGGCTCGCCGCCGGTGATGCGGATCTTGCGCACCCCACGGGCGACGAACAGCCGGGCGACGCGCAGGATTTCCTCGAAGCTGAGCAGATCCATCCGCGGCAGGAAGGGATAGTCCTTGTCGAACACCTCCCGCGGCATGCAATACACACAACGGAAGTTGCAGCGGTCGGTCACCGAGATGCGCAGGTCGTGCACCTCGCGCCCGCGGCGGTCCGTCAACGGCGAACCGGGCGGCGGCAGCGTCGCAGAACCCAGCGGCGCGGCGGCCAGGGCGGAGCGGATGGGAATGACCTTCATGGGCGGAAGCTTCTGGGTTTTGCTCTTCGAGTCCGGCCTGCGGATGGCGTTCCATGGCGGGCGCCGGGCCGGAGTCCGGATTATCGACAGGCCGGCAGATGGTGGCAAGCCGAGGTACTCCCCATCTTTGGCGCGTGGTGTGAAAAACCGCATGGCGGCGGGCTCTGGCGGCCGGTATAAAAGCCCTGTCGTCTAACCAAAGTTGTAATTCTGGCAGCCATGAACGCACCTCAGTCCGCGAAGCTCAAGCGTACAGACACGGCTTCGCTCTTCCAGCGCTTTCCTCATCTGAGCGTGATCGACCTGATGTGGGGCAGCCGGGAATGCCGCAGCTATATCTTCCGTTTGATGACGGACACCCGCGGCGGCTCGCGCCAGGGCTTTCCGCCCGAGCATGCGCGCACCATCATGACCTTGCTGCTGGAGCATGACCGCAATTTTCCCCAGTTCGAGAACGACGGCGAGGACAACCGCTGGGGCGACCACTACCAACGGCGCTGAACAGGCGCAGGGAGCGGCGCGCTTGCAGCGCGCGCTCGGCAAAGGCGAAGATGTCGGGGAGGCGCGCGTGGCGTGCCTCCCCGATTTTCCTTTCGGCACAGGAGAACAACAACATGGCCGAGCCCATGCCGCTGGCACCGCAGCAACTGCGGAGCTACAGCGATCCGGATGTCTTTCCTTTTGACAGCACCGACGACTTTCCCCTCCTGCACGAGGGGCTGACCCAGGAGCGCGCCGAAGAGGCGCTGCGTTTCGGGCTGGCGATGCAGCAACCCGGTTACAACGTCTATGTACTCGGCGAGTCCGGCAGCGGCCGCCATGCGGAAACCTTCCGCCTGCTGCAGCGCCTGGCCGCGACCCGGCCGACGCCGCCGGACCTCTGCTACATCCACAACTTTGCCGACCCGCTGCACCCACGCCTGCTCAGCCTGCCGGCCGGGCGGGGCGCCCAGCTGCGCAGTGCGATGCAGGACCTGATCCGCGAACTGGAGCCGGCCATCGATTCGGCGCTGGGAAGCGAGACCCACACCGAGCGGGTGGAGGCGCTGCAGCAGGCACAGAAGGATCGCGAGGAGGAGGCCCTGCGCGCGGTCGGCGCCGGCAGTCTCGCCGAGGGCTTGTCCCTGCTGCGCACGCCCGAGGGCTTCGTGTTCGCCCCTACGGTGGACGGCGAGATCCTGGAGAACGAAGCCTACGAGGCCTTGCCGGAGGCGGAGCGCAAGGCCACCGAGGCCAAGGTGGAGGTGTGGACCGAGCGCCTCGCCGACCTGCTGGATGAATTCCCCGACTGGCGCCGTGAACTGCGCGATGCGTTGACCCGGGCGGTGCGCGATGCCCTGCGGCCGGCGGTAACCCATCTGATGAAGGATATCCGCAGCACCTTCGCCGATCTGCCGCAGGTCCTGGCCTTTCTCGACGGCGTTGCCGCAGACCTGCTCGATGGCGGCAGCGAGTACGCCGAAGATGACGAGGAAAGCGGCGAGGACAGCAACGAGAGCAGCAGCCTGGCTTGGCGCTTCCACAAGTACCAGGTGAAGGTGCTGGTGGATCACTCCGGCAGTAGCGGCGCGCCGGTGGTATACGAGGACAACCCGGGCTACGGCAATCTCGTCGGCCGGCTGGAGCACCTGGTGCGAAACGGCGCCCAGGTGAGCACCTTCAACCATCTGCGGGCAGGTGCGTTGCACCGCGCCTGCGGTGGCTATCTGGTGCTGGACGTCGGCCGCCTGCTGGGTCAGCCCTACGCCTGGGAGGCCCTGAAGCGCGCGCTGCGCTCCGGCGAGATTCGCATCGAGCCTCCGGCCGAGGCCCAGGGCTGGAGTGGCGCGGTGACGCTCGCACCGGAGCCGGTGCCGTGCGAACTGAAGGTGATCCTGGTCGGCGACCGCGAACTCTTCTACCTGCTGATGGAGGAGGAGCCGGACTTCGCCGAGCTGTTCAAGGTTGCCGCCGACTTCGACGACGACCTGCCGCGCACGCCGGAGAACGAGCGCCGCTACGCCCAGCTGCTGGCAGCGCTGGCCCGCCGCAACGACCTGCGCGCCTTCGACCGCCATGCGCTGGCGCGGCTGATGGAGGAGGGAGCCCGCTTCGCCGAGGACGCCCGCAAGCTCAGCCTGCAGACGCGCAAGCTGGTGGACCTCATGCGCGAGGCGGATTACCAGGCGGGCATCGCCGAGGTCGCCCGCGTCGGCCGGGAGCAGATCGACGCCGCGCTGGCCGCCCGCGCCCGCCGCGCGGACCGCTACCCGCGTGTCGTCCGCGCTTCCATGCTCGACGGCACTACGCTGATATCGACCAGCGGCGCCCGCGCTGGCCAGGTGAATGGCCTGGTGGTGGTGGACCTGGCCGGCGCCGCCCATGGCCACCCGGCACGCATCACCGCCACCGTGCGCATGGGCGACGGCGACGTGGTGGACATCGAGCGCGAGACCGAGCTGGGGGGCGCCATCCACTCCAAGGGCGTGCTCATCCTGTCCGCCTTCCTCGCCTCCCGCTATGCGCGCCACCAGCCGCTGTCGCTCACCGCCAGCCTGGCCTTCGAGCAATCCTATGGCCAGGTGGAGGGCGACTCCGCTTCGCTGGGCGAGCTGTGCGCGCTGCTGTCGGCGCTGACGCAGATTCCCATCGAGCAGCGCTACGCCGTCACCGGCTCGGTGAACCAGTTCGGCGAAGTGCAGGTGATAGGCGGGGTGAACGAAAAGATCGAAGGCTTCTTCGACCTGTGCCGCGAGCGTGGTCTGGATGGCGGCCACGGTGTGGTGATCCCCGCCGCCAGCGTGCGTCATCTGATGCTGCGCGAGGATGTGGTGGAAGCGGCCCGTCGCGGCCTGTTCCACGTCTATGCGGTGAACTCGGTGGACGAGGCGATGGCGGTGCTGACCGGCGTGCCGGCGGGCGAGCCGGATGCCAAGGGCGTGATGCCCAAGGGCAGCCTCAACCACAAGGTTGCAAGTGTGCTGGCGGAGATGTCTGCCGCGCGCCACGCCTACGACGATGGTGACGCCAACCGCCCGCGCCGCCGCGGCATGCATTGACCCTGCGGCTGACGGCGGCCGCGCGGAATTTGGCCGCCGCCCCAGGGTACCCGCGTGTTGCGCAGGGTGGACTTCTCCCCCTAGCATTCCCGCTTGTCCGCACGACGTGCGAAAAGTCACGGTACAGGAAGTCCATGGATGAAATGACGCCGGACCAAGTGGAGCAGGATCAGGGCGAGGAACTGAGCGACGGCGTGCCGGCGCGGGGTTATCGCCTTTTGCCGGTGGTAGGCCTGGGGGGCTCGGCGGGCGGCATCGAAGCGCTGAGGGCTTTCTTCAAAGCCATGCCGGATGCACCGGGGCCCGCTTTCGTGGTCGTGCTGCATCTGTCGCCGGACCACGAAAGCCGCCTGGCCGAACTGCTGCAGCGGGACACCTCGATGCCGGTGGTGCAGGTGCGCGAGGCGATGAAGATCCGCGCCAACATGGTCTATGTAATCCCGCCGGGCAAGGCCTTGCGCTCCATGGACGGCATGCTGCAGCTCACCGAGTTGCCGCAGGAGCGGCACAAACATGTGGCGGTCGATCTCTTCTTCCGCACCCTGGCCGATTCCCACGGCCCCCACGCCACCGCCATCGTGCTCTCGGGCGCGGATGGCGACGGTGCCATTGGCCTCAAGCGCGTCAAGGAGCGCGGTGGCCTCACCATCGCCCAGGATCCGGAGGAGGCGCAGGTTTCCAGCATGCCGCGCACCGCCATCTCCACCGGCATGGTGGACTGGGTGCTGCCGGTGGAGCAGATGCCGGCGCGGGTGCTGCAGTACCTGAAGCTGGAGCAGCACCTCCGCCTGCCACCGGAGAACCCGACGGTGCCGCGAGAGCTGCGGGTGCCGGACACGGTGGACGAAGCTGCCTTGCGCGACGTCCTCACCTTCCTGCGCAGCCGCACCGGCCGGGATTTTTCCGATTACAAACGCGCCACCATCGTGCGCCGCATCGGCCGGCGCATGCAGGTGAACAACATCGAGAGCCTGCCCGGCTATCTCGACTGCCTGCGTACCCGCCCCGGCGAATCCGGCGCCCTGCTGCAGGATCTGCTGATCAGCGTGACCAATTTCTTCCGCGACAGTGACTGTTTCGAAACGCTTGAGACGCATCTGCCACGGCTGTTCTTCGGCAAGACCGCGTCGGACACGGTGCGCGTCTGGGTGGCGGGCTGCGCGACCGGCGAGGAAGCCTACTCGCTCGCCATCCTGCTGGCGGAGTTCGCCCGTACGCTGGAGGCGCCGCCTGTCATCCAGGTATTCGGCACCGACCTGGACGACGATGCCATCCGGGTGGCGCGGGAAGGTATCTACCCGACCACCATAGAGGCGGATGTCTCCGAGGAGCGGCTGCGGCGTTACTTCGTCAAGGAGCACCGCGGCTATCGCGTACGCAGGGAATTGAGAGAAACGGTGCTGTTCGCGGTGCACGACGTGTTGCGGGATTCGCCGTTCTCGCGGCTGGACCTGGTGTCCTGCCGCAACCTGCTGATCTACCTGAACCGGGAGGCGCAGGCGCGGGTGCTGGATACCTTCAATTTCGCGCTCCTGCCCGGCGGCACGCTGTTCCTTGGCTCTTCCGAATCGGTCGAGGACGGCAATGTCCATTTCGCAGTCATCGACAAGAAGTTCCGCCTCTACACCCAGCGCCAGGTGCCTCATGGCGGCCTGCAGATCCCCACTGGCTCCAACACCCTGTCGCTGGCCCTGGATGCGCAGATCGCTGCCCGCTCCGGGCCTGTAATCCCCTACGCGGCCGCACTCCGTGCCGGCGTGGAGCGCACCCGCGCCGCCTTCCAGGTGGAGGGCCGCACCCTGTCATGGGCGGAAGTCCATCTCAAGCTGCTGGAGCACATCTCGCCGCCGTCGCTGCTGGTGGATGCAGAGCACGAGATCGTGCACATGTCGCCTACCGCCGGCCGCTACCTGAAGTTCAGCGGCGGCGAACTCACCCGCAATCTGCTGCGGCTCATCCATCCCGCGTTGCGCATCGAGTTGCGGGGAGCGCTCTATCAGGCCGCCAACACAGGTTTGCCGGCCAGGGTGCGACCGGCAACGCTGCAATTCGATGGCGACAGCGTGAATCTCGCCATTGAGGTCAGGCCGATGACCGACGTGGCTCCCGGCTTCCTGGTGGTGGTGATGCATACGCTGCCCGCCGCCGCAGAACTGGTCGAGATTTCACCCGCTACACCGCAACGATCCAGGCCGGAGACGGACACGGTCGCGGATCAACTGGACCGTGAAGTCGAGCGCTTGAAGACCCATCTGCGCGACACAGTGGAGCAGTACGAGGCATCCACCGAAGAATTAAAGGCCAGCAACGAAGAACTGCAGGCGATGAACGAGGAGTTGCGTTCCGCCACCGAGGAACTGGAGACCAATCGCGAGGAGCTGCAATCCATCAACGAGGAGCTCACCACCGTCAACCACGAGTTGAAGAGCAAGGTGGAAGAGCTGGGGAACGCCAACAGCGACATCCAGAACCTGATGGACGCTACCGCGATCGCCACCGTATTCCTGGACCGCGAACTGCGCATCACCCGCTACACGCCCTCGGCCGTCGGCCTGTTCAACCTCATCGCCACCGACGTCGGCCGCCCCCTCGGGCATCTGCGCACTCAACTCCACTATCCCGAACTGGCGGAGGACGCCCGCAAGGTACTGGAGCGCCTCACGCCGATAGAGCGGGAGGTGGACGAGGCCGGCGGCAACTGGTACCTGGTGCGGGTGCTGCCCTATCGCACGCTGGACGACCGCATCGCCGGCGTGGTGCTCACCTTCGTCGACATCTCGGACCGCAAGCAGGGGCGGGAAGCGTTGCGCCGCTCGGAAGAACGCTTCAGCGCCATCGTCAACCAGGCCACCGTTGGCGTGGTGCAGGTGGATCTGCAGCGCCGAATCACCTTCTCCAATCGCTGTTACAGCGACCTCCTCGGTTATGCCCAGGACGAACTGGTGGGCGTGCCGCTGCTAGACCTGGTGCATCCGCAGGACAGGGAGCGGAGCGCCGGGCTGATGGAAAAACTCGCCAGCAACGGGGAATCCTTTCAGGTGGAGACACGCTGCCTACGCAAGGACGGCAGCATCATCTGGCTGCACAACAGCATGAACTCCCTGGCCGATGCCGACGGCCGGCCGGTGTCCTACCTGGTGGTCTGCAGCGATGTCAGCGAACGCAAGCATGCGGAAGACGCCCTGCGGGACAGCACCGAGAAGCTGCGTCTGATCGTGGAAAACGCGGTCGAGTACGCCATCTTCTCCACCGACCTCGAACGCCGCATCACCACCTGGAGCACAGGCGCGGAACGGCTGCTGGGCTACAGCGAGGCAGAGGCGGTCGGCCAGCTGGTGGACATGATCTTCACCGAGGAGGACCGCGCCGCCGGCGCCCCGGCAGCGGAAGCGGCGCAGGCACTGCACTCCGACGGGGCCTCCGACGACCGCCTGCACGAATGCAAGGACGGACGCCGCTTCTGGGCCAGCGGCGCGCTGATGCCGATGCAGGACAACTCCGGGCAGGCAGTCGGCTTCGTCAAGATCCTGCGCGACCAGAGCGAGCAACGCGCGGCTCAGCAGGCGCTGGAGGAAAGCCGCGCCGAGTTGCTGGCGGCGCTGAAGGAGAACGAGAACGCCACCGCCGCCTTGCAGGCCGCGGACGAGGCCAAGGACCGCTTCCTGGCCGTGCTCTCCCATGAACTGCGCAACCCGCTGGCATCCATCAGCAGCGCGTCCGAAGTGCTTAGCCGCAACGATGTGGATGCGGAGAAACGGGATAACGCCGTCCTGATCGTGCGTCGCCAGACGCAGGCCATGAAGGTCCTGCTGGACGATCTGCTGGACGTCTCCCGCCTGCGCCTCGGGCGATTGGCGTTACAGAAGAAGAGGGTGAGCTTCTCCCATGTCGTCGAGTCCGCGCTGGAGACGGCGCGGCATGTCATCGATGCCGCTGGACATGAGCTGGAGGTCAGGTTGCCGCGGGAGAGCACCAACCTGTACGCCGATCCGGTCCGTCTCAGTCAGGTCCTCGCGAACCTGCTCACCAATGCGGCGAAATACACCCCGGAGCACGGCCGTATCTCGCTTTCGGCGGAGCGCAGCGGTGATTGCCTGCATATCGCAGTGGAAGACAACGGTATTGGCATGGAGCCGGACGCGGTGGAGAAGATGTTCGAAATGTTCTCCCAGAGCCCGGAGGCGGGCAGTCGTAGCCCTCATGGCTTGGGTATCGGCCTGGCGCTGGTGCGCAGCATCGTCCAGTTGCACGACGGCTGCGTGCGCGGCGAGAGTCAGGGCAAAGGGCTGGGCAGCCGCTTCGTGGTCCAGTTGCCGCTGACCGCGAGGGCGACCGAGGAGGAGGTATCGGTCGATCCCGACCTCGCCGCTGGCGCCAGACGTCGCGTCCTGCTGGTCGACGACAATGCGGATGCAATCTGGGCCGTCGCCCGTTTGCTTGACAGGCATGACGTCGCCACCGCCTCCAGCGGTCGCGAGGCACTCCTCATGGCCAGCGAGTTGCAGCCGGAGGTGATCGTGCTTGATCTGGGCCTCCCGGACGTCAGCGGCCTCGACGTCGCCAGGGCGATCCGTGCGGAGAAATGGGGTAGGCAGGCGCTGCTGGTGGCTTCCACCGGCTGGGGCCGCGAGAAGGACCGCAAGCAGGTGCAGGAGGCAGGCTTCGATGCGCACCTGGTCAAGCCGCTGGATATTGAAGAACTGAAGCTGCTGATCGCAGGCGCGCCTAAAGGCAGGAAGTAGAGCGCTCGGGCGCCGGAGGTGGTGCTCCTGCAGCGCGGCCCCGGCAGTACCTGGCCACGAGTGAAAAGGAGGCCTTCTGCCCAGGAGGCTGCCGGGCTGGAGCCCCTCCGAAAAGAAAAAGCCGGCATCTTGAGTCGTTTCCCAGAGGGATCTCCCAAGATGCCGGCTTGGCAGCGTCAGCATGATGCAAACGCCTTGATGCTTGGCTCCTCGACCTGGGCTCGAACCAGGGACCTACGGATTAACAGTCCGGCGCTCTACCGACTGAGCTATCGAGGAACTACTCAAACTTTTCTGCACGGCCACTGCCCGCAGACTTACCTCTTTGTCTCAGCCTTGCTGGCTGAAACTGAATTCCTGGCTCCTCGACCTGGGCTCGAACCAGGGACCTACGGATTAACAGTCCGGCGCTCTACCGACTGAGCTATCGAGGAACAGAGCCGCGCATTCTAGGCATGACGCGGCTTTCCGTCAAGTTCTCCGTGCAGAATTTCTGCCGGAGAACCTGTCTTTCAACCCTTTACGACTGCAGCAATGGCCTTGGCAACGTAACCCAGGTTCTTGTTGTTCAGCGCGGCCAGGCAGATGCGGCCGGTGGAAACCGCATAGATGCCGAATTCGTTCTTCAGCCGTTCCACCTGCGCGGCAGACAAGCCAGTGTAGGAGAACATGCCGCGCTGCTTGATCACGAAGGAGAAGTCCTGCGCCACGCCTTCGGCCTTCAGCGCCTCAACCAGGCCGGTGCGCATGGCGCGGATGCGGTCGCGCATGCCGGCCAGCTCGTCTTCCCACTGCTGGCGCAGTTCGGGGGAATTCAACACTGCGGCAACCACCGCGCCACCGTGGGTCGGCGGGTTGGAGTAGTTGGTGCGGATCACCCGCTTGATCTGCGACAGCACGCGGCCGCTCTCTTCCTTGCTGGAGGTGACGACCGACAGCGCACCCACGCGCTCGCCGTACAGGGAGAAGCTCTTGGAGAAGGAAGAGGAGATGAAGAACTGCAGGCCGCTGGCGGAGAAGGCACGCACGGCAACCGCATCCGCTTCGATGCCATCGGCGAAACCCTGGTAAGCCATGTCCAGGAAGGGGATCAGGCCACGGCTGCGGCAGGCGGCAACCACGTCATCCCACTGCGTATCGCTCAGGTCGGCGCCGGTGGGGTTATGGCAGCAGGCGTGCAGGACGACGATGGCGCCGGCGGGCAGGCTCTCCAGCTTGGCCTTCATTGCGGCGAAATCGACGCCACGGGTGGAGGCCTCGTAGTACGGGTAGGTTTCGACCGGGAAACCAGCCGATTCGAATAGCGCACGATGGTTTTCCCAGCTCGGATCGGAGATGTACACCGTAGAACCCGGCAGCAGACGCTTCAGGTAGTCGGCGCCGACCTTCAGGGCACCCGTGCCGCCGAGGGCCTCGATGGTGACGACCTGACCATTGGCCAGCAGCGCGGAATCCTTGCCGAACAGCAAGTTCTGTACGCCGGTGTTGTAGGCGACAGCGCCTTCGATCGGCTGGTAGCCGCGGGCGGGCATGGCCTCGAGGCGCGCCTTCTCGGCGGCACGCACGGCTGCAAGCAGGGGGATCTTGCCGTTGTCGTCGTAATAGACGCCGACCCCGAGGTTCACCTTTTCCGCGCGGGTGTCGGCGGCGAAGGCCTCGTTGAGGCCAAGAATCGGGTCACGGGGCGCCATTTCGACGGCGGCGAAGATCGATGCGGACATGTCGACTCCAGTTGCTCTTGCGGTTCGTCGCGGGACAGGGACGAGCACGATCGTGCCTTGTGCCGCGATTTGGGAAATAATCAACGTTTTGGCCGTCTTTCCGAGTTGGAAAATCCGGCTGAAGGAAACGGGAATTCTAGCATGACGACTCCGGCAGGCAGCGCCCGCGTGGTGACCTTCGAGGGCAGCCCTTTCCGTTTGCACGAGCCCTTTCCGCCTGCGGGCGATCAGCCCGAAGCCATTCGCCTGCTGAGCGAAGGCGTGGCTGACGGTCTGATGTTCCAGACCCTGCTTGGCGTGACCGGCTCGGGCAAGACCTACACCATGGCCAACGTGATCGCGCGCATGGGACGTCCGGCGTTGGTGCTGGCACCGAACAAGACGCTGGCAGCCCAGCTGTACGCGGAGTTCCGCGAGTTTCTGCCGGAGAACGCGGTCGAGTACTTCGTCAGCTACTACGATTACTACCAGCCGGAGGCCTATGTGCCGTCGCGGGATCTCTTCATCGAGAAGGATTCCTCGATCAACGAGCACATCGAGCAGATGCGCTTGTCGGCGACCAAGAGCCTGATGGAGAGGCGCGATGTCATCATCGTCGCCACTGTGTCCTGCATCTACGGTATCGGCGACCCGGTGGACTACCACTCGATGGTGCTGCACTTGCGCGAAGGCGAGCGCATCGCCCACCGCGACCTGATTGCCCGCCTTGTGGCTATGCAATACACCCGGGCGGACATCGACTTCCGCCGCGGCACTTTCCGGGTGCGCGGCGACGTGATCGACGTCTTTCCAGCGGAGAACGCAGAGCTGGCGGTGCGCATTGACATGTTCGACGATGAGATCGAGCATCTGACCCTCTTTGATCCGCTGACCGGCCACCTGCGACAAAAACTTGCCCGCTTCACCGTCTATCCATCCAGCCACTATGTGACGCCACGCACCACCGTGCTGAAGGCGATAGAGGCGATCAAGGAAGAATTGGCCGAACGGGTAGGGCGCTTCCAGCGGGAGGGCAAGCTGGTCGAGGCCCAGCGCATCGAACAGCGCACCCGCTTCGACCTGGAAATGCTCAACGAGATGGGTTTCTGCAAGGGGATCGAGAATTACTCCCGACACCTCTCAGGACGCGGCGCCGGTGAGCCGCCGCCGACCCTGATCGATTACCTGCCGCGGGACGCACTGCTATTCGTGGATGAGTCGCATGTGACCATCCCCCAGGTGGGCGGCATGTACAAGGGGGACCGTTCGCGCAAGGAGAACCTTGTCGAGTACGGTTTCAGGTTGCCGTCCGCGCTGGACAATCGCCCGCTGCGCTTCGAGGAGTTCGAGCGTCTGATGCCGCAGACGGTGTTCGTCTCCGCCACGCCTGCCGCCTACGAGGAAGCTAATCAGGGGCAGGTGGTGGAGCAGGTGGTGCGGCCGACCGGCCTGATCGACCCGGTGGTGGAGTTGCGGCCCGCGACCACCCAGGTGGATGACCTGTTGTCTCAGGTGCGCCGGCGCATAGAGGTGAATGAGCGGGTGCTGGTTACGGTGCTGACCAAGCGCATGGCAGAGGATCTGACCGACTATCTTGCGGAGAACGGCATCCGGGTGCGTTACCTGCACTCGGATATAGACACGGTGGAGCGGGTGGAGATCATCCGCGATCTGCGCCTTGGCCAGTTCGACGTACTGGTGGGCATCAACCTGCTGAGGGAAGGTCTCGATATTCCCGAGGTGTCGCTGGTTGCGATCCTGGATGCGGACAAGGAAGGCTTCCTGCGTTCGGTGCGCTCGCTGATCCAGACGATAGGGCGTGCCGCTCGGCACATCAACGGGACTGCGATACTCTATGCAGACCGTATAACCGACTCCATGCGCGCGGCCATGCAGGAAACCGAGCGCCGGCGGAACAAGCAGATCGAGTTCAACGAAGCGCACGGCATCGTGCCCAAGACGGTCAGCAAACGCATCAAGGACATCATCGACGGTGTATACGCTGTCGACGACGAGAAGCAGGCGCTGGTGGCGGAGGAGGCCCGGGCCGACTACGCGGCGATGGACGAGAAGGCGCTGGCTAAGGCCATCAAGAAGCTGGAAAAGGAAATGCAGGAGCATGCGCGCAATCTCGAGTTCGAGAAGGCCGCAGCAGCGCGCGACGAATTGTTCCGGCTGCGCAGCCGGGCCTTCGGCGCCGACCAGCATGGAACCAATTGAGGAGGAAGGGCTTGAAGCGGATTCTGTTTGTCTGCACCGGGAACATCTGCCGGTCTCCCACGGCCGAGGGTGTGGCAAGGCATTTCATCGAGACGACCGGCCTGAGCGGATTGGTCGAAGTTGATTCCGCGGGTACGCATGGCTACCACGCCGGCGAGGCGCCGGACCCACGCTCCCAGAAGGTGGCGGCCTCCCGTGGCTACGATCTCTCTGGTCTGCGCGCACGCAAGCTGGAGCCCGCCGATTTCCAGCGCTTCGATCTGCTGCTGGCCATGGACCGCGGTCACCTTCAGTCCATGCAGCGTGTCGCTCCCGCTGTGTACCGCCCCAAATTGGCGCTTTTCATGTCCTTTGCCCGTAACCCCGAGTTCGATGAAGTGCCGGATCCCTACTATGGAGGGCCGACCGGCTTCGACCTCGTGCTGAACATGTGCGAGAACGCTGTGCAGGGATTGTTCGACCGCTTGCGGGAGAGTGCCTGAGGTAGTTCATGGGCTGACGTGCTTTCCGCAGATTGTCCAACAAAAAAGCCATCCCAAGGGATGGCTTTTTTGTTTTGCCATCAGGCGCTTACTTGCGCGTTTCGACCTGCTGCAGCGGTTCGTTGGTCAGAGCGGCGCTGGAGCGGCGGGGTTTGCGGCCGAGCTGAGCGGGAGCTTCGGGTTCGCCATTCGTAAACGCCGACTTACTCCGGTCGGTCTCGATCATGACCAGGCCGCTGCTACCCAGATCGATAGGAGCCGAAGACTCGCGACCCGTTTCGACCTGGGACGCTGCCGTCCGTTCCACCGCGGTGATTTCAGGTTGTTGAGCCTCCTCGAGGATCGGTTCGGCAACAGCCGCGGGCGCCTCGGCAGCAGGCTCGAGCGCAACAGGGGACAGGGCTACCTCGGGGGCTTGAGCAGCCTCTGCGGTCGCTTCCATTTCGGACTGGGCTTGAGCGACAGCCACAGGCAGCTCCGCCTCGGGCGCGAGATCCTGCTCCGTCGTGACGTCAAGCACCTCGGCTTCTGCAGCGGGCTGAATCGTCTGGCTTTCCGCGACCGCTGCAGGTTGAGGTTCGGCGGGTTGAAGCTCGCCGGCCGGCGCATCGATGGCCACGGGCTCTTCAACCACGGCCTCTTGGGTTTCCGCTGCCCTCTCGGCGGCTGACGTGACCTCAAGCGCAGAGTGAGCGGGCGCTCCCGTTCCGATGTTTGTGCTCTCCGGTGCGCTTGCAAGGACTGCCTCGACGGAAGAAGCTGCCTCCGTCACAACGGTCGATGCCTCCGCTCCGTCCTGGCTCTCCACCGAAGAGATCTCTTCACCGTTCACTTCCGGTGCTCCTTCGGCATTGCGCCGATCCCGGCGGCCACGACTGCGGCGGCGGCGCTTTTCCGGTGCCGCATCGGCCTCGTCGGTGGCGGGAGCTGAGTCGGGCAGCGCTTCGGCCGCGCTGGCGGCTACTGCTGCGCTCTCGGCCGCCATGGCTTCTACCGTCTTCTCCGCCACCTTCTCAGCCTGGAGGTTTTCCTCGTTGCGGCCGCCACGCTGGCCACGGCCGCGGTTGCGGCCGCCTTCGCCTCGTTCCGGACGCTCGCCGCGTTCGGTGCGTTCGGTGCGTTCGCCTCGTTCGGTGCGTTCGCCTCGTTCGGGCCGCTCCTGAGTCGCGGTGGTCTGTTGCCTTGCCGCGCGCTCGGCATTCTCGCCGCGATCACCACGGTTGCTGCGGCCGTTGCGTTCCTCGCCGTCGCGTTCATTACGGGTCTGACCATCGCGGCGGTTGCGACTGCCGCCATTGCGGCGACCGTCGCCATTGCGTTCGCTGCGACCACGGCCCTCGCGCTTGGGCTGTGCTTCCACGGCCGGCGGCACGGGTGCGGCCTTGGGGCCACCCATCAGCCAGCCCAGCAGGCGGGAAATGATGCCGCCAGCAGCCGGAGCCGGTACGGCGGCCGGCACTTCGGCGACCGGGCGGGGTTCGCTGACCGGCGCGGGCTGCTCCGGCGAGATACCCTTGACTGCGGCTTCCTGCCGGGCGGGTTTGTCGCCATTCTTGCTCTGGACCCCGACTTCCTTCTCGGCCGGCTTCTGCACCATCTGATAACTGGCGAGGGCGATCTCTTCCTGGTTCAGCTGGTCGTGGCGCAGGCGGATGATCTCGTGCTGCGGCGTTTCGAGGTGACGGTTGGGCACGATGATGAGCTGCACGCGGTGGCGCATCTCGATGTGGGCGATGTCCACCCGCTTCTCGTTGAGCAGGAAAGTGGCGACGTCGACCGGCACCTGCAGGTGCACCGCGCCGGTATTTTCCTTCATTGCTTCCTCTTCGAGGATGCGGATGATGTGCAGCGCGGAGGATTCGGTGCTACGAATGTGGCCAGTGCCATTGCACCGCGGGCAGGGGATATAGCTGGTCTCCGCCAGCGCAGGACGCAGGCGCTGCCGGGAGAGTTCCAGCAGACCAAAGCGGCTGATCT
This sequence comes from Azoarcus indigens, assembly GCF_004361735.1. GTDB lineage: Bacteria > Pseudomonadota > Gammaproteobacteria > Burkholderiales > Rhodocyclaceae > Azoarcus > Azoarcus indigens. Next base: position 157,617 of record NZ_SNVV01000003.1, on the reverse strand, counting down.
TGCCGGTCTGGACGCGAGCGCGATCGTGGCGCAGGGCGTCGCGCAGGCGATTCTCCACTTCCCGTTGGTTCTTCTGCGACTCCATGTCGATGAAGTCGATGACGATGAGGCCGCCAAGGTCGCGCAGGCGTAGTTGGCGGGCGATTTCGTCGGCTGCTTCCAGGTTCGTGCGGAAGGCGGTTTCTTCGATATCCGCGCCCTTGGTTGCGCGACCGGAGTTCACGTCCACCGAGACCAGTGCCTCGGTGTGGTCGATCACCACCGCACCGCCGGAAGGCAGGTTCACCTGGCGGGAGTAGGCGGACTCGATCTGGTGCTCGATTTGGAAACGGGAAAACAGTGGAACGTCATCGTGGTAACGCTTGACCCGGTTCACATTGCCCGGCATCACGTGGGCCATGAACTGCTGGGCCTGCTCGAAGATGTCGTCGGTGTCGATGAGGATCTCGCCGATGTCCGGCTGGAAGTAGTCGCGGATCGCCCGGATGACCAGGCTGCCTTCCTGGTAGATGAGGAAGGCGCCGCTCTGGTTCTGCGCCGCGCCTTCGATGGCAGTCCACAGCTGGAGCAGGTAGTTGAGGTCCCACTGCAGTTCCTCTGCGCTGCGGCCGATGGCTGCGGTGCGAGCGATGAGGCTCATGCCCTGCGGAACCTGCAACTGATCCATGACGTCGCGCAGCTCGGCCCGCTCGTCGCCCTCCACCCGGCGGGAAACGCCGCCACCGCGTGGATTATTGGGCATCAGGACGAGGTAGCGTCCGGCCAAGGAGATATAGGTGGTCAGCGCGGCGCCCTTGTTGCCGCGCTCATCCTTCTCGACTTGGACGATGAGTTCCTGGCCTTCCTTGAGGGCTTCGCGGATGCTGGCCTTGCTGGCTTCAACCCCGGGCTGGAAATAGCTACGCGCGATTTCCTTGAATGGCAGGAAACCGTGGCGTTCTGCGCCGTAATCGACGAAAGCGGCTTCGAGGCTGGGCTCGATGCGGGTGATGACCGCCTTGTAGATGTTGCTCTTGCGTTGTTCTTTGGCGGCCGATTCGATATCGAGGTCGATCAGTTTCTGACCATCCACGATTGCGACGCGGAGTTCCTCGGCCTGCGTCGCATTGAAAAGCATGCGCTTCATTTGGATCGTTCTCCCGCGTACGACACACGGGCAGGACGAACGGCGCGCACCATCGTGCTTTCCGGGTTCAGGAGCGGTTGGTTAGGGCTGCTTTCATCCGGTTGTTATGAATAGGCGAAGATGGGTCGGCTGGTCGATATTCTCTTGTTCCCGCCCGGGTTTCCGTGGACCCGCGAGCCGAAACATTTGATCCTGCGTGTGTTACGCGACTAAATCCACCTGGATAGATGGATGGGTGTATGTCGAAGTTTATTGGTTGCGTTACCATCGACGCCTTTTTGGGCTTTTAATGGCACGCTTTCGGTTGATCGGGAGCACTCCAGAGGGCTCATTGTCGCCATTCCGCCACCGCCTTATGGCGCGAGGGGAAAGCCGACCGCGACCGGAATCAACCGCTGCGAAGTATATTTCAGGATGACGATACAAGGCAAAGCGATTGCAGTGAGGCATGAACGCGTCGATGAAAGCGCTGCCGGCCAGCGCATCGACAACTTCCTGCTGCGTTTGGCGAAAGGGGTTCCCAAGAGTCACGTCTATCGCATCCTGCGCGGCGGCGAGGTACGGGTGAATGGTCGTCGGGTGCAGCCGACTTATCGCCTGATGGAAGGCGACCAGCTTCGCATTCCTCCGATGCGCGTTTCCGAAGGGGCGGCCAAAGGGCCGCCGCCGGCGGGCAAGCCGCTGCCCGTGGTGTACGAGGACGATGCGCTGCTGGTCATCGACAAGCCTTCAGGCAAGGCGGTGCACGGAGGGAGTGGGGTAAATCATGGCGTGATCGAGCAGCTGCGGGTGCAGCGCCCCGAGTCGCGCATGCTGGAACTGGCTCACCGCCTGGACCGGGAGACCTCAGGTCTGCTGATCGTGGCAAAGAAGCGCTCGTCGCTGACCTGCTTGCACGACATGATGCGTGAAGGGCGCATGGAGAAGCGCTACTTCGCGTTGGTGGCTGGGCAGTGGATGAATCCGGTGCAGCACGTCCGCTCCCCCTTGTTCAAGTATCTGACACCGGAGGGCGAGCGCAGGGTACGCGTCTCGCCTGATGGGAAGCCGGCGCACAGCATCGTGCGCCTGGTCCGGCGATGGCGCCGTTTTAGCCTCGTCGAGGTCGAGCTGAAGACGGGCAGAACTCACCAGATTCGCGTTCATCTTGCTAGCCTGGGCTTTCCCCTCTGCGGGGATGACAAGTATGGCGACTTCACCCTGAACAAGGCGCTGGAAGGGGAGGGGTTGCGCCGAATGTTCCTGCATGCGGCCCGGCTGAGTTTCAGTCATCCGCTTTCCGGCGCTCAGGTGACCCTTTCGGCGCCGTTGCCGGAGGAGTTGCAAGCGTTTGTCGACAAGCTGGACAGAAATGAGGCAGAAGGAAATGGCTAGCCGTTTCGATTTGCTTGTATTCGATTGGGATGGCACTCTGATGGACTCGGCTGCCGCCATTGTTCGGTCGATCCTTGCGGCAGCGAAGGACCTTGGCCTGCCGGAGCCGAAGGAAGAGCGCGCCCGCTACGTCATCGGCCTGGGTTTGACCGACGCGCTGAGTCATGCGGTACCGGAGCTCAAAGCCGAGGACTATCCGCGCATGGTGGAGCGCTATCGCCACCACTATCTATCGCGAGATACCGAGCTCACGCTGTTTCCGGGGGTGGATGAGATGCTGACGTGGCTGGGAGCAAGTGGGCGAATGCTGGCGGTGGCCACCGGCAAGAGCAGGGTAGGGCTACAGCGGGCGCTGGCGCACTCCGGCCTGGAACGGCACTTTCATGCCACCCGCTGCGCCGACGAGTGTTTTTCCAAGCCTCATCCGGCAATGTTGCATGAGCTGATGGAAGAATTTGGTGTGTCGCCCGGCCGCACGCTGATGATAGGTGACACTACTCACGACATGCAGATGGCGAAGAACGCCGGGACGGCGGGGTTGGCGGTCAGTTTCGGCGCCCATCCGGTGGAGTTGCTGGTGGCGGAAGAGCCGCTGGCCTGTCTTGATTCCCCTCAGGCGCTAGATGCATGGCTGAGAGAGAACGTTTGATCTGCCTTTCCGAGCAGTTGCGGGACGGCGGGGACGGAGTGCGCTTCCTGGTGGGTGAAGAGCCTGCCTTCGCGGTGCGATACGCAGGGGTGGTGCATGGCTATCTGAATCGATGCGCCCATGTTCCGGTTGAGCTGGACTGGCTGGAAGGAAAATTCTTCGATTTGACTGGCCACTACTTGCTGTGCGCAGTCCATGGTGCGCATTACGAGCCACGCACAGGTTTCTGCGTGATGGGCCCCTGCAAGGGAGGCCGTCTTCCCCAACTGACCATGAGGGAGCGGGGTGGCGAAGTCTTCGTGGTTGAAGAGGGGCCTTAGCGGCTCCTGAGGTAAAGGGCTGCCCGTTACCCCTTCAAGGGATGTCGAGCCCCTCGTGGCGTAGCATGCGAGACAGCGCGATAAGGGGAAGGCCGATCAGGGCGGTGGGGTCGTCGCCCGACATGGCCTCCAGCAATGCAATGCCTAGCCCTTCCGATTTGGCGCTGCCAGCGCAGTCAAGGGGTTTTTCCTTCTCGACGTAACGCCGGATTTCCTCGTCAGAAAGCTGGCGAAAACGGGCGTGCGTCGGAACTCCAACCGTCTGGGTGGCGCCGCTGCGGGTATTGAGCAGCGTCAAGGCGGTATGGAAGACAACGGTCTCGCCCCGCATACGCTGGAGTTGGCGCACGGCATTCTCGGTTGTGCCCGGCTTGCCGAAGACCTCGACCCCAAGGTAAGCAACCTGGTCACTGCCAATGATGAGTGCGTCCGGGTGGCGGGAGGCGACTGCCCGGGCCTTCTCTACGGACAGGCGTTCTGCAGTGGCTGCCGGCGCTTCGCCGGGAAGCGCTGTTTCATCGGTTTCCGGCTTATCTGTCTCGAAGCGGAGTCGAAGGCGTTCGAGCAGCATTTTTCTATAAGCCGAGGTAGAGGCGAGAACTAGCTTCATTGACAGGCGCGGCCAGAAGTGGAATTGCTTGAGGTCTTTGACACAGCGAATTGAAAAATAATATCATGCTGCCCTTATGTCGAACCAAGGCGCTCCCTCGAGGCTGATTCCAGATCCGTTCCGGTTTGCTGCTGAAGGCCGCAGCATGGTGGGAACGGTTGCGGTTAGCGGGCTGGGGCGTCTGGCTGATTTGTTGTACGACGAGGCGGGTGAAGTTGCCTACCGGCTTGATGGATCGCTGGATGCGAATCGCAGGCCAAGGCTGGCTCTGGAGTTGCGAGGGCAATTATCCTTGCGCTGCCAGCGTTGCCTGGGTGGTTTCGCTTGGGATCTTGCGGTGGATGCGCAGTTGCAGCCAGTCCGTTCAGGGCAGGCCATTCCCGATGACGAGTTGGAAAACGATGAGGTGGATGCATTCGAGGTCGATGAAGATCTTGATGTGATTTCGCTCATTGAGGAAGAAATCCTGCTCGCCATGCCGATCGCGCCGCGACACGACAGTTGCGAGCCGCCGCGCCCTGAAGGTGCGGTGGATGAGAAATCGCCTTTTGCCGTGCTGGCGACGCTGCGTAGCAGCGGCAGCAAGACCTAGGCGCAATATTTGTTTTAGGAGCAATACATGGCTGTCCAACAGAACAAGAAGTCCCCGTCCAAGCGTGGTATGCACCGTGCGCACGATTTCCTGACCGCGCCCTCCCTGGCGGTTGAGGCGACCACTGGTGAAGTGCATCTGCGTCACCACATCAGTCCGAACGGTTACTACCGCGGCAAGAAGGTCGTCAAGACCAAGGGTGAGTAAGCCCGCTTCCTGACACAGGAGGCGGCGCAGTGCGCATAGCGCCTGCGCCGCCTTTTTTATCCCAATATCCACTGAATCACGCGAGTTGCCGATGGGTGTCACCGTTGCAATCGACTGCATGGGTGGCGATCACGGCCCTGTCGTGACCGTGCCTGCTGCCTTGGCTTTCCTGCGCAGTCATCCCGATGCGCGTGCAGTTTTGGTCGGTCGCGAAGAAGCGCTTGCGCCCTTGGTAAGCCAGGTTGCCTCGGAGTTTGGCGACAGACTTCGTGTTCGCGCCGCAAGTGAAATCGTCGAGATGGACGAGCCTCCGGCGAACGCCATGCGGAACAAGAAAGACTCCTCCATGCGCGTCGCTATCGATCTGGTCAAGACTGGCGAGGCTTCTGCCGCTGTCTCAGCCGGCAATACCGGCGCGCTGATGGCCATTTCCCGTTTTGTCCTGAAGATGCTGCCTGGTATCGACCGGCCTGCCATCGCCACCATCCTGCCTACCCTGAAGGGGCGAACGTATGTTCTGGACCTCGGTGCAAACGTGGACTGCTCCGCCGAGCATCTGCTGCAGTTCGGCGTAATGGGTGCGATGTTGGTGGCGGCGGTGGAGCATTTGGATCGCCCTTCCGTCGGTTTGCTGAATATCGGCGAAGAAGAGATCAAGGGCAACGAGGTGGTCAAGCAAGCTGGTGAGTTGTTGCGCGCCAGCGGGTTGAATTTTTACGGTAACGTGGAAGGCGACGACATCTACAAGGGAACTACCGACGTCGTCGTCTGCGATGGCTTCGTTGGCAATGTGGCGCTAAAGACCTCTGAAGGTCTCGCGCAGATGCTCGCCACCTTCTTGCGCCAGGAGTTCAGCCGGAACTGGCTGACCAAGTTGATGGCGATTGTTGCCATGCCTGCGCTCAAAGGGTTCAAATTCAGGGTCGACCACCGCCGCTACAACGGTGCTTCGCTACTTGGCCTGCGGGGCGTGGTCGTTAAAAGTCATGGTTCGGCGGACGCTTACGCGTTCGAGCAGGCGATCGCACGGGCGGCCGAGGCGGCAGGGAATCGACTGATCGAGCGCATCACTGAGCGCATGTCCGCGATGAACGAGGTAGCTGCATGATCTACGCGCGAATTGCCGGTACCGGTAGTTATCTGCCCGGCTCGCCCGTAAGCAACGATGATCTGGTTGCGCGGGGTATCGATACTTCGGACGAGTGGATTGCCGCTCGCACGGGGATCCGCACACGTTACCTTGCCGAGACCGGTGTGACTTCCAGTGATCTGGCAAGGATTGCCGCCGAACGTGCGCTTGAGGTCGCAGGAAAGCATGCGGACGAGGTGGATCTGATCATCGTCGCCACGTCTACCCCCGACTTCATCTTCCCCAGTACCGCCACTTTGCTGCAATCGAAGCTGGGCATAACGAATGGTTGTGCAGCCTTCGACGTCCAAGCCGTCTGCAGCGGCTTCATCTACGCGCTGACCATTGCCGACAAGTTCATTCGTAGCGGAAGCCACAAGTGCGCCTTGGTGGTAGGGGCAGAGGTTTTCTCACGTATCCTCGACTGGTCCGACCGCGGCACCTGCGTGCTGTTTGGCGACGGGGCTGGCGCCGTCGTTCTGGAAGCTGCCGAGCAGCCCGGTATTCTCGCTTCTTCTCTGCAGGCGGACGGCAGCCATAGTCCGATTCTCTGCGTTCCCGGCAATATTGCTGGCGGACAGGTGACGGGCGACCCCTTCCTGCGAATGGACGGGCAGGCGGTATTCAAATTCGCTGTGCGTGTGCTGGGCGAGGTCGCTCATCGAGTCATCGAAGAGGCGGGCGTCAGCGCCGACAGTATCGACTGGCTGATTCCGCATCAGGCAAACATCCGCATCATCCAGGCAACGGCCAAGCGCCTTGGCCTGTCGATGGACAAAGTGGTTGCAACCGTGGACCAGCATGGCAATACCTCCGCAGCTTCCATTCCTCTTGCGCTGGATACGGCTGTTCGCGATGGCAGGGTGAAACGCGGGCATCGGTTGGTACTGGAAGGTGTGGGTGGTGGTTTCACCTGGGGCGCGGCCCTGCTCGATTTCTAATCCTGATTTCCCTGATACACGGAGAGAAGATGGCTTTTGCGCTGGTATTCCCCGGCCAGGGCTCGCAGTCGGTCGACATGATGGCTGCCTATGGCGAGTCCTCTATCATTCGGGAGACCTTCTCCGAAGCGTCGGCGGCGCTGGGTGATGATCTGTGGGAGATGGTTTCCCAAGGTCCGGCGGAGCGGCTCGCGCTCACCGTCAATACCCAGCCGCTGATGCTGACCGCCGGCGTTGCGGTTTACCGGGCCTGGCTGGCCGCGGGTGGCCCCCGTCCTTCGGTGGTGGCGGGCCACAGCCTGGGTGAGTATTCCGCACTGGTTGCGGCGGGGGCTCTGACCTTCGCGGATGCGGTGCCGTTGGTGCGTTTCCGCGCTCAGGCAATGCAGGAAGCAGTGCCCGCCGGAGAAGGCGCCATGGCTGCACTGCTTGGACTGGAGGTGGATGCCGTAAAGGAGGCGTGCGCCGAGGCAGCGCAAGACGAGGTGGTCGAAGCTGCAAACCTGAATGCGCCGGGGCAGATCGTGATCGCTGGCGCAAAGGCCGCGGTTGAGCGCGCCATCGAGTCCGCAAAGGCAAGGGGCGCCAAGCGGGCGGTGCTGCTGCCAGTGAGTGCGCCTTTCCACTGCGCTCTGATGAAGCCGGCCGCCGAGCGTCTGGCTGAGCGTCTGGCGAGCGTTTCCATCCAGAAGCCGCAGATCGAGGTGCTGAACAACGTGGATGTCGCGGTATATGAGGATCCGGAGCGTATTCGTGATGCCCTGATCCGGCAGGCCTTCTCCCCGGTTCGCTGGATCGAGACCATTCAGGAGATGGCGCGTCGCGGCATGGGGCACGTTATCGAATGCGGTCCGGGCAAAGTGCTTGCTGGCATGACGAAGCGGATCGCGAAGGAAGTCGAAGGTGGTTCGGCGCACGATGCAGCCAGCCTTGAGCAATCGATTGCGGCAGTGAGATAACGATGAGTTTTTCCCTTGAAGGGCAGGTGGCGCTGGTCACCGGAGCTTCCCGCGGTATTGGCCGGGCGGTGGCAATGGAGTTGGGTCGCCTCGGGGCGACCGTGGTGGGCACGGCGACGACCCCTGAAGGCGCTGCGGACATTGCCAAGGCGCTAACAGATGCTGGCATCAAAGGAAGTGGCCTTGCGGTAGACGTGACCGATGCCGCGGCAAGTGAAGCGCTGATCGGGGAGATCGAAAAACTCCATGGCGCAGTCACCATCCTTGTTAACAACGCCGGCATTACTCGCGACAACCTTGCGATGCGGATGAAGGATGAGGAATGGGATTCGGTCATTGACACCAATCTCAAGGCTGTCTTCCGATTCTCCCGCCTTGTGATGCGCGGCATGATGAAGGCTAGGCAAGGCCGCATCATCAACATCACGTCGGTGGTCGGTAGCGCTGGCAATCCCGGGCAGGCCAACTATGCTGCGGCAAAGGCGGGCGTTGCCGGAATGAGCCGGGCACTGGCACGTGAACTGGGGAGCCGCAACATCACAGTGAACTGCGTGGCGCCTGGCTTCATCGATACCGATATGACCAAGGCCCTGCCGGACGCCTCGCGCGACGCTCTCTTGGGGCAGATTGCCCTGGGGCGTTTGGGTCGGCCAGAAGAGATCGCGGGAGCGGTCGCTTTCCTGGCCTCGCCGGCGGCGGCCTATGTCACTGGAACGACGCTGCATGTCAACGGCGGCATGTATATGTCCTGACCGCAGGCCGCGATAGCGGATGCGGTCCTTTTTGGTAGAATACGCCGGCTTTTTTTCTTACATACCTGCATCTTTCAGGGAAGGAGTTTGTTCATGGAGAACATCGAACAGCGCGTCAAGAAGATCGTCGCTGAGCAACTTGGCGTAAACGAATCGGAGATCAAGAACGAGTCTTCGTTCGTGGACGATCTGGGCGCGGATTCGCTGGACACCGTGGAACTGGTCATGGCGCTGGAAGAAGAATTCGAGTGCGAAATCCCGGACGAGGAAGCAGAGAAGATCACGACCGTCCAGCAGGCGATTGACTACGTCAACGCTCACCTGAAGAAGTAATCCGTTTTCCTTCCGGGTCTCGCGACGAGCGGGATCCGGATCGGTCTTTTTCTCTCCGCCCTGATTTTCATACGGAGTTAGCCTGTGTCGCGTCGTAGAGTCGTCGTCACCGGACTGGGAATTGTCTCGCCGGTCGGCAATAGCGTTTCCGAAGCCTGGGAAAATGTGCTTGCCGGGAAAAGCGGCATTGGTCCGATCACGCGTTTCGATGCGAGCAATTTCGCCGCGAGAATCGCTGGTGAAGTGAAGGATTTTGATGTCTCCGCCTATTTGTCTCCCAAGGAGGCCAGGCGGATGGATGTATTCATTCATTACGGGATGGCGGCCGGAATTCAGGCCATTCGCGATTCCGGAATTGAAGTGACGGAGGCCAATGCGGACCGTATTGGCATCAATATCGGCTCCGGCATCGGCGGCCTGCCAATGATCGAGGAAACCCACGACGATTATCTCGGCGGTGGCCCTCGCAAGATTTCTCCCTTCTTTATCCCGGGCACGATCATCAACATGATCTCCGGAAATCTTTCAATTATGTTTGGCATGAAGGGGCCGAACATCGCCGTGGTAACGGCCTGCACCACGGGCCTGCATGCCATAGGCAGCGGTGCGCGCATGATCGAGTATGGCGATGCGGACGTGATGGTTTGCGGTGGCGCAGAATCGACCGTGACCTCGCTTGCCATCGGTGGTTTTTCCTCTGCCAAGGCCTTGTCTACGCGGAACGACGACCCTGCAACAGCCAGTCGTCCATGGGACAAGGACAGGGACGGCTTCGTTCTTGGTGAAGGTGCCGGCGTGCTTGTGCTTGAAGAATATGAGCATGCGCGTCGCCGTGGAGCGAAGATCTATGCGGAGCTCGCGGGCTTTGGCATGAGCGGTGATGCATACCACATGACCGCACCCGACACGGATGGGCCACGTCGCAGCATGTTGAATGCCATGAAAAATGCAGGGGTGAATCCGGATCAGATTCAATACTTGAATGCTCATGGCACCTCAACGCCGCTGGGTGACAAGAACGAGACTGATGCGATCAAGCTTGCATTTGGCGTGGATGCCGCAAAAGGCCTGGTGGTCAATTCCACTAAATCCATGACTGGCCATTTGTTAGGCGGGGCTGGTGGTGTGGAGTCGGTATTTACCGTACTGGCGCTTCATCACCAAGTTTCTCCGCCGACGATCAATATTTTCGAGCAGGATCCTGAATGTGATCTTGATTACTGCGCGAATGTTGCCCGCCCGATGAAGATCGATTTCGCACTGAAGAATAACTTCGGTTTCGGCGGAACCAACGGTTCCCTGATTTTTCGTAAGGCGTAGGCTTAGTTGTGGAGACGGGAGTATCGTTTCCACGTGAAATACAACTCACTCCTTCACGGGAGTTGATGGCGTCGGTTCTGCTGTTTCACATTGCAGCGGGGCTGGCGCTTTTTGTTTCCATTCCGAATTTTTCCGTGCCCGACTTATTTCTGATAAGTCTTATTGCTCTCTCGGCATTCATGGCGGGAAGGGTCGAAATGGCAAAAGCCGAAACCAGTTTTGTCCTGCAGTCGGACGGCTCCTTGAAAATAGGCCGTGAGGGAGGAATCAGAACGCTACGGGTTCAGGCTGGCGCGGTCGACTTCGGCTTTATTCTTTGGATTGGCTTGGCCGATGATGAAATACACACGGCCCGGGGGCTGTTCCGCCTCGGGCTCGTGCCGCGAAACATGAAGGTGGATGAATGGCGAGCGTTTCGGATATGGCTGCGGCTGCTTGCTTTCAAGCGGAGCGCCGAGTCCGCCTGACGCCGGGACGCAGCACGGTATTGCGCGCTTCGGGGAGAAGGTCCGGGTAGTCGCGGGAGTGGTGGAGTCCGCGGCTCTCCTTGCGTTGAAGAGCGCAGCGGACAATCAGGTCGGCTGTGACAACCAGATTTCGCAGTTCGATCAGATTGTTGGAAACCCGGAAGTTGGAATAGAACTCCTCGATTTCCCGTGCGAGCAGTCTAATCCTGTGCTGAGCGCGCTGTAGGCGCTTCGTTGTCCGAACGATCCCGACATAATCCCACATGGCCCTACGCAACTCGGCCCAGTTATGGGTGATCACGACCTCTTCATCGGCATCTGTGACTCGGCTCTCATCCCATTCCGGAAGCGTTCTCGGGCTGATTTGGGGCTTGGAGAGAATGTCTTCGGCTGCGGCGGCGCCAAACACCAGGCATTCCAGTAGTGAATTGCTGGCGAGTCTGTTGGCGCCGTGAAGTCCAGTGCACGCCGATTCGCCTACGGCATAGAGATTAAGCACGTCAGTGCGTGCGCTCATGTCGGTAACGATGCCGCCGCACGTGTAGTGTGCAGCAGGGACTACGGGAATAGGCTCCTTGGTGATATCTATGCCGAGTTCGAGGCAGCGCGCATGGATGTTCGGGAAGTGATCCCGTAGCCACGCGGCTGGCTTGTGGCTGATATCCAGGTAGACGCAATCCAGGCCGCGCTTCTTCATCTCGAAGTCGATCGCACGAGCAACGATGTCGCGGGGAGCAAGCTCTGCCCTGGAGTCATGCTCCGGCATGAACCGGGTACCGTCCGGCAGCCTGAGCAAACCGCCTTCTCCGCGGACTGCCTCCGAAATCAGGAAAGACTTTGCGCTGGGGTGATATAGGCAGGTGGGATGGAACTGGATGAATTCCATGTTCGCCACCCGGCAGCCGGCCCGCCAGGCCATGGCAATGCCATCGCCGGTCGCGACATCCGGATTGGTCGTATAGAGATAGGCCTTGCCTGCGCCGCCGGTGGCTAGCACGGTATTCCTGGCGCTGAAGGTCAGGACCTTGTCGGAACCGATATCCAGCACGTAGGCACCCATGCACCCTGCACCAGGATGGCCCACTTTGTCGCCGATGATGAGATCGACGGCAATGTGATGTTCGTAGATATGGATGTTCGGGTGAGCCCGTACCTCTTCGCCCAGGGTGGCCTGAACTGCCGCCCCGGTGGCGTCGGCGGCGTGGATGATGCGCCGGTGGGAATGGCCGCCCTCACGAGTCAGGTGGTAGCCGAGATTGGAATGATCTTCGCGGGTAAAGGGGACTCCGCGGTGTATCAACCATTCGATAGCTTCCCGGCTGTGCTCGACGACGAAGCGGGTCGCCGCTGGATCGCAGAGTCCTGCGCCGGCGGTGAAAGTATCCTGGATGTGATCTTCGACGCTGTCGGTCGTGTCGAGGACGGCTGCGATGCCACCTTGTGCCCAGGAGCTGGCGCTGTCAGTGAGTTCGCGTTTGGTGACCAGGGCGACATTGAGCCGGTCGGCAAGGCGCAGGGCGAGCGACTGTCCCGCCGTGCCGCTGCCGAGGATTAGAACATCGTATTGTTTTAACAAGATGTCGGTAGGGCAGGAGCGAAGCGTTGAAATATATCACGCAAGGGATAGTGCCAACGGAAAAAGCGTGATTCTTGCCGCACTGGGCACTAATCCCCTTTCGGCATCTGAACTAATTTTTACACCCCGTGTCTGTCTCTCTGTTTTCGGCTTTTGGCGAGAAAGTGGGCGGTCGCTTATACTTGCGCGGTTTTGTCATCTCAAACGCGAAGAAGAAAACGCCCCCATGAGTGATCGCGAGATCGATCAGCAGCTTGTCGAGCGCGTCCAGCGCGGTGACAAGCAGGCCTACGGCTTGTTGGTATCCAAGTACCAGCGGAAGCTGCACAGGCTGCTTTCCAGGTTGATTCGCGATCCGGCGGAAGTCGAGGACGTGGCGCAGGAGACCTTCATCAAGGCCTACCGGGCGCTTGGTTCCTTCCGGGGCGACAGCGCGTTCTACACCTGGCTTTACCGGATCGGGATCAATACGGCGAAGAACTACCTGGTTTCACAAGGTAGGCGGGCGCCGACCTCGACGGGCTTCGACTCTGAGGAGGCGGAGACTTTCGAGGATGGAGACCAACTGCGCGACATCAACACACCCGAGCGGTTGTTGATGACGAGGCAGATCGGGGAGACGGTGGACGCAGCCATGGCTGAGCTCCCCGAAGAGCTGAGAACGGCAATCATGCTGCGTGAGCTGGAAGGTCTCAGCTACGAGGAGATTGCCGGCATCATGGAGTGCCCGATCGGGACGGTGCGGTCGCGGATTTTCCGTGCCCGCGAGGCGATAGCGGAACGACTGAGGCCGTTGCTAGATACGGCTCCGGACAAACGTTGGTAGGTGGTTCGTATGAAGGACAAGCTGTCTGCACTGCTGGATGGTGACTTGGATGAGCATTCAGCACGCCCTGTGTTCCAAGGGCTGAAAAATGATCGAGATCTAAGAGATGTGTGGGCCTCTTATTGCTTGATCGGCGATGCATTGCGGGGCGACGGGGACGTCAGCGATTCGAAATTCCTTTCTAAGGTCATGGCTGAAATCGACGCCGCACCCACCGTGCTTTCGCCTTCGTCTGTGCCCAGGGTAGGGCAGAGCGCATGGCAGTCTCTGATGCCGATCGCCGCATCGGTGATGGGCGTTGCCGCTGTCGGCTGGGTTGCCAGTGCCTTGTATTCGGATCAGCAGGTTCCTACTCAGCAGCTGACTGTGGCTCAGCGCGTCGCACCTGGGCCCATCGGTATCGCACCGGTATCCCTGGCGGTGCCGCGTATTAGTCGTCCGGCCAGCGCGAATGATCTGCACCGCGAGTACCTCTTTGCCCATCAGGGGGTCGGTGCCGGCCCCATGTCGGGTGCCGTTCAATATGTCAGGGCGGTGTCGGAGCCACGGCAGGATATCGAGCAATGAGATGTTTCACAGCCGTGCTGGGATTGTGCACGGCTCTGCTCGGTACGCAGGTGTTTGCTGAGGCTCACCAGGCGGATTCTCTTTCCTGGTTGTCGCGTATTGCGCTAGCCAGCCAGCGATTAAACTACGTAGGCACTTTCACCTATCAGTCCGGCCAGCAGATGGAGACGTCTCGCATTGCACACAAGGTGGACGCGAGCGGAGAGTATGAGCGGCTGGAGGTCCTTGACGGGAGCCCACGGGAGGTTGTCCGCAACGGCGGAGAGGTGCGGTGTGTACTGCCCGAGCAGCAGACCATCATTATTGACCAGCCCGTGGGCCGTCGTACTTTCCCTGCCCGGGTTCCGGGTACTTCGTCCTCTTTTGCGGGTCTGACCGACAGCTATCGCATCCGGAAGGGCGAAATGGGCCGCATTGCCGGTCTTGAGGCCCAGGCCATCGTCCTTGAGCCGAAGGACGATCTTCGCTACGGCTATGTGCTGTGGGCAGAGGCGCAGTCCGGCCTCTTACTGAAATCGAAGATGCTCGACGAGAAGGGCGCGGTTGTAGAGCAGATTTCGTTCAGTGAAGTGAAGATCGGTGGGGAGATCGAGCGCCGCTTGCTCAAGAGCAGGTATCCGCAGGCCGAAGGCTGGAGGGTGGTGAATGCCCGCGGCGACGAGGTGGCGAAGAACGAGAGTGGCTGGACCGTCCGGGCAGGGTTGCCGGGGTTTGCGCTCATGTCGGTGGTCATGCGCCCCTTGGGGAATGAGCACGACAAGACAGTGCACATGGTTTACAGCGACGGCATGGCTTCCATATCCCTTTTCATCGAGCCTGCGGGGGCAGGTGGAGAGGGCGAGGGAAGCGAGGTTACTGCCAGCGGGGCGATCAATATCTACCGGCGTATAACAGGAAGCCACAGAATCACAGCCTTGGGCGAGGTTCCCTTGAAGACCCTTCGGCAACTGGCTGACGGGGTTGAGCCCTCTAGTTGATGATGGAAGTTGTTGGCCGGGTTGAGCGGGTAGCTAACGGTTTGGTCTGGGTGAGGGCAACGACGAGAAGCGGTTGCGGTCGTTGCGGTGAGCCTGGCGGATGTGGTGCGGCAAGAATTACCGAGGTCTTCGGAAAGAAGAGCTCGGTTTTTATTTTGGCGAACCGGATTGGAGCCGCTGTCGGTGATGAGGTAAGCCTGCAGGTGCAGGAGGGGGCGCCGTTGAAAGCAGCCCTTTTGTCCTACGGCTTGAGTATTCTTCTGCTTTTGCTTGGAGGCGCTTCAGCCGGCCTGATCTATCCCGGGGATCTGGGGGTTGCGTTGGGCGGATTGGGCGGACTGATGGTGGCGTTGGGAGTCAATCGTCTCCTGGTGAGGCACTCCCGCTGGGTTTCCGGGCTCAGCGTGCAGATGCTTGCCCGAGGCATGAGGTGCACGCAGGGAGGGGTGCAGGACAAATGATGCGCTTTGTCTCACGGGTGATGGCGAGTCTCGCTATCACCCTTCCTTTTGTTGCGTCAGCCGCCGGGGTGACCCTGCCTGATTTCACCCAGTTGGTTGAGCGGCAGGGCAGGGCAGTGGTCAATATCAGCACGACGCAGACGCGGGCGCCGTCGCAGGCCGGGGTACCGGGCCTGGATGAGAATGATCCGATGTTCGACTTCTTCCGGCGCTTCATTCCGCGGCATCAGGACGGCCCGCGCCTGGACCCGGATAACCGCTCGCTGGGCTCCGGCTTCATCATCAGCGCAGATGGCTACATCCTCACCAATGCGCATGTGGTGGATGAGGCAGAGGAGATTCTTGTCCGCTTGGCGGACAAACGCGAATTCCGCGCAACGGTGGTGGGCGCTGACCTGCGTAGCGATATCGCCCTGATCAAGATCGAGGCCGCGGCCTTGCCTAGGGTGGTGCTGGGCGATCCTGCACGGCTGAAGGTGGGGGAATGGGTGGTCGCAATCGGCTCGCCCTTCGGTTTCGATCAGACGGTGACAGCAGGAATCGTGAGCGCAAAGGGGCGCAGCCTGCCTGACGAGAACTTTGTTCCCTTCATTCAGACCGACGTTGCTATCAATCCGGGCAACTCCGGCGGCCCTCTGTTCAACCTGCAGGGCGAAGTTGTCGGGATCAACTCGCAGATCTACAGCCGCACCGGCGGCTTCATGGGGCTTTCATTTGCGATTCCCATCGATGTGGCGATGGATGTGCAGCAGCAGTTGCGCAACGCGGGCAGGGTCCAGCGGGGGCGCATCGGTGTCGCCATTCAGGAGGTTTCGCGCGATCTCGCGGATAGCTTTGGTTTGAAGCGTGCGGCAGGCGCGCTGGTGAGCGCGGTGGAGCCAAACGGACCGGCAGCGAAAGCCGGCGTGGAGCAGGGGGATGTCATCGTCCGCTTCGACGGCAAGCTCGTGGACAATTCCAGCGATCTGCCGCGCATCGTCGCTTCCAGCCAGCCTGGCGCCAAGGTGCCGATGCAGGTGGTGCGCAACGGCACGCAGCGGGATCTGATGGTGAGTGTAGGCGAATGGCAGGACCCGGCGGCCGAGCGCAAGACGCCGACCAAGGGCCAGGCAGCACCGAACCGACTTGGCCTGGTGTTGCAGATGCCCACGCCGGCCCAGCGCAAAGAGATTGGCGAACAGGAAGGGCTTGTGGTCGAGCGCGTGCAGGGTCCGGCGGCGAGAGCGGAGCTTCAGCAAGGCGACGTGGTGATGGCGATCGTGACCGGGGGCAAGCAATCCCGCCTGAAGTCACTGGACGAGTTCAACCGCCTTGTCGGCTCCATCAAGGAAGGGCAGCAGGTAACGCTGCTGGTAAGGCGTGGAGAGGCGGCTTCCTACGTCGGTCTGAGAGCAGACAAATGAAAACTCCGCCGACCTTCATCGTGCTCAGTCGCGAGTGGTGCCATCTGTGCCACGAGCTTGTGGATGAACTGGCGCCTATCGCTCGTGAATTCGGCTGGGCGGTCACGGTGCTGGATGTAGATGCGGATCCGGAGCTCGAGGCGAAGTGGGATGAGGCCGTGCCGGTTCTCCTGCATGGGGAGCACGAACTTTGCCGGTATCGGCTGGACTCGGAGGCCGTCCGTGCCTATTGCCGGGCTTTTCCGCTAGAATCATCGACCTGAGCAGCTAAACCAATCCGATCCGGGTGCCGCGAGGCACCCTTTTTGTTGTCATATGCAACACATCCGAAATTTCTCCATCATCGCCCATATCGACCACGGTAAATCCACCCTGGCCGACCGGCTCATCCAGTATTGCGGCGGTCTCTCCGAACGGGAGATGGAATCGCAGGTACTGGACTCCATGGACCTCGAGCGCGAGCGCGGCATCACCATCAAGGCGCAGACGGCAGCCTTGCATTACCGCGCGCGGGATGGGCAAGTGTACAACCTGAACCTGATCGACACGCCGGGGCATGTGGACTTCTCCTATGAGGTCAGCCGCTCCCTGGCGGCATGCGAAGGCGCGTTGTTGGTGGTGGATGCCTCCCAGGGCGTGGAAGCGCAGACGGTAGCCAACTGCTACACCGCGCTGGAGCAGGACGTTGAGGTCGTTCCCGTCCTGAACAAGATCGATCTGCCAGCTGCCGACCCGGAGAACGCCCGCGGCGAGATCGAGGATGTGATCGGCGTCGATGCTTCCGAAGCCATCCTCTGCTCCGCCAAGACCGGACTGGGCATCGAGGAAGTGCTGGAGGCCATCGTCGCCCGTGTGCCGGCGCCCAAGGGCGACACCCAGGCGCCGCTGAAAGCGCTGATCATTGACTCCTGGTTCGACAACTACGTCGGCGTCGTGATGCTGGTGCGGGTGGTGGATGGCCAATTGCGCCCCAAGGACAAGATCCAGTTCATGTCCTCCGGGCTGCAATACCTGTGTGAGCAGGTCGGGGTATTCACCCCGAAGTCGGTTGGCCGCGAGCAACTCTCGGCGGGTGAGGTCGGCTTCATCATCGCCGGCATCAAAGAACTGGAGGCGGCCAAGGTGGGCGACACCATCACGCTGGCGGGCAAGCCAGCCGCGGAGCCGCTGCCAGGCTTCAAGGAGATCAAGCCGCAGGTGTTCGCCGGCTTGTATCCGGTGGAGTCCAGTGAGTACGACCAGCTGCGGGATTCGCTGGAAAAGCTGCGCCTCAACGACGCCTCGCTGCAGTTCGAGCCGGAAGTCTCCCAGGCGCTGGGCTTCGGCTTCCGCTGCGGCTTCCTCGGGCTGCTCCACATGGACATCGTGCAGGAGCGTCTGGAGCGCGAGTTCGACATGGACCTCATCACCACGGCGCCTACCGTGGTGTACGAAGTCGTGCTCAACAGCGGCGAGACCATCCGGATCGAGAACCCGGCCAAGCTGCCGGATACCGGCAAGGTCGCCGAGATCCGAGAGCCCATCATCACCGCGACCATCTTCCTGCCACAGGACTATGTCGGCCCGGTCATCACGCTGTGCAACCTGAAGCGCGGCGTGCAGGTGGACATGCGCTACCACGGCCGCCAGGTGCAGCTGATCTACGATCTGCCGATGAATGAAGTGGTCATGGACTTCTTCGACAAGTTGAAGTCGGTGTCGCGTGGCTACGCTTCGCTGGACTACGAGTTCAAGGAGTACCGCACTGCCGATCTGGTGAAACTGGACTTGCTGGTGGGCGGCGAGAAGGTCGATGCCCTGTCGGTAATTGTGCACCGGGCCAGCGCCCAGTATCGCGGCCGCGAACTGGCTTCGAAGCTGCGCGAACTCATTCCGCGCCAGATGTTCGATGTAGCGGTGCAGGCGGCCATTGGCTCCCACATCGTTGCCCGCGAGACCATCAAGGCCCTGCGCAAGAACGTGCTGGCCAAGTGCTATGGTGGCGACATCACCCGCAAGAAGAAACTGCTGGAGAAGCAGAAGGAAGGCAAGAAGCGGATGAAGCAGGTCGGCAACGTCGAGATCCCGCAAGAGGCCTTCCTGGCGGTTCTTCGGGTGGACGACAACAAGTGACGTCCGCTTCGCTCCTATTCAACCGTCGGCGCCTGCTGCGCCGGATGCCGGAGTTCCTGTGAATTTCGCTCTCATTCTCTTTGTGCTGCTGGTTCTGACCGGCCTGCTCTGGTTCGTCGACCGTTTCTTCGCCCGCAAGCGGCGGGGGCCGGGCGAGGTCGCGCCGTGGTGGGTGGAATACGGCGCCAGTTTCTTCCCGGTGATCCTGGTCGTGTTCGGGCTGCGCTCCTTCGTCGTGGAGCCCTTCAAGATTCCTTCTGGCTCGATGATTCCCACCCTGCTGGTCGGCGACTTCATCTTGGTGAGCAAGTGGACCTATGGCATCCGCCTGCCGGTGGTGAACAAGAAGATCATCGAGGTTGGCCAGCCGCAGCGTGGCGACGTGATGGTGTTCCGCTACCCGGTCGATCCGTCGCTGGACTACATCAAGCGGGTGGTCGGCCTCCCGGGCGACAAGGTGGAGTACATCGACAAGCAGCTGCGCATCAATGGCGAGAAGGTGGTGATGGAGCAGACGGACAACTACCTCCATCCGGACCGCCTCTATTTTTCGCCGCAGTACGTCGAGAAGCTGGGCGAGGTCAGCCACTCCATCCTGATCGAGAAGGAAGCGCCCGCTTTCGTCAGTCAGGTGATGAATTTTCCGTATCGTGAAAACTGTACCTATACTAGCGGCGGCGTGACTTGCGTCGTTCCCCAAGGTCATTACTTCGTCATGGGCGACAACCGCGACGCCAGCAGTGACAGCCGGGTGTGGGGTTTCGTGCCTGATGCCAATATCGTCGGCAAAGCCTTCTTCATCTGGTTCAACTTCAACGACATGAAGCGCATCGGCAGCTTCCATTGAGGTACGCGTACATGAACCGGAGTTCGCAGCGGGGCCTTAGCCTGGTCAGCGTCCTGATCGTTGGCGCGTTCGCCGCCTTCGTGCTGCTGATTGCCTTCCGCACGGTGCCGGCGGTCAATGAGTATCTGGCCGTACAGCGCATCGTCAAGATACTGGCCGCCGAGGGCGATAGCGGAACCCCCGCGATAGAACTGCGTCGCAGCTTCGACCGGCGTGGGCAGATAGACGACATTTCCTCCGTGACCGGAGTGGACCTGCTTATCTCCAAGCCGGCGGGCAAGACCGTGATCGAGGTTGCCTATTCGAGGAAGGTGCCCGTGGTGGCCAACGTCAGCCTGCTGATCGACTTCAACGTTTCCAGTGACAGCCGCTAGCAGTCTGGCCCTGGCACGTCTGCAGGCGTCCTTGGGGTATGAGTTCAAGCAGGCGGGCCTGCTGCAGCAAGCCCTGACCCATCGCAGTTTCGGCCAGCCGAACAATGAGCGCCTTGAGTTCCTGGGCGACAGCATCCTCAACTGCGTTACCTCCATCGCGCTCTTCGAACGCTTTCCCGCCTTGAAGGAGGGAGAGCTTTCTCGCTTGCGCGCTTCCTTGGTCAGGCAGGAGGCCCTGCATCGCATCGCGCAGGAGCTCGAACTGGGACGTTGCCTGCGACTGGGCGAAGGCGAGTTGAGGTCCGGCGGCGCCAGCCGGCCTTCCATCCTGGCGGATGCACTGGAGGCGGTGTTCGCCGCCGTCTTCCTGGACGCGGATTTCGCCCAGGCCAAGCGGGTCATCGACCACCTGTACATAGCATTGCTGAAGGAAGTCGATCCGAAAGCGCCGTCCAAGGATCCGAAGACTGCCTTGCAGGAGTGGCTACAAGGGCGGAGGATTGCCCTGCCTGTCTATTCCATGGTGCAGGTCATCGGCGAGGCGCATGCACAGGAATTCGAGGTCGCCTGCGAAATCGAAAAGCTGGGGGTGCGCACGACAGCCCGCGGCGCCAGCCGTCGGGCTGCCGAACAGCGTTCGGCCGAACTCGCCCTTGCCCAGTTGAGGAACAAATGAATACCGATTCCAGGCCCGCCGAGGGGGCATTCCGTACCGGCTTCGTCGCCATCGTCGGGCGGCCGAACGTCGGCAAGTCCACACTGCTGAACCGCCTGATCGGCCAGAAGATCAGCATCGTCTCCAGCAAGGCGCAGACGACGCGCCACCGCGTCACCGGCATCCTGACCGAAGAAAACGCCCAGTTCGTCTTCGTCGATACGCCGGGCTTCCAGACTCAGCACCGCAATGCGCTCAACCGTTCGATGAACCGCACGGTGTCGCAGGTGTTGTCCGACGTGGACCTGGTGTTCTTCGTCGTCGAGGCTGGGCGCTTCGGCGAGGACGACGCCAAGGTGCTGGAGGTGATGCCGGCGGACGCCAGGGTCATCCTGGTCATCAACAAAGTGGATCAGCTGAAGGACAAGTCGACCCTGCTGCCCTTCATCGACAAGCTGCGCCAGGAGCGGGAGTTCATCGAGATCGTACCGCTTTCGGCCGAGCGCGGTTCCAACGTGCAGGCGCTGATCGCGGCAGCCACGCCTTTGCTGCCGGAAGGCGCGCCGATGTACGAGGAAGACGAGATCACCGACCGCAGCGAACGTTTCCTCGCTTCCGAATTCCTGCGCGAGAAGCTCTTCCGGCTGCTGGGCGACGAACTGCCCTATGGCATTGCGGTGGAGATCGAGAAATTCGAGACGGAAGGGCGCTTGCGCCGCATCTACGCGGCGGTGATCGTCGACAGGGCCAGCCATAAGGGCATCGTCATCGGCAAGGGCGGCGAGAAGCTGAAGCGGATTTCCTCCGAGGCACGGGTGGAGTTGGAGAAGCTCTTCGACGGCAAGGTCTTCCTTGAGGTCTGGGTCAAGGTGAAGAGTGGCTGGGCCGACGACGAGCGCGCGCTCAAAAGCCTGGGCTACGACTGACCCAGGGGCACCGTGGGGCAGAAACAGCGCATCGATCAGCAACCGGCATGGGTTCTTCACACCATGCCGTGGCGGGAGACCAGCCTCATCGTCGAGGTATTCTCCCGCGACCATGGGCGGCTGGCGCTGGCGGCGAAAGGGGCGAGACGCCCTTTGTCCGCGCTTCGAGGCGTGCTGATGGCCTTCCAGCCGCTGCTGATGGACTGGTCCGGTGGCGGCGAGGTCAAGACGCTGGTCCGCGCCGAATGGCAGGGCGGACAGCCCTTGCTCGGCGGCCGGGCCCTCCTGTGCGGCTACTATCTCAATGAACTGCTGGTCAGGCTCGCGGCGCGGGAGGATCCCCATCCGGCCCTGTTCGCCGCCTATGGCGAAGCGATAGCGGCGCTCGGCCGCAACGAAGCCCTGGTGGTCGTCCTCCGCCGCTTCGAGCTCCTGTTGCTGCAGGAACTGGGCTACGGGTTGGACCTCGGCCACGAGGCGGACAGCGGCGAGCCCGTCCAGGAGCGCGCGGACTACGTCTTTATAATCGAGCGCGGTCCGGTGCCGCTGGGGGAAATCGACCCTGCTTCCATCGACGGGCTCACCATAGTCAGCGGCCGTACCTTGCTGGACCTCGCCGCACGGGATTTTTCCCGCGCCGAGACCCTGGCGCAGGCCAAGCAGCTGTTGCGGATGCTGATCAATCATTACCTTGGCGGGCAGCCGCTGCAGTCCCGCCGGGTGCTCAAGGAGCTTCAGGAACTGTGATCGAACTCGGCGTAAACATCGACCACGTCGCCACCTTGCGGCAGGCCCGCCGTACCTGGGAGCCGGACCCGGCCTGGGCTGCGGTCGAGGCCCATCTGGGCGGAGCGGACGGTATCACCGTGCATCTGCGTGAGGACAGGCGCCACATCCAGGATGAAGACGTGCGCCGTCTGCGCGGGCAGACCCAGGTCAAGCTGAACCTGGAGATGGCGGCCACCGACGAGATGGTCGGCATCGCCTGCGGGCTGAAGCCGGAGATGGCCATGCTGGTGCCGGAAGGCCGGCATGAGATCACCACCGAGGGGGGGCTGGATGTGGTGGCGCAGGAAGCTCGCCTGCGCGAAGTCATCGCCCGTCTTGCAGACACAGGCATCGTCACCAGCGTGTTCATCGACGCCGAGCCGGCGCAGGTGGAAGCCGCCGCCCGTATCGGCGCCCGGGTGTGCGAAATCCACACCGGCCCATATGCGCATGCCTTTCACCACGCCGGCCGGGACGCAGAGAGCCCGCACGTGCTGGCCGAGATCGAGAAGATCCGTGCAGCCGGGGAACTCATCCGCGGTCTGGGCATGCGCTTCAACGCCGGGCATGCCTTGAACTACTACAACGTGCAGCCGATTGCCGCGCTGCCGGGGATACGGGAACTGCACATCGGCCACTCCATCGTCAGCCGCGCAGTCTTCGTCGGCCTGCGTGAGGCGGTGCGGGAAATGAAGGCGCTGATGCGCGAGGCGGCCGCCCGGGCCTGAGCCATGATCCACGGCATCGGTACCGACATCGTCAAGGTGGAACGCTTGCGCCAGTCACTGGAGCGCCATGGCGAGCGTTTTGCCATGCGTATTCTCGCCGAGAGCGAGCGGGAGGCATGGCGTGCCAGCGGCGATCAGGCGCGCCTGCTGGCCAAGCGCTTCGCCGCCAAGGAGGCCTTCGGCAAAGCGCTGGGGACGGGCGTCGCAGTGCCGGCCACGCTGCACGCCGTGGCGGTAGATCACGATGCGCTGGGCAAGCCACTGTTCCGCTATGGCGAGCAGCTTGCCCGCCACATGGATGAGCACGGCCTGAGCGCCCACCTGAGCCTGAGCGACGAAGCCGAGTATGTGGTGGCTTTTGCGGTGATAGAGCGGAAATGAACACAAACGCCAGTTCCGAAACCAGCCGCCTGCCGCGCGGCCCGCTAATGGTCGATGTCGCCGGGCTGGTGCTCACCGACGCAGAGCGGACGCGACTGCGCCATCCGCTGGTCGGCGGGGTGATCCTGTTCGCCCGCAATTTCTCCGACTCGGCCCAACTGAAGGCGCTTGCCGCCGAGATCCACGCCCTGCGTCAGCCCGCCCTCCCCATTGCGGTCGATCACGAAGGCGGCCGGGTGCAGCGCTTCAAGGAGGACGGATTCACCCGGCTGCCGGCGATGCGATCCCTTGGCCTGTTGTGGAATGTAGATCGCCAGGCGGCACGGAAAAGTGCGCAAGCCGCCGGCTATGTGCTGGCCGCCGATCTGCTCGCCCACGGCATCGATCTCAGTTTTGCCCCGGTACTGGACCTGGACTACGGCGTGAGCCGCGCCATTGGCAACCGCGCCTTTCATGGTGATGCCGCAGTGACGGCCGAGTTGGCCGGCGCGGTGGCCAGGGGCATGGCGGCGGCGGGCATGGGCGCGGTGGGCAAGCACTTCCCCGGGCATGGTTTCGTCGAGGCGGACTCGCATCATGAGATTCCGGTCGACTCCCGCGGCTTCGACGCGCTTTGGGAAGCGGACATCGCCCCGTATCGCGGCCCCTTGGGATCGCAACTCACCGGCGTGATGCCGGCGCATGTGATCTATCCCGCGGTCGCTCCCGAACCCGCCGGTTTCTCGCATTACTGGCTGCAGGAGGTCCTGCGCAAGCGGGTGGGCTTCGGTGGGCTGGTGTTCAGCGATGACCTGAACATGGAAGGTGCGGCATGGGCGGGTGACATCGTCGGCCGGGCGGAAGCGGCCTGGCAGGCCGGCTGCGACATGCTGCTGGTGTGTAACCGCCCCGAAGTCACGGACGATCTGCTGGCGCGCTGGCAACCGACGCCGCGGCCCGACGCGCTCGCCCGCATTGCTGCGCTGGATTGTCCCGCCCTTGCCGCGCCCGACCGCAGGGCGGAAGACGCCGCTTATCGTGAGGCATGCCAGCGCCTGGCGAACCTGGACCCGCTGGACGCCGGCCCCGCGATGACCGCGGGCACCATCGGCGACAAGGCCGCCGGCTGAGCGCCCGCCGGCGCCGGACCCGCAATGAGCGATCAAGACAGCAGGCCACCCTTCGACGCACGCAGCTTCCTGAAGACGGTTCCGGAGGAGCCGGGCGTTTATCGCATGATAGGCGCCGAGGACAAGGTGCTCTACGTCGGCAAGGCGAAGAACCTGAAGCGGCGCGTCTCCAGCTACTTCCAGCGCACGCTTTCCAGTCCTCGTATCGCGATGATGGTCGCCCAGGTGCAGCGGGTGGACATCACCGCCACCCGCTCGGAGGCAGAAGCGCTGCTGCTTGAGAACAACCTCATCAAAAGCCTGGCGCCGCGTTACAACATCCTGTTCCGCGACGACAAGTCCTATCCCTACATCGAGTTGTCCGGCGACGAGTTTCCCCGCCTGGCCTACCACCGCGGTGCCTTCGCCCGCGGAGCCCGCTACTTCGGCCCCTTCCCGAACGCCTGGGCGGTGCGGGAGAGCATCCAACTGCTGCAGAAAACCTTCCAGCTCAGGACCTGTGAGAACTCCGTGTTCCAGAACCGCTCGCGGCCCTGCCTGCTGCAGCAGATCAAGCGCTGCACCGGTCCCTGTGTCGGTCTGATCGAGAAAGAGGCCTACCTCGCGGACGTGAAGTTGGCCGGGCGCTTCCTGGACGGGCAGGGCAGCGAAGTCATAGATGATCTCACCGCACGCATGCAGCGCGCCGCCGAAAACCTGGCCTTCGAAGAGGCGGCCGCCTGCCGCGACCAGATCCGCGTGCTGCAGGCGGTGCTGCATCGGCAGTTCGTGGACAGCCGCAAGGACGAGGATGTGGACGTGCTGGCCGCGGTCGAAGAAGACGGCCTGGTCTGCATCAATATCGCCATGGTTCGCGGCGGCCGCCACCTGGGCGACCGTCCGCAGTTTCCCAGCGGAGCCGTGGTATCGGGCGCGGAGGACGGCCTGCTCGCCTTCGTCGAGCAGCATTACGCGGAGCACCCGATGCCCGGCAAGATCCTGGTCAATCTGGGGTTGGAGCCGGTGCGGGAAACCCTGCTCGAGCTTTCCGAACGGCCGCCGGCAGCCACTGCGCCGCGTTTTGCCAGCGAGCGCGCCTGGATGGAGATGGCGGAGAAGAATGCCCGCCTGGCGGTACAGGCCAAGGCTCGCGATACCGGCCGGGCGGAGCAGCGCCTGGAGGCCTTGCGTGAGGCGCTGGACCTGGCCGATCCGCCGATGCGCATCGAGTGTTTCGATATCAGCCACACCATGGGCGAAGCGACCGTCGCCTCCTGCGTTGTGTGCGAGGCAGGAGCGATGAAGCGCTCCGAATACCGCCGCTACAACATCACCGGAATCACGCCGGGCGACGATTTCGCCGCCATGCGCCAAGTGCTGGAGCGCCGCTATGGCAAGGTGGCGGCGGGGGAGGGGATCTGCCCGGATCTCATCCTGATCGACGGCGGCCGGGGGCAGGTCTCCGCCGCCCGGGGGATCCTGGCGGAAGTCGGTCTGGAGGCTATCGCCATGGTTGGCGTCGCCAAAGGGGAAGGGCGCAAGGCCGGGCTGGAAACCCTCGTATTCCCGGACGAACGTGAGCCACTGGCGCTGGGCGGAGCGCACGCTGCCTTGCATCTGGTACAGGAGATCCGCGACGAGGCCCACCGCTTCGCCATCACCGGCCACCGAGCGAAACGCGGCAAGGCGAGGATAGGCTCGCGCCTGGAAGACATTCCCGGTGTCGGCCCGACCCGCCGGCGCAATCTGCTTGCAGCCTTCGGCGGGCTGGACGGCGTGAAGGCCGCGACGGTGGAGGATCTGTGCAGGGTGGAGGGCGTCAGCCGAAAGATGGCTGAGCAGATATACTCCGCGCTGCATTGAAGATAGCGACCCGCTTCGCGCCGCGCATGTCACTCAATATCCCCAATACCCTCACCTGGATGAGAATCGCCCTCATCCCCTTGTTTGTAGGCATCTTCTATCTGCCGGATGGCTGGATGACGGTGCTGCAACAGAATCAGCTCGCCACGCTGATCTTCATCATTGCCGCGGTCACCGATTGGTTCGATGGCTATCTGGCCCGTGCGCTGGGCCAGACTTCGGCCTTCGGCGCCTTCCTCGATCCGGTGGCCGACAAGTTGATGGTAGCCGCCGCGCTGATCCTGCTGGTCCAGCTGGCACGGGTGGACGCCATCATCGCGGTGGTCATCATCGGCCGCGAGATCACCATCTCCGCGCTGCGCGAGTGGATGGCGAGGGTGGGGGAATCCTCCAGCGTGGCGGTGGCTTATGTCGGCAAGTTGAAGACGGCGGCGCAGATGACAGCCATCCCGCTGCTGCTATACAATGCGCCCCTTCTGTCGATCGACCTTAGGTTTATCGGTGGAGTGCTGATCTACGTTGCGGCGGTCCTGACCCTCTGGTCCATGGGGTACTACCTGCACCGCGCAATGCCCCGGTTGGCGCGCCACGGCGATAAATAAAAAGTTGACAGGTAAAAAAGACTGTCTATAATGGCGGTCTTTCCCGAGCGGGAATAGCTCAGTTGGTAGAGCGCAACCTTGCCAAGGTTGAGGTCGCGAGTTCGAGACTCGTTTCCCGCTCCAAAGATTTGCGGATCAGATCCAGGTCTGGTCCAGAGGCTCCCGGATACGGGGACAGCCGGCCGAAACGGGTACGGCGCGATGGCAGAGTGGTTATGCAGCGGCCTGCAAAGCCGTGTACATCGGTTCGATTCCGGTTCGCGCCTCCAGTGGAAAAAATGCGGGAATAGCTCAGTTGGTAGAGCGCAACCTTGCCAAGGTTGAGGTCGCGAGTTCGAGACTCGTTTCCCGCTCCATACATGGACCGCAGAGATCTAATCTGTGAGTCTTCGAAGAAAGGGGCGCAAGCCCCTTTCTTATTTCTAGCGCCCACTTTCGCCTTTGAGCGTACCGCGCTGGCCAAGGAGCAGCGGCAGGTTCTTCCACTGCCCGGCGTCGCTCACCGCCGCTTGCCGCCTCTGCCCTAGAACGGCGGTCTTGGGGCATGTCCCCGCTGCGGCCCCGATTTTTCCCCTCGTAAAACCGTTCGGCTATGGAGGCTCCGGCCGACGAATCGCCACCTGCGGTCCGCATCGGCGTGCTGGCCTTTCTCGGTGTCGATGCCTCCGGGAGAGTTGCCCCCCCTTGCTGGATTAGCGCCAGCGCAGCCTGCCGGGCTAGCGCTTCAGCCTGGTGCAGTTGAACCACCACGGCCTGGAGCGGGTGGTGACTGCCGGCGAGTTGAAGTTTGTCATCGCCAATCCTGCCATTACGTCGGACTCGAACCCCGCCATGGCGCCAGCCTGGTGCTGACGCAGGATTGCGACGACGCCCCTCGCAACCGAGCGCGACCTTGCCGGCTTGCTCCCAGTCGGACTACGGATGGAAGGGGTGCTGGCGGCGGAGCGTGGCGATGCGAATCGCCGGCATCCTGCGCGCCTGCGTGCGTGGGACGGGCAGACGCGTTTCGTGTGGTCGGTGCACGCAGCGAGCCTGACAGGAGCGCCACCGGTTCCCTGCCGACATGGGCCCGAGCGTGGGGAAACGCCGGCGGCGAAAGTAGTCAGGATGGCTACAGGATGCACCGGCGGGCCCGACGATTCTTCAGCCCGGGCAAGCGCCTAGACGCAGCCTTATCTTCTCCTCGGCACATCTTCCCGGGCGGGAAGATGCATCCCCCATTGCCGAAGGGCCGCCCGTGACACCATACGCAGGCCGCAGACAAGGGGCTCACCGCTCACTCTCATTTCCTGGCCAGGCCATCCAGAAATACCGCCAGCGCCTCTTCGGCGCTGAGCAGTGCGGTTTCCAGTTCCTGGCTCGAGTGGGCGAGCCGGGTGAGGCTGGGCAGGGTGGCGAGGCCGTGCACCATGGCCCAGCAGGCTCGCGACAACTGGAAGGTATCGCCGGCGCGGAACACCCCCGCGGCCTGGCCCGCGCCCACTAGTCCCTCGAGGAAGGCGAACAGTCCGAAGCCCGCCGCCCGCAGGGTTTCGCTGGCCTGCGGCGCCTCCATCGAGCTGAACATGTGCGCCAGCCGGCGGGGCGCGCTGAGGCCGAAGCGCACATAGGCCATTCCACTGGCCTGCAGGCGGCTTCTCGGCTCCGCAGGGGCAGAGGCGGCACCTTGCCGGGTGAGTTCCAGCAACTCGGAAAAGCTCTCGGTGGCGACGACATCCAGCAGGGCCTTCTTGTCGGCGAAGTGGCGATAGGCCGCGGTGTGGGAGACGCCCACCGCTTTCGCCATCTCCCGCATCGACAGTCCGTCGAAGCCGGTGTGCTCCATCTGCTCGCGGGCGTATGCGACTAAGGCCGCCTTCAAGTCACCGTGGTGGTAGGGACTGCTCATCGAATCATACCTTTATGTTGACACCGTTAACATCCAGGAGTAAAAATGTTTCCATTGTAAACACGTTGGAGTCTTCCATGAGCTTTCTCATCCTGATCTCGTTGGCGTCCGGGTTCTCCTGGACGCTTGCCCGCCTGGCCGGAGGGGCGCTCGACCTCCGTGGGGCAATGCGCTGGGGGCTGGCCCTGGGTTTCCTCTTCACCGGCTGCGATCACTTCCTCAACGCGGCCACCCGATATGCACCCATGATCCCGGACGCCCTGGCAGATTACGCGATGGCGCTGGTCTACTTCACCGGCCTCGCCGAGATCGCGGGCGCCATCGGTCTGCTGCTGCCGGGGGCACTCCTTGCCCGGCTGGGTCTGCCTGGGCTGCGGCGGCAGGCGGGTATCTGGCTGGCCGTCATGCTGGTCTGCGTGGTGGCGGCGAACATCAACGTGGCGCTCAAGGGACAGACGGTGAGCGGGCTGGAGTTCGGCGCATGGTACTTCTGGATACGGCCACTCTTCCAACCGCTCTTCATTGCCTGGGCATTGTATTGCGTGGGGGCCAGGCCCTTCGCGGTGCCGGCAGAGCAGGCTGGCGGCAGCGCGGCCGAAGCGAGGGTGCAGGCATGAATCCTTACTTGCCCGATGCCTTGCTCGCCTCCGCGCATCACCTTCTGGCCTTCGCGCTGGCAGCACTGCTGTTCGCAGAATGGGTGGTGGCCGGCCAGCCGCCGGACCGCCGCCTCGTCACCTTACTGGCACGGCTGGACATGAGCTACGGCGCGGTGGCGGGTTTGCTGCTGCTGGCCGGCGGCGCCCGGCTGCTGTGGGGCGCGAAGGGTTGGGCCTACTACCTGGGCAGCCATGTCTTCTGGGCGAAGCTGGCCTGCTTCCTGGCGATCGGGCTGCTGTCGCTCAAGCCCACCCTGCGCATCCTCCGCTGGCGTCGGCGCGCGGAGCCGCCCGCCAGCGGGGAATTGCAGGCGCTGCGAGGATGGATGATGGCGCAGCTGATCCTGATCCCGCCCATCCTGCTGTGCGCGAGCCTGGTAGCGCGCGGCCTCGGCTGAGGTAGCCGCCGCGGTTCGGGGCAAGGCTTCATCAGACCCTCGGGCCGCCGGCTAGCCTCCCTCGGGATTGTTCTCGATCGGAAGGCCGGCTGGAGCGGTACATTGTGCCGCGCCCCGGCCCTAGAACACGACGCGGCCCACGCGCCGGAAAGCCACCTCCCCACAGCCTCTCTACAAGCTAGAATCCAGCCTCCGCAAAGGCGCGGAAATCCGCAGGCAATGCCGCTCGCAGTGGGGACCGACCGGTCCTCCTTGTTCGTAAGGTCCGCCCGTCAGACGACGTGGCGGGGCAGTGGGTTGCCATGTCAGAGATTCCAAGCACGACCTTCCTCCAGCGCCTTCGCGCCGCCTTTCTCGCCAGCGCGAAGGCGCTCTGGCCCAAGCCTTTTTCCATCGACTACCGGGAACGCCTGCGCGCCAGTTGCGGCGCGGCGCTTGGGATCCTCGTCGCCGCGCTCGGCGGAATATGGCTGGCGCACGGCAGTGGCGACGCCGGCCGCGGGGCGCTGGCGGCGGCGCTGGTCGCGCCACTGGGCGCGAGTGCGGTGCTGGTGTTCGCCGTGCCAGCGAGCCCGCTCGCCCAGCCTTGGCCGGTGATAGGCGGCAATACCCTGTCGGCCCTGGTCGGCATCGCTTGCGCCCGCTGGATCCCGGACGCGGCTTTCGCCGCAGCGCTGGCGGTGGGAGTGGCGATCGCGTTGATGCTCGCCCTGCGCTGCCTGCATCCGCCCGGCGGGGCTTCGGCCTTGCTGATGGTGCTGATCAACTGCCATGACTTCGGTTTCGCCCTGGAGCCGGTATTGCTGGACTCCGCCCTGCTGGTTGCGGCGGGGTTGCTCTACAACAACCTCACCCGGCGGCGCTGGCCTCATGTGGAGCGTGCCGTGGCTGCGGAGCCCGAGAGCGGCCATCTTCGGCGCCTCGACCTGGACGCGGCGCTGGCGCGCTACAACCAGATCCTGGACGTCAGCCGCGACGACCTGGAGGCGCTGCTGGAAGAGGCCGAGGCTGCCGCCTACCAACGCACCCTGGGCGACCTGCGCTGTGGCCAGGCGATGACGCCGGCGCCCGTCACCGCGCGGGCGGACATGTCGCTGCGGCAGGCCTGGGGGCTGATGCGCAGCCACAAGGTCAAGGCCCTGCCGGTAATCGACAACCAGCACCACCTGGTAGGTATCGTGACGGTGGCCGACTTCATGCGGCAGGTGGACCTGGACGCCCACGAGGGCCTGACCCATAGGCTGCGGGCCTTATTCCGCCAGGCCAAGAGCCGGCTGCAGCCGGCGGCGCACACGGTGGGCCAGATCATGAGCCGGCAGGTGCGGGTCTCCAGCACTGACCGTCTGCTCATCGACCTGGTACCGGTGTTCTCCGAGGGCGGCCACCGCCATATCCCCATCATCGACGGACAGCGCCGGCTGGTGGGCATCATCACTCAGTCCGACCTGATCAAGACCCTGTACGCAGCGGTGCGCACGTAGCGTGCCGAGATAGTTGGTTGTCGCAGCGTTCTCCCCTCTCCCCCTGCGCGGGGAAGAGGGGGAAAGCCCGCGGCTTTCACTTACCCGCTCCCGTCCCGATAGGCCAGCGGCGATTTTCCGCTCCACGAGCGGAAGGCGCGCGAAAAGCTCTTCTCATTGTTGAAGCCGGCCGCGAGCGCGATCTGCTTCACCGGCCGCCGGCTGCGGGTCAGCAGTTCGGCGGCGATGGCGAAGCGTACCTCGTCCTTCAACTGCTGCAGCGAGGCGCCTTCCTCCCGCAACTGGCGGTGCAGCGTGCGACTGGAGAGGTTGAGGCGGCTGGCGATGGCTTCGGCGGTGAGTCCCTGACTGCCGAGGTCGGCGGTCTGCGCCCGCAGGGCTTCGCGCACACGCTGCACCAGCAGGCGATCGCGGCGGTACTGCAGCACGGTGAGCGGCAGGGCGCGCTTCAGCATCAGGTCCAGCGCGCGGGAGTCGCGGCGCAGCGGCAGCGCAAGGTAATCGGCGTCGAAGCTCACCCAGGCGCAGGCCTGGTCGAAGCGCACCGGGCAAGAGAAGAGCAGGGGATAGACCCCGGCATGCGCCGGCGGCGAGAAGGGAAGGCCCGCGCCCTGCAGCACGATGCGGGAGTCCACCGCCCAGCAGGCATAGCCCAGCAGGTAGCGCAGCAAGGCAAGGCTGCAGAACTCGCGCATGCCGGCGCTGAGGCCGGGCGGCTCGGCAGTCCTGTGCAGGCTGAGGGTGGCGCGGCCATCGGCAGTCTCCAGCCGCATCGATACATCTTCGGTAAGCAGGCGGTGATGGCGGCACCAGCGCCGGATCGCCAGCCCGAGGTCGGCCGCGCCCAGCGAGGCGCGGCACAGCATGCCGTAGCTGCCCCAGGGCAGGCGGCGCGAGAACCAGCCCAGCGCTTCGTCGTCCAGCTCCTGCATCGCGGCGGCGGACATCAACTCCAGCTGCAGTGCGGTGACGCACGCTTCCTCCTGCTGCAGTTGCTGCGGCGCGATATGTGCCAGTGTGAGCGCCTTTGCCGGAGACAGGCCACGCAGCCGGTAGGCGTCGGCGATGGCGCATATGAAGGCCATGGGCGTGGCGGCCACGCCCAGCCTCGGGTCCTGGGCGAGCGGCGGGGGCGGCGAGCGGGGGGCGGTATCCATCATCCGCCGCATGCTAGACCGGCTGGCACGATTTGCAACCTCTTTGGCCCTGCGCGCGGCCTGCGTGCGACTAGGCTGCGAGCATGGTCCGCCGCCACGCGCAAGCGCTTGCAGGCGAGGCCCTCGCACCGGAACGAGGAGGAGAGCGCGATGCAGATTCCCAGCCTGGACTTCCAGCTCGGCGACACGGTGGAGGCGCTGCGCGACAGCGTGCGGCGCTTCGCCGCCGAAGAGATTGCGCCGCGTGCGGCCGAGATCGACCGCGAGAACCGCTTCCCCGCCGACCTCTGGCGCAAGCTCGGCAGCCTGGGGCTGCACGGCATCACCGCCGAGGAGGCGTACGGCGGCGCCGGGCTGGGCTACCTCGCGCACGTCGTGGCGCTGGAGGAGGTGTCGCGCGCCTCGGCCGCGGTGGGCCTGTCCTACGGCGCCCACTCCAATCTGTGCATCAACCAGATCCGCCGCAACGGCAGCGAGGCCCAGAAGCGCCGCTACCTGCCGGGGCTGATTGCCGGCGAGCAGGTCGGCGCGCTGGCGATGTCCGAGCCGGGCGCCGGCTCGGACGTGATGGCGATGCAGCTGCGCGCCGACAGGGTCGGCGACCGCTACCGCCTCAACGGCAGCAAGATGTGGATCACCAATGGCGGCGACGCCGACGTCCTGGTCGTTTATGCCCGCAGCGATGACGCCGGCGCCACCGGCAAGGCCGGCCTCACCGCCTTCATCGTCGAGCAGGGCATGAAGGGCTTCAGCCACGGTAAGCACCTGGACAAGCTGGGCATGCGCGGCTCCAACACCTATCCGCTGTTCTTCGACGATGTGGAAGTGCCAGACGAGAACGTGCTCGGCGGCGTCGGCCAGGGCGCCCGGGTGCTGATGAGCGGCCTGGACTACGAACGCGCGGTGCTGTGCGGCGGCCCGCTGGGCATCATGGCCGCCTGCATGGACGTGGTGCTGCCCTATCTCCATGAGCGCAAGCAGTTCGGCCAACCGATAGGCGAGTTCCAGCTGATGCAGGGCAAGCTCGCCGACATGTACTCCACCTGGATGGCGACCCGTGCCTACGTCTACGCGGTCGGCCGCGCCTGCGACAGCGCGGCGCATGCCCGCACGCTGCGCAAGGACGCCGCCGGCGCCATCCTGTACGCGGCGGAGAAGGCCACCTGGATGGCGGGCGAGGCCATCCAGGCCCTGGGCGGCGTCGGCTACACCAACGAGTATCCGGTGGGCCGCCTGTGGCGCGACGCCAAGCTGTACGAGATCGGCGCCGGCACGAGCGAGATCCGGCGGATGCTGATCGGCCGCGAGCTGTTCGCGGAGACGGCCTGAGATGCGGATGCAGCCGATGCGACTATCAGGGGCGAGGCTGCCGGACTGCTGCGGCCGCGCTACGGCCGCGGCAGTAACGGGGGGCCGCGCATGAGCGTCATCAAATCCGCAATCGACGTCCGCAGCGCAGCCTTCCAGGCCAACGCCGCCGCGCTGCGCCAACTGGTGGACGATCTCCGCGCCAGGGTGGCCGAGGTGTCGTTGGGCGGCGGCGAAGCCGCGCGGGCCCGCCACACCGCCCGCGGCAAGCTGCTGCCGCGGGACCGTGTGGAGCAACTGCTGGACCCCGGCTCGGCCTTCCTGGAGATCGGCCAGCTCGCCGCCCATGGCATGTACGACGGCGAGGCGCCAGCCGCCGGCCTCATTGCCGGCGTCGGGCGGGTGGAGGATGTGGAGTGCATGGTCATCGCCAACGACGCCACGGTGAAGGGCGGCACCTATTACCCGATGACGGTGAAGAAGCACCTGCGGGCGCAGGAGATCGCCCAGCAGAACCAGCTGCCTTGCCTCTACCTGGTGGACTCCGGCGGCGCCTTCCTGCCCAGGCAGGACGAGGTCTTCCCCGACCGCGAGCACTTCGGCCGCATCTTCTACAACCAGGCCACCATGTCCGCCAGCGGCATCCCGCAGATCGCGGTGGTGATGGGCTCCTGCACCGCCGGCGGCGCCTATGTGCCGGCGATGTCGGACGAAACCGTGATCGTCCGCGACCAAGGCACCATCTTCCTCGGCGGCCCGCCGCTGGTGAAGGCGGCCACCGGCGAGGTGGTGAGCGCGGAGGAGCTGGGCGGCGGCGATGTGCACACCCGGCTCTCCGGCGTCGCCGACCACCTGGCGGAGGACGACGCCCATGCGCTGCTGATCGCCCGCCGCATCGTCGCCAACCTCAACCGCCGCAAGCGGCCGGAGCTGGCCGTCGGCGAAGGCGAGGCGCCGCTGTACGACCCGGCGGAGATCTACGGCATCCTGCCCGCGGACAGCCGCAAGCCCTACGAGGTGCGCGAGATCATCGCCCGGGTGGTGGATGGCTCCCGCTTCGACGAGTTCAAGGCCCGCTACGGCAGCACGCTGGTCACCGGATTCGCCCGACTCTACGGCTGCCCTGTGGGCATCGTCGCCAACAACGGCATCCTGTTCGGCGAGTCGGCGCAGAAGGGCGCGCACTTCATTGAGTTGTGCGGCCAGCGCGGCATCCCGCTGCTCTTCCTGCAGAACATCACCGGCTTCATGGTCGGCCGCAAGTACGAGAACAGCGGCATCGCCAAGGACGGCGCCAAGATGGTGACGGCGGTGGCCACCGTGCAGGTCCCCAAGATCACCACCCTCATCGGCGGCAGCTTCGGCGCTGGCAACTACGGGATGTGCGGCCGCGCCTATTCGCCGCGCTTCCTGTGGATGTGGCCGAACGCGCGCATCAGCGTGATGGGCGGCGAACAGGCCGCCAGCGTGCTCGCCACCGTGCGCCGCGACGGCATCGCGGCCAAGGGCGGCGACTGGAGCGCGGAAGAGGAAGAGGCCTTCAAGGCGCCCATCCGCGCGCAGTACGAGGCCCAGGGCCATCCCTACTACGCCACTGCGCGACTGTGGGACGACGGCGTGATAGACCCGGCGCAGACGCGGCGCATCCTCGGCCTCAGCCTGTCCGCCGCGCTCAACGCACCGATTCCCGAAACCCGCTTCGGCGTGTTCCGGATGTAGGAGGCGCGCATGTACGAAACGCTGGAGATCGTGAGGGAAGGCGCCGTCGCCACCCTGTGGATGAACCGCCCCGAGGTGCACAACGCCTTCAACGCCCGCTTGATCGCCGAGCTGGACGCCGCCTGCCGCGCGCTGGAGGAGGACGAGGGCGTGCGCCTGCTGGTGCTCGCCGGCCGCGGCAAGAGCTTTTCCGCCGGTGCCGACCTCAACTGGATGAAAGCCGCCGGCCAGGCCAGCCCGGCGGACAACCTGGCGGACGCACGCAAACTCACCGGCATGCTGCGCACCCTGGCCGAGTTGCGCAAACCCACCCTCGCCCGGGTGCAGGGCGCGGCGCTGGGCGGCGGCATGGGGCTGGCGGCCGCCTGCGACATCTGCATTGCTGGCGAGAGCGCAATGTTCGCCACCTCGGAGGTGCGCCTCGGCATCATCCCGGCAGCGATCAGCCCCTACGTGATCCGCGCCATCGGCGAGCGTCAGGCCAGCCGCTACTTCCTCAGCGCGGAGCGGCTTCCGGCCGTGCAGGCAGCCCGGCTCGGGCTGGTCCATGAAGTGGTGGAGGATGCGGCGCTGGACGCCCGGGTAGCGGAGATCACCGCCGCTTTGCTGCAGGGCGGGCCGAAGGCGCAAGCGGCGGCCAAGGCGCTGATCCGCGCGGTGGCCAGGCGGGCGGTAGATGAGGCGGTGGCAGAGGACAGCGCCTGCCGCATCGCCGAACTGCGCACCACGCCGGAGGCGCAGGAAGGGCTGGCCGCCTTTCTCGCCAAGCGCCCGCCGAGTTGGGTGTCGAAGGGTGGGGCAGGAGAATGAGGGCAGCGGCATGGACAGCCTGAGCGACCTGGGCAGCCTAGGCAGCACCTTGCAGGGCCTGACGCCACTGCTGGACTGGCGCGATTTGCCGCTGGACCTCGCCTCGCTGGCGACGCTGGCCGCCGGCATCGGCTGGGCGAGCGGGCTGCGGCTCTATGCGCTGGTGTTCGCCCTCGGCGCGCTGGGGCGCTTCGGCGGCGTGCAGCTACCCGGCGAACTGGAGGTGCTGAGCCATCCGCTGGTGTTGGGGCTATCGGCGCTGATGCTGGTCACCGAGTTCTTCGTCGACAAGCTGCCCTGGCTGGATTCGCTGTGGGACGCGCTGCACACCTTCATCCGCATCCCGGCCGGCGCCGCGCTGGCCGCGGCGGTGATGGGCGACCAGGGCGGCGCCATGCAGGTGGCGGCCGCGCTGGCCGGCGGCACGCTGGCGGCCGGCACCCATCTCGCCAAGGCCGGCGCCCGCGCCGCGATCAACACTTCGCCGGAGCCGGCCAGCAATATCGGCGCCTCGCTGGGCGAGGACGCGCTCTTCCTCGGCGGCCTGTGGGCGCTGCTGCATCAGCCGCTGTGGTTCCTCGCCGGATTGGCGGTGTTCCTGCTGCTGGCGCTGGCCCTGATCATGACGCTGTGGCGCTTCATCCGCCGGCTGTTCCGGCCGCGGCCGGCGGCGGCCTGAGCCTGCGCAGGAGAAAGCGGATGTTCAACAAGATCCTGATCGCCAACCGGGGAGAGATCGCCTGCCGCGTCATCCGCACGGCCAGGCGCATGGGTATCGGCACCGTGGCGGTGTACTCCGACGCGGACGCCGGCGCCCGCCATGTGCGGCTGGCCGACGAGGCGCGGCGCATCGGCCCGGCGCCGGCGCGGGAGAGCTACCTCGCCGGGGACCGCATCATTGCCGCCGCGCTCGCCAGCGGCGCCCAGGCCATCCACCCCGGCTACGGCTTCCTGTCGGAGAACGCCGGTTTCTGCACCGCCTGCGAGGCCGCCGGCCTCGTCTTCATCGGCCCGCCAGCCGCCGCCATCCAGGCCATGGGCTCCAAGTCCGAAGCCAAGAAGCTGATGCAGCGGGCCGGCGTGCCGCTGGCGCCCGGCTACCACGGCGATGAGCAATCGCCCGCCCACCTGCAGGCGCAGGCGGACGCCATCGGCTATCCGCTGCTGATCAAGGCCGCAGCCGGTGGCGGCGGCAAGGGCATGCGCCGGGTGGAGCGCAGCGCGGATTTCGCCGCCGCGCTGGCCGCCTGCCAGCGCGAGGCGGCGGCCAGCTTCGGCAGTGCGCATGTGCTGCTGGAGCGCTATCTGACGCGGCCGCGCCATATCGAGATCCAGGTGTTCGGCGACCACCACGGCAACTATGTGCATCTGTTCGAGCGCGACTGCTCGGTTCAGCGCCGCCACCAGAAGGTACTGGAGGAAGCGCCAGCGCCGGGCATGAGCGCCGAACGTCGCGCCGAGATGGGCCGCGCCGCGGTGGAGGCGGCCCGGGCGGTGGGCTACGTCGGCGCCGGCACGGTGGAGTTCATCGCCGGGGAGGATTTCCTGCGCGGTGGGCCTTTTTACTTCATGGAGATGAACACCCGGCTGCAGGTGGAGCACCCGGTGACCGAGATGATCACCGGCCTGGACCTGGTCGAATGGCAGCTGCGGGTGGCGGCCGGCGAGCCGCTGCCGCTGGCGCAGTCCGGGCTGCGCATCCGCGGCCACGCGCTGGAGGCCCGCATCTACGCCGAGGACCCGGCGCGGGGCTTCCTGCCCGCCACCGGCCGCCTGCAGCACCTGGCCCTGCCGGCGCAGAGCCGCCATGTGCGGCTGGATGCCGGCGTGGAGCAGGGCGACGAGCTCGGCCCGCATTACGACCCGATGATCGCCAAGCTCATCGTCTGGGATGAAGGCACGGCCGCCGGCGCAGGGCTGGCGGAGGACAGCCGCGCCCGCGCGCTGGCACGGATGCGGCAAGCGCTGGCGGATCTGCAGGTGGCCGGTGTCGCCAACAACGTCGACTTCCTCGGGCGGCTGGTCGCCAGTCCGTCCTTCGCCGCCGGCGACCTGGATACCGGCCTGATAGAGCGGGAACAGGCCTGGCTCTTTCCCGCCGCCGAGCCGGTGCCGGACGAAGCCTGGTGCGTCGCCGCCCTGGACGAACTGCTGCGTCAACAGACGGAAGCGGCAGCCTTGGCCAGCCGCAGCGCCGAACCAGCCTCGCCCTGGCACGCCTGCGATGGCTGGCGGATGAATGCGGAGGCTTGCCGTCGCTTCGGCTTCCGCGCGCAGCCGGCGTCGCCTTCCGAGGGTGATGCCGAGGCGATGCAGATCGAGGTGACGAATCGCGGCCCGGCGGCCTACCTGCTGCGGCTGGCGGGCAGGGAAATCCGCGCCGAAGTCGCTGCCAGCGCAGCGGGCCAACTGGCGGTGACGCTGAACGGCATCAGGCTGAAGGCGAAGGTCATCGCCGACGGCGAGCACCGCACGCTTTTCCTGCTTGGTCGCAGTTGGCAACTGAGCTTCCTGTCGCCGCTGCAACACGCTGGCGAGCGGCGGGAGGAGGGTGGCGACGGGCACCTGCGGGCGCCGATGCCGGGCAAGGTGATTGAGGTGCTGGCGGAAGAGGAGGCCAGCGTTGGCAAGGGCGCGCCGCTGCTGGTGCTGGAGGCGATGAAGATGGAGCACACCATCGTCGCGCCTGCAGCCGGCGTGGTGAAGCGGCTGCGTTACCGGGTGGGCGAGCAGGTCGAGGAGGGCGCCGACCTGCTGGATTTCGCGCCGGCGTCCCCGCCGCAGACGGAGGCAGCGCCATGAAGCTGCCGGCCCAGGTCCGCATTGTCGAGGTCGGTCCGCGCGACGGCCTGCAGAACGAGCGCCAGCCCATCGCCATCGCGGACAAGCTGATGCTGATACGCCGGCTGCAGGACGCCGGCCTGCGCAGCATCGAGGTCGCCGCCTTCGTCTCGCCCAAGTGGGTGCCGCAGATGGCGGACGCGGCAGCGGTGCTGGCCGGTGTGCTCGCAGAGTCCAGGCCCGGCGTTGGCTACGCGGTGCTGGTGCCCAACCTGCGGGGCCTGGAAGCCGCGCTGGCGGCAGGCGCCACCGAGGTCGCGGTGTTCGCCGCCGCCTCCGAGCGCTTCAGCCAGCGCAACATCAACTGCTCCATCGCCGAATCCCTGCAGCGCTTCAAGCCAGTGGTGGAGCGGGCGAGGCAGGCGCAGGTGCGAGTGCGCGGCTATGTGTCCTGCGCCGCCGGCTGTCCCTACGAAGGCGAGATCGCACCAGCGGCGGTCGTCGCGGTGGCCAGCGCGCTGGCCGGCATGGGCTGCGAGGAAATCTCGCTGGGCGACACGACAGGCGTGGGCAACCCCGCCAGCATCAGCCGCATGCTGGAAGCGGTAATGCGCCATCTGCCGCCACAGCGCCTCGCCGGCCACTACCACGACACCTACGGCATGGCCGCGGCCAATGTCTACGCCTCGCTGCAACTCGGCATCGCCACCTTCGACGCCTCGGTCGCCGGCCTGGGCGGCTGTCCCTACGCGCCGGGCGCCGCCGGCAACGTCGCCACCGAAGATCTGGTCTGGCTGCTGCACGGCCTGGGCATAGCGACCGGCCTCGATCTGGACCGCCTGGTCGATACCGCCGCCTGGATCAGCCGCTTGCTCGGCCGGGAGCCATTCTCTCGTGTCACCCGGGCGCTGCGGGCAACACCCGCCGGCCCGCGCTGAGTCTCTTCCCGAAAACGCACTTTCCCGCGGTGTTTCCAGCCTTTCCGCATAGCGCGCAGGCCTGCTCGCCGGGGTCGCGCAAGGCGCCGGCCTGGGTGCTCCGTTGTCACACCTCCGACATATACCGTCCTAATAATTCCATCTCCGCGACGGCTTCGAGCTGGATTGCCGGGGGCTTTCCACGACCCCGGCGGCCCGAAGGCTGCAGGGCGGGAGGACGGTGGGAGCGAAGCTGTGGGAGAGGGCGGTGGCGATTGCCTGGGGAGAAGCGGCTGGCCTTTCACGGCTGTGGACGTGCTTCTTCCCGCTTGTCCTCGGGCTTGCCGGCGCCAGCCCGGCGGGAGCGGAGGAACCGCCGTCGCTGGTGTCGCCGCAGGCGAGGGCGATCGACTTCGATCTGCCGGCCCAGCCGCTGGCGGCCGCGCTGAAATCCTATGCAGTGCTTTCCGGACAGTCGGTGGTGTTCATCGATGAGCTGGTCGCCGGGCTGGTTTCG
This sequence comes from Azoarcus indigens, assembly GCF_004361735.1. Classification (GTDB taxonomy): domain Bacteria; phylum Pseudomonadota; class Gammaproteobacteria; order Burkholderiales; family Rhodocyclaceae; genus Azoarcus; species Azoarcus indigens. The sequence continues at coordinate 117,049 of NZ_SNVV01000003.1, read as the reverse complement.
GCGCCGGTGCATGGACGCCACACCCCCAGGGACGCCCTGCAGACCCTGCTGGGGAATACCGGGCTGCTTGCCGACGATGTGGGCGGGCAGCAGGGCGAGGCCTTCGTGCTGAGGCGGGAGGCGGGCAACCGGGCGGCAAGTCCGGTCGCCGCCGGCCGCCGCGACTACGACGCCGCCTTGCAGGTGCAGGTCTGGCAGGCCTTGTGCAGGGATCCGCTCAGCGCACCCGGTGCCTACCGGGCCATCGTCCGCTTCAGCGTCCGGCCTTCGGGGCTGCTGGATGGGATCGAGCTGATCTCGTCCACCGGCGATGAGCGCAGGGACGCGGCCATCCGCGGCAGCCTGAAAGCCCTGCGGATGGCGCCACCGCCACCGGGCTTGCCGCAGCCGCTCACGCTGGCGCTGCTGCCCGGCGCGGCCGGTCCGGCCGGCGCCTGCCTGGCGGACGCCGATGCGGCAGGGCGGACAACAGGCGACGAACAACAACACATCCCTATCGACAGACGAGGAGTGAGCGAATGAGCAAGGCGGCAACCGACCCACGCGACAGCTTCGCTCCCGTGTCCTGAACATGGCGGAAGACATGCTCAGCCAGCTGCGTGGCATCCTGGTGCAGCGCTACGAACGCATACGCCACAGCCTGGCGCTCAAGCTGGGCAGCCCGGACCTGGCCGGCGACGCGCTGCATGAAACCTGGCTGCGGCTGGAGGCGGCCAACATCGCCGGGCCGGTCAAGAACCCCCAGGCCTACCTGACCCGCATGGCGGTCAACCTGGCGATAGACGTCAAGCGCGCCGAGGGTCACATGCTGATGTCTTCCGACGAAGTGGATGCCCTGATGGAGATGGTGCCGGACCCGGCGCCCGGCCCGGCGAAGGTGGCGGAGGACAGGGCCCAGCTGCGGGAGCTGCAGGACATCCTGTCCCGCATGCCGGCGCGGCGGCGGGAGATCCTGATCCTGGTGCGCTGGGAAGGCTGGGCGCACAAGGACGTTGCCCATCACCTCGGCGTCTCCGTCCGCGTCGTGGAGCATGAGCTGAAGGCGGCGCAGGCGCTGTGCGCCGCCCGCCTGAGCCGGCGCAACGGGGAAGCGCAGTGATGCGGCTGGGGGATTTGCCCTCCGGCAATCGTCTTGGGATATGGCCCGGCGCCTGCCGTGGCCGTTTTCCCCGTGTTGCAGGACCAGGACGATGACCCAGCCCACCGACGAAGCCGACGCTGAACTCGAAGCTCTGCGCGAACAGGCGCTGGCGTGGGTGCGCAAGCTGACCTCGGGCACCGCCACCCGTTCGGACGCGGAACGGTTCCGCCACTGGTGCGAGGCCGATCCGCGCCATCGTGCCGCCTTCGCCGAAGCCAGGGCGCAATGGGCACTGCTGAAACCGGCCCTGGGGCAGATGCTGCGCGAGGATGCCGGAGTCGCCGGCTATCACCGCAGAACCCTGCGCACCGGGCCTGCAACCCGCCGCGCCTTTCTCGGCGCCATGGTCGGCATGGGCGCTGCCGCCGGCGTGGCCGCCTACGTGGCGCCGGGCCTGCTGCCGGCGCTGGATGGCCGGGGCGCGGACTACCGCACCGCTGCCGGCGAACAGCTCGCCGTCGCGCTCGAAGGCGAGGCCAGCGCCTACCTGAACACCCGCACCCGCGTCCGGCGGCTGGCGGCGGAGGACGGCATCGCCGGGCTGGAACTGCTGGATGGCGAGGCGATGGTGGAGGTGCCCGCCTCCCGGCGGCTTTTCGGCGTTACCGCCGGCGTAGGGCGGGTGAGCACCGAGGCCGGGCGTTTCGAAGTGCGCCACCTGGCGGGCCGCAGCTGCGTCACCTGCCTGGAGGGCGAAATCCTGGTCACCCATCCCGCCGCCAAGCGGGTGCTGCAGGCCGCGCAGCAGACGGTCTACAACCAGCAGTCCATCAGCGGCATCGCCGCCATAGACCCGATGGACGCGCTGGCCTGGCGGCGGGGCGAGATGGTGTTCCGCCAGGCCTCCCTCGACATGGTGGTGGCCGAGATCAACCGCTACCGGCCGGGCCGGGTGGTGCTGATGGACAGCGTGCCGCGCGGCAAGACCCTCAGCGCCCGCTTCAAACTGGCCGAACTCGACAAGGCGCTGCTGCAACTGCAGCACTCCTTTGGTCTCAGCGCGCGGGCCTTGCCCGGGGGCCTGCTGCTGCTGAGCTGAAGCCGCGGCCCGCAGCCTGATCCGGCGGCGTCCGCCGCCGGGCGGGGAGACGGCCCGCGTCTGTCCTTCGGCATATTTTCTTCGGGGATTTCCAAGCCGGTATCCGTCTAGGGAAATCGCGACCTGCCTCGGGGCCTCGCCGCCCTCGCGGACGCGATCTGGATATGGCCGCCGCGCACCGCGACGGCTACTCGATATCGATACGGACATCTGCGGGAACGATCAATGAGCGCAAGCGTGGGCAGCGGTTGGCATGGGCAGGGGAGGGGGCGGCAGCACGCTTCCGTCAGGATGGCGCCGCTGGCGCGGGCCCTGGCGCTGGGGCTGGCGGCGGGTGCGCTCGCCGGGCCGGCCTGTGCCCAGCAGGCCTTCAGCAGCGCCTGGTTCGCCGCCAAAGGCGCGATGCAGAGCCAGGCGGCAGCGACCGGCCTGCTGCCCAATGGCCAGCGCGCCTCCACCCTCACCAGCCCCCAGGCGCAGAGGAACCAGGCCAGCGAGCAACTGGGGCGTTCCATCGAGAACCTCGGCCTGGCGGCCCAGGCCATCGCCATGCAGCAGGCTGCCCAGGCCGCCGCCCGGCGGGCGGCGCAGGCGGACGCCGCGATCGCCGACGGGCTGGCCGAAGGTGGCCTGAAGGTGGATAGCAACAGCCTCACCGCCGGCTGGCTCAACGCCCAGACACCGGTGCAGACGGTGGCCGACGGCAGGACCACGGTCACCATCCAGCAGACTGCCGACAAGGCCATCCTCAACTGGGAAACCTTCAACGTCGGCAGCAACACCACGGTGGATTTCGTCCAGGACGCCGGCTGGGCGGTGCTCAACCGGGTGAATGACCCGCTCGCCCGCCCCAGCCAGATCCTGGGGCGGATCGAAGCCGACGGCACGGTGATGATCGTCAACCGCAATGGCGTCATCTTCTCCGGCGGCAGCCAGATCGATGTGCGCAACCTGGTGGCCGCCGCCGCCAGGATCACCGACAGCCAGTTCAGCGGCGGCGGCCTCTATGTCGATGGCAATGGCAGCCAGGCCAGCTTCTACGACGCCCTGGGCGCGATACAGGTTGAGGCCGGAGCGCAGCTGAGCACGCATGCCGCAAGCTCGGCCACCAGCGGTGGCGGCTATGTGCTGCTGCTGGGCGCGGAGGTTGCCAATGCCGGGCAGATCACCACCCCGGGCGGGCAGACGGTGCTGGCCGCCGGCGACAGCTTCCACATCCGCAAAGGCGTGGGCACCGACGGCAACGCCGCCTCCACCACCCGCGGTAACGAAGTCTCCACCCTGCTGGCGGCTGGCAGCGCCGCCGGGCGGGTGCTCAACACCGGCCTGATCACCGCCAGCACTGGCGACATCACCCTGACCGGCCATGAAGTGGTGCAGGACGGCGTGCTGGTCGCCACCACCGCCACCGCCGCGCGCGGCAGCATCCACCTGTCCACCCGGCTGAGCGATGCCAGCGGCAGCGTCACCCTGGGCGAGGGCAGCACCACCACCGTGCTGCTGGAGGCCTCGACCAGCAACGCGCTCGACAGCCAGCGCGACGCCGCCCTGGAGGCGCTGGATGGCAGCGTGAATCCGCTGGCCACCGGCAATTTCGATAATCTCAGCACGATTGCCGACCGAGCCGACCTGTCGCGCATCGAGATCGTCAGCGGCGGCACGGTGGCGTTCGAGGGCGACTCGCTGACCCTGGCCACCGGCGGTCAGGTGGCGCTCACCGCCGCCAGCCGCAGCCTGGTCGAGGACGGCGCGCGTATCGACGTTTCCGGCGCCGTCGGCGTGCAGGTCTCCATGGCCTCCAACAACCTGGTGGTGGACATCCAGGGCAACGAGCAGCGCGACTCGCCGGTGAACCGCGAGGCGGGCAGCCTCAACAGCACCGAGGTCTGGGTGGACAGGCGCAGCCTGGTCTACGTGCCGGCAGGCACCAACGGCTACGAGACTGACCGTTGGTATACCGCCGGCGGCCTGCTGGAGGTCAGCGGCTATCTCGCCACCAGCGGCCACACCGTGGGCGAATGGATGGCGCAGGGCGGCATCGTCACCGTCACCGGCGGCGATCTGGTGACCCGCGCCGGCTCGGAGGTGAACCTCTCCGGTGGCACGCTGGACGTGGCCACCGGCCTCATCAACATGAGCTGGCTCAAGGGCGCCGACGGCGTGCTCTACGAGGTTTCCCGCGCGCCGGCCGATGTGCGCTACACCGGCCTCTACCGCGGCTACGAAGACAGCAGCGAGCGCTGGGGGGTGACCGACTACTACTACAACCCGCTGATCGCGCCGAAGTCGCGGCTGGAGAACGGCTACACCGTGGGCCGCGACGCCGGCAAGCTGGTGGTCGCTACCCGCAGCGCGGTGCTCGAAGGCGACATCCGCGGCGACGTCTACCAGGGCTCGGCGCAGACCAGTGCGGCCCAGGCCGGGCTGGATGGCTATTACCAGTCGCAGACGGCGGTGGCGCGCGCGGGGCAGCTCATCGTCGGCAACTATCTGCCGATCTACGACGCCGACCAGGGGCTGCTGCGCCATGCGCTGAGCGCGGTGGCGGACGTCGTGGAGCTAGGCGTGGCCGAAGCGCTCGCCGACGGCATCGCGCTCGATGACGCGGTGGCAACAGCGCGCGAAGGCCGCCTGCTGCTGGCCAGCGACAGCCTGAGCGCTGCCGGCCTGGGCGCGGCGCGCATCGCGGCGAAGGAGAGCGTCGCGGTGAACGCCGGGCTGGAGGTCGCGGCTGGCGGCGAGATCGTGCTTTACGCGCCGGAGGTGGATCTGGCGGCCGGGCTCACCGCGCGCAGCGGCAGCATCCACGCCGGCAACGTGCTCAGCCAGCCGAACACCGCCACCAGCGGCAGCCCGGTGGACGATGTCGTCATCGCCGTGCCTGCCGGAGTCAGCGGCGGCGTGCACCTGCACGAGGGCGTCACCCTGGACGCCAGCGGCCTGAGCGCCGACCTGCGCGAAGCCGGCGCGCCGCTGGCGATGCTGGCCTACCGCAACGGCGGCAGCGTCAGCCTGCGTTCCACCCACGATCTGACGCTGGAGGCGGATAGCCTGGTGGATGTCTCCGCCGGCGCGCTCATCCAGGCCGATGGCAGCATCAGCGGCGGCCGCGGCGGCTCGGTGACGCTGGGCGCCGGCCTTGAGCTGGGCCCGGCCAGCTCGCTGCTGACCCTGGACGGCACCTTGCGCGGCTACGGCGTCAATGGCGCCGGCACGCTGGACATCGAATCCGCCAGCGCCATCTCGGTCGGCGGGGAACTGCTGGAAACCGAAGGGCTGCTGGTGGCGGGCGAGTCGGTGCCGGTGGAGCTGATCGCCGCCGAGGACTTCATCGTCCGCGCCGGCGAAATCCTGCCGCAGGATTACAGCTATTCGACTTACACCCTGGGGGCAGGCATGAGCCTGCCAAACTCTCGGGACGTGTATGTGAGCAGCACCGCGTTCGGTACCACAGTTACGCTGGCGGCAGACTGGACGCTGCCGGCGTCATTCGGCATAGCATCGGTGCAGATCCGGGATTCAACCGGGAAGAACTGGAGAAGCTACGACTTCTGGATTGATGGGCCGCCAACCATCCCGGCTGGTACGGTGCTTACCACGCTAAGAATCTATGGCGCATCCAGCGCCGGCTGGTCCGTTCCCGCAGACGTCTTCCCGGACGGACTGCCGCTCAACCCGCTGGGATCCGCCATGCAGGCGGTGCTGGCCGCCGGAACGGTGGCGACGGAAGACCTGAGCTTTGCTGCCGGCTCCCGTCTTGTTGCCGGCGCGACGCTGGCTCGCGACCTTCGGGTCGCGCCCACCACCACCCTGAGCACCGCCTTGTTCCAGAGCGGCTTCGCCGCCTACGAGGTCCGTGGCCACAACGGCCTGGTGGTGCCGGACGCGCTCACGCTTGAAGTTCTGCGGCCGGTACTGCGTGCCAGCGCCTTGCCGGCGGTCGGCGCCCTGGAAGGGCTGCTCACGGTATGGACGCCGCCGCTGTACGAGGATGACGCGCTGGCGCGCCAGGTCACCCAGCGCGCGGGTGCCAGCCTGTCCCTGGCGGCCGGCCTGCCGGAGGATGAGGACAGCGTGGGCGACGGCGGCGGGCTCAGCATCGGCCACGGCGCGCTGCTGCAGGTGGATCCGGGCGAGGCCATCGCGCTGTCCGCCCGTGGCCAACTCACGGTGGAAGGAACGCTCAGGGCACTGAGCGGCAGCATCGCGCTCACCGGCGCGATGAACACCGTGTCGGATGCCAACAGCGCCAGCGTCGCCCAGAGCACGCCGCACGCGCGCAGCGTCCTGCTCGGCGAGCAGGCGGTGCTGGACGCTTCCGCCGCCGCCCATGTGGCCTACGACAGCCAGGGCAGGGCCTATGGCCTGCTCGGCGATGGCGGCAGCATTGTCATCGGCGGCCAGTTGCTGGAGTCGGAAAGCCGCGCCTCCGCCTCCGACGCCTTCGTCGTGATCAACGCGGGCGCGGTGGTGGACGCCTCCGGCGGGCAAGCCCGCTTCGATGTCGCCGGCAGCGGTCCGCTCACCCTGTACTCGGCCGGCGGCAGCATAGACATCGCTTCGTCCGCAGGCATCTACCTCGACGGCAGCCTGCGCGCGGCGGCCGGTGGGGAAGGGGCCAGCGGCGGCCGGCTGGCGGTCTCGCTGGAGGCGCCCAGCTATCTGCGTCCGGCGGCCGACGCCATGCTGGTGCCCAGGGAGTTGCTGCTGGAGCAGAACAAACAGGCGGAGGATGCATCCGTGCTGGAGTACGGCCATGCCCGGCTGGGGGTGGACCAGGTCCAGGCCGGCGGCTTCTCCACGCTGGCGCTCTACAGCAATGGCACGGTGGCCTTCGCTGGCGACCTCGATCTCGCCATGAGCGGCGAGCTGCGCATCCATTCCGGCGCGCTGGTGGTGGCCGAGGGGGCGCTGCCCTCGATGGCGGTGTCCCTGTCCGCGCCCTACCTGTTGCTTGGCGGGCTGGGGGACGTTGCCGCCGCCGGGGACAGCTATGTGCGGCCTTCCTTGTACGGTGGTGCGAGCACCCTGGCGTCCGCCGCCAGCCTGAGCGTGTCCGCCGATCTGATCGACATCCAGGGCAGCGTCACCGCCGGTCTCAGTGCCGTGCTCACCAGCGCCGACAACAGTTCGGTCGCGGTGGAGCGGGCCGGCTTCGCCAGTCTGATGCTGAACAGCCAGGGCGACATCCGCTTCGTGCCCGGGACCGCCCTGGGCAGCATCTACGACGCCGAGCTGATGAGCGCCGGCGACATTTTTCTGCACGCCGCGCAGGTCTATCCCGCAACCGGCGTGCAGGCTCGGGTGATGGCAGGGCTCGCCGGTCCTTCGGGCCAGAACCCGTACCGGGAAGGCAGCCGCATCGTCATCTCGCGTGCCGGCGATGAGGCGGCGCTGCCGGCGCTGCCCTATTCGGTATTCGGCAACCTCACGCTGGGCGCCGCCGAGATCGAGCAGGGCGGGGTGCTCAGGGCCCCTTTGGGCACCCTGACTCTCGGAACCCTATACAACAACGAGAGCACCGTTGAGGTGGCGCTGCTGCCTGGCAGCGTCACCTCGGTGAGCGCGGCCGGCCTGGTATTGCCCTATGGCGGTACGGCCGATGGGGTGAGCTACAGCTACCTCGGCGAGGAGATCGCGCTGCACGGCCTGGGCAGCAGCCTGGAAGGGCGCATCAGCCTGGTGGGGCAGGCGCTGGATGTCGCCGAGGGCGCAGTGCTGGATCTTTCAGGCGGCGGCGAACTGCTGGGCGCCGGCTTCATCTCCGGCCGCGGCGGCTCCACCGACGCCCGCCTGAATCCACTGGTGCGCATGAACGCCGATGGCAGCTTCAGCCTGCCGGGGCTGGCGAGCAACCCGGTCTACGCCATCGTGCCCGGCTACACCTCCAGCTATGCGCCGGCCGCGGCCGGCAGTGGCGCGATCGACCCGCTGATCGGCCAGCAGATCACCATTCCCGCCGGCGTGCCCGGCCTGCCTGCCGGCACCTATACGCTGCTGCCTTCCGACTACGCCTTGCTGCCCGGCGCCTACCGCGTCGAGCTCAACGGCGGCGCCACGGTGACGGCCGGCATGCAGCCGCAAGCCATGCGCAACGGCTCCTATGCCGCGGCCGGCACGCTGGCCACCGCCAACACCGCCTTCCGGAGTCAACTGGCCCAGGCGCTGATCCTGACGCCAGCCGCCGTGCTGCGCACCTATTCCCAGTACAACGAAACCAGCTACGCCGACTTCATCATCCAGCAGGCCGCCCTGGACAGCGTGCCCCGCGGCATTCTCCCGGCCGATGGCAAGTCGCTCATCCTCGGCTTGACGCCTTCGTCCGCGACCACGCTGAACTTCGCCGGCAGCGCCGATTTCAGCGCGGCGGCAGGCGGTTACGGCGGCTCCGCTGCGGTGACGGTGAACGGCTTCACCGCCACGTCGATAGAGGTCGTGGCTGCGGATGCGCAGGCCACCGCCGGCTTCAGCGGCATCACCTTGCACGCCGACGATCTGGCCGCCATCGGTGCGCCCAGGCTGGTGCTGGGCGGCAGCATCGCCACGCCGGCAATCACCGCCAATGGAAACAATGAAGGCAACTACCTGGACTTCACCACCCAGGCGAGCGGGGTGGTGCTGCGCGAGGGCGCGATGCTGAGCGCGCCGGAAGTGTTCCTGGTGGCCAACGGCGACATCACGGTGGAAGCCGGCGCCGGCATCAACACCCTGGGCGCCGGCGCGGCGGCTTACGACTCCACCGACGGCTATGTCTATCGCCCGCGCAGCACGAACGTGCTCGCGCTCTCCAATGGCTGGCTCAACGTGCTCGGTGCGGAAGGCGGCAGCGGCAGCATCTTCCTGGGCGCCTGCCCGGCGGCAGCCGCTTGCGGCGCGATGAGCGAGCTCTACTCCGAGGGCACGCTGCTGGCCGCCGCCCAGGGCGATTTCGAACTCGGCGACCCGGTCCGCTACGGCACCCGCAACCTGGTGCTGGCGGTGGGCAGCGTGAATGCCGGCTCGGCGGAGGAACTGGCCGCCGCCGCGGCCAGGGGCGCGCTCACTGCCGGCATGAGCCTGAACCAGGGCGTGCTCGACCGCCTGCTGCAAGGCGACCAGGCATACGGCGCTCCGGCGCTGGAGCGCCTGGTGCTGACCGCCGCCGAGTCCATCAACTTCTTCGGCGACGTCGCCCTGGACACCCGGGATGCGGTTACCGGCCTCTCCGTGCTGGACAACCTGGTGCTGTCGGCCCCGGCCATCTACGGCTACGGCGCCGCGGACCAGACCGCCAGCATCTCCACCGGCACGCTGACCTGGGTCGGGCTGCCGGGCGGTGCGCCGGCGCCGGTGAGCGGCGGGCGCGGCAGTGGTGCCGGTACGCTGCGCATCGACGCGGATGTGATCGAGTTCGGCTACGGGCCACAGGCCCAGCCCAACGGCATCGACAGTGATGACAGGCTGGTGCTGGGTTTCGGCGAAGTGCAGCTGAACGCCGCCCAGCGCCTCACCGCCAACCACAGCGGCGGGCTGGCGGTGTATCAGCGCCTGGATGGCTATGTGGCGGGCGAGGGCTACCACTACAGCGGCGGCAATCTCATCGTCAGCACGCCGCTGGTCACCGGCGGCGACGGCTCGGTGAACAGCCTGCGCGCGGGCGGCGAGCTGGTACTGCAGGGGCTGGATGGGCAGGTGGCCAGCGGCACGGAGGCCGGCATCGGCTCCGGCGCCGAGCTGGCGCTGAGCGGGCAGAGCGTGCGCATCGATACCCGGGTGGCGCTGCCCAGCGGCAAGCTCACGCTGGAAGCGGAGGGCGACATCCTGCTGGAGGACGGCTCAGTGCTGGATCTGGCCGGCCGCAAGACCGAAATGTTCGACACCGCCAGCTACGGTTGGGGCGGCGACCTCATCCTGCACAGCACGGCCGGCGACATCCGCCAGGCGGCGGGCTCGCTGATCGATCTCTCGGCGCTCAACAACAGCGCCGGCAGCCTGGTCGTTCGCGCCACCGGCGAGGCCGCCGGCACGGTGGACCTGCAGGGCAACCTGCTCGCCACCGCCAGCGGCCGCTACGATGCCGGCGGCACCGAGCTGCCCTTCCGCGCCGGCGAAATCGAGATCCATGCCCAGCACCTCGGCGGCGACGGCAGCCTCAGCGACAACTTCGCCGACCTCAACCGGCGGCTGAACGAGGGCGGCTGGTCCGGCGCCCGCAGCTTCCAGCTCAAGCACGGCGACCTCACCATAGGCAACGAGCTGCGCGCCGGCGAGATCACCGTGTCGGTGGACCGCGGCAGCCTGACGGTGGCCGGCACGGTGGATGCGAGCGGCGAGCGCGTGGGCAGCATCCGCCTGGCCGCCCGCGACGGGCTCACCCTGGCCGCCGGCGCGGTGCTGGATACCCACGGCAGCGCGCTGCGGGTGGACAGCTACGGCGAGATCATCGACAGCCCCAACCGCGCCATCGTCGAACTGGATGCCGGCCAGGGCCTGCTCAGCCTGGGCGGGGGCGTGCGCATCGACCTGCGCCACGGCACCGGCGCCAGCAGCGGCGACGGCCAGAACCGCGGCACCCTGGAGCTCTACGCCGCCCGCCTGGGCAGCGACGGCAGCACCACCGCGGCGGATGCCGCCCACTACGGCGACATCGCCATCGACGCCGGCGGCAACATCGACATCCAGGGCGCGAGCAGCATTGCAGTCTATGGCCGGCAGATCTACGCCGACGCCGCCTATGGCAGCGGAACCGCGGCCAGCGGCCGGCCCTACCAGGTGATCGACCAGGCCTACCTGGACGGCAAGCATGCCGAGGCCGAACTGTTCATGAACGCCGCGCTGCACAACGCCAACCTGCTGGACGTGAAGCTCGCCGGCCTGAACACGGCGGCCTACGCCTCGGCCCTGCACCTGCGGCCGGCGGTGGAAATCGTCAGCGCCACCGCCGACGGCGATCTGGTGGTGCAGGGCGATCTCGACCTCTCCGGCTACCGCTACGCCAGCCTCAATCCGGCGACGGCGCGCACTTCCACCTATGGCTCTGGAGAAGTCGGCGCGCTGGCGATCCGCGCCGGCGGCGATCTCTCCATCTACGGCAGCATCAACGATGGCTTCGCGCCGCCGCCGACGACGCCGGACGACGCCGGCTGGGTGCTGCTGCCCGGGGTGCAGCCCTTCGACGGCGACGTACTGGTGCCGGTCTCCGGCGTGCAACTGGCCGCCGGCACGGTGTACCCGGCGGGCAAGACGCTCAACTACGCCATCACCGCCGCCAACGTCACCCTGCCGGCCGGCACCACGCTGCCGCAGACGGTGACGCTGGGCAGCGCCTGGCAGCTGCCCGCCGGCACCGTGCTCGGCGCCAATGTGCTGGCCGCCGATGGCAGCACCCTGCTGGCGGCCGGCACCGCGGTCGAGGCCGGCGGGCTGACGCTGCCGTCCGGGGCGCGGCTGGGGGCGGGCACCCGCCTGCCGGTGGCGCTCACGCTGGCCAGCCTGAACTGGCCCAAGGGCGTCGCCCTGCCGGTGGCGATGACGCAGCAGGGCCTGCTGACTCTGCCGGTCGGCGCCGTCATCCCGGCCGGCACCAACGTCAAGCTGGTCGACGATGCGCTGCAGGTCTCCCTGCGGCCGGTGGACAGCAATGGCCAGCAGGCGCGCAACTGGGCCCTGGCCAGCATGTTGCCGGAGGGTTCGCAATCCTGGAGCCTGCGCCTAGTGGCCGGCGCCGACACCGCCGCCGCCGACCGCCGCCAGGTGCGTCCGGGTGCCGGCGACATGATCCTGGCCGACAGCCACTACGGCCTGGATTACGCATACACCAGCGCCAACATCATCGTGTGGGCCGATGGCAACTGGATGGGCTATCCGGCGGGCGATCCGGTGAGCGAGGCCGACCTGTTCTGGTGCGATGTCGATCCCAGCCTGTGCGCCGAACAGGCGCCGCAGCCGACGGTGACCTGGGCCGATGGCAACTGGCTGGGCTACCCGGTGGGCGGGGTGGTGGATGCGGCCGACCTGTTCTGGTGCGATGTCGATCCCAGCCTGTGCGTGATCACCGCGCCGCAGGGCGACGTTCTCGCTGGCGTGAATGCCAAGGCGCCGGCCCTCAGCGTGCTGCGCACCGGCACCGGCGATCTCGATCTCGCGGCCGGCGGTTCGCTGTCCATGCAATCGCCTTACGGCGTCTATACCGCCGGCAGCCAGACCAGCCTGGGCGACGCGGCGCTGGACGCTCTCTACGACCAGGGCAGGGGCAAGGCGGCTTCCGGCACGGTGCTGGGCAGCGCGGCCGGCGACCGTGCCGCCGCCTACGAGGCGCTGGTGGATGGCAACAGCCTCTACCAGGCCTGGTACCCGGATGGCGGCGGCAACCTGTGGATCGCGGTGGAGGGGAACCTGACCGGCGACTCCTGGGGTGCCGGTCAGCTCGCCAAGGCCAGCTCCAGTGTCGGCAACTGGCTGTGGCGCCAGGGCGGCGAGAGCCTGCCGACGGCCTGGTGGATCAACTTCGGCACTTATGCCTACGACCCCCTGCTTGCCACCACCTCCAGCCTCGCCGGCTGGCCGGCGCAGACCGGCTTCACCGGCTTCGGCACCCTGGGCGGCGGCAACGCCACGATACGGGTGGGCGGCGACGCCGGCATCGTGGACCTGCGCAGCACCACGGTGACCAGCGGCACCGCCGGCAGCGCGCGCAGCCAGGGCGTGGTGCTGGCGGTGGGCAGCAGCGGCCGGGTGCTGGAGGACGGCAGCCTGGTGCTGACCGGCGGCGGCGATCTGGACATACGCATCGGCGGCGGCTGGAACGCCCATGCGGAATCCCGTGTGCGCAGCAACAACGGCAGCGTCGCCCAGGCACACGAGCTTTACGGCGCGGTGGTGAACCTGCGCGGGGCCATCGCCATGGAAGCCGGCAGCATAGGCACGATGGAACTGATCTACGGCGGCCGCAGCGGCGAGAAGGACCCGACCGATACCCGTATCGCCGACCCCTACGGTTCCAGCATGACGGCCGCCACCGGCGGCCTGATGCTGGTGGAGGGCGATGCCAGCGCCTGCATCAGCAGCCGGGGCGACCTGGTGTTCGGCGGTACCGCGGATGCCGGCCGCGTCCACACCGGCAACTACCAGGACGTGGCCGGCGGGCTGGGCCTGGGCTGGTTCAGCCTGTGGTCGCCGGCCACCGCGGTCGATCTGTTATCCGCCGGCGGCAATCTCGCGCTCGACACCCGCCTTGGCGAGAGCGTGCGCACGGTGGACAGCAACTGGGACTTCGCCCCCAGCGGCGGCTGGTACATGGCGCCCTCCAGCGTCAACGCGGTGGCGAGCAGCGGCAGCATCTACTACGGCGCCTCGGCGGCCTACCTGAACCAGCCGGTTGCCGGCAACCCGGCGGTGCTCTACACCCACATGCTGCTGGCCCCGTCGACCAACGGCAGCCTGCAGGTGCTGGCCGCCGATTCGATCTATGCCGGCGGCTTCTCCATCAGCCGCTCAGGCGCGGAGCAGTCCGCCATGGCCGGCATCCGGCAGCCGGCCTACGCCCTCTACAGCGCCGCCGGCGTGCTGATTTCGACCAACGTGGATGAGGCGGGGCCCTACGTGGCGCCGAACAGCTTCCCGCTGCTGACCTTCGGCGCCAACACCACCGGCGCGAGCGCCGGGCTGGCCGACCTGGAAACCGCCCGCTTCTATGCGGTGGCGGGCGACATCGTCGGCCTGCGTACCGGCGTGACCGCGACCTACGACGTGGTGTCGCTGCGCGCCGGCCAGACCGACTACATCGGTGCCGGCCCGGTGGCCCTGCGCGCCGGCCGGGACATCGTCAGCAGCGGCATGGGGGCCGATGCCGCCGGCGTGCAGCTGCCCTGGGAGGTGATCCGCTCCGACCCCGGCTACGGTCCAGCGATCTCCGGCAACCTCATCGTCCACGGCGACGCCGGCGACGTCTCGGTAGTTTCCGCCGGCCGCGACATCCTCTACGCCAACTTCGACATCGCCGGGCCGGGCACGCTGGAGATTTCGGCCGGGCGCAACATCGTGCAGAACGATGTCGCCAGCATCACCAGCATAGGCGCGGTCGTGCCGGGCGACCGCCGCGCCGGCGCCGACATCGCGCTGCTGGCGGGACTGGGCGCCCAGGGCGCGGACTACGCCGGCTTCCTCGCGCGCTACTTGGACAAGGCCAGCCTGGCCACCACCGACGTGCCGCTGGCGGAGCAGGAAGGCAAGGTGGTCAAGGTCTACGAGGATGAGCTGGTGGAATGGCTGAAGGAGAACGAGGGCTACTCCGGCAGCGCGGAAGGCGCGCGGAGCTACTTCGCCACCCTCGCGCCCGAGCGCCAGGCCATCTTCGCCCGCCTGGTCTACTTCGCCGAGCTGCGCGCTGGCGGGCGGGAATACAACGACGCCGACGGCCCGCGCCCCGGCAGCTATCTGCGCGGCCGCCAGGCCATCGCCGCGCTTTTCCCCGAGCGCGAGGACAGCGGCTACCAGGGCGACCTGTTGATCTACGGCGGCGCCGGCGTGCATACCGACTTCGGCGGCAGCATCCAGGTGCTCACGCCCGGCGGCGGCCAAACCTACGGCGTGGAGGGCGCGGCACCGCCGGCCAGCGCCGGCCTCATCACCCAGGGGCAGGGCGACATCCAGCTCTATGCGCGCGACAGCATCCTGCTCGGCCAGAGCCGCGTCATGACCACTTTCGGCGGCGACATCCTCGGCTGGTCGGCCGAAGGCGACATCAATGCCGGGCGCGGCGCCAAGACCACAGTGGTGTTCACCCCGCCGAAGCGGGTGTACGACAACTGGGGCAACGTCAGCCTGTCCTCCGACGTGCCCAGCACCGGAGCCGGCATCGCCACCCTGGCGCCGATCGCGGAGGTGCCTGCCGGCGATGTCGATCTGATCGCGCCGCTGGGCACCATCGATGCCGGCGAGGCAGGCATCCGGGTGTCGGGCAGCGTCAATCTGGCAGCCTCGCAGGTACTCAACGCCGCCAACATCGACGTCAAGGGCGAGGCCGCTGGCATCCCGATGGCGGCGGCGGTGAATGTCTCCGCCCTCAGCAACGCCAGCGCCGCCACCAGCTCGGCGGCCAGCAGCGCGCAAGAGGTGATGCAGCGGGAGCGGGTGGCGACGCGGCAAGCGCTGCCCTCCATCTTCACCGTGCGGGTGATCGGCTTCGGCAACGAGGCCGCGCCGGCGGAAGGCGGCGCCGAAGCGCCAGCGCCGGCACAGCGCGGCGAAGCGGCCGGCGGCTACGACAGCGGCAGCCCGGTGCAGGTGCTCGGCCATGGCCAGCGCTTCGATCCGGCGCTGCTGTCGCGGCTCACCGATGCCGAGCGCCGCAGCCTGCGGCTGGCGCCGGACTGAAGCGCCCATCTCCCGCCCTGGAGCGGGCCTTGCATGCATCGAGGCCCGCTCGTTGTTCCCTGCCGTTGTTCCCCATCGCCTTGGAAACCGCCTCGATGGAAATCGATGTCCGTGCCGGAGCAGGCACCTTGCCGGAAGGCGCCGGCTTGCGCGCCTACCTTGCCGCGAACTACCGCGAGCTGCAGCAGCGCCTCGCCCGCCGTTTCGGCTGCGCCGACCTGGCCAGCGAGTGCCTGCATGAAACCTGGCTGCGCCTGGGCGACATGACGACCACGGCCATCCGCTGCCCGGAAGCCTATGTCTACAGGGCGGCCAGCAATGTGGCGATGGAGCGCCTGCGCGACCGGGATGCGCGGCCGGCTGCGGCAGTGGAGGAGGCCGACCTCGAACAGCTGGCGGACACGGCGCCCGGGCCGGAGCAGGAGATGGAGGCGCGCTCCGAACTGGCGGCGATGGAGCGGGCGCTGCACGGCCTGCCCCGGCGCCACCGCGCCATCCTGCTCGCGCTGCGGGTGGAAGACTGCTCCCGCCAGGAGGCCGCCGCCTGGTTCCGGGTGTCGGTACGCACGCTGGACGCCATCCTGGGCCAGGCCCTGCGCCACTGTGCCCACTACATGGCGCGACCGCAGTCGGGTGAGGCCGTGCCGGCGGACTCCGGTATGCGCTGCCGGATGAACCTGGCGGAAGAACGACAGGCGGCCTGATAGCGCTGCCGGCACTGCCCGCGTGCTGCGCGTCAGCATGCGGTTTCCGCTCGACCTCTCTCTATGCGGAACGCGTTTTCCGACCCGGAAAATCCTCCCGAGTTTGCTCAACAGCAATGACATTCGCCTCTGTCAGCATGGCCCGGTCCATCGTTTTTTCGGGAGAAGGGGTATGTCCGCGGAGCTTCCGGAGCGCGACATCCGGCTACACCGGAGCGCCAGGGGATTCACCCTGATCGAGATCATGGTGGTGCTGGTGATCATGGGCGTGCTGGCCGCGCTGGTGGTGCCCAGCCTGATGGAGCGGCCGGACCAGGCGCGGGCCACCGCCGCGCGCCAGGATGTCGCCGCCATCATGCAGGCGCTCAAGCTCTACCGCCTGGACAATGGCGCCTATCCCAGCGGCACCCAGGGCCTGCGCGCCCTGGTGGAGAAGCCGGCGAGCGGCAAGGTGCCGGGCAACTGGCGGCCCTACCTGGAACGCCTGCCCAACGATCCCTGGGGCAAGGCCTACCAGTACCTCAACCCCGGCACCAATGGCGAGATCGATGTCTTCTCGCTGGGCGCAGATGGCGAGCCGGGCGGCGAGAAAGCCAACGCCGACATCGGCTCCTGGGATCTCTAGGCGCCCGCCATGCTCCGCCATCGAACCGCTGTCTTGCAGCGCCGCGTCTGCCAACGCCTCGTCGGGCAGCAGGGCATGGCAGTCATCGCGGTGCTGCTGATCGTCGCGGCAATCGCGGTGCTGGCCGCCAGCCTGCTCGGCCGCCAGGCGATGATCATCCGCAGCCTGCAGGGCGAACAGATCCGCAGCCAGGCCCGCTGGCTGTTGCGCGGCGAAGTCGGCCGCGCGCAACTGCTGCTGCGCGACGAGGCGAGACGGGATGTGCTCACCCGCGCCGGCGGCGCCTGGAGCCTGCCGGTGCTCGGCCGTCCGGCCGGGCAGTTGGCCGGAATTCCCGCCTGGATCTCATCCGAGATCATCGATGAGCAGGGCAAATTCAATTTGCGCAACCTGGTCGTGCAGGGCGCTCCGGCTGCCGCCGAACTGGCCGCGTTCAGCCGCCTGTGCGAGCTGCTCGGCGTCGAGGCAGAGCAGGCGGCGCTCATCTCCCGCGGGGTGGTGCTGGCCCTGGGCGGAACTCCGGGCGAAGCGCCGGCTGCAGGGCGACGGGTGGAAGAGGGCGATGTCGGGCGGCCGGGGGTGGCCGGGCTCAGGCCACGGGTGGTGGAGGATCTGCTGGCGGTCCCCGGCGTCGAGCCCGCCAGCCTCGCGCGTCTCAAGCCCTACGTCACCATGCTGCCGCAGCCCACTTGGGTGAATGCCAACACCGCCCGGGCCGAAGTCATCGCCGCCCAGGTGCCCGGCCTGCCGCTGGAGCGGGCGCAGGCGCTGCTGCAAGCCCGCGACCGCGGCCAGTGGTTTCTCAGCCAGGGCGATTTCGCCCATCGCCTGCAGATGCCGGAGCTGGATTCCAGCCAGGTGCGCCTGGGTGTGAACAGCCGCTGGTTCCAGTTCGCCGCGGCGGTGGAGGTCGGGCGGACGAAGGTAGTGCTGAGGGCGCTGATGCATGACGACAAACAATCCCTGCCGCGCGTGCTGTGGCTGCGGGAGGGCGCATGAAGGTGGAACTGCTGCGCCTGTCCTTGCCGCAGGAGGCAGAACTGGACGACGGAAGGGTCCGCTGCGCCTGGCGCGGAAAGGACGGCCATTGGCATTGCGATGCGCCCGGCAGCCTGGCTGAGCTGGGCGAGCGCTACCACGCCCGCCGGGTGGAGGCCTGCCTGCATCCGCTGGACGTCTCGCTGGCCGAGCTGAGCCTGCCGCCCCTGTCGCGGGGCCGCCTGCGGGCCGCGGTGAGCGGAGCGCTGGAAACGCTGGCGCTGGCACCGGTGGAGTCGCTGGCGATCGGCTTCGGCCCGCAGGGCGAGGATGGCCGGCTGACGGTGGCCTGGGTGGAGGCGCGGACGCTGCACGGCGTGCTCGCCCGCTTGCGCCCTCATGGCCTGGCGCCGCATGCCGTGTTCCCGCCGCCGGCCTTCCTGCCTTGGTCCGAGGGCAGCCCTTCCGCGTGCGAGGTCGATGGCTGGCTGTGGCTGCGTACCGGGTGTAACAGCGGCCTGCTGCAGGCGCTGGGTGGGCAGCGGGTCAACGGGCCGGGCGAGGCGTCGGCCGCGCGCCTCGCCACCTTGCTTCCCGCTGGCCAGGAGCCGCGCTGGCTGACGCTGGAAGCACATCCCACGCAGGGTGACTGGGATGCGCTCGCCTGGTCGGGTGCGTCCTGGCGCGTCAGACTGCCGATGCCGGCCACTGGGGATGGTCGCGCCTCCTCCTGGCGGCGGGCCGCCTCCGGCTGGGGAATTGCCGCGCTGGCGCTGTGGTCGCTCGGCCTCAATCTTCATGTCGGCCGGCTGGAGGCGGAAGGGCAGGCGCTGAAGCGGCACATGAGCGCCCGGCTCAGGGCGGCTTTCCCGGATATCCAGGTGGTACTCAACCCCTTGCAGCAGGCCAGGCAGCGGCAGCAGGCCGGCGGCGCCGGGGCGGGCGGTTTCTCCGGGTTGGCGCGCGTGGCCGCCATGCTGCCGCTGGCCGGGGAGGTCACCGGCCTGCGCTTCTCCGCGGATGAACAAGCCCTGCACGTCGAATGGCGGCGGGCCGCTGGCGCGCTGCGGGATGCACTGCCCGCCCTGCAGGCGCAGGCGCTGGAGCAAGGCGTGGAGATCGTGGAAGAGGCGGCGGGCAAGGGCCTGCGCTTGTCCTATCGGCAGGCTGACACAGCGGCGGCTGCGCAGACGCCATGAACGGGCAGGAGCCGGCCACCGCCAAGCAACCGCTTGCCGGCGGAATCCTGCGCCACGCTGCCCGGCTGCGGGGCGCATGGCAAGCCCTGGCGTCACGGGAGCGGATGCAACTGACGCTGGGGCTGGCGGCGCTCGCCCTGGGGTTGGGCTGGTTGCTGGGCATACGGCCGGCGCTGGCCTCGCTGAGCTACTGGGAGGCGGAGCTGCCCAAGCTGCGCTCGCAGGCCCAGGCGTTGGAGATGGTGCTGGACGGTGCCGGCGCGGTGGCGGCGTCGACGGAGACCGGGCTTGCGCTCGCCGATCGCGTGGGCGCGACGCTGGACCGCGCCGGCTTCGCCGGCAGCTACCGCTTCATCGATGGAGCGCAGGCGGATGGCGTCCAGTTCGAACTGAGCATCGGCGTGTCCGCCGCCCGCTTCATGCCCTGGCTGCTGGACGCGCCGGCGGCGCTGGGGCTGGAGATTGCCGGCCTCGCCCTGCGCAGCGGCGAGGCTGGAGGTGGCCAGGGCGTAGTGCTGGGAACCGTGAGTCTGCGCCCGGCGCGGACGGCCAAGGAGGAAGGATGACGTTGCGCCGCGGTACGAAGAGGCTGGCCCGGCTGGGGTTCTGCATGGGCTGCATGGCGGCGGTGGCCGGCTGCAGCGCCACTGCGCGGGAGGATGCGCTGTTCCGCCAGGGCAACTATGTGCCCGCGGCGGCGGCCGCCGCGCCAGCGGGAGCGGGGATGGCCGCCGGAGTGACACCCGGGGTGACAACGACGGCCCGCGCCGGCGACGTCGAAGCGCTGACGCCGCGGACGGCAGCGCGGCCGGCCGCGCCAGCCCGCGCGATCCCGCCGGCGGCCACCACGAACCCGCCGGGCCAGGGCCAGGCGGAAAAGGCGACGCTGAATTTCGTCGATGCCGACATTCCGGCGGTGATCTCCGCGCTGGCGCGTTTCCTCGGCCGCAGCTTCCTCGTCGATCCGCGGGTGAAGGGCCAGCTCACCCTGGTCTCCGAGGGCGAGGTGTCCGCCGATACCGCCTACGGCATGCTGGCCGGCGCGCTGCGCATGCGCGGCTACGCCATCGTCGATGTGGGCGAGGTCAGCCGCGTACTGCCGGCGGCGGATGCCCGGCTGCACGGCGGCACCGTGAACAGCGCGGGCGCGGGCGGCGGCATGGCCACCCGCACCTATCGGCTGGCCTACGAGAGCGCCGAGGCCATGGTGCCGGTGCTCAAGCCGATGATCGCGCCGGAGAACGCCATCGTTGCCTATGCCGCCAACAACACCCTGGTGATCACCGACTATGTGGACAACCTAGACCGCATCGCCCGCATCATCGAGAGCATAGACACGCCCACCTCGCTGGATACCGAGGTGGTGAAGCTGCGCAACGGCGTGGCGGCGGACATCGCCGCGCTGGCGGCGGAACTGCTGGAGGGCGGTGGCGACAAGACACGGCGGGACATCGTCGTGACCGCCGACCCGCGCTCCAACAGCGTGCTCATCCGCTCCAGCAGCCCGGCGCGCACCAACCTCGCGCGGGAGCTGATCCTCAAGCTCGACGAGGTGCAGGGCGATCCCGGCAATCTGCATGTGGTCTATCTGCGCAACGCCCAGGCGGCCTACCTGGCCGGCGTGCTGCGCGGGCTGCTCACCGGCGAATCCGCCGAAAGCGCCCAGTCCGGCGGCGATCCGGTGCGGGCGGCGCTGGGCGCTGGCGGCATGCTGGAGGGCAATGCCGGCAGCAGCAGCAGCAGCACCACCACCAGCACCACTTCCTCCTCGTCGAGTGCTGGCGGCAGCGCCACCACGGTATCGGTTCATGGTGCCGCCGGCGGGCGTTCCCAGGCCAGCGGCAGCAGCGCCTCCACCTTCTCCGCCGGCGGGGTGACGGTGCAGGCGGACGCGACCACCAACACCCTGATCATCGCCGCGCCCGAACCGATGTACCGCAGCCTGCGCCGGGTCATCGACCTGCTGGACCAGCGCCGCGCCCAGGTGCTGGTCGAGAGCCTGATCGTGGAGGTGACAGAGAACGATGCGGCCGAGCTGGGCATCCAGTGGATGGCCGGCGGCAAGCGCTTCTTCGGCGGCAACATCGCCGGCGGCAGCGGCCTCAACCTGACCGCCTCCAGCACCCTGGACCTGCTGCCCGACGGCCTCAACCTCGGCATCGTGGACGGCAAGGTGAACCTGCCCGGCGTCGGCGAGATCCTCAACTTGAAAATGCTGGCGCGGGCGCTGCAGAGCAAGGGCGGCGCCAACATCCTCTCCACCCCCAACATCCTCACGCTGGACAACGAGCCGGCCTCCATCATGGTCGGCAAGACGGTGCCCTTCGTCAGCGGCCAGTACGTCACCAGCGGCAGCAGCGGCAGCAACAACCCTTTCCAGACCATACAGCGGGAAGACATCGGGCTGAAGCTCAACATCCGGCCGCAGATCTCCGAGGGCGGCACGGTCAAGCTGGACATCTACCAGGAGGTGTCCAGCATCGACGAGCAAAGCTCGGATGCCGCCGGCATCGTCACCAACAAGCGTGCGCTGGATACCAGCGTGCTGCTGGACGACGGCCAGATCATGGTGCTGGGCGGGCTGATGGAAGACAGCGTCAGCACCGGCACCAGTGAAGTGCCGGTGCTTGGTTCGCTGCCGGTGCTGGGCGGGCTGTTCCGCCACGACCAGCGCCAGCGGGCGAAGACCAATCTGATGGTCTTCCTGCGGCCCTATGTGATCCGGGATGCCCATGCCGGCCGCGGCCTCACGCTGGACCGCTACAACTACATGCGCCGCCAGCAGAGCCACACCCAGCCCTCCGCCCACACGCTGCTGCGCGAGCTGGGCGCGCCCATCCTGCCGCCGGCGGATGTGCCGCTGGCGGCGGCGCCTCGCGGGCTGGATCTCCGTCCCGCCGGGTGGGCCGCCACCCGGGAGCAGGCGCCGCCGGCCACGCAGTCCTCGGTGCAGGCGCGGGAGCGGCCGGCGCGCGGGGAAGCTGGCGCGGAGGCTGGCGCGGTGAGCATCGCCGCGGCGGTGTCGCCGGTCGCCGGCGATCCAGCGGCGCTGTATGCCGGCGCCGAGGCGCGGCGCAGCGTGCTGCAGATTTCCGAGACGGCCGCCGAGGACGAGGCGCTGGCCACGGTCCGCCGGGTGCGCATCAGCGGCCTGCAGGCCTATGTGGTGACCGGCCCGGGAGGTCGCGGGCATGCGGTGAGGGTGGACGTGCCGCATGACGCCCAGGCGGTGGACACCGCGGTCGCCCTGCTGCGCGAGCTGGGCTACGCGCCGGAACTGGTGGTGGCGCCATGAGCTTCCGGCCGCGACTGCCGCAGCGCCTCGCGGAGGTGTCCGCATGAATGTGCGCGACCCTGCGGTGGCGAAGGCCCCGCCCGCCCTGCCGGCGCCCTGGGCGCGGGCGCAGCGGATCGCGCCCGGCCGGGATGAGGCGGCCGGCGGCGAACCCTGCCTGCTATGTACCGCCCGCACGCCGGGTTGGGCAGTGGCCGAGGCGGCCCGCCGCACCGGCCTGCGCCGCTGGCGCGAGATCGGCGAGGCTGAGATGGATGCCCTGCTCGACAGCCTGCAGGCGGAAAGCGGCGCCGCCGAAGTGGTGGGCGCCGCCGAGAGCGAGGTGGACCTGGAGCGCCTGATGCACGACATGCCGGCGGTGACCGATCTGCTGGACGCGCAGGACGATGCGCCGGTGATCCGCATGATCAACGCCCTGCTGGCGCAGGCCGCGCGCGACGGCGCCAGCGACGTGCATTTCGAAGCCTTCGAGACCCATTCGGTGGTGCGCTACCGGGTGGATGGCACGCTGCGCGACGTCGTCAGCCCGCGCAAGGGCCTGCATGCGGCGCTGATCTCCCGCATCAAGATCATGTCGCAGCTGGACATCGCCGAGAAACGCACGCCGCAGGATGGCCGCATCGCCCTGCGGGTGGGCGGGCGCGCCATCGACCTGCGGGTGTCCACCGTGCCCACGGTGCATGGCGAACGCGCGGTGCTGCGCTTGTTGGAGAAGGACGCCGGCCGCCTGCGGCTGGAGCGCCTCGGCCTCGCACCGGACACCCTGGACGAGCTGACCCGGCTGATACGCCAGCCCCACGGCATCGTGCTGGTCACCGGCCCCACCGGCAGCGGCAAGACCACCACGCTGTACGCCGCCCTCGGCCAGCTCGACCGCGACACCAGCAACATCCTCACTGTCGAAGACCCGGTGGAATACGACCTGCCGGGCATCAACCAGATCCCGGTGCACAGCCGCATCGGCATGAGCTTTGGCGCCGCCCTGCGCGCCGCGCTGCGGCAGGACCCGGACAACATCATGATCGGCGAGATCCGCGACCTGGAGACCGCCCAGATCGCGGTGCAGGCCTCGCTCACCGGCCACGGCGTGCTGGCCTCGCTGCATACCAACGATGCGATCTCGGCGGTGACCCGCATGACCGACATGGGGGTGGAGCCCTTCCTGCTGTCGTCCTCGCTGCTCGGCGTGCTGGCCCAGCGCCTGGTGCGCAAGCTGTGCCCGGAATGCCGGCGGCCTAGCGAGGAGGGGGCAGAGGGCGGCGTGCATTACCTGCCGGTGGGTTGCCCGGCCTGCAACCACAGCGGCTTCAAGGGGCGCACCGGCATCCATGAGCTCTTCGTCATCCATGACGACGTCCGCCGCCTGATCCACGAGGGCGGAGACGAACAGGCGATGCGCGCGGCGGCCCGGCGGCACGGCATGCGCACCATGCGCGACGATGGCCAGCGCTGGGTGCGCGCGGGAATCACCTCGGCCGAGGAGATCCTGCGCGTCACCCGCGACGCCTGAACGGGGAGGGAGCATGCCCCGCTTCCGCTTCGAAGCCGCCGACGCCGCCGGCGCCATCCGCAGCGGCCTGGGCGAGGCCGACAGCGCACGCGCGCTGCGAACCCAGCTGCGGGAACGCGGCTTGACGCCGCTGGAGGTGAGGGCTGCGCCCGCCGGCGCCGGTAACATCTGGCTAAGCCCGCGCCTGAGCGCCGCCGACCTGTGCTGGGCGACGCGCGAGCTGGCCAGCTTGCTGGGCGCCCACCTGCCGCTGGAGTCGGCGCTGGTCGCCACCGTGGAGCAGGCGGAGCGCAAACCGGTGGCCGAGGCGCTGGAGGCGGTCTGCGGGCATGTGCGCGCCGGCATGCGGCTGGTGGATGCGCTGGGCGAGCGGCCGCGGGATTTCCCGCCCATCTACCGCGCCCTGGTGGGCGCCGGCGAGGATGCCGGCGACCTCGCCCGCGTCATGGAACGCCTGGCCGACTACCTGGAGGGGCGGGACGGCCTGCGGAGCAAGATACTCACCGCCTTCATCTATCCGGCGGTGGTCGCCCTCGTTTCCGCCTGCATCGTCGTCTTCCTGCTCGGCTATGTGGTGCCGCAGGTCATTGGCGCCTTCTCCCAGGCGCGCCAGGAACTGCCCTTGATCACCCGGCTGATGCTGGCGGCCAGCGCCTTCGTCCGCGAATGGGGCTGGCTGGCGGCGCTGGCATTGATCGGCGGCTTCGCCGCCTGGCGCCATTCCCAGCGCGACGAGGGCAGGCGCTTGCGCTGGCACAGCCGCGTGCTCGGCTTGCCGATGGTGGGCCGCTTCGCGCTGGGAGTGAATACCGCCCGTTTCGCTTCCACCCTGGCGATCCTGATGGACGCCGGGGTGCCGCTGCTGCGCGCCCTGGAAGCGGCGCGCCAGACCCTGGGCAACGAGAAACTCAGGCAGGCGGTGCAGGATGCCACCGCCCGGGTGAAGGAAGGCGCGCCGCTGGCAGTGGCGCTGAAGGCACAGAAAATTTTTCCTTCTAATCTGATCCACCTGGTGGCGAGCGGCGAGAAAACGGGGGCCTTAACCCCGATGCTGGACCGCGCGGCGGCGAATCTCTCCCGCGACCTGGAGCGACGCGCCACCCGCCTGACCGCGCTGCTGGAGCCGCTGATGATCCTGGCCATGGGCGGTGTGGTGATGCTGATCGTGCTGGCGGTGCTGATGCCCATCATGGAGCTCAACCAGATGGTGCAGTGAAGCAATCAGGAACTTGCGGAACAAGGACTCGGGCGTCCACGGATTTATGTTCCCGGAATTCCTTCAGATCCATGTCACGGGCATTGGACAGAATGAATCCGCCGCCACCGAGGGCGGCGGACGGGGCGAAACGGTGTGCGAGCCGGGCAGCCTCCGAGTGGGTTCATTTCTTCCTGATGGGTCATACGCAAGGAGTTTCCAATGAACGCGAATTTGAAAGCCAAGCTGCTGTCTGCCGTCGTTGTGTCCGCGCTGTCGGCCATGGCCGGCTCCGCCGCCGCGCAAACCGTGGTGGGTGGTGGCGCGACGCTGCCGCAAGAGCTGTACGCCGACATCCTGCCGGCCAACTTCACCTACACCGGCACCGGTAGCGGCACCGGCAAGACGGCCTTCCTGAACAACAACGCAGCCGGCTTCGGCGGTTCCGGTTCGGTGCATTTCGCCGGCAGCGACTCCGCCCTCACCTCGACAGAGCTGAGCTCCTACCTTTCCGCCCACCTCACCGCCTGGGGCCGCATCGCCCAGATCCCGGTGGTGGCGACCTCGGTGGTGCTGCCGTACAAGCGCAGTGGTATCTCCAACCTGGACCTGAGCGATGCCAAGGTCTGCGCCATCTACTCGAACACCACCGGTGGCCAGACCTGGGGTCAAGTACGGGGCACCAGCGACACCACGCCCGTCGCGGTGGTCTATCGCTCCGACAACAGCGGCACCACTGAATTGTTTTCCCGCTACCTGGTGGCTGCTTGCCCGACCTCCGGCTTCACCGTCTCCAACAACTTCGCCACCGTGGTGGCTGGCGCCGTGGGCAGCATTCCCAGCCACTGGGTGGCCGCCTCCGGCAGCAGTGGCGTGAAGGCCGCGATGGCGACCGATGGCCGCACTGCCTACCTGAGCCCGGATTCGGACTACCTCGGCACCAACAACGCGGTCGTGGCCAAGATCAACGGCTACCTGCCGGATGCCGCTTCCATCCAAGCCGCTCTGCCGGCCGCCCCGGCCGCGGCCCAGTATGGCAACCCGCTCGCCTGGGCCCCTGCCTACTCCAAGCCGGCGAGTTCCTACCCGATCTTCGGCCTGACCTACCTGCTGGTGGCCCAGTGCTATCAGTCGAGCGCGATCAAGGATGACATCGTTGATTTCCTGAACGATCTCAACGACCTCAACCGTGAAGTTGCGGCGAACGCGATCGACCAGCACAACTTCGTCAAGCTGCCCCTGGCCTGGAACGATGCGATCGAAGCGGCCTTCCTGAGCAGCAGCAGCACCAGCATCGGCAACAGCAGCACCTGCGGTACCGCCGGTCGTCCGTAAGCGGTCTGAAAGAAGCCGCCATGGCGGGATGAAGGGAGCCTGAGCAAGGCGGCGGAGGCCGGGCGGGGAAACCTGCCCGGCCTTTTCCATGCGGCGGCCGTCGTCCGACTGGGGAAGCTGGGCAGGAAGTGCCGCGCTCAGTTCAGCAGTACAACCCGGCGGTAGTTCCTGACCTCGCCATCCGGTCCGCGCACGCCCAGCAGGATTTCCACGCCGCTGGATGGCAACGAAAGGCGTTCGGCGCTGGGCAGGTTGCGCCAGCCCTGGCCGGGCGACCAGGCGCGCAGCTCGAAGGAGGCCACATCCTCCAGTACCGCGACACGGTCGGCCGCGGTCGGTGCCGCCAGCGGGGCGCTGTGGCTGGGCGCGCCCGCGGCGCGGTAGAGGATGCCGCCCTGCAGCCACCACTGCGCCCGCAGCCATTCGCCCGGCAGGGTGGGGGCACTGCGCACGACTTCGAGGTGGAAAGGCAAGGCAATCTGCCGCCGTACCTGCAGCGCGGGCGGCAGCAGGCTGGCATGGGTTTCCAGCGCCCGCCGCCCGCTGCGGCTGTTGCCGCGGCGGCCACCGTCCACCAACGCTTCGCTGGCGGCCAGCTCGGTGGTGGCGTGCAGGGCGAGGTCGCGTTCGATCTGCTGCAGCGCCCGCATCAGCCGCATGCTCTCCCGGCTGCGTTCTTCCAGGCGGTCGTTGGCGCGGGCGATGCCGTCCAGGCTGCGCCAGGTGATCAGGCTCAGCGTGGCCATGATGAGGATGGCGACCATGACCTCGATCAGGGTGAAGCCATCCGGGCGGGCCGGCGGAAGGGACGAAATGGGCGCTTTCACTGCCTGTCGTCCACCAGCCGCGTCTGCAGTGCCGCCAGATAGCGGCCGCCGCCGGCTTCGAGCCGGACCTCGACGCCGACTTCCCGCATGCCTTGCACCGCCGGGGCGATCCGCAGCGAGCAGACCAGGCGCAGCCCGGCCTGCGGGCAGCGCTCCGAATAGTTGCCCGGCGCCGGCAAGGGCCGCCTGAGCTGCAGTTCGGCCAGGGCGTTCTCGGCCGACAGCATGGCGAGCGTCTGCTGCTCCAGCAGGCCCAGGTTGCTGGTGGTCAGGCCGGTGAGGCGCATGAAGGCGGCGAGGGCGACGCTGGCGATGGCCAGGGCGATGAGGACTTCGATCAGGGTGAAGCCGCTACCGCCGCGGGTACGCATGGCTACTCCACCCGGTAGCCGCCGGCATCGAGAACGATGCGGGCGGTGGCGGAACCGCTGCGGAGCTGCAGCGTCAGCGGCACGGCGATCCACTCCGGGCTCAGGCGCAGCGGGCCGGTGGGGCTGACCTCGGTGGGGGGCTCGCTCCAGCGCCGGGGGCGCAGGATTTCGTCATCGGCGAAGGCGTCCAGCTCGCCCGCCAGGCTGGGCGAGGGAATGGCGCTGCCTTCGGTGCCGCGCCAGGTGCCGCGCATGAAGCGGTAGCCCTGTTCGTCCGCCACCCAGGCAATGAGGCGGCCGTCGATGCGCGCCTCGTTCTGGGCGGCGATCAGCCGGCGTGCCAGATCCAGCGCGTCCTGCCGCAGCGCCGCGCCGGGCGTTGGCCTGACGGCGACGCCGATGGCCGCGGTGGCGATGCCGATGATCACCAGCACCAGCATCAGCTCTATCAGCGTGAAGCCATGCTGCGTGTGGGAGCGGGACTCGGGCTGGCGCATCTTCCGGCACCGGAGAAGGGGAGCTTCGATGCTATTCGCCGAGTGTGATGCTGAAATGAAAATCCAATACGGACCTGCTACATGTCCTGGGCGATCCATACTTCCGGCGTAACACAGGAGAGGAGGGCGGGTGATGGACAAGGAGAGGGCGATGGCATGCGCAGCGCATGCCCTGGGCTTCGCGGCGGTGGCGGCGGGCGTGCTGCCGTGGGGCGAAAGGCTGCTGCAACCGGTGCCGCCGCTGCCGCCGGCGGTCCAGGCGGCGGAGCGGCACGATCCGGCCGGCGGTGCGCTGGCTGGCTGGTTCGGCGGCGGTGCCGGCGTCGACGTGGCGGTGCAGGGCATCATCCAGCGCGAAGGCAAGGCGGTCGCCCTGCTGGTGGTGGGCGATGCGCCGCCGCGCGCCTACGAGGCCGGCGAGCAGCTGTCACCCGGCTGGTCACTGGCAGAGGTGAGCGGCGCGGGTGTGCTGATACGGGGAGGCGGTGGCTCCCTGCGCATCGCCGCGCCCGTCATCCCCGAGCCGGCGGGCCAGGGACTGCGCCGCCTGCCTTGATGCGCGGCGGCGGCGGATGCAGAGAATCCGGGGATTTCGCCGTGCTGATCCGTCTATGGGGCGTGAGCGCGTTTCCGTTGCATCAGCCGGGGGGCAGAGTTCGGGAGTCCGGTTAATTTCAATGTCATTGCCCACCGATAGATTTGTATGAAGACGCTTACGAAGCAGCCGGCCGGCCGGCAAGAGCCAGCCTGCGGGCGCGGTTCCAGGCAGTGCCGGAAGGTGCCGCCCGGGAGGCGGGCAGCGGGACCTCGGTCCAGCTTGCACCCATATGACGATTGTTCGCGAACTGGCGGTGGGAGTGCGCGACGGCGGCACCCTCCGGCAGCGCCCGATGAGGGGAGGAGGTGCGATGAAATGGACGTGTTCGGCGCGGGTGACGATGCAGGAACTCGATGCGCGGCTGTCGAGGATCGTCGAGCAGGCCAGGGAGGAACCGGTCGCGGTGAATCGCTATGGTTCGCCCTGGGTCTGGATCGTCAGCCATCCGCTGTGGACGCGGGTGGACAACCTGCAGCTCTTCGTGCCGCGCAACCATCCCCTGGTACCGCTGCGGGAGTCCATAGAGAGCGCCCTGTGCTACGAGGACGCCCTGCTCGCCGATCTGGCGCGGCGGTGCGAGAGCAAGGTCGGCATCTCGGTGCTGTTCAAATGCCTGGTGCTGAAGTTCGCCTACTCGCTGGAGAACGAGGAAAAGGTGTACGAAGTGCTGGGCTACAACATGCTGTTCCGCTGGTTCGCCGGTTTTCAGCGCCTGGCGGATGAGCTACCGCCGGCGAGCGCGCTGGTGCGGGATCTGAGAACGATCAGCGTGCAGCCGCGGGCGATAGAGCTGATCCACAACTGCCTGTCGAATTCCTTCGTGATGGATTCGGACGCAGGGGAATTCCGCATCAACCGCGGCCTGCTGCACACCCTGCGCACCTACCACGTCGAAGTGCCGCCCGCGCACGAAAACCAGGATGGCGCCGGGCTGCCGGTACAGGAGGCGCTGCGTCAGCCCGGCCTGTAACCGGAGTGTCATCGGGCGATCATATATCGAACGTAGCATCCGGCCGGACTCCTTGCCCGGCCCCGCGGCCGGCATTCCGACCGTGAAGGCATGACCACTCCCGTTCGATCTCTATGGCAAGCAGGATTGCATTCCTGGGTGCGCTTGCACTGGCGGGATGCATGTTCGCTCTGACTGGCGCCGTGCTCGCGGCGGCGCCGGATGAGGTGCCGCATGATGCGGCGGGGGCGATCCGCTTCGACATCGAGCGCCAGCCACTTGCCAGCGCGCTGGAGCGCTACGGCGCGCTGAGCGGCCTGCCGGTGTTCTTCGACGTCGCGCTGGTGGAAGGCCGCATGGCGACCGCGGTGCAGGGCGACTACCCGGCGGCGGCGGCGCTGCAGAAGCTGCTAGAGGGCACCGGCATCGTCGCGCATCCGGCGGGCGAAGGGCTGCGCCCGGCCTTCGTGCTGCAGCCGGCGGCGCCGCAAGCCGCCAGGCAGGAGGCCGCGCCCAGGGAAGCGCCGCAGATGCGCCAGGTCTACCGCCGTTTCGACGGCCTGGTGCAGACGCGCATCCAGGAAGCGCTGTGCACCAGCCTCATCGCCGCCCCGGGCGATTTCCGCGCCGCGGTGCAGTTCCATATCGACAAAGCCGGCCGTGTGCACCAGGTGCGCTTGCTCGATAGCACCGGCGACAGCGTGCGCGACGCCGCGCTGTTGTCGGCTCTCGGCGAACTGCGGCTGGACTGGCCGCCGCCGGGAGGCATGGCGCAGCCGGTCACCCTGTTGATCCAGCCACGGCGCGCCGATCGCGGCGACCCGTGCGCCGGCCGCTGAGCTGGGGAGAGCGCCGTGCCCGAAACCGCCATGCTGGTCCTGCGCGATCTGCTGTTGCTGCGCTACGGCGACCTGAAGCGCCGGCTGACGCGGCGCCTCGGCTGTAGCGAGCTGGCGGGCGACGCCCTGCAGGACACCTGGCTGCGGCTGGAGAGCCGCGAGCCGGTGGAAAACCTGCGCGACCCGGGGGCCTACCTGATGCGCACCGCCATCAACGCCGCCTATGACCAGCAGCGCAACCAGACCCGCCTCGTCTCCGCCAGCGAGATCGAGGCCGTGCTGGAAGACGAACCGGACAGCGCTCCCGGCCCGGTGGAAACCGTGGCCGCCCGTGCCGAACTGCAGGCGCTGATAGCCGCGATGGAGCGCCTGCCGGAGCGCCGGCGCCAGATCCTGGTGATGGTGCGCTGGGAGCACCTGCCGCAGCGCGAAGTGGCGGAACGTCTGGGCGTTTCCCTGCGCACGGTGGAGCAGGAACTGAAGAAAGCACACGACTACTGCGCCTCGCGTCTCGGCCGGTCGTCGGCAAGGCAGGCCGAAGGCGAGTGATGGATATGCGGTTTTTGCGCCGTGGATACGTCCGTATATTAAGCGCCGATGACAAGGGCGGGCGGCAGCGCAGGGGCGCTGTGCCGGCAGCCGGGCGCTGAAAGCGGGGCATGGCAATGGACACATCCGGCGAAGGTCGGCAGACGGATCGGAACGCCGGGGAGGGCGCGCAAGCCTCCCCCGGCGGCAATGCCTTTGCGCCCGGCAACGAAGCCGGCGGCGACGGCCAGCTGCTGCGCGAGGCGCAGGTCTGGCTGCGCCGCCTCACCTCCGGCAGCGCCACCCAGCTGGATCTGCAGGGTTTCACCCGCTGGCGCGATCAGAGCGAGGCCCACCGGGCCGCCTTCGCCGAAGCCAAGCGGGTGTGGAAGCTGATGGACCCGGCGCTGGAGCAGGTGCTGGTACGCGCTGCCGCCCACGAAGCTGCGCGGCGGCCGCGCAACTGGCAGCGGCGCGCCTTCCTCTGCGGCCTGGCCAGTGCCGCCGGCGCGGCCGGCCTGGCGGTGGTGAACACGCCGCTGCTCCTATCCCTGGATGAATGGCAGGCCGACTACCGCACCCGCACCGGCGAGCAGAAGCGGCTGGTGCTGGCCGGCGATGTGCCGGTGGCGTTGAATACCCAGACGGCGCTGAGCCGGCGCGACGAAGGCGGCGAAACCGTCGGCTTCAACCTCATCAGCGGCGAAACCGTGGTGGATGCGCGCAAGGCCAGCCGCCCCTTCCGGGTAGAGGCCGGTGTCGGCCGCATCCAGGGCGTGGATGCCCGCTTCCAGGTCAGCCACCTGGATGGGGTGAGCTGCGTCAGCTGCCTGGAAGGTCTGCTGCAGGTGGATCACCCCAGCGGCCGCAGCCTGCTCAACGCCCGCCAGCAACTCTCCTACGATGCCGGCGCGCTGCGCAGCGTCGCCACGGTGGATCCGGATGAGATCTCCGCCTGGCAGGACGGCGTGCTGGTGTTCCGGCAAATGCCGCTGGCCAGGGTGATCGACGAGATCAACCGCTATCGCCCCGGCCGGGTGGTGCTGTGGGCGACCCGGCTCGCCGGCCGCGAGGTCAGCGGCCGCTTCCCGGTGGCCGAGCTGGAGACCGCGCTGGTGCAGATCGAGCGCTCCTACCAGCTCGCCGCCCGCCGCCTGCCGGGCGGATTGCTGATCCTCAGTTGAGCCGGAAGCCGCCGGGCGGAGCAGATGGCCCCGGCGGAAAGACGCAGGGCATCGAGCCCGCCGGGCGGCTCGCCGTGCGTTTTCCGACCCTGGCCGCGCGCCGGCTGGAAGGCGGTTGATGCGCCGTGGCGGACCGCGCCCGTCCGCCGGCAGCGCCTGCGCGCCCGGCCGAATACCGCCGGCCCCGGATTCGAAAGCAGCAAAGTGCCGTCGATGAATGCAGTCGAAAAAAGTGTAGTGGGTTTTGCTTCGCCGATCAGTCTCCTCAGTAGCGGACCTGCGCGCCTGGCTTTTCCGGCCGCCGCGCGGGCATCCCGATATCGACTCGAATCGTTGCTGAGGATCGGATGAATACACAGGAGCACAGCAGCCGCAGGATCGTCGGGCGCATGTCCTTCAGCCTGCGCCTCTCCCCCCTGGCGAGTGCCGTGGCACTCGCGCTGGCCGCCGGCGGCATGGGCCAGGCTTATGCGCAGCAAGCCTTCAGCCCGGCCTGGTTCGCTAACAAGGGCGCAATCCAGAGCAATGCCGCGGCCACCGGCCGGCTGCCCAATGGCGCCCCGGCGTCCACGCTGACCAATCCCCTGGCCCAGCAGCAACGCGCCCGCGACGAGTTGAAGACCTCCATAGGCAACCTCGGCCTCGCCGCTCAGGCCATTGCCCTGCAGCAGGCGCAGCAGGCCGCCGCCCGCCAGGCGGCCCTGCGCGCCGGCGGCAGCGTGCCCGACGGCCTTGGCGCCGGCGGTCTCGAGATCGACAGCAACAGCCTCACCGCCGGCTGGCTCAACGCCAAGGCGCCGGTGCAGACGGTGGCCGACGGCAAGACCACGGTGCGCATCGAGCAGACCGCGGACAAGGCCATCCTCAACTGGGAAACCTTCAATGTCGGCCGCAACACCACCGTCGCCTTCGATCAGCAGGCGAGCTGGTCGGTGCTCAACCGGGTGACCGATCCGCTGGCGCGTCCCAGCCAGATCCTGGGCCAGATCCAGGCCCCGGGCACGGTGATGATCATCAACCGCAACGGCGTGGTGTTCTCCGGCGGCAGCCAGGTGAACCTACGCAACCTGGTGGCCTCGGCCGTCGGCATGAGCGACGCCCAGTTCAACAAGGGCCTGTTCAGCGAAGCCCAGGGCAGCGCTCACATTCCCACCTTCGCCAATGACCTCAGCTCCACCGCCAGCAGCTTCGCCTACGGCGCGGCCACCGGCAGCGTGGTGGTCGAAGCCGGGGCGACGATCAGCACGCAGAAACCCAGCTCCGTCACCGAAGGCGGCGGCTACGTGCTGCTGCTGGGCAAGGAAGCGCACAACGCCGGCGAGATCATCACCGCCAGTGGCCAGACGGTGCTGGCGGCCGGCGATGCCTTCGTCATCAACAAGGGGCTGGCGAGCGACGCCAACATTAACTCCACTACCCGCGGCAACGTGGTGACGGCGCTGACCCTGGCTGGCTCCGAGGCGGGGCTGACCTCCAACTCCGGCCTCATCACCGCGACCACGGGCGACATCACCCTTACCGGCCGGGACGTGCGCCAGCAGGGCGTGGCCGTCGCCACCACCTCGGTCCACACCCGCGGCACCATCCACCTGAACAACGCCGCCGGTGATGCCGCCGGCAAGGTCACGCTGGACGACGACAGCGTGACCGCCATCGTCCTCGACGAAGCCGCCGCCACCGCGCTGGACGCGCAGCGCGAAACCCTGATCAAGGATTCCGACAAACTCGGCGACGGCGTCGCCCACCGCCGCGACCAGTCGCTGGTGCTCATCGACACCGCCGGTGCGGTGAATTTCAACACCGGCAGCCTCACGCTCGCCACCGGCGGCCAGATCCTGGTCAACGCCGCCGACAGCGAAGTGAAGGCGGGCGCCACGCTGGACGTCTCCGGCGCGGTCGGCGTCCGGGTGGCGATGGAGAGCAACAACGTCCTGGTCAACGTCCAGGGCAACGAGCAGCGCGACGCCTCGGTCAACCGCGACGACAAGAGCCTGAACAACAAGGATATCTGGATCGACCGGCGTGACCTGGTGTTCGTGCCGGCCGGCACCAACGGTTACGAAACCGACCGCTGGTACACCGCCGGCGGCCTGCTGGAGGTGGGCGGCTACCTCGGCATCACCGGCCACGGCGTGGGCGAGTGGATGGCACAGGGCGGCACGGTGCAGTTCAGCGGCGGCAAGGTGAGCAGCCGCGCGGGCAGCCTCATCAACCTCGCGGGCGGCACGCTGGACGTACAGACCGGCTATGTGAGCCAGACCTACCTCAAGGGCGCCGACGGCCGCATCTACAACGCCTCGAACGCGCCGGGCGACCTGCGCTACACCGGCCTGTACCGGGGTTATGAGGCGGAATTCGCGCGCTGGGGCGTCACCGAGACCTACGCGAACCCGCTGATCCTGCGCGACAAGCGCCTGGAGAACGGCTACACCGTGGGCCGCGACGCCGGCCGGCTAGTGATCGCCACCCAGAACGCGACGCTGGAAGGCAGCGTGGACACCACCGTGTTCCAGGGCATGCGCCAGGTGCGGGCGCGCGACACCGCGCTCGACGGCTACCAGCAGGCGCAGACGGCGGTGGCGCAGCGCGGCCAGCTCATCATCGGCAACTGGACGCCGATCTATGAAGCCGACGCCGGCCAACTGCGCTACAGCCCGGCGGCCACGGTGGACGACGTCACCATAGGCAACACCGCCGGCAGCGGCGTGGGCGGCAGCGCCAGCCATGTGGCGCTCGACAGCGACTGGCTCAACTCGCTGGAGCTGGGCGAGCTGCAGGTCTACGCGCGCCGCGGCATCAGCGTGGACGAAGCGCTGGCAATTTCGAATGGCGGCACCCTGGCGCTGCACGCCACCCAGGTGGACGTGAATGCCGACCTCATCGCGCACGGCGGCAGCATCGCGCTGGGCAGCCTGGTGGAGCGCAAGGCGGGAAGCAGCGCGCAGTGGGTGGAAGCGCCCATCCTGCCTTTTATTCCCACCGGCTACGCCGAACGTGTGCGCGTGGGCGGCGGCGTGACACTGGATGCCAGCGGCGTGTGGAACAACCTGCGTCTGGAGTCCGCAGACATCTCCGGCCTGCCCTTCATCCACGGCGGCAGCGTCTCGCTGCGCAGCAACGGCAACATCGAACTGCGCAGCGGCAGCCTGATCGACGTCTCGTCGGGTGCCACCCTGGGCGAGAACGGCAAGTTCACCGGCGGGCGCGGCGGCAACGTCACCCTGGGTGCGGGCATGCAGGGCGGCTCCGGGCTGGTGCAGCTGGACGGCGAAATCCGCGGCCATGGCGTCAAGGGCGGGGGGGCGCTGCTCATCGACCATGGCACGCTGGTGAGCATAGGCGGCTCCGCCGCCCAGGCTGTCGAGAACCTGCCGGCCGGCGCGGCGAGCGAACTGCCGCTGCGGCTGGCGGGGGACTACGTGGTGCAGCCAGGCGAAACCATTCCGCTCAGCTTCAGCATCACCCGCAGCGTGATTGCGCCCGGCCAGGCCGTGCAGGTGGGCCAGGGGCCGACGGTGAGCAGCACCAATCCGCTGACCCTGCAGGCCGACTGGCTGTTGCCGGGCACGGTGATGTCCGGCGGCAAGTATTACTACGCCGGCAGCATGCTACCGGCCGGCAGCGTTCTGACCGGCATCTCGTCCCTGCCGCCCGGCTATGTGGTGCCAGCCACGGTATTCCCCAACGGAATCCCGGTGAGCCCGGTGACCACGACCTACACCGCGGGCAGCGTGGCCAGCACCACGGTGATCATTCCGGCCGGCACGCGCATCCCGGCGGGCGCCACCATGCCGGTCACCGTGGCGGTGCAGCCCTTCCTCGAACTCGATCAGGCGCTGTTCCAGTCCGGCTTCTCCAGCTATTCGGTGCAGGGCCGCGACGGCGTGCGCATGGCCGATGGCGCCCAGCTTGCGGTGACCATGCCGGTGCTCACGCTCGATCCCGATGCTGCGCGCGCGCTGCCCACCGGCGAGGCGGCCTCCGGCGCGCTGTCGGTGTGGCTGCCGCCGCTGCAGCAGGACGATGCCAAGCGCGGCGAGGTATCGCTGCGTGGCGGCGCCAGCCTCACGCTCACCGCCGGCTCGGTGTACGCACGCGGCAATTTCACGATGGGCGAGGGCAGCCGCATCGAGGTTGATCCCGGCCGTTCCATCACCCTCAAGGGCAACAGCCAGATCACGCTGGACGGCACGCTGCTGGCGCGCGGTGGCCGTATTTCTGTGCTGGATGGCGACTTCGGCATGGGCGTGGACGCTAACCTGCCGCAGGGCACGCCGAATGCGCGCTCGCTGTGGGTGGGCGAGCATGCGCTGCTCGACGTGTCCGGTCTGGCCTTCACCGCGGTGGCGGCCGATGGCCGCGCCATCGGCCAGGTGCTGGACGGCGGCACCATCGAACTGGGCGGCCGGCACGACCTGGAGTCACGCCTCATCGAAAGCCTGGGCGGTTTCCTGGTGGTGCAGGACGGCGCCCGCCTGGACGCCTCCGGCACCAGCGGCACGGTCTACCTGCCGGGCCTGGGCAACACCGTGCTGGCCAGCCACGGCGGCGCCATCGCGCTCAACGCCAACAACGGCATCTACATCGATGGCGATCTGCAGGCCCATGCCGGCGGCGCCGGAGCCATGGGCGGCACCCTCGCGATCAACTTCGAAACGCCGGTCTATGGCCCGGTGGCGCGTTTCACCTACCTCGGGCTGGCGGTGGACGATGCGGTGCGCGTGCCGCGCGAGCTGGTGATCGAACAGGTGTATGGCGGCAGTGGCCTGGCCGCGGGCGTGCAGGCCGGCCAGATGCACGAAAGCCTCGCCTACGGCCAGGCGCGCTATGGCGTGGATGCCATCCACGCGGGTGGTTTCGACACGGCCTCGCTGTATGTGAACGGCCTGCTCAGCTTCGACGGCGACGTCGATCTGCGCATGAACCAGGCGCTCTACCTCACCGCCAGCGCCATGAGCCTGTCGGCGGCCGCGCCGCGCGACAGCCAGGTCAAGCTTGCCGCGCCCTACCTGCGGCTGGCCGGCTCGGCCGGCCGTCAGACGCAGGATGGCACTCTCATGCCTAACCCGGTGTTCGGCAGCCGCAACACCTCAGCCGTCGGCGGCACGCTGGGCGTGCCCGAGATCGCCGCCGACGCGAACCTGACGATGAGCGCCAGCATGCTGGACATCGTCGGCGAGGTGGGTCTGGGCGTGAGCGGCAGCATCGTCCTCAACAGCGGTTCGCGCGATGTGGAGCGCGACGCCTTCGGCACGGTGCGCATCGAAAGCCAGGGCGACCTGCGCCTGCGGGACGCCGCCTTCTACTCGCCGGGCAACACCACCCTGGCGGCGGCGCAGATCTACGGCAGCGGCAAGGTCAGCGTCGGCATCACCAGCACCGTGGACCAATGGAACAACCGGCCGCGCGCCTTCCACCCGGACCGCTACCTCACCATAGAGCGCATGGGCACGGTCACGCCGGCGATGCCTTACAGCGTGTTCGGCAAGCTGGAGTTCTCGGCGGCGACGGTGAACCAGGGCGGGGTGATCCGCGCGCCGCTGGGCTCCATCACCCTGGGCGAGACCGGCGGCAACGGTTCCACCGGCGTAGTCAACCTGCTGCCCGGGAGCATCACCTCGGTGAGCGCCAACGGCCTGGTCATGCCCTACGGCGGCACGGCGGACGGGCTGATCTACAACTACAACGGCGCCGACGTGCTCTACGACTCCATCGGCTTCGAGCCCAAGGTGGACTTCCAGTCGCATGCGGTGCATGCGCAGGAAGGCGCGGTGATCGACCTGTCGGGCGGCGGCGAGCTGACCGGCGCGGCCTTCCTGCAGGGCCGCGGCGGCTCCACCGACGCCCGCCTGAACCCACTGGTGCAACTGGGTGACAAGGGCTTCACCCTGCCGGGCCTGGCCACCAATCCGGTGTACGCCATCGTGCCCGGCGCGCAGGCCAACTACGCCCCGGTCGGCCTGGAAAAGGGCGCCGGCGATCCGACCATCGGCCGCCAGATCACCATAGGCGAAGGCGTGCCGGGCCTGCCGGCGGGCACCTACACGCTGTTGCCTTCCACCTATGCGCTGCTGCCCGGCGCCTTCCGCGTCGAGCTCAACGGCCTCGCCGCCAGCGCCACCGCCTTCGGCACCACCAGCGCCATGCGCAACGGCTCGTGGAGCACCTCGGCGCGGCTGGGCATCGCCAATACCGGCGTGAGCGACACGCGCACCACGCAGATCATCCTGACCGCGGCCGACACGGTACGCACCTACTCGCAATACAACGAGACCAGCTACGCCGAGTTCGCCATCCAGCGCGCGCTGCGCGAGGGCGTGCCGCGCCCGCTGCTGGAGCGCGACGGCAAGGCGATCAACCTGCAGCTGAACACGCCGTCCGCGGTCGGCTCCTTCGGCCTGCCGCAGCTGGTGTTCGACGCCACCGTGCTGGGCAAGCCGGCCGACGGCGGCTACGGCGCGGTCGCGCGGCTTATCAATGCCTCGGACTACGAGATCCTGGGCACTGGCGCCGCGCCCACCGCCGGCTACGGCGGGGTGTCGGTGCATGCCGACACGCTCAACACCATAGGCGCGTCGAGGCTGGAGATCGGCGGCATGCTGAGCTCCAGTTACATGAACCAGAGCACCGGCTCTCTGCAGAACGCCAACGTCATCAGCATCAGGGGCCAGACGGGGAATATCGTGCTGCGCGAAGGAGCGCTACTGCGCGCGGCCGATGTGTTCCTGATCACCGGCCGTACCGACGGCGGCATCACGCTGGAGCAGGGTTCGGGCATCAGCACGCTGGGCATGGGCGAGTCCTCCTACACCGCGGGCCAGGGCTACATCCACACGCCTGGCAGTAACTCGGTGCTGGCGTTGTCCAACGGCCAGCTGGAAATGCTGCCGCCGACCGCGCCCAACGCCAACAGCCCGCTGGACGGCGCCGGCGCCATCGAGATCGGCGTGTGCGCAACGGGCGTGGCCTGCAGCGGCGACACGCGGCTGTATTCGGAAGGCACCATCGCCACCTCCACCGACAACCGCTTCGTGCTGGGCGACACCGTGCGCTATGGCACGCGCAACCTGTCGCTGGCGCTGGGCGGCATCAACGTCGGCAGCGCCGAGGCGCTGGCGGCCGTGGCGGCCAGCGGCGCGCTGCCTTCGGGCATGACGCTCAACCAGCAGGTGATCGACCGCTTGCTGCTGGGCGACACGAGTGCCGGCGCACCGGCGCTCGAAGCGCTGTCCTTCACCGCGCGCGAGTCGGTCAATTTCTTCGGCGACGTCACTCTTTCCACCTACAACCCGGAAACCGGCAAATCGGCGCTGCAGCGCCTGGTGCTGGCCACGCCCGCCATCTACGGCTACGGCGATGCCGACTCGGTGGCGCGCATCCACACCGACACGCTGATCTGGACCGGCGCGCTCACGCCCGCCGGCGCGGTGGTGGCCGGCGGCCCGGGCACCGGCTCGGGCAAGCTGGTGGTCGATGCGCGCGAGGTGGTGTTCGGCTACGGCCCGCGCACCCAGCCCGACACCGTGCGCGACCACGAGCGCCTGGCGCTGGGCTTCGCCAGCCTGCACCTGAACGCCAGCGAGCGCGTCACCGCCACCCACAAGGGATCGCTCGCGGTATACCAGTCGCAGGGCGCCTGGGACCCGGTGGCCAAGGCTTACAGCCACAGCGGCGGCGACCTCTTCATCAGCACGCCGCTGCTCACCGGCGGCGCCGGCTCGATCAACAAGATCGCCGCCGGCGGCGACATCCATGTCAGCGGCACCGGCGCGCCCGCGCCGGACAACGCGGCGCTCGCCGGATCGCTGGGCGCCGAACTGGCGCTGGACAGCCGTGGCGGCAGCCTGGTGCTCGACACCGCGGTGCTGCTGCCCAGCGGCAAGCTCAGCCTGTCGGCGCAGGACGATGTGCTGCTGGCCGATGGCGCGCAGCTCGACCTCGCCGGCCGCAAGATCGACTTCTACGAAGTCAGCAAGTACAGCTGGGGCGGCGACGTCACCCTCGATAGCCGCGGCGGCGACGTGCGCCAGGACGAGGCCGCGCGCATTGACCTCTCGGCGCAGTACAACCGCGCCGGCAAGCTCACCGCTCAGGCGGCGCAGGGCGAGGTGGCGCTGGCCGGCCAACTGGCGGGCGGCGCCAGCGGCCACTACGACGCCGGTGGCACCCTCGTGCCCTACACGGCTGGCCGCATCGAGGTGTACGGCAACAGCATCACCGATTTCGCCGGCTTGAACGCCCGCCTGAACGAGGGCGGCGTGACCGGTGGCCGCAGCTTCCGCCTGGGGCAGGGCGACCTGACCCTAGGCGACGAGGTGCGCGCGCATGAAGTGAACCTGGCGCTGGACGACGGCCACCTCACCGTGAATGGCCGCATCGACGCCAGCGGCGAACAGGTCGGCAGCATCCGCCTGGCGGCGAAGGAGGGCGTGACCATCGCCGGCACCGCGGTGCTCGACACCCATGCCAGCGTGCTGCGCCGCGACAGCTACGGCAAGGTCATCGAGGCGCCCAACCGGGCGGTGATCGAGATCGATTCCGGCCGCGGCACGCTGGCCATCGCCAGCGGCGCGCGCATGGACCTGGGCGTGGCCGGCGCCGGCGCGAACTACGGCACCGTGGCGCTCAACGCGCCGCGCCTGGGCGGCAACGATGTGGACATCGACGCCGCCGGCAGCATTGCCATCACCGGCGCCAAGGCCATCCAGGTCAACGCCTTCATCACCGACGACTCGGCGACGCCGGGCACCGAGACCACCACCGACGGCAAGAGCTACCAGATCATCGACCAGGACTACCTGGACCGCCTGGATGGCGACAGCCGTACCTTCATCAACGCAGCCCGCGCCAACGGCACGCTGATGAATGGCAAGCTCGCCGGCCTGCGCGGCTACACCGATGCCTTCCACCTGCGCCCCGGCGTCGAAGTGGTGGCCGACCTGTTGATCAACCCGGACGGCAACCTGCATGTCGATGGCGACATCGACCTCTCCGGCCACCGCTACGCCAGCGTCAATCCGCACACGCAGCAGACCTCGGTCCACGGCTCGGGCGAGGCGGGCGCGCTGGTCATCCGCGCCCAGGGCGATCTCGACATCTTCGGCAGCATCAGCGATGGCTTCGACGGCAGCCGGCTGCAGACCTCGCTGGACAGCTCCGGCTGGGTGCTCACCGTGGGCCGCCAGCTCTGGGGCGGGGACGTGGTCGTACCGCATGGCGGCATGGTCACGCTAGACGCCGGCACCATCTTCAACTCCGGCCGCAGCCTCAACTACGACTTGCCCATCGCTTCCATGCAGATGGCCGCGGGTACGCTGGTGCCGGTGGGCGGCGAGCTGGCCGCGCCGCTGTCGCTGGCACGCGGCACGGTGTTGAGCGCCGCCGTCTATAGCGACACCGGCGCGCTGCTGTACGCCGCCGGCACCGTGCTGGCGGATGCCGCCACCCTGCCCATCGGCACCCGCTTCGATGCCGGTTTCCGCCTGCCGGCAGCGGCCACGCTCGCCGCCATGGACTGGCCGGCCGGCGTGCCCTTGCCGACGCCCCCGGTCGGCAACATGGTGACGCTGGCCAGCGCGCTCACGCTGGACAAGGGCGCGCTGATCCCCAGTGACACCGACGTCAGACTGCCGGGTGGCGTACAGACGGTGGACCTGCGCCCCGGCGACGGCGACGGCAACCAGGGCCGCGTGTGGGCCGCGGCGCCCATGCTGGCGGCCGGCTCGCAATCCTTCGATATCACCCTGGTGGCCGGCGCCGACTCCTCCGGTGCCGACCGCCTGGCCACGCGGCCCAACAGCAGCGCCAGCCTGCGCTTCTCCGACATGCACTATGGGCAGGGCGCGGGGCGTATCGAGGTGCCGGGCACCGGCGAGCCGGCGGTCTACCGCTGGGCGGCCGATGCCGATGCGGCGACTTGGGAGTCGTGGGGCCTGCCGGGCATCGTGCCCGGCGCGGTGATGACGGCGGAGGAAATCCAGGCGCTGTTCGACATGTACTACATCAGCGAGTCGCCGCTGGAGCTCAACGATTGGGGCCTGGGCTCCACGGTGCTGCTGGAAAGCGAAGGCACGCCGCCGGATTATGTGTACGGCCCCCAGCCGGTGCGTGAACAACTGCCCAGCGTGGTGCGTACCGGTACCGGCGACCTGCGGGTGATCTCGGCCGGCAGCATCGCCACCAGCTCCCTCTTCGGCATCTACACCGCCGGCACGCAATCGGCCTCGCTGGCCGCGGCTGGCGGTCCCGACCCCTACAACCAGCCGCGCAGCCTCTACGCCGGCTCGGTGCTCGGCGAGTTCGGCTCCCCGTTCGAATCCCTGGTCGACGGCGGCAGCGACAGCCTCTACCAGGCCTGGTACCCCGAGGCCGGCGGCAACCTGCTGCTGCGCGCCGGCGGCGACATTACCGGCGACACCCTGGGCCGCGCGCTGCCGACGGCACGTCGTGAAGCGCTGGGCAACCGCACCGCCCAGCTGAACGGCACCGCCGCCATCGGCAACTGGCTGTGGCGCCAGGGCAGCGGCAGCGTGGCCGGTGAAGGCGACACCGCCGTGCCCACGGCATGGTGGATCAACTTCGGAACCTACGTGCCCTCGTTCAGCGAGAGCTACTACGTCGATTTCACCAAGATGCCGCGCTTCATTGGCTTCACCGGCTTCGGCACGCTGGGCGGCGGCAACCTGGTGCTGGAGGCCGGCGGCGATGCCGGCATGCTGGTTCCCCGCGCCGACCACGGCGGCGCTTACCTGGCGCGCAGCTCGGGCCTGAACCTGACGGTGGCCAGCACCGGCCGGGTGGCAGCCAGCGGTGAGCTGGTACTCACCGGCGGGGGCGACCTGGACATCCGCATCGGCGGCGGCCTAAACGCCGATCCGGCGCTGCGCTCCTTCACCAACAGCATTTACGACCCGGTAGCCAACATCAACCCGGCGCGTGATGCGCACCGGCTGGACCTCAACGGCACCTTCACCAACCTGCGCGGCGCCCTGCGCATGGAAGCCGGGGCGGTCGGCGGCGTCGAGCAGCTCTTCGGTGGCGGCGATCCGAAGGAATCGCGTCCCTTCGATGTGTTCACCTCGTCCTCGGCGCGGGCCGCGGGCGGTCCGGTGCTAGTGGTGGGCGATGCCGGCGTGCGGATGGAAGCGCGCGGCGACCTGGTGCTGGCCAGCGTGGTCGACCCCGGCCGCGTGCCCCAGTACCACGGCGGCACGCCCTTCAGCGCCAACGGTGCCTCGTACGCGGCCAACGGCTGGAGTTGGTTCTCGCTATGGACCCCCTCCACCGCAATCGACCTGCTGTCGGCCGGCGGCAACCTTACGCCCACGCTGGCCAT
Source organism: Azoarcus indigens (assembly GCF_004361735.1). Taxonomy (GTDB): domain Bacteria; phylum Pseudomonadota; class Gammaproteobacteria; order Burkholderiales; family Rhodocyclaceae; genus Azoarcus; species Azoarcus indigens. The sequence goes on along the minus strand of NZ_SNVV01000003.1, from coordinate 73,547 downwards.
GCAAGACCGCGACACCACCATCGACAGCCACATTACCGACCTGCACTACGTCTATCCGGCGGTGCTGCGTGCCGCTGCGGCCAGCGGCAGCGTGTATTACGGCAAGTTCGTCAAATCGGTGACCGCGGGTACCAACAACAATCCGTTCCAGCCCGGCGTCACCTTGGCGCCCTCGCCGGTGGGCGAGCAGTTCGTGGTGAGCCATGCCGGCCAGCTGGAGCTGCTGGCGGCCGGTTCCATCTACGCCAGCGGCACCAGCTTCTCGGCCTCGGGCGCCGACCCGACCGCGCTGCCCAATCCGTTCAATCCCGGCTTTGTCGGCCGGGGTGACAGGGTCTGGTACGGGCTGGAGGCCATACACAACGTCGGCAGGGAAGCGCTGGCCCCCGGCGCGCTGCTTTACGCGAATGAGAATGGCGGCGTGGGCCAGCGTTACCCGCTGTTCTCATTCACGCCGCCCACCGCCTCCGGCTATGTGTACGCCGGCCAGGAGTCCGCGCGCTATTACGCGGTGGAGGGCGACCTGGTGGGCCTGCGCTTCGGCAGCATCATCTATCGCGGCAGCAACACCAACGGCGCACCCGGCAGCCTGAGCACCTGGTACGACGGCGGTGGTGCCGTGGCCTTGCGCGCTGGACGCGACATCATCAACGCCGGTACCTTGCTCGGTACCTACGACAACTACGGCAACACCTATGGCAGCCCGCAAGGTTCGATAGGCTGGATCACAACCGCCAGCGGGGCCGACCCGGCCGCACCGCAGCGGCCGAGTTCCCAGGATTTCGCCACCGCGCGCGGTAATCTGGTGGTGCACACCAGCGCCGACGACGTGTCGGTGATACAGGCCGGGCGTGACATCCGCTCCAGCTCCTTCTACATCGCTGGCCCCGGCCTGCTGGATGTCTCCGCCGGCCGCGATGTGTACATGGCCGATGGTGGCGAGCTGCGCAGCATGGGGCCGGTGGTGAACGTCATCCCGGGAGACCGCGCCAGCGGCGCCGGCATCGCCCTGGCCACCGGCATGGGCAAGTACGGCGCCAACTGGACGGCTTTCGCCGACCGCTACCTCGATCCGGGCCGCCTGGCCGATCCCTTGCTGCCGCTGGCGGACCAGCCGGGCGCCGCGGTGCGTGTCTACAACGGCTCCATCACACTGGCGCAGTGGCTGGCGAGCGAGTTCGGCTATACCGGCGACGAGGCGGGCGCGGCCGATTTCCTGGCGGCGGAGCAGCTGAGGCTGGATACCGCGCGCGCCGAGGCGCTGGCCAGCGGCGGCCGTGCGGCCAACCGCAACCTGGAGCGCGAGTACAGGCTCGAGAGCCAGCTGCATCTGGTGAACTGGCTGACCACCCGCTTCGGCGGCGCCAACGGCCGCGGCCTGCACTTCGACGCCGCCACCATGGATGCGCGCGCCTTCTTCGATGCCTTGCCGGTCGAGCAGCGCAGCACCTTCCTGCGCAACGTGTATTACGCCGAGCTGCGTGCCTCCGGCCGCGAGTACAACGAGGTGGACGGCAAGCGCTCGGGCAGCTACCTGCGCGGCCGCGAAGCCATCGAGACGCTGCTGCCTTCCAAGGACGCCCAGGGCGAGACCATCGCCTACAAGGGTGACTTGACCATGTTCAGCAGCGCGCGCTACTTCGCGCAGTTCGTGGATTCGCCCTCGACGTGGCGGCCGCAGCCGGGCAAGACCTACCTGTCCGAAGCCGAATGGCGGGCCGCCGGCAGCCCGGGCTACGACGTGCCCTTCTACAAGATCAACGATGCCGGCATCCACACCGACTTCGGCGGCGACATCAGCCTGATGGTGCCGGGCGGCCGCACGCTGGTGGGGGTGGACGGCGGCTATCCGCCGGGCGCCGGCTCCGGCGTGCTGACGCAGGGCGAGGGCGACATCAACATCTTCTCGCTGAGCGACATCCTGATGGGCCAGAGCCGGGTGTTCACCACCTTCGGCGGCAACATCCTGGCCTGGTCGGCGGAGGGCGACATCAACGCCGGCCGCGGCGCCAAGAGCACCATCGTCTATACGCCGCAGCGCCGGGTGTATGACGAGGTCGGCAACGTCAGCCTGTCGCCGAGCACGCCCAACACCGGCGCCGGCATCGCCACGCTCAACCCGATCCCGGAGGTGCCGCCGGGCGACATCGACCTGATCGCGCCACTGGGCACCATTGACGCCGGCGAAGCGGGCATCCGGGTCTCCGGCAACGTCAATCTGGCCGCACTGCATGTGGTGAATGCCGAAAACATCCAGGTGCAGGGCGAGGCGGTCGGCATTCCGGTGGTCGCCGCGGTGAACGTCGGCGCGCTGAGCAACGCCAGCGCCGCCGCGGCGCAGGCCAGCACCGCGGCGCAGGACGTGATGCAGCGCGAGCGCGCGGCCCAGCGCCAAGCCCTGCCTTCGGTATTCACCGTTCGGGTGATCGGCTTCGGCAACGAAGCGGCGCCCGAGCTGGGCACGCCACCGGCCGGCGCCCCGCGCCAGCCGGCCGCGCAGACCAGCTACGACCCCAACAGCGCATTCCAGTTGATCGGCCATGGCCCGTTGAACGCCGAGCAGCTCGCCCGGCTGACTCCCGCCGAACGCCGCACTCTGGATAACGAACGCTGAACGGTGCCGTCACCCTCCCGGCCCGCGCCTCCGCAAGGAAGCGCGGTGCCGACCAACGCCTGTCTGCCATGAGCCTGCCTGCCTTGTCCTCCGCTCATTCGCCCGCCCGTCTGGCCCGCCCGGCAACGCCGCCGGGCAGGACGCCCAGCTGTTCCCTGGCCACCCACCAGGGCTTTGCATCGCCGCCGGCGCCGGTTTCATCGCAACCGGCCCGGCCGGCGGAAGCGCTGCAGGAAAGGGGGGAGCCGCAACGCTTCCTCGCCGAGCACTACCACGCTCTCTGCCGCCGCCTGGGGCGTCGCCTGGGCAACCGCGAGCTGGCCGCCGAAAGCCTGCATGAAGCCTGGCTGCGCCTGGCCGGGCAGAGCCCTCGGCCAAGCGTGGCCAATGTCGAGGCATACGTTTTCACCGTCGCCTGCAACGCAGCGATGGACTTGCTGGCGGCGGAGAACCGCCGCTGGCAGCGGGAAGAAAGCGGCGACGAGCTGGAACTGGCGGCGGACCCGGCGCCAGGCCCGGAGGCGCAGCTGGAAGCCGCTTCCGAGCTGGCGGCCACGCTACACCGCCTGGAGCGCCTGCCGCCACGGCAGCGGGCGCTGGTCCATGCGGTCGGCGTGGATGGCCGGCCACGGGAGGAGGTGGCCCGCCAGTTCCGCGTATCCCTGCGCAGCGTGGATCGGGCGGTCGCCCAGGCCAGGGCGGTGTGGCGGGAGGCGGAAGCGGCCTGAAGGCGGGGCCGCTGGGCGCATCCGGAGCCGGCCCAGGGGCCGGTATGAGCTGAAGCCGGGGCCGGCCCCGACACCTTTTCCGTGAATCGAAGTCGCTTTGCCCTTGTTACCGGGCAGGCCCGCGGCCGGCCTCGGGAAGGCGCAGCCGGCCTGCGCTCCGGCTCACTGGGCCGGGCGTGGCCCGATCGGCAGGCTGGGCTGCACTTCCGGCGGGCGCTGCGGATACACCGAGGTGCCGAAGGTATTGCCCATGCGGTGGCCGGTGGCCGCGCGGTTGAAGAGGCCGAGCTGGTTCTCCGGGCGTTCCAGGACGGATTCCGACGCCAGCCCCGGCTGCCCCCTGTCGCCGCCACGGGCCGGCGCCGGCTGCAGCTTCTGCGACAGGCAGTCGTAGGAGGGCGCGCGCTGGCCATTCACCTCCACCTCGATGCAGCTATCCGGCTGCGCTTCCTCCGCGTCGGCAGCGCCGGCAGGCATTGGCGGGCCGGCCAGCAGCAGGGAGGCGAGGAGGGCGAGGGAGACGCCGAACAGGCGGGTTTTGTCGCCGGAAGGCCGGGTGCGCGGGGAAGACGTTGGGCGGGACATTGGGTGCTCCTGGAGTGGCGCCGCGGCGCGGGCGGTGGCCGCGGCGGCTGTGATGGGAGGAAAGCGGTGGGGGAGGGCGCTCGTTGGAGCAGGGCAGTTCCCCGGCACGAGCCGAGGCGGCCGTGCCGCATTCCTTTTATTCAGGGTGCGCGTGGCGCGGCAGCGGTTTCGTGAATCTTTTGTGACGGATGGCAGTTGCGCCCTCCGGCGGCCGTCTAGGAGCACATGAGCAGGCCGGAGCGCCCGCGCCTGCCAGGAAACCGAGGGCTTTCATGCCCGGCGGTGGCCGCCGTGGAACGGGGCTGCCGGCGTGGCTTTTCTACTAGGGATTACCAGGGAAATCGGGTTCGACAGATGCATGAACTGAAGAAACGGCCACCGACGGCCCGCACCGCGCTCTGCCTGGCAGTGCTGGCACTCTCCGGCCACGGCCTGGCCTTGGCGCAGGCGCCTTCCGGCGGGCAGGCCCCGGCGGAAACCGTCGCCGACGATCGCCGGGTGGATGTCAATGAATACCTGGTGCGCGGCAACACTGTGCTGGATGCGCGCGCCATCGAGGCAGCGGTCACGCCCTTCCTTGGCCCGGACCGCGGCATGAAGGACATCGAGGCCGCCCGCGATGCCCTGCTCGCCGCCTACCAGGCCAAGGGTTACCAGTCGGTGTACGTCGATCTGCCGGAACAGCAGGTGACCGAGGGCATCGTGCTGCTGCAGGTCACCGAGACCCGCGTCGGCCGGGTGCGCGTGGTCGGCGCCGAATACTCCTCGCCGACCAAGGTGAGGGACGAGGTGCCGGCGCTGAAGGAAGGCGAGGTGCCCGACTTCACCCAGGCCCAGGCCGAGCTCACCGCGCTCAACCGTGGCGGCAAGCGCCAGGTGATGCCGCTGGTGAAGCAGGGCAGCCTGCCCGGCACCATGGATGTGGATCTCAAGGTCGAGGACAGCAGCCCCTGGCGTGCCAGCGTCGGCCTGAACAACGACCGCAGCGCGGATACCGAGCGCCTGCGGCTGACCGCCTCGGTGGGCCACGACAATCTGTGGCAGCTCGGCCACAACCTGTCCTTCAGCTTCTACGGCACGCCGGAAGACCTGGAGCAGACCAGGGTGTGGTCCGGCGCCTATGTGGCGCCGCTGGACCCGGACTGGAGCCTGGAGCTGTCCGGCTACAAATCGAACAGCAACGTCGCCACCGTCGGCGGCACCAGCGTGCTGGGCAAGGGCCACTCCATCGGCCTGAAGGCCACCTACACGGTGCCGATGTCCGGCGACTGGTGGCATTCGCTGAGCGCCGGCGTGGATTTCAAGCGCAACGACGAGGAAGTCCGCCTCGGCGGCAGCGGCGACGAAGTGCCGCTGGAATACGCGCCCATCACCCTGGCTTATTCCGGCTTCCTGCAGACCGAGCGCGCCCAGTACGCGCTGGGCCTGTCGCTGGTGAACGGCACCCGCAGCTTCCTCGGCTACGGCAGCGACTGGCGGGAGTTCTACTACAAGCGCTACAAGGCCTCGCCCAGCTTCATGGTGCTGAAGGCGGACCTGAACACCACCCACACGCTGGCGGGCAACACCCAACTGGGCATCCTCTTCGCCGGCCAGCTCACCGATTCGCCGCTGGTTTCCGGCGAGCAGATCGCCGCCGGCGGCATGAACTCGGTACGGGGCTACCTCAACGCCGAGGCCACCGGCGACTACGGCATGGTCGGCTCGCTGGAACTGCGCAGCCCGGCGCTGAGCATAGGCGTCGCCGCGGTGGAGGACTGGCGCATCTACGTCTTCGCCGACGGCGCCCGCCTGCGCCTGCGCGATCCCTTGCCCGAGCAGGACGACCGTTTCGATCTTGCCTCGGTCGGCATCGGCAGCAGCCTGCGGGTGGGCCGCTACCTGTCCGGCCGGGTAGACCTGGGCTATCCGCTGAAGGACGGCCCGCGCACCGAGCGCCACGACCCGCGCCTCACCTTCAGCGTCACCGCCAGCTACTGATGAGCCGGCTACCCCAACGCATAACCATGCATATCCCAAGCGTTTCTGGAGAATCACTCATGCGCCGCATCCTCTTTCTCGCGCTCATGCTGCTCGGCGCCGCCCTGCCTGGCCTCGCCCAGGCCTGGTGGCAGCCGGAATGGGCCTACCGCAAGCCGATCACCCTGGACGCGACGCCGCAAGGCGCCGCAATCGGCAGCGATGCCGGCCGCGCGCCGGTGTTGGTCCGCCTGCACACCGGCAACTTCGGCTTCGAGGGCGTGAGCGAAACCGGCTCCGACCTGCGCTTCGTCGCCGGCGACGACAAGACCGTGCTCAACCACCAGATCGAACAGTTCGACCCGCTTCTGGGCATCGCGCTGGTCTGGGTGGACGTGCCCAGCCTCAGCAGCGGCGCCAGCCAGCAGGTCTGGATGTACTACGGCAACCCGAAGGCCCCAGCTTCCGGCAACGGCCAGCTCACCTTCGATCCGGACTACACCCTGGTCTACCACTTCGCCGAGGCCAATGTGCCGCCGCGCGACACCACCGCCTACGCCAACCACGGCCAGAGCACGGTGGCGGCGGCCGACGGCACGGTAATCGGCCGCGGCGCCCGCCTGGGCAACGCGCCGCTGCTGCTGCCGGCCTCGCCCTCGCTGGCGCTGGCGGCCAACGCGCCCTTCACCTTCTCTGCCTGGATCCGGCCGGAGCAGGTGGATGCCGAGCAGGCACTGTATGTGCGCCGCGACGGTGCCGGCGAACTGTTGATCGGCCTTGCCCAGGGCATTCCCTATGTGCAGGTAAACGGCCAGCGCAGCACCCCGGCGCAACCGGTGCGGGCGGCGCAGTGGTCGCACATCGCGGTGCGCAGCGACGGCCAGAACATCACCCTCTTCGTAGCCGGCCGCCCGGCGGTCACGCTGGCCGCCGCCACCCCGGCCCTGAACGGCGCGGCTGCCGTTGGTGGCGACGTGCCGGGCGCAGCCACGCCGCTGGCCGCCTTCAACGGCGCCATCGACGAGCTGCGCTTGTCCAAGACGGCGCGTCCGGATGCCCTCATCCTGGCGGATGCGATCTCCCAGGGCGCCGACTCCCGCCTGACCGCCTTCGGCGCCGACGAGCAGCAGGCCGGCAAGAGCCACTTCGGCTTCATCCTCGCCGCCATGCCGCTGGACGCCTGGGTCGTGGTCTTCCTGCTGGGCATCATGATGGTCGTCTCGTGGGCCATCATGATCGGCAAGAGCCGCAGCTACGGCGCCATGGCCCGCGCCAACGACAGCTTCATGGCGGCGTTCCGCCAAACCGCCGGCGCGCCGCTGGACCAGTTGGCCCGCTTGGACCGCGTGCCGGCCGAAGTGAAGAACGATTCGCCGCTGTGGCGCCTGTATGAAGTGGCGGTGGCCGAAATGCGCCACCGCCAGGAGCGCGGCTACGACATCAACGCGGTATCCGCCGCCACCATAGGCGCGATCCGCGCGGCGATGGACGGCGTGATGGTGCGCGAGAACGAGCGCATGGCCCGCCGCATGAACTGGCTCTCCACCACCATCGAAGGCGCGCCCTACGTCGGCCTGTTCGGCACCGTGATCGGCATCATGCTGGTGTTCGTTGTCGCCGCCATGGCCGGCGCGGTGGACATCAATTCGGTCGCTCCCGGCATGGCAGCCGCGCTGCTATGTACCGCGGCCGGCCTGGGCGTCGCCATTCCCGCGCTGTTCGGCTACAACTGGCTGGCTGCCCGTTCCGAGGCAATCGGTGCCGACATGGCGGTGTTCGTGGATGAGTTCTCCACCCGCCTGGCCGAAGAGCAGGGCGAGGGCCGCCAGCATCGCCCGGCGCTGCAGCGCGCTTGACGGGGCGAACGACCATGGCCATTGCAGCCAAGTTCGGGCCCAAGAAACGGGCCGGCGGCATCAACATCACCCCCTTCGTCGATGTGCTGCTGGTGGTGCTGGTGATCTTCATCCTCACCAGCAACGCCAGCGTACCCGGCATCCGGGTGGATCTGCCGAAGGCAAGCTCCGCCGTTCCACTGGAAAAGCCCAAGACCAAGGCGATCACCATAGACAACGCCGGCCAGGTGTTCCTGGACGCCTACCCGGTGACGCTGCCGGAGCTGGAGTCCCGCCTGCGCACCGAGAAGGCGCTGACGCCAGACTTTCCGGTCATCGTCCGCGGCGACGCCTCGGTGCAGTACGCCAAGGTGGTCGAGGTACTGGACCTCCTGCGCCGCATCGAGCTGAACCAGATCGGCCTGGTGACGGGCAAGCCGGCTTGAGGGGGACCAGGTGAAACCTCCTTATTCCACGGCGCCGCAGACGGTCTCCGCCGGCCACCAGTTGTGGCGCCGCTGGGGCGGACTGGCCACCGGCGTGGCGCTGGCCGCCGCGCTGGCCGCCTTACTCTGGTACCTGCTGGCGGATACCGCCACTACCAAGCGCGAGGTGGCGGCCACGCCCATGCTGATGCTGCCCCCTCCGCCCCCGCCGCCGCCCGAGCCGGAAAAGCAGCCGGAACCGGAAAAGGTCGAGCCGCAGGTGGTCGAGCCGCTGCCCACCCCCATCGAGCCGATGGAACAGCCGGCCGAGGATGCGCCGCCCAGCCCGTCGGAGGACGTCGGCGACCCGGTGACCATAGACGGCGAAGCGCAGGCCGGCGGCGACGCCTTCGGCATCGGCGCCGGACGCGGCGGCGGCTCGGTTGGCTCAGGCCGCGGCGGGCTCGGCAACGCCTCCTATGCCGGCTACGTTTCCACTGTGCTGCAACGCGCCCTGGCACGGGACCCGCGCACCCGTCACCTGGTGTTCGACGACATCCGCCTCGATCTGTGGCTGTCCCGCGAGGGCAGGGCGCTGCGGGTCGAACTGGTTGATGGCACCGGCGATTCCGCCACCGACCGCGCCGTCCTCGAACTGGTCCGCCAGATAGAGGCGATGGAAGAACGCCCACCGGCCTCCATGCGCTATCCGATGCGGGTCTCCATGAAGGGGCGCCGCCCATGAGCACCAGCCGGCGCAGCACTCACGCCGCAGTTTCTCCCTCCCATTCAATGAAGACATCCATGAGTCCAGTGACCCACTCCGACCGTCGCGCCCCTGCGGGCAGCGGCATCAGCCAGCCGCCGCAGGCCGCCGGCATCAAGCTCGCCACCGCAACCCTGGCTTCGCTTCTCGCGTTGCTGGGCAGCACGCCGGTGCTGGCCCAGGCCTCAACGCCTGCCGAAAGCGCGATGGTGAGACTCATCCGCGGCCTGATCGACAGCGGCGCGCTCGCCCGCGACGTCGGCGAAGCACTGCTCGCCCAGGCCCAGACCGAAGCCATTGCGGCCCAGCAGGCGCAGCGTCAGGCCAGCACCGCCTCTGCCCCGCAGGCCAGCACACGCGCCCAGGCCGGCGATGTGCGTGTCCCCTATGTACCGCAGACGGTGCGCGACCAGATCCGCGACGAGATCAAGGGTGAAGTCATGGCCCAGGCTAGGGCGGAAGGCTGGGCTGCGCCCAACGAGACGCCGGAGTGGACCAAGCGCATCCGCGTCGAAGGCGACCTGCGGGTGCGCAACGAATCCCGCCTGTTCTCCGGCAGCAACAGCAACATCCAGACCGACTGGGCAAAACTGAACGACGACGGCCCCTACGACGTCAATCCCAACACCTCGCTGTCCCTGCCGCCGCTGATGAACACCCGCAAGGACCGCGATAACCTGTTCCGTATCCGCGCACGCCTAGGCATCTTCGCCGAGCTCTCCGAGCGTACCCTGGCCGGCGTGCGTATCGCCACCGGCAGCGACGACAGCCCGGTCTCCACCACCCAGACCCTGGGCGGCGGCCTGGGCAAGAAGGAAATCTGGCTGGATCAGGCCTGGCTGTCGCACCGTCCGGTGGACTGGCTGACCCTCGTCGGCGGTCGCTTCGGCAACCCCTTCTTCTCCACCGACACCCTGTTCTCCGGCGACCTGAACTTCGACGGCATCGCTGCCAAGTTCGACAAGACCCTGGCCGCCAACAAGGACGTGGAACTGTTCGGCACCGTAGGCGTGATCCCGCTGGAGTACTCCTCCGACAGCTTCCCCAGCACCAGCCAGGACAAGGGGAAGAGCGAGAACAAGTGGCTCTTCGGCGTGCAGATGGGCGCGGCCTGGAAAGTGAATGCCGACAACCAGTTGCGCGGCGCGCTCGCCTACTACAACTTCAGCAACATCACCGGCAAGGTCTCAGACCCCTGCGCGCTCTATGCCGGTGCCGATCACTGCAGCAGCGACTGGTCGCGGCCTGCCTTCATGCAGAAAGGCAACACCCTGATGCTGCTGCGCGACATTGCACTGGACCCGACCGATCCAGCCAATACGCCGATGCCGCAATACGTCGGCCTGGCCTCCAAGTTCCGCCTGCTGGACCTCAACTTCCGCTGGGACACCAAGGCCGTCGGCAACACCTCTTTGCGGGTGGATGCCAACTACATCCGCAACCTCGCCTATGACGAAGACGGCATGTGGCGCCGTGCCCGCGGCGGCATCGTGAACAACTTCGGCGGCAGCGGCGGCACCAGCCAGGCCGACTTCGAGAGCGGCGCGAATGCCTACATGCTGCAGGCCACCTATGGCACCGCCAGCCCGAGCAACCGGGGCGACTGGAACGTGCTGGCCGGCTACAAGTACATCGAGCCGGATGCGCTACCGGATGGCTACAACGACTCCAGCTTCCACCTGGGCGGCACCAATGCGCGCGGCTACTACCTGGGTGGCTCCTATGCGATCGACAAGAACGCCTGGTTCACCGGCCGCTGGATCTCGAGCAAGGAAATCTACGGTCCGCCGCTGTCCATCGATCTGCTGCAGCTGGAATTCAACGCCCGACTGTAAGGATGCCCACGTGAATCATTCACTTGATGGTGGCCGCAAGCCGGTCGCCCCGCGCTGGAGCCTGCTGGCCACGCTGCTGCTGTGCGCAGGCGCCCACGCCCAGCAGGGCGGCAGCATGGAAGAACGCCTGCGCACCCAGCTGCGGGTGACCACCACCCAGCTGCAGCAGGCGCAGAACGAGCTGGCCGCGCTGAAGGCGGTCGGTCCGGCAACGCCGGCAAGCGGCGAAGTCGATGCGATGAAAGCCGAACTGAGCAAGCTCAAGGCCGAACTGGCCGGCGAGCGTGAAGCACGGCATAAGACCCGCGAGGAGTCGCTGCGGGTGCGCGACCAGGCCGAAGGCATGCTGCAGAAGAGCAGCGCCCAGGTAGCGCAATACCGTAGCGCCTACGACGAACTGCTCAAGCTCGCCCGCAACGCGGAAGCCGAACGCCAGCGCCTGATCGCCGAGGACAAGCTGCGCGGTGAAGCGCTGGCCCAATGTGAGGCGAAGAACGTGCAGCTGTACGAGACCGGCAAGGAAATCCTGCGTGCCTACGAAACCATGGATGTAGCGACGGTGATGTCCGCCCGCCAGCCGTTCGCCGGCGCCGCCCGCGTCAAGCTGGAGGAAGCCGCCCAGCAGTACGGCGACACGCTGTACGGCAACCGCTTCGATGCCAGCAGCGTGAAGCTGGAGGAGGCGAAATGAGCGCGCACCTTTCGAATGGCCATCATTCCCTGCGTCGCCTGCGCGCCTTCGCCGTCCTGCTGCTGGCGATGGCCGCCGGTGGTGCGTGGGCCGCCGATAGCGGCGGTCAGACGGTGGCCAGCGCCGGCAGCTTGAGCATCAAGCAGCAGGAGCTGGAAACCGTGCTGCGCAAGCTCGACGCCAACGAACGCCAGGCGCTGCGTAGCGATCCGGCGGGCGTCGAACGCTGGCTGCGCCAGCGCCTTGCCGGCGAAGCCCTGCTGCAGGAAGCCCGCCGCAAGGACTGGGCCGCGCGGCCGGAAGTGAAGGCCCAGGTGGACGCGGCGGTGCGCGAGGTGTCGGAGCGCATCATCGCCAATAGCTACCTGGAATCCGTCGCCAAGGTGCCGGAGAACTACCCCTCGGATGCCGAACTGCGCGCGGCCTACGAGCAGGAGAAGGCCAATCTGCAAGTGCCCGCCTTCTACCAGCTGGCCCAGATCTTCCTCGCCGCGCCGGCGAGCGATGCGGCGGCGGTGACGCGCGCCCGCGCCAGCGCCGAAGCGCTCGCCCGACAGGCCGCCGGCGGGGACTTCGCCGCGCTGGCGCGCCAGTACTCGCAGGACGAAAGCTCCGCCGCCCGGGGCGGTGAAGTCGGCAGCCTGCCGCTGGCGCAGATACTGCCGGAGATGCGCCCCGTGGTCGCCGGCATGAAGGCGGGCGAGGTGCGTGGCCCGGTGCAGTCGGCCGCCGGCTTCCATCTCGTCAAACTGCTGGCCAGCACGCCGGCACGCGTCGCCACGCTGGAGGAGGTTGTGCCCCGCCTGCGCGCAGCACTGCGACAGCAGCGTCTGCAGCAGCAGATCGCCACCCACATGGACGGCCTGGTGCCGGCCTCCACCATGAAGATCGATAGCGCCGCCGTCACCGCGACGCTGAACAAGGCCGACTGAGTCGGCGCCAACACCACTTACACCCAGGAGTAGCAATGAGCGGCGATCAGGAAAACGCGAAGAGCAGCGAGATCACGGCGCCAGTGCTGGCGGCGGTGGGCCCGGAGCAACTGGGCGAGGCCATCAAGCTCGCCGGCTGCGCCGTCACCCCGGTGGAGCAGAACGGCGTCATCCGCCTGCACAGCGCCAGCCACGGCGTGGGCTTCCAGGTGCTGTGGGGCAACCGGCTGGCCGCCGGCCAGTACGCCGACTTCACCTTCAGCTGCCCGCTGCGCATCCAGGGCGGCAGCCTGCCGCACGGCCTGCTGCAGGAGTGGCACCGCAGCCGCCGCTTCGCCCGCGTCTCCCAGCATGGCGAGTTCATCGCGCTGGAAATGGACGTGTTCGTCGCCGGTGGCGTCACTCTCGACTACCTGACGGTCCAGGCCCAGCTATGGACGCAGATGATGGGTCAGTTCTTCATCTATCTGCGCAACTACAAGGCGGATGCGGAAGCGGCATCCACCGGGGGTAGCGAGGGCGCAACCCCCGCTGTGGAAGAGGAGGCGGCGTCCGCCGCCTGAAGCAAAGGCTCGCGCAAGCCTGCCTTGTAGGAGCATCTCCTGTCTGACGCGGCAAGGGCTGCGCCGGGCGACGAGCTTGAGGGGCCTCCCGCCCACTGGCGGTTACCGTGGTAACCGCCTTACAAGGCGACGCCTTGAGGGATGCATGACGAGGCGGGCTCGATGCGGCCGAAGAAGGAGGGAAACCTATCGACTCAGAAGCTGATTGAAGAGGGAGCCCCCCTGCTGCTGCATCCGGAAAGGTCCGGCCGCGGGCGCCGGGGCGCGGATCGGGCAATGTGTCGGTTGGTGCATTGCCCGATTTTTCGTCGCGGGCCGCGCTTTGCATGGCCCAGGCTCCGGTTTGCGCCCCCAAGAACGCAACCCGATGGAATTGGAGGCGGGGGTCCCGGTCCACCTTCCAGTGGCTTGCAACACCATCCACGTTCGCAAGAATGGCTTTCACCGCGCGAACCGCGCCAGAAGCGTTGCACACTGCGTGCAGTAACCCACCTGTGTCGCGCACACCAAGGATTTCCCAATGATGGATGCACGCCTGTTCCCCCTACCACGCAACGCGCTGCTGCCCGACTACGGCAGTCATGGCCTGCTGGGGCTGACGCGTGCCCTTGGAGACTGGCTACGGGGAAACGAGGAACTGACGCTGCCCGGTTTGTCGCCACTCCGCCCGCGCGGCGTGGTGCTGCTGGTGATAGACGGCCTGGGCGAGGCCTTCCTGCAACGACTGGGACAGGGCAGCCGGCTGCATGCCCACCGGCTGACGCGGCTGACCTCGGTCTGTCCCTCGACCACCGCCAGCGCCGTCACCACGCTCTATACCGGACTGGCGCCGGCGGAGCACGGCTTGACCGGCTGGTTCATCCACGATCGTCGCTTCGGCGGCGTGATCGCGCCGCTGCCGCTGCACCGCCGCGGTGGTGGCCGCCTGCGGGGGCCCTTCCTCGGTGCCCGCTTGTTCCCCTACCGCACCCTCGCGCAGCAGGCGCGGCGGCCGGTATCGGTGCTGACACCGGCTGAATTGGCAGCCTCCGGCTACAGCGCACGCCACACCCGCGGTGCGAGAGTGATTGGCTATTCGAAGCTGCAGGAGTTGCTGCCGGCCATCCTGGAGGAGGCCGCCCGGCTGGAGGGCTGCGGCCTGATCCATGCCTATTACCCCGGATTCGATGCCCTCAGCCACAAGCTCGGGCCGTATGCGCCGGCGGTGCAGGGCCTGTTCGGCCGCCTGGATGAGATGTTCGCGGCCCTGGCGAGTGGCCTGCGCCGGCACGGAATGGCACTGCTGGTGACCGCGGACCACGGCTTCAGCGAGGCCCCGGAGGAGCGCCACTACCGCATCGACGCCCGCTCACCGGCCCAGGCCATGCTGGCTGCCCCCCTGTCCGGCGAACGCCGGCTGGCCTTCTGTCATCTACGTGTGGGCGCGGAGCAGGAGTTCGAGGATTTCGCCGCCAGCGAACTGGCCGGCCGGGCAGTGGCGGTACGCTCCCGCCGGCTGCTGGCCGCCGGTCTGTTCGGACCAGGGCAGCGCCATGCGCGCCTTGCCGAGCGGATCGGCAACTATGCGCTGTTGATGGAGGCCGGCCATACGCTGTCCGACCGCGTCCCGGGCGAGGACGAGTTCAGGATGCGCGGTGTGCACGGGGGCTTGAGCGGAGAAGAGATGTGGATTCCGCTGATCCACGCCGGAGTGGAAACCGAGGGCGGGTAGCGTCGCGGGCCCGGATGCCGAGCCTGGGAGTACGGCGGGAGACTCGGGTTCCAGGAGGCTCACGGCCAGGCTCAACCGCGGCCGTCATGCAATCGCCAGTCCTGCGGAAATGCCGTCCACCTGCTTTGCAGAAAGCTCAGTGCAGGTCTTCTTCCGCCGGCGGCAAGGGCAGCGCCATGATGCCTTCGTCCAGCAACTCGCCCAGTTCCCTCGCCGAGGCGGCACCGCGTATGGAGCGCGCCTCGCTTTCTCCGTAGTGGATCTTGCGGGCTTCCTCGGGGAAGCGGGCGCCGACATCCTCGGCCTCCTTGCCCATGCGTCGCAGCGCGGCAATGGCCTGGGCGAGGATCGCGCCGGCGTCTGCGGGCAGCGTGGGCACCTCCGCTGGCTTGCCCTGCGGCGGAAGTTCCGCCGGCAGTCGTGCCGGCGCTGCGCTGCGAGTCTGCACATAGGGTGCGCTGGGCAGGCGGCGAATCTGGATGGAGTCGCACACCGGGCAGGAGATCTGCCCGGCTTGCTGTTGCATTTCAAAGGCTTCGCTGGAGGCGAACCAGCCTTCGAAGCGATGATCGTGCTCGCAGCACAGGTCGAGGACGATCATCGAGCCGCGCCCGGCGGGAGCAGGGCGGTGG
The DNA here is from genome assembly GCF_004361735.1 of Azoarcus indigens. Taxonomy (GTDB): domain Bacteria; phylum Pseudomonadota; class Gammaproteobacteria; order Burkholderiales; family Rhodocyclaceae; genus Azoarcus; species Azoarcus indigens. Next base: position 58,271 of record NZ_SNVV01000003.1, on the reverse strand, counting down.
TACCCGGAGCGGGGGTCGAACCCGCACGCCTTGCGGCTTCGGATTTTAAGTCCGATGTGTCTACCAATTTCACCATCCGGGCATCGTGGTCAGCGTCCCTGCTCGGGCAGGACGATGTTGACCTCCAGGACTTCGTAGTTGTCCTGCTTTTCCAGCTGAACCTTGATGTCGTCCGGATTGACCGCGACGTACTTGGAGATGACCTCGATGAGTTCCTTCTGCAGCGCAGGAAGGAAGTCGGCCGCAGCGGCCCCGCCGCTGCGCTCGTGGGCGATCAGCAGCGACAGCCGGTTCTTGGCGATATCGGCCGTGCGCTTCTTTTCGCCGAAGAGGCGGGCAAGCAGGGACATGTCACTTGCCTCCGAACAGGCGCTTGATGAGGCCAGGCTTCTCGTAATTGACGAAGCGCAGCTCGCGGTCTTCTCCGAGGAAGCGGGAAACCACGTCCGCATAGGCCTCGGCGACGTCGGTGCCTTTCAGGTGGATGGCCGGCGTGCCCTGGTTGGACGCATGCAGCACCGACTCGGATTCCGGGATCACGCCGATCAGCGGCACCCGCAGCAGTTCCTGCACGTCCTTGTAGGACAGCATCTCGCCGTCTTCCACCCGCTTGGCGGAGTAGCGCGTCACCAGCAGGTGTTCCTTGACCGGCTCGCCGCCTTCGCGGGCGCGCTTGGACTTCGACTGCAGGATGCCCAGGATGCGGTCGGAGTCGCGCACCGAGGACACTTCAGGGTTGGTGGTGACGACGGCTTCGTCGGCGAAGGTCAGCGCCATCACCGCGCCGCGCTCGATGCCGGCCGGGGAGTCGCAGACCACGTAGTCGAAGCCCATGTGCTCCAGCTCCTTGAGCACGACTTCCACGCCTTCCTCGGTCAGCGCGTCCTTGTCGCGCGTCTGCGAGGCGGGGAGGATGAAGAGGTTCTCGCAGTGCTTGTCCTTGATCAGCGCCTGATTGAGCTTGGCTTCGCCGTTGATGACGTTCACCAGGTCGTACACCACGCGGCGTTCGCAGCCCATGATGAGGTCGAGGTTGCGCAGGCCGACGTCGAAGTCGATGACTGCGGTCTTGAAGCCGCGCAGGGCGAGGCCGGAGGAGAAGGCCGCGCTGGTGGTGGTCTTGCCCACGCCGCCCTTGCCGGATGTTACGACGATTACTCTCACGGTTTCCCCTTGTTGGATATGGCTGGCGCTGCTCAGTCGAGCTGCAGCGCTTCGATGGTCAATGTCTGTTCTTTGCCGGCGCCGCCGAGGCGGACGACGGCTGCGCGACCGCCCACCGCTTCGGGGACGCCGCGTTCGAAAGTGCGATACACCCCGGCGATGGAAACCAGCTCGGGGCCGAAATTGGTGGCGATGATGCGGGCGCCGGTGTTGCCCTGGGCGCCGGCCAGCGCACGGCCGCGCAGCGGACCGAAGCAGTGGATGCTGCCGTCGGCGATCACCTCGGCGCCATTGCTCATGCCGGCGAGCAGCACCAGATCGCCGCCGCGGGCATAGACCTGCTGTCCGGAGCGCAGCGGGCGGTCGACGAACAAGGTGTTCGGCTGTGGCGCGCTCACTACCGGCTGGGGAGCCGCCACCGGCGCCGGTGCGGCGACAGGCGCGGCTTCGGCAGCGGGGCGGTCGCGCAGTTCGGCGCCATCCAGAATCGCCAGGCCAGCCTGGCGAGCAGCCTGGGCAAGCCCTTCAGGCAGGTTGCGCACGCCCACCGGCTGCAGCTGATAGCGGCGGAACAGGGACAGCAGGCCGGCCCAGTCGATGCGCGCGGGCGCCTGGCTCAGGCCGGAGAAATCCAGCACTGCGGCTTCACCATTGAAGAAATCCGGCATGCCGCCCATCAATTTGTGCAGAGCGTCGGCCAGGCGAGCCGGCTCCGTCTCACGCAGGACCGCAACGGTGGCACCCAGGGCCGAGTTGCGGAATTCGATGGAGCGGGCGGAGGCGGCTGCGGACATTGGGCTGAGGGCTGTCAAAATCAGCGAAGTCTACTGAGGGGCGGCGCTTCCGGCAAGGCCGCCCGCCGCCAGGGCTCAGTGCAGCGTGGGCGGATGGAACAAGGCATCCACGTCCGCGCGGTCGAAGCGGTAGGTGTGGTTGGAGAGATCGTCATGCACCACGACCTCGCCATGCTCCTGCAATACCGCACGCACTTCGTCCTCGCCCAGGCCCTGCAGCATGGAAGAGACCTTCTCCCGGTCAGGCGGCCAGTGGTGGATCACCGGCCGCGGTTCGAACAGGCGTACATCCTCCTCGGCGAAGAGGCGGCCGAGCAGGGTTTCCGGCGGCAGACCCAGCAGTTCCTCCGGCTTCACCGTCTGGGCGAGGTGATGGACGCGGTCCCAGCCATCCACGTCCCGCCGGTCGGCGCCGGGCAGCTTCTGCAGGAAGAGCGCGGCGGAGGCAATCGGGTTGCTGGCCAGCCACAAACCGGCGGGCTGTTGCTCGGATTGGGCGAGGTAGTGGCTGAAGACCTCGGCGATGCTGTCGCCCTCCAGCGGCACCAGGCTCTGGTAGGGCTGGTCCAGCCCGGCGATGTCCAGGCTGAGCTGCAGCCGGCCGTCGCCCACGAGTTCGCCCAGCGTGCTGCCGTGTAGTGCGCCCTCCGCCTTGGCGTAGCCGCGCAGGTTGAGTTCCTCGGTACAGTCCACCACCAGCAGGCTGACCGGGCCGCGGCCCTGGATCTGGAAGGTGAGGCGGCCGGGCTGCTTGAGGTTGCCGGCGATGACGGCGGACACCGCACTCATCTCGCCCAGCAGGCGCGCCAGTTCCGGCGGGTAGCCGCGGCCTTGCTGCAGGGCTTGCCAGACATCGTCCAGGCGGACGACGGCGCCGCGGATGTCCAGCGCTTCGAGCATGAAGCGCTGCACGTAGCTGGAGGGAAGCTTGGGCTTGCTCATGCTTTTTCTCCGGCAGGAAGCGCAGCGGCATAGGCGGCGGGGTCGAAGCCCACCAGCAGTTCCCCATTGGGAAGGACGAGCACCGGCCGGCGGATCAGGCTGGGGTTCTCCACCATCAGGGCGACGGCTTCTTCATCCGAGCCGATGTTCTGGCGCTCTGCCGGAATCTTGCGCCAGGTGGTGCCCCGGGTATTCACCAGCGCCTTCCACCCCAGGCTGGCAACCCAGGGGCGCAGCAGACCGGCATCCAGGCCATTCTTGCGGTAGTCGTGGAAGCGGTATTCCAGGCCTTGGGCCGCGAACCAGGCGAAGGCCTTCTTCATGGTGTCGCAGTTGGGAATGCCGTAGCAGACCGGCACGCCGGCGGGCGCGGCGGCGGTTGGGGAAGAGGCTTGCATTGGATCTGTGTCCGGATTGAGTGCGGCGGAAGCGCGCTAGTTTACTACGCTCGCGTTGCTCCGCCGCCTGGATGCCCTGCTGCCCGCGGGCGGGACGCTCAATGCGGAGGATGGGATCGCCGGCGGGGCTTGCCATAGAGGGAGCGCAGCTCGTCCTTGGCTGCGTTCAGGGTGCGGCGGCGTTCGCCCGGCAGCCGCCGGCCGGCGCGGTTCAGGTAGAAGTTCAGCATGGACATGGCGGAGCGGAAGGGATCGGTCTTGCGGCTATGGCTGGCCTCGGCGGAGTGTTTCAGCGAGCGGGCGATCCGGCGCGGATCGTCGCTGCTGAACACGCCTTTCTCCAGGTCCATCGCGTGGCTGGTTTCGGTGACCTTCTGCGACCAGCGCCGGGGACGATGGCCTGCGTGCTTGCGGGTGCTCATGCGGGGTCTCCTTTTGCGGCCGGCCGTGGCGAAGGCATGCGTGCCCGCGCCGCGGCCGTCGGGGGGGATCTTCGTACGGGCATTTGCCGGCGGCACGGCGGTGCTCGCCGCGGTGCCCTCAGGCCAGCTCCTCCAGCAGCGCCTGGTTGAAGGCGGGGATGTCGTCCGGCTTGCGGCTGGTGACCAGCTTGCCGTCCACTACGACCTCCTCGTCGCGCCATTCGGCGCCAGCGTTGGCAAGGTCCTGGTGCAGGCTGGGCCAGCTCGTCAGCCGCTTGCCCTGGGCGACACCGGCGTCGATCAGCGGCCAGGGGCCGTGGCAGATGGCGGCGATGGGCTTGTCCTCATGGGCGAAGGCACGGATGAAGTCTATGGCCTCGGGGCTCAGGCGCAGCTGATCGGGATTGGCGACACCACCGGGCAGGACGAGCGCGTCGAAGCCGGTAGAGGCGGCGCCACGCACGTCCATCTCCACCGCGAAGCGCCCGGCCGGTTCCAGATGGTTGAACCCTTGCACGTCCGCCCCCTTGGGCTTGGGCGCGAGCAGGGTGACCTGGGCGCCGTGCTCCTCCAGGAAACGGCGCGGCTCGGTGTACTCGACCTGCTCGACGCCGTCGGTCATCAGCACCGCGATGTGCTTGCCCTGCAGGCTTTGTTGCGACTGGGTCTGCATTTCGGTTCCTCCTGTGGCAAAAAAGAAAGGGGAGCAGCCGCTCCCCGGCGTTTGCTCCCCTTTCCTTGCATTTGGCGGTCCCGGCCCGCGTCGGCCTGGATGGCCAGGCACGCGGGGTAGAAACGACAGCGCGGTGCAGCCCTCAGCGACCCTTGGCGCGGGCGAAGGCGGCGGCCAGCGCACCGCCGGCCGCAGGCCGCTGTTCTTCGCGGCGCTGCGGCGGGCGGTTGCCGCGGCTGCCGCCGTTGCCGTCGCGACGGCCATTGTCGTCGGCCCGCCGCGGTGCGACCTCGTCGGACAGGCGCATGGTCAGCGCGATGCGCTTGCGCTGCAGATCCACCTCCAGCACCTTGACCTTGACCACGTCGCCCGCCTTGACCACCGAGTGCGGATCCTTGACGAAGCGCTCGGACAGCGCGGAGATGTGCACCAGCCCGTCCTGATGCACGCCGATATCCACGAAGGCCCCGAAGTTGGTGACGTTGGTGACCACGCCTTCCAGCAGCATGCCGGGCGCCAGATCCTTCACCTCCTCGACGCCGTCGCGGAAGGTGGCAGTGCGGAACTCGGGGCGCGGGTCGCGGCCGGGCTTCTCCAACTCGGCGAGGATGTCCTGCACCGTGGGCAGGCCGAAACGCTCATCGGTGAACTCGGCCGGCTTCAGCGACTTGAGGAAGCTGCCGTTGCCCATCAGCTCGCGCACCGTCTTCTGCACCCGGCCTAGGATGCGCTCCACTACCGGATAGGCTTCCGGGTGAACCGCGGAGGCGTCCAGCGGGTTGTCGCCGGTGGGCACGCGCAGGAAGCCGGCGGCCTGCTCGAAGGTCTTCGGGCCGAGGCGGGCGACCTCCTTCAGCGCTTCCCGGTTGGGGAAGGGGCCGTTGGCGTTGCGGTGCTCGACGATGTTGGCCGCCAGCGTGGCGTTGAGGCCGGAGATGCGCGCCAGCAGCGGCGCGGAGGCGGTGTTCACATCCACGCCGACCGCGTTGACGCAGTCCTCCACCACCGCGTCCAGGCTCTTGGCCAGCTTGCCCTGGTTCACGTCGTGCTGGTACTGGCCGACGCCGATGGACTTGGGATCGATCTTGACCAGCTCCGCCAGCGGGTCCTGCAGGCGGCGGGCGATGGAGACGGCGCCGCGCAGCGACACGTCCACATCCGGAAATTCACGGGCGGCCAGCTCGGAGGCGGAGTAAACGGAGGCACCGGCCTCGGACACGGTGATCTTGGTCGCCCGCAGGTCCGGATGCCGCTTCAGCAGGTCAGCGGCCAGCTTGTCGGTCTCGCGCGAGGCGGTACCGTTGCCGATGGCGATCAGCTCCACGTTATGGCGCTTGGCCAGCACCGCCAGCGTGGCGATGGAGGCTTCCCAGTCGCGGCGCGGCTCGAAGGGATAGACGGTGGCGGTGTCCACCAGCTTGCCGGTGCTATCCACCACTGCGACTTTGACGCCGGTGCGGATGCCGGGGTCCAGGCCCATGGTCGGGCGGGCGCCGGCCGGCGCGGCCAGCAGCAGGTCCTTGAGGTTGCGGGCGAAGACGTGGATGGCCTCCTCCTCGGCGCGCTCGCGCAGCTGGCCCATCAGCTCCAACTCCAGATGCAGCGAGATCTTCACGCTCCAGGCCCAGCGTACCGTGTCGGCCAGCCAGCGGTCGGCCGGGCGGCCCTGGTTGCGGATGCCGAAACGGGCGGCGATGCGGCCTTCGCAGGGGTGGGGCGCGGTTTCATCCGGCCGGTCCACGTCCAGCGACAACTTCAGCACACCCTCGTTGCGGCCGCGCAGCAGCGCCAGCGCGCGGTGGGAGGGCATGGCGGCGACCGGCTCGGCGAAGTCGAACCAGTCGCGGAACTTGGCGCCTTCGTTCTCCTTGCCTTCGATGACGGTGGAACGCACCTTGCCGCTGTCCTGCAGGAAGCTGCGCAGCTCGCCCAGCAGCGCGGCGTCTTCGGCGAACTGCTCCATCAGGATCTGGCGGGCGCCGTCCAGCACGCTCTTGGCATCGGCGAAACCGGCCTCGGCGTTGAGGAACTTGGCGGCCTCCTGCTCCGGTTCCAGCAGGGGATCGGCGAGCAGGGCTTCGGCCAGCGGTGCGATGCCGGCTTCGCGGGCGATCTGCGCCTTGGTGCGGCGCTTCTGCTTGTAGGGCAGGTAGAGGTCCTCCAGGCGCTGCTTGGTGTCGGCGTGGTCCAGGTCGGCGCGCAGCGCGGGCGTCATCTTGCCTTGCTCCTCGATGGAGGCGATGACGCTGGCGCGGCGGTCTTCCAGCTCGCGCAGATAGCCCAGGCGCTCTTCCAGCGTACGTAGCTGGGTGTCGTCCAGGCCACCGGTGGCTTCCTTGCGGTAGCGGGCGACGAAGGGCACGGTGGCGCCTTCGTCCAGCAGTTGGACGGCGGCCATGACCTGGCGCGGAGAAACGCCGATTTCCTCGGCAATACGGTGTTCGATCGGAGGCAGCATGCTCTTGGGAATGGATGCCCGGGCTGAGGCCGGGTCGTTCAGGGAAGGCAGGAGGCGCCGCCAGGGTGGCGCCGGAGGAAGGCGGCGATGGTGCCAGCAAGGCGGCCGCGCGGGCAAGCCCGGCGGCGCCTGCGGCACCGGCTCAGCGATTGAGCAGCGCGGCCAGCTCGGCGCGGAACTCGCGTACCCGCGGGTCGGCACCCATGAGGTCGAACAGTTGCAGCATGGTCTTGCGGCCGATGTCGTCGCGATAGCCGCGGTCGCGGCGGACGATTTCCAGCAGATGCCGCAGCGCCGGCTCGTAGTCGGCCTGGCCGGCGAGCAGGGTCGCGAGGGCGAAACGGGCGTCGAGGTCCTCCGGCGCTGCCACCAGGCGGGCCTCCAGTTCGGTGGCGGAGGCAGCCTGCGGCTGGTTGTTGCGCAGGGCGAGGCGGGCCTGCAGGGTCTTCAGCCTGTCCTCGTCGCGGGCGCGGTATTCCAGCGCCTTGAGCAAGGAGGCGGCGGGTTCGAGGTCGCCGTTGTCGATGCGCAGTTCGATCTGGTCCAGCCGCGCGGCTTCGAAGGCCGGATCCTGGGCCAGGGCCTCGTCCAGCACTGCGAGCGCCGCCGGAATGTCGCCGGCTTCGGCGAGGCGGCGGGCTTCCAGCCGCAGCGGTTCGGCCAGGGAAGGCAGGTGCGGCTCGAGGAAGGCGCGGATGCGGCTTTCCGGCAGCGCGCCGCTGAAGCCATCGACGATCTTGCCATCGACGAACAGGCGCACGTCGGGAATGCCGCGCACGCCGTAGCGCTGGGCCAGCGCCTGCTCTGCGTCGGAATCGACTTTGGCGAGCCGGAAGCGGCCGCCGTACTCCTCGGCCAGCTTCTCCAGGATGGGTTTGAGTGCGCGGCAGGGGCCGCACCAGGCGGCCCAGAAATCCACCAGCACGGGAGTGTGATAGGAGGCCTGGATGACCTTGACCTCGAAGTCGTCGCCGCGGACGTCGTCTGCGTAAGGGTTCATGCGTGTTCTCCTGGTGACAACCACAAGGAGATGGGGATGCGGGCGCGAGTATCAAGCCCGGCGGCACTGAGGGCATGGAGCGGCGCGGCTGCGCCGCATGAAGGAGCGCCCCACGCGGCGGCAATGCCGGGTCAGAGCGCGATCAGCGTCTGCCGGCCCCACCAGCGCTGGCCGGGCGCCAGATGGATGGGGTGGTGGGCGGCGGCCGCCTCCACGCACAGCATTCGGCGGAAGCCATCCGGCGGCATGTCGGACAGCGCGGCGCAACGCTCTTCCCAGGGATTCCACACCACTACGTCTGGAAAGCCTTCGTTGTTGATGCCCAGGCTGCGGTCGTACTCGCGCACCAGCAACGGCCGCACGCTGTTGTGGTAGATGCGGTCGGTCTCGTCCTCGACCAGCACCGCTTCGCCGCTCTCGCGCTTGAGCTTGCCGCCGTCGGCGGTATCGCTGTATGTGAGGCCGTAGAGGCCTTCGAGGCGCGATTCCTCCACCTCGCGCACCCGCAGATAGGTGTGGAGCGCCGTGGTGAAATCGAACGGCGTATCGCCGGTGTTCTGCACGTCCAGTTCCATGTCCAGCCGGCTTTCCTCGACGATCACACTCAGTTCGAGCGCGAAGCCCTGCGGCCAGAGGGCACGGGTTTCCTCGTCGTCGCCCAGGCAGAGGGTGACCAGGGCGAAGTCGTCACCGGTGCGCTGCTCGGCCACGCTCCATTCCCGGTTGCGGGCGAAGCCATGCTTGGGTAGTGCGCCCTGGCCGGCGAACTGGGGGAAGCAGACCGGCACGCCGCCGCGGATTGGCGTGTGGCCGTCGAAAACCGCCCTGTCGCTGAGGTAGAGCCGTTCTTCCCCCTGGGCCGGTGCCCAGGAAAGTACCTGCCCGCCGAACAGGCTGACCACCGCGCGGGCACCGGCGCGGGTAGCCAGGCGCAGGGCAGGGACGCCGTGAAAATCGAGGGTGTCTATGGAAGGACCCATGCATCAATCCTGCAGGGAGAGGACGCCCAGCTTGATCGTGCTGTCGTCCGGGTCGTTGGAGAGCACGAAGCCCAGGCCTTGCACGAAGCGCAGCATGCGCTCGTTGTTGGCGAGGAAAACGCCGTTCATGTAGGTAAGGCCCTTGTTGCGGGCGGTTTCGATGAGAGTGCCCATGAGGCGTCGTGCCAGGCCGCGGTGCTGCCAGTCGTCGGCGACCACCACCGCGAACTCGCAGGACTCGCCGTCCGGATTCACCGCGTAGCGGCAGACGCCGATTTCCTTTTCCACACCGTCCTGCTGGACGGTGGCGAGGAAGGCCATCTCGCGGTCGTAGTCGATCTGGGTGAGGCGGGCCACCATGGCCGGCGGTAGCTCGCGCATGGTGTTCATGAAGCGGTAGTACTTGGTCTCGGCGGAGAGGCCGCGGACGAAGTCGATCTCCAGCTCCGCATCCTCCGGCTTGATCGGGCGGATGGTGATCTCGGTGCCGTCCGGCACCGTCCAGCGGCTGATCAGGTGGGACGGATAGGGGTGGATCGCCATGTGGTCGTAGCGATCCGCGGTGGGGGCGACGTTCTCCACCACGATGCGGGCATCCACCGCCACGGTGCCGGCTTCGTCCACGATCAGCGGGTTGATGTCCAGCGTCGCGATCCACGGCAGTTCGCAGACCATTTCCGACACCCGCAACAGCACCAGCTCCAACGCCTCCATGTTGATCGGCGGCAGGTTGCGGAACTGGCCGAGCAGGGGATAGACGCGGGTGGAGCGGATGAGGTCGTGCACCAGATAGTTGTTCAGCGGCGGCAGCGCGACCGCCAGATCGCGGTTGGCCTCGACCCGGTTGCCGCCTTCGCCGAAGGTGATCACCGGCCCGAACACCGGGTCGCGGCGCACGCCGACCACCAGTTCGCGGCCGTTGCGCTTGAGGATCATCGGCTCGATGGCCACACCGTTGATGGTGGCGTCCGGCCGGTTGCGCTTCACCTCGTCGAGGATTTCCTGGTAGGCGGTACGCACCGCCGCCAGGCTGCCCAGGTTGAGGCGAACGCCGCCGGAATCCGATTTGTGGATGATGGAGGGCGAGTCGATCTTCATCACCACCGGCAGGCCGATCTCCTCGGCCAGCACCATGGCCTCGGTGGCGGAACGGGCGATCACCGTCTGCGCGATGGGAATGCGGAAGGCGGCCAGCAGCGCCTTGGATTCCATCTCGTTCAGCACGTTACGGCGCTCGGCCAGCGCGGTCTCTATCACCAGCCGCGCGCTCTCGATGGATGGCGGCGACAGGTGGGACAGCGGCGCCGGCGTCTGCATCAGCAGCTTCTGGTTGCGGTAATAGGCGGAGATGTGGCTGAACAGCTCCACCGCCGGCTCCGGTGTGCGGAAGGTAGGAATGCCGGCCTCGATGAAGCGGTGGCGGGCCTTGATCACCAACTCGTCGCCCATCCAGCAGGTCACCACCGGCTTGTCGGCGGTGCGCTCCAGCTCGATCACCGCGTCGGCCACGCCGTCAGGGTCGGTCATCGCCTGCGGCGTCAGCATCACCAGCACGCCATCCACATTGGGCCCTTCCAGCACCGCCTGCAGCGCCTTGCGGTAGTGGTCTACGTTGGCGTCGCCCAGTACGTCCACCGGGTTGCCGCGCGACCAGTTGGGTGGCAGGCAGGCGTTGAGCTTCTCCATGGTCCCTTCGGAGAACTCCGACAGCGGAATGCCGAGGTCGCCGGCCCGATCGGCAGCCATCACACCCGGCCCGCCGCCGTTGGTGATGACGGCCAGGCGGTTGCCGCGCGGGCGGAAATGGGAGAACAGCGCATTGGCAGCGGAGAACAGCTGCCCCATGTTGTACAGCCGGATCACGCCGGCGCGGCGCAGCGCGGCATCGAACACCGTGTCGTCGCCGACCTGGGCGCCGGAATGGGACAGGATGGCGCGCGACACGTCCGGATGGCGGCCCACCTTCATCAGCAGCACCGGCTTCACCCGCGCGGCGCCGCGCAGCGCGCTCATGAAGCGGCGCGCATCCCGGATGCCCTCGACGTAGAGGAAGATGCTCTCGGTGCGCGGGTCGGAAATCATGTACTCCAGCACTTCGCCGAAGTCGATGTCGGAGGAAGAGCCCAGCGACACCACCGCCGAGAAGCCGACGTTGTTCGGCTTGGCCCAGTCCAGGATGGCGGCGCACAGTGCGCCCGACTGGGAGATGAGGCCGATGGACCCCTTGTTCGCCCGCGCATGGGCGAAGGTGGCGTTGAGGCCCAGTTCCGGCCGCATCAGGCCGATGCAGTTCGGCCCCAGCATGCGGATCCGATGGCGGCGGGCCGCCTCCAGCAGCTTGCGCTCCAGCAGGGCGCCGCGGGGGCCGGCCTCGGAGAAGCCGGAGGAAAGCACGATGGCCGCACGCACGCCGGCGCGGCCACAAGCGTCCATCAGGGCCGCGGCCTTTTCCGCCCGTACCGCGATGACCACCAGGTCCAGCCGGTGCGGCACATCCTCCACCGACTTGTAACAGGGCACGCCGAGCACGGTTTCGTGGCTCGGGTTGATGGCGAAGAGGCGGCCCTTGTAGCCCGCTTCCAGCATGTTGCGGATGAGCACGTTGCCGAGCGAGTTTTCCCGCTCGCTGGCGCCGATGATGCCGACTGAGCGCGGCTCGAAGAGGGAAGTGAGATAGTGTTTTTCTTTCATCGGACGACGACCTCGAAGGAAGCGGTTCGAGGCGGGCGGCGCCGTACAGGAAAGCTGCCGGGCGCGCCTCGCCGTGGCGCGAATTGTACTGCAGTGCACCATGTTACGTCCTGAGCACGCACGCTCACGGTGCATTCCAACGGACTTGCCCGGCCTGCGGCCGTTCCCTGTTCAGCTGCCCAGCGTGAAATAGAAGCGCGCGCCCTGTCCGGGTTTCGACTCCGCCCAGATCAGGCCGCCGTGGCGTTGGATGATGCGCTGTACGGTGGCCAGGCCGATGCCGGTCCCGCTGAACTCCCCACTATTGTGCAAACGATGGAAGGGCCGGAACAGGTTGGCGGCGAAGGCCATGTCGAAGCCGGCACCGTTGTCTTCCACGCAGAACACGCGGCGGTCGCGCTCCCGCTCGGCGCGGAAGGAGATGCGCGCCACCGGCTGGCGGGCCGAGAATTTCCAGGCGTTGCGCATGAGGTTCTCGATGAGGACGCGGGCCAGCGTGCGGTCAGCGGTGACCATCAGACCTCGCGTGATCTCGACCTCGACGATGCGCTCGGGCTCCTCGGCGCGCAGTTCATCGATGACCTGCAAGGCCAGCTCGGAGAGGTCGAAGGTCTCCTTGTGCAGGGACTGTCGGGTGAGCCGTGCCAGCTCGATCAGCGCGTCGATGAGATGCGCCATGCGCTGGGTGGCCTTGCGGATGCGCTCGATGTGGCCACGGGAGGCCTTGTCCAGCGCACCGTCCAGTTCCTCTTCGAGGATGCGGGCGAAACCGTCGATGGCACGCAGCGGCGCGCGCAGATCGTGAGACACCGAGTAGGAGAAGGCTTCCAGCTCGCGGTTGGAGGCCTCGAGTTCCGCGGTGCGCAGCCGCACCCGGGCTTCCAGCTCCTGGTTCACATTCTTCAGTGTCAGTTCGGCGACCTTGCGGGAGGAGATGTCGTCCAGCGTGCCGGCCAGGCCCTGCGGCATGCCGTCCATGTCGGTGACCGGCCGGCCGGCGGCCTCTATCCAGCGGATTTCGCCTTCGCGGGTGCGCAGGCGCAACTCGCAGTTGCACTCCGGCAGTTCTCCATTGCCGACCTTTGCCAGCTTGGTCTGGGCTTCCTCGCGGTCGTCCGGGTGCAGAAAATCCACCAGCGGCTTGCCCAGGCTCTGTTCGACGCGGTAGCCGCTGATGGTCTGCCAGAAACGGTTGAGGAAGGTGAGACGGCCGTCGGGATCGGTACGGAAGATCACCTCGTTCACCGACTCCACTACTTCGGAATAACGCTGCTGGCTCTCCTGCAGCGCGCGGGCGGTCACGATCCGCTCGGTCACGTCGCGGCCGATGCCGTGATAGCCGAGGAAGGTTCCCTTCCGCATCAGCGGGCGGCCGATCAGCTCAAGGTGGTGAATGCGGCCATCTGCACCGCGCAGGGCCAGCGTGCGGGTGACGGGCTCACGTTTCTCGATGCGTTCGCGGTAAGTGATCCAAGTGGCGGAAGTGGCGTCCACCCAGGGCAACTCCCAGGGACGCAGGCCCACCAGATCGGCCGGGACCAGTCCAGTGCGGTTGCGCAGGCCCTCGCCGACACGGGTGTAGCGATGCGAGACATCGGTGCTCCACGACCAGTCGGACGCCAGATCCACCAGTTCAGCGAGAGCGTGGGGATCGCCTTCCTCGCCCGCCTTGGCCGCGCTGCGTCGGCGGTCCACTAACAAACCGAGCGCGATACCCGTCAGCAAGGTCAGGAGAAACAGAACGTAAGACCACATCATCGCGACGGGGAGGAAAACCTTTAGAGGCCGACCCGGACAAGCGGTGCATCTGACTCGCCGTGGCGACGCGTTATAGATTCAGAGTATCCAGCGCCCGCGCGAGCCGGGCTGCGCATCTCTATAACATAGTTCCCGCCCTTCCGGGATGATCACCCGCCGGCATAGCCAGCTGTCGCGCAGCAGGGGCGGCAGGCGGGCTTGCTAGAATCCAGGCGTCTTCCGGTTCAGGGCCGGGAGCACTAGCCAAGCGCATTCCACCCGCTGCTCGTCTCGACCTGCAGGCCGGCGAGGTGCGCTCTTCCTTTCTGAGGATTGCCCTATGCATACCAGCCTGGCCACACCTTCTCCCTGGGTGATGCGCTTTGCCCCCCTGATCGCCGCCGGCGGCGAGGTTCTCGATTACGCCTGCGGCGGCGGCCGGCATGCTCGCTGGTTGGCGCAGCGCGGTTTCCGGGTGGAAGCGGTGGACAAGGACGGCGTGGCGCTGGAACTGCTGCAGGGTGCGCCGCACCTGCGCACCCGTCAGGCGGACCTGGAGCAGGGACCTTGGCCATACGGCGGCCGCCGCTTCGACGCGGTGGTGGTATGCAACTACCTCTTCCGGCCGCGCTTCGATCTGATGCTGGCGATGCTCTCCCCGGGCGGCGTGCTGATCTACGAAACCTTCATGCAGGGCAACGAACGCTTCGGCAAACCCAGCAATCCGGAATTCCTGCTTGCGCCGAACGAGTTGCTGGCGCGCCTGGGGCAGGGCTGGAGCATCGTGGCTTTTGAGCAAGGCGAAGTGGAAACTCCCAAGCCGGCAGTGATCCAGCGCATATGCGCGATCAGGGGCGAAGGCAGGGAGGCGGTCAAGCTCGGACGGTGACATGAAATAAATTTGCTATTTAATAGCGCACTATGTAAATTACTCGCCATGACGCTGCCAGAAAAAACCACGCCCTCCTTGCTTCTCGATCACCAACTCTGCTTCGCGCTTTACTCCACCGCGCTGGCGATGAACAAGGTGTATCGCAAGCTGCTGAAGGAACTGGACCTTACCTATCCCCAGTACCTGGTGATGATGGTGTTGTGGGAACGTGAGGGGGTGACGGTGTCCGAGATCGGCGAGCGCCTTTTCCTGGATTCTGCGACGTTGACACCCTTGCTCAAGCGCCTCGAAGCCGCGGCCCTGCTGAAACGGCAGCGGGCCGCCAACGATGAACGCCAGGTCATCATCACCCTGACCCCGGAAGGGCGCGCGCTGAAGGATCGGGCGACTGCAGTGCCAGCCGGCGTGCTATGTGCCACCGACTGCGAGCCGGACAAGCTCCTCGGCCTGAAGAACGAGCTGGAAACCCTGAGGCGTAATCTGATGCGCAGTGGATAGGCAATCCGTTTTTTTTTTCGCAAATACATAGCACACTATTTAATCGCATCAATTTACTCCGACATCATTTGCATGATGCCGGCTCATCCCCCCCTAGAAAGGAGTTCATCATGTCCATCGAAAAAGTCCTCTACCGCGCCACTGCAACTGCCACTGGAGGCCGCGACGGTCGCGCGCAGTCCTCGGACGGCGTGCTCGATATCAGGCTGACGACGCCGCGCGAACTCGGCGGAGCCGGTGGCGAAGGGACCAACCCGGAGCAGCTTTTCGCCGCCGGCTATTCCGCCTGCTTCCTTGGCGCATTGAAATTCGTCGCCGCGCGGGAGAAGGTGGCGCTGCCGGCGGAGGCCAGGATAGAAGGTCAGGTTGGCATAGGCGCCATCCCCACGGGTTTTGGCATCGAGGTGGAACTTCGAATCTCGCTGCCGGGCGTGGACGCTGGCGTTGCTGAGGACCTGGTGAAGAAAGCGCACGTCGTCTGCCCGTACTCGAATGCCACCCGCGGCAACATCGATGTGACGCTCACGCTGGTCTGATGCAACCCGCTGGCCGGGCCAGGCGCCTGGCCAGCGGCCTCAATCAGCCGCCAGGGCGCTCGCCGAGCCGGGTGGCGAGGATGTCTTCGGCCAGGCGGGCTATGCCGGCGGCCGAAAGATCTTCAGTGATGAAGCGCGGCGCACTGGTGAAGGCGCTGAAGTGGCTGGCCTGCGAGCGTCTGTACAGCGGGTCGTAATGCAACTCCATCAACTCGCTGAAAAGCTGTGGCAAGGCGCCGGCCTCGGCGAGCGAGAGCCAGCGCGAGATGGTCTCCTTGCTCTGCAGTTCCTTCAGCCGCTCCAGGCGCGCCTGCAGGGCGCCGACATCGTCGCCGAGGTAGGCGTAGTCCCGTACGAGGAAGGCGAGCCGGGCGTCGCGGCTGGCCTCCAGGACCGCGCAGGGCGCAGCCCGCATGGCCAGCACCAGCGGCTCCGGCAACTGGATGCGGCCGATCTTGCGGCTCTCAGCCTCGACGAATACCGGGCGGCCCGCGTCGAATCCGCGCATCGCATGATGCAGCTGCGTCTCGAAAGCCTTCTGGCTCGGCTGCTCGGCGCCAGGAATGGCGCCCAGTACCGAGCCCTTGTGCTGCGCCAGCGCCTCCAGATCCAGCACCTGCGCGCCGCGCGCGGCCAGCGCCTCCAGCACGCGAGTCTTGGCGCTGCCGGTCGGGCCGCAGAGCACCACGAAGCGCAACGCCGAGGTCAGCCCGTTCAGGCCATCGATGACGTGGTTGCGGTAAGTCTTGTAGCCGCCCTCCAACTGACAGGCGTCCCAGCCCACCATGCGCATCCAGGTGACGAAGGAGCCGCTGCGCATGCCGCCCCGCCAGCAGTACAGCAGCGGGCGCCAGTTCTTCGGTTTGTCGGCCAGGTGGCCGGCGAGGTGGCGGGCGATGTTCTCAGCCACCATGGCGCCGCCAACCCGGCGGGCTTCGAAGGCGGAGACTTGTTTGTACAGGGTGCCGACGATGATGCGCTGCTGGTTGTCCAGCACAGGTAGGTTGATCGCGCCAGGGATGCGATCTTCGGCAAACTCGGCCGGTGTCCGGACGTCGATGATCTCGTCAAAGGAAGACAGCTGTGCTACGGTCGCAACGCCTTTTCGCATACTTTCGGGCGCCGGTTCCGGCTTTCCCGCCTCGTTCTCATGGATCAAATCAAGCTCACCCAATTTTCCCACGGCGGCGGCTGCGGCTGCAAAATCGCGCCTGGCGTGCTGAGCGATCTGCTCGCCCGCATGCCGGCCGGCGTGCTTCCGGCAGATTTGCTGGTCGGCACCGATACCGCGGACGACGCCGCGGTCTATCGCCTGAACGACCGCCAGGCGGTGGTCGCCACCACCGATTTCTTCACGCCCATCGTCGACGATCCTTACGACTTCGGCCGCATCGCTGCGACCAATGCCCTGTCCGATGTCTACGCCATGGGCGGCACGCCCATCATGGCGCTGGCCATCGTCGGCATGCCGCTGGACAAGCTGCCGCCGGAAGTGATCGGCCGCATCCTGGAGGGGGGTGCCTCGGTTTGCCGGGAGGCGGGCATTCCGGTTGCCGGCGGCCATTCCATTGACGTGCTGGAGCCCATCTACGGACTGGTCGGCATCGGCGTGGTCGATCCGGCGCGGGTACGCACCAACGCCGGTGCGCGCGAGGGCGACGTGCTGTTGCTGAGCAAGCCGCTGGGAGTGGGCATTCTTTCCGCCGGCTTGAAGAAGGGCATCCTCACGCCCGCAGGCTATGCCGAGATGGTGAAGTGGACGACCACGCTTAATCGCGTGGGCGCCCGCCTGGCCCACATCGACGGCGTGCACGCGATCACCGACGTCACCGGCTTCGGCCTCGCCGGCCACTTGCTGGAGATGTGCCGCGGCGCGAACCTCGAAGCCCGGCTGGAGTTCGACCGCCTGCCGGTCATCGACGAAGCGCTGCACCTGGTGCGCGATGGCGTCGCCACCGGTGCCTCCAGCCGTAACTGGGCGAGTTACGGAGCCTCGGTACGACTGCCGCCGCAGGCCGAGGAGTGGAAGCGCAAGCTGGTCACCGACCCGCAGACGTCCGGCGGCCTGCTGATCGCCTGCGCGGACTCCGCGGTGGATGAGGTGCAAGCGGCGATCGCGGAAGTACAGGGGGAAAGCGGCGCCGTCATCGGCCGCCTGGCAGCGGGTGACGCGGAGGTGGTGATCGGCTGAGCCGGCGAAGCTCGAGCATGGGGAGGCGCCGGAAGGCGCCTCCGCGTTTTCAGGCCTACTTTCCGGCGCGCGCGTTGAGCAAGGGCTTCAGACCTTGCCAGACGGTTTCCAGAATCGTGGGCTGCGCGGCAGCGGTCGGGTGCGCGCCATCAGCCTGGAACCACTCCGCCTTGTCAGCAAAACCTTCCAGCAGGAAGGGCACGTAGGCGATTTTCTCGCCGCTCGCTACATCGACGAAGGCCTGGCTGAAGTTGCGGGTGTAGGCGGGGCCGTAGTTGGGCGGCATCTGCATGCCCACCATCAGCACGCGCGCGCCGCTGGCTTTCGAGGCCTGCACCATGGCGCGGAGGTTGTCAGCCATCAGCGCGGGCTTCAGCCCGCGCAGGCCGTCGTTGGCGCCCAGTTCGAGGATCACGATGTCCGGCTTGTGCCTTTGCAGCGCGGCCGGCAGGCGGGAGCGACCGCCGGCGGAGGTTTCGCCGGAAACGCTGCCATTGACGACCTCGTAGCGGAAACCTTCCTGCACCAGGCGCGTCTGCAACAGGGTGGGCCAGGCTTCGCCGCTCTTCAGGCCGTAACCGGCGGAGAGGCTGTCGCCCCACACCAATATGGTTGCCGCTTGCGCGGAACTGGTAAAGACAACGAACAAGAAGGTCAAGATGGATCGCAGCGGCATTGAGTTCTCCATTCCGGTCATCGAAGTCGAAGGCCTGGGCAAACACGTTCCCATGGCCGACGGACAAGGTGAATTGCACATCCTGCGCGACGTCAGCTTCGCCGTCCGCGCGGGGGAGTCGGTGGCCATCGTCGGCGCCTCCGGCTCGGGAAAATCGACCTTGCTGGGATTGCTCGCCGGACTGGACGTTCCCGCCAGCGGCACCGTGCGCATCCAGGGCAGCGACCTTTTCGCCCTGGACGAGGACGCCCGCGCGGCCTTGCGCGGCGAGACGGTCGGCTTCGTCTTCCAGTCCTTCCAGCTGTTGCCGGCGCTGACCGCGCTGGAGAACGTGATGCTGCCGCTGGAGCTGGCCGGCGCGGACAACGCCTCCGCCCAGGCGACGCAATGGCTGGAGCGGGTTGGCCTTGGCCCGCGCCTGCGCCATTACCCCAAGCACCTCTCCGGCGGCGAGCAGCAGCGGGTGGCCCTGGCCCGCGCCTTTGCCGCCAGGCCGCGGCTGCTGCTGGCGGACGAGCCGACCGGCAACCTGGACGCCGAAACCGGCCGCGCCATCGTCGAGTTGATGTTCTCCCTCAACCGCGAGGCCGGCACCACCCTGCTGCTAGTGACCCACGACGAGACCCTGGCCAGCCGCTGCGACCGCGTATTACGCATGAGCGCCGGCCAGTTGAGCGAAGCGGTGGCGGCAAGCCACTGAAGTCCTGGCGCGGTGGCCGTTCAGCCGCCGCGCTCCAGTTGCCCCCAGACAGCTTCCGCGCAAGCCACGCCGGACCGCACCGCCGACTCCAGCGTCGCCGGATAGTCCGATTCGATGTAGTCTCCGGCCAGCCACAGGCCGGCAAGTGGCGTGCGTATGCCGGGGCGGAACACGCCCGGCCGGCAGGCGATGGTCGCCCGCTTCTCGACGATGGCCTGGGACCAGACCGGCGCCGGCAGCCGGCGGCCGAGCTCTCTTTCCAGCTGGGCATGCACCGCCAGGATGAGCTCGTCCCGCGGCAGCGCCTCGTGCGCGCCATGGGCACTGATGACGCAGGCGATCAGCCCATCCCGGCCGCCCAGGCGGCCACGGTCGAATGCCCACTGCGCCGGCCCTTGCGACAGGCCGATCATGCTCTCGGGCAGGTGCTGGCCCGGCCCCAGGGCCAGGTAGACGGTGACGATGGGCTCGTGCGGCAGCTCGTCGATCTGCTTGGCCAGCCGGTCGCAGGCCCCGGTGGAGGCGAGCAGGGCGCCGGCGTGATAGGGCGCGGTGGCCAGCACCACCTGGCGCCAGGGCTTGCCGCCGGGGTCGCCCTCCAGCAGAAAACCCTCCGGCGTGGGCCGGATCGCCTCGATGGCGTTGCCGGTGCGCAGCCGTCCGCGCCGCGTTGCGAGGTAGCGGGCCGCCGGCACCGGGAAGAGCTCGGACAGATCCACCCGCGGGATCAGCAGCTCGCTGGCGGCGGCATCCGCGGCGAGGGAGTCGCGCAGCACGTTGACGAAGACCTGGGCGGAGGCCTCCTCCACCGGGGTGTTCAGCGCGGCGATGCACAGCGGTGCCCAGATCAGTTCGCACAGTAGCGGCGACTGCCGGTACTGCCGCAGCAGGCCTTCCACCGTGGCGCCCGGCGCGACCTTGAAGCCTGACTTCTTCAGCCCGCGCATCAACCGCAGCATGGCGAAGCGGTCGCTCCAGCCCAGCCCGCGGGCGCGCAGGATACCGATGCCCAGATGCAGCGGCGCCGGCAAGCCGGCCGCTGCGCGCAGATCCAGCCGGCCGGGTACATGCAGCGTGAGCGGCAGGTGCATCAACTGCTTGGGCGTGCCGCCGGTGAGGCGGAGCAGGCGGGTGAGTTCGCGATAGGCGCCGACCAGGATGTGCTGGCCGTTGTCCACCAGCCATTCGTCCTTGTGCACCACCCGGGCGCGGCCGCCCAGGGTGTGGGAGCGCTCGAACACGGTGACGTGCACGCCGCGCCGCGCCAGTTCGACGGCGCAGGCCAGGCCGGCGTAGCCGGCGCCGATGACTGCGGCGGTCGGGGCACTCATCGCTTCAGCCCTTCATCCAGGTCCAGCCGGCCAGCCAGACCTTGCGCAGCGGGGTCAGCGAGGTACGGCGATCCAGCACCCTGAAGCCGTCGGCGGCGATCTCCTTCAGCAGCGCGCGGTAGATGGCGGCCATGATAAGGCCGGGGCGCTGTGACTTGCGATCTCCGGCCGGCAGCTGGGCGAAGGCCTGGTCGTAGAACTGTTCGGCGCGCTGGGCCTGGAACTGCATCAGCTCGCGGAAGGCGTCGCTGTAGCGGGCCTCGAGGATGTCCTTGGCCGGCACGCCGAAGCGTTGCAGGTCTTCGATCGGCAGGTAGATGCGGCCACGGCGGGCATCCTCGCCGACGTCGCGGATGATGTTGGTGAGCTGGAAAGCCATGCCCAGGTCGTGGGCGTACTTCAGCGTCTGCCTGTCCTTGTAGCCGAAGATCTCGGCTGCGAGCAGGCCAACCACGCTGGCGACCCGGTAGCAGTAGAGCTGCAGGCCCTTAAAGTCGAGGTAGCGGGTCTGGCTGAGGTCCATCGCCATGCCGTCGATGATCTCCAGCAGCTGTTCGCGCGGCATGGAGAAGCGGCTGCCGACGTCCTTGAGCGCGTGGCCCACCGGATGCGTCGGCTCGCCGCCGTGCACCCGCTCCACTTCCTGCCGCCACCATTGCAGCTTGGTCTGGGCGAGGGAGACGTCCTTGCACTCATCCACCACATCGTCCACCTCGCGGCAGAAGGCGTAGAGCGCGGTGATGGCCTGGCGTCGTTCCGGCGGCAGGAACATGAAGCTGTAGTAGAAGCTGGAACCGCTCTTGGCGGCCTTGTCCTGGCAATAGTCGTGCGGATTCATCTGAGCTGGCCGGCGTGGGCGAGGGGCGCGGCGGAACAGGTGGAAGGGGAGGCGGAGGTCATCCTTGTCCTTGTACATGGGTGCTGCCGGACGAGCGGGGCCGGGAAAGCAGCGCGCGCCAGCCTATGCGCAGCCAGTCTGCGCGGCCGAGCTCCGGGCGGCGGCGGAATACGTCATAGCCGGCGGCTTCGATGCCTTCCAGGATGCGCAGCCCGCCCTGCACGATGAGGCGCAGTTCCCAGCCGATGCGGCCGGGCAGGCGATGGGCCAGGGGGGCGCCCTGCAGCATCATTTCGCGGGCACGCCCGACCTGGAAGGCAAGCAGGGCGCGCCAGCGTTCGTCGCAGCGGGCGGCGGCGATGTCGGCCTCGGTAACGCCGAAGCGCGCCATGTCGTCGGCCGGCAGGTAGATGCGCGGCTTGCGCCAGTCGATCGCCACATCCTGCCAGAAGTTGATGAGCTGGAGTGCGCTGCAGATGCGGTCCGAATCGCGCAGGGAGACTTCATCCGTCGCCTCGTAAAGATGCAACAGCAGGCGGCCGACCGGGTTGGCGGAGCGGCGGCAGTAGTCCAGCAACTCGGCGAAGTCGGTGTAGCGGATCTTGACCACATCCTGGCCGAAGGCATCCAGCAGGTCGTACAGCGGCAGCAGCGGCAGCCGGTGGTCGGCGACCGCCTTGCCCAGGCGCGCGAACATCGGCGCCAGCGCTCCTGCGGCAGGGGGCTCCTGCCGGGCGATGCGATCCAGGCCATCGCGGAAAGCCTGCAGGCCGGCGAGGCGGATTTCGGTTGTCGCGTCGCCCTCGTCGGCCACATCGTCCGCGCCGCGGGCGAAGGCGTAGATGGCCTCCACCGGTTCGCGCAGGCGCGCCGGCAGGAGCAGGGAAGCGACGGGGAAATTCTCGTAGTGGTCGACGGGCATGCGGTTGGCGCGGAAGGGCGGCCGGAGTATAAGCGAAGGTTTCCGACAAAACTGCCCTGCATGCTGGAAATCTCTCGCCTTTCGAAACGCCGGCCGGGCGACGCCGAACGCAGCCTGTTCCGCGGCCTGGAACTGCGCATCGCCGCCGGCGAATGCGTGGCGGTGGTGGGGGAGTCGGGCTCCGGCAAATCCACCTTGCTGAATTGCCTCGCCGGCCTGGAGCCGGTGGACGACGGCGAGCTCCGACTTGGCGGCACCACGCTCACCGGCCTGGACGACGATGCCTATGCCCGCATCCGCCGCGAACGCTTCGGCTTCGTTTTCCAGGCCTTCCACATCCTGCCGCACCTCACGCTGGCGCAGAACGTGGCGCTGCCACTCTGGCTGCTGCAGCGCCCCGCCGCCCAGGCCGAGCGGGAGGCGCTGGCGATGCTGGAACGGGTAGGGCTGCGGGATCGCGCAGCTGACTGGCCGGCGGGCCTCTCCGGCGGAGAACAGCAGCGCGTCGCCATCGCCCGTGCGCTGGTTCATAACCCGCAACTGGTGCTGGCCGACGAGCCCACCGGCAACCTGGACCCCGCCCGCGCCGACGACGTCCTGGACTTGCTGCTGGCCCGCATCCGCGACAGCGGCGCGGCCGGCATCCTGGTGACGCACTCGCGCCGCGCCGCGGCACGCTGCGATCGCATCCTGCGCCTGAGCGAGAGCGGCCTGCTGCCGGCGGACGAGGGATGAGCCCGGTCCTGCCGCGCATCTTCCTCGCCAGCCTGAAGCGCCGCCGTCTGGCGAGTGCGCTGTCCTTGCTGGCGATCGCGCTGGGGGTGGCATTGGGGCTGGCGGTGCAACTGATTCACGATGCGGCGCTGGGCGAGTTCGGCCGCGGTATCCGCCAGCTTGCCGGCGGAGCGGATCTGCAAGTGGTCGGCCCGCGCACCGGCTTCGACGAGCAGTTGTATTTCCAGCTGGCACAGCGCGCCGAGGTTGCGGCAGCCAGCCCGGTGGTCGAGGTGGATGCACGCATGCCTGGCCGCGAGGGCACGCTCAGGATCCTTGGTATCGACGTCTTCCGCCTCGCCGGCATCCAGCCGGAGCTGATGCCCTCCGCCGAGGGCAATGACACCTTCGCCACACTGCGCCCGGACGCGGTTTTTCTCAGTGCCGCCGCGCGACAGGAACTCCACGAAAGCGCCGGGCTGATGCTGCAGGCCGGCACCACACTGCAGCGTCTCCGAGTCGCCGGCGATATACCGGGTGTTGCCGGCCAAGTGCTGGGCGTGATGGACATCGCCGCTGCCCAGGAGCGCTTCGGCATGCTGGGCCGGCTGACACGCATCGACCTGCGCCTGGCGGACGGCTCGAACAGGGCGCAAGCAACGCGGGCGCTGCAGCCGCTGCTGCCGGCCGGCGTGGTGCTGCGGCCTGCCGACGCGGCGGCGGGCGAAGCCGACCTACTGTCGCGCGCCTATCGGGTCAACCTCACCATGCTGGCGGCAATCGCCTTGTTGACTGGTGGCTTCCTTGTATTCTCCAGCCAGTTTCTGTCCGTCGTCCGGCGCCGCCGGGAATTCGCCTTCCTGCTGGCGCTGGGGATGACGCGGCGCAGCCTGATGCGCGGCCTGCTTACAGAAGGAGCGGTGCTGGGCCTGGTCGGCGGAGCAGCTGGAGTGGGGCTGGCCTACGGGCTGGCCGCGCTCGCCTTCCGTTTCGTCGGCGCTGACCTCGGCGCCGGCTATTTTTCCGGCCTGAGGCCGGCGCTGGTCTTCGCGCCGCTGGCCAGCGCGGCCTACCTGCTGCTCGGCGTGTTCGCCGGCGTGGCCGGCACCTGGGCGCCGGCTGCCGCCAGCCTGCGCATTCCGGTAGCACGCGGGCTGCATGCGGGCGAGGGAGCAAGCGAGGCCCTGGTCGCGCGCGCGCGTCCCGGGGTCGCCGCGGGCTTCTTGCTGGCGGCCTTCCTCCTGTGCCAACTACCGCCCTGGCAGGGCGTGCCTGCAGGCGGTTATCTGGCGATTGCCTGCCTGCTCGTCACCGCGGTGATGCTGGTTCCTGTCGCAAGCCATGGACTGACCGCGCTGTTGCAACCGCGGCGCTCGCCGGTGCTCAGGCTGGCCACCGCAAGGCTGGCTGCGGCCCCCGGCCAAGCGGTGGTCGCCAGTGCCGGCGTGGTGGCCAGCGTCGCGCTGGCAGTGGCGATGGCGATCATGGTCAGCTCCTTCCGCTCGTCGGTGGATCACTGGCTGGATGCGGTGCTGCCGGCCGACCTCTATGTGCGCGCCTCCCTGGGCAGCGGCAGCGGCTTCCTCACCCCGGGAGACGTCGCCCGCATCGCCGCCGTGCCCGGCGTGGCCTCGACGGATGCGGTGCGTGCCGACAGCGTGCGGCTGGATGCCCAACGGCCCGCTGTCACCTTGATCGCCCGCGCCGTCCATAGCGGCTGGGGCCTGCCCTTGGTGGCTGGCAGCCTGGCCTATGAGGGCAGCGGCCAGCCGGCGTGGATCTCCGAGGCGGTGGCGGATCTGCACCAGCTCTCGGTCGGGCAGCCCCTGGAACTGCCGCTGGCCGGGGAGCCGCAACGCTTCATGGTCGCCGGCATCTGGCGCGACTATGCGCGGCAAAACGGCTCGGTGGTCATCGACCGCCAGTGCTACATCCGGCTCACCGGCGACGAGCGGGTGAACGACCTCGCTCTGCGGCTGGCTCCCGCGATCGAGCCTGGCCAGGTCGCGGCAGCCATCCGGGAGCGCTTCGACGCGGACACGCTGGAGATCGCCGTACCGGCCAAAATCCGGCGCATCACCCTGGCGATCTTCGACCGCACCTTCTTCATCACTTACCTGATGGAAGCGGTTGCGGTGCTGATCGGTCTGTTCGGCGTTGCCACCACCTTCGCCGCCCTGAGCACCGCCCGCCGCAGCGAGTTCGGCATGCTGCGCCACCTCGGCATGACGCGGGCGGACATCGCCCGGCTGCTGGCGACGGAAGGGGCATGGACAGCCGGCGTGGGCGTCGTCACCGGCATATTGGCCGGGCTGGCGGTGGCCTGGGTACTGATCGAGGTGGTCAATAGGCAGAGTTTCCACTGGAGCATGGATTTCCACCTGCCTTATCTGCCGGTGGGCGCCTTTGGTACGGGGCTGGTGGCGCTTGCGGCCGCGGTCGCGGTGCTGGCCGGGCGCAGAGCGATGAGCCATTCGGCGGTCCGTGCGGTCAGGGAGGACTGGTGATGAGGCGGCTGGCCGTCATGCTGCTCGGGCTGCTAATGCTGGCGAACGTCGGGGCGGCGGAGGCCGCCGGCCCTGGAGGGGAGGGCGCGCCCTATCCTGAAGTCCGTCCTGGCCGCAGCTTCAGCTTTCCTGCAGACCTGGGCGCCCATCCCACCTACCGGACCGAGTGGTGGTACGCCACCGGCTGGCTGGAGGATGAGACCGGCCAGGCGCGCGGCTTCCAGGTCACTTTCTTCCGGGTGCGCAGCCGCATCGGCGAGGGCAGCGCAAGCCGGTTCGCTCCCAGCCAGCTGATCATCGCCCACGTTGCCCTGGCGGATGCGGCGCAAGGACGCCTGCTGCATGCAGAGCGCAGTGCGCGGGCACAGCCCCCGCTGGCCGGTGCGGAGGAGGGCCGTACCCACGCCTGGATAGGCGACTGGCGTTTCTCCTTCGAAGACGGTCGCTATCGCGCCATCGCTCGCGACCCCGCCTTCGGCATCGATCTGGAACTTCATCCGGAGGGTGCGCCGCTGCTCAACGGCGAGGGCGGCTACAGCCGCAAGGCTCCCGCGCCGGAGCACGCCAGCTATTACTACAGCCGCCCGCAGCTGCGGGTGGCCGGCGAGATCATCATCGCCGGCGAGCGCCGGACGGTGAAAGGCCACGCCTGGCTGGACCATGAGTGGTCCAGCCAGGTCATGCCGGCGGAGGCAGCCGGCTGGGACTGGGTTGGCCTGAATCTGCTGGACGGCGGAGCGGTGATGGCCTTCCAGATGCGTGACCGCTCCGGCAAACCGTTGTGGGCCGCGGCAACCGTGCGCGAGGTGGGAGGAGAGGCGCATCGCCTACCGCCGCAAGCGGTTAGCTTCCAGCCTGGAAGGCGTTGGCTCTCGCCGCGGACAGGCGCCGAATACCCGGTGGAATGGTCCATCAGCCTGCAACTGCCTGGCGGGCGCCGCAGGCTTGATCTTCGCCCCTTGATGGACGACCAGGAGCTGGATGGCCGACGCTCCACAGGGGCGGTGTACTGGGAAGGCGCGGTGTCGGTGACGCAGGAAGACGGCACCGCGCTGGGCCATGGCTATCTGGAAATGACCGGCTACGCCAACCGCCCCCGCCTGTGAGGCGGAAAGGGCTCAGATGGGCAGCGGCGGCACCGGCAGACGCCACTCCTCGATGGCCTGCGGTAGCGCTATCGCGCGTCCTTGAGCATGGCTGAAGCCCAGGTCCGCCAGGCTGTCCAGCCAGAAGGCTTCCTCCACCTCGGAGGCGATGGCGTTGATTCCCAGCACCGCCGCCATGCCGCAAAGCGCCTGGCTGAGACGGTAGCCGGCTTCGAGGCCGTAGGCGTCCACCAGCCCTTTGAAGCTGATCTTGATGTAATCCGGACGCAGCTCGCTCAGATAGCCCACCTTGTTGCCATCCACCCGCTCCAACGCCACCCGGTGACCCGCCCGGCGCGCGGCTTCCACCAACTTCAAACTGGCCTCGGGTTGCTGCTCGGCGATGGAAATCGGAAACTCCAGCAGGACCTGGCGGGGCAGTAGCGCATGCCGGCGCAGATGGTTGCCGAGTTGGGCGAGGTAAGTAGCCGCATCCAGGATGGATGCCTCACTGAGATTGAGCCCGAAGCTGAGGGTGACGCCGCGCCCGATCTCCCGCTGGTGGCGGGCAATGGACGCACAAGCGTGGGAAGCCACCCAGTCGTCCAGATCCACCGCGGTGCCGCTCAACGCGAACTGGTGGAGCGATGCCTGCGGCGGGTGAGGGCGCCCCTCTTCGTCCGCCAGACGCAAGAGCACTTCGAGCAGTGGCTCTTCGCTACCACATAGCGGCAGCACCGCCTGGGCGTGCAGCATCAGCCGATCCCGGACCAGGCTACCGACCGGTACAGGCGTAAGGTCGCCCCGGGCCTCATGCTCGGTGTTGCAGCCCGAAGCAGGATCGTGTTCGACAATGCGGTTGCGGCCGTTCTTCTTGGCGGCATAGCAGGCCATGTCAGCGGCGGCGAGCACGTCGGAGGCACTGTCCAGGCTGCCGTCGATACGGATGAGGCCAATGCTCGCGCCTACCGAGAACTGCTTGCCATCCCAATGGAAACGGTAACTGGCGACCGCTTCCCGGAGGCTTTCCGCGATGCGCTGGGCATCGCCGCCCTGGCATCGGCGCAGCAGGAGAGCAAACTCGTCGCCACCGACGCGGCAGACCATGTCCTCATTGCGCACCCGCAGGCGGACGATGCGGGCGATGTGGCGGAGCAACTCATCGCCCGCGGCATGGCCACAACTGTCATTGACGATCTTGAAGCGGTCCAGGTCGATGAAGCACAGCACGCAGTTGTCGCCCGCCCGCCGGGAACTGGCGACCGCCTCTTCCAGCGCCTGCTCGAACGCGCGGCGATTCGGCAGGTCGGTCAAGGGGTCGTGCAGCGCCTGGTGGGCAAGCTGGGCGGTAGCGGCATCTACCTTCGCCTGCAGCGTCTTGTGGGCATCCTCGATGGAGCGCGCCATGGCGTTGAAGCCGGTTTCCAGGGCACGGAGTTCGTCGCTGGAGGCGCTGTCCTGCACGGTGACGTCCAGCCGGCCGCCGGCGATCTGGGTAACGGCCTCCACCAGACGTGCCACCGGCTCGCCCACCGAGCGGGCCAGCCGTAACGCAAGCGTGGCGGTGAGCCCCAGGCCGAAGGCAACCAGAAGGATGGTGCTGAGTACGACTTCCGTCTTACGCTGGGTCAGCGGATGCGTGTCCATCTCCACGTGCACCCATCCCACCGGGGCGGAGCTCGGAGCCTGCGCACCACCGGGCAGCAACAGGTCGTCCAGGTCCAGCGGTGCCGGCTGTACCGGCACGACGACCGCCAGGCGGCCACCTTCGGGGAAGTAATCCTGCGTCTTGCGTACTGCAACGATCTGCGCGGTTTCCAGCGGCGTAAGACGCCCGCTGACGGCCAATACCCGGCCTTCGCTTCCGTACACCGCGGCCGCCACCACATCGCGCTGGCCTAACGCAGCCTGCAGCAGGCTGGCCAGGCTGGCGCGATTACCGGTGATGACGCCATATTCAGCCGCCGGTGCGAGGAAGCTTGCAATACCGATGCCGCGCTCGCGCAGACCTTCGTCCAGGGCACGGGTACCACTGATGAGGAAGAGGACGGTAACCGCACAGGTGATCAACGCCGCCGGCAGCAAAGCCACCAACAGTACGCGCTGCCTGAGCGAAAGTGAGGAAAACCGCCTCAACACCTATCCTTAGTCCCACGAATAAAGGCATGCCCCCCGGCCAGGCTCTTGTCCTGTGAGGAGGGCGGTGGGGAAGAGGGGGCCAAGACTGCCACCACGCAAGAGAAGCGAGCCTCTTACCGTCGTGACCACACTT
The DNA here is from genome assembly GCF_004361735.1 of Azoarcus indigens. GTDB lineage: Bacteria > Pseudomonadota > Gammaproteobacteria > Burkholderiales > Rhodocyclaceae > Azoarcus > Azoarcus indigens. Next base: position 29,850 of record NZ_SNVV01000003.1, on the reverse strand, counting down.
CAGCAGTTGCTGTCCGCTTTACCAGCCCAAGCGTAGCGACGCGAAGATGCGGGGTTCATGACGGAAACTCTCCTCGTGGAATTCAGGATAGGCGCCCCCGAGGCTTTGCGCAGTAATGGAGAACTCATCCTCCGACCCGGTCGCACCAAAGCCTTTCGCGAGCTTTATGTCGAAGCGATCCCGGGCGGGCACCTTGCCACCGTCGTTGAGCCACGACATTTCACTATTGTGATAGTAACCGAGGCTGAAACGCCAGCGTTGTGGCAGTTCCTTGATCAAGAGCAGAGAAGTGAGGGAGGCGGGCGCACTGTCCACCAGGCTGGCATCGGGCACATAGCCATCCTCCCGGATCTTCACGAAGGCCTGAGAGAGCAGGGCGCGACCTATCCCCGCGACTTTCCAATCGACCCCCAACTCCAGGCCATGCATCACGAAGGCGCCACTGTTCAAGAACATGAAGTTCCTATCTGAACGGGGAGGGTTCGCGAAGTTCTCGGGCGGCGGAACCCGACAGGCTCTACGGGAACTCGTGTAGCTGCAGGTCTGGTCGTCGAGATAGCGCGAGTAGCGCTCATGAAAGTAACGCGTATCGACATTCAGCCCCAAGGCGGGAAAGCGGGCCAGATAGCCGATTTCACTGTAACGGACCTTCTCGGGTTCAACTTTGAGACCGGCTCGATAGAAGATTCCCAATATCTTCCCATCGTTCTGCAAGGTTTCAAACGAATCCGACTCCATGAATGAGGGGGCTCGGTAGGCGATTCCCGTAGAGAGTCGGAGAGCGGAGTTCTCGGTTAGCGCAAAGTTAAAGGCTAAGCGAGGCGAGAACAGGGAGCCGCTGTAATCATGACGCTCGAAGGTCCCGCCAGCGTTGATCGAAAGTGCCTGTACGGGCTGCCACGTCACGCTGCCAAAGGTCTGCCATTGACGCGCGACGATAGTTCTGCCGGTAGAGAAGTAGCGTTCGGATTCCGCGGTATCACGTCGCACTCCCGCTCCGACTAAGACATGCCACTGCGGATTGAACCGCCTGGTGAGTTGAAGTTCGAGATCGTCTCTGGTGGTATCTATGTCACCATTTGCCGGGACCAGCGGATCATTGCCCTTACCTGCCAGCCAATCCCCGCGGACGCTACGTCCCTGGTGGTAATACTGGAGAGAAAACTCTGACTCCGCATCGAAGCTTCGTATCCATGCAACGTGCAGATAGCTCTCGTCCAGCTTCTCCGAACGGATGGGGTAATTGTTCGCGGTGGCCGGGGGATAGCCCCGCCGATCGACCCCGGCTGTCACGCCGAACTGCAGGCGGATCAAGTCCTGTGGCGACAGATGGGCCGAGAACTGTGAATTCAGGACCTTGCGGACGATGGACTCGGACGACTGCTCGTTATAGCTATCGAAGTTATCCGCAGTGCGCCGGGAAGCGGTGATGCGCCAGTCGAGAGGCGTGCCGCCGCGGCTGTTCAGACGTACGCCCACATCACGGATGTTCGGTTCGCCGACACGCGCGATGAGCGCAGCACCACTCTCGCTTGCCGTTGCGCGAGTGATGATGTTGACCACGCCCTGAAACGCATTCGCCCCGTAGGCGGCGCCATTGGGACCCCGCACAACCTCTATGCGCTCGATGTCATCGACCCGCAGCGGCATATCCTGCCAGTTGACGTTGCCCCACAGCGGATTGTTGATGGTCCGCCCATCCACCAGCACCTTGATCCGGCGTCCGTAAGCATCGCCCACGCCATGATTGGCAATGGTCGGCGAACCGTCAGGCCAGTCGGCAACGAGGAAGCCCGGCGCGAGGCGAAGAATGTCGTGGATTTCGGTGAAGCCGGAAGCGTCTATGGCCTCGCGGTCGATTACCGTCACAGGAGCAGGAGCATCCAGCGGGGACTGAGCCATCCGCGACGCGGTAAGGACGATGGGCAGATCGTCAAAGAAGAGATCTGAATCCGTCTGCCCCAAGCCGGAACTCGACACACCAGTCCCAATAGCCGCCAGCAGTGCGCCCATCCCGAGTTGCCGCCGTCGCATGATGGGGCCAACCCTCCATATGGTGTTCGTTTCTTCTTCTTGTCCTGCCGGACGCAATACAAGCGGTCTGGTGCGAGGGAAGAGACTCGAACTCTCACGCCTTTCGGCGCTGGAACCTAAATCCAGTGCGTCTACCAATTCCGCCACCCTCGCATCAACGCGTCAGCGCTGAAGCCGGCGCGGATTATACATCGGGCCACTTCAGCAAAAGTCATGGAAAGCGGCATAGTCGATACATAGGTCACAGCTTCCTTTCCGCCGAGCTATAACCGCGATAATTTGTATTATGTAAACTACGTTGCCCGCAGGGACGAGCAGTTCGCCAAGCAACCCAACCTCCTTCCTATTCGAAAACCTCTGTCGAGAGAGCTTCTTCCAGGCGATCCACGGCGAACACCCGCATGCCTTCCACAGGCTGCTTGGGGGCATTAGCCTTGGGAACCACTGCCGACGTGAAACCAAGCTTCGCAGCTTCCCGCAAGCGCTCCTGCCCCCGAGGCGCGGGTCGAATCTCGCCTGCAAGTCCCACCTCGCCGAAAATCGCCAAGCCTTTGTCCAAAGGTTTGCTCTTGAGCGACGACACGATGGCAAAAAGGATCGCCAGATCCGCAGCGGGCTCGGAAATCTTCACGCCGCCCACTGCGTTTACGAAAACATCCTGATCGAAGCAGACAATCCCCGCGTGCCGATGCAGTACGGCCAGCAGCATCGCGAGCCGGTTCTGCTCCAGGCCAACGGAGAGCCGCCGTGGATTCGGCGTGTGGGCACTATCCACCAGCGCCTGGATCTCCACCAGCAAGGGGCGCGTGCCCTCCTGGGTTACCAGCACGCAACTGCCCGGTACCTGCTGGCTGTGCTGGGAGAGGAAGATGGCTGACGGATTGGAGACACCTCGCAGTCCACGCTCGGTCATGGCGAATACGCCAAGCTCATTCACGGCGCCAAAACGGTTCTTGAAGGCTCGAACCAACCTGAAGCTTGAGTGGGTATCGCCTTCGAAATAGAGAACGGTGTCAACGATGTGCTCCAGAACGCGCGGGCCAGCCAGAGTGCCATCTTTGGTAACGTGGCCCACGATGATCAGCGCGGTGCCGCTCTGCTTCGCGAAACGCGTGAGTTGCGCGGCACACTCGCGCACCTGAGCAACCGAGCCCGGAGCCGACTGCAGCGCTTCCGAGTAGATGGTCTGGATTGAGTCAATCACCGCAACCCGAGGCTTCGCGGTATTCAGCGTAGCCAGGATGCGCTCAAGATTGATCTCCGGCAGCAATTGCAGGCCTTCAGTGCGAACCTGCAGGCGCAGGGCCCGGAGGGCAACTTGCTCGCCTGACTCCTCACCGCTGACGTAGACGACCGGATGCTGCGCGGCGAGGTGAGACAGCGCTTGCAGCAGCAGCGTTGACTTTCCTATCCCAGGATCACCGCCGATGAGCACGACACCGCCGGAAACGAGCCCTCCACCCAGCACCCGGTCGAATTCGTCGATGCCGGTGAGCGTCCGCGGCTCTTCCCTCGGCTCCAGCGCAGACAGGGGCTGCAACTTGCCAACGTTGCCGGCCAACGCGGCAAAGCGGCTATTGCTGGCCCCCCCCTGCTCCACCACGCTTTCCACCAGCGTATTCCAGGCCTGGCACTGAGGACACTGGCCCTGCCAGCGCAACATCTGCGCGCCGCATTCCGTGCAGATGAAAGCCGTCTTGCTCTTTGCCATTATTCGATTCCCGTACCGCCCTGGGCCATGCGGGCGAACTCCTCGCAGGCATGGTCGGCGAAGGTCGTGATGAGGCGCGAGCGGAACTTGTCGCGTGGGGTAATGACCTCCAGGGGCGTATACAGTCGGGGCTCCAGCGGGATGCCGGCCAGCCGCCCTTCCCTCACGTCGCGGCGAATGGCGGCACTGGAAGCAATGGCGTAGCCCATGCCTTCTGCTGCGAGATGCTTTACCGTCGCCAGGCTGCCCAGCTCGGCGGTGATGTTGAGCTCTGAGGTCGAAATGCCGGCGGCTTCGAAGAACTCTTCGGCAAGCTCACGTATCGCATTACCGGGATCGCGGGTGATGAAGGGATGCTCGAGCAGATCCTGTGCCTTGAGCTCAGAGGCACGGGATAACGCATGGCCGGGTTGGCAGATGACCAGCAACTCGTCGCGGGCCGCGCTGCGGCGTTCGATGGCCGGCTGGTCAGTGACGATCTCGATCAGGCCGATATCCAGTTCGCGGGCGGCCACCCGATCTTCCGTCAGTTGGGAGTTGCCCACTGCCACCCGCGGAATCACCCGTGGATAACGGCGCTTGAAACTATTGAGGAGCGGCGGCAGCCAGTAGGCGGCAATCGTGGTACTGGTGCCGATGTTGAGCACACCGGAGAGTTCGTCCGTGAGCTCGGCGACACGAGACTCAAGCTCTTCGCTCAACCCCAGAATGCGTTCGGCGTAGGCATACACCAACTCCCCCGCTGGGGTGAGGCTGATCTTGCCGTGTCCGCGATCCAGCAAGCGGGTGTTGTATTGCTCCTCCAGTTGCTTGATCTGGAAGGTCACAGCGGGCTGGGTCATGAAGAGATGCTCGGCAGCCCGGGTAAAGGAGCCGTGCTTTGCCACGGCATGGAAGACTTGTAGTCTGCGGTCGGCCATGTTCTCGATAAGCTGGTTTTATTTCGTCAATTACATCACAAATCGGCGTCCGTCGAACCGAGGACCGAAGCTCCCGTTGTGCCGCCGCACAACACGCTTCCTGGCTTCGTGTTATAAACCGCGCTTCCGCAATCGCCCATGCGTTTCAGACGATGCCGCTCGGCTTCTACATCATCATGGCAGCGCAGTTTTTCTCCGCGCTGGCCGACAACGCCTTGCTCATCGTCGCCATCGCCCTGCTCCGCGACATGCACGCACCGGCCGAATACGAGCCGCTGCTGAAGCTGTTCTTCACCGTCTCCTATGTTGCATTGGCCGCCTTCGTCGGCGCCTTTGCCGACTCGATGCCCAAGTGGCGGGTAATGTTGATCAGCAACACCATCAAGATCGGCGGCTGTCTGATGCTCTTCTTCGGCGTCCATCCACTGTTCGCTTACGCGGTGATCGGCCTGGGCGCCGCGGCCTACTCTCCAGCGAAGTACGGGATTCTTACCGAGTATCTGCCACACCGCCTGTTGGTGGTGGCGAACGGTTGGATCGAGGGCCTCACGGTGGGCGCCATCATTCTCGGCACCGTCATGGGCGGGATCCTCATCCGGGGTGACGTGGCTGGCTGGCTGGCACAACTCCATCTCCCCGGCGTGACCAACCCGTTCGAAGCCAGCGTGCTGGCCATCGGACTGCTCTATGTCGTGGCCGCCTGTTTCAACGTCTATATCCCGGATACCGGCGTTGATCACAAGCCGCTGAAGAGCAATCCCCTGTACCTGATTCACGACTTCAACCACTGCCTGAAGCTGCTCTGGCGGGATCGTCTGGGCCAGATATCGCTTGCGGTTACCACCCTGTTCTGGGGCGCAGGCGCGACGTTGCAGTTCATCGTGATCAAGTGGGCGGAGCACAATCTTGATTTCGACCTGTCCAAGGCTTCCATGCTGCAGGGCGTGGTGGCGATAGGTATCGCGGCAGGTTCTATGATGGCTGCCAGGATGATCACGTTGCGCCGAGCTGTGAATGTAATTCCCCTCGGTATCGCCATGGGGCTGGTAGTCATGCTGATGATCTTCGTCACCGGGCCGACGCTGGCAATGCTGCTGATGGTGATCGTGGGGGCGCTTGCCGGCTTCTTCGTCGTGCCGATGAACGCGCTGCTGCAGCATCGCGGCCATATCTTGATGGGGGCGGGTCACTCGATTGCAGTGCAGAACTTCAACGAGAACCTGTCCATCCTGATCATGACCGGCACCTACGCGGTCCTGCTGATGTGGGGGCTGTCGATCAATACGGTGATCGTGCTCTTCGGCCTCTTCGTGGCCAGCTCCATGCTCTTGGTCAAGCGCCGGCATGAAGCCAACCAGCGGGAGTTCGATTCCGTGGCATTGCTGGAAGACCGCTGCCACTAAGGCTGGGGAAGGCCTCCCATGATGCGGCGGGCAAAGCATAGATCCTCCCAGGCCTTGGACTTGTCCTGTGGATTGCGCAGCAGATAAGCCGGGTGGTAGGTAATCAATACAGGCGTATCCCGGTAGCGGAAGACGTGACCACGTGCCGCGCCTATTCTTACCTCCATGTTCAGCAAGGCTTGTGCAGCAGGGCGCCCCAGCGCCACCAGTAACTTGGGCTGCACCAATTCGATCTGTCGCGCCAAGAAAGGCAGGCAGCTGTCGATCTCCCCGGATTCCGGCGTACGGTTATGCGGGGGACGGCATTTGACAGCATTGGCGATATAAACCCCCTCCCCGCGCTTCAGACCGACCGCAGCAAGCATGTTGTCCAACAGCTTGCCGGCTTGGCCTACGAAGGGCTCGCCACGCAGGTCCTCTTCGGCGCCGGGTCCCTCGCCTACCAGCATCCACTGAGCGTTACGATCGCCAACGCCAGGTACAGCCTGCTTGCGCCGCTCGCAAAGCACACAGGCCCTGCATGAGCGGATCTCTTCCTCCAATCCCTCCCAGTCGAGGCTTGCAATGCGCTGCTCGCGCCCCGCATCTCTTTGCGGAGCCGCTTTCCCGGCAGTAGCGCCAGCAGGTACCGCCGATGGTTGCAGGCGCGACGGGGCCTGAGGGCCCGGAAGAATCGCTTGAGGCGCTGCCGGCTGAGGGCGAGCAGCGCTTGGAGAGATTTCCACATCGGCAGCCGACGAGGCGGGCAATGCGGCTTTGGCCTTAAGCGCCGCTTCAGCTCGCGCCGCATCACGGCTGCGTAGGAGCCACAAGGGGCCCAGCCCAATTTCGCGGAGAATCGCAGCACGTCGCGGAGGCTGTGCAGGCAGGGCCGGATTCATAGTGCTTTCCTCATTACCAACGCGTCTTCCCGCCCAGCAAGCGCAGGGTAGTAGTTCTTGCGGCGCCCGATTTGGAGATAGCCGCTACGTTGGTACAAGCATAGGGCTGCCGTGTTAGAAGGCCTTACTTCAAGGAAGAACTGGGTGGCGCCTCGCAAGCGTGCGTCCTTCTCGAGCCAATCGAGCAGTCCTGCCCCCAAACCTTGGCGCTGCCTGGCACGTAACACACTAATGTTGAGCAAATGCGCTTCATCCAGTACATGCAACACGACCGCGTACGCCACCGGCACCCTCCCTTCCTCCATGACCCATCCAGCCTGCCCGGCGGCAAGGGAGTCGGCAAAGTTACCGCGCGTCCATGGAAAGGGATGAAGGTCGCGCTCCTCGCGTTCAACCCAGTCGAGATCATCCTCCCGCATGCCCCGGAAATGGAGAGACAACTCATGAAAGCTCACGCCTTGCCACCTCTGGCGAGGCGTTCCGCAGTGGTATAAGCCACCTTGTCACGAACGTAGAGCAGCGCAGCTTCTTCGGGTGAGACGCATTCTCCCCCGAGTACGCGAGGCGCAGCCAAGCGGGCCACCTCCTCAGCTCTGGGGACCTTGTCTGCGTCTATTCCTCTGAACCTCTCACCTAACCGGCCTTGCAACACGTCGGGGTATGCGCGGAAAGCGGAGCCGATGCCCAGCCACTCGCCTTCCATAAGCTCAAGGGCCGCAGCCGGCACGCAACGCGCTTCGAACAGAGGACTGACACGACTCCCACGCACCTGAAAGCCGGCGAAGTACACCTCTTCCATGCGAGCGTCGGTTGCCGCAAGAACCTTGCCCTCCCCGCCCTGCAGAGCCAACGCGGCAAGGCTATCTATAGGGAGCACTCCGATTCCCGCCCCCAACGCTATTCCTTGAGCGACGCCGCAGGCCAGCCTCAGGCCGGTGAAGGCTCCCGGGCCACAGCCAAACGCAACCGCACTCAGGTCCCGGGCGCGGATACCAGCGTCTGCCAGAAGCGAAGCGATGGACTGGAGAATGCGTTCAGAGTGATTGCTATGGCCTTCAAGCGAGACACTGCGGACGTCCTGACCACAGAGCAAGGCAATGCTGGCCTGCTCGCAAGAGGTTTCTAGGGAGAGAACATTCATGGGCCGGTATTCTACCGGCAGCCCTCCGAGCGTTGTAACGCTCAGCGCGGATCGCGGTAACGCGTCTCGCTTTCGGGGTAGGCGCCACGCATTGCCGCGCGCAGGTCGCGATGGAGTGCATCGCGCTCCTCCGCACTCAACTTGCGCTTGCTCGACGGCTCGGGGGATCGTTCGGAATCGGCCGCGATTGCGCGGCGCAGATCGGTATGACGCAGGGCCGGCGCCGGGTACTCGACAGTAGCGCCAGCTTCCCCAGCCATCAGGGGAGGCAGCGGCGCTGCCGATACCTGGGCCAGAGCCTCAGAAGAGAAACTCGCGACCGCCATACAAAACAGCAGCACGGCGCTGTCTCGGCTTCTGGCGGCACGGCCGCTCCAGGATCGAGGAGTGCCGGGGATGTGCTGACGCTTCTTCATGGGAGGCGGAGGGGGAGGATCTGCACGTCTTTAAGATGTCGAGCAAAATACCGGTAAGCCCTGCCAAGGGGGAAGAACTATGTCACGCTCCCCTACGCCTTTTGTAAGAGGATGTTGCCTCTGGGTTAACGCCTTACGAAGCGTTACCAGCACGGGAAGCAGGCCCGCTGAGGGCGACTGGCAAGGTTTAAGTGACACGGGATAGGATGCGCGCCATGAATGGAAAAACACGATATCGCGTACTGCTGGTGGACGACGACGCGCGTTTGCGCGATCTGTTGTCCCGTTACCTGCAAGAGCAGGGGTTTGCCGTGAAGGCGGTGGTGGATGCCCCGACCATGGACCGAGCGCTGCACCGGGAGCACTTCGACCTGATGGTGCTCGACCTGATGCTGCCGGGCGAAGACGGATTGGCAATCTGCCGGCGCCTGCGTGCGGCGGAGAACCGGATGCCCATCATCATGCTGACCGCGAAGGGAGACGATGTGGATCGCATCGTCGGCCTCGAGATGGGCGCGGACGACTATCTTCCCAAGCCTTTCAACCCTCGGGAACTGGTTGCCCGTATCCAGGCGGTCATGCGTCGCCAGCCTCCGCCGCTGCCAGGAGCGCCGACAGCCGAAGACGAAGTAGTGGCTTTCGGCCGCGTCCAGGTCAATCTGGGAACCCGTACGCTGGTTCGGGATGGCGAGGAAATTCAGTTGACTACCGGCGAGTTCTCGCTGCTCAAGGTCCTGCTCCAGCATCCGCGACAGCCACTGTCCCGCGACAAGCTGATGGAACTCGCCCGTGGCCGGGAGTATGGGGTGTTTGATCGCGCCATTGACGTGCAGGTGTCTCGTCTGCGCAAGCTTGTGGAGGACGATCCCGCAAAGCCGCGCTACATCCAGACGGTCTGGGGCTTCGGCTACGTTTTCGTTCCGGACGACACCAAGGCCGCTGAGGAAGAGTGACCTTTAAGTGCCGCGCCCTTTGACTTTGCGCCGGGTGCGCGCGCTGGGACGCTTTCTCGCGGGCTGGTTGCCACGTACCCTTCTGTGGCAGACATTCCTTCTGGTTGCAATCCTGCTATCGCTGGCCCTGTTCGCCTGGTCGCAGATTTTTCGCTACTTCGAGGAAGAACCCAGGGCGCGCGATCTAGCGCAGATGGTCGTCAGCGTGGTCAATCTCACACGGACCGCGCTGATCAACGCCGATGCGGCGCGCCGGACCGAGTTGCTGATCGAACTGGCCGCGCTGGAAGGAATCCGTATATACCCGGCCGAGCCTTCGGATGAGATTGCCCCCTTGGGCAATGACAGACCGATGCGCTTGATGATGGCCGAGGTGCGCCGTCACCTCGGCGCGCACACCCGCTTCGCCCTCAAGTGGAAGTCTTTGGAAGGGTTCTGGGTCAGCTTCCGGCTGGACCCGGAGGATAGGGACGAGTACTGGGTGATGCTTCCGCCGGATCGTCTGGAAAAGCCACACGCGCTGGAATGGCTTGCCTGGGGAGGCGCTGCCCTGCTGGTAGCTCTGCTGGGCGCTTTCCTCATCGTCTCCCGTATCGGGACCCCTCTCCGGCAGCTTGCGCGTGCCGCCCGCATGGTAGGCAGCGGGCAGACACCACCCAAACAGGCGGAAAGCGGCCCGCAGGAAATCGCGGTCGTTGCCCGAGCCTTCAATCAGATGGCCGGCGATCTGGCCCGGACGGATGCGGATCGCGCCTTGATTCTCGCTGGCGTATCCCACGACCTCCGAACACCGCTTGCCCGCTTGCGTCTGGGAGTGGAGATGTCCGGAGCACCGATGGGCGAGGTGACTGCCATGGTGGCAGATATCGAGGAAATGGACCGCATCATCGGGCAGTTCCTCGATTTCGGCCGCGGTGATCCACAGGAACCACTGCAGCAGATCGACCTCTGCGGTCTGGTGGCGGACGTCATCGAGCCCTACCGCCTGCGGGGCGTGAGCGTTAACCTGCACATGCCCGAACCCATCCTCGCTCCTGGTCGTACGCTGCCACTGCGCCGCGCGCTCGCCAACCTGGTAGACAACGCCTTGCGCTACGCCGGCGAGAACAAACCGCTGGATGTCAGTGTCTTCCGGCAAGGAGAAGGCGTCGCCATCGAGGTCGCTGATCGCGGTCCAGGCATTCCCGAGGCAGATGTCGAACGGTTGAGGCGGCCCTTCACCCGACTGGAGGCCGCCCGCTCGAACACCAAGGGCGCCGGGCTGGGGCTGGCCATCGTCGAGCGGGTGATGCGCTCCCACGACGGCCGCCTGGACCTCCTGCCACGCGACGGCGGCGGACTCAGAGCCATTCTTTGCCTGCCGCTGGAGCCCTCTGCCCCGGGTCGCTAGAATGCGTTCAGCCGACTGGAGGAGATGACAAATGAGCATCGTGTTCCGCCAACTGTTTGACGAAGAAACCTGTACCCTCACCTACCTGCTTGCGGATGCGCTTTCCGGAGATGCGGTGATGGTGGACTCGGTGAGAGAGCACGTCGGCCGCTACCTCGCCTTGCTTCAGGACTTGAACTTGCAATTGCGCTGGTTGCTTGAGACCCACGTTCACGCCGACCATGTGACTGGCGCTGGAGGCCTAAGTGAACTCACGGGGGCACGCATCGTCGCTGCAGCCGCAGCCGGTACGCAGTGTGCGGATCATCCGGTTTCTCACGGCGACAGCCTCGTTTTCGGCGGTGAGGTAATACGGGTTATTGCCACCCCGGGCCATACGCCGGGCTGCCTAACCTATCAGTGGCGCGACCGGATCTTCACCGGTGATGCCCTCCTGATCGGCGGTTGTGGCCGTACCGATTTCCAGGGGGGAGATGCGGGAACCCTGTTCGACAGCATCACCGGCCACCTCTTCACGCTCCCGGACGAAACCCTGGTCTTCCCGGGGCATGACTACAAAGGAATGAGGGTCAGCTCCATCGGCCAGGAGAAGGTCTCCAATACGCGCTTCAATGGGCGCAATCGGGAGGAGTTCATCGCCTTGATGGACACGCTCAACCTGCCCACACCGAAGTACATGGATGAAGCCTTGCCCGCCAACCTTCGCTGCGGTCGTACCGACTCCACCTTGATCCATCATGCCGCCTGAAATTCCCCCCCTTCCCGTCCTCACCCCCTATGAACAGATCGGCGGCGCCCCGATAGTGCGCGCCTTGGTCGACCGCTTCTACGACCTGATGGACAGCGAGCCTGAGACCTGGGAGCTTCGCAAGATGCATCCTGAAGATCTCAGCGGCTCCCGCGAGAAACTGTTCATGTATCTCAGCGGCTGGCTGGGTGGTCCGAACCTGTATGTGGAGCGCCACGGCCAGCCTTTCCTGCGGGCCCGTCATCTGCCCTTCTCCATCGGCGTCGCCGAGCGCGATCAATGGATGCGCTGCATGCGCCGGGCGCTGGACGAGTTCGTGAGTGATCCGCAACTGCGGGAGAGGCTGCACACCGCCATCGGTGGGCTGGCCAACCACATGCGGAACCGGGCCGAAGCTCCTGAGCGCTAAACGCAGTCCGCTGCCACTCTCGCTATAATCCCCGCGCATGAAATTCCTCTTCGACCTGCTGCCAGTCATCCTGTTCTTCGGTGCTTACAAGATCGCCGGGATGAATCCGGAGGCTTCGCTGTCCCTCGCTTCCTCCTGGCTGGGGGATGGTATTGTCGCCACGCAGGCTCCCATACTCATTGCCACTGCCGTCGCCATGGTGGCCGCTGCGATTCAGATCGCGCTGGTCTGGTTCAAGCGCGGCAAGGTGGACGGCATGCTGTGGGTGAGCTTTGCCATCATCGTCGTATTTGGCGGCGCCACCCTCTTTTTCCATAACCCGACCTTCATCAAGTGGAAGCCCACTGCTCTTTACTGGCTATTTGGCGCCGTTCTGCTCATTGCGGGCCTGGCGTTGAAGCGCAACCTGATCCGCAAGATGCTGGAGGCACAGATCCAGTTGCCGGATGAGGTCTGGAACAAACTGAATCTCGCCTGGGCATTGTTCTTCGTCATGATGGGCGGGCTGAACCTCTATGTCGCCTACAGCTTCTCCGAAGAGTCCTGGGTCAATTTCAAACTGTTCGGGATGACAGGCCTCATGATTGCCTTCGCCGTCTTGCAGGGTTTCTACCTGTCCCGCCACATAGAGGAAGATGCACACTGATGATGTTCTATGCACTGATAGGCGAGGACGCGCCTGACAGCCTCGAAACCCGCATGGCTGTCCGGCCGGCGCATCTGGCCCGGCTGCAGAACCTGAAGGACGAAGGGCGCCTGCTGCTCGCCGGCCCCATGCCGGCCATCGATGCGCTGGAGCCAGGGCCAGCCGGTTTCGCCGGCAGCCTGGTCGTCGCAGAGTTCGCTTCCCTCAAGGAGGCAGAGGAATGGTTGGCCAACGACCCCTACACCGTGCAGGGCGTTTTTGCCCGAACCACCGTTCGGCCCTTCCGCAAGGTTCTGCCGTGAACACCATCGAGCAGATCCGTCAGCGTCTGCAGCCTCTTTCGCCACTGATGGTCGAAGTCGAAGACGACAGCGCTCTGCACGCTGGCCATGCTGGCGCGCGCGCCGGTGGCGGACATTACGATCTGCACATCATTTCCGATGCTTTTGCCGGCAAGAGCACGGTGAGTCGGCACCGGATGATCTACCAGGCACTGGGCGAGATGATGAAGGGAGACATCCACGCCCTCGCCATCCGCGCTCAAACGGCCGAAGAGGCCTCTATGCAACCCACCAACAAGGAACACCGATGAAACGATTTCCGAGCCGCCTGGCCATTGGCCTGATTGCTGCTTTTCTGGCACAGGGAGCCATGGCTGCTGCGCCCTACGCCACCGTCAATGGCACGGCGATTCCGGCCAGCCGGGCGGAAGCCATGCTGAACGAACAGCGTGCCCAGGGCGCCCAGGACAGCCCGCAGTTGAACGACGCAGTGCGTGAAGAACTGGTGCGCCGCGAGGTGTTGAGCCAGGAAGCCACCAAGAAGGGGCTGGAAAAGAAGAGTGACGTGCAAGCCCAGATGGATCTCGCCAAGCAGGCCATCCTGATTCGCGCCTATCTGCAGGACTACGTCAAGACCCACCCGGTCACCGATGCCGAGATCCGCAAGGAATACGACACGATCAAGAGCCGCATGGGCGAGAAAGAGTACAAACCGCGCCACATCCTGGTCGAGACTGAAGACCAGGCGAAGGCCATCATCGCCAAGCTTCAGAGCGGATCCAAGTTCGAGGATCTGGCCAAGGAGTCCCGCGACCCGGGCTCCAAGGACAAGGGCGGCGAGTTAGGCTGGAGCAATCCCGGCATGTTCGTGCAACCGTTCTCCGATGCCATGGTGAAGCTGGAAAAGGGCAAATTCACCACCACGCCGGTGAAGAGCGACTTCGGTTATCACGTCATCCTGCTTGAAGACGTCCGCGACCTGAAAGCGCCCTCCTTCGACGAAGTCAAGCCGCAACTCCAGCAACGCCTCCAGCAGCAGAAGGTCGAGGCTCACATCCTAGAGCTGCGCGAAAAAGCCAAGGTCCAGTAAGAAACAGGCCCCGGCTGAAAATAGAAATGGCGCCACTCGGCGCCATTTCTATTTGGATTTCGCAGTATTCAGAAAAGCTCCTCAGGCAGATCCAGCGTACCTGCAGCACCGTATACGACCGCATGGGAGAGCCCAGCCGAAAGCGACAGGTAGTGATCGGCAAAAAAGCGGGCTGTAATGATCTTCCCCTGGTAGAAACTGCTTTGCTCTTTCCCGGACGCCAAAGCGTTCCGGGCGACGATGGCGGCCCGCGCCATCTGCCAGCCACCGGCAACGATTCCCAGCAACTTGAGGAAGGGCACCGAGCCCGCCGAGGCGGCCTTGATATCGGTGCCATAGGTGTCCAGCACGAAATCCACCGCCTGCTCCAGGGCCCTTGCGGCATCTGCAAGGGCATTCTGTATGGCCTTGAAGGCAGGGCCGTCCAGTGACCCAGCCTCGGCAGCCGTCTGCCGCACAGAGGCGATCACCGCCTTGATCGCCTGACCACCGTCCCTGGCAACCTTTCGCCCCAGCAGATCATTGGCCTGGATTGCCGTCGTCCCCTCGTAGATCGAGGTGATACGGGCATCCCGCAAGTGTTGGGCTGCACCAGTCTCTTCGATGTAGCCCATGCCACCGTGCACCTGAACGCCGGTGGAAGCGACGTCGATCGCGTTCTCCGTGCTCCAGCCCTTGACCACAGGAATCATCAAATCGACGAAGGCCTGCCTTTCGGCTCGCACTTCAGGATCAGGATGGTGGTGAGCCAGGTCGGTGGCCGCAGCCACGACGTAGGCCAGCGCCCTCATCGCCTCCGTCTGGCTCTTCATGGACATCAACATGCGGCGCACGTCCGGATGCCGGATGATGGCGACCTTGCCGCCCCCCCGTACGCCGGCCTCCGTACCTTGCACGCGTTCACGGGCATAGCCCAGCGCATGCTGGTAGGCGCGCTCGGACAACGCGAGGCCCTCCATGCCCACCGCGAAGCGCGCCTCGTTCATCATGATGAACATGTATTCCAGACCACGATTCGCCTCCCCTACCAATGTGCCAACCGCACCACCCTTGTCTCCAAAAGCAAGCACGCAGGTCGGGCTCGCATGAATGCCCAGCTTATGCTCGATCGATACGCAATGGACGTCGTTGCGTGCCCCCAGGCTTCCGTCCGCCCCAACCAGGAATTTCGGGACCGCGAACAGGGAGATACCCTTCACACCCTCGGGCGCGTCCGGCAAGCGGGCGAGCACCAGGTGGATGATGTTGTCGGTGAGGTCGTGGTCACCATAGGTAATGAAGATTTTCTGGCCGAAGAGTTTGTAGCTGCCATCGCCCTGCGGTTCAGCCCGGGTCCGGACGGCGGCGAGGTCTGAGCCAGCCTGCGGCTCGGTCAGGTTCATCGTGCCGGTCCATTCGCCGCTGATCATCTTTGTGAGATAGAGCGACTTCTGTTCATCGCTACCTCGTAGCATCAAGGCTTCGATGGCGCCACCGGTCAACATCGGGCAGAGAGAAAAGGCCATATTGGCCGATTTCCACATCTCCATTACCGCAGTCGACAACAGCTTCGGCAGACCTTGGCCACCGTACTCGGGGGCGGCTGCAATTGCGGTCCACCCCGCAGCCGAGAACTGACGGTACGCCTCTTTCCAACCGCTGGCGGTCTTGACCGCGCCTTCGCTCCAACGAGCACCTTCCTGATCACCGGAATGGTTCAGAGGCGAAAGCACCTCGGTGGCAAAGCGGCCGGCTTCTTCGAGGATGGCATCGACGAGATCGCTGCTGACTTCCTCGTTGCCCGGCAGTGCGGCCACTTCGTCCAGCCCGGCCAACTCCTTCATCACGAACTGCATGTCGCGTATCGGTCCGATGTAGGTGCTCATTCGATGCCACTCCTCGTTGGTGTTATACGCCGGGCGAAGCCGGCTCCCTCTCACTTGTTCAGCAAGTAACGCTTATCGTCGAATGCCGCAACCCAGTCCGGCCGATAGACCACCAGCAAGGTCATGGCAGCGCCCCCCAGCCAGGCTTCGGCAAAACCGAGCAGCAGGAAGAAGGGGAGATACTCCGCCAGCAGGAAATCAAAGCTGTAAGCCCCGGCGAGCGACATCGCCCCGGAAGCGATAAAGCCTTGCAGCAGCACCGTGAGCGCCGAACCGACAAAGCTGGTGATGAAAATGAAGACAAAAAAATGCGCCGGCAGGAAACGCACGACTAGGCGATGCAGCACGGAGGCGATGCCGATGGGCGCAGCCACCATGAAGATGAAATTCACCGGCCACGCCGCCCACTCCACCGCGCCGTTCAGCGTAATGCCGGTGAGCGCGAGGCCGAGGACATACAGCGCCAGTTCGGGCCCCAGGGCCAAGGTGGCCGCCATCGCGCCCAGCATGTGCAGATTGAGCCCGGGCTTCACGCCAGCCTTCAGGCTCCACATCAACATCAGCACCACCGCGATACCCAGGGCGAGGTTCAACTGGGAAGAGGCCAGCAGCTTTTTCCAGGGCGCAGTGCGGGCCGCTAGGGCCAGGACGACGATACTGAGCACGGCCATGAACACGTGCCAGGCAGTCGGGAAGAGCGACGCCGACAGGTTCATGTCCGTGCTCGGGACGGAAAGTCCGACTCAGCCCACCGCGGCGGTCAACTGCGGCACCGCTTCAAACAGGTCTGCAACCAGGCCGTAGTCCGCCACCTGGAAGATCGGGGCTTCCGGGTCCTTGTTGATGGCCACGATCACCTTGGAGTCCTTCATGCCAGCCAGATGCTGGATCGCACCGGAGATGCCCACCGCAACATACAGCTGCGGCGCCACGATCTTGCCGGTCTGACCGACCTGGTAATCGTTCGGTACGTAACCAGCATCGACCGCCGCCCGGCTTGCGCCCAGGGCCGCGCCCAGCTTGTCGGCCAGCGGCTCCATGATGGCGTGGTAGTTCTCGCCGTTGCCCAGGCCGCGGCCACCCGAGACGATGATCTTGGCGGCCCCCAGTTCAGGACGGGCGCTCTTGGTAAGCTCCCGTCCGACCAGGCTGGAGATGCCAAGATCGGCAGCCGCCGCGATGCTCTCCACAGCAGCATTGCCGCCAGCCTCGGCAACCGGCTCGAAAGCGGTGGTACGAACGGTGATCACCTTCACGGAATCACTGCTCCTCACCGTGGCGAGCGCATTACCGGCATAGATCGGCCGGACGAAGGTATCGGCCGATTCCGCTCCGACGATGTCGCTGATCTGCGCGACATCGAGCAGCGCGGCGACGCGCGGCAGCGTGTTCTTGCCAGCGCTGGTGGCCGGCGCCAGGATGTGGCTGTAGGAGCCGGCCAGGCCCTTGATCAGTTCAGCCACGTTCTCCGCCAGTTGCGCATCGTAGTGCGGCGCATCCGCGACCAGCACCTTGGATACCCCGGCGATCTTGGCGCCCGCTTCAGCGGCGGCGCCGCAGCCTGCGCCGGCAACCAGCAGATGAACATCACCGCCAATCTTGGCCGCAGCACCCACGGTGTTCAGGGTTGCGGCCTTGATCGACTGGTTGTCGTGTTCGGCAATAACCAGGATCGTCATGTTCGCTATTCCTCTCTCTATCCCGGTCTCAGAGGACCTTGGCTTCGTTCTTGAGCTTGTCGACCAGTTGGGCGATGTCGGCAACGCGGACACCGGCACCGCGCTTAGGCGGCTCCTCCACCTTCACCGTGCTGAGGCGGGGAGCGACGTCGACCCCGAGGTCGGCGGGATTGGTCACATCCAGCGGCTTCTTCTTCGCCTTCATGATGTTCGGCAGCGTGGCATAACGCGGCTCGTTCAGGCGCAGGTCGGTGGAAACCACTGCGGGCAGCGAAATGGAGAGCGTTTCCAGGCCGCCATCGATTTCACGAGTCACCGTGGCGCGGCCGTCTGCGATGGCCACCTTGGAGGCGAAGGTCGCCTGCGGCCAGCCCATCAGCGCAGCCAGCATCTGGCCGGTCTGGTTAGCGTCATCGTCGATGGCCTGCTTGCCGCAGATCACCAGTTGGGGCTGTTCCTTGCCCACTACCGCCTTCAGCAGTTTGGCGACCGCCAGTGGCTGCAGTTCGGCATCGGTCTCGATCAGGATGGCGCGGTCGGCGCCGATGGCGAGGGCGGCGCGCAGGGTTTCCTGGCAGGCGCCAATACCGGCGCTCACCGCCACGACCTCGGTCGCAATTCCCGCCTCTTTCAATCGCACGGCTTCTTCCACTGCGATCTCGTCGAACGGGTTCATGCTCATTTTCACGTTCGCGACGTCAACACCGCTGCCGTCCGCTTTCACGCGGACTTTCACGTTGTAATCGACCACGCGCTTGACGGGAACAAGAATCTTCAATGCCGCGCTCCTTCGGTTGTTCGATCTCTCTGCCGGCCGCAGGGCCGACTTGTGCGATTATCGCACCCCGAAAAGGAATGCGCACTTTGCCGGCTCGGGGCGCGGATTGACACTTGCGTGCCTAGTCACCCACAATTCAACCATACGCAACAGTATGGATGGCGTACGGTAGCGTATGGAACCCTCATCGTCAAGACATCTCCATATGGACAGCACGCCCGCCAAACCCCGTACCCAACTGGATCGCGACAGCTGGATCGCCGCGGCCACCGATGTTCTTGCGGAGGAAGGCATTGCTGGGCTGAGGGTCGAAGTCCTGGCCAAGCGGCTCAAGGTGACCAAGGGCAGCTTCTACTGGCATTTCCAGGATCGCCGCGATCTGCTGCTGGCCATCCTGACCCAGTGGCGCGATGGCCGAATCCGCGACATCGTGAAGCAGACCAAGGCGGCGCCGGGAGAAGAACTGGCGCAGATCTATCACGTCATCGAGGTCTATAGTGCCAACCGCAGCCGGCGGGGGATGATGATAGAACTGGCCGTACGCGACTGGGCCCGCCGGGACCCTGATGCCGCAGCCATCGTCGCCGAGGTCGACGAAACTCGCCTGCGCTGTGCCCGCGAGCTTTTCCTCGCCTGTGGCGTGCCGCCGCAGGAAGCGTCCAGCCGGTGCATGCTGCTCTACGCCTACGTGTTCGGCGTGTCGTTGATGATCTACGACAACTTTGACAACGACGTGGCGCGCCTCAAGCAAGACATCTCCGACCTTATCGCCTGTTCGCGCTCGCCTCGCACCGACCACACTGCCGTCTAGGCCGACGCTAGCCGCGGCAAGGCCGTACAGGCGTTTCGGGTGGTGGCAAGCACGATCTCCTCCATCGGCACACCTCGCAATTCCGCCAGGATTTCGGCATAGCGCGGAAGATTGCCCGGCTCGTTGCGTGTCCCCCTGGCCCAAGCGGGCGGAATGTCGGGCGCATCCGTTTCCAGCACCAAAGCGTCGAGAGGCAATTCGGCAGCCAGTCGGCGGATACGCTTCGAGCCGTCATAGGTCATGGCACCGCCGAATCCCAGCTTGAAACCGAGGGAGATAAAGACGTCCGCCTGCTGGAGGCTGCCGTTGAACGCGTGGGCAATGCCGCCTGGAACCTCGATTCGCCGCAGCTGCTTGAGGATTGCATCCTGCGCGCGGCGCACATGCAGGATCACCGGCAGGCCATGCTGGCGCGCCAGCCGCAACTGTGCGGCAAAGTAATGTTCTTGCAGGCCGGGATCGATGTCCTCCACATAGTGATCCAGGCCGATCTCGCCAACCGCAACCACACCGGGCTCGGCAAGTCGTTGATCCAGCAGTTCCAGATCCTCGTCCCGGCTCTCCCCTACGTAGAGAGGATGGATGCCGTAGGCGCGGTGGATGTCGGGATGGGCTGCGGCCAGCGCTGCAACCTCGGGGAAGCTTGCGGCAGATACCGCCGGCAGCACGAAGCGCCCCACCCCGCTCTGGCGGGCACGCGCCAGCATCGCCTCCCGATCGGCGTCGAACTCGGCGGCATCCAGGTGCGTGTGAGTGTCGATCAGCATTGCGCCGTTCCCCGGGATGCCTATCTTCCCTTCCAGATGGCCGGCCGCTTGGCAATGAAGGCGTCGATGCCTTCTGCGGCATCTTCCGCCATCATGTTGCAGGCCATGGTCTCGGATGCCAGTTGGTAGGCCGCGTCCAGGCCGTTCTCAAGTTGGCGGTAGAACATCTGCTTGCCCATGCGGACGGCGACCGGCGACTTGGCGATGATGGAATCCGCCAGCCGGCGGATCTCCCCGTCCAGCCCTTCGGCGGCGACCACCCGGTTGATGAGACCACGGCGCTGCGCCTCCGCGGCGTCGATGAAGTCGCCGGTCACCAGCATTTCGAAGGCCTGTTTGCGCCCGATGTTGCGTGACAGCCCCACGCTGGGCGTGGCGCAGAACAGACCGACGTTGATACCGGATACCGCGAAGCGGGCAACATCCGAGGCGACCGCCAGGTCGCACATGGACACCAGCTGGCATCCGGCGGCGGTGGCGATGCCATGCACCCGTGCGATCACCGGTTGGGGCAGCTCCACCAGCTTCATCATGAATTTGCTGCAAAGCCGGAACAGCGCCTGCTGGAAACCCAGCGTGTAGTTGCCGCGCATTTCCTTCAGGTCGTGGCCTGCGCAGAAGGCCTTGCCCTCGCCGCCAATGACGACGACGCGTATCCGCTCGTCGGCGGCAATCCTGTCCAGCTCGGCGATCAGCGCATTGAGCATCGCCTGGGACAGTGCGTTGAATTGCGCCGGCCGGTTGAGCTGAAGGTGGGCAACGCCGCCGATGTCCTCGCGCAAGAAAAGGGGCTGCTCGGCAGCCTGGGGAACGGCGCTCATGGCATCTCCTGTGGGGTTCTTGTTGTGGATGACGCCAGGGGCCGACAGCCCCCGGCGCCCGGCCTCACCCGAAGGAGGCGGTAGACTTGACCTGTTCCCGCAGTGCGAACTTCTGGATCTTGCCGGTCGAGGTCTTGGGAATGGCGGCGAAGATGATGCGCTTGGGCACCTTGAAGCCGGCCAGATGCGCACGGCAGTGAGTCACCAACTCCTCAGCGGTGACGGTCACTCCGTCCCGGAGCTCGACGAAAGCGCAGGGCACTTCTCCCCACTTCTCGTCGGGGGCCGCCACCACAGCGGCGGACATGACTGCCGGATGCTTGTAAAGCGCATCCTCCACTTCGATGGAGGAAATGTTCTCGCCACCCGAGATGATGATGTCCTTGGATCTGTCCTTGATCTTCACATACCCGTCGGACTGCATCACCGCCAAATCGCCGGTGTGGTACCAGCCGCCCCGGAAGGCGTCGGCCGTGGCCTTCTCGTTCTTCAGGTAGCCCTTCATCACCAGATTGCCACGGAACATGATCTCGCCCATGGTCTCGCCGTCCCAGGGCACCGCCTCCATCGTTTCAGGATCCAGCACAGTGATGCCTTCCTGGGCGTGATAGCGCACACCCTGGCGACCATTCTTGGTCACCTGGTCGGCGAGGGGCAGGTTCGCCCACTCGTCGTGCTTGGCGCAGACCGAGGCGGGGCCGTAAGTTTCCGTCAAACCATAGACGTGGGTGAGATCAACACCGATGCGCGCCATGCCTTCGATGACCGAGGCCGGCGGCGGCGCCGCGGCAACCAGGCCGGAAACCTTGTGGTTGATGCCCTTGCGCCACTCTTCCGGGGCATTGGCCAGCATGGAGTGCACAATGGGCGCGCCGCAGTAATGGGTGACGCCCTCGTCCCTCATCGCATCGAAGATGAGCCGCGGATCCACTCGCCGCAGGCAGACGTTCACCCCGGCATTGGCCGCCATCGACCAGGGGAAGCACCAGCCGTTGCAGTGGAACATTGGCAGCGTCCACAAATAGGTGGAGTGCGGCGGCATGCCCCAGGAGACGATGTTGGACATCGCGTTCAGGTAGGCGCCACGGTGATGGTAGACCACGCCCTTTGGGTTGCCGGTGGTGCCAGAGGTGTAATTCAGGGAGATCGCATCCCACTCGTCGGCGGGCTGCTCAAGCAGGAAGTCGGGGTTACCAGAGGCCAGCAAGGCCTCGTAGTCCTGGCTGCCGATCTTCTCGCCAGGACCGGTGTACTCGCTGTCATCCACGTCAATGACGATAAGCTCCGACCGGTCTGCCAGCTCCACCGCCTTGGCGACCACCCGCGAGTATTCGCGGTCGGTGATCAACACCTTGGCCTCGCCGTGGTTCAGAATGAAGGCGATGGCCTCCGGGTCCAGACGGGTATTGATGGTGTTCAGTACGGCGCCGGCGCCCGGCACGCCGAAGTGGCATTCGTACATTTCCGGCGTGTTGTTGAGCACCACGGCGACAGTGTCGTCCTTGCCGATGCCCAGCTGCTTCAGCGCGGAAGCCAGCCGCCGGCTGCGGGTGTAGGTTTCGCTCCACGTCTGACGCCGCTTGCCGTGCACGACGGCGACCCGGTCCGGATAGACATAGGCGCTGCGCTCGATGAAAGTGAGCGGCGTGAGCGGTACATAGTTTGCAGCGTTCTTCTCCAGGCCCGCTTGATAGGGCGATGGCTTGTTCTCGGTCATGATGACTCCGCTGTTATGTTTGTCGCAGGGCGCCGCAAAACTCCCTCCAGCTTTCGCGGCGCGCAAGTATTCAATCCCTGATGCATGCCGGGGTCAAGGCCCCAGCCCAGCCCTGGATGTCCCTGCCGAGCTGGGCCAGCGCGACACGGTATGCCTGGACTCCACCCTCTGCGTCCGCGCTGGGCGCCGGACTTGAAACTCGCAGATTCGTGGTGGCAAGCGGCCTTCGCTCACCACGACGCAGCAGCGTCGCCCTCAGCGCGACTGCGGCATGGCTGCGGTCGGCGGAGTCGAACACCTGGATGAATTCATCCAGTTCCAGGCTGAGCACGCAGCGTCCACCCGTGCCCTCACCCGCAGCCAGGCTGCGCGTCAGGGCAAGGCTGAGCATCTCGGCCGGCTGGGCTACCCAGCGGCTGTCAGCGTAGCTGCGTCGCTGCAAGCCCCGCTCGCCATCCAGGCGGTACTGCATGGCAGCACTGCGCAGCCAGGTCGGAGAAGTGATCTCGACGGCGAGCAGGCCAGCGAGCGGCCTCTCCGCCTGCGCCTTGTCCGGCAGCGGCAAATCGTACAGCGCAGGGGTACGCGGTACCGGCACGATGGAGTTGCAGGCGGTCAGCGCGATCGCGCCGAGCAGCGTGGAGACACGGAGCGGGGATGAATGAGGCATGGTGGCAATCAGCTCAGGGGGCCGGGCGGGAATATCCTGGCTCACCCGGGCCAGGCACCCGCTCTCCACGGCCGGTGATGAGGATCTGCGGACTGCCTTCGATCTGATCGATGAGGATGCCGAGACGTTGGGTGGTCACGGTGAGCTCCTTCAGCAGCAGAGTGACTTGCGGCAGGGTTTCGCCAGCCAGGTTGTCGCCGGTGCGCCCCACCGTCCCCTCAACCTGCTCCGCAGTCTGCGCCAGCTGCCCCATGAGCTGGCGCAGTTCGACCAGCGTCGGTTCGGCCTGGCGACTGGCGCGCTCCACGCTCGCCAGGGTGTTCGAGATCCGCTCGACGTTGGCAGGATTCAGGATTTCGCGGACCGACTCCAGCGTCTGCGGCAGTTGGGAAAAAGTCTTGTCCATGCCGGCAGAGGCGGATTCCACCCGCGCGAGCGTGTTGCGCAGGCGCTGCACGCCCTCCTCGTCCAGCACGGTGCTCAACTGGTCGGCGATGGTCTTGAAACGCTGGGCGATTGCCAGGGCGGTGTCGGTGATCTGCTCGACGGTGCCTGCCTCCAGTGGCAGGCGCGGCAGATCGCCGCCGGCAGCGCGCAGCGGGGTCTGATCACCGCCCTGGTCGTCCAGCTGGATGTAGGCAAGGCCGGTGAGGCCCTGGGTCGCGAGGCGGGCGCGGGTTCCCTGCGTCAGCGGAATCTCCTCCCGGATGCTGATGCGGACCAGGATGTTGCGGCTATCCTGCGGGTCCAGCCGGATCTCGGCCACGTTGCCAGCGGGAATGCCACGGAAACGCACCCGCGCCTGGTGGTTCAGGCCGTTGACCGAGCCCTGGGATACAAGCAGGTACTCATTCATACGCTCCCGGTGGCCGGAAAACCACCACAGGGCAAGCACCAGCGCGGCGCCCATCGCCAGCACGAAGAAGCCGGCCGCGAGGGCGTGGGCCCGGTTTTCCATCTCAATGGTCCTCCCCGGCGGCGGCCTCGGCACGGCGGTAGTGGCCGTGGAAGAAGCGTTGGACGAAAGGGTGCTCCAGGACCAA
Organism: Azoarcus indigens; assembly: GCF_004361735.1. GTDB lineage: Bacteria > Pseudomonadota > Gammaproteobacteria > Burkholderiales > Rhodocyclaceae > Azoarcus > Azoarcus indigens. The sequence continues at coordinate 5,676 of NZ_SNVV01000003.1, read as the reverse complement.
GGTTCGCTCCAGGGTATCGTGGCTCACGATGCGCTTGTCCGCCAGGATCGCGACGCGTGTGGCCAGGGCGGCCAGGGTGTCGAGGTCGTGGGTGATGAGGATCACCGTCAGATGGAGTTGCCGGTGCAGAGTTCGGATGAGCTCGATGAAGGCCACGCTGCGGTCCGGATCCAGGCCTGCGGTGGGCTCATCCAGCAGCAGTAACTCGGGCTCCAGCGCCAGCGCCCGGGCGAGCGCGGCGCGCTTGACCATGCCGCCGGAGAGTTCGGCCGGCATCAGCGCCGCATGGGCGGGCTCCATTTCCACCATCGAGAGCTTCAAGCGCACCAGGGCGGCGATTTCCTCCTCGCTCGCCACGCCCTGCTCGCGCAAGGGAAAGGCAATGTTCTCGCCGACGTTGAAGGCCGAAAACAAGGCGCCATGCTGGAACAGCACGCCAAAGCGCCGGCGGCGGGCCATGCGTTCTGCCAGCTGGCCGGCGTGCAGCGCCTCGCCGAAGAGGCGAATGCTGCCAGCCTCCGGGTGGGTCAAGCCGATGATGTGGCGCATCAGCGTGGTCTTGCCGCTGCCCGAACCACCGACCAGGGCGACGATTTCCCCTGCCGGCACAGCGAGATCAACGCCATCGTGTATCAGCTGATCCCGAAAACGGGTGCGTATGCCCTGCAACTCGATCACCGGCGTGTTCACGCCACCACTCCCACAGTGCGGGTGGCAATGGCGAAGGCCGCATCCGCGAGGATGACGATGGTGATGGCCGACACCACCGAGGCGGTGGTGCTGGCCGACAAACTCTCGGTATTCGGCTGCACACGCAGGCCGAAATGGCAGGCCACCAGCGCGATCAGCAATCCGAACGCCATCCCCTTCAGCAAACCGATGTAGAGATTGGCAATGGGTACCACCCGCGGTAGCGTCTCCAGGAAGAACGACGGCGCGATGCCCAGCTCCACCCAGGCGGATAGGGCCCCGCCCAGCAGCGCCACCGCAGAGGTCCACAGCACCAGCAGCGGCATGGCCAGCATCAGCGCGAAGACTTTGGGCAGCACCAATCGCTGGCTGCGGGAGACGCCCAGGGCCGCCAGCGCATCGATTTCCTCGGTGACCCGCATCACGCCCAACTGCGCCGTCATCGCCGAGCCCGAACGGCCGGCCACCAGCACGGACACCAGGACCGGCCCCAACTCGCGGATGATTCCCAGGCCGAGAATGTTGATGATGAAAATGTCCGCGCCGAAGGTCTTCAGTTGCAATGAAGAGAGATAGGACAACACCACGCCGATCAGGAAGCCGACCATCGCCGCCACCGGCATCGCCTTCACACCGACCTTGTAGACACTGGCCGACACCTCTGCCAGCGGAAACTGGCGCGGATGCCGCAGCAAGTGAATGCAGTCGAGGAACAATTGCCCCAGCAGGGCGACGAAATGCAGCGCATGATCGACGAAGCCCAGCAGCGCATCGCCAAGAGAGGCCACCGCCGCCCGGGGACTGAAAGCGGCCGTTTTCGGCAAGGCGCCCGCCGGTATCGCGGCAGCCCGCTCGATGATGCGGCGGTGCTCCGGCTGGAGAGAAACGTTCGCCGGCCAGCACTCTCCCCAGGCGCGCCAGATCAGGATGGCGCCGAAGCTATCCAGCCGGGCGACGGCGCTCAAATTCCATTCCGTACTGGGCGAGGCCTGCGCCAAGGTACGGCGGATCTGGTCTATATCCCGGCCGAGGCTGTTCAGCGACCAGTCCCCCGCCAGTTCCAGCCGCATGCCCGCCGCTCGAATGCTGGCGGCAGCAAGGTGTGGCGCCATGGAGAGCGCAGATCGACTCAGGCAGCCGCTGCCGGCCGGACAGCGGCCGAACGGATGAACAGCCCACGGCCTACCGATAGCCACTGGCGCTGCTCCTCTTCCAGCGCAGCCGCAGTGAGTGGCAGCTTCTGCAGCCATCCGGCTGCGGTGTTCACCGAGAAACCGCGACCTTCCCGTGCAATCTTCACGGGCGGCAGCCCGCGCTTGTCCCGCGCGCGGTGGATCACCACTGCCAACCGCAGGCAGGCGATCAGCAGCCAGTCGGAACTGCCGGGATCAATGGCAGCCACCCGCTCCAGCTTGCCGCGATGGGCGAGCACGATGCGCGCCAGCCGGCCCTGGTCCATGCGGGAGAATCCGGGCATGTCCGCATTCGCCAGGATGTAGGCGCTGTGCTTGTGATAGCTGGAGTGGGCCACCGAGATGCCGATTTCGTGCAACAACGCAGCCCAGCGCAGGAATCGGCGATCCAGATGATCCGGCTCGGCGGCTTGCGGATCCAGTTGCTCGAGGAAATAGCAGGCGGTGTCCGCCACCTGCTCGGCCTGCCGCATGTCCACCCGGTAGCGGGAGGTGAAGGCGTTGACGGTTGCGTCCCGCAGATCGGCATGGTGATAGCGGCCCAGCAGGTCGTAGAGCACGCCCAGGCGCAGTGCCCCCTCGGAGAACACCATACGGTCCAGGCCGAACTCCTTGAACACCGCGCTCATGATCGCCAGCCCGCCGAGCAGCACAGGCAGACGGTCACCCTTCAAGCCGCTTAGTTCAAGGGCATTGATGTTGCCGGCACGCAGCAATAGCGTCTTGAGCTTCTCCAGGCCGTCGCGGGTAATTCCGCCGTTGGAAAGGCCATTCTGCTCCAGTATCTCCGCGAGCGCCTTCGCCGAGCCGCTGGAACCAACCGCCAGTTCCCAGCCGACCTCCCGGTAGGCATGGGCAATGGCCTGCAGCTCGCGGCGAGCAGCCAGCTCCGCCTCCTTCATGCCGCGCTTCTCTACCCGGCCGTCGGGGAAATAGCTGAGGCTGTAGCCCACGCAGCCCATGTACAGCGACTCCAGCATCAGCGGCTCGAAGCTCTTGCCGATGATGAACTCGGTGGAACCGCCGCCGATGTCCACCACCAGTTGCTGGCGGTGCGGGTCCGGCAGGGTGTGGGCCACGCCAACATAGATCAGCCGTGCTTCCTCCCGGCCGGCGATGACCTCGATCGGGAACCCCAGCGCGGCCTCTGCCCGGATGAGGAAATCCGGCGCGTTCTTCGCCACCCGCAAGGTGTTCGTCGCCACCGCCCGCACCGCGCCGGCAGAGAAGCCGGCCAGGCGTTCATGGAAGCGCTGCAGCGCGGCGACGCCCCGCTGCTGGGCGGCCATGTCCAGCCACTTTTCGGGGGACAGACCGGCAGCGAGCCGCACCGGCTCCTTCAGACCATCCAGCGGATAGATCTGGTTATTGACGATACGCCCCACCTGAAGCCGGAAGCTGTTTGAACCCAGATCGATGGCGGCGATCAATTCTTGCATCGTGTCGGACTTTGGCTTGCGATGTTCGCAGGAGGGCCGATTCTAGCACTGCGGCCGGCGCTGCCAGCCGCCTTTCCGGGCGCCGTCGCTGTCATCTAAATGCAAAGGAAATGTCACATAATCGGCGGCGACTTTCCCGTCCCGGACGCCTCATGAACAGACCGCTCAACCTCAAGCGTTTTCCAACCGAGCACTTCATCAATCGCGAACTTTCCCTGCTGCAGTTCCAGCGCAGGGTACTGGCCCAGGCAGCCGACAAAGGCGTCCCGCTGCTGGAGCGCCTGCGCTTCCTCTGCATCGTCTCCAGCAACCTGGACGAGTTCTTCGAGATCCGCGTTTCCGGCATCAAGGAACAGATCCGCCTGCTCAGCGGCGCCTCCGGCAATGACGGTCTGTCGCCCGCCGACCTGCTCGCCCGGCTGAGCACCGAGGTGCATAAACTGATCGCCGAGCAGTATTCCCTGCTGAACGACGACATCCTCCCCGCATTGCAGGCCGAGGGCGTGGTATTCCTGCGGCGTCGGCAGTGGAGTGAAGCACAGCGAGCCTGGATCGCCGATTACTTCCAGCGCGAGGTGATGCCGGTACTGACACCTATCGGCCTAGACCCGGCGCACCCCTTCCCCCGCGTGCTCAACAAGAGTCTGAATTTCGCCGTCGAACTGGAGGGCCGCGATGCCTTCGGCCGCGACTCCGGGGCGGCCATCGTGCAGGCGCCGCGTGCCCTGCCCCGCGTCATCCGCCTGCCGTCCGACATCTGCGAGGCGGAATACACCTTCGTCTTCCTGTCCTCGGTCCTGCACGACCAGGTCGGCGCCCTGTTCAGCGGCATGAACGTACTCGGCTGCTACCAGTTCCGTGTCACCCGCAATTCCGACCTCTTCGTCGACGAGGAAGAAGTGAAGGACTTGCGCGCCACGCTGAAGGGCGAGTTGCAACAGCGCCATTACGGCGACGCGGTGCGCCTGGAGGTGGCCGACAACTGCTCCGAGGAAATGGCTGATTTCCTGCTGCAGCATTTCCGCCTCGGCCGCGACGATCTCTATCGCACCCCGGGCATCGTCAACCTGGTACGGCTGATGCAAGTACCCGACTGGGTAGACAGGCCTGACCTCAAGTACCCGCCCTTCCTCCCCGGTCTGCCGCGCGCGCTGGACAAGCGCCGCGAGATCTTCGCCGCCATCCGCAGCCAGGACATCCTGCTGCACCACCCCTTCCAGAGCTTCGCGCCGGTCATCGACCTGCTGCGCGCGGCCGCGGACGACCCCCAGGTTGTGGCCATCAAGATGACGGTGTACCGCACCGGGACGGATTCGGTGCTGATGGAGCACCTAGTGCGCGCCGCGCAAAAGGGCAAGGAAGTCACCGTTGTGCTGGAACTGATGGCCCGCTTCGACGAGGAAGCGAACATCTCCTGGGCCAACCGCCTGGAAGAGGTCGGTGTGCACGTGGTCTATGGCGTGTTCGGCTACAAGACCCACGCCAAGCTGCTGATGCTGGTGCGCCGCGAGGAAAGCGGCCTGCGACGCTACGTTCATCTGGGCACCGGCAACTACCACCCGCGCACCACCCGCTTCTATACCGACTTCGGCCTGCTCACCTGCAACGAAGATATCGGCGAGGACGTCGCCGAACTGTTCAAGCAGCTCACCGGCCTGGGCAAGGCGTCGGCGCTGCGTCACCTGTGGCAAGCACCCTTCTCGCTGCAGCCCAATGTGGTGGCTGCCATCCAGCGGGAAACGGAGATTGCCGCCGCCGGGCGCAAAGGCCGCATCATCGCCAAGATGAACGCGCTGCTTGAGCCAGAGACGATAGAGGCGCTGTACGGAGCCTCGCAGGCAGGAGTGGAGATCGACCTCATCGTCCGCGGCCCCTGCGCCCTGCGCCCCGGCGTGCCGGGCCTGTCCGAGAACATCCGGGTACGGTCGGTCATCGGCCGCTTCCTGGAGCACCACCGCATCTTCCACTTCCATGCAGACGGCGAGGACGTGATCTACCTCTCCAGTGCCGACTGGATGGACCGCAACTTCTTCCGCCGCATCGAGATTGCCTTCCCGGTACTGGATCCCCGCCTGAAGCGACGGGTGATGAAGGAAGGCCTGCGCCCCTATCTGGGTGACAATTGCCAGGCTTGGGAGATGCAGCCAGACGGCAGCTACCGCCGGAAGACGCCGCGGGGCACGCGCCGTGCCGCGCAGATCATCCTGCTCGCGGAACTGTCGGCGGCAAGCTGATTCAGGACAGCAAGGCAAAAAAAGGGGTTCATCGCGCCTTTCCGGGGAAGGCGGCCTTGATCTTCAGGAAGAAATAGGCTGAGTCGCGGAATCCGTAGGCCATGCGCTTGATGACCTTGA